>NZ_JAFMSX010000002.1:0-56316 GCF_017916425.1 Nocardioides sp. SYSU D00065 | reverse complement strand
ACACCCTCACCGGGCACGGTCAGCGTCTTGCCGTCGTCGGACACGGTGCCCGGGTTCGGACCGACCGGGAACACCACCGAGGACTCGTCCCAGCTGCCCGGGGTCCCATCGGCCAACCGGCCCGGGACGTCGTTGACCAGCGGGTCCACCGTCACGTTCACGTCCTGCGGCGTCGTGTCGGTGTTGGGCTCAGCCTGCGGACCAGGTCGGACCGTCACGACCAGGTCGGCGGTGTCGGTCGTGCCGTTGTCGTCGGTGATCCGGTACTCCACCGCCGGGGTCGTGCCGGTGTAGCCCGGCGCCGGGGTGAACGTGACCGTGCCATTCGCGTTGACCTGCCACGTGCCCTCGGGCGTGACCAGCGTCTTGCCACCGTTGGTCGCAGCAGAGCTGGTGAACACCGTCGCACCCGGAACCAGCGGCGCGGTCCTGCCTGCGGTGTCGTCGGCCACAGCCGGCAGCGTCACCGGCGTGTTGAACGGCGTGTTCGCCGAGTCGTCGTTCGCGACGGGCCGCTCCACGAACGCGGCGGTCGCCGTCGCCGGCGGGGAGGTGACGGGCGGCAGCCCGGTGCCCGCAGGGGGCGTACCGGTGGCCGTGGCGGTGTTGTTCTTGTCAGCGCCGTTCGCGACGTCCTGGGCCGTGACCGTGTAGGTCGCCGTGCACGTCGTGGACTCGCCAGCGGGGAGGGTGCCACCCAGGGCGACCGGAGCGCAGACCGGCGTGGACAGGCCAGGCATGGGGTCGTTGATCGCCAGGTCGCGCAGCGCCGTGTTGCCCGAGTTGGACACCGCGAACGAGTAGGTGAGCGTCTCGCCGGCCGTGCTGAACCGGGTGGGGTTCACGCTCTTGGCGAGACCGACGCGGGGCAGGACAGGCGTGTTGACGAACGTGCAGGTGATCGAGAGAGCACCGGTGGTCGGAGCGGTGAACGTCCCGCTGGAGCCGGAGCCCTCGGCGATGAGCTCGCCCGTCCGGCTGCGGCACTCCCACGAGCTGGTGTAGGCGCCCAGGTTGGTCGTCCCCCTGGCCTCCTCGGAGATCGTGTACGTGCGGCCGGGGAAGATGATGGCCGGCCCGGCCACCTCGGCCGGGGAGTTCTGCAGGCCCGTGTCGGTGCCCGCCGTCGTTCCCACGGGGAACTCCGTGGTGCCGTCTGCCGCGGGACGCGTGGCGGTCACGGCGAACTGGTCCGTCGTCGCGCGTCGTCCGGCGACGTTCTTCTTCACGGTCAGGCTGGCCGGCGCCTCGGCGCACGACGCGAGGTCGCTGCTGCTCACGCCGCCACCGAGGGTCAGGTTCGTGCCGGTCAGGTCGCCGGTGATGGGGTTGGCCTGGCGCACCTGGGTGGCCTGGCCGAGGTAGAGCATCCCGTCGCTGCCGAAGGCGATGCCGTTGACGGCCGCGTTGCCCAGGCCGTCGTCGCCGGCGAGGCGGGTCGCCGTGCCGTTGACCGGAGCCGGTCCGCCGAAGGAGTAGAGCGCGAACTCGCTGCTGGAGGAGGCGACGAAGTAGAGGTTGCCCGCGGGGTCGAACGTGATGTCACCGTTGGTGCCGTTCGAGGGCGGGTTGGGCACGTCGATGGCGGCGACGGCGCCGGACGACGCGGTGTTGGTCGCCGGGTCGTAGGAGTAGAGGACCAGGTCCCCGTTGGAGTACCCGCCGTAGTAGAACAGGCCGTCGGCGGGGTTGATCGCGCCCGCGATGTTGCCGTTCGCGCGCGCCGCGACGTCGGTGCGCTCCTCGGTGCCGGGGACGTACTTCACGATCCGTCCGGAGTCACGGTCGATGTTGATCACAGGCGACCCGCCGGCGCCGATGCCCAGCTGGTTCGGGTCGCCGGCGGTCCCCGTGGTGGGGTCGTACACGGTCGTGGTGCCGAGGCTGCCGTCCAGGCCCAGTCGCAGCACCCGCCCGTCCGCGGAGTCGGTGAGGTAGAGGGCGCCGACGCAGTCCAGGGCCGGTGCGGCGGCGGCGGGCGACGCGACGCCGACGGCAGCGACGACGCCGGTGGAGAGGACGACGGCCGCGGCGACGGCCGCGTGGCCGGCGCGGGAGATGCCCGCTGCAAGTTTGTGACGACGTGTGGACGTTCTTGGGTTCATGCGCATCTTTCGGTCGTGGCGGTCATCTGGATCGTGCGCTCCGGCGGCAACGCGCTCGCAAAGTTAAGGAACACGCTGGCCGAAGTCAGGCGAACGCAGAGAAGCAACACTTTGGTATCCGTGCTGCCCTCCAAAGACGGGGGCCGAGCACCCGCGCTTACGCGACTTCCGCGAACTTTTTTTCAGCCGCGGAAGCTGAGCCGGTTGTTCTCCGGGCGCGGGTCGTTGTTGCCGGGCGCACTGACGACGGCGTCGACGACGAACCCGTCGGGAGCGACGACGTCGAGGCCGAGCGGACCCCGCGCCGAGGAGACCTCGCACGACACCGCGCCGTCGGCCTCGCGGCACGTGGCGACGGCCCAGGACGGTCCTTCGTGCAACGTCCAGGAGGTGATGCCCTGGAAGCGGAGCACGACCTGCACCGACGCGAGGCCGCCGGTGCCGACCCGGACCTCGACGTGCCGGAAGTCCACCAGGTCCTCGGTCATCGGCGCCTCCAACCAGAGGTCCTTGTCCCGGAGGATCGCGGGTGCTGGCTCGGTCGGCTCCGGCGCCGACGTCTCAGGCGTCGGGCGGGAGGTCGGGGACGCGCTCGGCGTCTCGGTCGGGCTGGGCGTGGGGCGGGGTGTCGGCGTCGGGGTCGGCGTCGGGGGCGGCGTCACGGAGTCGGGCGTGGGGCTGCTCCCGTCGCTGCCGGGGTCCGCCTCGTCGCCGGGCGTCGGTCGGCGCGACGGCGTCGAGCCGGACGGCCGCGGAGGTCGTGGATCGCCCGTCTCGGCTCCGGTGGACGGCGCGTCCGTACCGGCGCCCGAGTCGCCGTCCGGGGCGGGACCGGTCGTCGCCGGCGCCCGGCCCTGGGACGCCGTGACGCCCGGCGTGTCGGCTTCGGGCACAGCCTGGACGGCGGCCGCGCCCAGAGCCAGCACGCTCACCGCCGCCACGGCGACAGCGGCGTGCCGCGGCCCGCGGCGCGGTCCCGAGGAGAGCTCCACGTCGGCGGGGTCCACCCCGGCTCCGCGCCACGCCGAGGCGACGTACGCCGCGCCCGCGGCACCCAGCACGCCGGGACCGAGGAGGAGTGCGGTCCCGCGGCCCATGCGGCGCAGCTCGGCCACGGCGGCGGTGCACTCGGGGCACTCCTCGAGGTGGTGCTCGACCGCGCTGCGGCGCCGTGCCCGAAGCGTGCCGCGGGCGTAGGCAGCCAGCGAGCCGCGGGTGGGCCGGCACGCGGGCCGCAGCTCGCCGAGGTGGGCGGTGAGGTACGCCTCGCGCAACCCGTCGCGCGCGCGGAACGCCAGTGCCGCGACGGCGTTGGCCTTGATCCCCAGGAGGCGCCCGATCGTGACGTGGTCGTCGTTCTCCACCACCGTGTGCCACAGCACGCTCTGCCAGCGCTCGGGCAGCGTGCTGAAGGCCCGGGCCACGAGGGCAGCCTCCTCGCGTGCCTCCACCGACACGCTCGCGGGCGGTGCCGCCTCCGGCGACTCGGGCTCGTCGTCCCAGACGTAACGACGGTCCGCGCGCACGTGATCGACGTGGACGTTGCGCACCGCGGTGAGGAGGTAGGGCCGGAATGCCTCCGTGGGCCCCTTGCCCTCGCGAAGGGCGCGCATCACCTTGCCGAACGCCTCGGACGCGACGTCCTCGGCGGTCACCGGGTCGGTCAGCATCCGGGCGAGCCTCAGCGCGGCGGGGTGGTGGCGCTCGAACAGCGCAGCCACCGCCGCCTGGTCCGCCTCGCGGGCTCGGACGATGAGGTCGACGTCGCTGACTTCCCCCGCGCGGTCGGCTTGCATCGTCATGGTGGTCACCAGTGTGCACCGCTTCGCCACTCGGCGGGCAACTACGAGCGGGTCGGCTCGGGCACGGGACGTGCACAAGTTAGCCACGTACCGTGATCAAGCGGCGCTGCGGGCGCGGGCCCGGGGCATTCATCAAGGGATGTCGCCGAACCCGCACATCCCCGGGTCAACTCGGCACGGGAAGTGCCCATTCACCGACATACCTTGGTGGAGCGACGCCGCGGCCCGGCCCGGGGCATTCATCAAGGGATGTCGCCGAACCCGCACATCCCCAGGTCAACTCGGCACGGGAAGTGCCCATTCACCGACATACCGTGATGAAGCAGCAGCGCGGGCCGGCGCGACCAGGCCTCAGAGGATCGCCGTCAGCGCTCCCCCGTCCGCCCGGACGGCCGCGCCGTTGGTGGCCGAGGCGAGCGGGCTGGCGAGGTACGCGGCGAGGTGGGCGATCTCCCTCGGCTCGATGAAGCGCTGCAGGAGCGAGGTCTGGTGGCCCGCCGCGATGGCGCCCTTCAGCTGGTCCGGGGACGTCCCCTGGGCGTGCGAGATCTCCGCGACGGTCTGCGCGACCCCGTCGGAGTACGTCGGTCCGCCGAGGATCGTGTTGACCGTGACGCCCGTGCCGCGGGTGAGCTTGGCCAGGCCGTTGCCCAGGGCGAGCATGCCGGCCTTGGTCGTCCCGTAGTGCGTCATGTCGCCGGGCACGTTCACGCCGGACTCGCTGCTGATGAAGATGATCCGGCCCCACCCGCGAGCCAGCATCTGCGGCAGGAGGTGGCGCGACAGGCGGACGCCGCTCATCAGGTTGACGTCGACGTAGCGCTTCCACTCGGCGTCGGAGACCTCGCCGAAGGGCTTCACCTCGAAGATGCCCACGTTGTTGACGAGGACGTCGACCTCGCCCAGCGAGGCCAGCAGCCGCCGCACCTCGTCGGGCTCGGCGAAGTCGGCCGCGATCCCGTCGACCTCCGCGCCGGCCCTCGTGCCCCGCAGCCTCTCGACGGCCGCCTCGACGCGGTCGGCGGTGCGCCCGTTGATGACGACGGCCGCGCCCTCCACCAGCAGCGTCTCGGCGATCGCGAAGCCGATGCCCTGCGTCGCCCCGCTCACGAAGGCCCGCTTGCCCGCCAGGTCCAGGTCCATGTTCTCGCCTCTCCGCACCAGCCGTTCGGCCGGTTTCAGTTGCTCAGGAAAGTCACAGTACGGCCAGTGACTTGCCTGGGCAACTCACCGCCTCGCTGCCAACCTGCGTACGCTGACCGGCATGCCGGACCCCGACCGACGCGCTGGCGCGACCCCCGACCCGAGCGCCGAGCTCACGGGCGAGGACCTGGAGACCTGGGCCGCGATGGCGACCGTGCTGGAGTGGCTGCCCGCCGCCCTCGACGGCCAGCTGCAGCGCGACTCCCAGCTCACGCACTTCGAGTACGGCATGCTGTACGCGCTGGCCCAGGCGCCGGACTGCACGCTGCGGATGAGCGTGCTGGCCGGCTACGCGAACAGCACCCTGTCGCGCCTGTCCCGCGCGGCGACCCGCATGGAGGCCAAGGGGTGGCTGCGTCGGGCGCCCGATCCCGCCGACGGCCGCTACACCCTGGCGACGTTGACCGACCTCGGGCAGGAGAAGGTGCGATCGGCGACCCCGGGCCACGTGGACGTCGTCCACCGGCTGGTGCTGGACCCGCTGACGCAGTCGCAGAAGCGCCAGCTCCACCAGATCAGCCGTCTGATCGCGCGGGCCATCCGGGACGAGGACTCGTGGCGCCCGCCTGCGGGAGATCAGACCTAACCACGGTCGCGCGGTGGGGATCGGCTCGGCCGGGCCGGGTACGGGACTCGTGGCGCCCGGGAGGGGCGCTGCCGCGACCAGCGGCCGAACGACGACAGGCGGAGGGCCGTTCAACGGCACGACGCACCTCACCACCCACACCGGCCGGCCCTGACTCCGCCCGGCTCATCTCGGCGCGCACGAAGCGGCCGGTGCCTTCTCGGACCTGAGGGAACCCCATGGCACCACGACGCACGACCCTGGTACTCGCACTCACGGGCGCGCTCCTCGCGCTCGGCACCGTTCCGGTCGAGGCACGACCCGACCCCGGCGACGACCCGCGCAGCCGGTTCACCGGCCCGCGCTTCCAGCCGCCGACCATCACGCCCTACGCCACCGAGCGGCCCATCCGCACGCCCGGCTGGGACAGCTCCGTGGCCGTCGAGGCACGCGTGCAGCAGATCCTCGAACGCATGACGAACGAGGAGAAGGCCGACCTCGCCACCGGGCAGATCAACAACAACTTCGGCTTCTACAACAACCCCATCGAACGCCTCGGCATCCCCGCCCAGACCATGGCCGACGGCCCGGTCGGCGTACGCGTCGCCAACCCGGCCGTGGACCGCGCCACCACGCAGCTCCCGTCCGGCACCGCGCTCGCCGCCACCTTCGACGAGGAGCTCGCCCTCGGCTACGGGCGCCTGCTCGGCGAGGAGACGTTCGCCACCGGGCACAACGTCCAGCTCGGCCCCACTCTCGACATCACCCGCACGCCCCTGTGGGGCCGCGCCTTCGAGGGGTTCGGGGAGGACCCGCTCGTGTCGGGGACCATGGGCAGCGCGGTGACCGACGGAATCCAGGAGCACCCGGTCATCGCCACGCTCAAGCACCCGTTCGCCTACAACCAGGAGACCGACCGGTTCGAGGTCGACGCCCGCGTCGACGAGCGGACCCTGCGCGAGATCTACGTGCGCCCCTTCGAGCAGGCCCAGGAGGAGGCTCGGCCCGGGGCGATGATGTGCTCCTTCAACCGGATCAACGGCACCAAGGCCTGCGAGAGCCCGCTGATGAACACCATCGTGAAGGAACAGCTCGGGTTCCGCGGGTTCATCATGAGCGACTACAACGCCACGCCCAGCACGGTGGGCGCGGCGAATGCCGGGCTCGACCAGGAACAGCCCGGCGACCAAGGACCCGGCTCGGCCAACTTCGGTGAGCGCCTCCTGGCGGCGGTGGCGGCCGGCACGGTCTCGCAGGAGCGTCTCGACGACATGGCGCGCCGCATCCTGCGTCCCATGGTGGGTCTGGGCCTCTTCGACGAGCTCCCCACGCCCGGCACCTTCGACCGCGACCGCAACAGCGACTTCGCGCGCCGGGTCGCGGCGCGGTCCATGGTGCTGCTCAAGAACGACGACCGCGTGCTGCCGCTGCGCCGCTCCGCGCGTCGCATCGCCGTCATCGGTCCCGACGCCGACAACATCTCGGCCCAGGGCGGCGGGTCCTCGCAGGTCTCCATCACGACGGCGGCGATCAGCCCGCTCGACGGCATCCGGGCACGCGCCGGGGCGGGGGCGCGGGTGACCTACTCGCCGGGCACCGACGGCATCTCCGAGGGCGACCTGCTCCCGGGACCGCACCCGGTGCCGTCGTCGGTGCTGACTCCCGCAGAGGGCGAGGGCGACGGGCTGTGGGCCGAGTACTGGTCCAACACGACGTTCGCCGGCGACGCCCACCTGCGGCAGGTGGACCCGAACGTGAACGTCAACTTCGGCTTCCAGAACTTCCCCGGCTTCAACGCCGCCTCGCCGAAGATTCCCACCTCCCGCGGCGACTTCGCCCTCACCGGCGACCTCTCCGCGCGCTGGTCGGGCACCCTCACCGCCCCCGCGGACGGCCGCTACACCCTGGGACTGACCGCCCGCGGCGACGCCACGCTGTGGGTGGACGGCGAGGTGTTCGTGCAGCACACCGGAGCGCTGTCGTCGCAGTCGCGCCAGATCTACCTCGAGGAGGGCGAGCAGGTCGACGTGCGGGTGGAGTACGCCGCCCCGGCCGAGTCGTCGTACCAGGGCGGACAGGTCCGGCTCTTCTGGCGCCACCCCGAGTCGGTGCTCGCTCCCGCGATGCGGGCCGCGGTCGACACCGCCCGGGCGGCGGACGTCGCGGTGGTCGTGGTGCGCAACTACGAGACCGAGGGTGTCGACCGCCCCGACCTCGCCCTGCCCAAGGAGCAGGAGCAGCTGATCCGGCAGGTCGCCGCAGCCAACCCGCGCACGGTGGTGTTCGTGGAGACGGGCGCTCCCAGCCGGGTGGCGCCCTGGATCGACCGGGTCGCCGGGGCGTTCCAGGCCTGGTACCCGGGGCAGGAGCAGGGCGCCGCGATCGCCGACGTCCTGTTCGGTGACGTCAACCCGTCCGGCCACCTACCGGTCACGATCCCCCGCAACGAGCGTCAGGTCCCGGAGATCACGCCCGGTGTCGCCCGGTTCAGCGAGGGCGTGTTCGTGGGGTACCGCGGCTTCCTCGCCGACCGGGTGCAGCCCAGCTATCCGTTCGGCTTCGGATTGTCCTACACCGAGTTCGAGTACGACCGGCTGGTGACGGACAGCGGCCGCAGCGACGGGTCCAACGCGTCCGTGCGGGTGCGGGTCACCAACGTCGGCGACCGGCGCGGCACCGACATCGTCCAGGCCTACGCCGGGACGCTGCCCACCGACGAGGTGGAGACCCCGCCTCGCCAGCTGGCCGGGTTCGAGCGGGTGACCCTGCGGCCCGGCCGGTCGCGCGTCGTCACGATCGACCTCGACCAGCGCTCGCTGTCGTACTTCGACGAGCAGCTGGACGGGTGGGTGACGCCGCGAGGCCAGGTGCCGATCCACGTCGGCGAGTCCTCGGCCGACACCTCGCTGTCAGGCACCATCCGCGTGCGGTGAGCCAGGCGCCGTGGGTCGGCGGGACCGTCGACCCACGGCGGCCTCGCCCACCCGCGGCGGCTACCAGCGCGCGTGCACCTGCGCGCGGATCCGACGGTCGTACAGCTCGGCCACACCCTCGAGGAACGAGGCCGGCAGCGCCGCGAGGGCACCGGCCGCGGCGTTCGACCGGGCCTGGTCGACGTTGCGCGCACCGGGGATGACGGTCGAGACGCCGGGCTGCTGGCACACCCAGGCGATGGCGGCCTGGGCGGGCGTCACGCCGTCGAGCCCGCTGGCGGACACCAGCGCGGAGAACTCCTGAGCCGCCTCCACCCCGGTCGCGTAGTCGACGCCGGAGAAGGTCTCGCCCACGTCGAAGGCGCTGCCGTCGCGGTTGTAGCTGCGGTGGTCGTCCTCGGCGAAGGAGGTGTCGAGGTCGTACTTGCCCGACAGCAGACCGGAGGCGAGCGGGACCCGGGCGATGATGCCCACGCCCGCCGCGGCGGCCGCCGGCAGCACCTCGTCGAGCGGCTTCATCCGGAACGCGTTGAGAATGATCTGCACGCTGGCGACGCGGGGGCGGGCGATCGCGCTGAGCGCCTGCGCGGCGGTCTCGACGCTGACGCCGTACGCCGCGATCACGCCCTCGTCGACCAGCCGGTCGAGCGCGTCGTACGTCGCGTCGGCGTCGATGACCTCGCTCGGCGGGCAGTGCAGCTGCACCAGGTCGATCCGGTCGGTGCCGAGGTTGCGGCGCGAGCGGTCCAGCCACTCGCGGAAGTTGGCCTCGACGTAGCTGGCCGGCACCTGCTCGGCGCGACGGCCCATCTTGGTCGCGACCGTGAGGCCGGCGTCGGGGTGCGCGGCGACGAAGCGGCCGACGAGCTGCTCGCTGCGGCCGTCGCCGTAGACGTCGGCCGTGTCGAAGAACGTGACGCCCGCCTCAGCCGAGGCCTCCAGGACCGCCAGCGCGTCCTCCTCGCTGACGTCACCCCAGTCCGCGCCGAGCTGCCAGGTGCCGAGACCGACGACCGAGACCTCGCGGCCGGTCCTGCCGAGGGTGCGCTGCTCCATCGAAGACATGTCGCTCAGTCTCACATCTCCGGCGGGGGACGCGCTGGTCAGGAGGCGGCGGTGCCCAGCGCGGCGGCCTCGCCGGCCAGGGCGGTCACGCGGTCCCAGTCGCCGGCGGCCAGCGCGTCGGCCGGCGTCAGCCACGAGCCGCCCACGCAGCCGACGTTGGGCAGCGCGAGGTACGACGCGGCCGTGGCGGCCGTGATCCCGCCGGTCGGGCAGAACCGCGCCGCCGGCAGCGGCGAGGCCAGCGACTTCAGGTACGCCGCGCCGCCGGACGCCTCGGCGGGGAAGAACTTCATCTCAGTGTGGCCCGCCTCGAGCACGGCCATCGCCTCGGAGACCGTGGCCGTTCCGGGCAGGAACGGCAGCCCGGAGTCGGCCATCGCCCCGAGCAGGGTGGGCGTGGCTCCCGGGGAGACCAGGAACTGCGCCCCGGCGTCGGCCGCCTGCTGCACCTGGCCCGGCGCGACCACCGTCCCGGCGCCGACGAGGATGTCGGGCACCTCGGCGGCGATCGCCGCGATCGCGTCGAGGGCGACCGGCGTGCGCAGCGTCAGCTCGATGACGGGCAGCCCGCCGGCCACGAGGGCCCGGGCCACCGGCACGGCGTGGGCGAGGTCGTCGATGACGACGACCGGCACGACGGGGACGAGCGAGAGCAGTGACTCAGACGGGCTGGACAACGGAGGCCTCCTGGGTGGCGGCGGGCAGGGGACGGATGACGCTGGCGCCGGTCTCGGCGGTGCCGACGATGGCGCGGAAGCCGGAGAAGAGCTCGCGCCCGGTGCCGGCCCACTCCGCGTCGGAGGGGGCGCGGCCGGTCGTCGGGCGGCCGTCGAGGTCGGCGTCGGAGAGGTCCACCTCGAGCAGCCCGCGCTCGGCGTCCAGGGTGACCAGGTCGCCGTCACGGACCCGCGCGAGCGGGCCTCCGAGCGCCGCCTCGGGCGTCACGTGGATGGCTGCCGGCACCTTGCCGGAGGCGCCCGACATGCGCCCGTCGGTGACGACCGCGACGCGCTGGCCGCGGTCCTGCAGGACCCCGAGGGCCGGCATCAGCTTGTGCAGCTCGGGCATGCCGTTGGCGGCCGGGCCCTGGTAGCGCACGACCGCGACGAGGTCGCGCCCGTCGAGGCGACCCTCGGCGAAGGCGGCGAGGAAGTCGGCCTGGTCGTCGAACACCATCGCCGGGGCGGTGACGACGCGGTGCTCGGGGCGCACGGCGGAGGTCTTGATCACCGCCCGGCCGAGCCGGCCGGCCAGCATCCGCAGGCCGCCGTCGGGCGCGAACGGGTCGTCGGCCGGTCGCAGCACCTCGGTGTCGAGCGAGGTCCGCGGTCCCTCCTCCCACACCACGGAGTCCCCGTCGAGCCGGGCCTCGCGCGTGTGGCGCCACAGGCCACGCCCCGACACGGTCTGCACGTCGTCGTGGAGGTAGCCGTGCTCGAGCAGGGTGTGCACCAGGAACGGCGTGCCGCCGGCAGCGACGAAGTGGTTGATGTCGGCCGAGCCGTTGGGGTAGATCCGCGTCAGCAGCGGGACCGCGGCGGACAGGTCCGAGAGGTCGTCCCAGGTGAGGGTGATGCCGGCCGCGGCCGCCATGGCGACGAGGTGCATCGTGTGGTTGGTCGACCCGCCGGTCGCCAGCAGGGCGACGCACGCGTTGACGATCGCCTTCCCGTCGACGAGGTGGCCCACCGGGGTCGGCTCCCCGCCCGCCGCGGTGATCGCGACCGCGCGCTCCCCGGCCGCGCGGTCGAGGGCCGCGCGCAGCGGCGTACCGGGGTTGACGAACGTCGCGTCGGGCAGGTGCAGCCCCATGACCTCCATCAGCATCTGGTTGCTGTTGGCGGTGCCGTAGAACGTGCACGTGCCCTTGGAGTGGTACGACGCCGCCTCGGCGTCGAGGAGCTCCTCACGGCCGACCTTGCCCTCGGCGTAGAGCTGGCGCACGCGCGCCTTCTCGCCGTTGGGCAGGCCCGAGGTCATCGGGCCGGCCGGGACGAAGATCGTCGGCAGGTGACCGAAGGACAGCGCCCCGATGAGCAGGCCGGGCACGATCTTGTCGCAGACGCCGAGCATCATCGCCGCGTCGAACATGTCGTGCGAGAGCGCGACCGCGGTCGACATCGCGATGAGGTCGCGGCTGAACAGCGACAGCTCCATCCCGGCCCGGCCCTGGGTGATGCCGTCGCACATCGCCGGGACGCCGCCGGCGAACTGCGCCAGCCCGCCGGCGCGCACGATGGCCTTCTTGAGCACCTCGGGCACGTCGCGGAACGGCTGGTGGGCCGAGAGCATGTCGTTGTACGACGACACGATGGCCACGTTGGGCTTGCGGTTCGCCCGCAGTCCCGCCTTCATCGGCTCGTCGGCCGCGGCGAAGCCGTGCGCGAGGTTCGCGCAGGCCAGCCGGCCGCGTGCGGGGCCCTCGCCGAGGGCGGCGTCGACGCGGGCGAGGTAGGCCGCGCGGGTCGCGGCGCTGCGCCGCGTGATGCGCTCGGTGACCTCGGCGACGACCGGGTTCGTGCTGGGGCGGCTCATTCTGTCTCCTGCCAGGATCGGCCGTCGCGCTCGAGGAGCGTGGCGGCGGCGACGGGTCCGTGGGTCCCCGCCGGGTAGCGGCGGGGTCGGTGCGTGGGCTGCGACCAGCGCTCGAGGATCGGCGCCACCCACGCCCAGGCGGCCTCGACCTCGTCGCGGCGCATGAACAAGGTGGTGTTGCCGCGCACGACGTCCATGAGCAGCCGCTCGTAGGCGTCGGGCGAGCGCGCCCCGAACGCGGTCGCATAGCTGAGGTCGAGCGAGACCGGGCGCAGCCGGATCCCGCCGGGACCGGGCTCCTTGGCCGTCATGTGCAGCCGCATCCCCTCGTCGGGCTGGACGCGGATGTGCAGCCGGTTGGCCTCGGTGCGCCCCTCGCTGTGCGGGAACATCGCGTGCGGCGGCTCCTTGAAGACCACGACGATCTCCGAGACGCGCTCGGGCAGCCGCTTGCCGGTGCGGAGGTAGAACGGCACGCCGGCCCATCGCCAGTTCTGCACCTCCGTCCGCAGTGCCACGAAGGTCTCGGTGCTGCTCGGGTGGCCCACCTCGTCGGCGTACGACTTCACGGCCTTGCCGGCGCAGAGGCCCGGGCCGTACTGACCGGCGACCGTGTCGCGGTCGACCAGCTCGGGGGTCATCGGCTGCAGCGCCTGGAGGACCTTGAGCTTCTCGTCGCGCACCGTCTCGCGGTCGACGTAGGTCGGCGGCTCCATGGCCACCAGGCACAGGAGCTGGAGCAGGTGGTTCTGCACCATGTCGCGCAGCGCGCCGGAGCGGTCGTAGTAGGAGCCGCGCTCCCCCACGCCGATCGACTCCGCGACGGTGATCTGCACGTGGTCGACCCAGCGGCTGTTCCACAGCGGCTCGAGGAAGGTGTTGGCGAACCGGGTGACGAGGAGGTTCTGGACGCTCTCCTTGCCGAGGTAGTGGTCGATGCGGAAGATGCTCGACTCGTCGAAGACGCGGCCGACGGCCTCGTTGACCGCACGCGCCGTCGCGAGGTCGGTGCCGAGCGGCTTCTCGAGCACCACTCGCGCATGCTCGGTCGCCAGCCCGACCTGGTCGAGCCGCTCGCAGATGGTCCCGAACAGCCCCGGCGCGACGGCGAGGTAGAACACCCGGGTCACGTCCTCGCTGGCGGCGCCGTCCTTGAGGCGGTCGTGCAGCCGGTGCCAGGCGGTGACGTCCTCGACGTCGAGGGTCACGTAGTGCAGGCGGGCGAGCAGCCGGTCGACGACGCGCTGGTCGAGGTCCGCCGGCAGCACGTGCTCGCGGAGGGCGTCGGCGACGAGGCTGCGGTAGCCGTCGTCGTCGATCGTCGCCCGGGAGACCCCGATCACGCGGAAGCCGTCGGGCAGCTGGCCGTCCCGGTCGCGGAGGTAGAGGGCGGGCAGCAGCTTGCGCAGCGCCAGGTCGCCGGTGCCGCCGAAGACGGTGAAGTCGCACGCGTCCACGGGCAGGACGGCAGGCTGGCCGTCGGTCGCGGCCGCGGTGTGGATGTCCATGCGCCGTACGGTACGGACAGTTCGGGACGGCGGCAACCGAACTTAGGACTTTCACGGACATATCTGCGGGTGCCAGAATGCAGAGCACCATGCCGACCGCCACCGCACCGCCGTCCGGCTCGCCCGCGACGGCGGGTGAGCTCCTGGCCCACATCCGCTCGGGCCGCGCGACCACCCGCGGGGCGCTCGGGCGGCTCACCGGGCTCTCCCGCACCGCCGTCAACGCCCGGCTGGCGGCGCTGGCGGACGCCGGGCTCGTGCTGGAGGGTGACGAGGAGTCCGCGACCGGCGGTCGTCCCGCCACCACCCTCGTCCTCAACGGCGACGCCGGCCTGGTGCTGGGCGTGGCCGTGGGCCGCAGCCGCTCGCAGCTGGCCGTGTGCGACCTGCGGGGCAACGAGCTGGCGGCGGTGAGCGTCGACCAGGAGACGGGCCAGGGCCCGGACGTGCTGATGCCCGTGGTCGTCGCCCACCTCGCCCGGATGCTCGGGGAGCTCGGTCGCACCGGCGACGACGTGCGGGGAGTCGCGATGTCGCTGGCCGGCACGGTCGACCCGGTCGCCGGCACGAGCGTCGACTCACCGGCACTCACCGGGTGGGACGGCGTCGCGCTGCGCCCGTACCTCGCCGAGGTGAGCGCCGCACCCCTCGTCCTCGACAGCGACATCAACGTGATGGCCCTGTCCCAGCTGCCCGTCTCCCGCACGGCGGACGCCGAGCCGTCCCTGCACGAGGACGACGACGCGCTCGTGCTGAAGGCCTCGACGGGGATCGGCGTGGGCCTGGTCGCTGGAGGCCGGCTGGTCCGCGGGCACCGCGACGCGGCCGGGCAGCTCGGCCACGTCAAGGTGCCCGCCGCCGCCGGCCTGGTGTGCCGGTGCGGCGAGACCGGCTGCCTGGAGACGGTCGCGAGCGGCTGGGCCCTGGTCGAGCGCCTGCGGGAGGCGGACGTCCAGGTCGACCACGTGCGCGACCTGGTCGCCCAGGCGGTGCGCGGCGACGGCCGGGCCCGCGCCGTCCTGCGCGAGTCCGGCCGGCACGTCGGCGAGGCGCTCGCCGCGACGGTCACCGTGCTCAACCCACGCGTCGTCGTGGTCGGCGGCGACATGGCGGGCGCCTTCGACACCTTCTCCGCGGGGCTGCGCGAGGCGCTCTTCGGCGCCACCACCGCGCTCGCGGGACGCGACCTCCAGGTGGTGCCGGCGACGTACGGCGACCGGGCCGGCCTGGTCGGGTGCATCCGGCTCGCGCTCGAGTCGGTGCTCTCCCCCGGCGCCGTCGACGCCGCCCTCGCCCGGCGCTGAGGTCCACCGGACGCGCGCTCGCGTGCGGCCCGTCAGCGGCGCAGGACCGCCAGCAGCGCCGCGACCGCCGGTGATGCGGTCATGCTGCGCCGGTGCAGCGCGACCACCGCGCGCGTGGGCACGGGGTCGACGGCCGGGACCGCGACCAGCTCGTCGCCGAGGGGCTGGCGGCCCAGCCGGGGCACCAGGGCGATCCCGAGCCGGGCTCGGACCAGCGCCAGGTGGGAGTCGAACTCCATCGACTGGTGGGCGATCCGGGGCACCTGACCCGTGCCGTCGTGCATCCGGTTGAGCCACTGACGGCAGATGGTGTTCTCCGGCGTGGCGATCCAGCCCTCGCCGAGCAGGTCGCGCGCGGTGACGACCTCGCGACCGGCGAGGCGGTGGTCTCGGTGCACGATCACGTCGGCGACGTCCTCGGCGACGTGGGTGGTGCTCAGGTGGTCGGGCACGGCGAGCGGCACGTCGCCCCACCGGTGGACGACGCCGACGTCGGCCTGACCCGAGGCCACCATGTCGACGGTGTCCCACGGATCGCACTCGTGGAGGCTGAGCGTCAGGCGGGGGTGTGCGTCGAGCAGCTCGCGCACCCGTGGCGCGACCAGGCCGCGCACCGCGGTCGAGAACGCCGTCATGCGCAGGTGGCCGGCGACCGCGCCGGCGTGCTGGTGGAGCCCCGCCTCGAGGTGCTCGAGCTCCGCCAGCAGCCGGCCACCCGCCTCGACCAGGTGGCGCCCGTGCGGGGACAGCACGACGCCGCGCCCGACCCGCTCCAGCAGCGGGACGCCGGTCTGCCGCTCCAGGCGCTTGACCTGCTGCGAGACGGCGCTCGGCGTGAAGCCCAGCGCGGCAGCGGCCGAGACGACGGACCCGTGAGCGGCCACGGCCCGCAGGGCCGCCAGGGCGGTCAGGTCGATCATGCAGCGACGCTACCGCGTTCGATGCAGACAACATCGCTGGTGCTGCACGGTCGTCGACCGCGAGGCTTGTCTGCGTGAGCCGCCGAGACAGCCTCCTCGCCGCCCTGGTTGCGTCGGTGTGGGGCTTCAACTTCGTCGTCATCGACTGGGGCATGGGCGACGTCCCGCCGCTGGTGTTCTGCACCGTGCGCTTCGTCGCCGTCGCGCTGCCGGCGGTGTTCCTCGTCCGTCGCCCGGACGTGCCGTGGGGGACCCTGGCCGCCGTCGGCGCCTTCATGTCGCTGGGGCAGTTCGGGTTCCTCTACGTCGCGATGGCCTCGGGGCTCCCGCCCGGCCTGGCCGCCCTGGTGCTGCAGGCACAGGTGGTGTTCACCATCGTCATCGCCGCCGGGGTGCTGCGCGAGAGGCCGACCCGCGCGCAGGTGGTCGGCGTCTCGCTGGGCGCCCTGGGGCTGCTCGTGGTCGCGCTCGGACGGGGAGGTCACGTCCCGCTGAGCGCGCTGCTGCTGTGCCTGCTGGGAGCGCTGTCGTGGGGAGTGGGCAACGTCGTGTCGCGGGCCGCGGCGGTGCCGGGGGGTCTCGGGCTGACCGTGTGGTCGGCGGTGGTCGTGCCGGTGCCGATGCTGGCGCTGTCGCTCGTCGTCGACGGGCCTGCGGCGGTGGCCGGCGGCCTGGCGGCGTTCGGGTGGCAGGCAGCCGTCTCGACGCTCTACACCGCAGGCATGGCGTCCCTCGTGGGGTACGGCGTGTTCAACACGCTGCTGTCGCGCAACCCGTCCGCCGCCGTCGTCCCGTGGGTCCTGCTGGCCCCGGTCGTCGCGATGGTGTCGGCCTGGCTGCTGCTCGAGCAGGCGCCGAACGCAGCCGAGGCCGGCGGCGGACTGGTGCTGGTGGCCGGCGTGCTGGTCGCCCTGCGCCGTCCGCGCGGGCGGCGGACGAGACCGGCCGCCAGCTCGGAGGTCCGGCCGGTGGTGTCGGCGAGCCGCTAGGACCGCAGAGCCGCCCTAGCGACGCACCCTGTCCTCGTCCCGCGAGGCGCCGCTGGACCGCGTACCCCCTTCCCAGACGGGGCCGGCGAGCAGCCAGATCCCGACGACGAGCCACGCGCGCCCCGCCCACCACACGAGCGGATCCCGATGGGCAGGCTCGGCGAACACGAAGGCCAGACCCAGCAGGGCCGCTGAGGCGACGACCGCGGCCAGGACGACGCGGTTCCACTCGCGCCAGAGCGCCGCGACGCGCTCGGGCGACCCCTTCGGATGCTTGACCGGCGCAGGACCGCCCGCGAACCGATGAGCGAACCGGACGTCGGCCCAGCGCACGATCGACGGCCCGAAGGCGACGCTGACGCCGAGGTAGATCCCGGCCAGCCCGTGGATGGCGTCGGGCTCCGCGCCTCGGTGGAGGTCGACGGCGGCAGCGACCAGGAGAACGACGTCCAGGAGCGGTATGCCGGCGAGCACGACCGCCCCGGCGAGGCGCAGCCGCGCGAGGTAGCGCAGCACCAGACCCGCTCCGAGGAGGATCCAGAGCCCGACCTCGCACAGGACGATCACGGCGGCCACGGGGTTGTCCGCGAAGAAGGAGAACATCAGATACCCTTGTTAGTACGATTGTGTCGCCAAGATGCTAGCACGCTCGTGCTACCATGGCGGCGTGCCGCGACTGATCGACCATGACGAGCGTCGGCAGCACCTGGCCCTCGCGGTGTGGCGGGTCATCGCACGCGAAGGCGTCGGCGCCGTGTCGGTGCGCACCGTCGCAGCGGAGGCCGGGGTCTCGGCGGGCTCCCTCCGCCACGTCCTGCCGACGAAGAGCGAGCTGCTGGCTGCGGCGATGCGACTGACCATCGACAGGGCTACGGCGCGGTTCATCGGCGCGGCACAGGGCGTCGCGACAGTCGAGCGAGCCGTCGAGTGGTTGAGCGAGCTGCTGCCCCTCGACGAAGAGCGGCGGGTCGAGATGGAGATCCAGCTCGCACTCACAGCGGAATCGGCGGCTCATCCAGGTCTGCGGGGCATCAGGGACGAGGGCACTGCCGGGTTGCGCGAGGCCTGCAGGTCGGTGTTGGTCGACGGCGCCCACGAGGGCGTGTTTCCCGACTTCGCTGACCTGGAACGAGAGACGACCCGCCTGCACGTCCTGCTGGACGGCCTCGCGTTCCACCTCGTCGGCGGCAGCACGGTGACCACCCCTGAGGTGGCGATCGACCTGCTCAGGTCCCACCTCGAGCAGCTGCGCGACAGCAGGGCTGCGCGGTCCTCGGGCGGGACGTCGCCGCACTGAGTGTGTCCGCGCCGACCGGCGCGGACTCCGAACCTCATCAGTTCCGGGCACCACCGGCGCTCGCCGCGCCCCTCCGCATCGACCGCGGGGCGGACGCTCGTGCGACCGAGGTCGCATCCCCTTGCGACGGGAGCGTCGCGACCTCGAGCCTCTCGGCGTACAGACCGGAACGCCGAGTCTTGGCATGGTGGGGACGACGCTTGGGAGGCCCGGCTCGCCCTCCGGCGCGACAACGGAAGGAGACCGGACGTGTCGTCCCTCGACCCTGCTCCCTGCGCCCGCGCGGACGCGTTGCAGGCCGACGCGTTCGCACTGCTCGCCGAACCGAGGGTGCGGGACGCACTGCAGGAGATCGGTGAGCCCGTCCTGCTGGGCAGTGTGGTGTCCAACCTGATGGTGCGTCGCGAGATCGACATCGCCTTCGTGGTCGGACCGGCTTTCGAGCGAGCCGACGCGATCGAGGTCGCAGGCGAGCTGTGGTCGCTGCCGGGTGCTTGTGGGATCACGTTCCAGGACGAGGTCGCCCGTCCGGGCGACTCCGGTGCACGCGACGACCGTTTCCACGTCGACCTCCACCTCAGGCGGCCGCAGGGGGTCTGGCGCCTCGACCTGTCCCTGTTCCTGCACGACGACCACCGCAACGTCGCTCGACATCACGAGCGCCTTCGCGACTGCTTGTCGGTCGAGCAGCGGCTCCGGATCCTCGAGCTCAAGCAGGAGTGGGCCGGCCTTCCGGACGCACCCAGCAGCGTCAACGCCTACGACGAGGTCGTCGGCACCCGGTGGCGCGCCGACGAGTAGGCGCGACGCCGTCAGACCCGTGCACCCCCAACGACTCCGGACGGTACTTCGACGTGCGACCCGCCATCATCTTCCTCACAGCCGACGTCGTCAGCCTGTTCGGGAACGCCATTGCTGCAATCGCCTTCCCGTGGCTCGTCTTCACCGTGACCGGGAGTGCGGGGCAGGCAGGGGTGGTCGCCACCTCGGCCGCCGTGCCAGCTCTCCTCGCGACCATCGTCGGCGGACACGTGATCGACCGCTTGGGCAGACGTCGGATCGCGGTCGGTGCCGACGTCCTGAGCGCCGTCTCGCTGGCGGCGCTGCCCATCGTCGATGCCGCCGTCGGGCTCGATCTGGCATGGCTGGTCGCCCTGGCCGTCCTTGGTGCCGTCGTCGACGGACCAGGCGTGACCGCCCGTGACACCATGCTCCACGACGTGGCCACCGCGTCCGGGTGGTCCCTGGAGCGATTCGCCGGCGCCCGCGAAGCCATCGCCGGGACGGCCATCCTGGTCGGCCCCGGCCTCGCCGGCGTGCTCCTGGCCACGATGACGACCAGCACAGTGCTATGGGTGAGCGCGGCGGCCAGTCTCCTCGCGGCCGTCCTCACGGCGCTCACGCCCAGCGCTCCTCCCCGGGACGACGCCCGCACGGACACCAGCGTGGCCGACGATGCGACCGGCCTCCTGCAGTCGGTCCCCGAGGGGATCCGCGCACTGTGGCGTGACCGAGTGGTCTGGACGCTGACACTCCTCGGCGCCGGCACGGCGGCCGTCATCGGGCCGATCCAGTCGCTGGTGCTCCCCGGGATCTTCACCGCCTGGGACTCACCGGCGTCACTCGGAGTGGCGACCAGCGCGTTGGCGGCCGGATCGGTCCTCGGCGCGCTGACCTTCGCCGGCCTGCGCGCCAGGCTGTCGCGCCGGGCTTTCGTCGTCGCCGGCCTGACCGTCACCACGGGTGGCTTCGCCGTCCTCGCGACGCTGGCAGGATCCGCGGTCGTCATCGCAGCGATGGCGACAGTCGGGTTCGGGACCGGCCTGACAGCGCCGTTGCTGCCGGTCCTCATGGCTGAGCGCATCCCCGACGAGTTCCGCGGCCGGGTCTTCGCCTGGCAGAACGCAGCCGCCCTTGCCGCCCTGCCCGTGGGACTGCTGATCACCGGAGCCGTCGCAGACACCACCAGCCTGGGAACCGCTGCAATCGCGCTCGCCTGCTCCTGGGCGGTCGTAGCCCTCGTCGGCCTCCGCCTCTGCATCGAGCAGAGCCTGGACGCACCAGCGTCAGCCTCGCGAACAGACTCCGCCGTCTCGCCCGGCACGTCCACGGACCCGCAGCCCGAGGAGGACGTGCGTCCCTCTCGCTGAGGTAGACGCACCGCGCACCCACTTCGGTGGGCGTACGCGGCGGGGCGCCGTGTGTGCGTACGTCGGCGGCGTGCCGTCTACCGCGCAGGGACGGGCGCCGGGACCATCCCGAACAGGTCACGCGGGTCGTCCGGCTCAGCGACGAGATCGATGTCCTCCTCGAACGGAGTCCCCCACACAGCTCGTGACACGTACCGCAGGGCGGTGAAGTCCTCGACCGCGAAACCCACCGAGTCGAAGACCACGACCTCGTGCGGTCGTGCGCGGGCGACGCCGCGGCGATCGAGCAGGGTCCACAGCTCCGTGACCGGGAAGTCCGACGCGAGGTTCTGGATCTCGCCCTCGATGCGGGTCTGCGGCTCGAACTCGACGACCACCCTGGCACGCTGCACGGTGCGGGGGTCGAGCTCGGTCTTGCCGGGGCAGTCGCCACCGATGGCGTTGATGAGCACGCCGGGCCCCACCGCCGCGTCGTCGAGGACGACCGCGTTGGCCTTGTCGGCGGTGCAGGTGGTGATGATGTCGGCGTCGCACACCGCTTCCGCGGCGGACGAGCACACGTTCACCTGGAAGCCGAGCGGCGCGAGGTTGCGCGCGAACTTCTCGCTGGCCAGCCGGTCCACGTCGAAGACACGGACGACGTCGATGCCGGTGACCGAGCGGAGCGCCAACGCCTGGAACTCCGACTGCGATCCGGCGCCGATGAACGCCGCGCGGCTCGCGCCGGGCGGCGCGAGGTGGCGAGCGGCCAGTCCTGAGACAGCGGCGGTGCGCAGGGCGGTCAGCAGCGTCATCTCGGAGACGAAGACCGGGTATCCGCTGGCGACATCGGCGAGGACGCCGAACGCGGTGACAGTCTGCAGTCCGCGCGTCGGGTTGCCGGGGTGCCCGTTGACGTACTTGAAGGCGTAGTGCTCGGGGTCGTGGACCGGCATCAGTTCGATGACTCCGAGCGGGGAGTGAGCGGCGAGCCTGGGCGACTTGGCGAACTCCGGCCAGCGGAGGAAGTCGTCCTCGAGGTCGTCGACGAGGGCAGCGATGATGCGCTCGGGTCCTTGCTCGCCGATCCATCGGGCCATGTTGCGGACACTGACGAAACGCATGTCGAGTCACCTTCTATGGGTGTGCGGTGCGGAGACGGGCCGGGGCATCCGAGACGGTCTCGGTGTGTCGTGGACACACCGAGATCGGCCGGAAGGCACGGACCTCGCCGTGCCTTCCGGCCTCCGGGTGGCTGCTCAGTTGTAGACGGGCTCGAGGTCCCACTTGATGGTGTCGGGGTCGCCCATGGCGTCGGGCACGACGAGGTCAGCCGTCAGCCTCGGGTGCGAGGCGCCCCACGGCACGTCGATCACGACGTTGCCCGGGCGCCAGGACTCGGCGTGGGGGAAGCTCGAGTCCTCGCACTGCCAGATCGACTGGGGCAGCGGGTTGTTGTATCCCATGTTCACCTCGTAGGCCCTTCTGGCGGTGTCGATGCTGATGTGCCCGGACCGCGGGTCGAGCGGCACCGCGGCGGCGTCCTGCGCCCATGTGCAGTAGCCGTTGTCGCCCTTGAGGGACCAGCTGACCGTCCCGGACTCGAGCGTGTACCACAGGTGCTGACCCGTGTCGGCGCTGTAGGTGAAGCGGACCTGCATCGACCAGGTGCCCTCGTCCTCCGCGACCGACTCCATGTTGTAGCCCGACATGGTGCCCACATAGGCATCCGGGTGCTCCGAGTGCTCCGGGGGCTCCGGGTGCTGCGGGCGCTCCGAACGGCACGACTGCTTCTCCTCGACCGTGTCGTCGCAGATGTCGGGATCGGTCGGGGTGTTCTCCGTGCCTCCGGGGGCTCCGCCGTCGCACAGGTCGTTGCCGGGCCCGCCCGTGCAGGTGTCAGCACCTTCGCCGGCCTCGATGAGGTCGTCGCCGGCGAGGCCGTCGAGCCGGTCGTCGTAAGGGCTTCCTGTGAGGGAGTCGTTGCCGTCGCCACCGACGAGGTGGGTGCCCGAGGCCGTGGCGACGAGCGAGTCGTCACCGGCTTCGCCGTCGGCGAAGGCCTGTGCCGCAGCGACGGTGATGTCGTCATCGTCGTCACCGCCGGATGCGAAGTCCTTCGTGCCGCCGCCGGTGTGGAGAGTGTCTCGGCCCTCGTCCCCGTAGAGCCGGTCAGAGCCACCCCCGCCGTTGAGGCGGTCGTTCCCGTCCTCCCCGCGCAGGCGGTCGTCCCCGGCTCCGCCGTCCAGCCGGTCGTTGCCCGGCCCGCCGAGGACGATGTCCTTGCCCGCGCCGCCGTCGACGACGTCCTTGCCGTCGCCGGCGCAGACGACGTCCTTGCCGCCTCCCCCGAGGATCTTGTCGTTGCCGCCCTTGGCGACGATGACGTCGTTCTTCGCTGTGCCGCGCAGGACGTCGCTCTTGTTGGTGCCGACGATGGTGGCCCTCTTGCCGTCGCACTTCGGCTGTGCCGCGGACGCCGTCTCCTGCAGCGCGAGCGGCGAGAGTGCGACGAGAGCGACGGTGCTGGCCGTCAGGAGTCTGGCGATCAAGGTGGTGATCCTTCTTCGATGGGTGAGTTGGTGGTGGGAGGTACGCGGGGCGTCGCGGCCGGTCGTGCTGCTCGACAGTCGCCGGTCACGTGGCGCTGGAGACGCCCTCGGCGTGGAGGTCGAGGCGCCAGCGCCAGGTGGGTCCGTCGTTCGGGTCGGCGACCTCGCCGACCTTCTCGAACCCGCATCGGTGCAGGACCGCGGTCGAGGCGTTCTCCTCGGGCATGGTGGTCGCGGTCATCGACCCCACCCCGTGCCGCTGCGCGAACCGCAGCCATGCCTGGACCGCCCTGGTCGCGTGGCCCTGGCCGCGCGCCTCGGGCGCCACGCTGTAGCCCACCTCGACGGTGTCGTCAGCGGGCGGGCCCGTGAAGCCGCCGAGACCGACGACCGCTCCACGCTGCTCGTCGACGATCAGGTGGCTGAACCACTGCGGTGCCATCCCGCTCTCGAGCGCCTCGACGATGTGCCCGAGCGCCTCGGGGAAGGCGAGGTAGCCCTCCGCCACCGACAGGCCGAAGGTGTCGCGGAAGGTGTCGGGCCCTGCCAGCAGCGCACGTGCGTGGTCGAGGGTGAGTGGCAGGACTGCCGTGGTCGGTGAGTCGCGGTGTTCCATGTGGGTTCCTTCGAGGTGGGTGCGTGAGAGGCGCGCCTCGCGGCGGCCTCGCATGTCCCAGTCTCGGGAGCCACGTCGGACCGACGCATCGCCCGCGGGGCGCGGCTGAAGTGGACCCGGAAGCGACGGCGGTCAACCTCGCGACTGATCGAGGTGATCCCTGAGAGGGACGGTCGGGGCGGCGGAGGCGGGACCGAGTGCCTACGCCGCAAGGCTGATGCGGCCTCCCCTCGGGGATGACGCGCCGCAGCTTGATCCTTCAATAACCTGCAGCCATGGACGCCTGGCAACGACTAGCGGACGTGCCTGCTGCGCCTCGGCGCGCAGACATCTTCCTCCTGAGCGGCGTCGGCGCGTGGGCCGCGATCGAGGCGGTCTTCCTCCAGGGCCCGGGTACCACCGAAGAGCGTCTGCTGTTCGCCTTCTGCTGCACCGCGCCGCTGCTGTGGCGCCGGCGGTGGCCCACCGCTGTTCTCGTGGTCGTCTCCGTCGTCCTCGTCGCACGAGCATGGGAGGCCGGGGTGCCCGAGGAAGGGGCCACGCCCCTCCCTGCTCTGCTGATCACGGCCTTCACCTGCGCGTTCCGTGCTCCACCTGTCCACGCCGTCGTCGGTCTCCCCATCCCGCTGATCGCCATCTCGACCGCCGCAGAGCTGAACTACTACATCGGGGACCCGACCCTCGCCGACTACGCCGTGATCACGTTCATCTTCGCCACGACGTGGTCCGCGGGTTGGCTGCTGCGCCGTCGAGTCGAGGCCGAGCGGCGCGCGCTGGCAGCGACCAACGAGCTGGCACGGCTCACCGTGCGCGACGCGGTGACGGCCGAGCGAGAGCGCATCGCCCGAGAGCTGCACGACGTCGTGGCGCACTCGCTGTCGATCGTCACCATGCAAGCCGGTGCTGCCCAGAGCCTGCTGCGAGTGGACATCGACAAGGCCGACCACCATCTCGAGGCCGTCCGGCGCACGTCGCGTCAAGCCCTGGTGGAGATGCGCCGACTGCTCGACGTCCTGCACCAGACCCCCCGCGACGGCGACCCTGTGCCGGACCTCGGCCAGATCTCGGAGCTCATCGAGCAGCACCGCCTGACCGGGCTGCCGGTGACGCTGCACGAGGACGAGCCTCGCCCCGCACTCGCGGCCGGACTGGGCCTCGCGGCCTACCGGATCGTGCAGGAGTCACTGACGAACGTGCGCAAGCACGGTGGCGACGTACCGACCAGCGTCGACATCCGCTACGCGAACGACCGCGTGGTCATCGAGGTCGTCAACGATCTCCCCGAGACCCCCCTCGCCGCTGAGGGGAGCGGCCGGGGACTTCCTGGGATGAAGGAGCGCGCCCGGCTGCACCACGGTTCACTTGTCGCCGGCCCCCGCGAGGGCCGCTACCACGTTCGCGCCGAGCTGCCATTGGAGGCATCACCCGCATGAGGACACCACGACCCCTCGACCGCTGCTACGCCGGGGGTGCCGCATGACGCGGATCCTGGTGGTCGACGACCACGCGTTGGCGCGCGAGGGCCTCTCGGCGATCCTCGGTGCGCAACCCGGCATGGAGGTGGTGGGGGAGGCAGTCGACGGCCGGGCCGGCGTCGCCGCCGCTCGCGAGCTGTCCCCCGACGTCGTGGTCATGGACCTCCGCATGCCCGGCATGGACGGCATCGAGGCGACCCGCCTCATCACCAGCGAGCAGCCCCAGGTCCGGGTCCTGGTGCTGACGACGTTCGACCTCGACGAGTACGTCTATCGCGCCCTGCGTGCCGGCGCCAGCGGCTTCCTGCTCAAGGACGCGCCGCCCTCGGAGATCGCGCACGCGATCCGCAGCGCGGTCGACGGCGAGACGCTGCTGGCGCCGACGCTCACCCAGCGGCTCGTCGAACGGTACGTCGAGGGGCCGGACCCGGAGGCCGCCACGCAGCAGCTCGCCGAGCTCACCGAACGCGAGGTCGAGGTGCTGAAGCTGCTCGCGCGGGGCCTGACGAACGCGGAGGTCGCGTCCTCGCTCTACCTCAGCGAGGCGACGGTCAAGACGCACGTCGGACGAGTGCTCGCCAAGCTCGGACTGCGGGACCGGACCCAGGCGGTGATCCTCGCGTACGAGACCGGACTCGTCCGTCCCGGCAACGCCGACGTGTAGCCGCGTGAGCCTCGCGTCGCGCGGGAGCACGACCTCGGTCGCACGAGCGTCCGCCGCGCGGTCGATGCGTCTGCGGGCCGCGACCGCCGAGGCTGGAGCCGTCAACCACGTCACCTAGGAGGCTCCCGTGCCCTCGCGCACCTCGATCTGCTCGCTCGCCGCGACCCTGGCGTTCAGCGGCGCCCTGTCCATCGCCGCCGCACCCGCCCAGGCGGCGGCGTCCTCCGCCGACCTCACCACGCCCGCCGCCCGGCAGGCGGGTGCGCCGGCGCAGAAGGCCGCCGCAGCCGGCGGCGTCATCGTCTTCGTCCGAGACCACAACCTGTGGGTCACCCGCGCCGACGGCACCGGCGTCCGCGCGGTCACCACCGACGGCACCGCCACCTCGCCCTACGAGGACCCGTCGATCAGTGACGCCGGCGTCATCGTGGCCATCCGCAACGGCGACATCGTGCGGGTCGGCCAGGACGGCACGCACCTGGGCGTCCTGGACGCGAAGGACCTCTTCGTCCCCAACGAGGACACGGTGTTCATCACGCCGGTCTTCGACCCGGCCATCTCCCGGGACGGCTCCAAGATCGCCTACTCCCAGAGCCGAGCCGAGTCCTACGGCGGCGAGATCGTGACGGAGACGCTGACCGCGTTCACGGACAGCTCGCAGATCAGCGACGTCGACAAGTACGGCATCGTCGTCGGCGGCCCCGCCTCGTGGGTCACGGACCAGCGCGTCACGATCAACCGGAACGGCGACGTCCACCTGCACGACCTCGGCTCGTCGTCGAGCTTCCCCTGGTTCCGGCAGGACGACTTCATCCCCAACGACCCGACCGACCCGTTCGACTTCGTCGGGTTCAGCGACGCGAGCGTGTCTCCGGACCGCCACCGTGTGCTGTTCCGCTTCGGGCCGGTGTCCTTCGGGTCCGCGGCCACCCGGCAGGACCCCGCCACGGGCCGCCCCGGTCCGGCCAACGGTGAACCACAGTGCTGGATCAGCTCCGACATCCCTGCCCAGAACGGGAGGAACGTCATCGAGTCGCCGGCCTTCGGCCCGGACAGCGACTCGGTGGCCTACGAGGAGGCCGGCGACCTGTGGGTGCTGCAGGGCATCTCGGCGTGCGACGCGTCGACGACCATGACCAAGATCGTGCCGAACGCCCACGACCCCGCATGGTCCCCCGCCACGCTGACTGCTCCGGCGCCCAACCCGCAGCCGCAGCCGAACCCGCAGCCGAACCCGCAGCCGCAGCCCAACCCGCAGCCGAACCCGCAGCCGCAGCCGCACGCTCCGGAGAAGACGTTCCAGTCCAAGTCCAAGCCGAAGGTCGCCGGGCGCTTCGTCGTCGGCGCTCGCCTGAAGGCCACTGTCGGCACCTGGAACGTGAAGCCGCAGCGCATCTCCTTCTCCTGGCTGCGCAACGGCAAGGTGATCAAGGGCGCCACCGCGCGGACCTACACGGTCAAGCGCGCCGACCGCGGTGCCCGGATCGCCGTACGCGTCACCGTGCGACGGGACGGCTACAAGACGGCGACTGCCGTCTCCGCCGCGCGCCGCGTCAAGCGCTGATCCCGACGCGCACCGCTGACCACCCCCGCTCCGTCCCGGTCTCCCCCACACCCGGGACGGAGCGGGGGTCCGCTCACTGCCCGTGGTCGGTGACGAGACGCGCGGCAACGGCCGCGTGTCGCCTCGTCCGACCGGCACCTCACGCACTATCAACGAGAGCAGCATGACGAACCACGACGAAACCGCTGCCGCGCGCACCACGCCCCCGGCAGAGACGACCAGGTCCGACGGCGGTCCCGACCACCCGCGTGGGGAGAGCCCATGGGCGTTCCCCCTGCGCATCCGCACGCGCCGCACGCTCCTTCGCCGGCACGACCTCGGCGACGCTGCCGACCTGCTGCGGTTCCACTCCGACCCGGAGGTGACCCGCTACCTCCCGTGGCCCGTGCGTGACCTCCAGGCCGTGCAGGAGACGTTGGCCACGAAGGTCGACCAGACGGCTCTCGATCGTGACGGAGCCTGGCTCAGTCTCGCCGTCGAGGAGCTCGACTCGGGCCGTGTCATCGGGGAGGTCCTGCTGTGTCGCAGTGACAGCGCGCACGGCGTCGCCGAGGTGGGCTATGCGTTCGCTCGCGACCGGCACCGCCGCGGCTACGGGACAGAAGCCGTCGCGGCTCTGCTCGACGTCGCGTGGGCTCAGCTTCCTCTGCAGTCGGTGGTCGCTCACATCGACGTCGACAACGCTGCCTCGCGCCACATGGTCACCAAGCTCGGGTTCCGGGAGGCTGGTCACAAGGACGGGTCCGACGTGCTGCTGCGTTACGTCCAGGACCGCCCCGGCCCCAGCCGGACGACCGAGCTCGGCTGACCCCGATCACCGCACGTTCCGCGGTCCTTCCCACGGCAGCTCGGGCGCCTCGGTGACGACCGTGAGTCGTGCCGTGCAGCGCGTGAGTGCGACGTAGAGGTCGGCCGGTGTCATGTCCTCGGGCGCCACCAGGACGACCTGGTCGAACTCCAGTCCCTTCGCCTCACGAGGCGTCAGCACGGTGACGTCTCGCTCGCCCGTCGCCGCCCGGCAGTCGGCGATGCGGTGCCGCGGCGCGACCACCGCCGTCGTTCCGGATCCTGCGTCATCGAGCATCGAAGCCACCGCGACCGACGTCGATGCGGCCGCGTCGTCGACGGCGCGCCAGACCTGCACCGGACGGCCCGAGCGGCGAAGCGCGCGCGGGGCGCGCAGGTCCGGGCGCCACCCCGCCAGCACCTGCGCGGCCACGTCGAGGACCTCCTTGGGCGTCCGGTACGACACATCGAGCTCGGCCAGGCGCCACCGCCCCGCCAGCGCCGGCTC
The DNA here is from genome assembly GCF_017916425.1 of Nocardioides sp. SYSU D00065. Classification (GTDB taxonomy): domain Bacteria; phylum Actinomycetota; class Actinomycetes; order Propionibacteriales; family Nocardioidaceae; genus Nocardioides. Next base: position 27,796 of record NZ_JAFMSX010000002.1, on the reverse strand, counting down.
GAGCGCCTCGGCCCACGAGCGCGGCTCGGGCTGCCGTGACGTCTGCGCGAGATCGCCCACCACCGTCATCGAACGCGATGGACAACGGCGGACGATCAGGCGCCAGTCCATCGGTGTCAGCTCCTGCGCCTCGTCCACCACGACGTGGTCGAACACCCAGTCCCGGTCGGCCAGCGCTCGCTCGGCCAGGGTCCGGTGGTCCTCCTCGGTGAAGCGGTCGGCCAACGCCGCCGCCTCGAGCGCGCCCACGCGGGCCGCATCATCCCAGTCGATCTCGTCGGCAACGTCATCGTCCTCCAGGGCACGCGACCCGTGGAGGATCTCCAGCACACCTCGCGCGTAGGCCTCCTGCTCGCGACGCGCTCGAGCCTCAGCGGACCGCTGCGCCGTGTCGTCGTGCCCCACGAGCTCCGCCGCCTCATCGAGGAGCGCCACATCCGAGGCAGTCCACGGTGCGTCCGCTTCCCGCCGCAGCAACGCCTGCTGCTGCGGCGTGAGCAAGTCTTTCGCGGCAGTCGACAGCAGCTCGGCGTCGGACCACAGCAGGCGCAGCAGCGCGAGCGGCGTCAGGCGGGGCCACATGTGGTCCAGGAGGCCGTCGAGCTCCTCCGACTCCTCGACCTCCGCCCGCAAGGCAGCTCGATCGTCGTCGTCGAGCCACGACGTACCGTCGTACGGATCCGTGCCGATCGCACGCGCCCACGCATCGGTCACGACGTCGACGACGCCGTCGCGGCACGTCGCTCGCGCCAGCTCGTGCGGCAGGCCGGTTGCCCGAGCCCGGTCGCGTGCGCGTCGCAGCTGGTCCCGTCCGAGCCGCAACGGTGTCCCGTTGAACACGATCTCCACGTCGCTGCGCGGCGCGCGCTGCAGAGCGGCCACGGCGTTGGTGAGCACCTCGACCATCACGAGCTCGCCCTTGACGGTCGCCGTCTGGGGCCGCTCCGTACCGTCGGCGACCACGCCGGGAAACAGGTCGCCGATGGTCGCAGGGACCACAGCGGTCTCCCCCAGCGCCGGGAGGACCTCGGACACGTACTGGAGGAAGTGGCGCGTGGGGCCGACGAGAAGCACCCCGCTTCGGGCGTAGCGCTCCCGGTTCTCGTACAGCAGGTAGGCCACCCGGTGGAGCGCGACGACGGTCTTGCCGGTCCCCGGCGCCCCCTGGACCACGAGCGTTCCACGCCGGTCTGCCCGGATGATGGCGTCCTGCTCGGCCTGAAGCGTGGTGGCGACGTCCTTCATGCGGCCAGTTCTGGGGGCGGACAGGGCGTCCAGCAGGTGGCGACCCGGCTGGGCCACACGCTGCGTCCCTCGCTCCTGACCTGACGGGTCCACAGCTGCGTCGCCGTCGAGCTGCAGCCACTCGTCGTCGTGTGCGACGAGACGATCGTCCCTGACGACGAGATGGCGTCTCAGACGCACGTCGAACGGACGCGCGGCTGTCGCGGTGTAGAAGGAGCGTGCGACCGGTGCACGCCAGTCGACCACGACGGGTGTCTTGTCGTCGGCCGTGATGGCCGTCCTGCCGACGTACACCCGAGTCCCGTCCACGAGGTCGAGGCGTCCGAAAGCTGGGTTGCCCAGCGCGGCCGTCAGGCCCGCGAGCCTCGAACGCAGCCGAGCGATGTCGGCTTCCCGTTCCACCACGTCTGCTGCTCCGTGAGTCGTGCGGGCCAAGACGTCGGCGAGCGCCGACTCGGTCTCTTTGCGCACGCAGTCGCGACGCGCCGCGGCACGCCGGACCAGCAAGGCATCGCTGCATTCGCCGTTCACTTGAATAGCACCGATAGAATTGATCTCGAATGCTTCTTCATTGTTCTCTGGCCGGTTATTCATAACCGGCCATGTTATCGCGTGGGCCTTTTTCGTCGTATCCTCCAATTGCGTCGACGGGAATTCCCGGCCGGTTTGTCTGGCGTGCCTATCGGCGTGCGGCACGGACCCGTCCACGTCGGTCGAGAAGGTGACGGACGTCCATCTCAGGTATGACCGACGTCCGATTCACCGGCGAATGACAGGAGCAGCACGGGCGACGCCGTGGACCGCTCGTTGACCAGACGATTACGGCATGACTTCCATTCCTGCTTCTCCCCAGCCCTCGACCGTGCCGATCAGCGGGCAGACCCGATCGCCCATCTCGTCGAGACTCGCCGTGGCCTCCGCCGCGGTCGCCTCCGCGGTGTCCGCCGTGACCGGCATCCTGCAAGTCGTTCACGAGCCCTCGAGCGATGTCGCCATCGTCGGCGTCGAGCACGTCCTGATCGGGGGGCTCAGCGTGCTCCTCGTCGCGCAGCTGCCCTTCCTGTACTGGCTCGGCTCCCAGACGAAGACATGGCCTGTCTTTGTCGCCGCCCTCGGCATGGTGCCCCTCGCCGCGGTAGCCACCGTCTCCAACGTGCAAGGTGAGGACCCCGCCTACTTCGCCGCCATCGCCGCACCCGCCAACCTGCTCTGGCTCGGCGGCCTGGTCGCACTCGCTGTCGCCAGCAAGCGGTTCACCCGCCTTCCCCGGCCGCTGACCATCGCCCTTCCCATCACGTGGGTCGGCACCATTCCCCTGTCGTCCTTCGGCGGCGGCGTACTCGTCGCCGCGTTCTGGGCGGCCGCGGCGTGGGTCATCTTCGCCGAGGACGACGCGGAGGCAGACGCATGAGCCGCCGCCCTACGCGTCGGAGCGGGCGGCTGCTCGCCGCGGCCGGACTCCTCATGGCCACGCTGTGCGGCCAGCTCGCGGCTGCCGGGTCCGCGAGCGCCGGCCAGGTCGGGCTCACCACCCACATCCGCGGCGCCGGGTCAGTGACCATCGTCGAAGGGGACGTCGAGGACGATGGCCCGACGTTCTGCGGCTTCAACAGCCAGCAGGACGACCGGGTGACGCGTACCTGCATGCGCGTGCGCAACTCCGAGATCCTCGAGGCGTGGCTGTGGTTGCGAGCCCAGCCCTCGCCGACACCGGCAGACAACTGGGTCTTCGGCGGCTGGACCGGATGCCACGAGACCCGCGAGGTCGACGGCTTCGTCGAGTGCGGGGTGCACTCCGAGGCCTTCAACAGCGTCGAAGCCGAGGTGACGGCCCGCTTCGTCGACGTACGTCCTCCCGAGATCACTGCCGTCGACGTGCTCCAGCACCCGTTGCTGGAGCGGACGTACGGTTTCACGTGGACCACCGACCGCGCAACGTCGGAGTGTCAGCTCGACGAGCGTGCGTGGTTGGCCTGCTCGTCGCCCAGGATCGGCCAGTTCGCTGAGGGGGAGCACCAGTTCAACGTCCGGGCGGTCGACCCGTCCGGCAACCGGAGCGCCGTGCATTCGGCGACGTTCGACGTGGTCGACACCGAGATCGTCGGTGCACCCAGCAAGATCTCGAACAGCACGTCCCCGACCTTCCGGTTCTCCAGCGCACACGCCGAGGACTACGTGTGCAGCCTCGACGGCGGAGCGGAATGGCCGTGTGCCACCTCCGCGGCACCGACGACCACCCTGTCCGCCCTCAGCGGCGGGCTGCACGAGCTCGCGGTCCGCGCCCGCCACGGGAGCGCGGTCGACCAGCTGCCGGCCAAGTACCAGTGGCGCATCGACACCATCGCGCCGGAGACGACCATCACGAGCTTCGACGCCACCGACGACGGTGCACGCATCGCGTTCGTGGGCGACGACGCCGACACGTTCGAGTGCCGACTCACGACGAACGGCACGCCGGCGGCTTGGAGAGCCTGCAGCTCACCGCATGCAGTGCACGGCCTCGGCGCAGGTGCCTACCGTCTCGAGGTGCGCGGGGTCGACGCCGCCGGCAATCCGGACCCGACCCCCGAGTCACGGACGTGGGAGATCAGCGGAGGCCAGCCCGACCCGGATCCGGACCCCGGCGACCCGAACCCCGGCGACCCGAACCCCGGCGACCCGAACCCTGGTGACCCGAACCCTGGTGACCCGAACCCTGGTGACCCCGATCCGGGCCCGAACCCCAATCCCGGCCCCAACCCCGGCCCCCACCCCGGCCCGGGCCCCGACGCTCGAGCGCCGGAGACCGCCATCACGGGCGGGCCTGAGGAGGATGGGATCGTCCTCGGACGGTCCGTCGAGCTGACGTACGCAAGCGACGAGGCCGCGCACGCGTGGCGTTGCACCCTCGACGGGCAGTCGCTTCCCTGCGGCAACGGCGCAGTGGCGCTGGACGTCGTCACGCCCGGAACCCACACCTTCGAAGTCGCAGCGATCGACGGCGCTGGACACGTCGATGCGACGCCCGCCGCCCGCACCTTCACGGTGCCCGCCTCGGCGAAGGCGATGAAGAGGAAGGGGTTCGGCATCAAGCGAAGCACCAGGGCCTGGGCTGGCGTGGAGGCGCGCGCCACCAAGCGCGGCGCACGCCTGAGCCACTCGGTCACGGACGCTCGCTGGGTCGCGTTGGTGGTCACCACCACCAAGCGAGGGGGAACGATCATCCTCACCGCTGCCGGCAAGAAGCAGACCGTCCGGCTGAAGAGCAGGTCCACGCAGCGGCACCGCATCATCCGCGTGCCTGCCTTCGCCACCCCCTGGTCCGGAAAGGTGACCATCGAGGTGAAGAGCAACAAGCGTCCGGTCGTCATCGAGGGCATCGCGGTCGCGACCCGCTGACGCCTCTGGCGCGGCGGTCGCCCGCCGCCAAAGTTGAGAGCCGCCCCCGTCGCGGGGGCGGCTCTCGGTCGGTCACGGGACCGCAGAGGACGCCCGGTCGTCGGGACTCGCGCCGAAAGCGTCCTCAGCTGCCGCCCGGCTCGTCTGCGCCGGCCTCGTCGCCGTACAAGCGGGACAGCGATGCCTGCATGTGGCCCCGCACCGCCTCAGGGCCTTGCTCTGGCAAGGAGGCGAGGTAGGCCCGGTGCTGTCCCACCAGTTCCGCCACGGAGTACTGCCGCCTGTCCGCGCTGAGCAGGAGCTGCACCTCGGTGCTGAGCTGCGCGTGCAGCCGACTGAGACGTGGCGATCCCGCGGCGTCGACGATCGCGTGGTGGATCCGGCTGTGCGCCGACTGGACCGCGACCACGTCCGATGACGACGTCGCCTCCAACGCGTCGACGGCCCCTGCGGCCGCATCGAGGACGGCCGGCGGCCACGGCGCCTGCCCGTGCCGCTCGCACAGGATGCGCACCGCCTCGGCCTCCAGTGCGGTACGCACCAGCTGGAGGTCGGACGCCTGCGCGAAGTCGAAGCGTACGACCCGTGCGCCCCGGAATCGTTGCGTCTCGACCAGGCCCTCGACGCGCAGCTCGCCGATGGCGCTTCGAACCGTGTGTCGGGACACGGCCAGGTCGTCGGCGACCTGTTCCTCGCGGATCGCGGACCCCGGCGCTCGTACGCCACCGAGGATCTCGCTCCTGATGGACGCCGCAACGCGTTCGACCGCTGTCTCCCGGCGCACCTCCTGCACGCGGCAACGCTAGTCCAGGGCTGCCGCTCGCGCTCGACGCGGCCGGGAGGACGAGCGTGAGGGCGCGGGCGTCGGCGCCTCGACCGGGCGCCAATCGATCGGGCGGCGCTCCCTCGACTCCTGTCCAGTGGCCTGCCCCACCAGGCAGCACATCAGCACGACGCAGCCCAGGATCTCCCCCGGGCCGAGGCGCTCACCCAGCACGACGACGCCCAGGGCCACCGCCGTCAGCGGTTCGGCCAGGGTCAGGGTCGCAACCCTGGCAGGGGCCATGCCAGCCAACGACCGGCCCAGGAGGAGGTTGCCCGCGGCGGTCGTCACGATCCCCACCCACAGCAGACCGGCCGCGCCGCCCGGCGTCAGCACCCAGTTGAGGTCGGTGGTGAGCCACCAGGGCGCCGCCATGCCCGCCGCCCCCACGACCAGGAGCGTCATGGTCGTGGCGGCAGTGCCGCCGTGCCGGATGAGGTGCGCACCACCCGTCGCATAGCCAGCGAAGGCGGCCCCCGCCGCCAAGGACGCCATCGTTGCCGCGGCGTCGAGCTGGCCGAGGTCCGTCACAACGCCGGTCGACAGTGCGAGGCCCGTCACCGCGCCGCCGGTCCACAACACCCACGAACCCGAGGGCCTCCACCTCGCTGACACGACCTGCAGGGCCCCCGCGAACACCGGCGCCGACCCCAACGCCAGGACCGTCGCCATCGCGGCGCCGTTGCGCTGCACCCCGAAGAAGAACAGCGGCTGGTAGGCGATCATCGCGCAGACGCTCGCGGCCAGGACGCCTCGTCGCCCCGGGGAGCGCCAGTGCGCTCGCAGCTCCCCCGCGAGGCGAGCGCGTGCGAGGAAGGCCAGCACGAGGCCGCCCACCACGATGCGCCCCAAGCCGATGGACGCCGCACTGGCGTCCTCGGCCAGCCGCACCGCGAGCCCGGCACTGCCGAAGAGCGCCGAGGCCAGCAGTACGCACCCGGCGGGCGAGACCATTCTCACCGCGTTATTGTTACACAATCTCCTGCGCGCACCTGCTCGCCCCGCATCCGTCCCAGCAAGGAGGCGACCTTGCCCGACCACGACCCGGTCCGGAGCCCTGTCGGCGACCCCGAGACCCTCGGCCTCAGCGACGACCTGCGCGACCGTGTTCGGTTCCTCATCCGAGCCCACGAGCTCGCGGACGTGGCCCGGCTCAACCGGCTCGTCAGCGACAGCCGACCCGAGAGCAGCGCCGAGCACAGCTGGCACCTGGCCCTCACCGCGATCGTCCTGGCCGATCATGCCCCCGACGGAGTCCGCCTCGACCGGGTCGTGAAAATGCTGCTCGTCCACGACCTCGTGGAGGTCGTCACCGGGGACACCGTCATCTTCGACGAGTCGGCGCGCATCCAGGCAGAGGAGCTCGAGCGCCGCGCTGCCCGCGAGATCTTCGGCCAGCTGCCCGCCCCGAGCGGCGCTGCGCTGCACGAGCTGTGGTCCGAGTTCGAGGACGGCACCACCCTCGATGCGCGGTTCGCGCGAGCCCTGGACCGGCTACAACCGATCCTGGTGCACTGGGCGGGCGCGGGACAGGCGTGGGCCAGCCGCGGCATCACCGCCGACCAGGAGCGGGCCATCGCAGCCAGGGTCGCGTCGTTCGAGCCGACTCTGGCCCCACTCGCCGACGCCCTCGTGCAGGACGCGATCGGCCGGGGTCTCCTGCGACCGTCCTGAGCCGCGAGCCTTCCCACGAGGCGACTCGTCTCAGGTCGCGAGTCCCGGACGAGCACATGGAGACTCCCCCGGGGTCTCGGGTCCCCGGGGGAGTCGGAGCCGCCTGTCGGAATCGAACCGACGACCTAATCATTACGAGTGATTCGCTCTACCGACTGAGCTAAGGCGGCGTGGCCTGCCGAGGGCTGCTCGAAGGGCCGCGGGCGAGTATACGGACGACGTTCATCTGGACTGAAATCACGGGGTCGGCAGGACCGGCTAGGTTCGGCAGGGATCGCTCCACCCCCACCCCAGGAGGCACCATGCCCACTCGCACCGCACGTACGGCCTGGAACGGCGGCCTGCAGGACGGCTCCGGCCAGGTCGAGCTCACCAGCTCCGGCGCCGGCACGTTCGACGTCGACTTCCCCAAGCGCGCCTCCGACGACGCGCAGGGAGCGACGAGCCCCGAGGAGCTCGTCGCCGCGGCACACTCCGCCTGCTACGCGATGTCGCTGTCCAACGTCGTCACCCAGGGCGGCGGCACCGTGCACTCGCTCGACGTGTCCGCCGACGTGACGCTCGGCCCCGACGAGGAGGCCGGCGGCTTCAAGCTGACCGGAATCGCGCTGACGGTGCGCGGTGAGGTCGAGGGCCTGGATGCGGCCGGCTTCGCCGAGGCCGCCGAGAAGGCCGAGCAGGCCTGCCCGGTCAGCAAGGCGCTCGCCGTGCCGATCACGGTCGACGCGTCCCTCGAGGGCTGAGCCTCAGCCAACCTGTCAGCAGCGCGTCCCGTCGTCGGGGACCGCCTCCTCGATGAGGTAGTCCTCGACGACGCGGTCGATGCACTCGTTGCCGGCGTTGTACGCCGTGTGGCCGTCGCCGTCGCGCTCGACGAGCACGCCCGACTCGAGCTGCTCGGCCAGCGCGACCGCCCACTTCAGCGGCGTCGCCGGGTCGCGCGTGGTGCCCAGCACCAGGATCGGGGCGGCGCCCTCGCCGCGGACGCGCAACGGCTCCTCGGTGGAGGTCACCGCGACGCCGCGGCACGTCGTCATCCCCCACGCGAACACGCGACCGAACGTCGGCGACGCCTCCTCGAACTGCGCGAACAGCGACGGCACCCGGGCGAACGGCACGGACGCCGGGTCGTCCAGGCAGTTGATCGAGTAGTTGGCCTCGACGGAGTTGTCGAGGTACGAGCCGTCGGCGTTGCGCGAGGCGTACGCGTCGGCCAGCTGCAGCAGCGCCGCGCCCTCGCCGTCCAGGGCGGAGGCCAGGGCGGTGCTCAGCAGGAACCAGTAGTCGCGGTTGTAGAGCGGCGTGATGATGCCGTAGAACGCGTTGCCGACCGTCAGGTCCCGATCGCCGGCCGGCAGCGGCTCGTCCTCGATCGAGTCCAGCAGCCCTGAGATCGTCGCCAGGCCCTCGTCGACGGAGTCGCCGAGGAAGCAGTTGTCGGTGGAGTCCAGGCAGTTCTGGACGTAGGCCCGCAGCGCGGTCTCGAAGCCCGTGGCCTGCTCCAGCGAGAGCCCCCGCGAGTCGAGCGAGACGTCCACGGCGCCGTCGAGCACGAAGCGGCCGACCCGCTCGGGGAACAGCTCGGCGTACGTCGCGCCGAGCTTGGTGCCGTAGGAGGCGCCGAAGTAGGTCAGCGTCTCCTCGCCCAGCGCGGAGCGCAGCACGTCCATGTCGCGCGCGGCCTCGACGGTGGTCACGTGCCCGACCACCGGGCCGGACTCCTCGACGCACTGGGCGCCGAACGTCAGCACGGACTCGCGGTAGTCGGCCCGCTCGGCGGCGGTGTCCGGCGTCGGGTCGGCCGCGAGGTAGGCGTCCAGCTCGGCGTCGCTGAGGCAGTCGACGGGGGCGGACCGGCCGACTCCGCGAGGATCGAACCCGACGACGTCGAAGTGCTGGCGCAGCGGCTCGCGGAAGACCTGCCCGGCGGCAGCGGCGTACGACGTCCCCGGCGCGCCGGGGCCTCCGGGGTTCACCACCATCGAGCCGAGACGCTCGCCGGTGGCCGGAACCCGCAGCAGGGCCAGGTCGATGCTCTCGCCGCGCGGCTCGGCGTAGTCGACGGGCACGGTGAGGATGCCGCACTCGTGGTCGGCGTTGCTCTCGCACGGCTGCCAGTCGATGCGCTGGGAGTAGAGGTCGGCGAGCTCGGCGCGCGGCGCCGCGGTGACCGACGGCGGTGGCGGCGTGGTTGGCGACGGCGTCGGGCGACCGGCCGGCCGGTCGTCGCCGCTGCCACCGCCGCCCTGGAAGGACAGCCCGACCGCCACCACGGTGACCAGGATGACCGCCAGGACGACCACGAGGGCGACGGCGCGCCTCACTGCCGGCCTCCGGGCAGCCGGAGCGCGACCGTCATCGACTCCAGCGCGAGCTGGGGCGGCACGTTGAACTCCAGCATCTGCTCGCGGGCGGTGAAGATCGCGTCGATCATCCGCAGCAGCTGCTCGGGCGAGGCCGCGCGCGCCACCACGGCGACGTCGCCGCGCAGCTCCTCGTTGACCAGCAGCCCGGGGGCTCCCGCGCTCAGGGCGATGGCGTCGCGGTAGACCGAGACGAGGTCCATCAGCGCCCGGTCGATGACGTCGAGCACGCGGCGCTTGGCCTTCTGCTTCTGCAGCTTCTCCAGCCCGCTCAGCGCCGCCTTGTAGGAGCGGCTCGCCAGGTCCTTGCGCTCGCTGCCGAAGATCGCCTGCAGCTCGGCGAGCTCGCGCTTCTCGGCCTCGGCGGTGATCGCCTCGGTCTCCTCCTTGGCGAGCTCGGCGAGGTTGGTCGCGGCCGTCATGCACGAGCCGAGCGAGGTCAGCCGGGCGGGGATGCTGACCACCTCGCGCCGGCGCGTACGGGTCTGCTCGTCGAGCGCGAGGGCGCGGGCGCGCCCGATGTGGCCCTGGCTGGCCCGGGCGGCGAAGCTGGCCACCGTCTCGGAGACCTGGTCGTTGCGGGTGAGGAACCGCGCCACGTCCTGCGTGCCGGGGGTGGCGAGCGTCAGGGTGCGGCAGCGCGAGCGAATGGTCGGCAGGACGTCGCGCACGGTCGGCGCGCACAGCAGCCACACCGTCTTGGGCGTCGGTTCCTCGATCGCCTTGAGCAGCGCGTTGCCGGTGCGCGGGTTCTCCGGGGTGCCGAGCCGGTCGGCGTCCTCGATGACCACGATCTGCCAGCGGCCGATCGCGGGGAACTTGGCTGCGGCCTGCACCAGGTCGCGCATGTCGTCGACGTAGAGCACCGACGTCTCCGACCGCACCCAGGTGATGTCGGGGTGGGAGCCGCTGATGCCGAGCCGGCACGCCTCGCACTGCCCGCACCCGGTGCGCTGCTCGCACTGCAGGGCGGTCGCGAACGCGCGCGCGACGTTGGAGCGGCCCGACCCGGGCGGTCCGGTGAAGAGCCAGGCGTGAGTCATCCCGCGGCCCGACGCGGCGTGCTGGAGCACCTCGATGGTGGGGCGCTGGCCGACGAGGTCGTCCCAGACCGGCGACGCGGTCGTGGGCGTGCTCACGCCCGCTCCAGCAGCGGCGCGACGCGGGCTCGTACGGCGTCGGCGATCTCGTCGATCGGGTCGCGGGCGTCGAGCACGAGGTAGTGGTCCGGATCCGCGGCTGCGAGGTCGAGGAAGCCTTGGCGGACGCGTCGGTGGAAGTCGAGCGACTGTCCCTCGATCCGGTCACGGCCCGAGAAGCGGTCGAGGCCGGCCTGCGGCTCGAGGTCGAGCAGAACGGTCAGGTGCGGTCGCAGGTCGCGCGTGGCCCACCGGGCCACCGCCTCGACCTCAGCGACGTCGAGCGTGCGCCCGGCGCCCTGGTAGGCCAGGGTCGAGTCGACGTAGCGATCCGTGATCACCACCTCGCCGCGCTCCAGCGCGGGCAGGACGACGTGGTCGACGTGCTCGGCCTTGTCGGCGGCGTAGAGCAGCGCCTCCGTACGGTCGGACAGGTCACCGGTGGCCGGGTCGAGCACGATCCGGCGCAGCTCTTTGCCGACCGGGGTGTCGCCCGGCTCGAACGTCAGCAAGACCGTGCGGCCACGCTCGACCAGCCAGTCGCGCAGCAGGCGCGACTGCGTCGACTTGCCGGCACCCTCGCCGCCCTCGAAGCAGACGAAGAGCCCGCGGTCCGGATACGCCCCTGCACTCACGCGCACACCCTACGGGCGGGCGCCCACACCCGGTGGCCCCAGCCGTCGCCTGCTCGTGCCTGTCCGGGCGCGGAGTCGTAGACACGCGGACAGAACCCCCGCCGGCGAGGCGTGGCCACGCAGGGGCGCAGCGGTTCCGGACGACCAATGTCCGCGCGTCTGCGACGGCCGGCCGGGTGAGCGAGGGCGCAGCGACGCCTCCACGGCCGGTTCAGCGAAACGGCCGCGCGGACGGCCGACCCGCCACTACCGTTCGCCGCATGGATCTCAGCCGCTTCTCCACGCCGCAGCGCATCTCCGGCATCGCCATCGTCGTCGTCGCGGTGGCGGCGTTTCTGCCGTGGGTGTCCGTCTTCGGCTTCGGCGTCGCCGGCATCCGGGGTGACGGCGTCATCACGCTCGTCCTGGCGCTGGTGGGCGGCGTCGCGCTCGCCGTGCGGACCGGGCTCCTTCCGCAGCAGCGGATTCCCGCCCGGGCGGGCTTGATCGCCTCGCTGGTGTGTGCGGTGCTGGTCGCCCTCATCGGCCTGCTCGACATGAACGGCGCAGCCGCCATCGGCCTCTACCTCACCCTCTTCGCCGGCATCGCCTGGGTGGTCGGCTCGGTGCTCGAGCTCAAGGACGCCAAGACCGAGTCCGGGGCAGCTCCGCAGGCCTGAGCGGTCGGGAGAGACGCTCTCACGGGAGCCCGCCTGTTCAGGGGTGGTGACCCAGCACCTCCTGCTGGTCGGATGGTGACCATGGCGACCGCGCCCAGGACCATCGACGACCTGCTCTCCGAGGCTCGCGCCGACCTCGTCCGCCTGACGCCCGCGCAGGCGTACGACGCGCAGGCGGCCGGCGCCGTCCTCGTCGACATCCGTCCGGAGGCCAACCGGGTCACCGAGGGCGAGCTTCCCGGCGCGGTCGTGGTCGAGCGCACGGTCCTCGAGTGGCGGCTCGACCCGGCGTGCGAGGCGCGCCTGCCGCTCGCGTCGTACGACCTCCACGTCGTGGTGGTCTGCAACGAGGGCTACTCCTCGAGCCTGGCCGCGGCCACCCTGCGGCAGCTCGGCGTGCACCGGGCCACCGACCTCGTCGGCGGCTTTCGGGCGTGGCGGGCCGCGGGCCTGCCCGTCGGGTGACCGGTCCGGTTGGCCACAAGTAGCCCCAACCGCCCCAGCTTGATCACGGTACGTCGTCGAACGGGCACTTCCCGTGCGGAGTTGACCCAGGGAAGTGCCCGTCTAGCGACATACCGTGATGGACAGGCAGCGCGTACGCCAACAGGCAGCGCGTACGCCAACAGGCGGCGCGTACGCCGGCAGCGCGTACGCCGACAGGCGGGCGGCGTCAGGACTTCTTCGCCGCAGCCTTCTTCGACGTGCTCTTCTTCGCCGCGGTCTTCTTGGCGGCCGTCTTCTTCGCAGCCGTCTTCTTGGTGGGAGCCTTCTTGGCGGCCGTCTTCTTCGCGCCGGCCTTCTTCGCGGGGCCGCGCTCGCGCCGCTCGGCGAGCAGCTCCGCGGCCCGCTCGAGGGTGATCGACTCGACGGTGTCGTCCTTGCGCAGGGTCGCGTTGTACTCGCCGTCGGTGACGTACTCGCCGAAGCGGCCCGCCTTCACCACGACCGGCTGCCCGGAGACGGGGTCGTTGCCGAGCTCCTTGAGCGGTGGGGTGGCCGCGCCGCGGCCGCGCTGCTTGGGCTGGGCGTAGATCGCCTTGGCCTGGTCGAGGGTGATGTCGAAGATCTGGTCCTCGCTGGTGAGCGAGCGCGAGTCGGTGCCCTTCTTGAGGTACGGCCCGTAGCGACCGTTCTGCGCGGTGATCTCCGTGCCGTCGTCGTCGGTGCCGACCACGCGCGGCAGGTCGAGCAGCCGGACCGCGTCCTCCAGGGAGACCGTGTCGAGCGTCATCGACTTGAACAGCGAGCCGGTGCGCGGCTTGGCCGACTTGGGCGCGTCCTCGGGCAGCAGCTCGGTGACGTAGGGGCCGAAGCGGCCGTTCTTGGCGACGATCTGCAGCCCGGTGTCGGGGTGGGTGCCGATCACCTGCTCCTCGCCGGCCGGGTTGGCCAGCAGCTCCTTGGCCTTGGCGACGGTCAGCTCGTCGGGCGGCAGGTCGTCGGGCACGTTGGCGCGCACGGGTGCGGCGTCGCCGCCGTCGGGACCGGGGCCCTCGACGTAGGGGCCGTAGCGGCCCACGCGGAGGTTGATCCCGTCCTCCGGCGCGCCGATGGGGAAGGTCGCCATTTCCTTGGCGTCGATGTCGCCGAGCTCGGTGACGAGCGTCTTGAGGCCGACGACGTCACCGGAGCCGTAGTAGAACTCCGCGAGCTCGGTGGCCCGGTCACGCCGGCCGTTGGCGATCTCGTCGAGGATGTCCTCCATCGACGCGGTGAACTCGTAGGACACCTGGCGCGGGAAGTGCTCCTCGAGCAGCCGGATCACCGAGAACGCCAGCCAGGCCGGCACCAGCGCGGTGCCCTTCTTGTAGACGTAGCCCCGGTTGAGGATGGTGCCGATGATCGAGGCGTACGTCGAGGGCCGGCCGATCTCGCGGTCCTCGAGCTCCTTGATCAGCGTCGCCTCGGTGTAGCGCGCCGGCGGCTTGGTCTCGTGGCCCTCCGGCGTCAGCGTCGCCGCGGAGACCGCGGCGCCCTCGGTCAGGTTGGGCAGGCGGGTCTCGGCGTCGTCGCGCCGCTTGGACGCGTCGTCGATGTCCTCGACGTAGGCCTTGAGGAAGCCGTGGAAGGTGATCGTGCGCCCGCTCGCGCTGAACACCACGTCGCGCCCGTCGCTGGCCGCGCCCCCGATGCGGATGGTCACCGAGTTGCCGACCGCGTCCTTCATCTGGGAGGCGACGGTGCGCATCCAGATCAGCTCGTAGAGCCGGAACTGCTCCCCGGACAGGCCGGTCTGCGCCGGCGTGCGGAACGTGTCGCCGGCGGGACGGATCGCCTCGTGCGCCTCCTGGGCGTTCTTGACCTTGGAGGCGTAGGTGCGCGGCGCGTCCGGCAGGTACTCGGCACCGTAGAGCTCGCGCACCTGCTCGCGCGCGGCACCCACCGCGGCGCCCGAGAGCGTCGTGGAGTCGGTGCGCATGTAGGTGATGAAGCCGTTCTCGTAGAGCCGCTGCGCGACCGACATGGTCACGCTGGCGCTCATCCCGAGCTTGCGGCTCGCCTCCTGCTGGAGCGTCGTGGTGCGGAAGGGGGCGTACGGCGAGCGGCGGTAGGGCTTGGACTCCACCGAGCGCACGGCGTACGCCGCCTCGCTCAGGCCGGCGGCCAGCGCCTCGGCGTCGGCGCGCGAGAGGTGGACGCGCTCGGCCTTGCCGCTCGAGCCGGACTTGAGCTCGCCGGTGTTGTCGAAGTCGGCGCCGCGGGCCACGCGCACGCCGTCGACGCTGTGCAGCTTGGCGGGGAACATCCGGGGGTCGTGCCCGGTGCCGGCGTCGAAGGTGGCGTCGAGGTCCCAGTAGGAGGCGAGGCGGAACCGCATCCGCTCGCGCTCGCGGTCCACGACCAGGCGGGTCGCCACCGACTGCACCCGGCCGGCGGAGAGGCCGGACATGACCTTCTTCCACAGCACCGGGGAGACCTCGTAGCCGTAGAGGCGGTCGAGGATGCGGCGCGCCTCCTGCGCCTCGACGAGGTCGTCGTTGATCGAGCGCGGGTTCTCGACGGCGGCGAGGATCGCGGGCCGCGTGATCTCGTGGAACACCATCCGGTGGACCGGCAGGCCCTTCGGCGGCTTGAGCTCGTCGAGCAGGTGCCAGGCGATGGCCTCGCCCTCGCGGTCCTCGTCGGTGGCGAGGTAGAGGGCGTCGGACTCCTTGACCAGCTTCTTCAGCTTGGCGATGTGGCTCTTCTTGTCACGCGGCACGACGTAGTAGGGCTCGAAGCCGTTGTCGACGTCGACGGCGAGCCGGCCCCACGGCTTGTCCTTGATCTTCGCCGGGGTGTCCGCGGCGTTGTTGGGGAGGTCGCGGATGTGACCGATCGAGGACTCGACGACGTAGTCCTTGCCCAGGTATCCGCCGATGGTGCGGGCCTTGGCAGGCGACTCGACGATGACGAGCTTTGCCACGTGAATGTGCTCCCTCTTGTTGCTGCCTGGTGTTGCTCGGCGCCGCAACCGTAGCGCCACATCCCGAGATCGCCACTCCTCGCGGTCCACAGGGGCGCCCCGCGGACCGGCGGGCGGGCACCCGGCGGCCGGTGGTCACACGAGCCACGGGCCCCACGCCCGGGAGGACGTGGGGCCCGTGGGGGTGGGACTCAGAACTCCAAGCCCTCCAGGTAGCGGAAGCCCGTGTTGGCGGTGGCCGCCGGGTGGAAGTCCGGGGTGTCGTTCTCGACGATGTACTCCTCGACCTGGTGCCTCTTGAAGATGGCCGGGAAGTCGATGACGCCGAGCCCCAGGTCGGCCATGTCGCCGGGCTGCTGGTTGTACAGCGCGGCGGCGGCGTCGCCGTGGCGGTCCTTCACGTGGTACTGCCGGACCTCCTGCGGCGCGGAGCGGACCACGTCGATGGCGAACTGCAGCGGGTCGGCGGCACCGGTGTTCACGCCGCCGGTGTAGGCCCAGTAGAGGTCGATCTCGAAGTGGACCAGCCGACGGTCGAGCTCGCTGGTGAGGATGTCCCACGGGGTCACCCCGCCGCCGAGGTCGATCGTGAACTCGTGGGCGTGGTTGTGGTAGCCGTAGCGGAGCCCACGACGTCGCGCGGCCGCCGCCTCGATGTTCATCTGCTCGGCCCACCTCTGCCAGTCGCTCTTGCTGTTGGAGTTGAGGTAGGGCACCACGATGTACTTCTGCCGGAAGGTGTTGGCGTCGTCCAGCTTCTTGTTGAGCTTCGCCCGGTCCAGCTCGGTGCCACCGTCGACGGTGCTGATGCCGTCGTGGCTCGACGAGGCCCAGAGGCCCCGGGCGTCGAACTCGGCCTTGAGCTTGGCCGCCGTGTCGAGCCCGGTCCCGGCGCCGTACAGGCCGGCCCGCTCGACGCGCTCGTAGCCGAACTTCGCCAGCTGGTCGAGCTGCTGCTTGATGGAGTCACCCGTCGTCATCGCCGCGCGCAGGGTGTAGAGCTGGATGCTGATGAGGTCGGTCGGGACCTCCCGCCTGCGGTCGTGGCCGTGGCCGCGGCCCTTGCCCGGGTGCGTCGCCGCGAACGCCGTGGAGCCCGCGCCGAGCGCTGCGGCGCCGGCGGCGCCGGCAGCGGCGCCGCGGAGCAGCCCGCGCCGACTGGCGCCCTTCCTCTCCAGCGACTCGCGAAGCGCGGCGTCGCCGTCATGTCCGTAACACATGAGTGCCTTCTTCCTGGGTTTCTCGGGGGATTCGGTGGGTGTCGGTGGTCAGCCGGCCGGCTGGAGCACGACCTCGGCCGAGCCGGTCAGACCCGGCTGGGAGCCGGTGTCGGTGTACTCGGCGACGAAGACGGCGGCGAGGTCGTCGGTCGCCGGGTCGTGGCCACCGGGCACCGTGGTCACCAGGGAGCCGGTGCAGCCCGTGGCCGTGGACTGCGGGTGGCCGTGGGTGTCGTGGCCGAGCACGTAGGTCACGGTGACTCGGCTGCAGTCGACGGGATCGTCGTCGGTGATCTTCAGCTCGTACGCCACCGTGTCGCCGAAGCGGAACTCCTGGTCCTCGACCGGAGTGACGAACTTGACGACCGGCGCCTGGTTGCCGACGACGATGTCCACGTCGGCCGAGGCCCGGCGGCCGCCACGGTCGGTGACCTTGAGGCTGGCCCGGAAGCTGCCGTTCGCGGTGTAGGTGTGGGTGGGGTTGGGCCTGCGGCTGTCGACGCGGCCGTCGCTGTCGAAGTCCCACGCGAAGCGCAGCTTCTTGTCCCCGTCGGGGTCGGTCGTGCCCTTGCTCGAGAACTCCACCGTCAGCGGCGCGCGGCCGGCCGCCGGCGTCGCCTCGATCTTCGGGACGGGGCTGCGGTTGCCTCCCGTGCCGACGAAGTCGATCCGGGACAGCTGGGCGTCGGGGTTCTCGGCGAAGTAGCCGTCGCCGTACTCGAGGACGTAGAGCGCGCCGTCGGGTCCGAACTCCATGTCGATCGGGTTGTCGGTGACGATGCCCGGGACGACGTCCTCGATCGCGACCCTGTTGCCGTTGACGTGGAAGCCCTTGATGTAGTCGCGGGTCCACTCGTAGAACAGCGGGGTGTTGTCGTAGCGCTTGGGCCAGGCCACGGCGTTGCGACCGCGGGTGTCCTTGCGGTCGTACTGGTAGGCGGGGCCGGCCATCGGGCCGATGCCACCCTTCTCCAGTCCGGGGAACCTCGCGGACTTGTCGTAGGTGTACCAGACCTCCGGCTGCGTGACCGGCGGGAGCTTGCGCTTGCCGGTGTTGTGGACGGACGTGTTGACCGGCGCGGAGCAGTCGAACCGTCGCCCGCTCTTGTCCGTGGCGAAGTTGTAGTCGTTGTAGGGCAACCGGGCGGTGGCGCAGTAGGGCCAACCGTAGTTGCCCGGCTCGTCGACGACCGCCCACTTGCCGTGACCGGCGGGACCGCGACCGGCCTTGGGCTTCTTCGCGTCCGGGGAGTAGTCGGCGACCCACAGGTCGTCGGTGTCGGGGTCGATCTCGATGCGGAAGGGGTTGCGCCAGCCCATCGAGTAGATCTCGGGGCGGGTCTTCGGGGTGCCGGGGCGGAAGAGGTTGCCCTTGGGGATCGTGTAGCCCCCACCGGCCTTCGGCTTGATCCGCAGGATCTTTCCGCGCAGGTCGTTGGTGTTGGCAGCGGTGCGCTGCGCGTCGAACACCGGGTTGCGGTTGGCGCGCTCGTCGAGCGGCACGAAGCCGTCGGACTGGAACGGGTTGGAGTCGTCGCCGGTGGACAGGATCAGGTTGCCCTTGGAGTCGAAGACGATGTCACCTCCGACGTGGCAGCACATGCCGCGCTCGACGGGGACGTCGAGCACCTTCTGCTCGGAACCGAGCTGCACCTGCCCGCCGGAGTAGCGGAACCTGGCCAGCGTCAGGTGGCCCTGGAAGGGCGCGAAGTCGGCCTTGGTGCCGGTCTCCGGGGCATCGCCCTCGTTGATCGACTCGGTGGTCGGGTCGTCGGCCGGGGTGTCCAGCGGCGGCGAGTAGTAGAGGTAGATCCACTTGTTCTTCTTGCCGTCATAGCCCGGGTCCAGGGCGATGCTCTGGAGTCCCTCCTCGTCGTGGAGGTAGACCGGGATGCGGCCCGCGACGCGGTTGACGCCGGTCTGGGCGTCGTTGTGCCAGATGACGCCGGCTCGGGTGGTGTGGAGCACGTCGCCGTCGGGCAGCACGGCGAGGTCCACCGGCTCACCGGGCCGGTCGTTGAGGGTGACCTTCTGGAACGCCCCCTTGGAGGGCGGTGGGGCGGTGTGGTCGTGCCCGTCGTGGGCGTTCGCCGCGGTGGTCGCGGTGGTCGCCGCGAGCAGCGGCAGGCAGAGGGCGGCGCCGGCAGCGGCCGCAAGCCCTGTGCGGAGGGGGTGATTCATCGAGGGGATTCTCCTGTTTTCCGAGTGAGTAGGAGCGACTTGCAACGTAGGCGCGTGACGACCGTCACGTCAACGAGCAGACGACTTTTGCCCGCCTGTCGACACAAGTCAGCAGGCGGCGGCCGTCCCTAAGCCGGCTTCAGCGGGTCGTGCCCGAACGACATCAGCATCCGGCGTACGTCGTCGCCGTAGGACTCCGGCTCGAGCTCCTCGCCGCGGATGGTGCGGACCTGGTCGATGACCTGCCGCATCGTGTCCACGTCGTCAGGGGTGAGGTCGGTGCGGCGCTTGGCGAGGATGGCGAGCACCTGGTTGCCGACCTCGTGCTCGGGGAGCACGCTGTCCGGCTCGATGAGGTGCCCGTCCTCGCCCGTCGCCTCGGTGCGCATCCAGTCGGACAGCTCGCGCGAGGTCATGTTGACGATCGTGTGGAACTCCTGCCACAGGTCGTCGCTCACCAGGCTCTCAGCCATGAGGGGTCACTCCTTCGTCGGTCGTGCGGGTGGTCGGGGCGTGGCGCGATCGGCTCACGCGGACTGGTCGGGACGGGTGTCGAAGCGCAGCACGGCGCCGACCCCGTCGGGCAGCAGGCCGACCGGGGCGTACAGGGGCAGCAGGTCGGCGTCCTGGCCGATCGCGGCGCGGACCAGCGCCTCGGCCAGCGGCGCGGGTGCGGGCTCATCGACGCCGAACGCCTTCAGCTCGTCGGCGGTGTGCCCGAGGAGGAGCGGCTCGGGGCCGACGTACGCCTCGCGGTCGTCGAGCACGCCCTGGAGCAGGACGAGCGTCTCCACCTCGCCACGCCGCAGCGCCTCGACGGTCTCGGCGACGCCGGCCACGCTGGCTCCGCCGCCGAGCCGGTCGAGCACGCTGTCGATGCGCCCGCTGCGGCAGCGCTGGACGGCGGCCGCCACCTCGTCGTCGAGGAGGTCGTCGGAGGCGCCCTCGGCACGGCTGCCGTGCTCGAGGACCTCGAGCCGGTCGGCGACGCGGGTGCCCACCTGGTCGCGGACGCTGGCGACGCTGGTGGGGTCGCCCGTGAGGAGCACGAGGTCGATCCGCTCGTTGCCGGCGAGGCGGTCGAGGTCCTTGGCCACGGTCTCGGCGTTGCGCTCGATCGAGTCCTCGACGCGCATCTGGTAGCGCCGCTGCGACCAGCCGCCGACCTTGACCTTGGTCAGCTCGTCGTGGTCGCCCTCGCTGGTCATCTCGCGCTGCGCGGGGCTGACGGTGCCGGCGACCGTGATGTCCGCTCCGGAGCGGTCCACCCGCACCAGCGCGTAGCGCACGTCGTCGGCCTTGGCGCGGGCCAGCTCGAGCAGGTTGGCGATCGGGCCCTGGTGCTGCCGGGCGGCCACCACGCTGGCGAGCAGCATGTCGGTCACGAGCTCGGCGCCACGTGCCACGACCACGCGCGAGGTCTCGCCGCCGTGTCCGGTCGGCTCCACGATCCTGGCGGCGACCGCCTCGACGGTCGCCTCGTCCGCCCCGGCGTCGAGCAGCTCGCGGCGCAGGTTGTCGGCGCGGAGCTCGATCTCCTGGGCGGCGTTCTCGTTGGTGCGGCTGACGTCGACGTACGCCGTGACGACGTCGCCGTAGAGGTCCGCCGCGGGGCGAAGCGCTGACAGTGGGGCCATCCTGGGTGTCGTCATGCGGCGCTAGTACCCGATGGTCCCGGCCGCATCCCCCGGGTCGGGGGTCAGCCCAGGACCAGGAATCCCTCGCTCACCAGGTCGCGCACGACGGGCAGGTACGCCTCCCGCAGGTCCTCCGCGTCGCGCTCCAGCAGGGCACCCAGGGCGGCGAGCAGCTGGCCGACGGCGAGGTCGCCGTCGCAGGCGCCGACGAAGGCCGCCTCGACCGTGTCGGCGGTGCGGGCCCGGCGGAAGCCGCGCTGCTGGCGCAGCACGATCGCCTCGGGATCCTCGGCGCCCGGCCGGCCGACGGTCTCCTGCTGGACGTCGTCGCGCGCGCGGAGTGTACGAGCGAGCAGCTCGTCGTCGGCGAGGTCGCGCAGGCCGTCGACCGCCTCGCCCCAGTCGTGGATCGCCGGTCCGATCGGCTGCTCGACGTCGTAGGGCCATTCGAGGAGCTCGTGCGAGGCGGCGCGCTCCCCCTCGCCCCGGCGCCGCACGTTGATCCAGCCGAACCCGACGCCGCGGACCCCCTGCTGCTCCAGCCACGACAGCCAGGTGTCGTAGCGTCGGGCGTAGTCGGGCCCGCCGTGGTGGCCGCTGTCCTTGAGCCACAGCTCGACGTACGCCGACGGGTCGAGCGTCTCGCGCTGCACGACCAGCGCGTCGCAGTCCTCGCGCAGCCACGAGCCGAGTCGCTCGTCCCACGGGCGCCCGTCGACGACCGCCCAGTTGGCCAGCACCTGCAGCCAGCCACCGTCGGCGAGGTGATCGGGCCCGGTGCGCACGATGTGCTCGACGACGCGGTCGCCTGGCAGGCCCGAGTCGCGGTAGACCAGCCGCTCGCCCGTCGCCGGGGAGATGACGAACGGCGGGTTCGTCGCCACGAGGTCGAAGCGCTCACCGGCGACCGGCTCGAAGAACGAGCCGTCGCGCGTCTCGACCTCGACCTCGTTGAGGGCGGCGTTGAGCCGCGTCATCCACAGCGCGCGGGCGTTGACGTCCGTCGCCACGACCCGCTCGGCGTGGGCGGCTAGGTGCAGGGCCTGCACCCCGCACCCGGTGCCGAGGTCGAGGGCGGAGCCGACAGGCTCGCGCATGGTGAGCTGCGCCAGGCTCGTGGAGGCGCTGGAGATGCCGAGAACGTGGTCCGGACCGACGGCGACCGGCGCCCCGTCGAGGCCGGGCGTCAGGTCCGAGACGACCCACAGGTCGTGGTCCCGGCCCGCCTCGGTGGCGGCGTAGGGGCGGCAGTCCGTGCGCGCGGCGACCTCGCCGACGCTCTGCTGGAGCAGACCGGCGGTGCACAGCCGGTCGACGAGGCCGGGGAGAGCCCTGTCGGCCTGCGCGCGCGGCACCGTCGTCTGCAGCAGGAAGAGCCGTACGAGCGTGTCGAGCGGGCCGCCCGACGTCGTACGCCGCAGCGCTGGAAGGGTCTCGTTGCGGCCGAGCGCGCGGTGCGCCTCCTCGCCGAGGGCCTCCGCGACCCGATCGTAGGTGAAGTCGGCGGCGACCAGCGCGTCGCGCAGCGGCCCGGTGAAGTCGAGGTCCGAGGACATGGGATCCAGCCTCGCAGACCCCGGACGCGCCACGGCGGCCGGTTGCCGGAGCAACCAGCCGCCGCGACGTGCGTGCGGGGGCGTACGCCGGTCAGGCCACCGCGGCGGGCGTGTCGTCGGAGATGGTGACCTCGCGACGCTTGGAGATCACGACGGCGGCGACGATGATCGCCACGGCCACGAGGGCGATGACGACGCGGAGCACGTCGTTCTGGTCCTCGCCGACGCTCAACGACACGACGGCGCTCGCGATCAGCAGCGAGACCAGGTTCATCACCTTGATCAGCGGGTTGATAGCCGGACCGGCGGTGTCCTTGAACGGGTCGCCGACGGTGTCGCCGATGACGGTGGCGGCGTGGGCCTCGGAGCCCTTGCCGCCGTGGTTGCCGTCCTCGACGAGCTTCTTGGCGTTGTCCCAGGCACCACCGGCGTTGGCCAGGAACACCGCCATCAGGGTGCCGGCGCCGATGGCACCGGCGAGGAACCCGGCGAGGGCGGTCGCGCCAAGGCCGAAGCCGACGGCGATCGGCGCCATCACGGCGAGGATGCCGGGGGTGACGAGCTCGCGCAGCGAGTCCTTGGTGACGATGTCGACGACCTTGCCGTACTCCGGGCGGCCGGTGCCCTCCATGATCCCGGGGATCTCGCGGAACTGGCGGCGCACCTCGTAGACGACAGCGCCGGCGGCGCGGGCGACGGCGTTGATGGCCAGACCCGAGAAGAGGAACACCACGGCTGCACCGATCAGCACGCCGACGATGACCGCGGGGTTGAAGACGCTGAAGTCGAGCAGGTGCGCCTCGTCGGCGCCGATGTTGGCCTCCTCCAGCGACTCGAACACCGACGTGGCGTACGAGCCGAAGAGCGCGGTCGCGGCCAGCACGGCCGTCGCGATCGCGATGCCCTTGGTGATCGCCTTGGTGGTGTTGCCCACCGCGTCGAGCTCGGTGAGGATCTGCGCGCCCTCGGGGCTGACGTCGCCCGACATCTCGGCGATGCCCTGGGCGTTGTCGGAGACCGGGCCGAAGGTGTCCATCGCGACGATGACGCCGACGGTGGTCAGCAGCCCGCAGCCGGCCAGGGCCACCGCGAACAGCGACACCGTGAGCGCGGCACCGCCGAGCAGGTAGGCGCCGAAGACCGCCGCCCCGATGACCAGCGTGGTGTAGACGGCCGACTCGAAGCCGACGGAGAGCCCGGAGAGGATGACGGTGGCCGCACCCGTGAGCGAGGTCTTGCCGACGTCCTTGACGGGGCGGTACTCGGTGCCGGTGTAGTAGCCGGTGAGCGCCAGGATGCCGGCGGACATCACGATGCCGATGACCACCGCCGAGGCGGCGATGAACCGGGGGTCGCCCTGGGCGCCGGCGAGACCGTCGGCGATGTTGGTGAACTCCGAGAAGCTGCTGGGCAGGTAGACGTAGGCCAGCACGACGCTCGCCACCGCGGCGATCGCGGAGGACAGGTAGAACGAGCGGTTGATCGTCGTGAGGCCGTTCTCGCCGGACTTCGGCTTGGTGAGGTAGACACCGGCGACGGCTGTCAGGGCGCCGATGGCGGGGATCAGCAGCGGGAAGACCAGGCCCTTGTCGCCGAAGGCCTGCGAGCCGAGGATGAGCGCGGCGACCAGCGTGACGGCGTACGACTCGAACAGGTCGGCGGCCATGCCGGCGCAGTCGCCCACGTTGTCGCCCACGTTGTCGGCGATGGTGGCCGCGTTGCGCGGGTCGTCCTCGGGGATGTTCTGCTCGACCTTGCCGACCAGGTCCGCGCCGACGTCGGCGGCCTTGGTGAAGATGCCGCCGCCCACGCGCATGAACATGGCCAGCAGGGCCGCACCGAAGCCGAAGCCCTCGAGCACGTGGGGCGCCTCGTCCTGGAAGAACAGCACCACCAGGCTGGCGCCGAGCAGGCCGAGCCCGACGGTGAGCATGCCGACCATGGCACCGGTGCGCAGGCCGATCGTCATCGCCGGCTCGCGTCCGGTGGTCTGGGCGGCGGCGGCGACGCGGAGGTTGGCGCGTACGGCGAGGTTCATGCCGAGGTAGCCGACGGCGGCGGAGAACCCGGCTCCGACGATGAAGAACACGGAGCGGAAGATGCGTACGACCATGTCGTCGGCCGGCAGCACGAGCAGCGCGAAGAACGCGATCGCCGCGAAGATGGCCAGGGTCCGGAACTGCCGGGTCAGATAGGCGTTGGCGCCCTCCTGCACGGCCTGGGCGATGGTCCTCATGTTGTCGGTGCCCTCGCCGGCGGCCATCACCTGGGACCTGAACATCGCGGCCATCCCGAGCGCGCCGAGCGCGATCAGGGCGACGACGACGACCAGGACCAGATTTCCACCATCGAGCTCCGGCTCCACGACCGCGGGCAAGATCCCCGTCATGCGCGTCCTCCTAGGACTGGAATTGATCCTCGAACGCGCCGGAGTCTACGCAGACGTGATCCCCATCACGGGGCAGGGTGACCCGCGCCACACCCGGTGTTCGCGAGCAGCACGAGAAAGCCCCTCCGGGGAGACCCGAAGGGGTGAAAGACGCGGGCTCAGGCGCCGGGGGCGAGGCCGACCGAGTCGTGGATGACGAACACCTTGGCCAGGCCGGTGATCCGGAAGATCTTGAGCAGGCGCTCCTGGGTGCACACGAGGTCGAGCGACCCGTCGTGGGCGCGCACCTTCTTGAGGCCCCCGACGAGCACGCCGAGCCCGGTCGAGTCGAGGAACTCGACGGCCTCGAGGTCGATGACGATGTCGTAGGTGCCGCCACCGACGAGCTCGGTGATGCAGTCGCGCAGCTTGGGAGCGGTGTAGACGTCGATCTCTCCGCCGACGGCCACGATGGCTCGACCATCCACCTCGCGTGTCGCAAGGGTGAGATCCACGACTGCTCCCCGGTCCCCGAACTCGTTCGGACAGTGCGTCTGCGGGCACACCACGTGCCCCTTGTCTTTCCGGGTGGTATCAAACCACGAGTCCCAAGGGTTGCGCAGGATCCCCACCACTTCACCGCCTCGGCCACCGTCCGTGCCGTTTGCCAGACTTCACGGAGTGAGTCCTTCCCCTTCCCGCGCCCTGCCCCCGGTCGACACGCTCGTGCGTCGGCTGACCGCGGCTCCGGGTCGAGAGGAGCGCCTCCGGCACCTCGAGGAGCTGCCGGCGCGCGAGGCGGTCCACGAGGACTGGCCCGCGTGGGTGCCCGACGACGTGCGGGGCGCGTTCGCCGCCCAGGGGGTGGCCCGGCCGTGGCGCCACCAGGTCGTCGCGGCCGACGCCGCGCACGCCGGCGACCACGTGATCGTGGCGACCGGGACGGCGTCGGGCAAGTCCCTGGCCTACCAGGTGCCGGCCCTGTCGGCGATCCGGTCGGGCCGCGGCCCTCGCGGCGAGCGCGGCGCGTCCGTGCTCTACCTCGCGCCGACGAAGGCGCTCGCCCACGACCAGCTCGCGAGCCTGGCGTCGCTGGGGCTCGACGTACGCCTTTCCGCGCACGACGGCGACAGCTCGCGTGAGGAGCGCGACTGGACGCGCGACTTCGGCGAGTACGTGCTCACCAACCCCGACATGCTCCACCGCTCCCTGCTGCCCTCGCACCACCGGTGGGCACGGTTCCTCGGCTCCCTGCAGTACGTCGTGGTGGACGAGTGCCACCACTACCGCGGGGTCTTCGGAGCCCACGTCTCGCACGTCCTGCGCCGGCTGCGCCGGGTCTGCGCGATGTACGGCGCGCACCCGACGTTCGTGCTCGCCTCGGCCACCGTCGCGCAGCCGGAGGTGACGGCGTGCCGGCTGACCGGGCTCGACGTCGGCGCGCTCACCCGTGACGACTCGCCCCGCGGCCGCGTCTCGCTGCTGCTGTGGGAGCCGCCGTTCACGTCCCACGCCGGGGAGAACGGCGCGCCCGTGCGCCGCGCCGCCTCCTCGGAGGTGGCCGACCTGCTCGCGGACCTGGTGGCGGAGGACGTCCGGACGCTCGCGTTCATCCGGTCGCGGCGCGGCGCCGAGCAGGTGGCGTCCACCGCGGCCGACCTGCTCGCCGAGGTCGACCCCTCCCTGCCGGGGCGGATCGCGGCCTACCGTGGCGGCTACCTGCCCGAGGAGCGGCGCGCGCTGGAGGCAGCGCTGCGCCGTGGCGACCTCGTCGGCCTGGCGGCGACCAACGCGCTCGAGCTGGGCATCGACATCAGCGGCCTGGACGCGGTGCTCATCGCCGGCTTCCCGGGCACCCGCGCCGCGTTCTGGCAGCAGGTGGGACGCGCCGGCCGGGGCGCGCAGGACGCACTGGGCGTGCTCGTCGCCAAGGACGACCCGCTCGACACCTACCTCGTCACCCATCCGGAGACGCTGATCGGGGCACCGGTGGAGGCGTCGGTGTTCGACCCCGCCAACCCGCACGTGATGGGTCCCCACCTGTGCGCGGCCGCGCAGGAGTCGCCCCTCACCGAGGCCGACCTGCCGATGTTCGGGCCGACGGCGCGCGAGGTGGTCGACGAGCTGGCCGCGCTGGGCCTGCTGCGGCGCAGGCCGCGCGGCTGGTTCTGGACCGACCGCGGCCGGGCGGCCGACCTCGCGGACATCCGCTCGGCCGGCGGTTCGCCGGTGTCCCTGGTCGAGGCCAACACCGGACGCGTGGTCGGGACCGTGGACGCCGGCGGCGCCCACAACCAGGCCCACCCGGGCGCCGTGTACGTCCACCAGGGCGAGACCTGGCTGGTCGAGGACCTCGACCTCGAGCACCACGTGGCGATGATGCGCCGCGACGAGCCGGCGTACGGCACGACGGCGCGCGAGGTCACCGACATCAGCATCGTCTCGACCCGGGAGCGCGCCTCGTGGGGCGGCTGCGAGCTGTTCCTCGGCGAGGTGGACGTGTCCCACCAGGTCGTGTCCTTCCTCAAGCGGCGACAGCCGGGCGGCGAGGTGCTCTCGGAGGAGCCGCTCGACCTGCCCGAACGCACCCTGCGCACGACGGCGGTGTGGTGGACGGTGCCCGACGACGTGGTGGCCGAGGCCGGTCTGGCCGCTCTCGACGTACCGGGAGCCGCCCACGCGGCGGAGCACTGCTCCATCGGGCTCCTTCCGCTCTTCGCCACCTGCGACCGGTGGGACATCGGCGGCGTCTCGACCGCCCGGCACGCCGACACCGGGGTGCTCACGGTCTTCGTCTACGACGGTCATCCGGGCGGCGCCGGCTTCTCCGAGCGCGGCTTCCGCACGGCCGTCGAGTGGCTGTCGGCGACCCGCGAGGCGATCGCGAGCTGCGAGTGCGCCAGCGGCTGCCCGTCGTGCATCCAGTCGCCGAAGTGCGGCAACCAGAACAACCCGCTCGACAAGGACGGCGCCGTCGTCCTCCTCGACGCCTTGCTGGCGGGGGCGCCGCGGCAGCCGAGGGGCTAGATTCCCTCCATGGTGATCCTCGGACTGGCCCTCATCCTCCTTGGGGGCATCGCGATCCTCGCCGCGATCTTCAGCGAGCCCGGCACGGGGGGCGAGCTGCTGGGCTTCGACGTCTCCACCCTGGGGTCGTTCCTCGTCGGCGTCGCGGCCGGCGCCGCCATCCTGTGGGGCTTCTCGATCCTCAAGTGGGGCACCAAGCGGAGCCTGGCCCACCGCAAGGAGCGCAAGGAGCTCACCGAGCTCAACGCGAAGCTCGACCGGGTCGAGGCCGATCGCCGCTCGGACGGTCACGAGGGCGACGACCGCCGGGTCTGAGCTGTTCGTCGGGGCTCGCTCGGTGGGCTTCGTCCGCCCCGTTGTCCGGGGGCCGGGGCGGGGCGGACGTTGGAATCCCCGGCTAGCTGTACTGATCGGTGAGGTTGGTCAACCGGGTGATCGGTGCTGACCCGCCGATTGCGGTGTGGGGCCGGTGGTGGTTGTAC
>NZ_JAFMSX010000001.1 GCF_017916425.1 Nocardioides sp. SYSU D00065 | reverse complement strand
CCGGAGGTCTTCGCCTTCCAAGCTCATTCAGATCGTGTCGTCACACGATCTCGACCAACGTGCCCGATCAGTACAGCTAGCCGGGGATCGCAACACGCAAGGCCGGACCCCAGCACCGCCGGACGCGGGCGCGGGCCGGAGGCCGGTCAGTCGGCGGAGCGGCGTACGCCGTCGGCGCGCATCCCGTGCTCGACGCCCCACAGGACCGCCTTCGAGCGCGAGTCCACGTCGATCTTGCGGTACGCCGAGCGGATGTAGGACTTGATCGAGTTGAGGGAGAGCAGGGTGCGCTCGGCGATCTCCTGGTTGCTCAGCCCCATCGTGATCAGCGACAGCACCTCGGCCTCGCGGGCGGTCAGCCCCTCCTCCCGGCCGGGCCAGTCGCCGCCGACGAGCGAGGACCGCCCGCGCGAGGGCGAGACGACGACCTCGCCGGCGGAGATCGCGGCCAGCGCGTCGACGAGGCGGGCCGCGGGCAGGCTCTTGGACAGGTAGCCGCGCACCCCCTGCTCGAGCGTGTCGCGGGTCAGCCACGGCTGGAAGTTCCACGTGTACACCGCGACCCGGCGCACCTTCGGGTCCTCGACGAGCCGGCGCACCGCCGAGTCGTTGGCCAGCCCCATCCCGAACGTGTCGTAGAGCGCCACGTCGACCGGCTGGCCGAGGGGCGTCCCGGAGACGAGGGGGACCACCTCCACGCGGTGGGTGTAGCTGCGCATCATCGCCTCGAGACCGCGCACGACGACCTCGTCGTCGTTGACCAGCGCGATGCGGATGACCATGCGCTCAACGTACTGCGGTTTATGTATGTTGAAGCCGTTCAAGACGATCGGGGGAGTGGTGCGGGGCAGCGCGACAGCGGTCGAGGAGACCCGCACGGGCGGACTCGGCATCCGCTGCGAAGGGGTGGTCCACCTCTACAAGACGTTCGGCGGCCACGACGTCGTGGCGCTGCGCGGCGTGGACCTGACCATCCGTCCGGGTGAGCGGGTCGCGTTCCTCGGGCCGAGCGGCTCGGGCAAGTCGACGCTCCTCGCGCTGCTCGGCGGCATCCAGCGACCCAGCGCGGGCCGGA
The DNA here is from genome assembly GCF_017916425.1 of Nocardioides sp. SYSU D00065. Taxonomy (GTDB): domain Bacteria; phylum Actinomycetota; class Actinomycetes; order Propionibacteriales; family Nocardioidaceae; genus Nocardioides. The sequence continues at coordinate 1,711,361 of NZ_JAFMSX010000001.1, read as the reverse complement.
TCTTCCTCGGCGACGAGGAGGTGTCGCGCATGGGCGAGCGGTACCTCGCGCGGATCCGCTCGCGGCAGGTCTCCACGATGCTCCAGGGCGCCACCCGCAACCTCCTGCCGTACGCCACCGCGCGCCAGAACATCGCCTTCGCGCGGCTCTCGCTGTCCGCCGCCGAGCGCGAGGACGCGCTGCCCGACACCGAGCTGCTCGACCGCGTCGGGCTGAGCGAGCAGGCGGACCAGGTGGTCTCCACGATGTCGGGCGGCCAGCGCCAGCGCCTGGCGCTCGCCTGCGCCGTGTCCACCGGGCCGCGCCTGCTCCTCGCCGACGAACCGACCAGCCAGCTCAGCCACGCCGACCGGGACCATGTCCTGCACCTCATCCACTCCCTCGGCGACGACTTCGGCACCACGATCGTCGTCGTCACGCACCAGCCCGAGGTCGCCGCCACCTTCCCGCGCACGGTGACCATGAAGGGCGGTCGCGTCGGGGCCGAGGGCCACGGCGGCTCGGAGTACGCCGTCGTCGGCGAGGACGGCGTGCTGCACCTGCCGGGGCACCTCGCCGCGGAGTGGCCACCGGGCACGCTCGTGCGCTTCGAGGACGACGAGCAGGGCCGGATCGTCGTCACCCGCGCCAGCAGCGAGGGACCGGCGTGAGCACCGGCACGAGCACCCCCACGCAGGAGCGCCCCGCCCAGCGCACGGGGCTGCGGCTCGACTCGATCACCTACGTCAACACTCGCACGCTCCTCGACGACGTCAGCGTCGCCTTCCCGGCCGGCAAGGTCACCGCGCTGTCCGGGCCGAGCGGCTCCGGCAAGACCACCCTGCTGTCCATCGCGGGCGGGTTGCTCGAGCCGACGTCGGGCACCGCCAAGCTCGACGGCCGGCCCGTCTGGACCGGCAGCGGCGACCCCCTTCCCGCGGTCGCGTTCGTCCTGCAGGTCTACGGGCTCGTCCCGATCCTGTCCGCCCGCGAGAACGTGTCCATCGCGCTGCGTGCCCGCGGGGCCGCGCCGGCCGACGCCGACGAGGCGGCCGAGGCGGCGCTGGCGCGCTTCGGCATCGCCGACCTCGGCGAGCGCCAGGTCGAGGAGCTGTCCGGCGGCCAGATGCAGCGCGTGGCCTGCGCCCGCGGGTTCGTGGTCGCCGCCGACGTCCTGCTGGCCGACGAGCCGACCTCCGAGCTCGACGAGGGCAACCGCGCCGTCGTGCTGGCCGAGCTGCGCGAGGAGGCGGCGCGCGGAGCCGTCGTGGTCGTGGCCACCCACGACCCCGCCGTCGTCGAGGCCTGCGACCTCCACATCGCGCTCGACGAGGGCCGGGTGGTCCGGTGAGCGCCTCCTCTCGGAGGGCCAGCGCGTGAGCCGCTTCCTCCGGGGCTCCTGGAGCCGCCGGGGCGCCCTGGCGACCCTGGTGCTGATGACCGTCGTGGTCGTCGGCGGGGCGGTGACGGTGCTGCAGTTCGCCGAGGCCGCCGGCACGTCGCGATGGCTCACGGCGCCGCTGCTGCTGATCGGCGCGGTGGCCGTGCCCAGCATCGGCGCGGAGCTCGCCGCGGCCCGCCGCGAGGAGGTCGGGCTGGCTCGGCTGCGCGGCATCCACGGCGTGCGCCTGTGGCGCTTCCTCCTCGCCGAGCCGCTGGCGGCGATCCTGCTGGGCGCGGGCGCCGGCCTCGCCCTCGGTGCCGTGGGTACGTCCCTGGGCACCCGCACCTGGCTCGACGAGGCAGCGCCCGCCCTCGGCCGATCCGCCCTCCTGGCCGCCGCCGGCATCGCCGGCGCCGGTCTGCTGATCGTCGCCCTCTCCGCCGGTGCCGCGCTGCGCGAACCGCTCGCGGTGCAGGTCTCGAGCCGCCGGCGTCCGCGCCGGGCGACCACCCTGGCGGTCTTCCTCAGCCTGCTCGTGCTCGTCGGCGCCGGCGTGGCGGCGTACCGCAGCCGCGAGGCCTCGGGCGACCCCGACGTCGTGGTCCTCCTCGGCCCGGCGCTGGTCGGTCTGGCCCTGGGACAGGTCGCGATCTGGACGGTGCGCCTCGCGGCCCGCGGGCTCACCCCGGCCACCGCGGCCCGGGGGTTGAGCGCGTTCCTCGCCGCTCGCCGGCTGGCCCGCGCCGACGACCTGGTCACCCCGATCCGACTGGTGGTGGCGGCCGCCGTCGTCGGGTCCCTGGCGCTCACCGGTGCTGTCTCGGTGGCCGACTGGACCCGCGAGCAGGCCACGGTCGAGGTGCCGGGCGCTCGGACGATCGACGCCACGGCGCTCGGCGCGATGGGCGCCGTCGGCCTCACCGAGCGGGTGGACCCGGAGGCCAGGCACCTGATGGCGAGCGCCGTCGTCCGCAACGAGGAGCGCCTCGGCGAGCGCAGGGCGTACGTCGACGCCCGCCGCTGGGACGCGGTCGTGGGCGACCTCTACGACGACACGCCGGCCGGTGCGGCGTCCGAGGCGGTGCACCTGCTGGACGGCTCGGCGGAGCCGCTGCAGGTCTCCGGCGGCCGGCTCGCCGTCGCGGTCTCCGGCATCGAGGTGCCGGCGCCCCGGACCTTCGTCGGCCCGGGCGGCGACCGCACGCAGTCCGGCGGCGGGCGGGCGGAGGTCACCGTGGGCTTCGTGACGTCGGCGAACGTCTCCGGCTCCGCGGCCGTACGTCTGCGGGTGCCGCGCGACGGCGCCGCCGTGACCGGCTCGGTGCCGGTGCCCGAGTGCGAGGGCGGGTGCACGATCACCACCCTGCAGGTGGGCCGCGACGACCAGGCGTTCTTCGACCGCCGCGACTTCCTGGTGCTCCTGGAGAGCGTGGTCGTCGGCGGCACCGACCTCGTCGACCAGGTCTGGGTGCCGGACCTCGCGTCGGTGCAGGGCTCGCTCGACAACCGCTTCTTCCCGGGCTACGAGGCGCCCGACCCGCTGGCGGTCAACCGGCCCGACGGGCTGCAGGCGGCGCTGCTCCCGGACGCCGCCACGGAGCTGCGTCTCGAGGCGTCCGGCGACGCCGTGGCGGTGCTCGTCGCGGGCGAGGAGACCCCGCAGGCACTGGACCTCGGTGGCGACGACCGGCCGACCGACGTGGTCGGCCTCGCCCGGTCGTTGCCGCTCCTCGGCACGCGAGGCCTGCTCTCCGACATCCGCGCGTCCGCGGCGGGCTCCGGTCCCACGGTCCCCGCCGCCGAGGTGCAGGTCGTCGCCCGCGAGGGCACCCCGGCGGCAGTGCTGGACGAGGTCGCCGCGGCCACCGGCGCGTCGTGGCGCACCCACGCCGAGGTCCGTACGTCGCTGGCCGAGCGCTCCGGCGGGGCCCAGGCCGTGGCGTACGCCCTCACCGCCGTCGCGTGCGCGCTCGTCGCGCTGCTGGCGCTCGGCGCCGGCGTCGCGCGCCACCTGCGCGACTACCGACGCGACGTCGCGTCGCTGCGGGTGCTCGGCATCTCCGCCGGCACGGCGCGACAGGCGGGCCGCACCGAGCTGGCCGGCCTGACGGTCCTCGTGCTGGGCGCCGTCGTGGTGGGCGGCTGGCTCGCGGTGACGCTGCTCCTCGACGGCCTGCCGCTGATGTCGGCGCCGGTGGCGGCCCTGCCCCTCGACACGGCCCCGCACGCGTGGCCGCTGGTGGTGTCGGGCGTGCTCGCGGCCGGCGCGGTCGTCGTGGTCGGCGGCCGCGCGCGCGCGGTGCGTCCGGCCACCACCCGGCCCAGCCTGCTGCGCGAGGAGGAGGGCCGATGACGCAGCTCTTCGGCGCGATCGTCCGCGGCCTGCGTGCCCGCGCCCTGCTCTCGGCCGGCTCGGTGCTGCTGACCGCCCTGGCGATCGGCTCGGCGGTGCTCGGGCCGGTGTTCTCCGAGGCGGTCACGAACTCCTACGTCGTCACCCGCCTGCAGGAGACGCCGCCGGGGCTCACCGGGCTCAGCCGGGTGTTCACCCCCGACTCCGGGGTGCCGCTCGAGCAGGCCGAGAGCGACGCCGTCGCGGCGTCACGCGAGCTGTCGCCCGGTCCGTGGCGCGAGCCGGTCCCGATCGCACAGTCCGAGCGGTTCAGCGCCCTGCGCGGCGTGGTGACCTTCTGGTCGCGCGCCGGTGCCTGCGAGACGCTCGAGATCCAGGGCCGCTGCCCCGAGGCTCCCGGCGAGGTGCTGATGCTGGCCGCCGACGTGGAGAAGACCGGCGCCGAGATCGGCGAGCCGCTGCCGCTCGCGATCTTCGAGCCGAGCGGTGTCGCCGCGCTCGGCCTGCCCCGCCCGGCGCTCGACGAGGTCGTCGTGGTCGGCTCCTACGTCACCCCCGTCGCCGCCGACGAGTGGCTGATCCCGGGCCGGCTGACCAGCACCAACGAGCAGACGAGCATCCAGGGCGGCTACCAGCCCTACGCGCCGGCGCCGCTCCTCACCACCGACGACACCGTGGTCGCGGCAGGCGCCTGGACGGTCCGGGTCGACACCCACCTCGACGTGCCGGCCGACCTCACCCCCGCGCAGCTCGACCAAGCCGCGCGCGCCGCCTCGGCGGTGCCGCGCGACGCCACGGTCGACGTGCCCGGCGGGACCCTGCGTGCCGACGACACCAACTCCCTCGCCGACGTGGTCGCGGAGGTCCGGTTCCAGCAGTCCACGGCGCGCAGCTCGATCGCCCCGGCGGTCCTGTCCCTCGTCCTGGTCGCTCTGGCCCTGCTGATGCGGCTGCTCAACGCGGCCAGCGAGCTGCGCGTGCCCGAGCTGGCCCTCGCCTCGTTGCGCGGGGTCACCGCCCGCCGCCTGTGGGGCCTGGGCCTGTCCGAGCCGGTGGTCCTGCTGCTGCTCGCGACCCCGCTGGGCGTGGCCTTCGGGGTGGGCCTCTCGGTGGTGCTGGTGCGTAGCTGGCTGGTCCCGGGCCTGCCGCTGCCGTTGCCCGCGGCGAGCTGGGCCGCCGCCGCGCTGGTGCTGCTGGCCGCCGGGGCGGTCGCCTGCGTGGCCGTCGGCCTGGTGGTGCGGGAGTCGCTCGCCTCCCAGCTGGCCGGCGTACGCCGACCGGTCGCCGCCCGCCGCTGGTCCGTCGTCGCGCAGCTCGGCCTCGTCGCCCTCGCCGTGGCGACCCTGGCCAGCAAGCTGTCGTCCGGGGGACGCGACGAGCCGGACGCCACCGACCTCGTCCTGCCGGTCCTGCTTGCGGTCGTCGCCGGCCTGGCCGCCACCCGCCTCACCGCCGTCCTCGCCACGTGGTGGACCGGCCGCTCGCGCGGCCGCTCGCTGAGCGGCTTCGTCTCCTCCCGCGCGATCTCGCGACGCCAGGAGGGCACGCTGGTGATCCTGCCGATCACGGCCGCCATCGCGGTGGCGGTCTTCGGCGCCGGCGTGTACGACTCCGCTGCCACGTGGCGCACCAGCGTCGCGGCGACGGCCTCGCCGGCGCACACCACGTGGTCGACCACGCTGACCCTGGCCGAGGCGATCGAGCTGACCCGTCGCGTCGACCCGGACGGCGAGTGGGTGATGGCGGCTGCCAGTGCCGCCAACCCGGCTGCCAACTTCTCGATCGTCGACAGCAGCCGGCTCGAGCAGGTTGCCCTCTGGCCCCCGACCTGGAGTCCCGGCCTGGAGGTCGGCGACGTCGTCGACGTGATCGCACCCGCGGGTGAAGTGCCCACGATCGAGGGCAGGCGCCTCAGCCTCACCATCGACAACCGGGCCGGCATGGACCGCGGGCTCGCGGTCGAGGTGCGCTTCGGCAGTCGACACGGCCGCCCGCTCAAGGCGTACCTCGGCCCGTTCCCCGAGGGTCGGAGCACCCGGTCGGTGGCCGTCCCGTTCTGTCGCAGCGGGTGCCCGCTAGAGGGGATGACGCTCGGCGGCGGCGCCGGCACGACCACGGCGATGTCCGGCTCGCTGCGTGTCCTCGAGGTCAGCGTCGACGGGCAACGCGCGCCGGCTGCCATCGAGGGAGCGGGCTGGACGCCGACCCCCGACCCGTCGGTGCAGTCGTCCATCCTGGAGATGGAGGAGTCCGACGGCGTGCTCGAGATGACCGTCGACACCGGGGACTCGGTGGGGATGGCCCGCATCACCGCGGGTGGCCTCACGCGCAACCGCCCCGCGCTCGCCGGGCCGCGGGTGCAGGACCGGGCGATCGACAAGCTCGACGAGGGCTACGGCCTGATCCCGGTCGACCGGGTCGCCGAGATCGAGGGCATGCCGTTCACCGGCCCCACCGGCCTGCTGGTCGACTACTCCTCGTTCCTCACCGACCGGCCCGTCTACAACAACCTCATGACCGTCCGCGTGCTCGCACGTGAGGGCACGCCTCCTGCGATCACGGACGCGCTCTCGGAGGCCGGCCTCAGCGTCGGCACGACCCTGGCACGCGAACGGCACGTGCTCGACCAGAGCGCGTACGCCCTGGCGCTGCGTCTGTACGGCGTGGTCGCCGCGCTGGTGCTGCTGATGGCGCTGGCCGGGCTCTTCGTGAGCGCGGCCGTGCAGCTGCCGGCCCGGCGGCGTGATGCTGCCGCGCTGCGGGTGGTCGGTGTGCCGCGGTCCTCGGTGATGGTCGCGGTGGTCCGCGAGCTCGCGGTGGTGCTCGGCAGCGCGGCGCTGGCCGGCATCCTGGCCGGCTCACTGGCGCAGTGGGTCGTGCTGCGCACGATCACCTTGGGCTACGCCGACGACCCGACGACCCCGGCCCTCGTGGCAGCCATCTCGCCGCTGCGCCTCGCGGTGCTCGCGCTCCTCGCGGCCGCGGTGCTCGGCGCGGTCGCGCTGGTCAGTGCGTCCTTGACGGTGCGCGGCGCACGGGGGGCGACGCTGCGGGAGTCGGCCCGCTGAGCGGGGCCGCTCTGCTCAGGTGCAGCACGGGTCGAACCGGAAGCCGACCCCACGGATGGTGCGGATCCACTGGTTGTCGGCGGCCGCCTTGCGCAGCTTGCGGCGCAGGTTGGCCAGGTGCACGTCGACGACGTGGGTGCTGTCCGGGACGAACTCGGTGTCCCACACCGCGCGCAGCAGCTCTGCGCGTGGCACGACGACGCCGGCGTTGCTGACCAGGTGGGCCAGGAGGTCGAACTCCGTGCGAGTGAGGTCGACCTCCTCGCCGGCCACCCGGACCTCCCGGGCCCCGCGGTTGAGAGTGAGGTCGTCGCACCCGACCGGCACGGGCACCGGCGCCGGGCGCGGCCCCGGGACCGGCGGCACCTCGGGGCGCGCGGTCGGGATCCCGGTGGGGATCGAGAGGCGCTCGACGAGCGCGGGGTCGGAGCTGCGGGGTCGGCGGAAGACCGCCGCGACCCGCGCCTGCAGCTCGCGCATCGAGAACGGCTTGACCAGGTAGTCGTCGGCGCCCACCTCGAGGCCGAGGAGCCGGTCCACCTCGCCCGTGCGTCCGCTGACCACGATGACGTAGCAGTCGCTGTGGGTGCGGACCTGGCGGCACACCTCGACGCCGTCGATGTCGGGCAGCGTCAGGTCGAGCGTGACGAGGTCAGGACGCCGCTCGGCGATCAGCGACAGTGCCTCGGCGCCGGTGTGCGCCACCACGACGTCGAAGCCCGCCTTGTCGAGCAGGGCGGAGATGGCGTCGCCGACATCGTGGTCGTCCTCGACGACCACGGCGGTGCGTTCGTACATCATCCGGCTGCTCCCAAGTTGAGAGTTCATGTACCCCGCGCAGCCCGTCGCAAACCTGGGTGGACAGACGGTGGACGAGCGCCCTCAGAAGTCGAGACCGCGGGCCCAGTCCTCGGCGTCGAAGCGCGCCACGAGGTTGGGGCCGCCGCCGGCTCGTCGGTCGTGCGGGTCGGCCTCGCGGTCCATCCGGTAGCCGATGCCGCGGATGGTGTGGATCCAGGTGGCGTCGGAGTGACGGCGCAGCTTGCCGCGCAGGTTGGCGACGTGCACGTCGACCAGGTGGTGGTCGTGGGTGAGCGCGCTGCTCCAGATCGCGAGCACCATCTCCTCGCGGGTGCACACGCGCGACAGGTGCGTGGCGAGGTACTCCAGCACGTCGTACTCGATGCGCGTCAGGTCCACGATCGTGCCGTCGACCTGCACCTCGCGCCGCGCGGAGTTGATCACCAGGCCGGCGCCGCACTGGATCGTGGTCGGCTCGTCGGCGGGTTGCGAGGGGACCGGCACGTGCGGTCCGCGAGCGGGCGAGTCCTCGCTGGCGGCCGCGGTCGAGCGCGGGCGCCGGAACAGCGCCGCCACGCGTGCGCGCAGCTCGCGCGGCGAGAAGGGCTTGAGCACGAAGTCGTCGGCGCCGACCTCGAGCCCGATGAGCTTGTCCACCTCGTCGGAGCGCGCCGAGACGATCACGATGTAGCAGTCGCTGCTCTCGCGGATGCGCCGGCACACCTCGATGCCGTCCATGTGCGGCAGCGTCAGGTCGAGGGTGACCAGGTCGGGCGGGTCGGCGGCGGCCGCGTCCACCGCCGTCCGGCCGTCGTGCGCCGAGGTGACGCGGAAGCCGGCGCCCTCGAGGGTCTCGACCAGCGCCGAGGAGATGTCCGGGTCGTCCTCGACGACCAGTGCGTGTAGATCCTGCACGTCAAACCCCCACCGAAGCTGAAGCAGGGGCCCCACGCCCCTGTGTGGCGCCGCCCGATCGGCGTCGCTCGATCGTAAGGGCAGGACCCGCGTGGGCGGGAGCCTTGTCCGTGCCGGTGGACGACCTGTCTAGACCATACGGATTGAGCGGAAACTTTTGTCGCCGACTCGTCAGGACGCGCTTTCCGCGGGCGGCGCGAGATCGATGCCGCGGTTGACCCACACGCTGTCCACGACCATCCCCACGCGCTCGTAGAGCGCGAGCGCCCCGGTGCGCGAGTCGGTGCTCAGCTCGGAGGTCGAGGTCCCGTGCGCGCGGGCCTGGGCGAAGGAGTCCACCAGCAGGGCCTGGGCCAGGCCGCGGTGGCGCTGGTCGCGGCGCACGGCGAGGCGGTCGACGTAGCCGGTGGTGCCGTCCTCCGACACCAGGACGAGCGAGACCCCGACGACCACCCCGCGGGGGTCGAGGACCACACGCAGGTTCCACGGCTCGAAGCCCGGCCGCCCCGAGGTCGCGGCCTCGAAGTCCGCGAACGGCTCGCGTGCCCGCTCGGACCACTCCAGGAACGCGTCCTCGAGCACGTCGTGGGCCGCGCGCAGCTCCTCGGGAGCCGCCGCCCGGACGACGTACCCCGGCGGCAGCTCCCGCTCGGGGATCGTCGCCCCCTCGGGCAGCTTGAGGACCCAGCTGGTCCACCGCACCCGGAACCCGAGTCCCTCCAGCAGCCGGTCGCCCGGGGACCCCTGCGGGACTGGCATGCCGATGGCGCTCGACCCGACCCGCCGGCCGAGGTCCTGCAGCCAGTGGGCGAGCCAGGTCCCGATCCCACGCCCGCGGTGCGAGGGCAGCACGGCGGCGTCGGCCCGGTCGGCGCCCATCAGCTCGGCGTAGGCGACCAGGGTGTCGCGGTCGAGGACGGCGATGGAGCGGGACCCCAGGTCGTGGCTCGGCTTGGCCCAGTCGCTGACGATGTCGGCCTCCTCGATCACCACCTCACCGATGTCCGCCAGCTCCTGCGCGGCGATCAACCGGTGCACGGCACGGGCGTCCGAGGGCCGCAGCGGCCGGGTGGTGAGGCCGTCGGGAAGGGCGAGGTCCGTCGAGGAAGGCATCTGGGCTGGCATGGGACGAGTGTGCTGCCTCACGCGGGGTGATGTCGCGCGCTTATCCCGTCCGCACGGCTGAGCGGGGAATGCCCGAATCCCTGCCGAGGCCCTACCGTTGGAGGGGTGAGTGACGAACAGCCCGCAGCGCCCGAGCAGACCTTCTCCGACCTCGGCCTCTCCGCCGAGGTCCTCCGGGCCCTGGCCGACGTCGGCTACGAGACCCCCTCCCCGATCCAGGCGCGCACCATCCCGCCGCTGCTCGAGGGTCGCGACGTCGTCGGGCTGGCCCAGACGGGCACCGGCAAGACCGCCGCCTTCGCGCTGCCCATCCTGTCGCGGCTCGACCGGGACCAGAAGACCCCGCAGGCGCTCGTGCTGGCCCCGACCCGCGAGCTCGCCCTCCAGGTCTCCGAGGCCTTCGAGCGCTACGCCGCGCACCTGCCCGGCGTGAAGGTGCTGCCGATCTACGGCGGCCAGGGCTACGGCGTGCAGCTCTCCGCCCTGCGTCGCGGCGTGCACGTGGTGGTCGGCACCCCGGGCCGGATCATGGACCACCTCGAGAAGGGCACGCTCGACCTGAGCGAGCTGCGCTTCCTCGTCCTCGACGAGGCCGACGAGATGCTCAACATGGGCTTCGCCGAGGACGTCGAGACGATCCTGGCCGACACCCCGTCCGACAAGGACGTCGCCCTCTTCTCCGCCACGATGCCCAAGACCATCCGCCGCATCGCGGAGAACTACCTCGACGACCCGGTGGAGATCTCCGTCAAGGGCAAGACCTCCACGGCGACCAACATCACCCAGCGCTACCTCATCGTGTCCTACCCGCAGAAGGTGGACGCCCTGACGCGCATCCTCGAGGTCGAGAACTTCGAGGCGATGATCGTCTTCGTCCGGACCAAGAACGAGACCGAGACGCTGGCCGAGAAGCTGCGGGCCCGCGGCTACTCCGCGATGGCGATCAACGGCGACGTGGCGCAGGTGCAGCGCGAGCGGACGGTCAACCAGCTCAAGGCCGGCAAGCTCGACATCCTCGTCGCCACCGACGTCGCGGCCCGCGGGCTCGACGTCGAGCGGATCAGCCACGTCGTCAACTACGACATCCCCACCGACACCGAGTCCTACGTCCACCGCATCGGCCGCACCGGTCGCGCGGGCCGCAGCGGCGACTCGATCGCGTTCGTGACGCCGCGCGAGCGCCACCTGCTGCGCGCGATCGAGAAGGCCACCCGCCAGCCGCTGACCCAGATGCAGCTGCCCACCGTGGACGACGTCAACGCCACGCGGCTCTCGCGCTTCGACGACCAGATCACCGAGGCCTTGGCACAGCCCGAGCGCATCGACTTCTTCCGTGACGTGGTCTCGCACTACGTCGCCGAGTACGGCGTCGCGGAGGTCGACGTCGCCGCCGCCCTCGCCGCGGTCATGCACGGGGAGCAGCCGCTGCTGCTCGACCCGGAGCCCGAGCCGCGCAGCCGTTCCTTCGAGGAGCGGCCCAGCCACGGCGGCAGGGCCGAGCGCGCCCCGCGGGAGTCGCGCAGCGGGCAGCCGATGGCGACGTACCGGATCGAGGTGGGCAAGCGCCACAAGGTGGAGCCGCGCCAGATCGTCGGCGCCCTCGCCAACGAGGGCGGGCTCTCCCGCGGGGACTTCGGCTACATCTCGATCAAGCCGGACTTCTCTCTGGTCGAGCTGCCGGCGAACCTGCCCGCCGGCACCCTGGACCGGCTGGCCGGGACCCGCATCTCGGGCAAGCTCATCGAGATCAAGACCGACGGCGGGCCGCCGCGGTCGCGGCCCGGCGGCCACCGCAAGGGCGGCTACCAGGGCAGGCCGCGCTGACCTGGCCCCACGCCAGGTCGAGACGGTCGAGACGCAGCGACCGGGCGCCTCGGTGAGAGGCGCCCGGTCGGCGTGCTGGCTCCGGCCTTCCGGCGCGGGGACCCCGGATGAAGGGACCCCGACCGATGCTCCGGGTCAGGGGTCGAGGCTCGGGATCGAGGCTCAGGCGCTCTGGATGGCGGAGATGTCGAACTCCAGCTTGATCTTCTCGGAGACGAGGACGCCACCGGTCTCGAGCGCGGCGTTCCAGGTCAGGCCCCAGTCCTTGCGGTTGATGGTGGTCTCGCCCTCGAAGCCGACGCGCAGGTTGCCGAAGGGGTCGCGAGCCGAGCCGGTCTGCTCGAAGTCGATGCTGACCGGCTTGGTGACGCCCTTGATGGTGAGGTCGCCGGCGACGGTCCACTCGTTGCCGTCGCGGGACACGTCGGTGGAGGTGAAGGTGATGGCGGGGAACTGCTCGGCGTCGAAGAAGTCGGCGGACTTCAGGTGGCCGTCGCGGTCCGCGCTGCCGGTCTCGATCGAGGTGACGTCGATGGAGATGTCGACCTTAGAGGCCGCGGGGTCGGACTCGTCGACGTGGGCGGTGCCGGAGAAGGCGCCGAACTGACCGCGCACCTTGGTCACCATGGCGTGGCGGGCCACGAAGCCGAGGCGGCTGTGGCTCACGTCGATCGTGTAGTCGCCGGTGAGCGTGTCGAGGGCGGTGGTGGGGGCATCGAAGTCGGTGGTCATGAGGAGCTCCTTGAGGTTGTTGGTAGAAGATTCAACCACCCGAACGGACGACGAGGCCAGTTCATTCCCGCGTGCCGCCGACTTTCTCCGGACATGCGTCGAGCCACGCCCTGCATGGGCGTGGCTCGACGGGGAACAGCGGTCAGGCGGCCTGGCTGACGACGGTCGTCGCGCAGGACCAGCGGGCCTCCATGTGGGTGCGTCCCGACGCATCCGTCACGGCGACCCAGGTGCAGACCGGTGCGTCGGACATCTTGTGCTTGCTCATGTGACACCTCGCGTTCACTTTCTGTTCACCTAAGGTAGCACGTCCCCACCGGAGCGCAAATAGGTCGCCGAGATGGGCGTGCGCGCTCCACCTGGCGGGTCGGCAGGTGCCCTGAGCGGCATCGGTGCTCCCTCTGTGACCGATGGGGACGCGGTGTACGGCGGTGGAAACGCGCAATCGAGCGCTTCCTGCCCGATTTCGGGCAGGAAGTTGCTGCTTCTCGCTCGACTGCCCACACTCGACCTCGTGCCGGACCCCGCCCTCGTCGCCCACCTCGTCGCCACGACGACGCTCACCCCCGGCGAGGCGGCGCGCGTCATCGACGACGTGGTGGCGTTCCACGCCCAGCCGGTCGAGCAGTACGTCCGCGAGCGGCACGCGCGGCTCAAGACGTACGGCGCGAAGAACCCCGAGATCTTCGAGCGCATCGCCGCGGAGCTGGCCGAGCGCGTCGTCGCGCCACCGGTCCTCTCCGAGCGGCAGCTGCGGCGGATCGTCTACGGCTAGGCCCCTCGCGCCCCCCGACCTGCAGCCCTACCGGAAGGAACCACCCAGCATGTGCGGAATCGTCGGCTACATCGGCCGCCAGGACGCGGCGCCCGTCGTCCTCGAGGGACTCACCCGTCTCGAGCACCGCGGCTACGACTCGGCCGGCGTCGCGGTCCTCGGCAGCCGTGGGCTCCGTGTCGCCAAGCAGGCCGGACGCGTGCGCGAGCTGACCGGCGCCCTGCCGCGCCGCTTCGCGGGGACCACCGGCATCGGTCACACCCGGTGGGCCACCCACGGCCCGGCGACCGACGTCAACGCCCACCCGCACACCGACGAGTCGGGTCGGGTGGCCGTGGTCCACAACGGGATCCTCGACAACTCCGCCGCCCTGCGTGCCGGGCTCGCCGACGCCGGGGTGACGCTGGTCAGCGACACCGACACCGAGGTGCTCGCCCACCTCGTCGCCCGCAGCGGCGCCGACACCCTCGAGGGCAAGGTCCGCGACGCGCTCGGCGCGGTCGTGGGGACGTACGGCCTCGCGGTGCTGCACGCCGACTTCCCCGACCGGATCGTCGTGGCCCGCAACGGCAGCCCGCTGGTCGTGGGCGTGGGCGACAAGGAGATGTACGTCGCCTCCGACCTCGCCGCGATCGTGCGCCACACCACGACCGTCGCGATGCTCGACGACGGCGAGATGGCCACCGTCACGGCCGCCGGCTTCAGCACCATGCGGCACAGCGACCTGGCCTCCACCGGCAAGACGGCGACGCAGGTCGACGTCGACGCCGCCGCGTACGAGGCCGGCGAGCACGAGTCGTACATGCGCAAGGAGATCCTCGAGCAGCCCAGCACCGCGCAGGCGGTGCTGCGCGGCCGGCTCGACGAGCGCTTCGGCACCGCGCACCTCGGCGGCCTCGACATGGACGCCCGCGACCTGCGCGCCGTGCGGCGGGTGAAGATCCTGGGCTGCGGTTCGGCCTACTACGTCGGGCAGATGGGCGCTGCACTGATCGAGGAGCTGGCGCGGATCCCGGCCGACGCCGAGGCGGCGAGCGAGTTCCGCTACCGCGACCCGGTGATCGAGCCCGACACCCTCTACGTCGCGGTGAGCCAGTCCGGCGAGACCATCGACACCCTCCTCGCCGTCCAGGAGGTGCGCCGCAAGGGCGGGCGCTGCGTCGGCCTGGTCAACGTCGTCGGCTCGGCGATCGCGCGCGAGTGCGACGGTGGCATCTACCTCCACGCGGGGCCCGAGGTGGCGGTGGCCAGCACCAAGGCGCTGACCAACATGTTCCTCGGCTTCGCGCTGCTCGCCCTCCAGCTCGGTCGGGTCCGCGACCTGTCGATCGCCGACGGCAAGCGGCTGGTGGCCGGCCTGGAACGCCTCCCGCGCCAGATCCAGGAGGTGCTCGACGGCGAGGACGCCCTGGTCGAGGTCGCCCAGGAGCTGGCCGCCGCGCGCAGCCTGTTCTTCGTCGGGCGCGTGCGAGGCTTCCCGGTCGCCCGAGAGGGCGCGCAGAAGTTCAAGGAGGTCAGCTATCGCCACGCCGAGGCCTACCAGACCTCCGAGCTCAAGCACGGCCCGCTCGCGCTCATCGACCCCGACGTGCCGACGGTGGCGCTGGTGCCGCACGACGAGCTGACCGAGCGCAACGTCGGCGCGCTGCACGAGATCGCCGCCCGGCAGGGACCCCTGGTGGTCGTCACCCACGAGGACGTGGACCTGGGAGAGGTCGGCGCGCGCCGCATCGTCGTCCCGCGCAACGAGCCGGAGCTCGACCCGATCCTGCTGACCATCCCGCTGCAGCTGCTGGCGTACCACGCCGCGCGACACCTGGGTCACGACATCGACAAGCCGCGCAACCTGGCCAAGTCGGTCACCGTCGAGTGACCCGGGCCGAGCCGACAGGGGACCTGCTGGCGCCGATCCACTGGACCGGCTGGACTGGCCGCCCCTTGCCGCATGGGGTCAGCAAGGGGCGCGCCGCAGAGAACCTTCCCACCAGACGGGCGTCCTGTCCGACGATCGAGCGAAGTTGTCGGCGGATTTCACTGTCGCCCGCGTCACGCCTCGCCGGGCGTCCGCGACAGCGCCGAGCGCGAGGCCGCGACGAGCCGGAGTGCGCGCTCGGCGAGGTGCGCGGCCACGGCCCGGTCGGCCTCGACGAGGCCGACTCTCGTGCGGCGGTCGAGCAGGTCGTCGGCGTCGTGCGCGCCCTCGTCGGTGATCGCGAAGACCAGCTCGGCGAGCGTGACGGGCACGTCCGGCGCGGCCGGTGCCAGCAGCTCGTCGTCGGGCAGCCCGGTGACCTCCCGGGCCGTCGCCAGGACCAGCTCGGCGTCGGTGCCGAAGCGGCGTACGAGGCGGGCGGGCGCGCGGCAGCGGCGCAGCTGCGCGGGGGTGCCGGCGCCTCGGAGCGGCAGCGCCGCCGTGCGGCACGGACCGGCCCGGAGCCGGCCGGCGGCGACGAGGTGGTCGAGGGTGTCGGCGGCCATCCGGCGGTACGTCGTCAGCTTGCCGCCCACCACCGTGGTGACGCCGGTGGCCGAGGTGAGGATCGCGTGCCGGCGCGAGAGGTCGGCGGTGGCGTCGGTGCCGTCGACCTGGAGGAGCGGTCGCAGGCCGGCGAAGGACCCCACGACGTCGCTGCGGGTCGGTGGGTCGGTGAAGACGGGGGCGACGACGTCGAGCAGGAAGTCCACCTCGGCCGCGCTCGGCGCGGGCACGTCGGGCACCGGGCCGGTGACCGGCTCGTCGGTGAGTCCGACGTAGACCGTCCCGTCGGGCTGGGGGAGGACCATCGCGAACCGGGCGCGCGCCCCGGGGATCGGCACCACCACCGCCACGCGCGTGTGCAGCGCCGAGCCGCGCAGGACGAGGTGGGTGCCGCGGCTCGGACGCAGCCGCACCCGGTCGTCGAGGTCCCCGGCCCACACCCCCGTCGCGTTGACGACGGCGCGGGCGCCGACGACGGTCCTGCCGCCGGTGAGCTCGTCGCGCAGCTCGACGCTCGTGCCCGTCGCTGCGGTGGCCCGGGCGCGGGTGCGCACGTGGGCGCCGTACGCCGCCGCGGTGCGCGCCACGTTCACCACGAGCCGGGCGTCGTCCTCGAGCTGACCGTCCCAGGCGAGCAGGCCGCCGCGCAGGGTGTCGGCGCGCAGCGACGGCGCGAGGCTGCGGGCCTCCGTGGCGTTGAGCCGGCGCGGCCGGGGGAGGGTGCGCGCCGACGTCCGCGCGGTGCGGCGCAGCAGGTCGCCGGCGTGCAGGCCGGCCCAGGTCAGCGCCGCGCGCCGCCGGGGCATGGTGTCGCCGAGCGGTGTCAGCATCGGCAGCGGGCGGACCAGGTGGGGAGCGGTGACGGCCATGAGGATGCCGCGCTCGACGGCGCTCTCGTGGGCGATCGCGACCTGGCCCTGCGCGAGGTAGCGCAGGCCGCCGTGCACGAGCTTGGACGACCACCGCGAGGTGCCGAAGGCGAGGTCGTGGGCGTCGACGGCCAGCACGCTCAGTCCGCGGGTCACGGCGTCGAGCGCGACACCGACGCCCGTGATGCCGAGGCCCACGACCACCACGTCGACCTCGTCCGGGGCGCCGGCCAGGCCCGGGATGATCCGGACCGGCGCCAGGTCGCCGCGCGCCACTGCGCCCGGTGTCACGTGGTCGGGGCGAGGGAGGCGGCGACGTGGCGGGCGTACTCCTCGTCGAGCTGCTCGAGGCTGACAGCCGCGTCGGTCATGGTCATCGCGGAGAACACGAAACCGTGTCCGGCCAGCGTCAGCGAGCGGGCCATGAGCAGCGGATCGCCGTCGCGGATGGCGCCCGACTCCTGGCCGCGGGCGATCTCGGCGGCGAGGAGGTCGACGAGCGCCTCCTGCGACCGGCCCGGTCGCGAGAGGAGGTAGGGAAGCATCAGGTCGGGGTCGAGCTCGACGATGCGGAGGAACAGCTCGTTGTCGCGCAGCGCCCGGACGGTGGCCACGGCGGCAGCCGCGATGCCGGCGGGCGTGGGCGTGTCCGCCGAGGCGACGCGCGTCGCCGCGGCGATGCCGACCCACTCGCGGGTCATCAGGTCGCCCAGCAGCGAGCCCATGTCGGACCACGCGCGGTAGATCGTCATCCGCGAGACCCCGGCGCGGCGGGCCACCTCGGTGAGCGTCGTACGCCGCCAACCCACGTCGAGGATGCACTCGCGCGCCGCGTCGAGGTAGGCGTCGAGACGCGGGTCAGCCGTGTGACGAAGTGACGACATATGTCACACTGTAACGCATGTCCCCGACCCCGGTCCCCGAGATGCACCCGCAGCGCTGGGGCGACCCCGCCGCCGCCCATCGCCTGGCGGCGTCGGCGCTCGAGCTGGTCGAGCTCGCGTTCGGCCTGCAGGACCGCCCGCTCGCGACCGACACCGCCCCTGCGCCGAGCGCACTCGACGAGCCCGTGCTCGACGCCCTGCGCGCGGCGATCGGCGACGAGCACGTCATCGTCGACGACGCGACCCGCGTCCTGCGCGCCCGCGGCAAGTCGACCCCCGACCTGCTGCGGGCCCGCGCGGGCGACCTCGGCGACGCGCCCGACGCAGTCGTCCGTCCCGACGGCCACGCGGAGGTGGCGGCCGTGCTCGCCTGGGCCGACGAGCACCGGGTGGCGGTCGTGCCCTTCGGTGGCGGCACCAGTGTCAGCGGTGGCCTCGCGGCCCGGCGCGACGGCTACGCCGGGCTGGTCAGCCTCGACCTGGGTCGGATGAGGCGACTCCTCGCGGTCGACCCGGTGTCGATGACCGCGACGCTGGAGCCGGGCCTGCGCGGCCCGGAGGCGGAGGAGCTGCTCGCCGCCCACGGGCTGACCCTCGGCCACTACCCCCAGTCCTTCGAGCACGCCTCGATCGGAGGGTTCGCCGCGACCCGCTCGAGCGGCCAGGCCAGCGCCGGCTACGGCCGCTTCGACGCGATGGTCGTCGGCCTCCGGGTCGCCACGCCCACCGGGTCGCTCGACCTCGGCTCGGCTCCCGCGAGCGCGGCCGGCCCCGACCTGCGCCAGCTGCTGCTCGGCTCCGAGGGCACCTTCGGCGTCCTCACCGCGGTCACCGTCCGCGTACGCCGCGCACCCGAGGCCACGACGTACGAGGCCTGGCGCTGGCCGTCGTTCGACGCCGGCTGCGACGCGATGCGCACCCTCGCCCAGGCCGGGCTGCTGCCCACGGTGCTGCGGCTCTCCGACGAGGCGGAGACGGCGATCAACCTGGCCGACCCGTCCTCGATCGGCGCGAGCGAGGACCCTGGCTGCCTGATGGTCACCGGCTACGAGGGCAGCGCCGAGCAGGTCGAGGCGCGGCGAGCCGCCGTCTCGGCCGTCCTGGGCGGGCTCGGGGGCACGGCGCTCGGGACCGAGCCGGGGGAGACGTGGGCGCGCGGACGGTTCGCCGCGCCGTACCTGCGCGACGCGCTGCTGGACCACGGCGTGCTCGTCGAGACCCTGGAGACGGCCACGTTCTGGTCGAACCGGGCGCGACTCCACGCCGACGTGCGAAACGCGCTGGGCGCCGCGCTCGGCGCCGGGGCGCTGGTGCTGTGCCACGTCTCGCACGTCTACGAGACGGGGTGCTCGCTCTACTTCACCGTCGCGGCCCGGGAGGACGCGGACCCGGTCGCGCAGTGGGCGGCCGCCAAGTCGGCGGCCAGCGACGCGATCATCGCCGCCGGCGCCACGATCACCCACCACCACGCCGTGGGCACCGACCACAAGCCGTGGTTCGCGCAGGAGGTCGGCGAGGCCGGGGTCCGGATGCTGCGCGCGGTGAAGGCGGAGCTCGACCCGCGGGGCATCCTCAACCCGGGTGTGCTGATCCCGTAGGGCGGCGCCGCCGCTGGGGGCCGCCCTCTTGAAACGTTACATGGGCGAAATGCAGGCCGCCGTCCGCCGACATGTCCGGCTTCTAGACATGCAGCGCCATCCCCGTCCCCCCGAGAGGCGCTCGATCCCACATGTCCTTCCTCACCCCCGGGCGCCGCGCCGCCCGCCTGGTCGCCCTGCCGGCGATCGCGGCGGTCGCTGTCGGCACCCTCACTCTCACGCCGACCGCGCAGGCGCTGACCAGCGTCGCCACCGCCAACGGCGCGACGATCAACATCAACGACGCCCGCCGCCCCGGCCTCGACACCGGCTCGATCCGCAACGTGAGCGGGTCCCGGATGGAGGGCTTCGGCAACCTCTTCGTCCACGTCGACGCGCCCGCCGGCGAGGAGCCGCGGATGAACGACCAGATGATGCGCGGCTTCGGCCTGACGGCGACCGCGCCGGGCTCCTACGCGTCCACGCGGTCGGTGCGTCTCGGGGACGTGCTGATGACCCGCAAGGTCCAGGTCAGCGCGGCGCGCAACGCCACGAGCTTCTTCGACACCTTCACCAACACCTCGACCAGCTCGATCGTCATCGACGTGTCCTTCGGCGGCTCGCTGGGCTCCGGCCTCACGGCCACGACCAGCCCGAACAAGGCCACCATCAGCGCCTCGAGCAGCGGCGACGCCGCCGTCGGTCCGGCCGACACCTGGGTCGCCGCGACCACCCCGGGCAACACGCGTCCCACCGGGGTCGTCGTCGGCACCGGCGTGACGTCGCTGGGCGACCAGCAGTCGAACCCGTTCCGCACGGCGTACGTCCCGACCGGCAGCCGGGCCAACGACCTCGGCTTCGTCCGTACCCTCACGATCGAGCCCGGCGCCACCGAGTCCCTCATGCAGTACGTCGTCGTCGGTGCGCTCGGCGACACCACCCAGATCGCGGCGGACACCGCCGCACTGGCGACCGCGCCCGACCTCTCGGCGCTCAGCATCGACGAGATCTGCACGCTGCAGAACCTCGACCTCGCCCCGTACGCCACCGCCTGCGCCGGCGCGGAGCCGCTGAAGCTGCCGGCCGCCGCGGAGGAGGTGCAGCACACCACCGACGTCGCCTACGACGTCACCGGCAAGACCATCGCGGACCTCCAGGCCGACATGGTCGCGGGCAAGGTCACCTCGGTCCAGGTCACCAAGGCCTACCTCGACCGGATCGAGGCCTACGACGGCGGCGCCCTCGGCTTCCACTCGTTCATCACCGTGGCGAAGGACGCGGTCGCCCAGGCGCTCGCCGCCGACGAGGCGCGTCGGGCCGGTCGCACCGGCGACCTGCTCGGCATCCCGATCGCGCTCAAGGACATCTACGACACCAAGGACATGCCCACCTCGGGCGGCACCCTCGCCCTGAAGGACTGGGAGCCCGAGAAGGACGCCTGGCAGGTCGCCAAGCTGCGCGAGGCCGGCGCCGTGATCATCGGCAAGACCGTGCTCTCGGAGTTCGCCAACTCCGGCTCCTTCAGCGAGAGCGGCTTCAAGCAGGTCTGGAACGCGCTCTACCCCTCCAAGACGTCGTTCGGCTCCAGCGGCGGCTCGGCCACCGCGGTCGCCGCCGACCTCGCGGCCGCGGCGATGGGCACCCAGACCGGCGTCTCGCTGTACGCCCCGTCGACCGGTGCCGGCCTGACGACGTTCCGCGGCACCGACGGTCTCGCCAGCACCAACGGCGTCATGCCGCTGACGTGGGCGACCGACTACGCCGGCCCGATGGCCAAGTCGGTCACCGACGTGGCGTCGCTGCTGGACGCCACCTCGACGCGGGCGACCGGCAACAACCCCGACGACCTGCTCACCAGCCGGGTGGACAACAGCCTGCGCCCGGCCGAGTGGAAGTCGTCGCTGAGGAGCGACTCCCTCCAGGGCAAGGTGATCGGCTACGTGCCCACCTCCTTCGCCTCCACCGCGATCGTCGACGACAACGCCGGCGCGGTGGCGCTGGCCGACGCCCGCGCCGCGATCGAGGCGGCGGGCGGCACGCTCGTCGCGCTGCCCGCGGGGGCCGCGACGGCGCCCACCAACCCGCCGGCCGTCGGCCCGACCACGGGCAACGCGGGCTCGGAGGGCTGGGAGCGCTACATCGCCGAGGAGCGTCCGGCGACCTTCCCGATGACCGCGGAGGAGCTCCTGGAGAACCAGGCGAACCTGCCCTACAACGTCTCCAGCAACTACAGCTACAACCCGATGGACGACACGAGCGTCGCCAACCTCCTGGCCCGCCGCGACGCCTACAAGGTCAACGCCGACACGTGGATGGACACCGCCTTCGGCCGGTCCGTGGACGCGGTGATCTACCCGGGCTTCCTCAGCAGCGTCGGCAACAACGACGCCTCCTCGGCGATCATGAGCTCCGACCGGGCCTCGGGGGTCATCACCCAGAGCGTCGGCCTTCCGACGGCGATCCTGCCGATCGGCGCCAACGACGAGGGACAGTCCAACAGCGTGCAGATCGTCGGTCGGGCCTGGGACGACGCCGCCGTCCTCGGCTACGCCTACGCCGTCGAGCAGCAGGCCAAGGCCGCGGTGCGCACCGAGTTCGCCCCGGCCCTGGCCTGGAGCGGCCCGGCAGCGTCGACCACCTCGGTCAGCCTCGGGTCCACCGCGACGACGTACGGCACCGCCACCACGGCGACCGTCACCGTCGCTGCGGACGCCGCGGTCACCGGCGCCGTCACCGTCGAGGTCGCAGGCACGAGCGTCACCGGCACCCTCGCCGGCGGCACGGCCACCGTCACCCTGCCGGCCGGCACGCCGGTGGGCACCCACCTGGTGACGGCGTCGTACGCCGGCTCGCCGACGGTCAGCGCGAGCGCCGCCACGGCGACGCTCAAGGTGGCGAAGGCAGCGCCGAGCGTCACCGCCAAGCTCGTCAGGACCAAGGTCGCCGTCGGGAAGAAGGCGAAGGTCCGGGTCGCGATCAGCGCCGCCGGCACGTCGACGGTCCTGGTGTACGACGGCGCCAAGGTGGTCCGCTCGCGGTCGGTGACCGGCAGGCGGACGATCACGCTGCCGAAGCTGAAGGCCGGCAAGCACAAGATCCGCCTGCACGTCGTCGCCGGCGAGGAGTACGCCGCGGCCACGAGCAGGACGCTCCACCTCAAGGTCGTCGCCAAGCGCAGGAGGACGTAGCTGCCTCGTGCGGCTGGCGCGCCCGGGCCGACCCGGGCGCGCCGGCCGTCGCGCGGCCTCGGCCGCGGCTCAGGCGAAGGACCAGACCAGGAGCTCGGCGTCGGCGCGCGCGGTGACGACGTGACCAGGCTCGTCGGCGAGGCGGACCGCGTCGCCGGCGCCCAGCGCGAGGCCGGCGACCTCCGCCGCCCCGGTGGCGGCGAAGACGTGCTGTCGCGGGTCCTGCGGCAGCGTGACCGACTGCCCGTTGGCCAGCCGGGCCACGAGCAGGCGGGCGCCGCGGGCGCCGATCGGCAGGCCGTCGCCGCCCACCACCTCGGCCAGCCCGGTGCCCGGCGCCGGCGCCTCGCCCCGGACGTACGACGGCGCACCGCCCGGTCGGCTCGGTGCGAGCCAGGCCTGGACGAACCGGCAGCGTCCGGAGGAGGCGTCGGCGACCTCGCTGTGCCGGATGCCCGCGCCGGCCGACAGGACCTGCGCGTGGCCGGCCTCCACGACGTGGCGAGCGCCGGTCGAGTCGGTGTGCACGAGCGCGCCCTCGAGGACCCAGGTGACGATCTCCAGCTCGGAGTGGGGGTGCTCGGGGTAGCCCGCACCCGGGTCGAGCCGGTCGTCGTTGTGGCACACCAGGGGACCGAAGCCCAGGTTGGCGGGGTCGTAGTGGGGACCGAAGGAGAAGGAGTGGTGCGTCACCCGCCCAGCGGCGGTCGACGACGACCTCCGGGAACCGACGTACAGCACCGTGCTCATGCGGATATGTTCGCTGATGTGCCTCCCCTGCAGGACTTCCCCATGCTGCCGCCCGGGTTCCGGTTCGGGACGGGCACGGCCAGCTACCCGGTGGAGGGCGCGGTGTCCGAGGACGGGCGGGGCCCCAGCATCTGGGACACCTTCAGCGCCCAGCCCGGCCGGATCGTCGACGGCAGCACCGGCGAGGTCGCCTGCGACCACTACCACCGCGTCGACGCGGACGTCGCGCTGATGCAGCAGCTCGGCACGGGCGGATACCGCTTCTCGATCGCCTGGCCGCGGGTGCAGCCGAGCGGCCGCGGTCCGGTCAACGAGCAGGGCCTGGCGTTCTACGACCGGCTCGTCGACACGCTGCTGGCCCACGGGCAGCAGCCGATGGCCACGCTCTACCACTGGGACCTGCCCCAGGCGCTCGAGGACGACGGCGGCTGGCTCAACCGCGACACCGTCGAGCGGTTCGCCGACTACGCCGCGGTCGTGGGCGAGCGGCTCGCCGACCGCGTCGAGCACTGGATCCCGGTCAACGAGCCCAACGCCGCCTCGATCCTCGGCTACGGCATGGGCGCCCACGCGCCGGGCAAGGCGCTGTACTTCGACTGCCTGCCCGCCGTGCACCACCTGCTGCTGGCCCACGGCCGCGCGGCGATCGAGCTGCGCCGGGCCGGCGCGGCCTCCATCGGCTGCGCGAACAACCATGCGCCGATCTGGCCCGCGAGCGACGACGACGCCGACGTCGGGGCGAGCAAGATCTTCGACGCCCTGTGGAACGGCACCTTCCTCGAGCCGATGCTGCTCGGGCGCTACCCCGTCGACCTGATGCCGCTGTTCGAGGACGTCATCGCCGACGGCGACCTGGCGACCATCCGCCAGCCGCTCGACTTCTACGGCGTCAACTACTACAACCCGATGAAGGTCGCGGTCGCCGACGACGACTCCGAGGTGCCCTTCGAGCTGCGCGAGGTCGTGGGCTACCCCACCACCGACATGGGACGGCCGATCGTGCCCGACGCGCTGCGCGAGTGGCTGGTGATGTTCCGCGCCCGGTTCCGCGCCGCGCTGCCGCCGATCTACATCACCGCGTCCGGGTGCAGCTACACCATGGGCCCCGACGAGTCGGGGATCGTGGACGACCAGCCCCGCATCGACTACCTCCGCGCCCACGTCAACGCGGTCTCGGAGGCGATCACGCGCGGCGTCGACGTACGCGGCTACTACTGCTGGTCGCTGATGGACACCTTCGAGTGGGCCGAGGGCTACACCCAGCGCTTCGGCCTCGTGCACGTCGACCACGACACCCTCGTGCGGACCCCGAAGAGGTCGTTCCAGTGGTACGCCGACCTGATCCGGGCCCAGCCGCAGCACCGCTGAGCGCCCGCTGGCGACGTACCAGCTCGAGGTCGGGTGCAGCGAGCCCTGACTGCCCTTGTCAGGCGGTCGCTGAGGTTGTCAGGCTTTGCACGGGCCGACAACCTGAGGAATCCCCGGCCGGCCGGGGATCCCTCATCGCCGCCCCAGCCCCGCCGACCCGGCGACCGCGTCCCGGCCGCAGGTCCCACCGATAGGCTGCGGCGCATGACCAGTCGACGTCGGGTGGTGTTCGTCGTGGGGTCGGGCCGAAGCGGCACGAGCACGATGGCCGGGACCCTCCGCACGCTCGGGCTGCACGTCCCCCAGCCGGAGGTCGTCGCCGACGCCACCAACCCCAAGGGCTTCGGCGAGCCGCGCTGGGTGGTCGACCTGCACACCCAGCTGCTGGCCCGCAGCAACGTCCAGGTCTCCGACGCCCGCCCGCGGGCCTGGCTCGACACCGGCACGACCAGCGCCGACCACGCGACCCGCGAGCGCGTCACGGCCTGGCTCGAGGAGCAGTTCGCCGTCGCCGACGAGCTCGTCGTCAAGGACCCGCGCGCCGCCTGGTTCCTCGGCCTGTGGCGGGCGGCCGCCGACCGCTGCGGCGCCACGTCGTCGTACGTCACGATGCTGCGCCCGGTCACCGAGGTGGTCGGCTCCAAGCAGACCTACTACGGCCAGATGGGCGCGGGCTCCGACCAGGGAGCCGTCACCCGCACCGCGGCGTGGGTCAACATGATGCTCCACACCGAGCGTGCCACCCGCGGCCAGCAGCGCGCGTTCGTCCACTACGGCGACCTGCTCGACGACTGGACGCAGCCGGTCTTCGCGCTCGGCGAGGCCTTCGACCTGGACGCGGTGAAGACCGCGATGGCCGTCGACATCGCCGCGGTGCACCGCTTCATCGACCCGTCGCTGCGCCGGGTGACGATGACGTGGGACGACATCGGGGTGCCCGACCGGCTGCGCGAGCTCGCCGACGAGACCTGGCGAGCGCTCGCCGCCGTCGCCTCCGACGACTCCCCGGAGCACCACCAGTGGTGCGACCGGCTCCGCGCGGACTACGCCGCGCAGTACGCCGACGCCGAGGCCTTCGCCCACTCGACGGTCGTCGCGCAGCGGCGCACGGCCGCGGCCGAGGCGCGTCGCGAGGCGGCCGCGCAGGCGCCGGCCGCACGTGGCGCCGACCGGGTGCCCCACGCGGTGCGCGCCATGGTGCCGCCCGCCGCCCGGCAGCGGCTGCGCAAGGCGATCGGGCGCGAGCGACCGCAGGGGCAGGGACCGGCCTGATGCCCGACATCGCCTCTCTCGAGAGCGAACCGGCGTACGACGTCACCTGGCCGTGGACCGCCGGCGAGCCGCTGGCGCCGGGGCTGACGTGCGTCTTCCGGGTCCGCAACGAGGCGCGCAACCTGCCGTGGGTGCTGCCGCCCATCTTCTCCGCGGTGCAGCACGTGCTGCTGGTGGACAACGGCTCGGACGACGGCACCGCCGACGTGGCGCGCCGGGTCGCGGACGAGTGCGGCGCCGCCGAGCGGTTGACCGTCCTCGACTATCCCCACCGGGTGGCCCGCGCCGGCGCCGAGCACCTCGCGACGCCGGCCACGAGCGTGCACTCGCTGACGCACTTCTACAACTGGTGCTTCTCCCACGTCCGCACCACCTACTCGATGAAGTGGGACGGCGACATGGTGCTCACACCGGAGGGGGCCGCGATCCTGCGCGACCTGTCGTGGCAGCTGGAGGCGACCCGCGCGATCGTGGCGATGCCGCGCCACCCGCTGACGGTGGTCGACGAGTCGACCGGCTGGCTCGACCTGTCGCTGCGCTTCCTCGAGCCGTGGGTCTACCCCATGGGCCCGGAGTTCACCTTCGTCAAGGCCTTCGACTGGGAGCTGCGCGAGTTTCCTCCCGGCGTGGAGCGGATCGTGCTGCAGCAGGGGCTGTGCGTCGAGGTGAAGTGGCTCGACGCCGACGAGTACGCCCACTGGCGCCGCGACGGCGTCGACTTCACCAACACCCGGCTGTACCGCAAGCTGCGCGAGTTCGAGGTCGACGAGGCGATCCGCAACGGCGACCCCGAGGCGCTCGGCGGGCTGGTGCGGGTCACCGCGCCCGAGGGCGTCCACATCATCGACCACGTGAGCCGCGACTGGCTCTGGCGCCAGCCGCGGCCGCTCGTGCAGCACTCGCTGCCGGCCTCCTTGAAGCACCGAGCGCTGAAGGACCGCTAGACCGTGACCCCTCCTCCCCAGCCCCCGACTCCGCCGCACCGATCGACGCCGCACCCGGCGACACGGCACCCGCTGCACGACGTCCGGCTCCCCGGGCCCACCTTGGTGCTCGTCGACGACTCCGACGCCCTCGCGCTCGACGCCCTGCGCGGCATCGAGGACGTCCCCGGCATCGAGCCGCGCGTCGTCGCGCTGTCCTCCATCGACGGCCCGCTCAAGGGCTGGGGATCGGTGCTCGTGGTCGCCGCCGACCGGGCGCGGCTGCGACGGATGGCCAGCGCCGTGCCGCTGCTGGGGCAGTGCAAGGTCGTCGCGTGCTGGTTGACCGACACGCCCACGCCGTGGGTACTGGTGCCGCGCCCGGAGTGGCCGCGGCTGGTCCACCTGGCCGCCCGCGAGGCCGGGGACCGGGGCGTGCTGACCGTCGCCCGCTTCGCCTCCGGCGCACGAGCGCAGCTGGTGGCGATGGAGATGGCCCGCCAGGCGGCCGGTCCCGGCGACACCGCCCACGGCGGCCTCGTCGTGTCCTACGCCGGTCGCGCCGCGGCGCCGGGCCTCGACGCCCGCAGCGTGCTGCTGCCCGACGTGGCCGGAGCCGGCGACGCCGAGCGCGACGTACCTCCGGACGTCGTGGTGGCGCGCCGGGGCGGTGCGGTGGCCGAGCATCACGTCATCGACCGGGCACCGACGGTGGTGACCGATCCCGGTCCCGAGCCGGTGGACGAGCGCGTGTTCAACCCGGTCGGCTTCCGCAAGGACTGGGACCACCCGGTCGTGGAGCTCGACCGCATCACCCGCGGGCCGGTCACCGAGGGGGTCGTCGCCGCCGCTCGCGCCTTCCAGGGCGTGTGCCTCACCGCCCAGACGCCCACCGCCGACCTCCTCGCGCTCGCGATGGCGGGCGTCCCGCTGGTCACCGAGGACGTCCTCGACCTCGCCCCGCCGCTGGCCGCGGCGCTGGCTGCCGACGTCGACCTCGACGACCCGCTGCGCCGCGAGGAGCACAGCCTCGCCGTGCGCCGCGCGGCCTTCGACCACCACTCGACCCTGGCGTGGCGCTCCGCGCTCGCCGCGCGCTCGGGCACCCGCCACGTGGGGCTGCCGCCGGTCAGCGCGCTGCTGGCGACCAAGCGTCCGCAGATGCTCGACTTCGCGCTGCGACAGGTCGCCCGGCAACGCGGCGCGGAGGTGGAGCTGGTGCTCGCGGCGCACGGCTTCGAGCCGGAACGCGACGCCGTACGCCGGGCGCTGGGCGACCGGCCGCACCAGGTGCTGTCCTTCGACGGCGACACGTTCTTCGGCGACGTCCTCACAGCCGCGGCGCGGGCCGCGTCGAGCGAGGTGCTGCTCAAGATCGACGACGACGACTGGTACGCCCCCGACGCGGTCCACGACCTGCTGATGGCGCGCCGCTTCTCCGGCGCCGACGTGGTCGGGATGCCCTCGGAGTTCGTCTACCTCCACCACGACGACCTCACCGTGCGGCGCAACCACCCCTCCGAGCTCTTCGCCCGCTTCGTCGCGGGCGGCACCCTGCTGCTCGACCGCGGCCTGCTGCGCTCGCTCGGCGACTTCCGGCGGGTGCGCAAGTTCGTCGACGCCCAGCTGCTCGCCGGCGTCGAGGCGGCGGGCGGCCGGATCTACCGCACCCACGGCCTGGGCTACGTCCTGCGGCGGACGGGCGAGGGACACACCTGGGTGCGTGACGACGCGGAGTTCCGCCGACCTGACATCGTGGCCTCGGAGTGGGAGGGTTTCCAGCCGAGCCTGGTGCTGGAGGTCGACCCGCTCGACCGGCCGGTCCCGGGCGGGACGGTCGGCACGAACGGGGGAGGGTGAATGCCGCGGCAGCCGGTGGTGCGCCACAACGACTGGGGGAGCCTGGTCCCGGCGACCCTCGGTGACTGGGAGCCGACGCTGTCGGTCAGCGTGGTGGTCCCCACCTTCAACTACCAGCACACGCTGCCGCACGTCCTCGCCGCCCTCGCCGCGCAGTCCTACCCCGCGCACCTGCTCGAGGTCGTGGTCGTCGACGACCAGAGCTCACCGGCGCAGGAGCTGCCCGAGGTCCGGCCGGAGAACACCCGGCTGATCCGCGTCGAGGAGGGCTGGGGCCGGGCGAACGCCTGCCACCTCGGTGCGCGGGCGGCCGACGGCGACGTCCTGCACTGGTACGACGCCGACATGCTGGCCTACCGCGAGGAGGTCGAGGCCCACGCCCGGTGGCACCATCTCGTCGACTACGCCGTCCCCGGCGGCTGGAAGCTCTTCGTCGACCCGGCGCCGCTGCTCGAGCTCGAGCCCGCCGTGGTGCGCGACCGGGTCGCGGCGGGCGGGGCGGCGGACCTCTTCGCGGATCAGCAGCACGAGCCGCACCAGTGGGTCGAGGACTACTGGGCCAAGACCGACGACCTGCGCACGGCCGGACCCCGCGCGCAGCGCTTCCACATCGGCATGACCGGCTCGGTGTCGCGCGCGCTGTACTTCGACTCCCGCGGCTTCGACCGCACCCTGCGCCTCGGCGAGGACCTGCACCTGGGCCACGAGCTGGCCCAGGCCGGCGGCGTCTTCGTCGTCGACCGCGAGGCCCGCAGCTGGCACCTCGGCCGCTCGCAGGTGCTGCGCCGCGCCGAGCAGGTCAACCGCTACAACGACCCTTTCCTCGCCGACCTCGTCCCCACGATGCGGCCCAAGCGCAACCGCCGTGGCCGGGCCTACCAGGTGCCGTACCTCGAGGTGGTCGTGCAGGCCGGTCCCGCGGACGAGACCATCCGCCTCGTCGACTCGCTGCTCGACGGGGACGTCCCGGACCTGCGGGTGAGCCTCGTCGGCCCGTGGGGCTCGGTCCACCAGGACCGGGTCCAGCCGGTCGAGGACCCGGTGCTGGAGACGCGCCTGGTGCACCGCTCGTACCTCCACGAGCCGCGGGTGCGGCTGGTGGAGTCGACGCCGGAGGTCAGAGAGGCCGAGTTCGTGCTGACGCTGCCCGACGTGTCGCTCGCGCCCCTGCCCGCGACCCTGGCGGCCCTGCTCGACGACCTCGAGCGCACCCACCACGGCGCGCGCGTGCTGACGTACGCCTCGGGTGCGACGGCTCGACTCGAGCGCACCGCCGCGCTGGCGCGGGTCTCCCGCCTGATGGCCGAGGGCGACGACCCGGAGGCGCTGCTCGAGGAGTCGTTCGGCGTGAAGACCTACGTCGCGACCGAGGTGGGCTTCGTGCCGGTCGACCAGCGGGTCGTCGAACGCTTCACCCTCGGGGCCCGCCCGCCGATGGACCCCGACAAGTCCGAGAAGCGGCTGCGCAAGGTGCTCGCCGCCGACCGACCCGCTGACGAGGTCGTCGACGACGGCGCCGACCCGGCGACCGAGGTCGAGGCGGCCTCGGACCGGAAGCGGGGGATCTTCGGCCGCCGCCGCTGATGCTTCATCACGGTATGTCGGTGAACAGGCACTTCCCTGCGTGAATTCACCGGGGGAAGTGCCCATCCGGCGACATACCGTGATGGACAGGCAGCGGGGTCCCGCCGAACCTCAGTCGGCGCCGAAGAGGTCGCGGGTGTAGACCTTGTCGGCCACGTCGCGCAGCTCGTCGACCATCCGGTTGGCCACGATCAGGTCGACCCGCTCCTTGAACGAGGCGAGGTCCGCGGTCACCTCCGAGCCGAACCAGGTGTCCTCGCCGAGCTCGGGCTCGTAGACGATGACCTCGATGCCCTTGCCCTTGAGGCGCTTCATGATCCCCTGCACCGAGGACTCGCGGAAGTTGTCGGAGCCGGCCTTCATGATCAGGCGGTGGATGCCGACGACCTCGGGCGCGCGGTCGATGATGTCGAAGGCGATGAAGTCCTTGCGCGTCGTGTTGGCCTCGACGATGGCGGAGATCAGCGTCTGCGGGACGTCGGAGTAGTTGGCGAGCAGCTGCTTGGTGTCCTTGGGCAGGCAGTAGCCGCCGTAGCCGAACGACGGGTTGTTGTAGTGGGTGCCGATGCGCGGGTCGAGGCCGACGCCGTCGATGATCTGGCGGGTGTCGAGCCCGCGCGACAGCGCGAACGAGTCCAGCTCGTTGAAGTACGCCACCCGCATCGCCAGGTAGGTGTTGGCGAACAGCTTGATCGCCTCGGCCTCGGTGGGCGCGGTGAAGAGCACGGGTACGTCGTCGGCGTCGGCGCCCTTGACGAGCAGCTCGGCGAAGGCGCGCGCCCGCTCGGAGTCCTCGCCCACGACGATGCGGGCGGGGTGCAGGTTGTCGTGGAGCGCCCGGCCCTCGCGCAGGAACTCGGGGGAGAAGATCACGCGGTCGGTGCCCAGGCGCGCGCGGACGTCCTCGATGTAGCCCACCGGCACGGTCGACTTCACGACCATCGTGGCGTCCGGTTCGAGCCGCAGGACGTCGCGCATGACGGCCTCGATCGAGCTGGTGTCGAAGTAGTTGGTGACCGGGTCGTAGTTGGTCGGCGTCGCGATGACGACGAACTCGGCGCCGGGATGCGCCTCCTCGGGGTCGGTCGTGAAGGTGAGGTCGAGGTCCTCCTCGGCGAGGAAGCGCGTGATGTCGTCGTCGTGGATGGGGCTCTCGCCGCGGCGCAGTCGCTCGACCCGCTCGGCGTCGAGGTCGAGCCCGACCACGGTGTTGTGCCGAGCCAGCAGCACCGCCATGGACAGCCCGACGTAGCCGAGCCCGGCGACGGAGATCTTCGTGGTCACCGGCTCAGTGTGCCGCACCCGGGTGACCGCGATGCCATGAGAAGGGGTCGTCGCGGCGACCACTCGGCGTGGGGTCGTTCAACCGGCGAGCGGGGTCAGGTCGCTGGGCAGGACGGCGGGCGTGCCGGTCGTACGTCGCGCGTGCCGCGACACGTCGCCGCGGCACGCCGGCTGCTCCAGCGCCCGCAGGTCCTCGAGCCAGGTGGGGGCGGGCGCCTCGGCGATCGGCAGCGTCACCCGCAGCGACGTCCCCTCGGGACCCACCTCGGCGGTCACCACCGCCGTCGCCGAGCCAAGGTTGCGGACGAAGGTCGCCAGCGTGCCGCCTCCACCTCCGCACGCCGCGAAGGTCGGTCGCCAGCCCGGCAGCACGGTCAGGACCTCGTCGAGGGTGGTCGCTCCGGTCGTCACCTCCGCCGCCGGTGCGCGGCGACGGTTGACGCCCGTCTCGAGCCGGGGCGAGGCGACCCGCACGCCGAGCGCGGCGAGCGCGGGGTCGGCGTTGACCTCCTCGACGAGCTCCCCGGGCGCGTCGTCGTCCGTCCACTCGGCGCTCTCCTCGTCCGACGCCTCGGCGTCGCCGAGCGGTGCGGAACCGAGGGGTGGCGGCTCGAAGGGCGCGGACTCCCCGTCGAGGCAGGTCCGCTCCACGGAGGCGGGCACCGCCCACGTCTCGTCGAGGTGGTGCGCCGTGACGGCTTGCACGGCCACCTCCGCACCGGCTCCGTCGGGCGCCACGGTGAGCTGGGCGGCGGCGTCACCCGGCCCGGCCAGGGCGACGTGCACGGTGTCGCCGCACGTGCTGGACGTCGGCGCCCACCCGGCGGCGCGCGCTGCTCGCAGCTCCTGCGCCGCCGCCGCGGGCACCTCGACTGCGTACGGCGTGGTGCGCCGGCCCACGACCCGGTCGACCTGGCCGTTGCTGCCCAGCGCCGGTCCCGCGACGGTCGCGGACGTGGGGGCCACCCACGGGTCCGACCACACGGCGATCGCGGCGGCGAGGTCCGCGCGGTCCGACCCGATCGCGGGGTCGTCGCTGCACCCCGCCAGCACGGGGGCGAGCAGGACGCTCAGGACGACGGCGTGACGGCGAACCACGGCTCGTCCCATCCGGAGACGCCCAGGTCGCCGCCGGTGAAGTCGTCGCGCGAGACGGTCTGCTCCCGCCCGGAGGCGGGGTCGAAGATCGTCAGGCTGTCCCCGGTGCTCCCGGTGACGAGCACGACGTGCCCGGGCCGGGTGGTGTCGCCGACGTAGAGCGGGACGTGGTGACCCTCCTCCACCGAGCCGGCGATCCGGTCGTAGGTGGCGCCGCGGTCGGAGGCCGCGACGGTCTGCACCTCGTACTCCGTGCCGGGGGCACCGCTGCCGCCGTCGGCGGACATCTCCGCAGCGACCGCCCACGGCTGGGTGCCGGCCGCCTCGGGCCACGGGAACTGGAGGTCGCCGTCGCGGTCGGTGATCGCGTTGGTGCGCTCGTGCATGTCCAGCGACTCGTCGGCGAAGCGCTGCTCGGGCGTGCGGGGGTCGGTGCGGCCGGTGGCGGGGTCGTAGCCGGTCTCCATCCACAGCGCGTAGGCCGGGTCGTTGAGCATGCGCGACATCACCAGGCTGGAGGAGCCGCACGTCGTCTGGTCGGGCTGGGAGTAGGAGCCGTCCGTCGGCGGGTCGAGGTCGTCGAGCTCCGACGGGCTCATCGTGTGCAGGCGGGCGACGTAGTTGGCGAGCGCGGTGCCGGTCAGCCCGGAGGCGACGCCGGCCATGATCCACGCGCGCTCCTCGTCGCTGCGGGCGTCGGCCAGAGCGTCCCGCACGGCCTGCTGCTGCTGCGGGCTGAGCCGGTCGAACGCCGCGTCGTAGCCCTTGAGCGCCGACCCGGACAGCGGACCGTCCTCGTCCTCCCAGCCGTTGACGAGCGCGACCGGGGAGACGCCTTCCGGCAGTGCGTCGGGGAGGTCGATCTCGTCCATCGCCGCGCGGATGGCGTTGCGCGCGACGCGCACCGCGTCGCTGGCGTCGGTGTAGGCGCCGATGGCCTCGCGGATCGCGTGCACCACCCCCTCGACGACGCCGCGCAGGTAGTCGACGAGGTCCCAGGGCGGCATCTCCCCCCAGGAGAGCTCGAGGTTGTCGCGCAGCATGTCGTCGGCGCGGCGGTGGCGATCGCGCGCGGCGGTCATCGACTCGGCGAGGGCGTCCAGCGCGCTGGCCACGTCACGGGCGGCCGACGGCACGGTGGCCGTGCGGGTGCGCAGCCGTCGGACCGAGGTGCGGAAGGTGTCGCCCGACGTGCCGTCCCAGGCCGTCGCGTCGATCCGCTCGCGGCAGGTGTCGAGCTCCTCGCCGGCCCGGTCGACGCAGGCGGCGATCCGGCGCCACACGGCGGCCGCCGTGGTGAGGGCCTCGGGCGCCGGCTCCGGGGGCTCGGAGGCGATCGCGACGGCCTGCGCGACGGCGTCGACGATCGTCTGGGCGGCGTCCCACGGTGGCCAGAGGTCGATGTCCTCGACGAGCGACAGGGCGTCCCTCAGCCGGGCGACGGTGTCATCGAGCAAGCCCATGGAACTCTCCCGCCGAGGTGCCGTCGGTGGCCAGGAAGTCGGCGATGCACTGCTCGGTGTTGACGCGGTGCTCGGCGATGACGCCCAGCACCACGCGCAGCACGCCGTCGAGGTCGCTCGCCGCGTCGGCGAGGGTCGCGGCGAGGTCCGCCATGTCGTGTCCGGCTGCCTCAGCGGTGCGCGCGATCGCGTCCTGCACCTCGGTGTGCGCGTTGTCGCCGTAGTGCCAGCCGGCGCGGACCGCGTCGGGGTCGAGGATGATGGTCATGGGTTCCTCCCTGTCTGGAGGGAGGTTTCCCCGGGCGGCGGGCCCCAAACAAGCGGGCCCGCCGTCTGGGGACAACGGCTGAGCGGAGCGACCGTCAGCGGAGCACGCCCGAGTCGCCCGACACGACGACGTAGAAGCGCTTGCGGGCGCCGTCGGTGGTGACGCTGCCGTCGCTGTTGCGGGGGCTGACGACAAGGTGCTGGGTGTTGCCCGTGCCGGGAGGCGCGCAGTTGACCACTCCGGGCTGGCACATCGCCGCGGAGATCTCGCCGGAGAACTCGGGGTTGGCGTCCGCACCGGGGGCGCGGCCGTTGGTGATGGCGTCGCCGTTCTGGTCGACGGTGTTCTGCAGGGCGACGACGGCGAGCACGCCGTTGTCGGTGAGGTCCTCGCCGGCGTTGATGTAGACGTTGCCGTTGGCGCGCAGGCCGGCCGTGTCAGTGCCGGCGGGGGCCAGGGTCGGGTACGCCGCGGTGACGGTGAAGCCGCCGGACTGGGCGACGATGGCGCCGGTCGCGTCGACGAGCGCCCAGCGTCCGACGCCTGCCGGGCCCTGGGGGCCGGTCGGGATCTGGCCGGCCTTGAAGTCCTTGGACTTCAAGGACCCGTTGCGGATCTTGTTCGAGCCGAGGACGTCGTTCTTGATGTCGCGACCCTTGAGGGTCTTGTCCTTGATGTCCATCGTGGTGAGGGAGTTGTTCCGCACGTCGTCGGAGCCGATGAGGCCGGCGGCGTACGACGTGCCGGTGGAGGCCACGACCAGCGCCATGACCGAGACGGCCATGGACGGGGACGGGCGGCGGAGAGCGGGGAGGCGCATGAGGGTGACCCTTCGTCGACTGGCCGCCGGGTCCGACGGCTCCCCGGGGGTTCGGAGTGAGCCGGGTCACGGATGGGTGCGGATCGCGTTTCCCTCCGCTGGGTACGGTCGGGACATGGGTATGGCAAAGAAGATCGCAGCGCTGGGCATCGCCAAGAAGGTCTACGACGAGGCTCGCAAGCCACACAACCAGGCCAAGATCAGGTCGGCCGTGCAGAAGATGCAGGAGCGCCGCCGCCCCCGCTGACCACGGGCGGGCGACCGACCCGAGACCCACCGCAAGGGGTGACCGGGCATTGCGGTGGCGCGCGTCGCGGCGTACGACTGGACGATGACCACCACACCGAGCGAGCCTGCGCCCGAGCCGACCGTCGTGCCCTCCGGGGACCCCGGCGTGAGCCCGATCGAGCCCGATCAGGTGCCGGACGCGCCGATCCCCGAGGCCGAGCCCGCGGTCGGCCGATGAGGCGCTGCGCTCCCCTCCCTATGCTCGCGCCATGACGATCCAGCAGCCCACCGACCTGACCCACGCAGCGATGCTGGGGTTGGGCACCTACCGGCCCGAGCGGGTCGTCACCAACGACGAGATCTGCGAGGTGCTGGACTCCTCCGACGAGTGGATCCAGACCCGGTCGGGCATCCGGACCCGGCGCTTCGCGGGTGAGGGCGAGACCCTCATCGGCATGTCGATCACCGCGGCCGAGCGGGCCCTGGCCGCTGCCGGAGTGGGCGCCGAGCAGGTCGGCTGCGTCATCGTCGCCACCTCCACCCACCCCGAGCACACGCCGGCGTCCGCACCGCAGGTCGCCGCCGCCTTGGGGATCACCTCGGCGGCGTTCGACATCTCCGCCGGCTGCGCCGGCTTCTGCCATGCCATCAACCTGGCGTCGTCGATGGTCCGCTCGGGAGCCGAGTCCCACGTGCTGGTGATCGGCGTCGAGCAGCTGAGCCGGTTCATGGACCCGACCGACCGCGGCACGGCGTTCATCTTCGCCGACGGCGCCGGTGCGGTGGTCGTCGGTCCGTCCGACGTGCCGGGCATCGGCCCGGCCGCGTGGGGCTCGGACGGCTCGCAGGCACACGTCATCACCCAGACCCCCAGCTGCCTGGGCGGCCACTCCGAGACCGACCACCCGGTCGTGCAGATGGAGGGCACGGCCGTCTTCCGCTGGGCACCGTTCGCGATGGCGGAGGTCGCGCACGAGGCGATGCGCCTGGCCGGCGTCACCCCCGACGACCTCGACGCCTTCATCCCCCACCAGGCCAACCTGCGCATCACCCAGACGCTCGCGAAGAACATCAAGCTGCCCGAGCACGTCGCGGTCGCCACCGACGTGATCGACTCCGGCAACACCTCGGCCGCGTCGGTGCCGCTGGCGATGGAGGCGATGCTGCGCCACGACGAGGCAGCCCCCGGCGACACCGCCCTGCTCATCGCCTTCGGCGCCGGGCTCAGCTATGCCGGGCAGGTCGTGACGCTCCCGCCGCTGGGCTGAGGGACGCGCTCCTCGACGCCCCGGAACCGGGTCGCGGACGGCGTCGACGCGACCTACGATCGAGCCCTCGCCCCGCCCCTGGGGCGGACGGGCTCCGCAGGCTCGACCTGCGCGGCGACCGTGATCCGTGAACAGTGGTACGACCACATCGGCAGGGGCTGCCCGGCGGACCGGACCTCGTCCGGTCCGCCGGTGCCTTGACCGGGCACCCCTGCGGGTGCACCTGGCCGGCATCTCGCCCGATGCGGCTCTGGCAGCCGGCGCGGCGTACGTCGAGCGGTGAACCAGCCACATCCCAGCGGGTCCCGATGTGGCTCACGCACCGCTAGCGGGAGCGCTGTACCGCTGGCGGTGGGCCAGCCACAATTCAGGGCCGCCCGATGTGGCTCACGCACCGCCAGCGGGCGCGGCGTACGTCGAGCGGTGAACCAGCCACATCCCAGCGGGTCCTGATGTGGCTCACGCACCGCCAGCGGGCGCGGCGTACGTCGAGCGGTGAGCCAGCCACATCCTGGCGGTCATCGATGTGGCTCACGCACCGCCAGCCGGAGCGGCGTACGCCCAACGGTGCCCCGGACTTTCTCAGAGCGCCGCGACGAGCTCGGTCCCCTGCCGGATCGCCCGCTCGGCGTCCAGCTCGGCGGCGAGGTCGGCCCCACCGATGAGGTGCGCGGGCCGGTCGAGGCCGTCGTAGAGGTCGCGCACCGAGTCCTGGCCGGCGCACACGACGATCGTGTCGGCGGCGACGACCCGCGCGGCGCCGTCGACGGTAAGGTGGAGCCCCTCGTCGTCGATCCGGTCGTACGTCGCGCCGCTGACGAGCGTCACGTGCGACTGGCGGAGCACCGCACGGTGCGCCCAGCCCGACGTCCGGCCCAGGCCGATGCCGATCGGCGTGGTCTTGCGCTGGACCAGCGTCACCTCGCGGGCCGGGGTGCGCGGCTTGGCCTCCGTCAGGCCGCCCTCGTGCAGCGCGGGGTCGCCGACGCCCCAGTGGGCCAACCAGTCGTCGAGGTCCTCCGCCTGGTGGGTGAGGAAGACGCTCACGTCCACCCCGATCCCGCCGGCCCCGATCACCGCGACCCGGCGCCCGGGCACCACGGCGCCGCTCAGCACGTCGGCGTACGACGCCACGCTCGGGTGGTCGATGCCGGGGATGTCCGGGATGCGGGGTTCGACGCCGGTCGCGACGACGACCTCGTCGAAGCCGGCGAGGTCGCCGGGGCCGGCGGTCGTCCCGAGGCGCACGTCCACGCCGAGGACCTCGAGGCGGCGCATGAAGTAGCGCAGGGTGTCGGCGAAGTCCTCCTTGCCCGGTACGGCCATGGCGAGGCGGAACTGGCCGCCGAGCCGCGGCGAGCGCTCGAACAGCGTGACGGCGAACCCGCGCTCGGCCGCGCTGGTCGCCGCGGCGAGCCCGGCCGGACCGGCGCCGACGACGGCCACGGTCCGCCTGCGCAGTGTCGGCATCAGCACGAGCTCGGTCTCGCGGCAGGCCCGCGGGTTGACCAGGCACGAGGCCCGCTCGTTGCTGAAGACGTGGTCGAGGCACGCCTGGTTGCAGGCGATGCACGTGTTGATCTCGTCGGCGCGCTCGTCCATCGCCTTGGCGACGAAGGCGGGGTCGGCCAGCAGCGGGCGGGCCATCGAGACCAGGTCGGCCTCACCCGCGGCGAGGATGTCCTCGGCGAGCTCGGGGGTGTTGATCCGGTTCGACGCGCACACCGGGACGTCGACCACCTGCTTGAGCCGGGCGGTGTACGACCGCCACGCCCCGCGCGGCACCTGCGTGATGATCGTGGGCACCCTCGCCTCGTGCCATCCGATGCCGGTGTTGAGCACCGTCACGCCGGCCGCCTGGAGGTGCAGCGCCAGCTCGGCGGTCTCCTCCCAGGTCTGGCCGCCCTCGACGAGGTCGAGCAATGAGATCCGGTACACGAGGGGGAAGTCGTCGCCGACCAGCTCGCGCGAGCGGCGTACGACCTCGACCGGGAAGCGCATGCGACGGCTCGGCGAGCCGCCCCACTGGTCGTCGCGGTCGTTGGTCCGCGCGGCGAGGAACTGGTTGATGAGGTAGCCCTCGGAGCCCATGATCTCGGCCGCGTCGTAGCCGGCCTTCCGGGCCAGCGCGACGCTGCGGGCGAACGCCGTGGCAGTGCGGTCGACCTCCTTGCTGGACATCGCGCTCGGTCGGAACGGTGTGATCGGCGACTTCCTGGCCGAGGCGCCCTGGGAGAGCGGGTGGTAGCCGTAGCGGCCGGCGTGCAGCACCTGCAGGGCGATCGCGCCGCCGGCGTCGTGCACCGCGCCGGTGATCCGCTCGTGGCGCGCGGCGTGCAGCCGGTTGGTCATCTCCGACGCGAACGGCTTGAGCCAGCCGCGCTTGGTGGGGGCGTAGCCGCCGGTGATGATCAGCCCGACGCCGCCGCGTGCGCGCTCGGTGAAGAAGGCCGCGAGCCGGTCGATGTCCCAGGGACGGTCCTCGAGCC
Organism: Nocardioides sp. SYSU D00065; assembly: GCF_017916425.1. GTDB lineage: Bacteria > Actinomycetota > Actinomycetes > Propionibacteriales > Nocardioidaceae > Nocardioides. The sequence continues at coordinate 1,672,733 of NZ_JAFMSX010000001.1, read as the reverse complement.
CGGTGTGCATCGAGCCCATCACCACCCGGTTGCGCAGCACCAGGGCGTCCGGACCGGTGCCGAGGGTCAGCGGGGCGAGGAGGTGGGGGTAGCGCGGGTGCGTCATGGGTGGGGCTTCCTGTCGTGTGCCTGCAGGTACTCGGTGATCCAGTCGATCCAGAACCGCTCCAGCCGGATGCCGCCGCGCAGCACGAGCCACTGGTCGAGCCCCGCCTCGTCGAGGGCGGCGGGGTCGGGGAACTGCTCGCGCTCCAGCGACTCGTAGTGCGCGAGCCGGGTGGCGTGGTCGGCGCGGACGCCGTGCAGGTGGCGGGTCAGCGCCGCGCGGTCGCCATACGCCGCTCCGCGCAGCTTGACGGCGAGCTCGCTGCGGAACGTCTCGCGGGGGATCGGGGCGGCGAGCCAGTCGGCGAGCACCCGCCGACCCGTCGCCGACGGGGTGTGCACCCGCTTGTCGGGTCGTCCCTCCTGCTCGACGACCTCGACGGTGACCCAGCCGTCGGCCTCCATCCGCGCGAGCACGCGGTAGATCTGCTGGTGGGTCGCGTGCCAGAAGAAGCCGATCGACCTCTCGAACCGTCGGGTGAGGTCGAGGCCGCTCGCGGGTCGCTCGCTCAGCGCGACGAGGAGCGCGTGCTCGAGGGCCATGCATGGAGTGTCGCCGACCTATGCAACGAGTTGCAAGCCTGGCGTGGTTGAGGGATCCCCGGTCGGCCGGGGATCCCTGAAGTTGTCAGGCCATGCAAGGGCCGACAACCTGCGGAACCCCCGGCCAGCCGGGGATCACTAAATCCCGCCCCACAGCGACCCCGACAGCAACGGTGTCATCATCGGCGCATGACGTACGAGCTGGGGCAGGGCACCGGTCCGCTGCGGGGCGTGCGGGTGGTCGAGATCGCGGGGATCGGGCCCGGACCGCACGCCTGCATGGTCCTGGCGGACCTCGGCGCGGACGTGGTGCGGATCGAGCGACCGGGCGGCGGGATGTTCGCCGGGGGCCGCGCCGACCTGCTCAACCGCGGCCGGCCGAGCGTCGCGCTCGACCTCAAGCGCCCCGAGGCGGTGGCGACCGTGCTGGGCCTCGTCGAGCGCGCCGACGTGCTCGTCGAGGGGATGCGACCCGGCGCGATCGAGCGCCTCGGGCTCGGCCCGGAGGAGTGCCTGGCCCGCAACCCCCGGCTCGTGTTCGCCCGGATGACGGGATGGGGCCAGGACGGACCGTGGAGCGAGGTCGCCGGCCACGACCTGAACTACGTCGCCGTCAGCGGCGCCCTGCACGGCCTCGGCCAGGACCCCGGCCGGCCGCAGTTCCCCGGCAACCTGCTCGGCGACTTCGGGGGCGGCTCGACGTACCTGGTCATCGGCGTCCTCGCCGCGCTGATCGAGGCCCGGGCCGGCGGCCGCGGGCAGGTCGTCGACGCCGCGATCGTCGACGGCGCCGCGCACCTCAACGCCATCGGGTCGAGCTTCGCGGCGATGGGCCTGGACCCCGACCGGCGCCGCTCCGGCCTGCTCGACGGCGGCACGCCCTGGTACGACGTGTACGAGACCGCCGACGGCCGGCACGTCAGCGTCGCCGCCCTCGAGCCGCAGTTCTGGGCCGCCCTGGTCGAGCGGATCGGCGTCGCGCTGCCCGACCGCGACGACCCCGCCCAGCACGCGAGCATCAGGGAGGCGCTCACCCGGAGGTTCCGGGAGCGGACGCAGGCCGAGTGGGCCGAGGTGTTCGACGGCACCGATGCGTGCGTCGCGCCCGTCGTACGGCTCGCCGACGCGCCGCACCACCCGCACCTGGCCGCTCGCGGGACGTTCGTGTCGCCGGGCGGGGTGACCCAGCCGGCGCCGGCGCCGCGCTTCTCGCGCACCGCGACCGCCGTCGGCGCGCCGCCGGCCCTGCCTGGCGAGCACACGCGGGAGGCGCTGGCCGCGTGGGGCATCGGCGACATCGATGCCCTGGTCGCGAGCGGGGCGGCTGTCCAGGCCTGAGGCGCGGCGCCGCTCGGTCGTCGCCGAGGCCGTCTGGCACGCTGGGGGCCGTGGACAGGCGGCAGGGAGCACTCGCCGTCGCGGTCGTGGTCGTCGCGCAGCTCCTGGGCACCTCGCTGTGGTTCAGCGCCAACGCGGCCGCCGCCGATCTCCGCGGGATCTGGGACCTGAGCGACGCCGACCTCGGACGGCTGACGATGGCGGTGCAGGCCGGCTTCGTGACCGGGACGCTGCTCGGCGCGGTCACCAGCCTGGCGGACCGCTACGCAGCGAGCCGGATCTTCGCCTGCGCCTGCGTGCTCGGGTCCGCCGCCAACGCTGGCTTCGCGTTGCTCGCCGAGGACACGGTGTCCGGGATGGCCTGGCGTTTCGTCACCGGCCTGTGCCTGGCCGGCATCTACCCCCTCGGCATGAAGCTGGTCGTCTCCTGGGCCCCCGACCGCGCGGGCCGGGCGCTCGGCTGGCTGGTCGGGATGCTGACGCTCGGGACCGCGCTGCCGCACCTGGTCTCCTCGCTCGGCGTCGGATGGGACTGGCGCGCGGTCGTGCTGGCTTCCTCCGCGCTCGCGCTGGCCGCCGGCGCGGCCGTGCTGCGGCTCGGCGACGGGCCGCACCTGCCGCGCGGCGACGCCCGCGGCCTGCGTCCGGGCGCGGTCCTCCAGGCGTTCCGCGTGCGCTCCTACCGCGGTGCCGCCCTCGGCTACTTCGGCCACATGTGGGAGCTCTACGCCTTCTGGACGGTCGTGCCGCTGCTGCTCCTCGACGTGGTCGTCGGCGGTCCGGGCGAGCTGAGCGCGTGGGCGTTCGTCGTCATCGGCGCCGGGGCGGTCGGCTCGGTCGCCGGCGGAGTGTGGAGCGGGCGGGTCGGCGAGGCGCGCGTGGCCGCGGCGGCGCTCGCCGCCTCGGGCACCATCTGCCTGGTCTACCCGCTCGTGGCCGGCGGGCCGTCCTGGCTGGTGCTGGCGGTGCTGGTGCTGTGGGGCGTCGCGGTCGTGGCCGACTCGGCCCAGTTCTCGGCGCTCTCGGCCAGGGCGTGCCCGCCGCACCTCGTCGGCAGCGCGCTGGCGGTGCAGAACGGCATCGGGTTCGCCCTCACGATCGGCGCCATCGCGCTGGCGTCGGCCCTGGTCGGCGACCTCGGCCCGCACGTGTCGTGGCTCCTGCTCCCGGGACCGGTCCTGGGGCTGCTGGCCATGGCGCGCGACCTGCGCCGGGTGTAACTCCCAGTTGCACGAGCGCGCCGCTCGCCTAGGCTCGGGGCGTGAGCAAAGCCGACCACGTCGACGTGCTGATCATCGGCGCCGGGCTCTCGGGCATCGGAGCGGCGGCCCACCTGGTCAAGGACCTGCCGGGCACGACGTACGCCGTCCTCGAGCGCCGCGACGCCAGCGGCGGCACGTGGGACCTGTTCCGCTACCCCGGCGTCCGCTCGGACTCCGACATGCACACGCTCGGCTACCGCTTCCGTCCCTGGCGCGGGCACACCTCGCTGGCCGACGGCGCGTCGATCCTCGCCTACGTGCGCGACACGGCCCGCGAGTACGGCGTGGACGACCACATCCGCTACGGCCACCACGTCACCGCCGCCTCCTGGGACGCCGCCACTGCCCGCTGGAGCGTCACCGCCCGGGTGGGGGAGGAGACGGTCACCGTGACCGCGGACTTCCTGTGGGCCTGCAGCGGCTACTACGACTACGACCGGGGCCACACGCCTCACTTCGAGGGCCAGGAGCGCTTCCGCGGCGAGGTGGTCCATCCGCAGCACTGGCCCCAGGACCTCGACCACGCCGGCAAGCGCGTGGTCGTCATCGGGTCGGGGGCGACCGCGGTGACGCTGGTCCCGGCGCTCGCCGCGTCCGGAGCCGCCCACGTCACCATGCTGCAGCGCTCGCCCACCTACGTCCTGTCCGTGCCGGGCCAGGACGGGCTGAAGCGCAGGCTGACCTCGCTCGTCGGCGAGCGGACGTCGTACGCCGTCACCCGGTGGAAGAACATCGCGGTGCAGTCGGCGCTGTACAAGCTGAGTCGCCGCCGCCCGGACCTCGTGCGCACCGTGGTGCGCAAGGCCAACGTGGCGCTGCTGCCGCCGGGGTACGCCGTCGACACGCACTTCAACCCCACCTACGACCCGTGGGACCAGCGGCTGTGCCTGGTGCCCGACGGCGACCTGTTCCGCGCGATCAGGGCCGGCTCGGCGACGGTGGTCACCGACCGGATCGTCACCTTCACCGAGACGGGACTGGAGCTGGCCTCCGGTGACCGGCTCGAGGCCGACGTCGTGGTCACCGCGACGGGGCTCGAGCTGCAGGTCTTCGGCGGCGCAGAGCTCAGCGTCGACGGCGAGGTCGTCGAGCCGCGCGAGACCATGGCCTACCGGGCGATGATGCTGTCGGGGGTGCCCAACTTCGCCTTCACCATCGGCTACACCAACGCGTCGTGGACGCTCAAGGCCGACCTCGTCGCCGAGTACGTCGTGCGCGTGCTGGCCCGGATGCGCGCCACCGGTTCGCGCTCGGTCGTGCCGGTGCGCGACCCGGCGGTGAAGGAGGTGCCGCTGCTCGACTTCGAGTCCGGCTACGTCCAGCGGGCGCTGCACGCCCTGCCGCGACAGGGCGCGGTCGCGCCGTGGCAGCTCAAGCAGAGCTACGTCCACGACGCCCTCGCGCTGCGGACTGCGCGGCTCGACGACGGCGTCCTGCGCTGGTCCTGACCGCGCTCAGGCGCTGAGCCGCTCGCCCGAGGCGGTGTCGAAGACGTGCACCTCGCTCGGTTCGACGACCAGGCCGACCTGCTCGCCCTTCTCCAGCCGCCGGCGACCGTCGACCCGCACGACGCACTGGGCGACCTCCTCGGCGAGGGCGGGATCGCTGGGCGTGACGTAGACGAAGCTGTCGGAGCCGAGCTCCTCGACCACCCGCAGGGTGCCGCGGATGCCCTCGCCGGCCTCCGCGAGGCGCCACGCGTGCGGGCGTACGCCGAGGGTGACGGCACGGCCGGCCCGCGTGGCGACGCCCCGCTCCAGCGGCACGCGGTGCCCGGCGACGACGGCGACGCCGTCCGCCACGACCGCAGGCAGCAGGTTCATCGCCGGGGAGCCGATGAACCCGGCCACGAACAGGTTCGCGGGGCGGTCGTAGAGACCGAGCGGGGTGTCGACCTGCTGCAGCACCCCGTCCTTGAGCACGGCCACCCGGTCGCCCATGGTCATCGCCTCGACCTGGTCGTGGGTGACGTACACGGTCGTGACGCCGAGCCGCTGCTGCAGCGCGGCGATCTGGGTGCGGGTGGACACACGGAGCTTGGCGTCGAGGTTGGACAGCGGCTCGTCCATCAAGAAGACCTCCGGCCGCCGCACGATGGCACGGCCCATGGCCACCCGCTGACGCTGGCCTCCGGACAGGGCCTTGGGCTTGCGGTGGAGGTAGTCGGTGAGGTCGAGCAGCCGGGCGGCCTCCTGCACCCGCTCGGCGCGCTCGGCCTTGCCGACGCCGGCGATCTTGAGCGCGAAGCCCATGTTGTCGCCCACGGTCATGTGCGGGTAGAGAGCGTAGTTCTGGAACACCATCGCGATGTCGCGGTCCTTGGGCACCTCGCGGGTGACGTCCCGCTCGCCGATGCGGATCGACCCCGCGTCGCACTCCTCCAGGCCCGCCAGCATCCGCAGCGACGTCGACTTGCCGCAGCCGGACGGTCCGACGAGCACCATGAACTCGCCGTCCTCGATCTCCAGGTCGAGCGCCTCGACCGCCGCGCGGTCCGCACCCGGGTAGTGGCGCCCGGCGCCGACGAAGCTCACTGATGCCATCGTGTGGTTCCCCTCGCGAAGTGGTGGTGTGACGCCCGGGCGGTGGCCGCCCAGGACGTCGCTGCTCACCGTACGCAGCGGCAGGCGTGCCGTCTAGTGGAAGCGCTCTCATTCAAATGGTGGACTTGTGCGCGCTCCATTGACACTCGAATGTGACGCCTGTCATGGTGAACCGCGGACGTAAGTGGAAGCGCTCTCACGCATCGGTGCTGACGTCCACCCCGAGCCGGGCAACCCGTCCGGCCTTCGCACGGCAGGAGTGCAGTGGTGCAGACATCGAAGAGCCGGCGAGTGCGACTCGCCACGAGCGCGTTGCTGGCGCTCACCCTCGCGACGACGGCGGCCGCGTGCGGCGGCAGCGACGACGAGGGCACGACCGCGGACGGCAAGATCAAGCTCACCGTCGCGACCTTCAACGAGTTCGGCTACGAGGAGCTCATCGAGGAGTACAACGCGATGCAGGACGAGGTCGTCGTCGAGCAGAAGAAGGCCGGCACGGCCAACGAGCACCAGGACAACCTCTACACCAAGCTGGCCGCGGGCTCGGGCCTGTCGGACATCGAGGCGGTCGAGGTCGACTGGTGGGCGGCGCTGATGGAGCAGGCCGACGCCTTCGAGGACCTCTCCGACCCGGAGGTGGAGGGACGCTGGCTGGACTGGAAGACCGAGGCGGCCACCACCGACGACGGCCGGCTCATCGGCTACGGCACCGACATCGGCCCCGAGGGCATCTGCTACCGCGCCGACCTGCTCGAGAAGGCCGGCATGCCGACCGACCGCGAGGAGGTGGCCAAGATGTTCACCACCTGGGACGACTACTTCGAGGCGGGTCGCCAGTTCGTGAAGAAGGTGCCCGACGTCGCCTGGTACGACAGCTCCGGCGCGACCGCCCAGGCGATGATCAACCAGACGGAGTACTCCTTCGAGGACGAGGACAACAACGTCATCGCCGCGGAGAACCCGCAGGTCAAGGAGGTCTTCGACACCGTCACGGCGCTGTCGGAGGAGGGCCTGTCGACCCAGCTCGTGCAGTGGGCCGAGGACTGGACCGCGTCGTTCCAGAACGACGGCTTCGCCACCATGGCGTGCCCCGGCTGGATGCTCGGCGTCATCGAGGGCAACGCCGAGGGCGTCGAGGGCTGGGACATCGCTAACGTCTTCCCGGGCGGGGCCGGCCTGTGGGGCGGCTCCTACCTGACGGTGCCCACCCAGGGCGACCACGTCGAGGAGGCCAAGGAGCTCGCCAAGTGGCTGACCGCCCCTGAGCAGCAGCTCAAGGCGTTCGACGCCAAGTTCACCTTCCCGAGCCAGGTCGAGGCCCTGGAGGACCCGGGACTGCTCGACCACACCAGCCCGTTCTTCAACGACGCCCCGACCGGGCAGATCCTCGCCGACCGCGCGGAGGCCATCGAGTTCATCCCGCACAAGGGTCCCAAGTACGCCGACATCAACACGGCGTTCCAGCAGGCGATCCAGCGCGTCGACGAGGGCAAGGAGTCCCCCGAGGACGCCTGGCAGTCGTTCCTGGCCGACGTCGAGCGGCTGGGCTGATTCTTCGCGATGGGTGTGGGTTCAACTGCCGTGAAGCAGGTCGGGGGCGCCGGTGGCCCGGCGTCCCCGACCCGGGCACGGCCCGACAGCGCCGACGTACGCCGCTCCGCGTGGCGGCGCCGGCTCTCCCGGCTCGACACCAGGGTCACGCCCTACGTGTTCGTCTCCCCGTTCTTCCTGCTGTTCCTGCTGGTGGGCATGTTCCCGCTCGCCTACACGGCGTTCGTGTCGGTCCACCAGTGGGGGCTGCTGTCGGGGCAGGGCGACTTCGCCGGCCTCGACAACTACCGGCGCGTGCTGGAGGACCGCTACTTCTGGAACGCCCTGCGCAACACCGTCAGCATCTTCGTGCTGTCGTCGGTGCCGCAGGTGGTCATCGCGCTGGTGCTGGCTGGCCTGCTCGACACGCAGCTGCGGGCGCGCAACCTGTGGCGGATGAGCGTCCTGCTGCCCTTCGTCGTGGCACCCGCGGCGGTGGCGCTGATCTTCGGCAACGTCTTCGGCGACCGCTACGGCCTGGTCAACGAGGTGCTGCAGGGGATCGGCCTCGAGCCGATCCGCTGGCACGTCGACACGCTCGCCAGCCACGTCGCCATCGCGTCGATGGTCAACTGGCGCTGGACCGGCTACAACGCGCTGATCTTCCTGGCCGCGATGCAGGCGGTGCCGCGTGACGTCTACGAGTCGGCAGCGCTCGACGGGGCCGGCCGGATCCGCCAGTTCGTGTCGATGACCGTCCCGATGATCCGCCCCACCGTGCTCTTCGTGGTCATCACCTCCACGATCGGCGGACTGCAGATCTTCGCCGAGCCGCGGCTCTTCGACACCGCCGGCCTCGGCGGCTCCGACCGGCAGTACCAGACCCTCACGATGTACCTCTGGGAGCTCGGCTGGCGGGTGCGCGACCTCGGCATGGCGTCGGCGGTGGCGTGGCTGCTGTTCCTCATCATCGTGGTGTTCGCGGTGGTCAACCTGCTCATCAGCCGGCGAGCCGGCGCGCTGCGGGGGGTGGACGGATGAACCGGCGTCCCGGATTCCTCGTCTACGGCCTGCTCACCGCGTTCGTGCTGGGCTCGTGCGCGCCGCTGTACTGGTCCTTCCTGGTCGGCTCGCACAGCCGTGAGGTGCTCACCAAGCGGGTCCCGCCGCTCCTGCCCGGCGGACACTTCTGGGACAACGCCCAGCGCGCGATCGACGCGGTGCCGTTCTGGAAGGCCCTGGGCAACAGTCTGCTGGTCTCGGGCACGGTCGCCACCTCGGTGGTGTTCTTCTCCACGCTGGCCGGCTTCGCCTTCGCCAAGCTCGCGTTCAAGGGCCGCACCCCGCTGCTCGTGTTCGTGGTCGCGACGCTCGCGGTGCCGACCCAGCTCGGCGTGATCCCGCTGTTCATCGTGATGGCCAAGCTCGGCTGGGTGGGCTCGATGTGGGCTCTCATCGTGCCCGGCATGGTGACCGCGTTCGGGGTGTTCTTCATGCGGCAGTACCTCGTCGACGCCGTGCCCGACGAGCTCGTCGAGGCGGCGCGGGTGGACGGATGCTCGCTGTTCCGCACCTTCTGGAACGTCGCCGTGCCCGCCGCCCGGCCCGCCGCGGGGATCCTGTGGCTGTTCACCTTCATGGCCACGTGGACCGACTTCTTCTGGCCGCTGATCGTGCTGCCGGCCAGCAACCCCACGATCCAGATCGCACTCCAGCAGCTGCAGAGCGGCTACTACGTCGACTACAGCCTCGTGCTCGCCGGCGCCACCCTCTCCGTGGTCCCGCTGCTGGTCCTCTTCGTCCTCACCGGCCGCCAGATGGTCGCCGGCATCATGCAAGGAGCAGTCAAGGGATGAGCGTGCAGAGCAGGACCCCCGCCGAGCCGGGCACCGCCGCGGCCGCGACCGCGGAGCCGGTCCGCTTCCCCGCGGACTTCGTCTGGGGGATGGCCACCGCGTCCTACCAGATCGAGGGCGCCGCCGCCGAGGACGGACGGACGCCGTCGATCTGGGACACCTTCTCCCGGGTCCCCGGCGCCGTGATGAACGGCGACACCGGCGACGTGGCCTGCGACCACTACCACCGGATGCCGCAGGACGTGGCGCTGCTCGCCGACCTCGGCGCGACGTCGTACCGCTTCTCGGTGGCCTGGCCGCGCGTGCGACCCGACGCCGGTGCGGTCAACCCGGCCGGACTCGCGTTCTACGACCGCCTCGTCGACGAGCTGCTGTCGCGGGGGATCGCCCCGTGGCTCACGCTCTACCACTGGGACCTGCCGCAGGTGCTCGAGGACGCGGGCGGGTGGACCAACCGCGACACCGCGCACCGGTTCGTGGAGTACGCCCTGTCGGTGCACGACGCGCTCGGCGACCGGGTCCCGACGTGGACCACCCTCAACGAGCCCTTCTGCTCCTCGCTCCTGGGCTACGCCGCGGGCCACCACGCGCCGGGCCGGCAGGAGGGTGCTGCCGGGCTGGTCGCGGCCCACCACCTGCTGCTGGGCCACGGCATGGCGACGCAGGAGCTGCGCAGCCGCGGCGCCGACCGCCTCGGGCTGAGCCTCAACCTCACGGTCCCCGACCCCAGCGACCCCGACGACCAGGTCGACGTCGACGCCGCGCGGCGCATCGACGCCCTGCACAACCGGCTGTTCCTCGACCCCGTCCTCCGCGGCTCCTACCCCGCCGACCTGCTGGAGGACACCGCCGGCCTCACGTGGCAGGGCCGGCCGTGGTACGACGTCGTGCGCGACGGCGACCTGGCGATCACGTCCGCGCCGATCGACGTGCTCGGCGTGAACTACTACCACGGCAACGAGGTGTCCGGGCACCCGCGCACCGACGTCGTCGGCCTCGGCGCGGACCACCCCGACCGGGTCGCGCTCTCCCCCTTCGTGGGCTCCGAGCACGTCACCTTCCCCAGCCGCGGGCTGCCGGTGACCGACATGGGCTGGGAGATCCAGCCCGAGGGCCTGCACCGGCTGCTGCGCCGCCTCCACGACGACTACCCGCACCTGCCGATCTACCTCACCGAGACCGGGGCCGCCTTCGACGACCGCCGCGACGAGCACGGGCGGGTGCACGACCCGGACCGGATCGACTTCCTCGACTCCTACCTCCGCGCCGTGCACCGCGCGGTCGAGGAGGGGGTCGACGTGCGCGGGTTCTTCCAGTGGTCGTTCTGCGACAACTTCGAGTGGGCCTTCGGCTACGCCAAGCGGTTCGGCCTCGTCCACGTCGACTACGCCACCCAGGAGCGGACGCCGAAGTCGAGCGCCCACTGGTACGCCGAGCTGTCCCGCACCGGGATCCTGCCTGCGCGCGACCCCGCCGGCGACTAGCGTGGCGCGCGTGAGCACCTCGCGGACCCCGGCCGGCACGGGCTCGCCGACCCTCGACGAGGTGGCGCGCGTCGCCGGGGTGTCCCGCGCGACGGCGTCGCGGGCGATCAACGGGGGCCAGCGCGTCAGTGCCCGCGCGCAGTCGGCGGTCGACACGGCGGTGCGCACGCTCGGCTACGTCCCCAACCCGGCCGCCCGCAGCCTGGTGACGCGGCGTACGGACTCGATCGCCGTCGTCGTCCCGGAGCCCGACGACCGTGTGTTCTCCGACCCGTTCTTCGCCGGCACCCTGCGCGGGGTCACCCGGGTGCTGGGGGAGCGCGACCTCCAGCTGGTGCTGCTGCTGGCGCGGCCGGGGGCCTCCACCGCCCGCACCCTGCGCTACCTCACCGCCCGCCACGTCGACGGGGCGCTCGTGGTGTCCCACCACCGCGACGACCGGCTGGCCGAGCAGCTGGCCGACATCGGGCTGCCGTGCGTCTTCGGCGGGCGGCCGTGGACCGGCGGCGACCGGGTGGCCTACGTCGACGTGGACAACACCGCGGGCGAGCGCGAGGCGACCGAGGTCCTGCTGGCCCGGGGGTGCGCCCGCATCGGCACCATCGCCGGGCCCGCGGACATGACGGCCGCGGCCGACCGGCTGGCGGGCTGGCGCGAGGCGATGGGGACCGCGGGCCTGCCCACCGACGCGGTCGAGCACGGCGACTTCACCGAGGAGAGCGGCGTGCGCGCCGCCCGGGCCCTGCTGGAGCGCCACCCCGACCTCGACGGCCTCGTCGTCGCCTCCGACCTGATGGCCGTGGGGGCGCTGCGGGTGCTGGCCGAGCTGGGGCGTCGGGTGCCCGAGGACATCGCCGTCGTCGGCTACGACGACCTCGGCGTGGCCGAGCGCACGACGCCGCCCCTGACCACGGTCCGCCAGCCCGTCGAGGTGATGGCGGAGCGCGCGACGCGGCTGCTGCTCGAGCGCGTCGACGGGGTCGACGGCAGCCACCCGGTCCGGCTGATCATCCCGCCGACCCTGGTGCGTCGCGACAGCGCCTGAACGCGGTCCGGGTCCGCGCCCGGTGGTCGAGGATTCACGGGAACACCACCGGCCCCACTAGCGTTGTCACCACAGACGCCCGGTCGGTCTTGCCCCGGGCGCAGGTCGTCGCCCGACACGCTCGGTGCGACACCTCCCTCACTCTGAGGCACGTACGCCGCACACGTCCCAAGCGCAGCGGCTCACGGTGGCGAGACGCCAACCGAAAGCAACTCACATGACCTTCGCCGACCTCGGCGTGCCGTCCTCGCTCGTGCAGATCCTCGAGCAGCAGGGCATCACCACTCCCACTCCCATCCAGGCCGCGACGCTGCCCGACAGCCTCGCCGGGCGCGACGTGCTCGGTCGTGGCCGCACCGGCTCGGGCAAGACGTACGGCTTCCTGCTCCCGCTGGTCGCCCGCCTCGACGCCAGCAAGCTGCCGGCCATGCCGCGCAAGCCGCGCGCGCTCATCCTCGCCCCGACGCGTGAGCTCGTCGGCCAGATCCACGCCGCGCTCGCGCCGCTGGCCAAGACCGCCGGCCTCTCGACCGTCGTCGTCTACGGCGGCGTGGGCCAGAACCCGCAGGTCACCGCGCTCAAGAAGGGCGTCGACGTCGTCATCGCCTGCCCCGGGCGGCTGGAGGACCTCATGGGCCAGGGCTTCGCCGACCTCTCGGCCGTCGAGATCACCATCCTCGACGAGGCCGACCACATGGCCGACCTGGGCTTCCTGCCCGGTGTCCGCCGGATCATGGACAAGACCCCGCGCAGCGGCCAGCGACTGCTGTTCTCGGCCACGCTCGACAAGGCGATCGACGTCCTGGTCAAGCGGTTCCTGACCAACCCGGTGACCCACGAGGCCGACTCGGCGCAGTCGCCGGTGGCCACGATGCACCACCACGTGCTGCACCTGACGCGCGAGCAGCGGGTGCCGGTGCTGGTCGACCTCACCAGCGCCCCGGGCCGCACGGTCGTCTTCACGCGCACCAAGTACGGCGCCAAGGCGCTGGCCCGCCAGCTCAACAAGTCCGGCGTGCCGAGCGTCGAGCTGCACGGGAACCTGTCGCAGAACGCGCGGACCCGCAACATGGAGGCGTTCCACGCCGGCACCGCGACGACCCTCGTCGCCACCGACATCGCCGCGCGCGGCATCCACGTCGACGACGTGGCGCTCGTCGTGCACGCCGATCCGCCGGTCGAGCACAAGGCCTACCTGCACCGCTCCGGACGTACGGCGCGCGCCGGCAACGAGGGCACCGTCGTCACCCTCATGACCGACGAGCAGCAGCGCGACGTGCGCGACCTGACCCGCCAGGCGGGCATCAAGCCGGTCACCACCAAGGTCGACGGCCCCGGCCACCCCGTGCTGGCGCAGCTGGCTCCGGGTGAGCGGACCCTTGTGCCCGGCGGTCTCGTCGTCGAGGCGCCGGCGTCGGGTGGCGGTGGCCGCTCCACGGGCGCCAACGCCCAGCGCAAGCGTGCTCGCCGCTCCGGCCAGACCAACGGCCAGTCGCGTCGGGGCAACCCGACCAGCTACACCAGCGAGACCCCCAGCTCCACCGGCGGCGGCCAGCGTCGCCGCTCCGGCGGCGGTCAGGGCGGTCAGGGCGGTCAGGGCGGCGGCGCAGGTCGTCGTCGCTCCGGTGGCGGCCAGTCCGCCTCGTCCGGTCAGTCCCAGGGCGGTCGCGCGCACAGCGCCTCCTCCTTCAGCCGCGGCCGCTGAGCGAGTTCGGCCCCGTGTGGGATCCCCGGCCGGCCGGGGATCCCTCAGCTTGTCGGCCCTTGCAAAGCCTGACAACGTACGGAAGAGCCTGACGTCCGGGGATCACTCGGAATGCGCGCCACGGCCAGATGGTTCACCCTTCAACCAATGGAGGAGCGCCATGACTGACGACCACACCGTGCTCGGCACCCGCGAGCACATCTCGCTAGGCCTCGACACCTTCGGCGACGTGCCGCTCGACGGGGCCCCGGACAACCACGCCGAGACGCTGCGCGAGGTCGTCGCGGAGGCGGTCCTGGCCGACCGGGTCGGCATCGACTACATCGGCCTGGGCGAGCACCACCGCGCCGACTACGCGATCACCGCACCCGATGTGGTGCTGGCCGCGATCGCCGGGCGGACCGAGCGGATCCGGCTCGGCACCGGCGTCACGGTGCTGTCCTCCGACGACCCGATCCGGGTCTACGAGCGCTTCGCCACGCTGGACGCGGTGTCCGGCGGGCGCGCGGAGGTGCAGCTCGGTCGGGGCTCCTTCGTGGAGTCGTTCGGCCTCTTCGGCCTCGACCTCGGCGACTACGACCGGCTCTTCGACGAGAAGCTCGACCTGTTCGCCGCGCTGCAGCACGAGCAGCCGGTGACCTGGGAGGGCACCTTCCGCACGCCGCTGGTCGACCAGCCGGTCTACCCGACGACCGCCGCGGGGAAGCTGCCCGCGTGGATCGGCGTCGGCGGCACCCCGCAGTCCGTCGTACGAGCGGCTCGCTACGGCATGCCGTTGATGCTCGCCGTCATCGGCGGGTCGCCGGCAGCCTTCGCCCCCCTCGCCGACCTGTACCGCGACGCGCTGGGCCAGCTCGGCCTCCCCGAGCTGCCGATCGGCATGCACTCGCCCGGCCACGTCGCCGCCACCGACGAGGAGGCGCGCGAGCAGCTCTACCCCCACCAGGCCGAGGTGGTGACCCGCATCGGCCGCGAGCGCGGCTGGGGCCCCTACAGCCGGATCGCCTTCGAGCAGGCCGCCGCCCCGCAGGGCGCGCTGTTCGTCGGGTCGCTCGAGACCGTGGCGCAGAAGATCGCGTGGGCGGCGCGCACGCTCGGGCTCTCCCGGTTCCAGCTGAAGTACTCGGTCGGCGCCCTGCCCCACGAGCAGCGGATGGAGTCGATCCGGCTCTACGGCGAGGAAGTCGTCCCCCGGGTGCGCGAGCTGCTCGCGGCCGGCTGAGCCCGCCGTCGGCGGCCGCTCGGCGACCCTGCCCGAAGGGTGGAGCGCCGGCCGGACGCTCGGTGGTTGGATCGAGGCATGCGACTTCTGGGGGTGGAGGAGGAGCTGCTCCTCGTCGACGCGACAACCGGAGCGCCGCGCAACCTCGCCGCCGAGGTCATCCGGGCAGCGGACGAGCACGGCGCGAGCACTCCGGCGCCGAGCGACGACCGCGGCGGCACGCTCGGCCACGAGCTCCACAAGACCCAGGTCGAGACGGACACGCCGCCCCTCGAGAGCCTGTCCGCCCTCGACCACGCCCTGCGCGCGTGGCGTGAGCGCACCCGCAGCGGTGCGCTCGAGGTCGGCGCCCGCGTCCTCGCGTCCGGCACCTCACCGCTGCGAGGAGAGTCGACGGTCGAGCGCAGCCCGCGCTACGACGTCATGGCCGAGCGCTACGGACTGATGATCGCCGAGCAGCTCGTCTGCGGGTGCCACGTGCACGTCGAGGTGTCCGGGCCCGAGGAGGGGGTGGGTGTGCTCGACCGCATCCGGACGTGGGTGCCCCTGCTGCTGGCCGTCAGCGCGAACTCGCCGTGGGCACAGTCGACCGACACCGCCTACGAGAGCTACCGGTGGCAGATGCAGATGCGCTGGCCGAGTGCCGGTCCGCTGCCCGTCCTCGGCTCACCGGACGCCTACCGGTCGTACGTCGACGCCATGCTCGCCACGGAGGTCCCGCTCGACGAGGCCATGGTCTACACCGACGCGCGGCTGTCGGCTGAGCACCCGACGGTGGAGATCCGCACGGCCGACGTCTGCCTCGACGTGCGGGACACCGTCGTGGTCGCGGGCCTCGCCCGTGCCCTCGTGGAGACCGGCGCACGGGAGTGGGCCGAGGGCGTGCCGGCCCCCGACGTACCCGCTCCGCTGGTCCGGCTGGCCGGGTGGAAGGCGGGCCGCTACGGCCTCACCGCCGACCTCGTCCACCCGCCCACCGGCACCAGCCGGCCGGCGGCCGACGTGGTCGCCGAGCTTCTCGACCACGTCGACGAAGCACTGCGTGATGCCGGCGACCACGCCGTCGTCTCGGCGGGGCTCGCCCGCCTGCTCGCCGAGGGCACCGGCTCCCAGCGGCAGCGTGAGCTGCTCGGGGGTGCCGATCCCGACGACGAGGACGCCCTCGCGCAGGCCGTGCTGGCCCTGAGCCGGCTCTCGGTCGGCGAGTGACGGGCTCCTAGGCTGCTTGCGTGCGCACCTTCATCAAGCGGTCGCTGTGGGACGTGGTCCCGCGCGACCAGCGTGACACCCCCGAGGCGCTGAGGCGGCGCCAGGTGGTGGCGGCGGCGGTGGTGCTCGTCGGCGCACTCGTGCTCGGCTGGTCGCTGCGCCTAGAGCCAGGCGGCAACACCTTCTACGTCGCCGCGATCGTGCTGGCCGGCGTCTGGGCGGCAGGGGCGTTCTTGTCGGGCCGCCTGCACCTGGGCCGCATCTCCGGCGGGGGCGAGGTCTTCATCCGGCCGATCCTCGCGCCCGTCGTGCTCGGCCTGCTCATGGTCGGGGTCTTCGTGCTGGGCGCGCTCGTGGTCCGCGAGGTCGATCCGCTGGCGAGCTACGTCTCCTCGGTCCTGGAGTACGCCGACGAGGGCTCCCTGACGGTGCTGGCGGTCATCACGTTCGTCAACGGCATCGCCGAGGAGCTGTTCTTCCGCGGCGCGATGTACGCCGCCATCCCGCACCACCCGGTCCTCTGGACCACCCTGGCCTACGTGGTGGCGACGCTGGCGACCGGCAACGTCATGCTCGGCTTCGCGGCCATCCTGCTCGGCACCGTCTGCGGGCTCGAGCGGCGCGCCAGCGGCGGCGTGCTGGCACCGATCCTGACCCACATCACGTGGTCGCTGTCGATGCTGTTCGTGCTACCGCTGCTGTTCTGACGCGGCGCGCTCGGCCAGCGCCCGGCGCACCGACTCGCGGTAGGACAGCGGCTCGCCCGGCACCACGTCGCGGATCGAGGTGTCGGTGACGACGACCTCGTGCGACATCGAGTCGATGAGGTTGCGCCCGGTCGTGGCGTCGACGTCGGTGACCAGCGCCAGCCAGCGCGAGGACAGCCGCGGCGTCAGCACCGGCACGGCGACGATCGGGATCCTGCGGCCGTTCATCGCCTCGGCGGCGACCTGCATCATCTCCAGGTACGTCAGCTGCTCGGGGCCGCCGATCTCGAAGACGCGCCCCTTGGCCTCCTCCTCGCCGACCACGCCGGCGAGGTAGCGGACGACGTCGTCCAGCGCGATCGGCTGGGTGGGCGTCGACACCCACGTGGGCACCACCATCGCCGGCAGGTTCTTGACCAGCTGGCGGGTGATCTCCCACGAGATGCCCCCGTGGCCGACCACGACCGCGGCGCGCAGCACGGTCACCGGCACCCCGTCCTGGCCCAGCAGCCGCTCGACCTCGCGCCGCGAGCGCAGGTGGGGCGACAGGTCGTCCTCGTCGTCCCCGAGACCGCCCAGGTAGACGATCTGGCTGACCCCCGCTGCGGCCGCGGCGGCGCTGAAGTGGCGCGCCGCATCGGCGTCCTTGCGCTCGAAGTCGGGGTCGTCGAGGGAGTGCACGAGGTAGATCGCCACGTCGGCGCCCGCGAGCGCCGGCACCAGCGAGTCGGCGTCCATCACGTCCGCCCCCACCGGCTCGCCGGGTCCGTCGTACGTCTCCGGGCGCCGCGTCATCGCACGGACGTCGTGTCCGTCGTCGATCAGGGCGGGGACGAGTCGCCGGCCGATGAAGCCGGTGGCGCCGGTGACGAGGACTGTCGACATGCCCTCATGCTGTCAGCCCGCTCCACCCGTCGGCTCACGCTGCGGGTCCTCCGCCTCCCGACGCCTGTCGAGGCGGGCCATCGCGGGAGTCGCGGTCACGCCGTGCAGCAGCACCGACACGATGATCGTGAAGGCGACCGTCGACCACAGCCACGACTCCTCCGGCACGTGCTCGTGGGTGACGGCGTAGCCCAGGTAGTAGAGCGAGCCGACGCCGCGCACCCCGAAGAACGCCACGGCTGCGATCTCCCCGCGGTCCAGCCCGCCCGCCTCGTCCTCGTCGCGCGCGAGCACCGCCAGCGCCACGTAGCCGGCCAGGGGGCGGATCACCAGCACCAAGGTGAGGGCGACGGCGATCCCCCGCCAGTCGAGCTGCTCCAGGAGCCCGCGCGTCATCGCCATGCCCAGCACGAGCAGGACGAGCAGCGTCATCAGGCGCTCCAGGCGCTCGACCACGCCGTGCATCGCACGCTGGTAGGCGTGGCCGCGCTTCGAGCTGCGCAGCCGGACGGCGCAGGCGAAGACCGCGAGGAAGCCGTAGCCGCCGACCAGCTCCGCGGCGCCGTACGCCGTCAGCAGCGCGGCCAGCGCGAGCAGGGGCTCCCCGGCGTCGGCCAGGCGGAGCTTCTCGTTGCGGGCGTGGAACGCCTGTCGCCCGAAGAGCCAGCCCGCGCCGACGCCCACCACGAGGCCCACGGCGATCTTGCCCACGACGTACCAGCCCAGCCAGGTGCCGGCGTCCGCGAGCCCGAAGCCGCCAGCCAGCAGCAGCAGGGCCAGGTGCACGAAGGGGAAGGCGAGGCCGTCGTTGAGACCCGCCTCCGCGGTCAGCGCGAACCGGATGTCGTCGTCCTCCTCGTAGTCGTCCTCCGCCTCGGCCTCGGCGACGTCCTCGGTGAGCGGCTCGCCCACCTGCACGTCGGAGGCAAGCACGGGGTCGGTGGGCGCGAGGACGGCGCCGAGCAGCAGGGCGACCGCCGGTGCCAGGCCCGCCACCCACCAGCCGACCAGGAGGGTGCCGAGGATCGTCAGCGGCATGGCGACCAGCAGCATCCGCCACACCGGCGACCAGGTGCGCCACGACCGCCACGACCGCACGTCGAGGATCCGGTCGATCGCGAGCCCGACGCCCATCAGCGACACCAGGACGGTGAACTCCGCGACGTGCGTGAACAGGTCGCGGTTGTCCTCCGGCTGGAGGCTCACGTCCTGCCCGAGCGGCAGCAGCCCGATGGCCAGGCCGACGGCGACGAGCACCATCGGCGGCGAGAGCGCGATGCGGCGCGTGACGTGGGGCAGGAGCGTCGCCAGGAGCAGCGACAGGCCGAGGATGAGGTAGACCGCGGCGCCGGTCATCGGGTCCGCCTGCCGCCGTAGGCGGCCTGGCTCTCGTCGATCGCCTGCTCGTAGGCCGTGACCAGGCCCGCGATGGTCAGCGGCTTGAGCCGGTGGACGAGCTCACGCAGCTGCTCCGCCGTGCCGCCGCGCTCGCGGAACTGCGGCCACACCATGGTGCGCACGATCTCCGACAGCTCCTCGGCCACCTGCCTGCCGTGCGCGGCATAGACGTCGGCGACGGCCTCGGCCGCCTCCGGCGAGATGCCCAGCCCCGACAGGCTGCCGGGCACGTCGACGTCACGGTCGCCGGTGACCGGAGCGAGGAGGGAGAGGTGCACGGCGATGTCGGACGGCGTCGCGGACTCCGGGATGCGCTCGACGTACTTCTCGATCGCCGCGAGGGTGAAGCCGTGTCCCTGGAGCTCGCGCACCAGCTCCAGGCGTGCGACGTGGTCGGGGCCGTAGTAGCCCGAGCGGCCGCGTCGCACAGGGGAGGGGACCAGCCCGCGGGAGGTGTAGAAGCGCACGTTGCGCGCGCTCACCCCCGTCCGCGCGGTCAGCTCGTCCAGCGTCAGCAGCCCGTCGCCGTCCGGGTCGGCGCCGGTGCGGGGCTCGTGCCGGGCCTCGTCTCGCACGTCGGTCCTCGCGTCGGTGTCCACGGCTCCATTCTTCCGTTCGCAGTCGGCCGGCGCCTCCCCGCGCCGGGTGAGTCCCAGGACGCCGGGTTGGATCGTGACAGTGGTGGTGTCACAATCACGGCATGGCAGAAGCACTCGTCTACGACCACATCCGCACCCCGCGCGGCCGCGGCAAGGCCGTCGGCTCGCTGCACGAGGTCAAGCCGGTCGACCTGGTCGTGGGACTCCTCGACGAGCTCACGACCCGCAACCCCACCCTGGACACCGCACGTGTCGACGACGTCGTGCTGGGCGTCGTGACCCCGATCGGCGACCAGGGCGCCGACATCGCCAAGACCGCCGCCCTCAAGGCCGGCTATCCGGAGACCGTCGCGGGTGTGCAGCTCAACCGCTTCTGCGCCTCCGGGCTGGAGGCCGTCAACCAGGCCGCGGGCCGGGTGCGCTCGGGGTTCGAGGACCTCATCATCGCCGGCGGCGTGGAGTCGATGAGCCGGGTGCCGATGGGCAGTGACGGCGGTGCCTGGGCGATGGACCCGGCGACCGCGCTGCGCACCGGCTTCGTGCCGCAGGGCATCGGCGCCGACCTCATCGCCACCATCGAGGGGTGGAGCCGCGAGGACGTCGACGCCTACGCCGCCGAGTCCCACCACCGCGCCGCCAAGGCGTGGGCCAACGGCTACTTCGACGACGCGGTCGTCCCGGTCCGCGACCTCAACGGCACGACCGTCCTCGACCGCGACGAGACCGTCCGGCCCGACACCTCCGTCGAGGGCCTCGCCGGCCTCAAGCCGTCGTTCGCGCAGATCGGCCGCGATGCCGGCTTCGACGACGTCGCGCTGGAGAAGTACCACTGGGTGCCGGCCATCGACCACGTGCACCACGCCGGCAACTCCTCGGGCATCGTCGACGGCGCCGCCGTGATGGCGATCGGCACCGAGGAGGTCGGTACGTCGCTGGGGCTCACCCCACGCGCCCGCATCGTCTCGACCGCCGTGTCGGGAGCCGACCCCACGATCATGCTCACCGGGCCGGCGCCGGCCGCGCGCAAGGCGCTGGCCCGCGCGGGGCTCGCGGTCGAGGACATCGACCTGTGGGAGATCAACGAGGCGTTCGCCGCCGTCGCGATGCGGTTCATGCGCGACATGGGCATCAGCCACGAGGTCACCAACGTCAACGGCGGAGCCATCGCGATGGGTCACCCGCTCGGCGCCACCGGCGCGATGATCCTGGGCACCCTGATCGACGAGCTCGCGCGCCGCGACCTCAGGCGCGGCCTCGCCACACTCTGCGTGGGCGGCGGCATGGGCATCGCGACCGTCGTCGAGCTGGTCTGAGGAGAAGACACCGTGAACACCCCTGACACCCACACCGCCGACACCCACACCGCCGACACCCGGACCGCCGTCCGCTACGAGCGCGACGCCGACGGCATCGTGACCCTGGTGCTGGACGACCCGAGCGCCAGCGCCAACACGATGAACGAGCTCTACCGGACCTCGATGGAGGCCGCCGTCCAGCGCCTCCACGACGAGCAGGACGAGGTCACCGGCGTGGTCATCGCCAGTGCCAAGAAGTCCTTCTTCGCCGGTGGCGACCTCAAGAGCATGGTCACCGCCACCCCGGACGACGCCGAGGACGTCTTCGCGATGGCCGAGGCGGTCAAGGCCAGCCTGCGCCGGCTGGAGACCTTCCCCCGCCCCGTCGTCGCGGCGATCAACGGCGCCGCGCTCGGCGGCGGCCTGGAGATCGCGCTCGCCGCCAACCGGCGCATCGCGGTCGACGACCGCTCGGTGAAGATCGGCCTGCCCGAGTCGACCCTCGGCCTGCTGCCCGGCGGCGGCGGCGTCACCCGCGTCGTACGCATGCTCGGCCTGCAGTCCGCGCTGATGGACGTGCTCATGCCCGGCACCCAGTTCGACCCGCAGGGTGCGCTGGCCAAGGGGCTCGTCGACGAGCTCGTGCCGACCCGCGAGGAGCTGCTGCCCGCGGCGAAGGCCTGGGTCCTGGCCCACCGCGACGACGCCGACGCGGCGTCGAACCCGTGGGACCGCGCCGGCTACAAGATGCCCGGCGGGACCCCGAGCACGCCGGCGCTGGCGCAGTTCCTGCCGGCGTTCCCGGCGCTGCTGCGCAAGCAGACGAAGGGCGCGGTCTACCCCGCCCCCCGCGCGATCATGAGCGCCGCGGTCGAGGGCGCGCAGGTCGACTTCGACACCGCCTCGCGCATCGAGAGCCGCTACTTCACCAGCCTGGTGATCAGCCAGCAGGCCAAGAACATGATCCAGGCCTTCTTCTTCGACCTCCAGGCCATCGGCTCCGGCTCCCTGCGCCCGCAGGGCATCGAGCGCTGGCAGGCCACCAAGGTCGGCGTGCTGGGCGCCGGGATGATGGGCGCCGGCATCGCCTACTCCTGCGCCCGCGCGGGCATGCAGGTCGTGCTCAAGGACGTCTCGCTCGAGGCCGCCGAGCGGGGCAGGTCGTACACCGCCACGCTCAACGCCAAGGGCGTCGAGCGGGGCCGACTCACCCCGGAGAAGGCCGAGGAGCTGCTCGGCCGGATCACGCCCACGGCCTCCGCGGAGGACCTCACCGGGTGCGACCTGGTCATCGAGGCCGTCTTCGAGGACCCCGCGCTCAAGGCGAAGGTCTTCGCCGAGGTCGCGCCGTACGTCGACGCCGACGCGCTGCTGTGCTCCAACACCTCCACCCTGCCGATCACCGAGCTGGCCGAGGGCGTGGACCGCCCCGCGGACTTCATCGGCCTGCACTTCTTCAGCCCGGTCGACAAGATGCCGCTGGTGGAGATCATCCGCGGCGCGGAGACCTCGGACGCGGCGCTGGCCCGGGCGTACGACGTGGTGCAGCAGATCCGCAAGACCCCGATCGTGGTCAACGACGCGCGCGGCTTCTACACCTCGCGGGTCATCGGCACCCAGATCAACGAGGGCCTCACGATGCTCGCCGAGGGCGTGCACCCGGTCTCGCTGGAGCGGGCCGCGACCTCGGCCGGCTTCCCGGTCGGACCGCTGCAGATCAGCGACGAGCTCAACCTGGAGCTGATGGCCAAGATCCGCAAGGCCACCGCCGACGCGGCCGAGCGCGAGGGGATCGACCTCGGCCCGGACCCGGCCGGCGAGGTCATCGCCACGATGATCGGCCTCGGCCGGCCCTCGCGGGCCTCCGGCGCGGGCTTCTACGACTACGACGCGGACGGACGGCGTACGACGCTGTGGCCCGGGCTGGCGGAGACCTTCCCCGTCGCCGAGCAGCAGGTCCCGATCCGCGACGTCCGCGACCGGATGCTCTTCATCGAGGCGCTGGAGACCGCGAAGTGCTTCGAGGAGGGCGTCATCACCTCGGCCGCGGCGGCCAACATCGGCTCGATCATGGGCATCGGATTCCCGGCGCTGACCGGCGGTGCCGCGCAGTTCATGACCGGCTGGCAGGCGCTCGACGAGACCGGCCGCGGCGTGGGCCCGATCGGCCTGGCCGCCTTCCTGGCGCGAGCCGACGAGCTGGCCGACGCCTACGGCGAGCGCTTCCGCCCGTCGGCGTACCTCCGCGAGCTCGCGGCGACGGGCGGGTCCTTCCCCGCCTGACCCGCCTGATTCCGGGGCCGGATTTTGGCGCCGGATCTTGGCCCAACGGGGCTTGTAACGCCGTGTTGGTGCTTGTTCTACCCACCGTCTGCGGGGGTGCCTACAAGCACCAACCCGGCGTTACATGCGGCGTAGCGGGTACGCCGAAAGCGGCCCGCGAACGCCCCGGACCGGGGGAGAATCGGCGGGTGAGCCAGACCCCCGCCGTCGTCGTCCGCGGCCTGCACGTCCGCTTCGGCGATGTCGAGGCGGTCTCGGGCGTCGACCTGAGCGCGGACCACGGGCGCGCGACCGCCCTCCTGGGCCGCAACGGCGCCGGCAAGTCGACGACCATGAAGGTCCTGGCCGGGGTGGTGCCGCCGACCGCGGGCGTGGTCACGGTAGGCGGCCACGACGCCGCCACCGACGCCCTCGGCGTCAAGCGGGTGGTCGGCTACTGCCCCGACGTCGGCGGCCTCGTGCCGCGGGCGACCCCGTGGGAGCACCTCCAGCTCAGCGCCCGGCTGCGGCGCATGGACGACTGGGAGGAGCGCGGGCGCGACCTGCTCGAGCGCTTCGAGCTCGGCGACGTGGCGCACCGCGTCGTCGGCGGCTTCAGCCACGGCATGGGCCGCCGGCTCAGCGTCGTGCTCGCCGCGCTGCACGAGCCGGCCGTGCTGCTGCTCGACGAGCCCTTCGACGGTGTCGACCCCCGCGGCGTCGAGGCCACCCTCGAGGTGGTCGCGGACGCTCGCGCCCGGGGAGCCTGCGTCCTGCTGTCCACCCACCTGCGCGACCTGGCGCTCGAGGCCTGCGGCGACGCGATCGTGCTCCGCGGCGGCAACCGGGTCGCGGCGATGCAGGCCGTCGAGCTCACCGGTGAGGCCTACCGTGCCCTCCTCGACTGACGGCTGGACGCACGCGGCGCGCGCCACCGCGCACCTCGTCGCCTTCCGCGCCCGGACCGTACGCCGACGCGCCCCCGCCGCCGTCGGGCTGGTCGTCGTGCTGCTCCTCACGGTGGGCTTCGCGTGGGGGCCGGCGACGGTCGAGACCGACGCCCTCGCCTCCGCTCCCGTGGAGCGCGCGATCGGCACGCTGCAGGGCAACCTGGGCACCGCGCTGGCCGGCTTCCTCCTACTCGCCGTGAGCGCCGCGATGGGCGCCGGCGGCGGTCGCGAGCTGCTCTCGCGGAGCGAGGCGTCGATCCATCCGATCGGCCCGGTGACCGAGCACCTCGGCGCGCTCGTGCTCGCGCCGCTCAACCTCGCCTGGCTCGTCCAGGTCTGGGGGCTGCTCGCGATCACCGCTCTGGTGACCCCGCCCGCCCGCCTGGTCGGGGCCCAGCTCGTCGTGCTGGCCTGGGTGCTCGCCGCGACCGCCGTGGGACAGGCCGTGGGGTGGAGCGTCGAGGGCGTACGCCGCACCGCGCACGGCGTGCTGGTCGTCCGGGTCGGCGCCGGGCTGGTCGTCGCGGCACTCGCCGGGCTGCACCTCGGCGGGTGGCTCGTCCCGCTGGTGCGAGCCCTGCCCACGACCTGGGTGGCCGAGGCGGGCCAGGACTCGCGCTGGCCGCTCGCCGTGGTCGCCCTGCTCGCCCTCGCCGGGGCGGCGGTGGTGCTCGGGGCGCGTCCCGCCACGTGGGCGCTGGGACTCCCGCCGCGCGAGGAGCTGGACGTCCAGTCGGGGGTGCACGAGGCGCGGCCCGTGCCGGCGCCGCGCCGGGGATCGCCGGACCGCGCGCTGCTGCGCCGACTCGACCGCGGGTCGGTGTGGCGCTCGGTGGGCATGCGGCGCGGCCTGCTTGTCCTGGGCGTCGGACCCGGCCTGGTCGCGCTGGTGGCGGGGCTGGAGTGGAGCTCGGTGATGCTGCTGCCGGGGCTCACCGCCAGCGGCGCCGCGCTCCTGTTCGGCGTCAACACCTGGTGCCTCGACGGCAAGGGGATGGTCTGGCGCGAGACCCTCCCGGTGTCCGCGGCCGACGTGTTCGACGTACGCGCCCTCGTCGTCGCCGAGTGCATGGTCGCGGTGTCCGGCGTGACCGTCGTGCTCGCGCTGCTGCGCAACGGGCTGCCGCCGCTCGTCACCGGGACGGCCGTCGCGGCGTGCTGGCTGGTGGTGGTGGTGCAGGTGCTGGCGATCGTGCTCACCTGGTCGATGCGCTCGCCGTACGCCGTCGACCTCGCCTCGCCCCGTGCGACGCCGGCCCCGCACGGCGCGATGGCCGGCTACGCGGGCCGGCTCTCGCTCGTCACCACGCTGACCGCGGTGCTGTTCACCGGGGTCGCCGCGTTGCCGTGGCCGTGGCTGCCGCCCCTCGTCGCCGTGCCGTTCCTCGCCTGGTCGTCCCGCAGGCTCGTCCGCGCCCGCCGTTGCTGGCTGGCGAGCGACGAGCGGGCGCGGGTCGTGCTGACCGTCGCCGCGGTCTGAGCGGGCCTAGCGCTGCGGCAGGCGCCGGTTGATGTCTTCGCTCATGCGGGTGATGGCCAGGTAGAACTCGCACATCATCCGGAACAGGCACAGGTAGAGCAGGCCGACGATCGGCGAGACGACCAGCGTGACGATCCCGAGACCGGGGCTGTCGGTGGCGAAGCCGCTGAACGCGAAGACCAGCGTGGCCGCGCCGATCACCACGAGTCCGATGACGTAGACGACCTTGATGATCGTCGGGGTGACGAACGTCGTGAACCGCAGGTCGAACAGCGCCCCGACGAACCCCTTGCTGCCCGGCGCGCCGCCGACGGGCGAGCCGCCGTAGGACCCGCCGCCGTAGGACCCGCCGCCGTAGGACCCGCCGCCGTAGGACCCGCCGCCGTAGGAGCCGCTCGCGGGCGCCTGGCCGTAGGGGGCGGTGGGCTGCTCGCCGTAGGGCGGCTGTGGAGGGGTGTCACCGGGCTGCGACATGCGGATCTTTTGGGTTCGGGGACGGGTCGGTGCGTCTCCTGCCCCGCCCGCCGCACGCCAAACCGGTATGCGATGCATACGTGGTGCACGTCGCCCGACTCGACTGACGACGCGCGAGCGGGGTACAAGCGGGCCGGGCGGGCCGGCGCAGGGCGGGCCGTGCACGAGGAGAGAGGGACGTCCATGGTGAGGCTGCCGTCGCTGGGCGACGAGGTGTCGGTGTGGATGGACGCGCCGCCCGCCGAGGTCTGGGACCTCGTCAGCGACGTGACGCGGATCGGGGAGTTCAGTCCCGAGACGTTCGAGGCGCGGTGGACGCGCGGCTCGACGGGGCCGGAGGTGGGCGCCCACTTCAAGGGGCACGTGAAGCGCAACGGGGTCGGGCCGACGTACTGGTCGGGCTGCCGGGTGACGCGGTGCGAGCCGGAGCGGGTCTTCGAGTTCTCCGTCGGCACCGACGCGGTGACCGTCAACAACTGGGGCTACCGCCTGGAGCCCGAGGACGGCGGCACGCAGGTCACCGAGTACTTCCGCCTCGACCCGAATCTGCCGACCCGGCTGTACTGGCTCGTCCTGGGACCGTTGCGGCGGCGTACGAACCAGCGTGGGATGCGGACGACGCTGGAGCGGATGAAGGCCGTGGTCGAAGGGTGAGTGAGCGCCGCCACGGGCCGCGCGGGATGTCGGTGGCCGGTGGCAGGCTGGCGCCGTGGCCCTCGCAGACCGTCCGCTCGTGCCCGAGGAGTGGGTGCGGCGCATCGACGCCGTGCTCGGGGCGCTGCCGCGCTGCGCGCAGGAGCCCGCGTGGACCGGCACCCGGTGGCGGGTCGGCGGGGCGACCGTGGCGCACGTCTTCGGCGGCGAGGACCAGCTCTTCCGGATCACGTTCCGCGGCGAGCCCGACGAGGTGGCCGCCTTCGAGCACATGGGGCACCCCTACTTCCGCTCCGGCTGGGGCGGCAACGCGATCGGCATGGTCCTCGACGAGGACACCGACTGGGACGAGCTGGCCGAGCTGCTCACCGACTCCTACTGCATCCAGGCCCCCGCGCGCCTCGCCGAGCAGGTGGCGCGGCCGGGCGGCTAGCTGCCCCGGCCGGACGGCCGGACCGCAGGGGGCGGCCCCGCGCGCGAGGATGGCGCCATGACCGCGACGGCGCAGGCCCGACTCGTCGGGCTGGACGCCGCCCGGTGCCTCGCGCTGCTCGGGATGGTCGCCACCCACGTGCTCGACGCGCGCGTCGCGGGGGGCGACCTGTCCACCGCGCAGTGGCTGGCCGGGGGGCGTGCCTCGGCGCTCTTCGCGGTGCTGGCCGGGGTGAGTCTCGCCCTGATGACTCGCGAGCCCCTGACCGGGCGCCCCCGCGCGCTGCGCCTCGCCGGCCTCGCCGGCCGGGCGACGCTGGTCGCGCTCCTCGGCCTGCTGCTCGGAGCGCTCGACAGCGGCCTCGCGGTCATCCTCACCTACTACGGCGTGCTCTTCGTGCTGGGCCTGCCGTTCACGCTGCTCGGAGTCCGCGCGCTGGTGCCGCTGACCGTCGGGTGGGTCGCACTCGCGCCGGTGCTCTCGCACCTGGTGCGGCCACACCTGCCCGAGCGCGGCTTCGCCAATCCGCACGTCGAGCAGCTGGCGGACCCCGTCCAGCTGGCCAGCGAGCTGCTCCTCACCGGCTACTACCCCGTCGTGCCGTGGCTGGCCTACCTGCTCGCCGGTCTCGCGCTCGGTCGGGCCGACCTGCGCGACACCTCGCTGCTCGGCGGACTGGCTCTCGGCGGCCTCGGGACGGCCGTGCTCGCCACGCAGGTCTCGCGGACGCTCGCCGACCCGGTGGCGGCCTCGGAGCACGCGACCGGGATGTACGGCACCACGCCGCCCGACGGCGACTGGGACTGGCTGCTGCTGGTCGCGCCGCACACGGCGACGCCGTTCGACCTGGCGCAGACGATCGGCAGTGCGGTGCTCGTCATCTCGTGCTGCCTGCTCCTCGCCCAGATCCTGCCCCGACCGGCCACGGCCGTCCTGGCCGTGGTCTGCGGTGCCGGCACGGTGACGCTCACGCTGTACTCCCTGCACGTCGTGATGCGCACGGCGCCGGTGTGGCCGCCCGAGGATCCCTCGTCGTACGCCGCGCACGTCGTCGTGCTGCTGAGCCTGGGGGCGGGCTTCCGCCTGGTGCGGCGGCGAGGTCCGCTCGAGGCGTTCGTCGGGTGGCCGGTCCGCCTCGCGGTCCGCGCCGCCCGCGGGAGCGACGCCGCCGCGGCTCAGCGCAGCGGGACGAACCGGTAGTGGCCGTGCTCGGTCACCACCGCCCCCGGGTTGGTCACCCGCAGCATCGTGCCGGCCACCGGGATCACCAGCACGCCGTCGTCGGCGAGCTGCTCGACCAGGGCGGGCGGGAGCGACTCGGGCTGCGCCGACACCAGGACCCGGTCGTACGGCGCTCCGGCCGGGTCGCCGAGCACGCCCGGGGTCGCGAGCCGGATCGAGGCCCACGGCCGAGCCGTCCGGGCGAGGTTGGCGGCGCCGAACCGCACGAGCCGAGGCTCGAGCTCGACGCCGAGCACCGAGCCGGTGGGTCCGACGAGGTGGGCCAGGAGCGCGGTGCTCCACCCGGACCCCGCCCCGACGTCGAGCACCCGCTGGCCCGGCCGGACGTCGAGCAGGCGCAGCATGTCGGCGACGGTGCGCGGCTGGGAGTTGGTCTGGCCGGCCGCGATCGCCAGCGGACCGTCGTACGACGCGCGCCGGCGGACCCCGCGGGGGAGGAAGTCCCGCCGCGGGGTCGCCTCGAACGCCGCCTGGACGGGATCGGTCATCCGACCCAGGTGTTGTCGTGCTCGCGCATGAAGCGGTCGTAGGCGTCGCCGTCGAGATTGCCCATGCCGGCGGCGAGGCCTTCGAAGTAGGCCTCGCGCGGGGCGCCGGGGGCGAAGTGGAGCAGCATCTTGGCGGCGCCGTCCTCGTTGCGGAAGCCGTGGATCCCGCCGGCGGGCACGTGGGCGAAGTCCCCGGCGCGGCACTTCACCCAGTCGCGCCCGTCGTAGATCGTGACGGTGCCCTCGAGGACGTAGAACGACTCGGTGATCGTGCGGTGGAAGTGGGCGCCGGGACCGCTCGCGGGGCCGGCGAACTCCCACCGGTAGAGACCGAACGTCCCCGACGTCTCGGTGCCCCGCGCGAGGTAGAACACCTTGTTGCCGTTGGGGTAGACGACCGCCGGCTCGATCCCTGCGGCCACGACGTGTGCGGAGACCTCGCCGGTCTCGCCGGAGTAGAGCGGCGGCGGGTAGCTCATCGCGGGGACCTCATCGTGCCGCCGCGTCGTACTGGTCCTGGACCTCCTGCGGCGAGGCGGTGTTGGGCTGGCTGATCCGGACGTGGTTGCCGAAGGGGTCGCGGATGCCGAAGTCGGTGCCGTAGGGCTGCTCGACCGGCTCCTGGGTGATCTCGACGCCGGCGTCGCGCAGCGCGGCGTACGTCGCGTGGACGTCGCTGCTCTGCAGGAACAGCCCGCCGAGGGCGCCCTTGGCGACGAGCTCGCGCACCTGCGCGGCCGTCGACTCGTCGTGCTGGGGACCCCCGACGAGCTCGAGGAGGATCGAGGTGTCCTGGCCGGGGACGCCGACGGTGAGCCACCGCATGAAGCCGAGGTCGATGTCGTCGCGGACCTCGAAGCCGAGGTGGGTCGTGTAGAAGTCGAGTGCCTCGTCCTGGTCGAGGACGGGCACGCTGCGGATGTGGAGGCTGGTGATGTGGCTGGTCATGACGACGACGCTAGTCAGCGTCGCGGGCGCCCGCTTCTCCGAAACCGCTGTCCTGCCCGCCGGGCGTCGCCCGCTCCCGCGGTCGCGTCCAGGCCGCGATGAAGCAGGACGGCACCGCGACCGGGGCGTGCCGGGCGCGGAACTCGGTCGGGGACACGCCCACGACGTTGCTGAAGGTGCGGCTGAACGTGCCGAGGCTGGCGAAGCCGACGTCCCACGCGATGTCGGTGACCGGCCGGTCGGTCTGGCGCAGCAGCGTCATCGCCCGCTCGACGCGCCGCCGCTGGAGGTAGCGGTGCGGTGTCTCGCCGTAGACCTCCTTGAACACCCGCCCGAACTGCGAGGCGGAGAGGTGCGCGATGGCGGCGAGGGTCGGTACGTCGAGCGGCTCCGCGTAGCGCCGGTCCATCTCGTCGCGGGCGCGCAGCATCCGCCGGTTGGTGTCCTCGCGGGTCGAGGGCTGCCGCGGCTGGCCCATGGTGGCGAACCTACCGAGGCCGGACGCCGAACAGCGGCACGACCCCGGGGGAAGGTCGTGCCGCTGTCGGTTGCGTTATGGGAGCCGGTCCCGTGCAGCATGCTGGGGGGACCATACGACGGCGGGAGGGTCGTCGTACGGCTGCAGGGTCCGGTCCCGCGGAACGCGTCCGCCGCCGGATATTCATCCGGACGTCTTGGCCCCCTTGTCGCCGCCGTTGCCGTTGCCATGGCCGTTGCCATGCCCGTTGCCGTTGCCGTTGCCGTTGCCGGGGCCGTCGGTGGGCGGGGCGCTCGGTGTCTGGCTGGGCGGAGCCGGGTCGGGCTTGCCGGGCTCCGGGTCGGGCTTGCCGGGCTTGTCGGGCTTGCCCGGGTCGGGCTTGTCGGGCTTGCCCGGGTCGGGCTTGTCGGGCTTGCCCGGGTCGGGCTTGTCGGGCTTGCCGGGCTCCGGGTCGGGCTTGTCCGGCTTCCCCGGTTCGGGCTTGTCGGGCTTGTCGGGCTTGCCCGGCTTGTCGGGGTCAGGGGCGCCGACTAGCGCGGCGCAGAAGGCAGCGATCCGGTCGGCGCCGCCCGCCGCCTCGCTCAGCGCCGCGAACGCAGCGCTGTCGAGCGACCCGCCGCCGGCCTGGTAGGCGCGGCACAGGCCGGGGAGGTTCGGGCTGGGGGTGGGCTGGACCGGAGGCGTCGTGGTGGGGTCGTGCGACGGGGACGTGCCGGGGTCCTCGGGGCCGGGCGCGGTCGTGCCGGGGTCCTGCGAGCCGGAGTCCTCCGAGCCGGGGCCCTTCGAGCCGGGCGCGTCCGGTGTGCCGGAGCCGGGCTGACCGCTGCCCGACGCGTCGGGGTCGCCCTCCGGCCCCTCCGGGGCTCCGGACCCGCCGGTCGCCGGGTCGCTCGGGTCGCTTCCGGTCGTACCGTCCTGCGACGTCATCGAGGGCCGTTCGTCGACGGCCCCGCTGCTCCGGTCACGGTCCTGCCCGGGAAGGCTGGGGAGGTCGAGAGAGCCGGCGAGGGCGAAGCTGCCCGAGGCGAGGGCGACGACCGCCGCTGTCGCGACGACGGCCTGGGTCGCGGCACGACTGCCGAGTCGTCGGGGGGAGACGAAGTGGCTGCGGCGAGCCGGTGGGGGAGTCGAGCGGGCGGCGTGGAACGCCGCGACCGCGGCGGCCTCGCCGTCCAGCTCGCCGGGACGAGCCGGCGCCCGTGCCGCGGCGAGTGCGGCCCCAAGAGCGCTGTCGGACGCCGCGGGGTCGTCGAGCAGGCGCTCGGCGTCGCGGCGGGACAGGCGGTCGGGATCGGTCATCTCACTGTGTTCAGCGCCGTGCGACCCGCAGGTGTTACGGCCTGTCGCCGATCTTCTTCGCCAGCTGCTTGAGCCCGCGATGGGAGGCGGCGCGGACCGCGCCCGGACGCTTGCCGAGGATCCGGGCCGCGGTCGGCGCGTCGAAGCCCAGGACCGTGCGCAGCACGATCGCCTCCGCCTGGTCGCGCGGCAGCGAGGCGATCAGTGCCAGCGCCGCCTCCGACTGCACCCGCCCGAGCGTCTCGTCCTCCACGTCGACGGGGCCGGCGAGGTCCGTGAGGGACTCGACCGGCTCGTCGGCAGTCGGTCGTCGGCGCGCGTGGCGCAGGTGGTCCAGGGCGCGGTTGCGCCCGATGGTGGTGACCCAGCCGCGGAACGCGTCGGCGTCGCCGCGGAACCGGTCGAGGTCGCGGAAGGCCTGGGCCCACGCCTCGCTGGCGACGTCCTCGGCGTCGGCCGTGCCGACGAGGACCGTCAGGTAGCGCAGGAGGGGCGGCTGGATGTGGCGGTAGACCAGCCGGAACGCCGACTCGTCCCCACCCAGCATCGCCTCGACCGCATGGTCGAGCCCCTCCTCCGCCACGGCCGCATTCTCGCCCCTGGACACCGGTCCGCGGGCAGGAACGGTGACCGGCGCGCCGGACGTGGCGTCCGGCTAGGTCGCCGCGGTCAGGTCGAACAGCGCGATGGGCTCCGTCGTCGGCTGCGGCGAGCCCTCGTCCGGCTCCACGGTGATGCCGACAGCGGCAGCCTGCGCGGCGGAGCCCTCGAGGACGACCGTCTGGTCCGCGGCGTCCGGCATCAGCCCGGCGGGCGTGAACTCCCCGTCGGGGGACATCAGCCACAGCTCGTACGCCTTGCCCTCCGGCGCCTCGACCATGTCCTCGGTGACGATCACGGCGCGGTCGGCCGCCTTGGACCGGACGACGGTCGCCCTCCCGGCCTCGCCGAGGTCGAGGAACACCTTCTCCGCGTCGTCGGCGCGCAGGACCTGCTCGGCGGCGGTCAGGCGGGGCGCGTCGTCGGTGGCCCACGGCTGGATGACCGCGGCGCCGACGCCTACGACGAGCGCGAGGACCGCCGCGACCAGAAAGGGCAGCCACCGCCGCCCGCGGTGCGCTGCGGAGGAGTGGGTGTCGGGTGCCGGGACCTCCGGCGGCAGCGGACGGACCTGGGAGATGCCGGTCAGCACCGACTCACGCAGCGAGGCGGGGGCAGGCGTGGCGACCGTCTCGGCCAGCATGGCGGCGGTCTCGCGAAGCTCGGCGACCTCCCCGCGGCAGTCCTCGCACTGGGCCAGGTGCTGCTCGAAGCGGGCTCGTTCGAGCTCGTCGAGCGCGTCCATGGCGTAGGCGCCCGTGAGCTTGTGCAGGTCGCTCATGAGCCGACTCCCATCAGGTCTCGCAGGCGGATCAGTCCGTCGCGTATGCGTGTCTTGGCGGTGCCGAGCGGCACGTCGAGCAGGGTGGCGACCTCGGTGTGGGTGTAGCCACCGAAGTACGTGAGCTCGACCGCCCGGCGCTGTACGTCGGTCAGTGTCGCAACGGCGCCGCGCACGCGGGCGGCGTCCAGGGAGGCGTGGGCCGCCTCCGCGGTCTGGTCGTGGTCGGTCGGGGCGGTCTCGCGGTTCCAGGTCTCGTCGCGGGCGGTGGCCGCCTCCACCGAGCGCACCCGGTCGACGGCTTTGCGGTGCACGATGGTCAGCAGCCACCCGGCCGCGCTCCCGCGGTCGGGGTCGAAGCGGGTGCTGGAGCGCCAGGCGTCGAGATAGGCCTCCTGGGCGACCTCCTCGGCGTGGGCCGGGTTGCGCACGACCCGCAGCGCCAGGCCGTACGCCCGGGCCGACGTCGCGTCGTAGAACTCCGCGAAAGCCGCCTCGTCCCCGAGGCCGGCACGGCGGAGCAGCTCGGAGAGCCGGTGTGCGTCGCCCGGGGACGGGGTGCCCGGGGGCACCCCGTCCGGTACGGGCCTCACGTGGTCCACGTCAGTCATCCTCGCGCACTGTTGTCGGGACGAGTCACATCTGCGGCATCATGACCGAGTCGATGACGTAGACGGTGGCGTTGGCGGTCTGCACGTTGCCGCAGACGACGGCCGCGCCCTCCGCGGTGAAGTCCTCGCCCGAGCCCTCGACGGTGATCATGTCGCCGGCCAGCGTCTCGTGCTCACCCGCGACGTCCTCGGGGGAGAGGCGCTCGCCGACCACGTGGTGGGTCAGCACGGTCGTCAGGGCCTCCTTGTCCTTGAGCAGCGCGTTGAGGTCCTTCTTGGGGATCTGCGCGAAGGCGTCGTCGGTCGGCGCGAAGACGGTGAGGTTCTCGGCCGAGTTGAGCGTGTCGACGAGGCCGGCCTCGGTCACCGCGGCGACCAGCGTCTTGAGCAGCGGGTTGTTGGAGGCGGCGGTGGCGACCGGGTCGTCGGCCATGCCCTCGACCGAGCCCTCACCGCTGGTGGGGACGCCGGCGCAGCCGGGACCGAAGGGCGTGCCGGCGGCCATCGGCTCCTCGGACTCCATCGGCGACTCCGACTCCATCGGCGCCTCCGACGTGCTCTCGGAGGTGGTGGGCTCGTCGGCGGCCGCGGTGCTGTCGTCCTCGCTGCCGCAGGAGGCGAGGCTCATGGACGCGGTCAGCGCGAGGGCGGCGAGGCCCATGGAACGGGTGCGGAGCGTGGTGTTCATGGTGGTGCCTTTCGACGGGATTGCCAGGGGTGGGCCGGAAGGCCCGCTGTCGGGAGGTGTTCGGACCCGGGCCGCTCCCGGATGGGTGAGAAGTCGAAGAAATGTCGTCGGGCGGTGCGCGGCGCAGGTTCCGGAGGCTCGGGACCTGCGCCACGCACCGCCCGACGGCGATCCGGTGGCGCGCGGCGACGTCAGGTGACGGTCACCGAGATCTCCTGGTGGCCCGAGCTGCCCTCGGGGAACGGCGTCCTCCGCACGTCGGACTGCACCTCGCCGTCCTTGTTGGTCGCCCGGCAGGCGATGAAGTGCTGGCCCGGTTCGGCGTCCCACTCGAGGTACCACTGGCGCCAGTAGTCGTCGGTCACCTGCGGGCCGAGCGTCGCCTGCTGCCACGCCTCGCCGTCGATGCGCACCTCGACCTTCTCGATGCCGACGCCCTGCGCCCAGGCGATCCCGCCGATGACGACCGTCCCTGCCGGGCTCTCCGACAGCGGCTTGGGGGTGTCGACGCGGCTCGACAGCTTGATGGGCGCGTCGACAGCCCAGTCGCGCTCGGTCCAGTAGGCCTGCTCGGCGTCGTACGTCGTCAGCGTCATCCGGGTGATCCACTTGCACGCGCTCACGAAGCCGTAGAGCCCCGGCACGACCATCCGGGCCGGGAAGCCGTGCGTGCGCGGCAGGGGACCGCCGTTCATGCCGATCGCGATCATCGCGTCGCGCCCGTCGAGCGCCACGTCGAGCGGCGTCGAGATCGTCATGCCGTCGACGTCGGTGGACAGGATCTGGTCCGCCCGGGTGCGGCCGATCCCCGCGCGCGCCAGCACGTCGGCGAGCGGTACGCCGAGCCACCGGGCGCCGCCGACGTAGGGACCGCCGACCTCGTTGGAGACGCAGGTGAGGGTGATGTCGCGCTCGATCGTGGGCATCGCGGCGAGGTCCTCGAAGGTCAGCGTGACCTCCTGGTCGACGTCGCCGTCGATGGTCAGCGTCCACGAGTCCACGTCGACGGCCGGCACGGTGAGCCGGGTGTCGACCCGGTAGAACTCGCCGGTCGGGGTCCGCAGCGGGGTGATGCCGGCGTACCTCTGCTCCAGTCCGCGAGGGAACGTCGACGCGGGGTCGGCGGCGACCGGCAGCGCGACGTCGGTGCCGCCGAGGCGGTACGACGTCACCCGGCGGCCTGCTGCCCCCATGGCCACAGCGGCCGCGGCGAGGCCGCCGCTCGCCAGCACGACCCCGCGTCGGCTCGGACCGTCGACCCTGAACGACAGCCCGGTCCGGGCCGGGCCCTCGGCCCGGTGGTCCTCTCGATGTGCCCGGTCGTCGAGGCGGTGCAGCCACCACAGCGAGACGACGGCGACGACGGCGGCGACCAGCGCCGGGACCGCGTCCAGCGGCCCGGCGCTCGGGCGCAGCACGGCGAGCAGGCCGGCGACGCCGGCCAGCGCCACGACGAGGAGCAGGCCCGGCGTCTCGCGCCGCGCCGCGACGATCCCGGCGACGGCCGCGAGGACCAGGACGACCACGGTGACCGAGCCGACCAGCACCAGCTTGTCGGCGGTGCCGAACTGGCGGATCGCCCACTCCTTGAGCGGGGTCGGCGTCAGGTCGATCACGGTGGAGCCGACCGCCAGCACCGGCGAGGCCGCGGGCACGGTCAGCGCGGCGACCAGGTGGGCGGCGGCGAGGCCGACCACGGTGGCCAGCACGCCGAACCCGGCGTGGCGCAGGGTGCCGGCACGGGTGCGGCGCTGGGAGGTCTGCATGGGTGGTCTTCGGAGCCGCGGGCGTCGCGGATGGGTCGGCGTTTCGGTGTGGGCTCTGCGATCGCCCTAGCCTGTGCACGTGTCAGCACCGGAAGTGGCAGACAGGCGCGTCGAGGCGACCGGGCGACGTTCCGGGGTGCGCACGGACATCCAGCTGCTCCGCGCGTTCGCCGTCCTGGCCGTGGTCGTCAACCACCTGGCGCCCAACCGGCTCACCGGGGGCTACCTGGGTGTCGACATCTTCTTCGTCATCTCCGGCTTCCTGATCACCGCCCACCTGCTGGCCGAGCTCGAGCGCGAGGGAAGCGTCCGGCTGGGCCGCTTCTGGGCCCGTCGGGCACGCCGCCTGCTGCCGGCCTCGCTCACGGTGCTCGCCGCGTGCGCGGTCGCGACGGTCGTCTGGCTGCCGCAGACCAGATGGTCGCCGGTGATGGAGGAGATCCTCGCCAGCGCTCTGTACTTCCAGAACTGGGAGCTCGCCGCGTCAGCGCAGGACTACTTCACATCCGCGCAGACCGCGTCGCCCGTCACGCACTTCTGGTCCCTGTCGGTGGAGGAGCAGTTCTACCTCGCCTGGCCGCTCCTGGTATTCGGCACCTGGTGGCTGGTCGCACGCCGCGGTGGCTCCGCCGCGCCCAGGGCGGACCCGCGCGTACGGAGCCGCGTCCTGGCGTTCGTCCTTGGCGGTCTGGGATTGGCGTCCGTCGCATTCGCTGCCTGGTCGGTGTCGGCGCACCCCGACTCCGCCTACTTCCTGACTCCCGGCCGCGTCTGGGAGTTCGCGGCGGGGGGAACGCTCGCCGCCCTCGCTGCGCAGTCCAGGACTGCTCCAGGACCGCACGGGCGATGGCTTGCCGCACCGGGCTGGGCGCTGATGGCGGCCAGCGTGTGGCTGTTCGGTCCCGACTCCGGCGTCCCGGGACTCCTCACGCTGGTTCCGGTCGCGGGTTGTGCACTGGTGATCTGGTCAGGGCGTGCGTCGGCAGGCGAGGCGGTCCCGCGGGTGCTGCGCGCTCCGGTGTGGATCGGCGACATCTCCTACTCGGTCTACCTCTGGCACTGGCCGCTCATCGTCTTTGCCCCGTACGCCCTCCAGCGTCCGATGACGCCGGTGCTGGCGGTGTGCGTCTTCGTCGTCACGTTGGCTCTGTCGCACGCGAGCACCCGCTTCATCGAGGACCCCTTCCGGCGGGCGAAGGTGCTCGTCGCTCGTCCGGCGGCCGTGACGCTGGTCGCCGCGGGCGTCGCCATGGCCGCGGTGGCCGGTGCCGCGGCCTACGTGCCCACGACGGTCGCCGAAGACCTCGAGGACGTGCAGGAGCAAATGGAGGCGCTGGTGGTCCGAGGTGGCGAGTGTGTCGGTGCGGCCGCGGCGTCGTCGACCTGTCCGGACTCCCACGAGCTCACCATCTCCAACTCCTCCCTCCTCACCATCGTCAACTCTCCCTACTACCCGGGCTGGGGTGGCACGTGCCAGGTCGAGCCGGATGACCCGCGGCCTGCCCCGTGCGAGTTCGGTGTGCCCTCCGAGGAGGCGCACCACCGGCTGGCCCTGGTCGGGGACTCGCACGCCGGACACTGGGCGGCACCTCTCGACGTCATCGCCCGCGAACGCGGCTGGAACGTGACGATGCACGTGAAGTCGTCCTGTCTCCCGGCGCCCGGTGACATCCACGCAGCGTGGGCCAGTGAGCCGATGATCGCGAGCTGCCGTGACTGGGGCGACGACGTCCGGTCGAGCCTGACGGCGGACCGCGACCTCGACGTGATCGTGATGTCGGGCATCTCCCGGGACTACGTGAGCAGCGGTGAAGGGGGCGTCGTCGGTGACCTGCGCGCCCTGTGGGCGGAGTGGGTGGACGCCGGGAAGCAGGTCGTGGTGCTCGCGGACCCGCCGGCGCTCGGCCAAGGCCCGGTACCGGAGTGCCTGGCCGCTGCGAGCACGACCCGCGACCCGTGCGCGACGCCGGCCGAGGTCGCGCGCACGCCCGATCCGCTCGTCGAGGCCGCGCGCGGGCAGGACGGCGTCACGCTGGTCGACCTCACCGATGTCGTGTGCGACGAACGTCGGTGCCACGCGGTCGTGGGTGGCATTCCCGTCTACGCCGACCAGAACCACCTGCTGCAGTACTTCGCCCGCACGATGGCACCACTGTTGGACAAGGAGCTGGCGGTCGTCCCAGGTCTGAGCCGCTGACGCGCTCAGGGAAGGTAGTTCGGTGTCTCCCGCAGTCGCCGGTGGAACGCGTCCCACGAGAAGTCGTCGGCGAGGAGCTCGTAGGCGGCGTCGGCACGCCGCTCGGCGTCCCGACGCCCCTCGCGCAGCTGAGCGAGCACGTCGACGTAGGCGTCGGCGTCATCGAAGCGTGCCACCGGCCAGCCGGTGCGATCGCTGACCAGCTCGCCGACCCCTCCGACCAGGGGCGACACCACCGGCACCCGGCGTGCCATCACGTCGAGCAGCGTGAGTGGGATGCCCTCGTTCTCCGAGGTGAGCAGGAACGCGTCCAAGTCTGCGATGGGCAGGTCGTCGAGCGAGGTGTAGGTGCCGTGGAAGGTGGCGCCCACCTCCTTCAGCCGGGCGACCGCCGCTGCACTCTCGTCGGCCGCTGCGATCACCGGTGCGCCGTAGATGTGCCAGTCCACCGGCAACCCGCGCTCGGCCGCGGCCTCGGCGACGTCGGCGAGCACATCGAGGCGCTTCTGACGGTCGAAGCGCGCCGCCCACAGCACCTGGAGCGGAGCGTCGGGGTCGCGCGCCGTCCACTCCCGGCGGGGCGGGAGGTCGACCGGCTGGTGGTGCACCGCGAAGCGGGACCGCGGCATGCGGAACAGCTCGTGGAACTGCTCGACGATCGCGTGGTTGTCGACGATCACCCGCTCCACCACGTCGAGGTAGTCGGCGGGTCGGCGCGCGAGCTGGCTGTAGATCTCTCCGTCCGGTCCGTAGTCCACCGCGAACGTGGACAGGAAGATCCGGCTGTGCGCCGAGATCGACCGCTTGTAGTGCTGGACGGCGTCGAAGGCCTCGGGCGCGTTGAAGATGTGCACGACCTTCGGGCGGAACTGCGCGACCAGCATCGCAACCATCCGCTGCCGATCCTGCAGCGTCATCGAGGAGTAGCCGGCCATGCCGTGCATGTCCACGAAGGTCACGGCGTCGCCGAGGATCTCGGGATTCGTGGAAGCCCCGTGCGTGGTGACGACCGCTACGGCGAGATCGGGCCGGGCACGCGCCATCGCGGTGGCGTAGCGCGCCAGCAGGAGGTCGCCGCCACCCATCCGCACCCAGGGTGCGAAGAACACGACGTCGGGCCGGGTGCCGTCGAGCGCGGCGACCGCCTGCCACCAGGCCGCGCTGCCGGCCGTCAGGGATCCGTCGTACGGCGGGCCGACGTTGCGGTATCCGGCCAGGACGGCCGCGGTGGGGACCGGCACCCACGGCTCGTAGGCGTGCATCTGTCGCCACTCCGCCTCGACCTCCTCGGAGATGGCGACCGGCGCGGCCCACGTCCGCTCGGCGGCGGTCAGGTGCGTCGTGCGCTTCTCGTCGCGACCCCACTGGAGGTAGTGCTGCAGGAGCTGGTCATCGTCGTGCCGGGCCAGGTCGGGGTAAAGGTCGCGGTAGTCGTCCAGGTCGAGGACGGCGAGGTCCCTGAGCTCGGCGCGTGTCAGGACTGCGCGGCGACCCTCGACGCGCCCTGTCGTCAGGTAGTGCAGCCGCGCCTCCTCCGCGGACATCTTCATGACGTCGTCGTGGAGGGCGCGGTAGTGATGCACCCGGAAGCGGGCCGGGTGCAGGGCGGCGAGCTCCTCGCGGGTGAGCCAGCCGCGCCGACCGGCGGGTCTTCCGGCCGTGCGGAAGTGAGCAATCGCCTCGTCATCGGTGAGGTGAGGTGCGTTGTAGAGATAGCGGTAGTGGGACGGTTCGACGAAGCCCGGTCGCAGACGCGCGAGGCGCTCCTGGGCCGGCGGGAGCGGCGCCGGCGGCGCCTCGGCGGCCACCAGGCGGCGACGCGCCTTCTTGCCGCTGGCCTCGCGTGCCAGGCGCGCCAGTAGACGGGATCGGCGGGGCGGTTGGGTCTGACCGAAGGCACGTGCCTCTTCGACGACCGCCGCGGCGATGGCCGGGTCGGTCAAGAGCGGGGTCTGATGGATCAGGCTGCCGCCCGCTCGGTGTGCGCCCATGAGCGACCCCACGGTCTTGGCCCGGTAGAAGAGGAGAGTGTTCTCCGCGGCGAGGTGGGGAATGCCGTCGTGCACCACCTCGGTGTTCCAGTGCCAGTCCTCGGGACCGAATCCACTGTCCCGTCCGGTGGCGTCGTAGGGATGCCGCTCTAGCACCTCGCGGGAGGCCAGGCAGCAGGCGTCCCAGTAGTTCTGGTCGTAGAAGTTCTCGGCGCGGAAGCGCGGATCGGCGGTGGGCCACTGCGGCCAGATGGCCGTGCGGCCTTCGAAGATGATCAGCGCCTCGGGATGGATCACGCACGGACCACCGTGCGCGACCGCCGTGCGGTGGGCCTCGAGGAACCAGGTGAGGGAGGGGAGGTTGTCGGCGTCGAGCACCGCTATGAAGGGCGCACGCGAGGCCCGGACACCGTGGTTGCGCGCGAGACCGAGATCGGCGACCGACACCTCCAGCACGCGCGCCTCAGCCACGTCCTGGAGGTAGCCGGACGGGCCGGCCGCCTCCACGATCACCTCTCGCGTGGCCTCGTCGGCGTTGTCGAGGACGGGGAGGATCTCGACCACGAGGCCGGCGTCTCGCGCGTGGGCGACCGAGCGATGCAGCGTTCGGAGCGTGTGGTGAGCCAGGATGCCCTCGCGATGGGCGTTCAGGATCACGCTCAGGTGGGGCACGTCACTGGCAGTTGTTGGTCCCCCGGGCGTCACGTGGTCCACGTTAACCGGTCACTCCGGGTCGACCGTCGCCAACCAGTCGTCTGCCGATCGCGGACGGAAGTCGAGGAGTTCCCGCAGCCTGCTGATGTCGAGCTCCGCGACGGGGCTGTCCGACTCGCGCGCCGGGCGCCTGTCGATGACAGGCTCCACACCGAGGGCGCTCGCCAGTCCCGAGATGATCTCAGCCACCGAGGTGGTGGTGCCGCTCCCCACGTTGAGCACCCGGATCCCGTCCGGACGCCCCGCGAGCGCGAGGACGACCTCGGCCAGGTCGTCGACGTGTAGATAGTCCCGCCGCGCGCTGCCGTCACCGAACATGACGACGGGCTCGCCGGCCCTCAGGCGCGCCCGCGCGATGCCGATCAACCCCTGGCTGCCCGACGTGGGCTCACCAGGACCGAACACGTTGGCGCACCTCAGGATGTCGGCGGCGAATCCGTCGTGGTGCGCATGCATGGCGACGTACTGCTCGGCGGCTGCCTTCATCACCCCGTAGGAGCTGATGGGCCACAGCGGGGTGTCCTCGGGTGTCGGTACGGGCGCGCTGGGCCCGTAGACCGTCCCGCCGGAGGACAGGAACGTGAACCCTCGCGCACCGGCGGCCGCGGTGGCTTCGAGGGCCGACAGGACGGGCGCCAGGTTGTGCACCGCGTGCGTCAGCGGGTCCTGGTCGGACTCGGCCGGCTTCGTCGTGCCGGCCGCGAACACCACCCACGTCGTGCCCTCCGTCGCTTGCGCGACGGCCAGCGGGTCAGCGGCGTCGCCCTCGATGACGCGAACGCCTGGCAGGGCGACGTGGCGGCGCGAGAGGGCTGTGACGTCCCAACCGCCGGCGCGCGCCGTCCGAGCTATCCGTCGTCCGATGAATCCGAGACCAATCACCGCGAGGTGGCCCGGGGCTGCGGAGCCGGTCACGAGGTCGTCCCGGCGGAGTCGAGGCGGTGCAGCCAGTCCAGGACGTGGCCGACGAAGCCGGTCGCGGAGTGGCGCGACGCGACGTGCGCACGAGCTGCGGTCCCGAACCGAGCCAGCGTCTCGACGTCGGCAGTCACGGCCTTGCGAAGAACCCCGCTCAGCTCGTGCAGGTCGCCGGGCTCGCACAACCAGCCACTGACGTCGTTCTCCACCAGCTCGCCCACCCCGAAGGCGGCAGTGGCGGCGACGGGTCGTCCGGCCAGCATCGCTTCGAGCATGGTGCGGGGCATGGACTCCACGTCGGAGGCGGACACCAACACGTCGGCCGCGGCGTACCACCGCAGGATGTCAGGGTCCGCAGGCACGACGTGCACGTTGTCCAGTGCGGCGTCGCGGACGTAGTCGCGCAGCGCGTTGGAGTACGAGTTGTCCGAGGCCCCGATGAGGTGGAGGGACGCGCCCGCTCGGAGCTCGGAGTCCAGCCGGGCGAACGCGCGCGCCAGGGGAAGCTGGCCCTTGCGCGGCTCGACGGAGCCGACGCAGACCAGGACGCGCTCGTCGTGCGGGATGCCCAGCTCGTCGCGCGCCCGCCCCCGGCTCGTGGTGGCGAGCGCGCGATCGAAGGGCTCGATGTCGAGCCCGTAGGGCACCAGGGCGGCGGACTCGGACGGCACCACGTGGCGATACACCTGCCGGGTGGCCTCCGCCTCGAACAGGACCGCCTCGCACACGCTGAGCGCCTCGTACATCGCGGCGAGGATGGCTGGGTTCGCCGGGGCGCCGAGGAACTCGTGCCAGAAGATCGGCGGGCTGAAGCTCTCGTGGATCGCCCAGGTGGAGGGCAGTTCGAGCCTCGAGGCTGCCAGCACCGCGGGGAAGGTGACGAGCGTGTTGGCCAGGCACGCCACGGCACCGTGCTCGATCGCGAAGTCCGCGACCAGGCGGATCTGGGTCTCGAGCAGCTCGGCGTTGCTTGGCACCTGGCCCACGACCAGCACGGGTGCACCGTAGGTGGTCTCGATGCGCTCGAGTAGCGGGCCGTCGCTCCCGGCCACGACACAGAATGTGACGCCGTGCTGATGCAGACCGTTCATGAGGTCGTCGAGGTACCCCTGGGCGCCACCGATGCCCAGGTCGTGCGCGGCCACCAGGACGCATCCCGACCGAGGGCCGGGAAACGCCCGATGCTGCGCCGCGACGTGCTGCTCGAAGCGCTCGCGGTTGACCCGGGTGCGCTCGTCCGATGGACGGGGCGGCTCCTCG
This sequence comes from Nocardioides sp. SYSU D00065, assembly GCF_017916425.1. Classification (GTDB taxonomy): domain Bacteria; phylum Actinomycetota; class Actinomycetes; order Propionibacteriales; family Nocardioidaceae; genus Nocardioides. The sequence continues at coordinate 1,629,773 of NZ_JAFMSX010000001.1, read as the reverse complement.
GCCACGCGGACGGGGGTGGTGGGGAGGGCGGCTCGGGTGCCGTCAGTGGCCACTGCAGTCACGCGAACGTCGGCCTCCCGCGCGCCCGCGGGGAGCTCGAGGGTCGCGGAGAACCCGCGTACGGCGCTCTCCGGGCCCGCTCCCCGCTCCGGGGCGCTGGGCAGACTCGTGCGGGCCAGCACTGCGGCGCCGCCGTCGAGAGCCACCTCGACGCGGGCCAGGGCAGGTGTGATGTCTGCGGTCCCGCTCACCAGGAACGTGCCTGGACCAACCACGTCCGGGAGGTCGACCGCGCCGCGGACACGGCCGCCGTCGCGCACGGCGACCAGCCGCTCGGCGAACGGGAGCAGGACCGTGCGCGCGGCCTGGTCGTCGGTGCCTGCGACGGCGACCAGCGCCTGTGCCGACAGCGTGACCTGACCACCGACCGGGCCCAGTGCCACGGTGACCGACCATCCCGAGCGCGCGGACGCGGCGCCGTGGACGGACGCGACGTCCGGTCGGTCGATCTCCCTCTCGACCGTCCCGACGAGCCGTCCGTCGGCGAAGACCACGACCAGGACGACGTCGGCGTGCTCGTGGAAGGTCCACCCCGCCACCACGACGCGGGCGGGGTCCTCGATGGTGTCACTGGGCAGGTCGATTGATCCGCGCAGGCCGCGGCGGAGGTTGCCACCCCCGGAGGGTCGACGATCGGTCACGAGCGAGCTTCTCCATCGGTGGGTGGCACGACTGCGCATTCTGCAGCATGGTGGCGCCGTGACCAGCGCCCTAGGGTGAATCCGTCGGCCGCCGATCCGCGTGGGCCAGAGGAGGAGTGGGGTCGTGGGTGATGACATGGGCGGGACCAGCGAAGCCCTGCGGAGCTTCGTCGAGGAGGCTCCCGTGGCCAGAGGTCCTCATGTGACGTTCCTGCGGGAGGCTCTGGCCGACCTCCCGGCCGGGGCCCGGATCCTTGACGTCGGGTCCGGCGACTCGCCCTATCGCGAGCTGTTCGGCAAGTTCGACTACCTCACCAACGACTGGGGTGACACGACGTACGTCCCCGACGTGCCTGTCGACGTGGTGGCCCCGGCCCACGACCTCCCACTCGCGGATGACGCTCTCGACGCGGTCGTCTGCACGCAGGTCCTCGAGCACACGCCCGAGCCGTGGGCAGTCATCGACGAGTTCGCGCGCGTGATACGTCCGGGCGGCAAGCTGATCCTCACAGCGCCGCTGACGTGGTACTTGCACGAGGTTCCGCACGACTACTACCGGTTCACCGCCTACGGACTGCGCTACCTTCTCGACCGCGCCGGGTTCGTCGACGCCGAGATCCGCCCGATGAACGACAGCGCGGGGACGATCGCAGAGCTGCTGCGCCACCTGCGGTGGATCCTCGGCACTGCGGACGACGGGCGACAGCCCCTCAGGGAGACGTCCGGTGTGCTGGTCGCCGAGCTGGCGGCGGTGGTCGAGCAGACGCGGTGGCTCGACACCCAATGGTCGATGCCGATCAGCTTCTCGGCGACCGCGCGGGTGCCCACCGCGAGCTGATCGGCTCGCGAGGCGGCAGGATGGCCGCCATGAGCGATGCGCCCGCCGAGCTGGTCCACTACGCCGTCACCGATGCCGTAGCGACGATCACCCTGGACAGCCCGGCCAACCGCAACGCCCTGAGCCGCCGGCTGGTCACCGAGCTGTCCGCCCACCTCGAGCGGGCAGGTGCCGACGACGCCGTGCGCGTCGTGCTGGTGGAGAGCTCGGGCAAGGTGTTCTGCTCGGGCGCCGACCTGGCCGAGGCCACGGCCGAGGGCATGGAGGTGGGCGCGCGGCGCATCGTCGACCTGCAGCGGCTGATCGTCACGCTCGACAAACCCGTGGTGACCAAGAACCTCGGGGCCGTGCGCGCCGGCGGCATCGGGATCATCGCCGCCGCCGACGTCGCCATCAGCGCCGAGGACGCGACGTTCGCCCTCACCGAGGTCAAGCTCGGCCTCGCCGCGGCGATCATCAGCCTCACCGTCCACCACCGGATGACTCCGCGCGCCGCGGCCCTGACCACGCTGGGCGGCGAGGTCTTCACCGGCGCGGAGGCGGCGGCGTACGGGCTGGTCACCAAGGCGGTGCCGGCCGACCGGCTCGACGCCGAGGTCGCCCGCACCTGCGCGAGCCTGGCGACCGGCGCAGCCCAGGGGCTGCGCGAGTCCAAGCGGATCCTCAACCGCGAGCTGGTGGCGCGCATCGACAACCTGGGCGAGAAGATGGCGGCGACCAGCGCGCGGCTCTTCGCCAGCGACGAGGCCCGCGCGGCGATGACCGCCTTCCTGTCCCGAGGGTGAGCCGGCAAGTGGGCGCCGTCGGTGCCCGCCGGTATTCTTGACCGTCTGCCCGCGGGAGCGAGGGCAGCGGTGCTGGGGGATGAGGAGCAGGTGTGAGCGAGGAGCTCGAGGCGCGGGAGATCGCGGCGGAGCAGCACTACGTCGACGAGGTCTACGTCCAGCTCGAGGCGTCGACGCGCAGCGCGCGGGCGCTGGCTGCTGAGGGCCACAGCCGCGGCAAGCTGGAGCACGAGGGCGGCCTCGTCGAGCGCGACGCCATGGTCTTCCAGGCCGCCAAGCGCATCGCCCAGCTCGATGCCGCGCACGAAGGCCTCGTCTTCGGCCGTCTCGACCTCGACCCCTCGATCGACGCCCAGCCGCGCTACATCGGGCGCATCGGCGTGCGCAACGCCGACCGCGACGTGCTGCTGATCGACTGGCGTGCGCCGGCGGCCGCCGTGTTCTACCAGGCCACCGCCGCGACCCCGCAGGGCGTCGTACGCCGCCGGGTGCTGCGCTCGCAGCACCGCACCGTCGTCGGCGTCGAGGACGAGCTCCTCGACGACCAGGCCGAGACCGACCTGCCCATCGTCGGCGAGGGCGCGCTGATGGCGCAGCTCTCCCGGGCCCGTGACCGCTCCATGCACTCGATCGTCGCGACCATCCAGGCCGAGCAGGACCAGGCGATCCGAGCGCCCGGCAGGGGCGTCGTGGCGATCTCCGGCGGCCCCGGCACCGGCAAGACCGTCGTCGCGCTGCACCGCGCCGCCTTCCTGCTCTACTCCGACCGCCGCCGCTACGAGAGCGGCGGCGTGCTCGTCGTCGGTCCCAGCGGGGTCTTCATGCGCTACATCGAGCGCGTGCTGCCCAGCCTCGGCGAGACCGCCGTCGCGCTGCGCTCCCTCGGCGAGGTCGTCGGCGGCATCCGCGCGACGCGCCACGACGAGCCGGCCGTCGCCGACGTCAAGGGCGCGACCCGGATGGCCGAGCTGATGCGCCGCACGGCCCGCCAGCACGCGCCCGGCGCGCCGACGAGCTTCCGCATCTACTGGCGCGACGAGACCATCGTGCTCGACCCCTCCCTGCTCGGTCGGCTGCGCCGCCAGCTGATGTCGCAGGGTCGCCGCAACCGCCAGCTCCCGCGGGTGGCCAGGACGCTGCTCGACGCCATGTGGCGCCAGGTCACCGGCGAGCGCGGCAAGGAGCGCGGTCGCGAGGCGTTCGACGACGACATGCTCGGCCACGAAGGCTTCGTCGAGTTCGCCTCCGCCTGGTGGCCGCCGCTGGACGCGCAGACCGTCTTCGGCTGGCTGCGCGACCCGGAGTTCCTGGCCCGCGTCGCAGAGGGCGTGATCCCGCGCGAGGAGCAGCTGCTGCTCACCAAGTCCTGGGCGTCCGGCGAGCTGTCGATCGAGGACGTCCCGCTGCTCGACGAGCTGCGCTACGCGCTCGGCGACGTGCCCCAGCGCACCGACGACGAGCGCGACCTCGACGAGACCGGTCTGCTCGAGGGCGGGGTCGACCTGCAGGAGCTGACCACGATCTCCGAGCGCGACTACGCCCCGGGCGGTCGACAGTGGGCGCCGCCGACCCACCGCATCGAGGACGACGGCTACGCCCACGTGCTCATCGACGAGGCCCAGGACCTGACACCGATGCAGTGGCGCATGGTCGGTCGGCGCGGGCGCACCGCCAGCTGGACCATCGTGGGCGACCCCGCGCAGTCCTCGTGGCCCGACGCGCCCGAGGCTGCGGCCGCTCGTGCCGAGGCGCTGGAGGGCAAGGAGCTGCACGAGTTCCACCTGTCCACCAACTACCGCAACTCGGCCGAGATCTACGCCTTCGCCGCCGACTACGCCCGCCGGGTCGGGCTCGACGCCGACCTGCCCGACGCCGTACGCCGCACCGGCGAGGAGCCGAGGGTCGTCGGACCCGTCGACGACCTCGAGGCCGCCGTGCGTGAGGCGGTCACCACCACCGCCGGTCGCGTCGAGGGCACCGTCGGCATCGTCGTGCCGGTCGCGCGTCGCTCCGAGGTCAACGCCTGGCTCGCATCGTGGCCCGAGCTCGCCGACGACGCCCCGGCCGCGCGGGCGGCGGTGGACTCGAGCGTCACCCCGAGCGGCGAGGACCGCGTCGTGGTGCTCACCGGGCTCGACACCAAGGGCCTGGAGTTCGACGGCATCGTGGTGGTCCGCCCCCAGGAGATCGAGGACGAGTCGGTCACCGGCCGCGCCACCCTCTACGTCGTGCTCACCCGCGCCACCCAGCTGCTCACGACGGTCAGCTGACCTCGAGCGAGAGCTTGCCGCCGGCACGTATTGTCCGCCGCACACGCACCCGTCCACCACGACCGTCCTGGGGAGGCACATGTCCGGGCTCGCGCGTCGACGTGTCGGCATGTTGGCCGCGGCGCTCGTGCTCGTGAGCGGGTCAGCGGCGTGCGCAATCCCCGGGGCCGGGCCCACACCGGCGCCCCCGTCGCGCGGCGACGTCGCGCGGCCCACGCCCGCCCCGGAGTGGCAGACCCTCTTCTCCGACTCCTTCGACGGCGCGGCCGGGGCGTGGCCGGAGGAGTGGCACCACATGCCGGGCTGGAACGGAGCCGCGCAGAACGGCCTCGGCCAGCTCGAGGTGGGCCACCTCGCCCAGCTCCGCTCCACTCCCGGCTGGGTGCTGCCCCCAGGCACGCAGGTGCGGGTCTCGACGAGCCTCCTGATGCCGGACACCGGGAGCAACTACGCGGCGTTGTGGGTGCAGCACCCCAACGCCGCCGACCCCCGCGAGATCGACGTCATCGAGAGCTACGGCCCGCTCAAGCCGGCGGGCGCGCAGCTCGGCTCGCACATCTGCTACGACGAGACGGCCGACAACGCCGTCAACGAGTGCGAGGCGGCCGGCATGTCCGCGGAGCTCTGGCCGGTCGGGCACACCTTCCCCGCCGGGGCGAAGCCCTGGGAGTCGTTCTGGGAGTACCACGCCGAGTTCACCGTCGGTGGCGATCGGGTCCAGTTCCACGCGCAGGACGGCTCGGGCCACCGGCCCTACACAGTGGCCACGACCCGGGACCCGCGCCGGGTCCCCGGCAACACGGTGCCCTTCCACCTGCGGCTGTCGAACAAGGACGTCGACGCCGCCGACGCGGTCCCGGGCGGGACCCGCCACAGCATGCTGGTCGACTGGATCACCGTGCAGGTGAAGTACCCGACCGCTGCCAGCTGAGGTCGGCCCGGGGAGGTGAAGGCGGCTCGGGCGACCGGTGCGGCGGGTCGCGGGCGTCCGTCTCCTAGGCTGCGGGCCGTGCCTTCTACCTCGCGAGCCGGCGGCCGGGTCCTCGTCACGGGTGGCGCCGGCTTCATCGGCACGACGCTGGCCCGCGCGCTCGCGGACTCCGCCGAGCGCTGGGTCGTCCTCGACAACCTGCACCCCCAGGTCCACCCCGGCTCGGAGCCGCCAGCCGACCTGCCGGACTCGGTCGACCTGCGCGTCGGCGACGTCACCCGCGCAGAGGACCTCGACGCGGTCGTCGCCGACCTGCGCCCGGACACCGTCGTGCACCTGGCGGCCGAGACCGGCACGGCACAGTCGCTGTCGGAGAGCACCCGGCACGGCATGGTCAACGTGGTCGGCACGACCCAGCTGCTCGACGCGCTCACCAGGGCCGGCCACGTGCCCGGGCACTTCGTGCTGACCAGCTCGCGCGCGGTGTACGGCGAGGGGGTGTGGCGCAACCCCGACGGCACCACGTTCCAGCCGGGCCTGCGCACGCACGCCCAGCTCGAGGCCGGCTCCTGGGACCACGGGGAGGGGGCCGCCCACGTGCCCAACTCCGTGCGGGGCACCCAGCCCCACCCGATCAACGTCTACGGCGCCACCAAGCTGGCGCAGGAGCAGATCCTGGCCGCCTGGACCGGCTCGCACGACACCCGGCTGTCGATCTTGCGGCTGCAGAACGTCTACGGTCCGCGCCAGTCGCTGTCCAACCCCTACACCGGCATCGTCTCGCTGTTCTCTCGGCTGGCCCGCGAGGGCACGTCGATCCCGCTCTACGAGGACGGCGAGATCACTCGCGACTTCGTCTACATCGACGACGTCGTCAGCGCGCTCGCCGCCGCGATCGCGCGCAAGCCTGCCGACCACCTGCGCACGGTCGACGTCGGCAGCGGCGTGCGGACCACGATCGGCGACCTGGCCCGCGAGATCGCGCGCTACCACTCGGCGCCCGAGCCGCACGTCACCGGCCAGTACCGCGACGGCGACGTCCGGCACGCCTCCTGCACGGTGGAGGACACCGTGAGGCAGCTGGACTGGCAGCCCAGGGTCTCCCTGCGCGACGGCGTCGCCGGGCTGCAGGAGTGGATCGCGACGCAGCTGGACTGATCCCGCCTGAGACGACCGTCCGGGCGGCGGCCACGCCGCCGTAGGGTCGTGCCCATGACCCAGACCCCACCCGTCACCGACCTCCTGGAGCAGATCCAGGGGTACGGCGCGTGGGCGGTCATCCGGCGCAAGGCCGCGCCCACCGCCGGATTGATCGGTGGCACGCCGCACGAGGTGGCGAGCCTGCTCGACATCCCGCTCGAGACCGGGGCGCCCGAGCCCGGCCGCAGCGCCGACCGCCTGGTCGCCGTCCCGTTCCGGCAGGTCCGCGAGCGCGGTTTCGCCGCCATCGACGACGGCACGCCGTTGACGGTGGTCGACATCGAGGCCGAGCACGAGGTGCCGGTCGACGACCTGCTCGCCGCGCTGCCCGACGTACCGGTCGAGCTCGCCGACCGCGGCGGGTTCGCGACCAGCGACGAGGACTACGCAGCGGTCGTCGAGTCGATCATCCGCGACGAGATCGGCCAGGGCGAGGGTGCCAACCTCGTGATCGGGCGGCACTACCGCGCGGTGCTCGCCGACTGGGACGCCGAGAAGGCGCTGACCGTGCTGCGCCGGCTGCTGGAGCACGAGCGCGGCGCCTACTGGACCTTCTGCTTCTTCACCGGTGAGCGGTTCCTCATCGGCGCCAGCCCCGAGCGGCACGTGTCGGTGCGCTCGGGCGACGTCCGGATGAACCCCATCTCCGGGACGTTCCGGGTGGCCGGCCACGGCGACGACCTCAAGCAGCGGCTCCTGGAGTTCCTCGCCGACGAGAAGGAGATCTTCGAGCTCTTCATGGTCGTCGACGAGGAGCTCAAGATGATGTGCGACATCTGCCACGAGGGCGGCCAAGTGCTCGGCCCGTTCCTCAAGCCGATGACGCACCTGATCCACACCGAGTACCTCCTGGCCGGCCGGTCCGACCGCGACCACCGCGAGATCCTGCGCGACACGATGTACGCCGCGACGGTGACCGGCGCGCCGGTGGAGAACGCCTGCCGGCTGATCGCCGACTACGAGCCCGAGGGCCGCGGCTACTACGGCGCGGCACTCGCGCTGTTCGGTCGCTCGCCCGACGGCACGCCGACGATGGACAGCCCCATCCTCATCCGCACCGCCGACGTCTCGCCCGCCGGTGAGCTCAAGGTGACCGCCGGCGCGACGCTCGTGCGCGACTCCGACCCCGACTACGAGGTCGCCGAGACGCGGGCCAAGGCCGGCGGCATCCTGAGCGCTTTCGGGCTCGCGCCCGGGGCGACCTCCGACGGCGCCGACATCGCCGAGCTGGCACGCGACGAGGACGTCGTGCTGGCGCTCGGGTCGCGCAACCAGCGGCTCTCCCGCTTCTGGCTCACCGACCAGGCGGGCGAGCCCGCCGACGCCCGGCTGGCCGGCAAGTCCGTGGTGATCCTGCACGGCGAGGACGACTTCGTGAACATGCTGGTCCACGTCCTCGGCGTCCTGGGCATGACCTCGCGGGTGGTGCGGCACGAGGACTACGCACCGGAGGCCTTCGACGGCGCCGACCTCGTGATCGTCGGTCCGGGACCCGGCGACCCGCGCGAGGGCGACCACCCCAAGATCGCCGCCTTCCGGCGCGCCGTCGACGACCTGCTCGCCGCCGAGCGGCCCTTCCTCGCGGTCTGCCTCGGCCACCAGACGCTGTGCCAGCGCCTGGGGCTGGAGCTCACCTACAAGGACGTCGTCTTCCAGGGCACCCAGTCGCCGGTCCGGCTCGAGGGCCGCACCGAGCGGGTCGGCTTCTACAACACCTTCGTGGGCCGGGTGCCCGACGGCGCCCTGCCGGACGGGGTGCGCGTCGAGGCCGACGAGGCGACCGGCGACGTCCACGCCGTGGTCGGCCCGCACTACCGCGGCATCCAGTTCCACGCCGAGTCGATCCTCACCGAGAACGGCTACGACCTGCTGCACGCCGCCGTGCGCGACCTGCTCGCCTGACGGCAGATCCGCCCAACCCGGGTGCGCCCGCGCGCGACACGGGAGACACTGGTTCGGCGTGGCAGGCAACCGATCGGCGGGCCACGGCGTCACTGTGGGTAGCCATCGGGGGACACGACGGGGGACACGTGCACCACTTCAAGACAGCCTGGGCCGGCCTGTGCCTGCTCGCGCTGATGACCTGCGTCGCCTGCGGGTCGAGCGCGGGCTCGGACCGGCGCGGCGACGTGCGCCCCGCGCGTACGACGAGCACCGCGGCCGCGGTCGCGGAGCGTGAGCCGGCCGGCACCAGCGCCCGGCGGCCCAACATCGTCGTGGTGATGCTCGACGACTTCTCCATGGACCTCGTCCAGACGATGCGCTCGGCGCAGACGATGCGGCGCACGGGTGCGAGCTATCCGCACTCCTTCGTCACCGACTCGCTGTGCTGCGTGTCGCGCTCGAGCTTCTTCACCGGCCAGTACCCCCACCAGACCGGCGTCCGCACCAACATCTCCCGCGAGGGCACCTCGACGCTCGGCGGCTGGCCGGCCTACGACACGCACGGCAACCCCGAGCGTGCCTTCAACGTGCGGCTGCAGCAGGCGGGCTACCACACCGGCTTCGTCGGGAAGTTCCTCAACGAGTACGAGTGGGTGCCGGGCCGGGCGCTGCCGCCGCTCGTGCCGGGGTGGACGACGTTCGACGCCGTCTTCGGCTCGGCCTACGACGGCTGGGGCTTCGCCAGCACGTCCGTCACCGACCAGCGGCTGCGCGTGCGCGAGCACCCGGCACCGCCGGCCGGGGCGAGCGCTGCGGCGAAGGACCGCGCCTACGCCGGCACGGTCATCGGCGACCTCGCCCTGGACTTCCTGCGCCGGGGCGAGGCGGCGGACGCGCCGTACTTCCTCGAGGTCGCGCTGTACGCGCCCCACAACCGCTCGCAGGCCCAGGGCTACTACCCCGGCGACCCCCTCTTCCCGCCGATGTTCCGCGACCGCGCGGGTGAGCGCTCCTGTGGCCGCGTCGCCTGCAGCAAGCTCACCGTGGCGGACCTGCCCGGCTTCGGCGACGCCCCGGCCGACAACCGTCCCCGGCTGCCCGACGGCCGGCGCGGGCGGGCCTGGAACACCGCCGGCTCGCTGCCGGCCGCCGTCGCCGTCCGTGACCTCCGCGACCGCGCGCGGATGGTGCAGTCGGCCGACCGGCTGCTCGCGCGGATCCTGCGCACCGTCGGCCCGGAGACGTACGTCGTGCTGACGTCCGACAACGGGTTCCACCTCGGCCAGAACGGGCTCGGCCGCGGCAAGGGGACGCCGTACGACACCGACGTGCGGGTGCCGCTGCTCGTCACCGGGCCGGGCGTCGTGCCGGGGGCACGGCGCGAGGTCACCAGCAACATCGACCTCGCCCCGACGTTCGAGGAGCTCGCCGGGCTCGTGCCCGCGCCCTACCGCAGCGGTGTCTCGCTGGTGCCCACCCTCACCGATCCGTCGCTGGTGCGCTCGTCGTACGCCTTCCTCGAGCACACCCAGCAGACGCTGACCGGCGGCGATCCCGACGCGGCCTTCACCGGCACCGAGCTCGACCGGATCCCGTCGTACACCGCGGTCCGGAGCCGAACCGCGCTGCTGGCCCGCTTCGACCTCGACCCGCGGCCGGGGCGCACCACGTGGGGCTACGAGTACTACGACTACCGGCGCAGCCCGTACGAGGCGCGCAACCAGGTCGCCAGCGCGAAGCGGCGCGACGACGTTGCGGCGCTGATGGCGAAGCTTGCGGCGTTCGACACGTGCCAGCAGCAGGGGAACGAGCCGGTGCCCGCCGCCTGCCGCGCGGTGCGGCGCTAGCACTACCCTCCGGGGGTGACGCCGGACGTGCCCGCGGACGTGATCCCGGATGTTGTCGTGGTCGACCACCACGACTCCTACACGTGGAACCTGGTGCACCTCGTCGCCCGCGTGACCGGGGTCCTGCCGCGCGTGGTCCAGCACGACGAGGTTCCCCCGGAGGAGGTGCTGCGGCACTCGCACGTCGTGCTGTCGCCCGGGCCGGGACATCCGGGCACTCCTGCCGACTTCGCGGTGGGTGCCGCCGTCCTGCGGGCGGGGACGCGACCGGTGCTGGGGGTGTGCCTAGGGATGCAGGGCCTGGTGACGGCCTTCGGCGGCACGGTCTCCCGGCTCGCTCCCGCCCACGGCGAGGTCGCGACCGTGCGGCACGACGCTGACGGCGTCTTCACCGGTCTGCCGCAGGGCTTCGCGGCCGTGCGCTACCACTCGCTGGGCGCGGTCGACCTGCCCGGCGACCTCGTCGCCACCGCCTGGAGCGAGGACGGCGTGGTGATGGGCGTGCGTCACCGGTCACTGCCGCTCGAGGGCGTGCAGTTCCACCCGGAGTCGGTGCTGTCCGAGCACGGTGAGGCGCTGGTGAGGAACTTCCTGTCGTGAGCGACCCGGTCGACTTCTTCCGTGAGGTGGCGGCCGCGCACCCGCGCTGCTTCTGGCTCGACGGCGGCGGCGCCCGCGAGTGGTCGGGCCGCCGCTCGATCATCGGCTGGCTGAAGGACGACGACGTCTCGCTGAGCTGGTCGGCCGCCCGCCGCGAGGTGCGGCTGCACGCCGGCGGCCGGGCCGAGGTCGTGGGCGACGACGTCTTCGCCGTGCTGGAGGACCGGCTGCGGGCCGGGGAGCAGTGGTTCGGCTACCTCGGCTACGCCTCGCGCACCGACCTGCCCGCCGCCGCCGACCCCTCGCTGCCCGACGCGGTCTGGATGCGGCCACGCGGGGTGCGGGTGTTCGAGCATGCGGTGGTGGTGGGGGGTGGGGGGCCGGATGAGGGATCCCCGGCCGGCCGGGGATCCCTCAGGTTGTCGGCCCACGCAAGAGCCGACAACCTCAGGGAGAGCCCGACAACCCAGTACGCCGCCGCGTTCGCGCGCGTCCAGGAGCACCTGCACGCGGGCAATTCCTACGAGGTGAACCTCACCCACCGGCTGAGCCGCCGCGCCGACCTCGACCCGGTGACGGCGTACCTCCGGCTGCGCGAGCTCAACCCGGCGCCGTACGCCGGCTTCCTCCAGCACGACGTCGCCGGCGCACGGGCGTGGCTGCTGTCGAGCTCGCCGGAGCGGTACGCCCTCGTCACCGCGGACCGGCACCTGGAGACCAAGCCCATCAAAGGCACCACGCCGCGGGGCGCCACCCGGGAGGAGGACGAGGCCCAGCGCTCGCGCCTGGCCGGCGACCCCAAGACGCGCGCGGAGAACCTCATGATCGTCGACCTGCTGCGCAACGACCTCTCGATGGTCTGCGACGTCGGCTCGGTCGAGGTGCCCGCGCTGATGCAGGTCGAGACGTACGCGTCCGTGCACCAGCTCGTCTCCACGGTGCGCGGCCGGCTGCGCGACGACGTCACGACCGTGGCGGCGCTGCGCGCGCTGTTCCCGGCCGGCTCGATGACCGGCGCGCCCAAGCTGCGCACGATGCAGGTCATCGAGGAGGTCGAGTCGACGCCGCGGGGCGTCTACGCCGGCGCGTTCGGGTGGATCAGCGGCGACGGTCCGGCGGACCTCGGGGTCGTCATCCGCTCCCTGACCACCGACGGCAGCGGCACCTGGACGCTCGGCACGGGCGGCGGCATCACGGTGCGCTCCGACCTCGCCGAGGAGTGGGCCGAGGCGCAGTGGAAGTCCGAGCGGCTGCTGCGGGTCCTCGACGGCGGATAGGGCCAGGAGTGAGACCGGGCGAGGACGGCTGGCCGGCTAGGCCGGTGCGTCGGCGGTCACGCCGGGCACCCACATCGAGAACCGGGCCCCGCCGCTGGGCGCCTCGGACACCTCGATGCGCCCGCCGTGGCGGTCGATGACCTGGCGCACGATGGCCAGGCCGAGGCCCGAGCCCGGCATGGCGCGCGACTCCTCGGCACGGTAGAAGCGCTCGAAGACGTGGGGCCGGTCGGCCTCGGCGACGCCCGTGCCCTCGTCGTCGACGGTGAGCACGCCGTCGGCCAGGCGCACGGTGACGGTGCCGTCGGTGGGGCTCCACTTGGCCGCGTTGTCGAGCAGGTTGGTGACGGCCCGCTCGAGGCTGCTGGCGTCGCCGAGCACGGTCCACGGGGTCGTCGACACGTCGAAGGCGATCCCGTGCGCACGGCGGCGCACTCGGGTGACGGCGCGGTCCACCACGTCGGCCAGGTCCACCTCGGCCACCACGTGCGTCATCGGCTCGTCCCGGGCCAGCTCCACCAGGTCGCCGACGAGCGCGCTGAGCTCCTCGATCTGGCCGCGCACGTCGTCGAGGAGCTCGAGGCGCGCCTGCGCCGGGAGCGCGCTGTTGCCCTCGGCCTGCCGGAGCAGGTCGAGGTTGGTGCGCAGCGAGGTGAGCGGCGTACGCAGCTCGTGGCTCGCGTCGGCGACCAGCCGCCGCTGCCGGTCGCGGGAGGCGCCGAGCGCGAGCAGCATCTGGTTGAAGGCGGTCGCCAGGCGGGCCACCTCGTCGTCGCCCTCGACCCGCAGCGGCGTGAGGTCCTCGGTCACCGCGATCCGCTCGACCGCGGACGTGAGCCGGCGTACGGGTCGCAGGCCGTTGCGGGCGACCAGCCAGCCGGCGAGGAGGGCCGCCAGCACGCCCAGCGCGCCGAAGACGAAGAGCACGCCGCCGAGTTTCTCCAGCGTGCGGTCGTTGGGGGCGAGCGGCTGCGCGAGGATCAGGGCCTGTCCGCTGCTGGCGTGCACCGTCGCGACGCGGAACCGCTCGCCCTCCTTCGTGACGAGGGTCCGCACGACCGACTCGCGCCGCCCCGTCACCACCTCGTACTCCGGGCGGCCGAGCGTGAAGTCGGGGATGTCGGTGCCGCTGGGCGGTCCGTCGAGGGTGACGAAGATGACCCGGACGTCGGCAGCGCCGAGCCACCAGGGCGGCACGCCCTGGACCGTCAGCTCGGACAGCGCCGAGACGGAGGTCGCCTTGTGCGCCCGGTTGAGCAGCGACTGGTCGAGCGAGCTCATCAGCTGCTGGCGCATCACGACGTAGGCGGTCAGCGCCATGATCGCGATGGACACCCCGAGGGCGAAGGTGGTCAGCACGGCGACCCGCGACGCCAGCGACCTGCGGTAGTGCCAGCGCCCGGGGGGCCAGTCGGGCGAGGTCATGCTTCCTTCAGCACGTAGCCGACGCCGCGCACCGTCTGGATCAGCCGCGGCTCACCCGCGGCCTCGGTCTTGCGGCGCAGGTAGCCGACGTAGACCTCCAGCGAGTTGGCGCTGGTCGGGAAGTCGTAGCCCCACACCTCCTCGAGGATGAAGGACCGGTCGAGCACCCGGCGCGGGCGGCGCAGGAACATCTCCAGCAGCGTGAACTCGGTGCGGGTCAGCTCGATCGGCCGCCCGCCCCGCGACACGTCGCGGCTGGCCACGTCCATGGTGAGGTCGGCGAAGGTCAGCACCTCGCCGTCGGCGTCCGGGTCGGGCACGACGCGGCGCAGCAGCGCCCGGAGCCGGGCGAGCAGCTCCTCCAGCGCGAAGGGCTTGGTGAGGTAGTCGTCGGCACCGGCGTCGAGTCCCTCGACCCGGTCGCCGACCGCGTCGCGGGCGGTCAGGACCAGGACCGGTACGTCGTTGCCGGCCGCGCGCAGCGCCCGGGTCGTCTCGATGCCGTCGAGGCGCGGCATCATGACGTCGATGACGACGACGTCGGGGTGCTGTGCGCCGACCGCCACCAGACCCTCCGCGCCGTCGGCCGCCAGCACCACGTCGTAGCCGTTGAACTCCAGCGAGCGGCGCAGCGAGTCGCGCACGGCGCGGTCGTCGTCGACGACGAGCACGCGGGGTCTGGACTCGCTCACAGCGCAAGGATGCCAGCCGCCCCTGAGGCGAACCTGAGGGTCAGGCGTACGGCGTCGCCAGCCGCAGGTCGGCCACGAGGCCGCCGAAGGCTTCGTCGTAGCCGCCGCGCCCACGCAGGCGCAGGACCGCCGAGGGGTGGGTGGTGACCACGACGGGTCGTGCCGGCTCCTCGAGCACCCGTCCGCGGACCTCGCCGATCTTCACCGGCCGGTCCAGCACCGCCCGCGCGGCCGTGGCGCCGAGCGCGACGACGACGCGCGGCTCGACCGCCTCCAGCTCGGCGTCGAGCCACGGGCGGCAGGCTGCGAGGTGGCGCAGCTCGGGCTTGGCGTGGATGCGCCGCTTGCCGCGCTGCTCGTGGCGGAAGTGCTTGACGGCGTTGGTGAGGTACGCCGCGCCCCGGTCGATGCCCGCCTCGGCGAGCGCCTCATCGAGGACCCGGCCCGCGGGACCGACGAACGGCTCCCCGCTCCGGTCCTCTTGGTCGCCCGGCTGCTCGCCGACCAGCACGACGCGGGCCGAGCGCTCGCCGCTGGAGAACACCACCTGCGTCGCCGGCTGCCACAGCTCGCACCCGCGGCACTCCTGGGCCGCGGACTCGAGGTCGCCGAGCTCGCGCGATCCGGGGACCCAGGGACTCGCGTCCTTCGCCTCGCTCACCCGGCCACCATGCCTGCCGTCCCTGCACCGCCGGGTCAGCCGCAGGGGTGGGTCTCACGACGCCGGCGTCTCGTCGCAGCGATCAGGCGTAGCGTGCCGCGATGGTCCCGGCACGGGCCCCGTAGCCGCCGCCGGACGTGCAGGCGTGCACGAGGAGCGGGAAGAGCTGGTGGATGCCGAGGCGGTCCTCCCAGCCCTCGACCAGCGGGTGCGCCTCGTGGTACGCCGCCATCACCCGCGGCAGGTGGGTGAGCCCGAACAGGTGCAGCATCGCCAGGTCCACCTCGCGGTGCCCGCCGTAGGCGGCCGGGTCGATGGCGTGGATGGCGAGGTCCTGGCTCCACAGGCAGTTGCCGTTCCACAGGTCGCCGTGCAGCCGGGCCGGCGGCTCGTCGGGGATCAGCGCGTC
The DNA here is from genome assembly GCF_017916425.1 of Nocardioides sp. SYSU D00065. GTDB lineage: Bacteria > Actinomycetota > Actinomycetes > Propionibacteriales > Nocardioidaceae > Nocardioides. The sequence continues at coordinate 1,614,253 of NZ_JAFMSX010000001.1, read as the reverse complement.
GAGGCGGCCGATGACCGCCTCGACGGCGGCGGCGTCGGTGTCGGTGATCGCGCCGCGGTCGCGCGCCAGCTTGAGGTAGGGCAGGACCCGCCGCACGGCGTAGAACTCCGGCCAGGAGCCCGCGGGCCGGTTGGGCAGCGGGAGCCGGCCGATGAAGCCGTCGTGGTCGAGGCCCCAGCCCGCTGCGCCGGCGGCGTGGGTGGTGGCGAGCTGCTGGCCGAACGCGACGGCGGCCTCGACGGGTGTCTTGGTGCTCTGCTCGACCCAGGCGAGGACGAGGCAGTCGCTGGCGGCGGCCAGGACCTCGGGCACCGGCACCCCGCCCTCGACCTCGGCGAGCCACCGCAGGCCGGCGGCCTCGGCCTCGAAGAACCCCGCGGGCGCGTGCGGCAGCGTCTTCATCAGGGCGGTCTGGCCGGTGGACAGGCGCAGCCGCGTCGCGGTGGCGACGTTGCCCCCCGCGACGGGCGCGGTGGCCACCACGGCCGAGCCGAGGAGCTCCTCGGCGCGCCGCGCGATGATCGGCTGGCGAGCCATCAGCCGCGGTCCTCGACCCGCGCCTTGGACGTGTCGACCGCGACGCGCAGGGTCGCGTCGCTGGTGCGCTCGACCATCGCCAGCACCTCCTCGAACCCGTCGGTGACACCGTAGTACGGGCCCGGAACCGCAGCCCCCGGATCGAGGCGATCGAGGGAAGCGAGGACGCCGGAGGGCCGGACGCGTCCGGCCCGACCGCCGGGGTGGGGCAGTGCCGCCGCAGGCATCAGTCCCGCGCGGGCAGCGCCGTCCGGACGCCCCAGCCGACGAGGGTGACGACAACGGCGCCGACGAGGGCGCTGAAGAAGCCGTCGACGTGGAAGCCGAGGCCGAACGCCTCGGCGAGCCGGGCGGTCAGCAGCAGCATCAACGCGTTGATCACCAGCAGCAGCAAGCCGAGGGTCAAGAGAATGAACGGCAGCGAGAGGAGCTTGATCACCGGCTCGACGAACGTCGAGACCAGACCGAGGATCAGCGCGACCAGCAGGAGCGGCACGATCTTCTCCTCCACCTCGGCCTGCCCGCTGATCGGACCGTCGAACCAGATCCCGTCGAGGAGCTGGGCGGCCACTGCGAGCCCGGCGGCGTAGGTCAGCAACCACGTCACGAATCGCATGTCACGACCCTAGCCGTGCGCCCCGGCTACCCTCGCCGACGTGGTGACGATCGGCGGCGCGGGCGTGATGGTGCTCGGCGCCGTGGCCGCCGGTGTCGCCGCGGTCCTGCTCGCGCTGGCCCTGCGCCGACGGCTGGGGACGGTCTCGGCGGTGGCGGTCGCGGGCCTGCTGTGGTCGCTCGTCGCGATCGCCCTGGTGACGCTCGTGCCGACCCGACCGGACGTGGGCATCGTGCCGGCCGAGGGCCGCAGCGAGTCGTGCTCGTGGGACTACGGCGGTCCGTCCGGGGTCGCCTTCGACGTCCTGGGTCTCGACCAGCGCACCCTCAACGTCCTGCTGTTCGTGCCCGCCGGGGTGTTCCTCGTGCTCGCGGTGGGCCGCTGGTGGACGGGTCTGGTGCTCGCCCCCCTCGGCCTCGCGCTGCTGGCGGCGTACAGCCTGGCGGTCGAGCTCACCCAGCTGCAGCTCGCGCGGCTCGACCGCGCGTGCGACGTCACCGACCTGGTCGACAACATCCTCGGCGCCGGGATCGGTGGCGCGATCGGGGCGCTGCTCCTGCCCGTGGTGAGGCCGTGGCGGGCGCGCCGCGGCGATCACTAGGGTCGGGCCCATGTCCACGACCCCCTCCGCCCCGCAGCCCCGGCCCAACGTGCTCGCCATCCCCGCGTACGTCGCCGGCAAGCCGCCCGTCGCCCGACCCGGGCTGACGTCGTACAAGCTCTCCTCCAACGAGAACCCCTACCCGCCGCTCCCCGGCGTGCTGGAGGCGGCGACCGAGGCGGCGGCGTCGATGAACCGCTATCCCGACATGGGCAGCACCGCCCTCTACGCCGCGCTCGGCGAGGCGATGGGGGTGCCGGTGGCGGACCTCGCCGCGGCGACGGGGTCGGTCGGGCTGATCTACCAGCTGGTGAACGCGTTCTGCGAGGCCGGCGACGAGGTGGTCTACGCGTGGCGCTCCTTCGAGGCGTACCCGATCGCGGTGACCGCGGGCGGCGCGCGGAGCGTGCAGGTGCCGGTCACCGCCGACGGCCGCCACGACCTCGACGCGATGGCCGCCGCGGTCACCGACCGCACGCGGATCGTCATCGTGTGCACGCCCAACAACCCGACCGGCCCCGCGGTCACCCAGGCCGAGCTCGACGCGTTCATCGCCCGGGTGCCCCCGCACGTCGTCGTCGTGGTCGACGAGGCGTACCTCGAGTTCGTGCGCATGGACGACCCGATCGACGGCATCGCCACCTACCGCCGCCACGCCAACGTCGTGCTGACGCGCACGTTCTCCAAGGCCTACGGCCTGGCGGGCTTCCGTGTCGGGTACGCCGTCGCCCCGGCGCCGCTGGCCGCGGCGCTGCGAGCGGTGTCGCTGCCGTTCGGGGTCAGCCACGTCGCGCAGGCCGCGGCGATCGCGTCGCTCGAGGCCCGCGACGAGCTGTTCGAGCGGGTCGAGGACCTGGTCGGCCGTCGCGCGGAGCTGGTCGCCCGGCTGCGCGCGGTCGGCTGGGAGCTGCCGGACGCGCAGGGCAACTTCGTGTGGTTCCCGCTGGGGGACCGGGCGCTGGACTTCGCCGCGGCGTGCGGCGAGTCCGGGATCTCGGTGCGGCCGTTCGCCGGCGACGGCGTGCGGGTCAGCATCGGCGAGGCCGAGGCGCTGGACCGCGTGGTCGAGGTCGCCGCCCGCTTCGCCTGAGTCGCCCGGAGCCGACGCCAGGAGCCGGCGCCCACCACCGCAGACGCGCGGACAGTGCTCGGCGTGCCGGGCCTGCGCACGCGGGAGGCGGCGTCGCGGACCGGACCTATGTCCGCGCGTCTGCGGCGGGGGCGCGGTCCATCCGGCGGAACGACGGCACCCGCGTCGGGGCCATCGTCGTCACGAGGTAGACCGCGCCGGCGACGAGGAGGGCGGGGGAGACCCCCAGCCCGGCGACCGCGAGCCCGCCGAGGACGCCGCCCAGGGGCATGAGCGACCAGCAGATCGCGGTGTTCAGCGAGCTCACCCGCCCCAGCAGCGGCGCCGGGATCCGCTCGAGGATCACCGCGCCGAGGATCGGGTTGAGGAAGCCGGACGCGGCGCCGGCCACCGCCGTCACGGCGAGGACCGCCCACACCGGCGACTCGAGCGCCATCACGACGTAGCGCGGGGCGCCGGCGACGAGGAAGGCCACGACGTACGTCCGGAAGCGCGGCAGCGTCTCGCCCCACCTCGCGGCGGCGAGCGCGCCCAGCACCGAGGCGCCGCTCATCACCGCGAACACGGTGCCGAGCACTCCGACGCCGGCGCCGGACTCCTTGGCCCACACCGGCGCCAGCACGGCGGCGTAGGCCTGGTCGACGAGGTTGGTGACCGCCACCATCGCGCAGATCGCGACGAGCACCGGCTCGCCGCGCAGGAAGTCCCAGCCCTGCCGCAGGTCGCGGACGTACGACGTCGAGCCGGCGTCGGCCTCGGCCGGCACCGGGCGCCCCCAGCCCGGTGGTGGCCAGGGCGAACACGGTGAAGGAGACGAGGAAGGAGGCGGCGTCGACGTAGAGCGCGTCAGCCGCCCCGACCGTGGCGACCAGCAGGCCGGCGAGCGCCGCACCGCCCATCGACGACGTGCGCTCGACCGCGGAGGCGAGGCCCGACACCCGCTCGAGCGACCAGCCTGCGACGCGGGCGAACTCGGGGCTCATCGCCGCCTTGCCGGCGTCGCCGGGGCCGCGCAGGGCGCCCGCCACGGCGACCAGCACGAGCAGGGTCGGGAAGCTGAGCATCCCCAGTCCGTGCAGCACGGGGATCGAGGCGACGACGAAGGCGGACAGCAGGTCGCACACCAGCGTCACCCGGCGCGGGCCGACGCGGTCGAGCAGCGGCCCGCCCAGCGCCTTGAAGATGACCAGCGGGGTGATCTCGGCGGCCGCGACGAGCCCGGTCTGGGTGGCCGAGCCCGTCGTGGACAGCACGAACCACGGGATCGCGATCATCGAGATCCGGGTGCCGACGAAGGAGATCCCCTCGGCGACGAGCCCTCCGACCAGTGGCGTGCGGCGATTCACTGCGGGTCCCACCGCTGGCCGGGGCGGGGGAAGGCGTTGATGTTCACCACGAACGGCGCGGCGTCGTCGGTGTCGGAGTCGTCGGCCTCCTCGACGGTCCGCGCCAGCGCCTGCACGAGCGCCCTGGCCTGGGCAGGGGTGAGCGTCAGCTCCCAGTCGCTGAGTGTGCCGACGGTGCGCCACTGCTCGGGCAGGAACGGCATCTCGGCGACCGCCGCACGCATCCGGTCGGCGTACATGATCGCCACCGTCGCCAGGTAGGCCTCCACGTCGCTGTCGACCACGCCCCTGTCGCGGTCCGTGCGGGTGCTCGCGTGCGCTGCGCGCCACCAGCGGTCGCGGGCGTTGCCGCGCTCGGCGTCCTCCACGATGAAGCCGTGCTGCGCCAGCTGGCGCAGGTGGTACGACGTCGCGCCGGTGTTGAGGTCGAGCCGCTGCGCGAGCGTCGTCGCCGTGGCCGGGCCCTCGCCGCGCAGCAGCGTCAGCATCTTCAGGCGCACGGGGTGGCTCAGCGCGCGCAGGCCGGCGATGTCGGGGGTGACGGAGGAGCCCATGCGTGGCAGCCTAGACCGCAAACAACCATTTGCAAACACTTCTTGGCGATTGACGCGCTATCGTTGAAACATGAACGACAAGCCGACCTACACGTCCAAGGGCAAGCCCTTCGAGCGGGACATGTCCTATCTCCCCGACCGCGTGCTGGCCGGCGACCGGTCCGCGGACCCGCTCGACGACGCGTTCCCCAGCGGCTCCAAGGACAGCCCCCGCGACGTTCCGGTGTGGAAGGCCGCGCCCGGGCGCTACCGCCTCGTGGCCGCGCGTGCCTGTCCGTGGGCGCACCGCTCGATCATCGTCCGCTCCCTCCTCGGGCTCGAGGACGTCATCTCGTGGGGCGCGCCGGGGCCGACCCACGACGCGCGGAGCTGGACCTTCGACCTCGACGAGGGCGGGCGCGACCCGGTGCTCGGTATCGAGCGCCTGCAGGAGGCCTACTTCGCGCGCCAGCCCGACTACCCGCGCGGCATCACGGTGCCGGCGATCGTGGAGATCGAGTCGGGCAAGGTCGTCACCAACGACTTCCCGCAGATCACCCACGACCTCTTCTTCGAGTGGCGCGAGCACCAGCGTCCCGACGCCCCCGACCTCTGGCCGGCCGACGTCCGCGAGGAGATGGAGGCGGTCATGAAGCGCGTCTTCACCGAGGTCAACAACGGCGTGTACCGCTGCGGGTTCGCCGGCTCGCAGGAGGCGTACGACGACGCCTACGCGCGACTGTGGACGGCGATGGACTGGCTCGAGGAGCGACTGGCCGACCGCCGCTACCTGATGGGCGAGCGCCTCACCGAGGCCGACGTGCGCCTGTTCACCACGCTCGTGCGCTTCGACGCCGTCTACCACGGCCACTTCAAGTGCAACCGCAACAAGCTCACGGAGATGCCGAACCTGTGGGCCTACGCCCGCGACCTCTACCAGACGCCGGGCTTCGGCGACGAGGTCGACTTCGCGCAGATCAAGCAGCACTACTACGTCGTGCACACCGACATCAACCCGACCGGGATCGTGCCGGCCGGCCCGGACGAGTCCGGCTGGCTCACGCCGCACGGACGCGGCTAGGGGCCCGTCACCGGCTCGGGCGGTGGGGTCCAGGCCGGTCCCTGGCCGAACCGGGCCAGCACGGGGCCGTCCGCGGTCCAGCGCAGCCGGGCGAGGTAGAGCACCCGCCGCCCGCGCCGCAGCGGGTCGTCGTGGGAGGAGTACGACCACTCGCAGGGCCCGTTGACCCCGTCGCACACCCACCCGTGCACGAACAGCCGGTGCGGTGTCATCGGCACGTAGTCGGCGCCGCCGGGCCCGCAGATGCCGGTGCCCGCCCGGTCGAGCAGGACGGTCTCCGAGGCGGTCTCCCAGCCCCGTCGCACCGACGCCGAGCGCCGCCACACCGTGCGGTAGCCGCAGCGACCGAAGTCGCCGCGGCTCAGCAGCAGGTGGTGCCAGCCCCGCGCGTCCACCATCTCCGGGTTCTCCAGCACGCCGGGGTCGCGCAGCAGCTCGCGGCTCGGCCCCGCGGCCCGCCGGCCGCTGGCGGTCAGCCGCACCATGCGGATCGACGACGGGGTGCCCTGGGTCCGGTAGAGCAGGAACCGCCGGCCGTCCGCGGCGACGTACGACGAGGGGTCGATGACGCCGCGCGTCGGCAGCCCGGGTGCGTGGCGTACGACGTCGCTGGCCGGCGCGGTCGCCGCGCCCTCGGGGCAGACCAGCGGCTGGGTGTGCAGGGGCGTGAACGGGGTCGCCAGGTCGGGCGCGGTCGCGACGCCGATGCACCGGTCGTCGGTGCGCGGCAGGCCCGCGACGGGAATCGAGTAGTAGGCGAGCCAGGTGCCGTCGGCGGCGCGCTCGAGCTCGGGTGCCCACACGTCGCCGTTGCGCGCCCACAGGGGCCGCGAGTCCAGCAGCGGTGCGCCGGGCGCCCAGCCGGCATACTCCTGGGCGCTGCTGGCGGTGCCGCCTCGCCAGCCGGTGCCGGCCGCGAACCAGCGCGTCCCGTCGTGCACGACGCTCGGGTCGGCCAGGGGCTGCTCCCAGAACAGCGGTCGGGGCGGGAAGCCGACGACCTCGTCGGCCGCAGCAGGACCCGTGCCCAGGCCGGCCACGACGAGGCACAGGACCCACAGCGACAGGGTGACGGCTGGTCCCCGCCGCCGTCCGCGCAGTGCGCCACTCACTCGTCCACCTCCGTCGTGGGTCCGGGACGCACGACAGGGTACGCACGGGGCCGGCCCGCACGGCTGCGCGGGGCGAGGATCCAGAAGTCGTCAAGACCACCCGCACTCTTCGCCCACGTTCGCCTCGTCCTCTGGTCCGCGGGCGGCGGCGCCAGGATGCTGGTCGCGAAGCACTCGCGGGCACGGCGCGACCTGGGGGGGACGCGCCGTGCACCTCGAGGGCGACCGACTCCGGGGGCCTCCGAGCTGCCCGGGCCTCCATCCCCAAGTGGAGGTGGGCCGGCGCCGACGGGTCACCCACGAGCCCGTCGGCGCCGGCTCTTGGGCGCGCCCGCGACGTGCCGGACATCGCGGCTGTCGGATTGGTGCTGGCTGGCCCCGGCCGTTACGTTGAGCACCATCATGTGGTCGGGGTCACACACGCCGGCGGCCACGCTGCAAGCCGTCGGCGTCCGGCGATCCCGAGACTGCCGCTAGCTGTGAAGGAGAGTGCGTTGTCCGACCCTGCCTCCCCCGGGAGCGACACCTTCGGCCCCGACCTCGCGGAGGTCTTCGGACCCGCGCAGTCCGACGGAGGCCCCGACCTCGTCCAGCTGCTGACGCCCGAGGGCGAGCGCGTCCACCACCCCGAGTTCGACCACGACTTCTCCGCCGAGGAGCTGCGCGGGCTCTACCGCGACATGGTCCTCACCCGGCGCATCGACGTCGAGGCGACCGCGCTCCAGCGCCACGGCGAGCTCGGCATCTGGGCCCAGCTGCTCGGCCAGGAGGCCGCGCAGATCGGCGCCGGCCGCGCGCTGCGCCCCCAGGACTACGTCTTCCCGACCTACCGCGAGCACGGCGTCGCCTACTGCCGGGGCGTCGACCCGCTGCGCCTGCTCGGGCTGTTCCGCGGCGTCGACCAGGGCGGCTGGGACCCGGCCGAGAACAACTTCGGCCTCTACACGATCGTCATCGGCGCCCAGACCCTGCACGCCACGGGCTACGCCATGGGCATGCAGCGCGACGGCGTCGTCGGCACCGGCGACCCCGAGCGCGACGCGGCCGTGATCGCGCACTTCGGCGACGGCGCGTCCTCGCAGGGCGACGTCAACGAGGCGTTCATCTTCGCTGCCTCCTACAACGCGCCGGTCGTGTTCTTCTGCCAGAACAACCAGTGGGCCATCTCCGAGCCGATCGAGCGCCAGACCCGCATCCCGCTCTACCAGCGCGCGCTCGGCTTCGGGTTCCCGGGCATCCGCGTCGACGGCAACGACGTGCTGGCGACGTACGCCGTCACCAAGGCCGCGCTGCAGCGCGCCCGCGAGGGCAACGGGCCGTCGTTCGTCGAGGCCTACACCTACCGGATGGGCGCCCACACCACGACCGACGACCCCACCCGCTACCGCCTCAACGACGAGCTCGAGCACTGGAAGCTCAAGGACCCGATCGAGCGGCTCAAGGTGTACCTGCGCCGCAACGGCCTGGTCGACCAGGAGTTCTTCGACGACCTCGACGCCGAGGCCAAGGAGCTGGGCCACCACCTCCGCGAGGGCTGCAAGGCGCTGCCCGACCCGCAGCCGCTCGACCAGTTCGGCTACGTCTTCAGCGAGATGACCGAGGAGATCGCCGCCCAGCGCGACGGCTTCGCGGCCTACCTCGCCAGCTTCGAGGGAGCGCACTGACATGACCGCCAAGATCACGCTCGCCAAGGGCCTCAACATGGGGCTGCGCAAGGCCATGGAGGACGACGACAAGGTCCTGCTGATGGGCGAGGACGTCGGCAAGCTCGGCGGCGTCTTCCGCATCACCGACGGGCTGCAGAAGGACTTCGGCGAGGACCGTGTCATCGACTCCCCGCTCGCGGAGTCCGGCATCGTCGGCACGGCGGTCGGGATGGCGCTGCGCGGCTACCGCCCCGTCGTGGAGATCCAGTTCGACGGCTTCGTCTACCCCGCCTACGACCAGATCGTGTGCCAGGTCGCCAAGTACACCTACCGCTCGCAGGGCAAGGTGAAGATGCCGATCGTCATCCGCATCCCCTTCGGGGGCGGCATCGGGGCGGTCGAGCACCACTCGGAGAGCCCCGAGGCGCAGTTCGCGCACACCCCCGGCCTCAAGGTCGTCGCCTGCTCCAACCCCGTCGACGGCTACTGGATGATCCAGCAGGCCATCGCCCACGACGACCCGGTCATCTTCCTCGAGCCCAAGCGGCAGTACCACGCCGACAAGGCTGAGCTCGACGAGTCGGCGACGCCCGAGCCGCTGTTCAGCTCCCGGGTCGTGCGGACCGGCTCCGACGCGACCGTGCTGGCCTACGGCCCGACCGTGAAGACGGCGCTCAAGTGCGCCGAGGCCGCCGAGTCCGAGGGCCGCAGCCTCGAGGTGATCGACCTGCGCACGCTGTCGCCGCTCGACATGGCACCGGTCTACGAGTCCGTACGCCGCACCGGTCGCTGCGTGGTCACCCACGAGGCGCACGTCAACCTCGGCATGGGGGCCGAGCTCGCCGCCCGCGTCACCGAGGAGTGCTTCTACTCCCTCGAGGCGCCGGTGCTGCGCGTCGGCGCCTTCGACACGCCCTACCCGCCGTCGCGGATCGAGGAGGAGTACCTCCCCGACCTCGACCGGGTGCTGGACGCCGTCGACCGCACGTTCGCCTACTGAGAGGAACCCTGATGTCCGAGTTCCTGCTGCCCGACGTCGGTGAGGGCCTCACCGAGGCCGAGATCGTCTCCTGGAAGGTCAAGGTCGGCGACACCGTCGAGATCAACGACGTGATCGTCGAGATCGAGACCGCCAAGTCGCTGGTCGAGCTGCCCTCGCCCTTCGAGGGCACGGTCGTGTCGCTGCTCGTGGCCGAGGGCGAGACCGTCCCCGTCGGCACGCCGATCATCGCGATCGGCGCCGCCGGTGAGGCGCCCGCCGCCCCGGCCGGCGGCACCGCCCCGCAGACCGAGTCCGACCCCTATCTCGGCATGGCGCAGAAGGCCGGCGCCGGCGAGGGTGCGGGCCAGCCGCCCGCCCAGGTCGACCCGACCGAGATCGACCTGTCCAACCCCGCCGCCTCCGGCTCGATGGAGGGCGCGTCCCTCGTCGGCCGGATCAAGGCAGACCGCGGCCCGATGCGCCGCGCCCGCCGTGGCTCGGCCTCCCCGAGCACCCTTGCGGGGGCGCAGACCCAGATGCAGGTCCAGGGCGCCTTCGCTCCCGGAGGCGCGCAGTCCGACGAGGTCATGCCGGCCGACGAGTCGCCGGTGCCGGCCGTCGACCAGCGGGCCGCGCCTGCCGCTGCCCCGGCCGCGGCGCTCGTCCCGCCCGCGGCCCAGACCGAGCCCCGCGTCGTACGCGCGCTGGCGAAGCCGCCGGTGCGCAAGCTCGCCAAGGACCTCGGGGTGGACTTGGCCACGCTCACCGGATCCGGTCCGTCGGGGTCGATCACCCGCGACGACGTGCACGCGGCGACGTCCGCCGGCGGCACGCGAGCCGGTCGCGAGGTCGCCGACCTGCAGGGCGCGGGCGCGCCCGGCGCGTCGTACGGCGGCTCCGGTCAGCCCGAGCCGGCCGCGGCACCTGCGGCGGGGGCGCGCGAGACCCGCGAGCCGATCAAGGGCGTGCGCAAGATGATGGCGGCGGCGATGAGCCAGTCGGCGTTCACCAGCCCGCACGTCACCGAGTGGATCACCGTCGACGTCACGGCGACCATGCAACTGGTGGGTCGGCTCCGGCAGCGACCCGAGTTCCGCGACGTCAAGGTCAGCCCCCTGCTGGTGCTCGCCCGCGCGGTGCTGCTCGCCATCAAGCGCACCCCGGAGATCAACTCCCTGTGGGACGAGGCCGCGCAGGAGGTCGTCTACAAGCACTACGTCAACCTCGGCATCGCGGCGGCGACGCCGCGCGGCCTGGTGGTGCCCAACGTCAAGGACGCCGACTCGCTCTCGATGCCCGAGCTGGCCACGGCGCTCGGCGAGCTCACCGCCACGGCGCGGGAGGGGCGGACCCAGCCGGCGGAGATGGCGGGCGGGACGTTCACGATCACCAACGTCGGCGTCTTCGGTGTCGACGCCGGCACTCCGATCATCAACCCGGGCGAGTCGGCGATCCTGTGCTTCGGCGCGATCAACAAGCGGCCGTGGGTCGACGAGGAGTCCGGGGAGATCGTGGTCCGTGACGTCACCACCCTGGCGCTGTCCTTCGACCACCGGCACATCGACGGCGAGAAGGGCTCGCGCTTCCTCGCCGACGTCGCCGGCATCCTGCAGGACCCGGGCACCGCGCTCCTCTTCTGAGGGTATCTAGGGACGTCCTGGTAGGCCGGAAGGCCGTTTCGCCACCAGTTCGTCCCTAGATACCCCCCGCGCGGGAGTGCCAGGCCGCCAGGACCTCGGCCTCCCGCTCGGGCGACAGCGCGTGGACCGGTGAGTCGAGGCAGCCGGGCGCGGTCTCGGCGAGCGGCCGCAGCCGTAGGCCGGCGGCGAGCGCCGGGCCGGGGTCGTGAGCCAGCATGCCGTCGTACTCGGGCCGCGGCAGCCACAGCGGCAGCGACCCGTCGCCGGCCCAGTGCGTGACCCCGTGCTCCTCCAGGAACGCCGCGTCGACCCAGGTGAGCCCTACTCCGTCGCCGCCCACGCCGCTCGCCACGTGTGCGAGCAGCTCGCCGAACGCCATCGGCTCGCCGACGGCGTCGAAGGTGCCGGCCGTGCGCGCCGCGGCGAGGTCGAGGAGCCACGCGGCGAGGTCGCGTACGTCGATCACCTGCACCACGTCCTGCGGCCTCCCGGGGGCGAGCACCTCGCCCCCGCGCGCCAGGCGCTGCGGCCAGTGGGCGAAGCGCCCGGTCGGGTCGCCCGGTCCGACGATCAGCCCGGGCCGCACGATCGCCGACGACGCCGCCTGCTCCGTCACGAGCTGCTCGCAGGCGACCTTCATCCCGCCGTAGGCCTCCGGGTCGACGGCCAGGTCGACGTCCTCGACGACCGGGTCGACGAGCGGCTGCATCGCCGGCGACGACGGGTCGGCGTAGACGCTGATCGTCGACACGAACACCCAGTGGGAGCCGGGCGTGGCGGCGAGCGCGCGGCGTACGTGCGAGGGCAGGCGCGAGACGTCGACGACCGCGTCCCAGTCGCCCTGCGCCACGGAGTCGGGGGCCTCGTCGTCGCGGTCCCAGGGCAGGTGCCGCACTCCGTCGGGCAGCGACCCGGACCGTCCGCGACAGGCGCAGGCGACGTCCCAGCCCCGCTGCACCGCCTGGGCCGCGACCTCGCGGGAGAGGAACCGGGTGCCGCCGAGCACGAGGAGCTTCATGGATCCACTCCAACGCCATTCGGGGATGCGCGGCAAGACGGTTCGCTCTGGGCGCAACGCCTGGACGCCCCTTTGTCAGGGCAGCGGTGGCGCTGCGACAATGGCGGCCTCGGACCGCGTGTGAAGGGAGCAGCTGCATGGCCCTCGACGCCACGGCTCCAGCAGGTGGGCCCTCGACGTCGGCACTTCTCGCCCGGGCCCAGCAGGTGGCCGACGAGCTCCTGGCTGAGGCGCGGCAGGAGGCGCAGCGCCTGACCGCCGACCTCACCGCCCTGCGCGAGGAGGCCCGCCGCCTCCAGGCGGAGGCGGAGGCCGACCGCGCCGAGGCCGGCCGGGCGCGCAAGCAGGCCGAGGAGGTGCTGGCGGGAGCGTCCGAGGAGGCCGCCACGATCGTCGTCGACGCCAACGAGCAGGCGTCGCTGCTGATGGGCTCGGCCGAGACGGCGCGCGACCAGCAGGTCGAGCTGGCTCGCTCGGAGAGCCAGCAGCTGCGCGCCCGGGCCGAGCAGGAGGCCGCTTCCCTGCGCGCGGAGGCCGAGGAGCTGCGCGACGCTGCAGGGGCCGAGGCGGCCGCCCTCCTCGCGACCAGCCGCGCCGAGGCGGAGGCCACCCTGGCGGCCGCGCAGGAGACCGCGACCCAGCTGGTGGAGCAGGGTCGTGCCACCGGCCGCCACCACCTGGAGTCGGCGACCGCGGAGGCGGAGTCGCTGCGGGCCAGCGCCTCCAGCGAGTCGGCGCGCATGCGCGAGGAGGCGGCCCGGCACGCCGACGAGCTGCGCCGCAGCGCCGTCGCGGAGGCGCAGCGCCTGCGCCAGGCCGCCGAGGAGACCCTGGCCGCCGCCCGCGCGGAGAGCGAGGACAAGCTGCGCCAGGCCGCCGAGCAGACCGAGTGGGCCACGGCCACGGTCCGGTCCGTCCTGGCCGGCGCCGCCACCGAGGCCGACGCCATCCGCAGGGCCGGCCACGCCGACGTCGCCGCGCACACCCGCGTCGTACGCCGTCGGCTGCAGGGCGTGATCGCGGCGGTCGCCAGGCGGATGGCCCTGGAGCTCGCCGACGCCCGGCAGCGCGCCGAGGAGATCGCCCGGGTCGCCAGCCTCGCCGCCGGCGAGATGGAGAGCGAGGCCAAGGCGGCGCTCGCCCGGGCCGAGGCCGAGGCCGCCCGCATCGTCGCCGACGCGACCGACGAGTCCGAGCGCGCCGTCGAGCGGCTCGAGCGGCGCCGCGCCGAGGCGGAGTCCGGCGCCGCCAGCCTGCGCGCGCTGGTCGCCGAGGAGGTCACCCGCAGCCGCGCGCGGGCGGCCGAGGAGCGGCGCCGCGCGCGTGAGGAGTCGCTGGCGCTGGTCTCCGAGGGCCGCGCCGAGGCGGACCGGCTGCGCGAGGGCGCCCGTCGCGCGCTCGACCGCGCCCGCGCCGAGATCGCCCAGCTGAAGACGCAGCGCGACGGGATCGCCGCCGAGCTCGCGCAGCTCTCCGGCGTGATCGAGGCGCTCTCCGTGCCCGAGCGCCCGCAGCCCGCGCCGGGTCCCGTGCCGGTCTCCCCCGACCTCGGGCACGCGCCGCCCGGCCCGGTCCCCAGCCAGAGTCCCGCCCAGAGTCCCGCCCAGAGCCCCGCCGATGCCCCCGCCCAGGAGGACCCCGATGCCTGACGAGATGTTCACGACCGTGCGCCGCGGCTACGACCCGTCCGAGGTCGAACGCGCCCTCGGGCAGGCGCAGCGCGAGGCGGACGACCTGCGCCGGCGCCTCGAGGCCGCCGAGGGAGCCGCCGAGCAGGCACGCGCGGAGGCCGCCGCCTCCCGCGAGGCGCTCGTGTCGCGGGAGGCGCAGCAGCCCGAGCCGCCGACGTACGAGCACCTCGGTGAGCGGGTCGGGCAGATCCTCGCCCTGGCCGAGGCCGAGGCCGCCGAGATCCGTGACCGGGTCGTCGGCGAGGTCGAGGCGCTGCGCAAGGAGGCGGAGGCCGAGGTCGCCGCGCTCCGCGCCGACGCCGACCGCTACGCCGAGGAGACCCGCCGCGACGCCGAGGCCGAGGGCGCCCGGGTGCTCGCCGACGCCCGCACCGCCGCGGACTCCGAGCGCGACGCCGCCGAGCGTGACGCGTCCGCCCGGCGCGCCGAGGCCGAGGCGCTCTACGAGGAGCAGCGCGCGAAGGCCGCCCAGGCCGCCGCCGACTTCGAGACCACGCTGGCCGAGCGGCGGCAGAAGGCCACCTCGGAGTTCCAGGCGCAGCAGGCGGCCACCCAGGCCGAGCTCGACGCGATGGCGGCCCGCAACCGCGACGCGGAGGCGGCCATGGAGCGCAGCCGCGCCGAGGCCGAGGCGCGGGTCGCGCGGATGCTGGCCGACGCCGAGGAGCGCTCGACCACGATGGTGGCCGAGGCCCGGGCGACCGCGGACCGGGTGCGTGCGGAGTCCGAGCGCGAGCTGGCCGCCGCCGCTCAGCGCCGCGACAGCATCAACGCCCAGCTGTCCAACGTGCGCCAGATGCTCGCCACCCTGACCGGCACCGTGCCGGGCGTGGCGCTGCCCGAGCCCGAGCCCGAGTCCGAGCCCGAGTCCGAGGCCGAGTCCGAGCCCCGGTCCGAGCAGCCGCCAGCGGCGGCCGACGTACCCGACGACACCGCCGATGCTGCCGAGACGGCCGACGGGGTCGCGCAGCCCGAGGAGCGGTGAGCCGCCCAGCCGGCTGACCCGCCTCAGGCTCCGCCCGGGACGCCGCGCGGCGGCGTCGTGGCGCCGGTGATCCAGCCGTCGAAGAACGCCGACAGCTCGCGGCCGGTCTCGCTCTCCCAGTGGGCGTAGATCTGCTCGCGCGAGGCAGAGGTGTTGTCGTGGGCGGCGAGCCAGGACCGGGCGATGCGGAAGAACTCGTCGTCGCCGAGGGCCAGGCGCAGCTCGTTCCACATCAGCGCCGGCGTGGTGTAGATGTTGGAGCCGCCGAACTGCCGCGGGTCGTAGTCGCCGGGCGGTCCGTACTGCTCGCGCAGGCCCTGGTCGGCGAGGTGGGCGCCCTGCACGCTCGCGCGCAGCGGCCGGATGTCGTGCTCGTCCTCGTAGAGCCACTGCATCAGCATGGTCATGCCCTCGTTGAGCCACACGTCGCGCCAGTCCGCGGGCGAGACCTGGTCGCCGTACCACTGGTGCACGATCTCGTGCGCGATCACCTGCGGGGACAGGACGTAGTCGTTGTTGCCCAGCGTGACCATCGTCTGCGTCTCCATCGCGCTCTGCGAGTCGGTGACGACGAGCCCGAGGGAGTCGAAGGGGTAGGGGCCCAGCCTGGTCTCGACCCAGTCGACGATCGCGGCGGCGGTGTGCAGGCGCGCCGTCGGCGTCGCGGTCCCGCGCTTGGTCCAGTAGTCGAGGCGCAGGCCGTCCTCGGTGGTGTTGCTGCTGTGGGCGTAGTCGCCGATGGCGAGCGTGATGAGGTACGACGACGCCGGCTCGACGAGCTGCCACGACGTCGTGGTGCGGTCCTCGTCCGTCGTGAGCCCGGTCAGCTTGCCGTTGGCGACGCCGGTCCACGGCGCGGGGGCCTCGACGGTGATGTCGTAGAGCGCCTTGTCGGAGGGCTGGTCGTTGACCGGGTACCACGTGTAGGCGCCGTAGGGCTCCTGCATGGTCCACACCTCGCCGGTCGGCGTCACCGTGAAGCCGGTCGTGGAGAAGTCGCTGCGGGTGGTGGGCGCCGGCGCGGGCTCGGGCGTGCCGGCGTAGGGGACGACCAGCTCGTAGCGGCGGTCGGCGTCGACGGGGGCCTGCACGACGAGGTCCTTGCCGCGGTGCACCACGTCCACGGTCTCCCCGTCGAGGCTCACCTCGCCCACGCGCAGCGGTGCGCCGAGGTCGAGCTGGAAGCGCGGCGCGGAGCGGGTCGCGCGGAACGTGATCGTCGCCTCGCCGGTGAGCAGCTCCTCGTCGGGGTTCCAGGCCAGGTCGAGGTCGTAGTGCAGCGCGTCGACCCGCGGGTCGCCGACGGCGGGGTAGACGCTGTCCTCCACCGGCGTGGAGAGGGCGAGGTCGAGGTCCTGCTCGACCGCGTCGACGACCTCGGGAGCAGAGGCCGGCGCGGCGGCCGTCTGGGCGTCGGTCGGCGTCGCGGCGGACGTGGGTGCGGAGGTGGGGCTGGTCAGCCCGTCCGGGCCGTCCGCGGCGTCGGAGCAGCCCGCCAGGAGGGTCACGGACAGGGTGACGGCGGCACCGAGGATCGGGCGCGGTCGCCTCACCGCTCGCCCCGCAGCAGCGGCCGGGCCAGCTTGCGACCATGGTGGATCTGCGCCTTGACCGTGCCCAGGGGAGCACCGACCAGCGCGGCGATCTCGTCGTAGGGCAGGCCGTAGACGTCGCGCAGCAGCAGCGGCTCGACGTACTGCGGGTGCTCCCTCTCGATGGTGTCCATCGCCTCGAGGAGGTCGAGGCGCGTGCCTGCGATGACGCTGGTCGTGCGCGGGTCGGGCCGGTCGTGGGCGCCGTCCTCGAAGTCGGTCGGCGTGGCGAGGTTCTTGAGCCGGCGGTACGTCGTGCGCGCGCTGTTGACGGCCACGATGTGCAGCCAGGTGGTGAACCGGCCGCGCCTGCCCCACGTGCCGATCCGGGTCGCGACGTTGAGCATCGCCTCCTGGCACGCGTCCTCCGCGTCACCGGAGTAGGGCAGCACGCCGCGGCAGATGTTGAGCACGCGCGGACGGACGGCGGCGAGCAGCGACTCGAGCGCGTCGCGGTCCCCGTCGCGGGCGCGCCGCGCCAGGTCGTCGATCTCGTCCGGCGTCGCCGCGACGCCCAGGTCCCCCGAATAGCTCACGCCTGCACGATAATGCCCGGGTGTCCGCCCCCTCCCGTCTCGGCCGCTACCCGCTGCGGCGTCGGATCGGGTCCGGGGCGTTCGCGACCGTCTGGCTGGCCTACGACGAGCACCTCGACTGCCCCGTCGCGATCAAGGTGCTGGCCGACAACTGGGCGGGCGACCTGCACGTGCGCCAGCGCTTCCTCGAGGAGGGCCGGTTCCTGCGCAAGGTGGAGTCGCCCCACGTCGTGCCGGTCTACGACGCCGGCGAGCTGCCCGACGACCGTCCCTTCCTGGTGATGGCGTACGCCGACCAGGGCACGCTCGCCGACCGGCTCGAGCTGTCCTCGATCGACGCCGGCGAGGCGCTTACCGTGGTGACACAGGTCGGCGCGGGACTGACGGCGCTGCACGACCGGGGGGTGCTGCACCGCGACGTCAAGCCCGCCAACGTGCTGTTCCGCACCGTCGAGAACGGCCGGGGCCCGCACGTGGTGACCATGCTCGGCGACCTGGGGCTGGGCAAGGCGATGGACATGTCGTCGCGGCTGACCATGGTCGGCGGCACGCCCACCTACGTCGCTCCGGAGCAGGCGCTCGGCGAGGCGCTGGACGCGCGCGCCGACCAGTACTCCCTCGCCGCCCTCACCTACTACCTGCTGGCGGGCCGCCCGCCCTACGCACACAGGACGCTCGCCGCCGCCGAGGACCCCGCCCCGCCGGCGCCCATGGGCGTCGACCCGGAGGTGGAGGCGGTCGTCCGGCGCGGGCTCGCCAAGGACCGCGCGGAGCGCTTCTCGGACGTCGCGTCGTTCACCGCGGCGCTGGCCGACGCCCTCGGCGGGCGGCCCGACGGAGCGCCGCGCGCGTGGATCCCCGCGGACCCCGACCACACCCAGGCCACCCCGGACCCCGGTCGCACCGGCGTGGCGACCGGTACGGCGCCGGACCCTCCGGCGCCCCCGGCCCGGCAGCGTCGGCGCCGGCCGTGGCTGGTGGCCGGCGTCCTGTGCCTGGCGCTGGGGGCCGGGGTCGGGTGGGCTGCCGAGCGGCTGACCACCTCCGAGCGCACCGTCGAGGACGTCACCGGCACGATCTCGGTGCGGGTCCCCGAGGACTGGGCCGCCCAGGTCGACCCGGAGCGATGGACCCCCGTCGGCGACGAGCAGGAGCACCCCTCGATCGCGTCGGGGTCGCGTCCGGGGTGGAACACCGAGGAGGACCCGGCCCCCGGCGTCTTCGTGGGCATCCTCGCGGCCGGCGAGCTCCCGCCGCAGGTGCCGCAGCACCCCGCCTGCGGCGAGGCCGGGTCGCCGATCGAGGACCAGCGGCGCGGCGACGACTCGGTGACGGTGTTCTTCACCGGCTGCCCCGGCGTCGACCTCATCGTGGAGCGGGTGGTGCAGCTGACCTCGAACCGGTTGCTGTGGGTCCAGGTCCGCAGCCACGACCGCGGCACCGCCAACCGGGTCCTCCAGTCGGTCACGACCGTCGGGATCTGAGCCGCTAGGGCGCGACGCCGCCCGAGGCCCCGCGCATGCCCTCGGCCACGCGGTCGATGAGGTCGCGCGCCCCTGCGACGTCGCGCTCGCGGCCGTGCACCACGATCTCCACGTCGGCCTGGCCGCTGCCGTCGAGGTCGAGCCAGCGCATGAAGCTGTGCCGCAGGTTGCCCTCGTTGCTGCGGTAGGTGTACTCGAGGGAGTCGAAGCCGCGGCGGAGGGGCTCGAAGTCGTCCTGCTCGGCGCCCAGCCGCGCGATCCGGATGTCGATCGCGTCCTCGATGGTGATGTCCTGGCTGTTGATCTGCTCGACGCGCATGACGTAGCTGTTGTTGGAGGTGCCCGGCTGCTTCAACTTCCACTCGTTGCTGGCGTTGGCGTTGATCCGCCAGCCGACCGGCGCGGGGAAGGTGATCTCGAACTTTCCGCTGCCGAGGGTGGCGGGAGCCATCGGGATGCCCGGCCGCAGCGGCGGGTCGTCGGGGTCCTCGGCGAAGGGACGCGGTGGCTCGGTCGGGAGGGCGGGGCGCACGGCGGGCACCGGCGCCGGGACGCCCGCTCCGATGGACTCGTCACGGGTCTGCGCTGCTGCGGCCCAACCGCCCCCGACGCCGAGGGCGAGGAGCACGCCCAGCACCGCAGGCCCCCGCCGATCCATGGGGACAACCTAACCGGCCGGGGCCGCGCCGCGGCGGCCCGCCGCACCTCCTACGGTGGCCCCATGCTCATCCGCAACGCCCGCCTGGTGGCCGTCACCGAGCACGTCCCCGGACGTCTCGACGTCCGCGTCGAGGACGGGCGCGTCGTGGAGGTCGCCCCGGGGCTGTCGCCGGCCCCGGGGGAGCCGGCGTACGACGCGGGCGGGCGGTGGCTGGCGCCCGGGCTGTGGGACCAGCACGTCCACCTGGGCCAGTGGACGCTCGCGTCCGCGCGGCTCGACCTGGCCACCGCGCGCTCCTGCGCCGAGGCCGTCGAGCTCGTGCGCGAGCGGCTGGAGGCGTGGCCGGACCTGCCGGTCATCGGCTGGGGGCACCGGCCGACCGCGTGGCCCGACAACCCCGCGGTCTCCGACCTCGACGCGATCGCCACCGACCAGCCGATCGTGCTGATCGCCGGCGACGGCCACCACGGGTGGCTCAACACGACCGCGCTGCACATGCTCGCCCTGCCGATCCGCGAGAGCGTGGTGAGCGAGGGGGAGTGGTTCCAGGCCTACGGCCGGCTCGCGAGCGTCCTGGCGGCCGAGGGCACCGGCCCGGACGCCTACCGGCGCTCCATGGAGGCGGCCGCCGCGCAGGGAGTGGTCGGCGTGGTCGACCTCGAGTTCAGCGGCGGCGTCGCGGACTGGGTGGACCGCTGGGCCGGCGGCGCCGACCTCGTCCGGGTGCGGCACGCCTGCTACGCCGACGGCCTCGACGACGTGCTCGCGCGCGGGCTCCGCACGGGCGACCCCCTTGCCGCAGACCCGCGCCTGACGATGGGTCCGCTCAAGATCATCAGCGACGGCTCCCTCAACACCCGCACCGCGTGGTGCTGCGAGCCCTACGCCGAGAAGGCCGTCCCCGGGCTCGAGGAGGGCCAGCCCAACCAGACCCCGGAAGAGCTCCGGTCGCTGCTGGCCCGCGCGGCGGCGGGCGGTCTCGACGTGGCCGTGCACGCGATCGGCGACCGGGCGGTGCGCGTGGCGCTCGACGCGTTCGAGGCGACCGGCGCCCGCGGGGGGATCGAGCACGTCCAGCTCACCACGCGCGACGACGTACGCCGGATGGCGGCGCTCGGCGTCCGCGCGAGCGTCCAGCCGGCGCACCTCGTGGACGACCGCGACGTCACCGAGCGGCTCTGGCCCGGGCGCGCGGAGCGCTGCTTCCCGCTGCGGTGGATGCTCGACGACGGTGTCGACGTTGTCCTCGGCTCGGACGCCCCGGTCTCGCCGCTCGACCCCTGGCTGGGCATCGCCACGGCGGTCCACCGCTCCGGGGACGAGCGGGAGCCCTGGCACCCCGAGCAGTCGATCACCGCGCGCGAGGCGCTCGCCGCGTCGACCGACGGGTGGGGCACCGTCGCCGTCGGCCACCCCGCGGACCTGGTGCTGCTCGACGACGACCCGCTGGCCGGGGACTCCGACCGTTCCCACGCGGCCGAGCTGCGGGCCTTCGCCGACCGGGTCGCGGTGACCTGGGTGGCCGGTCAGGTGGCGTACGAACGGGCGTGACGGACCCCTGACCGGACGCGACGACGGCGCCAGTTAAGGTAAGCCTTACCTAACCTTGCTCCCGTCTCGGAGGGACATCCCGTGCCCGCACCCCGTCAACACCTCTTCCACCCGGCCAACGCCGGCGCCTACCGCGAGGCCGTCGGTGCCGCGGTGGACCACCTCGTCGCGCACCTCGCCGCCACAGCGGGGCGTCCCTCGGGCGGGGTCTCCCCGCGCGAGGCGGCACAGCGCGTCGCCGCCGTCGACCTCGACCGGCCGCTGGGCACCGGGCCGGACGCCCTCGCCGAGCTCTCCCGGCTCTGGCTCGACGACGCCATCTGGTTCCACGAGCCGACCGCCGCTGCCCACCTCAACTGCCCGGTGGTGATCCCGGCGCTGGCCGCCGAGGTGTTCGTCAGCGGGGTCAACGCCAGCCTGGACACCTTCGACCAGAGCGCCGGGGCCACCTTCATCGAGCGGCACCTCGTCGACTGGACGACGGCGCGCATCGGCTGGGGCCCCGGCGCGGACGGCATCTTCACGACCGGCGGCACGCAGTCGAACCTCCAGGCGCTCCTGCTGGCCCGCGGGCAGCAGGTCGCACCGGTCGACCGGCTGCGCATCTTCGCCAGCGCCGACGGCCACTTCTCGGTGCAGAAGGCCGCCCGGGTGCTCGGCCTCGGCGACGCGGCCGTGGTGCCCGTCGCCGTCGACCACGCGCGGCGGATGGACCCGACCGCTCTCGCCTCCGCGCTCGCCGACGCCGTGGCCTCGGGCGAGGTGCCCATGGCCGTGGTGGCCACCGCCGGCACCACCGACTTCGGTGCGATCGACCCCCTCCCGGAGGTCGCGGCCCTGGCTCGGGCGTACGGCGCCTGGTTCCACGTCGACGCGGCGTACGGCGGCGGCCTCCTGGTCTCCGCGCGCCGGCGCGACCGCCTCGACGGCATCGAGCTGTCCGACTCGGTCGCCATCGACTACCACAAGACGTGGTTCCAGCCGGTGTCCTGCAGCGCCCTGCTCGTGCGCGACGGAGCGACGCTGGGGCACGTCACGTGGCACGCCGCATACCTCAACCCCAAGGACTCCGCCCACCCCAACCAGGTCGACAAGAGCCTGCAGACGACGCGCCGCTTCGAGGCGCTCAAGCTGTGGATGACGCTGCGGGTGATGGGCGCCGACGCGATCGGCGAGCACCTCGACGCGGTCATCGACCTCGCCGACGCCGTCGCCGCGGAGCTCACCGCGATGCCGGAAATCGACGTCGCCGCCGCCCCGCAGCTGAGCACGATCGTGTTCCGCTGGTGCCCGCCCGGGCTTGACGACGACGAGGTCGGTCGCCTCAACGCAGCCGTCCGGGCCGAGCTGTTCGACTCCGGCCGGGCCCTCGTGGCGGCGACCCGGGTGGACGGACGCAGCTACCTCAAGCTGACGCTGCTCAACCCCGTGGCGACGGTCGACGACGTCCTCGGGGTCGTGGCGCTGGTCCGCGCGACCGGCCGGCGGCTCCTCGCCGGGCCTGCGGAGACGGGCGCCCGCGACGGCCGGGTGGCGGTGCTGCGATGACCGCCGGCGCGCCGACGTACGACCTCCTCGGCATCGGGCTCGGGCCGTTCAACCTCGGCCTGGCCTGCCTCGCCGAACCGCTCGACGACCTTCGCGCGGTCTTCCTCGAGGCGGCCGACGGCTTCTCCTGGCACCCCGGGATGATGCTGCCCGACGCGACGCTGCAGGTGCCGTTCCTGGCCGACCTCGTCACCCTCGCCGACCCGACGTCGCGGTTCTCCTACCTCGCGTTCCTCAAGGACGTCGGCCGGCTCTACCCGTTCTACATCCGCGAGAGCTTCTACCCGCTGCGCCGCGAGTACGACGACTACTGCCGGTGGGCCGCCGAGCGTCTGGACTGCGTGCGCTGGGGCGAGCGGGTGGTCGCGGTCGAGCACGACGGCGAGGCCTACGTCGTGCGCTCGGCCACGGGCCGCAGCTGGCGGGCACGCCGGCTCGTGCTCGGCACCGGCACCGCGCCCCGGCTGCCGTTCGCCGTCGAGGGGCCCGCCCTGCACTCCGCCGACTACCTCGACCGCAAGCCCGGCCTGCTGGCCGCCTCCTCGGTCACCGTCGTCGGCAGCGGCCAGAGCGCCGCGGAGGTGTACGCCGACCTGCTGGCCGAGCAGGAGGAGCACGGGTTCGCCCTGACCTGGGTCACCCGCTCGCCGCGGTTCTTCCCCATGGAGTACACCAAGCTGACGCTGGAGATGACCTCGCCCGAGTGGTCGTCGTACTTCCAGTCGCTGCCGGCCGGGCGACGCGCCGAGGTGCAGCGCGGGCAGGCCGCGCTGTCCAAGGGAATCAGCTCGCAGACCATCGATGCGATCTTCGACGAGCTCTACCGCCGCCAGGCGACGGGCGGCGTCGACACCACGCTCCTCACCGCGACCGAGGTGACCGCGGCGCGCTGGGACGGCACCGGCTACACCCTCGACCTGCGCCACACCGAGCAGGACAGCACCGGCCAGCTGCGCACCGCCGCGCTGGTGCTCGCCACCGGCTACGCCCCGCGCGTGCCCGACTTCCTCGAGCCGGTGCGTGACCGGATCCGGTGGGACGAGCACGGCCGGTTCCTCGCCAGCGCCAGCTTCGCCGTCGACCACGCCGGCGACGAGGTGTTCGTGCAGAACGCCGAGGAGCACACCCACGGCTTCGTCGCGCCCGACCTCGGGATGGGCGCGATGCGCAACTCGGTGATCCTCGCGCAGGTGCTCGGCCGCGAGCCGTACGCCGTGGAGAAGCGCATCGCCTTCCAGGAGTGGGGCATCCCCGACCGCTTCCGCGAGGAGGCACCCGCATGAGGCTCACCGTCGAGCCCCTCGACCCGGCCCGCGACGCATTCCTCCTCCACGCGTGGGTCACCCACCCTCGCTCCGTCTTCTGGGGCATGCAGGACGCGACGCCGCAGCAGGTGCACGAGGAGTACGCCCGCATCGCCGCCGACCCGCACCACGAGGCGCTGCTCGGCCGCGCCGACGGCGTGCCCGCGTTCCTGATGGAGCTCTACGCCCCGGCCCACTCGCCGCTCGCCGGGCTGCCGGAGCTGCGCGCCGGTGACGTCGGCATGCACCTCCTCGTCGCGCCCACCGACACGCCCGTCCACGGCTTCACGAGGGCGGTGATGCGGCGCGTGATGGCCGAGTGCTTCGCCGACCCGGCCGTGCGCCGCGTCGTCGTCGAGCCCGACGCCCGCAACGCCCGCATCGCCGTCCTCAACGCCGCCGTCGGCTTCGTCGTCGCCCGCCACGTCGAGCTGCCCGACAAGACCGCCGCGCTCAGCTTCTGCACGCGTGAGCAGTTCACCGCCGCCACCGGAGGAGCCGCATGACCATCGACCCGACCGACCTCACCGCCCACCTCGTCCCGGCGACGATGGCGCGCGCCCACCGCGCGCTCGTCGCCAAGGCGATCGCCGAGCTCACCCACGAGCGGCTGCTCGAGCCCACCCGCGACGAGCCGTCCGCGGACGGGTGGCGGCTCGACCTGGGCGCCGCGACGTACGCCTTCACGGCTACGCGCCACCCGCTCGAGCACTGGGTCGTCGAGCCCGACTCGCTGGTGCGCACGGTCGCCGGGCGTCCCGCGACGGTCGACGCGCAGGACTTCGTGATCGACTGCAACGACCGGCTCGGAATCCCCGACCACCTGCTCGCGGTGTACCTCGAGGAGGTCGCCGCCACGCTCGCCTCCGCCGCCTGGAAGCTCTCCCACCACCGGCTCTCGTCCGCCGACCTCGTCCACGCCGACCACCAGACCATCGAGGCGGCGATGACCGAGGGGCACCCCGGCTTCATCGCCTGCAACGGCCGCATCGGGTTCGGTGTCGACGACCACGCCCGCTTCGCGCCCGAGGCCGGGGCGGACGTGCGCCTGCACTGGCTCGGCGTACGCCGCGACGAGGCGCTGCTCTCGCTCTCGGCCGGCCGGACCGAGGAGGAGCACTACCTCGCCGAGCTCGGCCCCGACGTCCTCGTGGACTTCGAGAAGCGGCTGCGCGACCGCGGGCTCGACCCTGCCGACTACCTCTACCTCCCGGTCCACCCGTGGCAGTGGGTCAACCGGATCGCCGTGACGTTCGCGCCGGACGTCGCGCGCGAGGCGCTGGTCTGGCTCGGGGAGGTCGACGCGCCCCACCGTGCCCAGCAGTCCATCCGCACCTTCTTCCCGCTCGCGCATCCCGAGCGGTCCTACGTCAAGGTCGCGCTCGCGATCCAGAACATGGGCTTCGTGCGCGGGCTCAGCCCGGCGTACATGGCGGCGACCCCCGCGATCAACGACTGGGTCGCCGAGCTCGTGGCGGCCGACGAGGAGCTGGCGGCGAGCGGCTTCACGGTGCTGCGCGAGCACGCGGCCATCGGCTGGACCGGCGACGCCTACCACCGCCTGCCGGTGTCCTCGCCGCAGCGCAAGATGGTGGCCGCGCTGTGGCGCGAGAGCCCCGTGCCCGGGCTCGCCGAGGGCGAGCGGCTCGCCACCATGGCGTCGCTGCTGCACCGCGACCGCGACGGGGTGCCCCTCGTCGCCGAGCTCGTCGCCGCGTCCGGGCTCGACGCGGAGGAGTGGGTGGCGCGCTACCTGCGTGCGTACCTGCGTCCGCTCGTGCACTGCCTGCTCGCCCACGACCTCGCCTTCATGCCGCACGGCGAGAACCTCGTCATGGTGCTGCGCGACCACGTGCCGGTCCGGATGGTGATGAAGGACATCGGCGAGGAGGTCGCGGTGCTCACCGGCCGGCCGTTGCCCGACGGCGTCGAGCGGATCCGCGCCGTCGTGACGCCGGACCTCGCGGCGCTGTCGATCCACACCGACGTCTTCGACGGCTTCCTGCGCCACCTCGGGGCGATCCTCGCCCGCGCCGGCCTGCTGGCCGACGACAGGTTCTGGGCGCTGGTGCGCGAGTGCGTCGCCGGCCACGCCGCCGACCATCCCGAGCTGGCCCGCGCGGCGGCGACGTACGACCTGCTCCGCCCGGAGTTCGCGCACAGCTGCCTCAACCGGCTGCAGCTGCGCAACACGCTGCAGATGGTCGACCTGTCCGACCAGGCGGAGTCGCTGATCTTCGCGGGCACGCTGCGCAACCCGGCCGCCGCCGGATGAGCGTGCGCCGCGACGCGTACGGCGTCCCTCACGTCCGCGCCGGCAGCATCCTCGAGCTCGCGCACGAGCAGGGCCGGGTCACCGCCCGCGACCGCGCCTGGCAGCTCGAGGTCGAGCGGCTGCGCGGCGAGGGCCGGGTCGGCGCGCTCGGCGGCTCCGGTGCCTGGGACGCGTTCGCCCGCGACGTCGACATCGAGGGCACGGCCCGCAGGGGCTTCGACGCGCTGCCGGGCGAGTCGCAGGAGTTCGTGGCGGCGTACGTCCACGGCGTGCGCGCCGGTTTCGCCGAGGGGGCGTCCGCGCCGGAGCTCGTGGGGCGCCCCAGGCCCGGGAGCTGGCAGGTGTGGACCCCGCTGGCGGTGTTCCTGGTGCAGCACGTGCTGTTCGCCGGGTTCCCGACCCGGCTGTGGGCGCGCTCGGTCGGCCCCGGCCTCGACCCGCGGCTGGCCGCGCTGCTGGGGGTCGGCGAGCCGCCGCACGGCAGCAACGCCTTCGCCGTCGGAGGCGGGCGTACGACGACCCGGTCGCCGCTGATCGGCGCGGACCCGCACCGCGTCTTCGAGTCGCCCGGGATCTACCAGCAGGTCGGGCTGGCCTGCGACGAGCTCGACGTCGTCGGGCTGGCGTTCCCGGGCGTGCCGGGGGTGCAGCACTTCGGGCACACCGGGCACGTCGCGTGGGCGGTCACCAACGCGATGGCCGACTACCAGGACGTCTCGGTCGTCGGCGGCCGCCTGCGGGTGCGCACGCCCACCAGCGAGCTCGGCGACGTCGGGTTCGCCGCCCTGCTGCCGCTGCTGCGCGCGCGCACCGTCGCCGACGTCGACGCCGCCCTCGAGCACTGGGTGGAGCCGGTCAACAACGTGCTCGTCGCCGACACCGCCGGGCGGGTGCTCCACCGGGTGGCCGGCCGGGTGCCCGTACGCCGCGACGGCGAGTGGGTCGGGTGGGCCGAGCTGCCCCAGATCGAGGTGGCGGCCGACGCGGTGGTGGTCAGCGCCAACGACCGCACGGACGAGCGCTGGGACGGCCTCGCGGACCGTTTCGCCCCGCCGTGGCGGCGCGACCGCATCGCCGCGCTGTTGGACGCCGGACCGGTCGGCGTCGCCGGCGCCGCGGCCGTCCTCGCCGACGAGCACGACACCGCGGGCGGCGCGCTGCTCGACCTGCTCCTCGGGCTGCGCGACCTTCCGTCGCCGAGCGCGGCCCTGGTCGAGCGGCTGCGGCGGTGGGACCGCTCGATGGCCGCCGGGTCAGTGGCCGCCGGTGCCTTCGCGGCCGTGCGCGACGCGCTGGTCGCCGCCGTGGTGGCCCACCCCCTGCTCGCGCCGGCCCGGGTGGCCGCACCGCCCGTCCACGGCGAGGTGCTGGCCCCGTGGTGGCACCTGCCGACCCGCGTCGCCCGGGCGCTGCCCGAGCTCGTCGCCGACCCACCCGCGGGACTCGACCTCGAGGAGCTGGCCCGCGCCTCACTCGCGCAGGTGGCGGCACTGCCCGACCAGCCGTGGGGCGACCGGCACCGCTTCACGCCTGTCCACGCCCTCGCCGACCTCGGCCTCGACGCCGCCGCGCACCTCCCGTCCGTCGCCGGCAGCCCGCTCGGCGGGGACATCGAGTGCGTCACCGCCACCTCGTCGGTGCCCGGCACCGACATGTCGATCTCCGGGCCGGTAGCCCGCCTCGTGTGGGACCTGGCGGACCGCTCCCGCAGCCGATGGGCGGTGCCGCTGGGCGCCGGCGGCTCCGCGGGCACGCCCCACCACGACGACCAGTTCACCGCCTGGAAGGACGCCACCTTGCTCCCCGTCACCCCGCCTGCTGCCGTCCCCGCCGGCACCGGCAGGTTCAGCCTGCGCGCCGTCGGCCCGGCGGGCGACGCACCCCTGCTCCACGGCTGGTTCACCGAGCCGCGCGCCGCGTTCTGGGGCATGGGGATGCGCTCGGTCGAGGAGGTGGCCGCGATCTACGGCTGGATCCACGAGCAGGACCACCTCACCGCCGACCTCGTGCTCCTCGACGGCCGCCCGGTCGGGCTCGTCCAGACCTACGACCCGTTCGTCGACGCGGTCGGCGAGCACTACGACCGCCGCCCCGGCGACCTCGGGGTCCACCTCTTCCTCGCCGACGACGCCGCCCGCGCGGGCACGACGGCCGAGCTGCTGGCGTACCTCGTCGCCCACCTCTTCGCCGACCCGGCCGTACGCCGCCTCGTCCTCGAGCCCGACGTCGCCAACACCAAGTCGGTGGCGCTGCTGCGGCGGCTCGGGGCGGAACTGGGCCCGGTCACGACCGTTCCGGCACCGCTGCCGGACCTGCCCGCCAAGACCGCGCAGTTCGCCTTCCTGCCCCGGCCGGTCGACCGCTGAGGCGCGGCTCGGGGCCGCTCGCCGGCGACCGACCGCCGTGTCGCCGGCGTGTCGTGGGCGACACGCCGGGGTGACAAGCGTCGCACCGCCGGCACGGCCCCTCGGCCGGGCGGGCATGACCGGGCGCCGTCGCGGGTACGGCGCCGCCTTGAGCGACCACCGCCCCGCGCCCCCGACCGTCCCGGCGCTCGTGTGCGTGCCCGGACTCGGGCTCGAGGCGGCGGAGTGGCGTACGACCTTCCTGGCGCTCGCGCCGTCCGGCGTCGTCCGAGCGATGCCCGGCTACGGCCGGCGCCCCTCTCGCGCCGACGACCTGCGACCGGCCGCGCTCGGCGAGCGTCTGACGGCCGACCTCCCTGCGGGCGTGGTGCTCGTCGGCCACTCCGCTTCCTGCCAGGTGGTCGCCCGAGCGGCGGCCCTCGCGCCGGACCGGGTGGCCGCGCTCGTACTGGTGGGGCCGACGACCGATCCGCGTGCCGACACCTGGCCGCGGCTGGCGGCCCGGTGGCTGCGCACGGCAGCGTGGGAGCGTCCCGCACAGGTGCCGTTCCTGGTGCGCAGCTACACCCGCGCCGGCCCGGTCTGGATGGCCCGCACCATGGACCGCGCGCGGCGCGAGGACGTCCGCGGCGACCTCCGAGCCGTACGCTGCCCCGTCCTCGTCGTGCGCGGACGCCACGACCGGATCTGCCCGGAGGACTGGACCCGCGCCCTCGCCTCCCTCGGGCCGGCCGGGTCGCGCGCGGTGACGCTCCGGCGCGGCGGCCACATGGTGCCGCTGACCCACGGGGACCTCCTCGCCTCGACGGTCGCGTCCTGGCTGGCGTCGGTGTGCGCCCTGCCTGGCGGTGCGTGAGCCACATCCCTGGCCGCGCGGATGTGGCTGGGTCACCGCGGGGGTGGGGTCGACGTACGCCGCGCCCGCTGGCGGTGCGTGAGCCACATGCGCGGGCGCTGGGATGTGGCTGGGCCACCGCGGGGGTGGGGTCGTCGTAGGTCGCGCCGGTGGGCGGTGCGTGAGCCACGTGCGCGGGCGCTGGGATGTGGCTGGGTCACCGCTGGGGTGGGCCCACGTACGGCGAGCCCGCCACCGGTGCGTGAGCCACACCAGGTGCCGCCGAAATGTGGCTCAGCCACCGCCGCCACCGCCACCGCCAGCCCCACGCCGCCCGCCAGCGGCACACCCTCACGCCAGCGCAAGCGTCGCGTCGAGCACGAACGCGGGGTCCTCCAGCCGGTCGCCGTAGATCTCGCGCAGCTGCCCGACGCGGTAGCGCACGGTCTGGGCGTGCACGAAGAGCTCCTCGGCCACCGCGTCGCGCCGGCCGTGATTGAGCAGCCAGCTGCGCAGGGTGTCGGTGAGCTTGTCGGCCGTGGCGGGACGCAGGTCGGCGAGCGGGGCGAGCACCCGGGCCCGCAGGTCGGCACGCGCGTCGGGGTCGGCGGCCAGCACCAGCGAGGCGAGGTGGTCGTCGGAGTCGACGAGGCCGTCGAGGCCGAGGGCGGCGCAGCGGAGCGCCCGGCGGTGTGACGCGGCCGCCTCGAGCCACGGCGTGCTCGGTCCGACGACGGCGTCGGTGCCGCTCAGGGCGCGCAGGAGCGTACGGCGCGCGCCGGCGGACCCCGAGGTCGGCACCAGCAGCGACGCGTATCCCTCCGGGAGGCCGGGCACGTCGTCGGCGGGGTGGAGCGTGTGCTGGTCGAGCGCGGTGACCGCGTGGGAGACCTGCGACTCGGGAAGCACCACCGCGGTCAGGGCGCCCGGCGGCTCCCAGCCGGCCCGCTCGGCGGCGGCGTTGACCGCGTCGGCCGGGGCGCCGGTGAGCAGCGCCCGGGCGAGCCGCTCGAGGTTGCGCTGGCGGACCCGGCCGCTGCTCTCCAGCTCGTCGGTGTGGCCGGCGACGGAGGAGGCGGAGAGCTCGTCGATGTAGGCGAAGACCAGCTCGGCGAAGCGGGCCAGCTGCCCGGCGTCGACGCCGGCCTCCACGGCCGCGTCGGCCATGTCGCGCCACGACGCGCGGGCGCCGACGCGGTAGGCGGCGAGCAGCGCGTCGACCGTTCGGCCGCTGCGGGCCTCGCCGCGCCCGAGCTGGTAGGCGCCCTCGATCGCCGGCGCCTTGGGCGCCTCGGCGTCCTGCCGGGTGGCCAGCGTCAAGAAGCCGCCGAGCGCGAGCTGCACCGCGTTGCGGATCACCCCGCCCATCCGGCCGCTCCAGGCGCCGGCGTAGCTCGGCACCTCCTCGACGATGGTGAGGACCGCGGTGTCAGCGACCTCCGCCAAGCGTGAGCGCAGCGCCGCGGCGACCTTGGGGTCAAGGCCCACGACGGTCTGGATTTGTGTGGTGGGACGCACGGGACGAGTGACCATCGGGACTCCCGGTCAGGGTTTTGTTCGCGACGAACAACATCCTAACGCCGATTCACGTGCGCAGGGCAGGAAGGCAGCCCGAGGATCGGGCACATTGGATGTCATGAGCACGACTCTCGAACCCCCGGCCCGCGGCAGGCCGCGCAGCCGCCGACTGGGCGACCACCTGGTCCGGGTCGCCGAGGCTGCCACCACGCCGTACCTCCCTGCGGACTTCCTGGACATGTTCGCGCCGCTGCGCTCCGGCGCCGACCTGCGCGGTCGCATCGAGGCCATCGAGCCCGAGACTGCCGACGCGGCGACCATCGTGATCCGTCCCGGCGCCGACTGGGCCGGCCACGTGCCCGGCCAGTACCTCCGCATCGGCATCGACGTCGACGGCGTACGCCAGTGGCGCGCGTACTCGCTCACCCACGGCCCGCGCCGCGACGGCCGCATCTCCATCACCGTCAAGGCCGTCCCCGACGGCCTGGTGAGCAACCACCTCGTCCACGAGGCGCGCCCCGGCACCCTGGTGCACCTCGAGCAGGCGGCCGGTGAGTTCGTCCTCCCACCCGAGGGTGGCAAGTTCCTCATGGTGACCGCCGGCTCGGGCATCACGCCCGTCATCGGGATGCTGCGCAACCTGTTCCCGAGCACCGACGAGGGCGTCCTGCGCCCCTCGCGCAGCGCCGAGCACGACATCGTGGTCGTCCACGTCGCGCCCAGCCACCCGGACTCGATCTTCATCCGCGACCTCGAGGCCCTCGACGCGGCCGGCGCGATCCGGCTCGTGGCGAGGTACGACGACGAGCACGGCGTGCTCGACGTCGCCGACCTGCCCGGCCTGGTGCCGGACCTCGCCGAGCGCACGACGCTCGCCTGCGGTCCCGCCGGCCTGCTCGACGCCCTCGCCGCCCACCACGAGGCGGCGGGGCTGACCCTCACCACCGAGCAGTTTCGCACCGCGCGGGTCGAGCCCGGCGAGGGCGGCACCGTCACCTTCACCTCCGGCACCACCATCGAGCTCGACGGCGCCACGCCGATCCTCGACGCCGCGGAGGAGGCCGGGATGCTCATGCCGAGCGGGTGCCGCATGGGCATCTGCATGGGCTGCGTCATCCCGCTGCGCGAGGGCAGCGTCCGCGACCTGCGCAACGGCGCCATCACCACCGCCGTCCCCGGCGAGACCGGCGACCTCAAGGTGCAGACCTGCATCAACGCCGCCGCCGGCCCGTGCCACATCGACCACTGACCCCCCGTCCGACCTCCCCGACAACCCCCAGGAGATCGTCATGACCACCGTCCAGAAGAAGGCCGTCCTCGGCCAGACCAACCCGATCGCGCACCTCACCGACGCCGACATCGAGCAGATCGGCTACGAGCTCGACGCCATCCGGCAGGACGTGATCGACAGCCGCGGGGCCGACGACGCCGCCTACATCCGCCGCGTGATCGACACCCAGCGCAAGCTCGAGCTGGGCTCGCGCGCGGTGCTGCTCTTCAGCGCGTTCCCGCCGGCGTGGGTCCTCGGCACGCTCGGTCTGAGCATCTCCAAGATCCTCGACAACATGGAGATCGGGCACAACATCCTGCACGGCCAGTGGGACTGGATGCGCGACCCCAAGATCCACTCCAGCACCTGGGAGTGGGACATGGCCTCGCCCGCCGAGCAGTGGAAGCACAGCCACAACGAGCTCCACCACACCTACACCAACGTCATCGGTAAGGACAACGACCTCGGCTACGGCATCATGCGCGTCGACGAGGACCAGGCCTGGACCCCGTCCCACCTCGGCCAGCCGCTGTGGTGCTTCATCAACGCCGTGTTCTTCGAGTACGGCATCGCCGCCTACGACCTCGAGCTCGGCGCCGTGATCGCCAAGAAGCAGACCAAGGACCCCGAGTTCCGCCGCCGCGCCAAGCAGGTGCTCGGCAAGATCCGCAAGCAGGCGACCAAGGACTACGTCGTCCACCCGGCGCTGTCGATCCCGACGGGCTCGTTCCTGCCGACGCTCGCGGCCAACTTCACCGCCAACGTCGTGCGCAACCTGTGGTCCAACTCCGTCATCCTCTGCGGCCACTTCCCCGAGGGCGTGGAGACCTTCGAGAAGCGCTCCATCGAGGGCGAGACCAAGGGCGAGTGGTACGTCCGGCAGATGCTCGGCAGCGCCAACATCTCCGGCTCGAAGTTCCTGCACCTGATGACCGGCAACCTCTCGCACCAGATCGAGCACCACCTCTTCCCCGACCTGCCGTCCAACCGCTACGCCGAGATCGCGCCCAAGGTGCAGGCGCTCTTCGACAAGTACGACCTCACCTACTGCGCGCGCCCGCTCGTCCCGCAGGTCGCCTCGGCCTGGCACAAGGTCATCCGGCTCTCGCTGCCCAACGGCTGGCTGGCCACGACCAACAAGAAGAACCTGCCGCAGCAGCTGGGCATCCTCTACAAGATGGCCACCGGCGACCGTCGTACGCGCCGCCTGCTGGGTCGCAAGCTCGAGAGCGAGGCCCGCGCGGCCGCCTGATCCACCCCTGGGCGACCCGGTTCGCCCTTGACGTATCAGGACCCGCCGCGTTCCCTCCTGTTCTGACGACACGTCCTGGGAGGGAACGCGCATGACGACAGGTATGCCCCGATGATCCGCATCGGCTCCGTGGGGGAGCCGGCGTACGACGCCCGCGGCGAGGTGTCGCCGCCGCGCCCCCGCGGGGCCACGGAGGACGCGCCCGCCGGCGCCTCGCGCGGACTCCGCTGAGCCTGCGCCGAACCGGCGCCCGGCTCACCTAGAGTTCCCCGGTGGTCTGGCTGGTCGGCGCTGTCCTGCTCCTGTGGTTCGGGTGGGGACCGGCCGTCCTCCTCGCTGCCGCGGCGGCCCTCTGCGTCCCGCGGATCCGCTGGTGGGTGCAGGACCGCGGTCGCCCCAGCGGCCGGGTGACCGGTGCCGCCGCGGGTGCGAGCGTCGCGCTCGTCGCCGCCGTCCTCGTCGTCCCCGACGGCTGGCTGCCCGTCCCGCCGGCGCCGGGCGCGTGGGCAGGGCCGTCGTACGTCGGCCGCCCGGCGACGCCGCACCCCGTCGCCGCCGAGACCGTCCAGCACCCGCACCGGGTGACGGGCGGATCGCTCGTCCGACCGGGTCCCCTGGGACTCCAGCCGGAGGTGGAGACGGCCTGGTTCGGCCTGCAGCGCTGCGGCCGGCTCGAGCTCACCGGCGCCGGGTCGCTCCTCGCACTGTGCGCGGGCCGGTCGGGCCCGAGCCTGCGACTGGTCGATCCGGCGACGCTCCGCCCGAGCGCGACCTTCGACCTGCCCGAGCGGGTCGAGGGTTCGGCGTGTGCCGGCGACGCCTTCTACCTCGACGCGGGGGGCCGGGCGGTGGTGGCGACGACCGACCGGCGCGTGCTCACCGTCCGCACGTCGGTCGACGGCGAGCCGGACCTCGAGGCCGACGCGCCCGGCCAGGGCTGGGACCTCAAGCCCTACGTGCCGTTCGGTGACTGCCTCGTCGCCGTGGCGCCGGACTGGTCGGGTCGGGTCTGGTGGGCCTCGCGCGAGGGGCTGGTCGGCTCCATCGCCCCGGACACCGGCCAGGTAGCGGTCGTCGACCTCGGCGACCCGGTCCGGCGCGGCATCGCAGCCGATGCGTCGGGTGCTGTCTACGTGGTCACGGACGCAGCCCTGCACCGGCTCGCCACCGGTCCCGACGGGGCTCCGCAGGTCGGGTGGCGCACGGAGTACGACGGTGCCAGCGGGTCCGCGCCGGTGCTGCTCGACGGCGGGGTCGTGGCGATCACCGACTCCGTGGACTCGCGTCTCGGCGTGCTCTTCGTCAGTCGTGACAGCGGACAGCCGCTGTGCCGGCAGTCCGTCTTCGAGGAGGGCGCCGCCACGGACAGCGACCTGGCGCCGCTCGGCAGCGGGGTGGTGGTGACCAACAACGAGGGTTACTCGTCGCCGCGCAGCACCCTGCTCGGCTTCACCACCAGCCCCGGGATCGCGCGGGTCGACCTCGCGGGCGGTGAGTGCGTGGTGCGGTGGACGAGCGAGGAGGTGTCCCCGAGCTCCGGTGTCACCGCCAGCTGGCCCAACGGGCTGGTCTACGCCTGGACCAAGCGGCCGTCCCTGACCGGGGTCAGCGCGTGGTACCTCACCGCCCTCGACGTCGAGACCGGCCGCAGCATGTGGGGCGTGCGCACCGGCACGGGGCTGCTCGCCGGCAGCGACCGCTCCGAGGTCTTCCTCGGCCCCGACGGGTCGGCGTTCCTGGGGACGTTGGCGGGGCTGGTCCGGGTGCGCGACCGCAGTTGAGGGCTCACAGCCAGCTGAGC
This sequence comes from Nocardioides sp. SYSU D00065, assembly GCF_017916425.1. Lineage (GTDB taxonomy): Bacteria > Actinomycetota > Actinomycetes > Propionibacteriales > Nocardioidaceae > Nocardioides. Next base: position 1,579,382 of record NZ_JAFMSX010000001.1, on the reverse strand, counting down.
CCGACGGTGGCCTCGCTGAGCTCCCACAGCCGACGCTGGGCCGCCTCGTCGCGCGCGAGGGGGGCGGTCGTCACGACCTGCGGCGGCCCGCTCGCCTGCCCGGGCCCGCTCGGACCGACGTACGTCCCGCCGGGCAGGTCCGCGGTCGCGGCCATCAGCGTGGGCCAGGCCCCGGCCTCGGCGGACTGCGAGACCGCCTTGACGGCGGCGTCGAGGATGGCCGCGCGCCGCCCTCCGGTGCTGCCGAGCTGGCCGTTGACGGCGAGGTGCGTGCCCGCCAGGCCGGGATGCGCGGCCAGCGCCTTGACCGGCAGGGCGGCGCGCCGGAGCCTGCGCTCGAGCTCGAAGGTGAAGAGCAGGTTGGCCAGCTTGGTCTGGCCGTAGACCCGCCACCGGCGGTAGCGCCGCGGCGCCCGCGGGTCGTCGAGCGGGGCCGAGCGCGCCAGCCGGTGCATCTGCGAGGCGAGGGTGACGACCCGGCCGTCGCCGGAGCCGGCGAGCTGGTCGAGGAGGAGCCCGGTGAGCAGGAACGGCCCGAAGTGGTTGGTCGCCATCTGCGACTCCAGCCCGTCGCGCGTGCGGCGCAGCGGGGGAGCCATGACGCCGGCGTTGTTCACCAGCAGGTGGATCGGTCCGAGGCGCTCGGCCTCCCTCCCCGCGGCGCGGACCGAGGCCAGGTCCGACAGGTCGACGACCAGCGTGTCGAGCCCGGCGCCGGGCACCTCGGCCGCGACGGCCTCGCGCGCCGCGTCGAGCTTGGCCCGAGCGCGGCCCGCCAGCGTGACACGGGCGCCGTGGCGAGCCAGCTCGAGGGCGGTGTGGAAGCCGAGGCCGCCCGGCGTCGGCCCGGTGACCACCGCGTGCCGGCCGGCCAGGTCGCCGATGTCGGCCGTCGTCCACACCGTGCTCACGGCGTCACCGCCATCGCGGCCAGCACGCGCTGCCCGAGGTCGTCGCGCCCCGCCACCCGCACCCCGCCCGGTGGCACCGGCCGGCGCCCGCCGGCCAGCACGACGAAGGTCTCCCGGTCCATCGCCAGCGTCACCGTCGGCGCGGCGTCGGGCGTGCCGACGCGCCCGCGCCCGTCCTCGCCCACGACCACCGTCGCGGGCGCGTGCTCGGCCACCTCGAGCCGTACGACGGCGCCCGCGGGCGCCTGGGCCCGCTTGGCGACCACGTAGGGGAGGCTCTCCATCAGGTAGTCGGTGGCGTGCACCGCGGGGGCGGAGTCGAGGTTGCCCGGCATCTCCAGCGCGCGGCGGACGTCCTGCTCGTGCATCCACACGTCGAGCGGCCGGTTGCGCAGGAGCAGGCCGGTGGTCCAGCCGATCGCCCCGAACGGCCCGGGCGCCGGAGCCCCCGGGTCCGTCGGCGGGTCGGCCAGCAGCTGCGTGTGCCGCGCGGTCGTCGACTCGCGGATCTCGGTGATCAGCGCGTCGGGCGTCGCGTCGCGGCGGGCGAGGACGCCCTGCTCGGTGAACTGGCCCATCGCCCCGCGCACGTGCGCCGCCTGGCCGACCTCGACGTCGTCGTGCGGGCGGCCGGCGAGCAGGGACTCGAGGTGGGCGGTGTGCGCCGCGATCGCGTGCACGTCCCAACCCGGCAGGTCGGTCGGCGTGGACCACTGCCCCTCGCCGACGTGCTCGAGCAGGCGGGTGAAGGAGTCGACCGCCTCCCACCACACCGCGACGAGCGCGCTCAGTCGTTCCTGGTCGGTCATGGGCAGAGCCTAGGACCGAGCGGGGACTGCCGCCCCGGCGCGCGGTCTAGGCTGGCGGTGACGGCCGGCGTCGGCCGTGTCCCCACCTCGAAGGAGTCGTCATGGGCATCGGTCTCGGCATCCTCCTGCTCGTTCTCGGCCTGGTCCTCCTCTTCGCCATCAACGAGTTCCCGGCCTCGGTGCAGGAGGTGGTCGACCCCACCACCGTCGGCTGGATCCTCGTCGTGGCGGGCGGGGTGGCCCTCGTGCTGGCACTCGTGACGCAGCGCTCGCGGACCACGCGGGTGGAGGAGCGCCACGAGATCTGAGCGGCCGGCCGTCACAGCCAGCCGCGGTCCTGCGCGATCCGCGCGGCCTCGCTGCGCGTGGTCGCGCCGGTCTTGCCGATGGCTGCGGACAGGTGGTTGCGCACCGTGCCCTCCGACAGGTGCACCCGCGCGGCGATCGCCGCCACCGGCGACCCGTCGAGGGCGTGCACCAGCAGCTCCCGCTCCCGAGCGGTGAGCGGGCTCGGTCCGTCGACCAGCGACGCGGCGGCCAGGTCGGGGTCGATGGCTCGCAGGCCGGCGTGCACCCGGCGCACGGCGTCGGCGAGCTGGCGCGCCGGGGTGTCCTTGACGACGAACCCCGACGCCCCCGCCTCGATGGCGCGGCGCACGTAGCCGGGGCGGCCGAACGTCGTCACGACGAGGGACCGTACGCCGGGCAGCTCGCGTCGTACGGCGGCCGCGGCGTCGATGCCGTTGAGGCCGGGCATCTCGATGTCGAGCAGGCACACCTGCGCGCCGGAGTCGCGAGCCGCCGCGACCACCTCGTCGCCCCGACCCACCTGCGCCACCACCTCGAGGTCGGTCTCGAGGTCGAGCAGCGCGGCCAGCGCGCCGCGCACCAGCGCCTGGTCGTCGGCGAGCAGCAGCCTGATCACGGCAGCGCCACCTCCACCCGGGTGCCGGGCGTCGTCCGGGCGACGGTGAGGGTGCCGCCGGCCCCGCTGACCCGTTCCCGCATGCCGCGCAGGCCGTTGCCCTCCGCGCCGCTGCAGCCGGTGCCGTCGTCGGTCACCGCGATGCCGCGGGGACCGAGCTCGATCACCACCCGGTCCGCGGCCGCGTGGCGCACGACGTTGGTGACCGACTCGCGCAGCACCCAGGCCAGCAGCGCCCGGTGTCGCGGGTCGGTGTCGGCGACCGTGCCCACGACCGTCGTCGCGACACCGGCGTCGGCCAGCACGCGCGGCGCGGCGAGCAGCTCGGCCTCGAGGTTGCCCGCGCGTAGGCCTCCGACCGTCGCCCGCACCTCGGTGAGGGCCTGCCGGGCGGTGGCCTGGATCGACTCGAGCTCCTCCTTGGCGCGCGCCGGGTCGAGGTCGATGAGGCGCGCGGCCAGCTCGGCCTTGACCGAGAGCGCGGTCAGGGAGTGGCCGAGGACGTCGTGCACGTCGCGCGCGACCCGCTCGCGCTCGGCGAGGACGGCGTACTGGTGCTGCGCGGCGTAGACCTCCCGCTCGCGCTCGCTGAAGATCCGGAGCAGGACGGCGCCCAGCATGATCGGCCACAGCGTCAGGAAGAAGTAGCGCGGGAAGCCGTCGAGGCCCAGCAGCGACAGCAGCGGCACCAGCACCCAGAAGCCCACCGCCCGCTGCCAGGCCGGCGCCGGCAGCTCCAGCGCGGAGAGGATGGCGAGGTAGGGCGTGTAGCCGACCGCCTGCATGCCGATGACCGGCACCGTCGCGAGGCCCAGGGCGACCATCACGGCGAGGTGGCCCCACACCCGTCCCCTCCGGCTGTAGCCGTGCACGTTGACGACCGCGAAGCCGACGATGCACAGCAGGCTCGCCGCCTTGGCCGCCGGGGACACGTCTGCGTCGACGACCGCCAGGACCGGGTAGAGCAGGAAGACCAGCCAGACGGACGCGAAGGCCCAGCCCCACTTCTCCCAGGGGTTGGCCGGGATCGGGTCCGCGGTCACACCCGCGCCCGGCTGCGGCGCAGGCCCCACAGCGCGAGCAGCGCGAAGACGGCGGTCCACGCGAGCACGTTAGCGACCGGCAGCCACAGCGCGTCTCGGCCACCGCCCGGCAGCTCGCCGTCGGTGAGGGAGAAGCGGGCCAGCGCGACGTAGCCGTAGAGCGGCGTGAGCCGGCCGATCTCCAGCAGCAGGCCGCTCATCGGGGCGAAGACGTTGCCCAGGAAGGCCATGATCACGATCATGCCGGAGGCGATGCCGGGAGCGTTCGGCCCGCGGAACACCAGGCAGACGGCCAGGCCGTAGATCGCGAACAGCGCCGACCCGAGCCACACCACCGCTGCCGCGAGGGTCCAGTCGCGCCAGTCGCCGCGGGCGCCGGTGGCCGCACCGATCGCGAAGATGAGGGCCACGGGGACGGCCGCCACGCTCATCGCGACCGCCGCCTTCGCCGCGACGAAGGCCAGGGGCCGCATCGGTGTCAGCCCGAGCTGGCGGCCCCACCCCATCACCTGCTCGGTCGTCGCGCTGCCGGCGACGCTGGTCGTGGCGGTGACCGCGCCGTAGGCGGCCATCGAGATCATGACGTACATCGCGACGTTGCCGGTGCCGACGGGGTCCTCGGACCCGAGGCCGAACACGAAGTACATGAAGGTCGGCAGGCCGACGACGAAGAACATCCCGATCCGGTCGCGCAGCTGGCGCCGGAGGTCGAGCCGCGCGTAGGTCAGCATCTGCGGTCGCGGGGCGGGGCGTACGCCCTCGCTGCGCTCAGCGGCGGCGGTGCCGGTGGGGGCGTTCATCGGTCCGCTCCGACCATGTCGGTGGCCTGGGCCGCGGCCGGCTCACCGGCCGGCTCGGCGGTGAGGGCGAGGAAGGCCGCCTCCAAGCTGGCCGCCGACACCTCGAGGTCGGTCACGCCGAGCGGCTCGAGTGCCCGCCGCACCGCGGCCAGCCACGCCTCGTCGAGGCCGGCGGGGCTCACGGCCCGGGCGGGCGGCCGGAAGGTCAGCCTGCGCCCGCCGTACGCCGCCCGCACGTCGGCGGTCGGTGCGTCGTGGACGATCCGGCCGTGGTTCATCAGCACGGTGCGCTCGGCGAACTCGTCGGCCTCGGCGAGGTAGTGGGTGGCGAAGACGATCGTGCGACCCAGGGCGGCGTCGGCGCGCATGGCCTGCCAGAACTCCTGGCGGGCCCCGACGTCCATCCCGGTGGTGGGCTCGTCGAGGATCACCAGGTCCGGGTCGGGGACCAGGGCGAGCGCGAACTTGAGTCGCTGCTGCTCCCCGCCCGAGCAGGCCTCCACCCGTCGCGCGGCCAGGTCGGCGAGGCCGGCCCGCTCGAGCACCACCTCGACGCGGTCGGTGCGCCCGTGCAGCGCCGCGATGGCGCGGACGGTCTCCTCGACGGTGAAGTCGTTGAGCAGCCCGCCGGACTGCATGACCGCCGAGACCCGGCCGGCGCGCACCGCCTCGCCGGGCGCGACGCCGTACACCTCGACGAGGCCGGCGTCGGGCCGCGTCAGGCCGAGCAGCATGTCGACCGTGGTCGTCTTGCCGGCGCCGTTCGGGCCGAGGAACGCCACGATCTCGCCCGGGTGGACGGTCAGGTCGACGTCGTCGACCGCGACGACCGGGGTGCCGTCGGTCGACCGGAAGGCCTTGCGGAGGCCGACGGCGCGGATGGCCGGGATGTCGCTCATGCCTTCACCCTGGCGCCGTACGCCGCCACGGGCCGGGTGGAGATGTCACGACCTGCCCGTGACACCTGTCATCCGGGGCCGGTCGCCCGGCGCTGCCTGTCCATCACGGTATGTAGGCGAATGGGCACTTCCCCCGGCGAACTCGCAGGGGGAAGTGCCCATTCAGCGACGTACCGTGATGGCGCAGCAGGGGGCGGACTTCACCGCCCAAAGCTCATCGCCCGGGCGGAACGCTCAGAAGGCCGCCTCGTCGAGGTCCATCAGGTCGAGCCCGATGCCCTCGGCGATGGCCCGCTCGGCGCTGATCTTCGGCAGGTTGGTCTGCGCGAAGAACTGCGCGGCCGCGACCTTGCCCTCGTAGAACGCCTGGTCCTTCGCCGACACCTCGCCGGCCAGCCTGCCCAGCGCGACCTCGGCCTGGCGCAGCAGCAGCCAGCCGCACACCACGTCGCCGAGCACCATGAGCAGGCGGGAGGTGTTGAGGCCGACCTTGTAGATGTTGCGCACGTCGTCCTGCGAGCTCATCAGGTCGTTGATCATGTGCCCGACGATCGCGTTGGCGTCCTCGAGCGCGGTGGCGAGCAGCGCCCGCTCCGTCTTGAGCCGGCCGTTGCCGGCCTCGGAGGCGAGGAAGGCCTCGATCTCCTTGGCCAGGTGGCCCAGCGCGCGGCCCTGGTCCTTGACGATCTTGCGGAAGAAGAAGTCCTGACCCTGGATCGCGGTCGTGCCCTCGTAGAGGGTGTCGATCTTCGCGTCGCGGACGTACTGCTCGACCGGGTACTCCTGCAGGAAGCCCGAGCCGCCGAAGGTCTGCAGCGACTCGGTGCCCAGCAGCACCCACGAGCGCTCCGAGCCGTAGCCCTTGACGATCGGGAGCAGCAGGTCGTTCACCGCGGCGGCCAGGCGCGCCTCGTCGGAGTCGGCGGTGCCGGCGTGCTCGGCGATCATCACCTGGTCCTGCCAGGTGGCGGTGTAGAGCACCAGCGCGCGCATCGCCTCGGCGAACGCCTTCTGCGTCATCAGGGAGCGGCGTACGTCGGGGTGGTGCGTGATCGTCACGCGCGGGGCCGTCTTGTCGGCGGCCTGGGTGAGGTCGGCGCCCTGGACCCGCTCCTTGGCGTAGTCGAGCGCGTTGAGGTAGCCGGTGGACAGCGTGGCGATCGCCTTGGTGCCGACCATCATCCGGGCGTTCTCGATGACCTGGAACATCTGCGCGATGCCGTCGTGCACCTCGCCGAGCAGCCAGCCGCGCGCCGGCTCGCCGCCGCCGACCTGCGGGTCGCCGAAGGTGACCTCGCAGGTGTTGGAGACCTTGATGCCCATCTTGTGCTCGACGTTGGTGACGTAGACGCCGTTGCGCTCGCCGGTCAGCTCGCCGGTCTCGTGGTCGAAGTGGTGCTCGGGCATCCAGAAGAGGGAGAGGCCCTTAGTGCCCGGCCCGCCCGCGCCCTCGACACCCTCGGGGCGCGCGAGCACGAGGTGCATGATGTTCTCGCTCATGTCATGCGTCGCGCTGGTGATGAAGCGCTTGACACCGGTGATGTTCCACGAGCCGTCGGCGTTGGGGACCGCCTTCGCGCGCCCGGCGCCGACGTCGGAGCCCGCGTCGGGCTCGGTGAGCACCATCGTGCAGCCCCACCGGCGGTCGACCATGTACTGGGCCACGCGCTTGTCGCGCTCGTTGCCGTTGCGGTGGACCACGTTGGCGAAGGCCGGCCCGGCGGCGTACATCCACACCGGGGCGTTGGCGCCGAGCACCATCTCGCCGATCGCCCAGATCAGCGACGAGGGAGCGGGGGTGCCGCCCATCTCCTCGAAGACCTGCAGGCGCCAGAACTCCGAGTCCATCCAGGCCTGGTAGGAGGCCTGGAACGACTCCGGCACCGGGGCCGTGTGCGTGGCGGGGTCGAACACCGGCGGGTTGCGGTCGCTGTCCTCGTACGAGGCCGCCAGGTCCTCGCGGGAGAGGCGCTCGACCTCGCGCAGGATCTCGCGGGCGCTCTCGCCGTCGATCTCGCCGAACGGGCCCTGGCCGAGGACGTCGTCGCGGCCGAGCACCTCGAAGAGGTTGAACTCGATGTCGCGGAGGTTGCTCTTGTAGTGGCTCACAGCTTCCACCTGTTCCGTGTCGGTCGTGGGCGAGCGCAGCGGCTACTCACCGGTAACAAATGATGCCTCGCGGGCGAGCTCGACGCAACACGGGGTCGATGGGCGCGATCCCCAACGACGACAACCCGTCCGGTCTGGTCCACGGACACGCCACGACCCATCTCGGTTTTGTCTATCGCCTCTTGTATGTCTAGTCTGTCACCCGACAAACCACGGACAGTGGACCTAGAACAGTTTCGACCTGGAAGGAGCCTGCCGATGCGCAAGCTCATCGTGCTCGGAGTCGTGGGCCTGATCGCCCAGCTCATCGACGGCTCCCTCGGGATGGCCTACGGCGTGACGTCGTCCACCCTGCTGCTCGCGGCCGGCGTGGCACCCGCTGCGGCATCCGCCGCGGTCCACTTCTCCGAGATCGGCACCTCCCTGGTCTCCGGCGCCTCGCACCACAAGCTCGGCAACGTGGACTGGCGCACCGTCTCGATCCTGGCGCTCCCGGGCTTCGTGGGGGCGTTCCTCGGGGCGACGCTGCTGTCCAACCTCGACGCCGCGGTGGCCAAGCCCGTGGTCGCGATCATCCTGCTCAGCCTCGGCTTCTACGTCGTCTACCGGTTCCTGCGTCTCGGCGGCGCGCGGCCCACCTTCAAGGGCCACCCGTCGGCGGCCTTCCTCGCGCCCATGGGCCTGGTCGCCGGCACGCTGGACGCCGTCGGCGGTGGCGGCTGGGGCCCGGTCGGCACCACCTCCCTGCTCTCCAGCGGCCGCCTGGAGCCCCGCAAGGTCGTCGGCTCGATCGACACCTCCGAGTTCGTGGTCGCCGTCGGCGGGTCGCTCGGCTTCCTCTTCGGCCTCGGCGCCGCGGGCATCAACTGGGGCTATGCCGGTGCGCTGCTGGCCGGTGGCGTCGTCGCCGCCCCGATCGCCGCGTGGCTGGTCAAGCGCCTCGCCGCCCGGGTCCTCGGCACCGCGGCCGGCGGCCTGATCATCCTCACGAACTCCAAGACCCTGCTCGAGTCGGCCGGCGTCCCGGGCGTCGGCGTGGCCGCCACCGCCGCGGTCGTCTTCGTCCTGTGGATCTCCGCCATCGTGTGGGCCGTCCGGCAGGAGCGTGCCGCCAAGGCGCTGGCTGCGGACCGCGACCTCGAGCCGGCCACCGCCTGAGCCCTCCTCGTACGCCGTCGCCCCGCCCGCGCGGGTGCGGCGGCGTACGCGCATCCACGCCGCCGGTGTCGACCGGCAGCGCCCCCCGTGGCGCCGGGTCTGACAAACTGGCCCCATGCGCGTCTCCGCCAAAGCCGACTACGCACTGCGTGCGCTGATCGAGATCGCGGTCCGTGCTGACGGGGCCGCGGTGAGTGCCGAGCAGCTGGGCAAGGCCCAGAGCATCCCGCACGGCTTCCTCCAGGCCATCCTCGCCGACCTCCGGCGCGCCGACGTCGTGGTGTCGCAACGTGGCCAGTCAGGCGGCTGGCGGTTCGCCCGCCCGCCGGCGGCGGTCACGGTCGCCGACGTGATCCGAGCGGTCGACGGTCCACTGGTGTCGGTCTACGGCCTGCGGCCGGAGGCGGTGGAGTACGACGACTCGGCGCAGGTGCTGCAGCACGTCTGGATCGCGGCTCGGCACTCGCTGCGGATGGTGTTCGAGCAGGTCTCCATCCAGGACCTGGCCGACGGCCGGCTCCCGCAGGGCGTCGCTGCGCTCACCGAGGACGACGACGCCTGGCAGCCACACTGACCGCAGGCCGGTGCGGGGGGGCCTCAGGCGGCCAGCTTGCGGGTGACCTGCTTGCGTCGCTTGGTGATCTTGGCCAGCCGCTTGTCGAGGCGCGCCTCCTCCTCGAGGAGGGCGATCCGGGCGACCTGCGCGGCCAGCTGCTCGTCGGTGAGGTCGGAGGGCAGCACGTGCGTACGACCGTCCTTGACCTGCGACATCCAGGCGGCCGGCGGCTCGACGGCGAAGCCGCTGGTGACCACGAGCACGACCTTGAAGCCGACGAGCCCGTCCAGGGCGAGGGCCGCCTGCTCCGGTGAGGCGTCGAAGAAGGCCGGGATGCTGACGAAGCAGTCGGACTTGGTCCGGAACGCGCGACGGCACACCTTGGCCCACGCGCCCTCGACGTGCTTGCGCTTCAGGCCGGCGGCCTTGTGCGTGCGGCGGATCTCGATGCCGGCGTGCGCAAAGAGCTCGGGCTCGGCATCCGGTACGGCGATGCGCCCCAACGCCAGCGCCTCGGTCATCGCCGAGACGTCCACCGTGTCGGGGCCGACGTGGAGCAGGAACAGTCTCTTGGCCATGGCGCCAGCCTGCTGCGGCCGGGCGACGACCACGTGAACACGGGTCGTCGGCGGCCGGAACACCTCTCCCGACCGGGAGCGCCGGATCAGTCGACGGCCCGCAGCCACGTGACGAGCGGCTTCAGCGCCCGCCAGTCCGCCCGCACCCGGTCGAGGAGCCCGGCGTCGATGGCGTCGGTCTCGAAACCGTAGGAGCGGCCGACGAACAGCTGCTTGCGCCGCAGCAGGTGGATGCGCGGGTGGTCGGCCGGGTAGCCGCGCGGCGAGGTCTTGAGCTGCTCGCCGCCGACCTCGAAGCCGTCCTTCTCGAGCCGGCGCAGCAGCCGGTCCAGTGCCGTGCCGGTCCGGTCGTCGGCCATCGCCGCGCGGATGGCGGCCAGGGCGGGGCCGTCGGCGTCGTAGAAGCCGGCGCCGACCCGGGTGCCGCGCGCCGAGATCTCGACGTACCACCCGGTCCGCGGCCCGGCGGCGACGAAGGCGCCCTGGTGGGTCTTGTACGGGGTCTTGTCCTTGGCGAACCGGACGTCGCGGTAGGGACGGAACACCTTCGCGGCGCCGAACTCCGGCTCGAGCTCCGCAACCAGCGCCTTCATCGGCGCCTCGACGGACTCCTTCCAGACGTGCCGGTGGGCCTCCCAGAACGACTTGGTGTTGTCCATCTCGAGGTCGTCGTAGAAGTCGAGCGCGGCGACCGGGAACCCTGCAAACGACACGGCGGAAGCCTAGTCACCGCGCTTGGTCGCGCGCGTCCGCGGGCGCGGCTGCGAGGCGGCCGGGGCGCGGGGCGGGGCGGTGTTGCAGTCCCCGGCTAGCCGGGGAACCTGGAGGTTCCAGTGCGAAGTTTCGGGGGTGAGGCTCAAGTTTCCCCGGCTAGCCGGGGATCGCAACAAGGCCGCGACAAGCCCGTACGGCGTACGGCGGGGCCGCAGGCGGCGAGTGAGGACCTGGAGCGGATGACGAGATTCGAACTCGCGACATCGACCTTGGGAAGGTCGCGCTCTACCAGCTGAGCTACATCCGCAGAGCCGTCCGGGGACGGCGGGCCGAACAATACCGGACCCGGGCTACCGGACGCTCGACAGGCGGGGGTGCTTCGGGGAGACGGTGTCGCCCGAGGAGCGGCCGGTGACCCGGCGGTGCACCCACGGCACGAGGAACTCGCGGGTCCACTGCACGTTGGCGGCCCAGGTCTCGCGCCGCCCCAGCACGGGCAGCGGCTCGACGGTGACGGGCTCGAGGGAGTGCTCGACGCCGATCGCCTCGAGGACGGCGTGCGCGATGTGGGTGTGCCCGGAGCTGTTGAGGTGCATCCGGTCGGTGTCCATGACGCCGGCGATCTCGACGTCGCGCATCCGCCACATGTCGACGAGGGTGGCGCCGTGCCGGTCGGCGATCTCGCGCACCCACTCGTTGAAGATCGCCATCCGGCCGCGCACCGGCCCGTAGATCCCGCCGCTGCCGGGGTCGAAGATCGTGAACATGACGACGCGGGCGCCGGTCGCGGTGAGCCGCGCGATCGCGTCGTCGTACGTCCGGGCGAGCGCGTCGAGGTCGACCCGGGGGCGGAGCACGTCGTTGCCGCCGCCGTGGATGGTGATCAGGTCCGGCTCGAGCGCGATGGCGGGCTCGACCTGCTCGGCGACGATGGGGCCGAGCTTGCGACCGCGGATGGCGAGGTTGGCGTAGCCGAAGTCGTCGGTCTGCTCGGCGAGCACCTCGGCGACGCGGTCGGCCCAGCCGCGCAGGCCGTTGGGCCGCGTCGGGTCGGGGTCGCCGACGCCCTCGGTGAAGGAGTCGCCGAGGGCGACGTAGCGGTGGAAGGTCACGGCCCCCATTGTGGCGACCGGCCGGCGGCGCCGCACAGCCGGGGAAGCGCGACGCGGTCCCGTCGCACGGGGACATGCCCTAGGTTGGCCGCGTGCTGCTCTCTGATCGCGACATCACCGCTGAGATCGACGCCGGCCGGATCGCGCTGGAACCGTGGGACCCCGCGATGATGCAGCCCTCCAGCGTCGACGTGCGCCTCGACCGGTTCTTCCGGGTCTTCGAGAACCACCGCTACCCCCACATCGATCCCGCGGCCGACCAGTCCGACCTCACGCGCGAGGTCGAGCCGGTGGGCGACGAGCCGTTCATCCTGCACCCGGGCGAGTTCGTCCTGGGCTCGACGTACGAGGTCGTGTCGCTGCCCGACGACATCGCCGCGCGCGTGGAGGGCAAGTCGTCGCTGGGCCGGCTCGGGCTGCTCACCCACGCCACGGCGGGGTTCGTCGACCCCGGGTTCTCCGGGCACGTCACCCTCGAGCTCGCCAACGTCGCGACGCTGCCGATCAAGCTCTACCCCGGCATGAAGATCGGCCAGTTCTGCTTCTTCCGGCTGACGTCGCCCAGCGAGCACCCGTACGGGTCGGAGAAGTACGGCTCTCGCTACCAGGGCCAGCGCGGCCCCACTCCGAGCCGGTCGTTCCAGGGCTTCCACCGCACGCCGATCTGACCGGCGTACGCCGCGATGCTCCGATCGGGCGAGGAGAGGTTAGGCTGCCCTAAGTAGCCCCCACCCCCGCCCACGGAGTCCTCATGAAGCAACGCCTTGCCGCGCCCCTCGCCGCCGCCACCGTCCTGGTCGCCGCCCTCGCCGGGTGCAGCACCGGCGCCACCGGCAGCGCCAGCGACACCGCCGCGGAGCCGACCGCCACCACGTCCGTCGACGCGGACGCGTTCCCCGTGACGATCGAGCACGCCTTCGGCGAGACCACCATCGAGGCGGAGCCGACGCGCGTGGCCACGCTCGGGTGGACCGACCACGACCACGCCGTGGCGCTCGGCGTCATCCCCGTCGGCGCCACGAAGATCGCGTGGGGCGGCAACGAGGAGGGCTCGACCGACTGGTTCGACGCCGCCGTCGAGGAGGCCGGCGCCGAGGCCCCGGTGCGCTACGACGACGCCGACGGCGCCCCGGTCGACGAGATCGCGAAGCTCGCGCCCGACCTGATCCTCGCCACGAACTCCGGCGTCACCGAGGCGGAGTACGCCAAGCTGTCCAAGATCGCGCCCGTGGTCGCCTACCCGGAGTACCCCTGGACCACCGACTGGCGCACGTCGCTGGAGATGGTCGGCCAGGCGCTCGGCCGCACCGCGATCGCCGAGGAGGTCGCCGCCGACACCGAGGCCACGATCGAGGAGGCGACGCAGGCCCACCCCGAGCTGCAGGGCGCCGAGCTCATCTACGGCTACCTCGCCGCGACCGACCTCTCGTCGGTGGGGATGTACGCGCCCGAGGACCCGCGGGTGGCGCTGATGCACGACTTCGGCATGGTCGACGCCCCCGTCGTCGCCGAGTCGGTCAAGCCGGGTGAGTTCTACGGCATGGTGTCGGCCGAGCGGTCCAGCGAGCTGGACTCCGACGTGTTCCTCACCTGGGTCGACTCCGCGGAGAGCATCGAGACGATCGAGAACGACAAGCTGCTGAGCCAGATCCCCGCGATCGCCGGCGGCCACTGGTACGCCGAGACCGACATGGAGACGACCATGGCGGCGACGAACCCGACGCCCCTGTCGATCCCGGTCATCGTCAGCGACTTCCTCCCCCACGTCGTCGAGGCCATCGAGGGCACCTGAGTGACCGCCCTCGTCCCGACGCGGGACGTCGCCTCCGGCCCACTGGGGGGAGACCCGAGGCGTCGGCCCGCACTGCCGGCCAGCGCCGCGATCGCGATCGCGGTGCTGGTCGGTGCCGGCGTGCTCTCGCTCGTCGTCGGGGCGCGAGCCGTGCCGCCCACCGCGCTGTGGGACGCCGGCCACCCGCTGCGGCCGGTCGTCGAGGCGCGCCTCGAGCGGACCGTGCTCGGCCTGGCCGTCGGTGCGGCGCTGGGGCTGGCCGGGGCGCTGATGCAGGGCCTGACCCGCAACCCGCTGGCCGACCCGGGCATCCTCGGCGTCAACGCCGGCGCGACCTTCGCGATGGTCGTCGCGATGAGCACCCTCGGCCTGTCCGCGACGGGTGAGCTCCTGGCGCCCGCGTTCCTCGGTGCGGCGCTCGCCGCGGCGCTCGTGCACGCGATCGCCTCGCTCGGCCGCGACGGCGCCACTCCGATGAAGCTCGCGATCACCGGAGCAGCCCTCACCGCCGGCCTCACCAGCTGGACCACCGGACTGCTGTTGGCCGACCGCAAGACCGTGGAGACGTTCCGCTACTGGCAGGTCGGCACCATCGCCGGCCGCGGGTTCGACGTGCTGCTGGCCGGACTGCCGTTCCTCCTCGTCGGCGCGCTGCTCGCGCTGACGGGGGCCCGCCTGCTCAACACCCTGGCCCTCGGGGAGGACCTGGCCCGCGGGCTGGGGCGTCGTACCACCCGGGACCGGCTGGTGATCGCCCTCGCCATCGTCCTGCTGGCCGGCACCGCCACCGCCCTCGCGGGCCCCATCGCGTTCGTCGGACTCGTCGTCCCGCACGTGGTCCGCGGCCTCGTCGGCCCCGACCACGCCCGCGTGCTGCCGTTCTCCATGCTGGCCGGGGCGGCGCTGGTCGTCCTCGCGGACACGGCCGGGCGCGTCGTCCTCCCGCCCTCGGAGGTGCAGGTGGGGATCATGGCCGCCGCCGTCGGCGTGCCGGCCTTCATGGTCCTCATCCGCCGCGCGGGGAGCTCCCTGTGACGCTCGCCGTGGACCGCCCCGCCGTCCCGTCCGGGACCGTCGACGCTGCCGGCGTCGTACGCCGGGCGCGCCGCGCGCCGCGACGCCACCTGCGCCGGCTCTGGGCCGGCCTGGTCGTGGTGCTCGTCGGCGCCTTCGCGGTGCGCGTCCTGCTCGGCGACTACACCGTCACGATCCCCGACTTCGTGCGCATCCTCGGCGGCGAGCAGATCCCCGGCGCGACGTACATCGTCTGGGAGTCCAAGCTGCCGCGCGCCGTGCTCGCCGTGCTCGCGGGCCTGGCGTTCGGCATCGGCGGCGCGATCTTCCAGACCACGCTGCGCAACCCCCTGGCCAGTCCCGACATCGTGGGCGTGAGCCTCGGCGCGAGTGCCGCCGCGGTGTGCGCCATCGCGCTGGCCGGCTGGACCGGCTGGCCGGTCTCGGCCGCCGCCGTCGCGGGTGCCCTGGCCGTCGCGCTGGCGGTGCGCCTCGTGGCCGGCGACCACGGCGGCTTCCGTCTCGTCCTGGCCGGCATCGGCCTCGCGGCCGCCATGCAGTCGGTCATCCAGTACGTCTTCACCCGCGTCGACGAGTACGACGTCCAGCTGGTGCTGCGCTGGCTCACCGGCAGCGTCAACGGCGTCGCCTGGTCGACCATCGGCCTGCTCGCGATCGCGCTGGCGGTGCTCCTGCCGGCCACCGCGTGGACCGCGCGGTCGCTGCCGGCCAGCGAGCTCGGGGAGGACGCGGCGGCCGGCCTGGGTGTCGGGCGCGCCCGAGCCGACGTCCTGATGCTGCTCGGCGTGCTCCTCGTCGCCGTGGGCGTGGCCGCGGCGGGACCGATCGCCTTCGTCGCCTTCCTGTCCGGGCCGATGGCCCGCGCCCTCAACGGCGGGCGCACCAGCCTGCTGGCCGCCGGCCTGGTCGGCGCGGTGATCGTCCTGGCCGGCGACCACGTCGGCGCCTACGCCTTCGCCGACCTCAACCTCCCCGTCGGCGTCGTCACCGGCGCATTCGGCGCACCGTTCCTGCTCTGGCTGCTCGCACGCGGCCGCACCGGAAGGAGGGCGGCATGACCGTGACCGCCGACCCCGACCAGACCGCGCGGCTGCGGGCGAGCGACCTCACGCTCGGCTACACCGACACCGCCGTGGTGCAGGGCCTCGACCTGGCGGTGCCGCACGGCCGGATCACCGTCATCGTCGGCGCCAACGCCTGCGGCAAGTCGACGCTGCTGCGTGGCATGGCGCGGCTGCTGCGCCCGCACTCGGGGTCGGTGCTGCTCGACGGCGAGGCCATCCACCGGCTCCCGACCAAGCAGGTCGCCCGCACCCTGGGACTGCTGCCCCAGAACCCGGTCGCCCCCGAGGGGGTGACCGTCGTCGACCTGGTCGGCCGCGGCCGCCACCCCCACCACGGCGCGTTCGGCCGCTGGACCAGCGAGGACGACGACGCGGTCGCCGAGGCGCTGACCCTCACGGACACCCTCGGCCTCGCGCACCGCGTCGTCGACGAGCTCTCCGGCGGACAGCGCCAACGCGTCTGGATCGCCATGGCGCTCGCCCAGGGCACCGACCTGCTCCTGCTCGACGAGCCGACGACGTACCTCGACGTCGCCCACCAGGTCGAGATGCTGGACCTGCTCGCCGACCTCAACGCCCGCCGCGGCACCACGATCGTGATGGTGCTGCACGACCTGAACCTCTCCGCGCGCTACGCGGACCACCTCGTCGCGCTGCACACCGGCCGCATCGTCGCCGAGGGCACGCCGCACGAGGTCGTCACCGAGGACGTCGTACGCACGGTGTTCGGCCTCGACAACCGCGTGATCGACGACCCCGTCTCGCACACGCCGATGGTCGTGCCGGTGGGCCGTCACCGGCCGCGACGCCACGACGCGCCCGCTCCCGACCAGCAGTCCCAACAGCAGTCCCAGCAGCACCCCCAGCCGTCCTCCGAGGAGACCCGATGACCGTGACCTCGTCCGTCCTGCCCATGCTGTTCACCGAGGTCGAGGTGGTCTCGGTCGAACGGCTGAGCCCCTCGTTCGTCCGCGTCGAGCTCGGCAGCCCCGAGCTGGCGCACTTCGGCGTCGACGGCCCGCGCTACGACCAGCGCATCAAGCTGATCTTCCCCGACCCGGTGACCGGCGGCATCACCTCGACCGATGATGCGGACGAGTCCTGGCTGGCGACGTGGCTGGACCGGCCGGCCAGCGAGCGCGGGCACATGCGCACGTACACGATCCGCGACGTGCGGGGCTCCGGTGCGCGGACCACCTTCATCGTCGACATGGTGCTGCACCTCGAGGGCGACCTCGTCGGGCCCGGGTCGACGTGGGCGTCGAAGGCGGCAGTCGGTGACCGCATCGTCATGCTGGCACCGCGCCGCGGCTACCCCTACGGCGGCATCGAGTTCGTCCCCTCGCCCGGCGTCGACCTGCTGCTGGTCGGCGACGAGACCGCCGTCCCCGCGATTTGCTCCGTGCTGGAGCAGCTGCCGGCCGACGCCCGGGGCACCGCGTTCCTGGAGGTGCCGGTCGCCGGCGACGTGCAGGATGTCGAGGGTCCCGCGGGGGTCGAGGTGGTGTGGCTGGCCCGCGAGGGCGCGGAGCTCGGCCAGCGGCTGCACGACGCCGTGGTGGCTCACCTGGGCATCCCGGGCGCGCAGGTCGAGGTGGCCCCCGACGAGGTGGACCCCGACCTGTGGGAGACGCCGTACTACTCCTCCTCGGGCGAGGAGGTCGCGACCGACGAGGCCGGGCCCAGCGGCACGTACGCGTGGATCGCGGGGGAGTCGAAGGTGGTCACCGGCCTGCGTCGCCACCTGGTCAACGAGCTCGGCTTCGACCGGCGTCAGGTCGCCTTCATGGGCTACTGGCGCCGCGGCGTGGCGATGCGGTCCTGACGACGCCGGCGGTGCCGGCGGGTCGCTCCGGCTCGACGGGCTGTGCCGCGGCTCCGTGGGGCGTACTGTGGCCCGAACGCACCATGGCGAGTCATCACCGAGTTCGGGATCCGACGCGTAGCGGCGTCTCCTCGATGCAAGCAGCAGAGGAGGTCCACCTGTGTCTCCTTCATCGACCGACGTCGCGCGCTCCCTGGCCGAAGCGGCCCGCGCCATCAGCGCCCCCCACGACCTCGACGAGACGCTGGACGCGATCGTGAACGCCGCCCGGACGTCCGTGCCCGGCTTCGACCACGTCGGCATCTCCGTGGTCCGCAAGGACGGGATCGAGACGAAGGCGGCGACCAGCCAGCTCGTCTGGGAGCTCGACGACGTGCAGTACCGGCTCACGGAGGGTCCGTGCGTCGACTCCATCCGCACCGAACCCTCCATCAGCGCGCCCGGGCTGCGCCACGACCAGCGGTGGCCCCGCTACGTCCCGGAGGCGGTGGCTCGCGGAGTCCGCGCGCAGCTCGCCTTCCGGCTGTACGTCGACGACCACGCCATGGGTGGGCTGAACTTCTACAGCACCGAGTCCGAGGAGCTGCAGGAGGGCGCCTGCGAGATCGGTGAGCTGTTCGCCAGTCATGCGACGATCGCGCTCGGGCAGGCGATCGAGCACGACACCCTCAACCAAGCCCTCGCGACCCGGACGATCATCGGCGAGGCGATCGGGCTCACGATGGCCCGCTTCGAGATCACCAGCGACCGCGCGTTCCAGTTCCTGGTCCGCGCCTCCTCCACCTCGAACATCAAGATCCGGGACATCGCGCAAGAAGTGGTCGACCAGGCCGACGAGCAGTACCGGCCTCGCGAGTAGGCACCGCGGTGGGCCCCGGCCGCGTCCGCTGATCGGACGGACCGGGGCGCTCGTGCCGCGGCGACGCTCGGAGCGGGAGCCGGTCAGGAAGCAGTGACGCCGACGCTCCAGGTGACGCCGAAGCGGTCCGTGAGCATCCCGAAGCCGGCGCTCCACGCCGACGCCGCGAGGGGCTCGACGACGGTGGCCCCGACCGCGAGCCCGTCCCAGTAGCCCTGCGCCTCCTCGAGCGTGTCGGCACTGATGGACACGAACACCGCCTGGTCGGTGATCGTGGTGTTGTTCTCCCGGCGGGTGGAGGTGCCGCCGAGGATGGTGCCGCCGGTCTCGCCGGGGACGTCATACGCCATCACGCGGAAGCCGGTGTCGGAGGCGACGAGGCCGAACACGACGTTGTCGGCGCCGGGGACGTCCTTCGGCATGCCGAAGTCGGCGTAGGTGTTGATGACGGTGTGCCCGCCGAACACGGAACGGTAGAACTCGAGCGCTGCGCGCGCGTCGCCACGGAAGTTGAGGTGGGTGGTCGTCTGGATGGTCATGGCTGCTCCTCGTGAGATACGCGGCCCGGATGGCCGCCCGACCCACTGTCGCGCGCGTGTAGGACAGGTTTGGTCCTGGACGGGGACGAGACTGGGGCCATGACGACCACGACGTCCCGACTGCTGAACCTGCTGTCGCTGCTGCAGACGCGCCGGGACTGGCCGGGTCCGCTGCTGGCCGAGCGGCTCGGGATCACCGACCGGACCGTTCGCCGCGACGTCGACCGGCTGCGCGAGATGGGCTACAACATCCACGCGACCCTGGGACCGGCAGGCGGCTACCGGTTGGACGCGGGTAGCGAGCTTCCCCCGCTGCTGTTCGACGACGACCAGACCGTCGCGGTGGCCGTCGCGCTGCAGACCGCGCCGGCCGCGGGCATCGGGATCGAGGAGGGTGCGATCCGAGCACTGGCGACGATCCGCCAGGTGATGCCCTCACGGTTGCGGCACCGTCTCGACGCGATCGAGGTCACCGCCCTGCCCGCTCGCGTCGGCAGCGGGACGCCGGCGAGGATGTCCGCGGGCGTGCTCGTCTCGCTCGCCCACGCGGTCCGCGCTCGCGAGGTGCTGCGCTTCGACTACGCCGCGCGTGACGCCGGTGCGGACGAGGAGCCGACGAAGCCTCCGCGGCGCGCGGAGCCGCACCACATCGTGACCGCGCAGGGCCGCTGGTACCTCCTGGCCTGGGACCTCGACCGGGAGGACTGGCGCCTGTTCAGCGCCGACCGGATCAGGCCGCGCACTCCGACCGGTCCCCGCTTCAGCCCGCGCGACGTGCCGGGGGGTGACGTGCACGAGTTCGTGGCCGCCCGGTTCAAGGGACGCGACGTCAACGAGTGGCCGTGTCGCGGCACTGTCCTGCTCGACCTGCCCGCGGGCGACGTCCTGCCCTTCGCCGGCGACGGAACCGTCCGGGTCGTCGACGAGAGCCGGTGCACCCTCGAGGCCGGCTCGTGGTCCTGGGGCTCGCTGGCCGCGTCCTTCGGGCGGTTCGAGGTCTCGATGGAGGTGGTGGAACCGCCTGAGCTCGTCGCCGCGTTCGCCACCTTGGCGGAGCGCTTCAGTGCCACGGCCGCTGGCAGGTGAGGTCAGCGGTGCTTGGGGGTGCGGGGCGAGTAGCGCACGCGCTCGGCGATGCGATGACGCGCGATGATCTCGATCTCGGTGAGTGAGTCGAACACGGTCTGCTCCTCTCGGGTCGATGGGTCGGCTCTGGTGGATGGGTCAGCTCTGGTGGAGGGTCACGTCGCCCGAGGCGGTCGTGGCCCGGACCTCGAGGTAGGGCTGGTCGGCGGCCGGCTCGCCGGTGCTGGGCAGGTGCGACGACAGGCGGCCGCTGGCCGTGCTGATGTCGGTCCACACCGGCGTGCCGGCCGCGACCCCGATGCGTACGTCGCCACTGGCTGTCTTGGCGGTCACGCGTCCCGCCGCCACCCGGTCGACCTCGAGGTCGCCGGAGCCGGTGGTGAAGACGGCGTCGCCACCGAGCTGGCCGACGTGGGCGTCCCCTGAGCCGGTCTTCACGGCGAGCCCGTCGCGCGCCGCCTCGACGCGTACGTCGCCGCTGCCGGTGGTGATCACCAGGCTCGAGTCGGCGAGGTGGACGAGGATGTCGCCGGAGCCGCTCTTGAGGCGGGCCTCGCCGGCGAGGTGCCGGGCGGCGAGGTCGCCCGAGCCGGTCTGGACGACGGTGTCACCGTCGACGACGTCGAGCGACACGTCGCCCGACCCACTGTCGACGCGGGTGTCGGCGAAGCGCCCCCGCGCCGCCAGGTCGCTGCTCCCGACCTTGGCCTGGAGGCCGCTGGCGACGGGCACCTCGACGACGATCTCGGCGCGCGGGTCCTTGCCGAAGGCGCCGGAACGAGGGGCGATGATCCCGATCCGGCGGGGACCGTGCCCGTCGCTCAGGTCGCGGACGTCGTACTCGTCGGCGCGGTCACTGGTGATGCGCACGGTGGTCTGGGTGGTGCCGGTGGCGGTCACCTCGACCGTGCCGCGGCCGTTCTCGACGTACAGGTCGATCGGTTCGGGGGTGTCGAAGGCGAGGTCCAGGTGGTTGCTCACGGGGCGCTCCGGTTCGGTTGCGGGTGTGTTCGTCCGACGGGCCGGCGATGCCGGTCCGCTGATGCGGTGGGCGGGACCCTCAGGTCCCGGGACGGGTCAGAGCCAGCCGGTCATCCGGCGATTGCCCTGCTTGCGGTTGGCGGCGAAGGGGTCGTAGCCGACGAAGGGGACGCTGCTCAGGTCGATGTCGACGTTGATGGCGTGCTCGTTGGTCGCGCTGCGCACGACCCCGACCAGCCAGGTGTTGAGGCTCTGTCCCGCGGCGGCCGCCTTCTCCTCGGCGCGGGCCTTGACGGCCTCGGGGATGCGAAGGGTGATCCGGGCCAGGTCGCCGTCGTCCTCGTCCGGAACGGCCGGCGGCGCCGGCGGCGGGGGTGGGACCGGTGCCGCGGTGGGCGGCGCGACCTCGACGACGAAGTCGAGCTCGCGGCCCACGAGCCGTACGTCGACGCTGCCCTCGGGGAGCTCGGCGGTGATCTCCGCGGCAGCGTGGGAGATGGCCTCCATCAGCGCGAGCCGGGCGCTCGGGTCGAGCGCGAAGGCCAGCCGCTCGGCCGCCTGCTTGAGCACGTCGCCGCCCGCCTCGGCGGCGGCGACCAGGTCGCGGCGCAGGGTGTCGACGTACGGGGTGATGTCCATGTGCACCAGTGTGACATCACTGTGATGCCATGTCAACGCCCATGTGACATCATCCTTGCCCCCGGCGCTCGGCGCTGCGGCGCTGGGTGTGGTTCAGCGGGCCGCCGACGCGCGGCTGGGGTGGCGGTGTGTGAGCCACATCGGGAGGCGTTGGGATGTGGCTGGGGCACCGCTGGGGGAGCGGCCGCGCTGCGCCGTTTGGGTGGCGGTGTGTGAGCCACATCGGGAGGCGTTGGGATGTGGCTGGGGCACCGCTGGGGGAGCGGCCGCGCTGCGCGGTTTGGGTGGCGGTGTGTGAGCCACATCGGGAGGCGTTGGGATGTGGCTGGGGCACCGCTCGGCGAGCGGCTGCGCTGCGCGGCTTGGGTGGCGGTGTGTGAGCCACATCGGGAGGCGTTGGGATGTGGCTGGGGCACCGCTCGGCGAGCGGCCGCGCTGCGCGGCTTGGGTGGCGGTGTGTGAGCCACATCGGGAGGCGTGGGGATGTGGCTGGGGCACCGCTGGGGGAGCGAGCCGGGGGCGCGGCTGGGGTGGCGGTGTGTGAGCCACATCGGGAGGCGTTGGGATGTGGCTGGGGCACCGCTGGGGGAGCGACCGGGCCCACGTCGTCGACGGCCCATGTAACGCCGCGTTACGCCACCTAGTCACCCCCGTGGAAGGGGGTGGGTACAAGCAGTAACACGGCGTTACAGCCGCGCGGGCGGTCTGGCGCGGGGCGGCCGCCGGAGGCGGGCGGGCCCAGATCAGAGGTCGAAGAGGGATCCCGAACCGCTGATGTCGACGTCCGTACGCGGAGTGTGCCCGGGCGCATCGGAGCGCGGTGCCGGCTCGTTCTTCGTCTCCGCGGGCGACTCCTCGGAGCCGGCGTCGGGCTCCGGCTCCGGCTCGGAATCCGGCGATGCGGCCTCGGCCTCAGGCGCGGGCTGGGGATCCGGGTCCGGCTCGGACTCCGGCGCAGCGGCCTCGGCCTCGGCCGCCGGCTGGGTCGCCGGCTCGGCGGGCCCGGGATCGGACGCGAGTGCCTCGGGTGCCTCCGGTGCCGGCGCGCTGGCCGGGGCCTCGAGGTCGAACAGCGAGCCGAGATTGCTCAGGTCGACGTCGGTGCTCGGCGTGGGTGTCGCCGCAGCCGCGTCCGGGGCGGCCGCTGGCGCGCCCTCCGGCTCGGACTCGGCTGCCTCGGCCTCGGCCTCGGCCGCGGCCTCGGGTTCGGTGGCGGGGGCAGGGGCCGGTTCGGCCGCCGGAGCCTCGAGGTCGAACAGGGACCCCAGGCTCGACAGGTCGGCGTCCGTGGTGGGTGCCGAGGAAGTACTGACTGCCCCGGGCTGGGCGGTGGCCTCGGCCTGGGTCGGCTCGGCCGACGCCGACCCCGACGCCTGCGTCGGCTCGGGCGAGCCGGCCCCTGCGACGTCGGGTGCAACGGGCTGCGCCGCAGCTGGCTCCGGAGCGGCGATGTCGAAAAGCGAACCGCTTCCACCGAACCCCGTGGTCGGGGCTGGTGTCGGCTCCGGCTCGGCAGTCTTGGCGGGCTCGGCGGCGGCCACCTCCGGCTCGCTCGGCGTACCGATGTCGAACAGGGAGCCGCCCGCGCCCAGGTCGGTCAACGCGGAGGCGGTCGGCTCTTCGGCCGGCTCGGCGTCGCGCGGCTCGGCCGGCTCGGCGTCGCGCGGCTCGGCCGGCTCCTCGTCCGAGGCGGTCCCGTCGGCGGGGATGTCGAAGAGCGAGCCGCCGGAGGAGGGCGGGTCCTGGGCAGGCGTGTCGAAGAGCGAGCCGCCGGAGGAGGGCGGGTCCTGGGCAGGCGTGTCGAACAGCGAGCCGCCGGAGGAGGGCGCGTCCTGGGCAGGCGTGTCGAACAGCGAGCCACCGGAGGAGGGCGCGTCCTGAGCGGGCGTGTCGAACAGCGACGTACCGCCGGACGCCTTGGCGAGCGGGCCCGCGTCGGCAGTCTCGGTCACGGTGTTGTCGGTGACGGTGACGTCACCGGCCTCAGGCTCGTCCTTGGTCGCCACGTCGGTGGCCGACGCAGATGCGACGGCGGACGTGGACGCTGCGGCGGCCACCCCGGGGGCGGCCTTGGTCGCCTGCTCGCCCTTGACCGAGGCCAGCAGCATCTGCGCGACGTCGAGGACCTCGACCTCCTCGCGGGCCTCGCCGTTGCTCTGCTGCAGGGTGAGCCCGTCGGAGAGCATCACCCGGCAGAAGGGGCAGCCGACCGCGATCTGGTCCGCACCGGTGCCGACGGCCTCCTTGGTGCGGTTGACGTTGATGCGCTCGCCGAGGTTCTCCTCCATCCACATGCGCGCACCGCCGGCGCCGCAGCAGAACGAGCGCTCGGCGCTGCGCTCCATCTCGACGTACTCGGCGCCGGGCAGCACCTGCAGCAGCTCGCGCGGCGGCGAGTAGACCTGGTTGTGGCGGCCGAGGAAGCACGGGTCGTGGTAGGTGATCGAGCGCTTCGCGGCGCCGGCGCCGTCCTTGACCGGGGTCAGCCGGCCCTCGCGCACCAGGCGGTTGAGCAGCTGCGTGTGGTGCACGACCTCGAGCTCGATGCCGAAGTCCTTGTACTCGTTCTTCAGCGTGTTGAAGCAGTGGGCGCAGGTCGAGACGACCTTCTTGACCTTGTACTCCTTGAAGGTCTCGACGTTCTGCTGCGCCAGGCCTTGGAAGACGAACTCGTTGCCCGCGCGGCGCGCCGGGTCACCGGAGCAGGTCTCGCCGTTGCCGAGCACGCCGAACGAGACGCCGGCCATGTCGAGCAGCTCGGCGACCGCGCGGGTCGTCTTCTTCGCGCGGTCCTCGTACGCCCCGGCGCAGCCCACCCAGAACAGCCAGTCCACGGACTCCAGGGACTCCAGGTCCTCACCGACGACCGGGACGTCGAAGTCGAGGCCCTTGGCCCAGTCCATCCGCGCCGTGGCGGACATGTTCCAGGGGTTGCCCTTGTTCTCCAGGCCCTTGAACAGCTGGTTGAGCTCGGCGGGGAAGTTCGACTCCACGAGCAGCTGGTAGCGCCGCATGTCCATGATGTGGTCGACGTGCTCGATGTCGACAGGGCATTGCTGCACGCAGGCGCCGCACGACGTGCAGCTCCACAGCACGTCCTCGTCGATGACGAAGTCGCCGTCGGCGGGGTTGTAGAAGTAGTCGAGCACGTCGGCGCCCGCGCCAGCGGTCTCGCCCTTGGAGCCGACCCCGACCAGCTGCCGCTCGGTGTGGGCCTCCACGCCGTCGGCCTTGGCGTAGGCGTGGTCGCGCAGGCTGGTGATGACCAGCTTGGGGGACAGGGGCTTCTCGGTGTTCCAGGCCGGGCACTGCGACTGGCAGCGACCGCACTCGGTGCAGGTGGTGAAGTCGAGGATGCCCTTCCAGGAGAAGTCCTCGACCGTGCCCGCGCCCAGCGTGGCGTCCTCGTCGAGGTCGTCGAGGTCGTCGAGGGTGATGGCCTTGCCGCGGGACGTGAGCGGCTTCATCGCGCCGAGCGCCGTGCTGCCGTCGGCCTCGCGCTTGAACCAGATGTTGAACCAGGTGGTGAAGCGGTGCCACGCGATGCCCATGGTGAGGTTGCGGGCGATCACCATCAGCCAGACCATCGCCAGCGCGATCTTGAACGCGGCGATGGCGTAGATGGTGTTCTCGAGCGCCTGCGGGGAGTTGGGGTAGAACGCGTCGCCGATCCACGACGCGATCGGGTAGTGGCTGCGGCCGGCGTCCTCGTCGAGCTTCCACTCGGCGGCGCGCACGAACAGGATCGCCGCACCCTCGAGCAGCGCCAGCGCCTCCACGAAGTAGGCCTGCCAGAAGGTCGAGCCGAAGAAGCGGCTCCCGCGGCCCTCGGTGCGGGGGTGGTGGCGCTGGCGGACGAGGATCAAGAACACGATGCCGACGGTGCTGAGCAGCCCGATGGCCTCGCTGAACCACTCGTACGGGTACCAGTGGCCGATCAGCGGCCACGCGAAGGACGGCTCGAACAGCTGGAAGTACGCCGCCAGCACGGCCGTGCTGAGGAACAGGAACGCCGCGTAGACGAACCAGTGCATCACGCCGATCCACGGCCGCTGCAGCATGCGGGTGTGGAGGAAGGTCTCCTTGAGCATCGTCGCGGTACGCCCGACCGGGTTGTCGCTGCGCCCCGGAGCCGGCTGTCCCGCGCGGATCACGCCCAGCATCCGACGGACGGCCGGGACCAGCACGGCCAGCGCTGCGAGGGTCAGTGCGAACGAGAGGACGATCGCGAAGATCTGCATGGGGGACGGCTCCTCGGTCGGGGCGTACAGAGCCGGAGCATAGGGCCGCCTGTCGGGGCGACGGCAGGGCACGTACGGGTGAGAAGAATCCTACCCGCAGGTAACTTCAACCGGGAGCGACGGTGCCCTCAGTTGACGATGGCGACGTTCTCCAGCTCGATCTCGCGGGCGTCCTCGCGGTACGTCGCGACCTTCGACCTCACCTGGTCCAGGGCCTCGGTGAGCTTCTCCACGCCGTCGCGCAGCTTCTGCTGGTGCTCGAGGTGCGCGATGTGCGACTCGCTCGTCTCGTCCCAGCCCGGCGTCAGCCGCTTCACCTCCTCGAGCAGGTCGTCGATCTGCTTCTTGATCGCCGTGGTGGCGTCGGCCAGCGCGGTCTCGATGGCCGACAGCGAGCCCTGGTGGACGACGAGGCCGCGCTCGCTCATCGGGGACCACCCCCGAGGCGGTCGGAGAGCTGGCCGGCTCGCTCGGCCTGCGCGACGTCGTTGGTGGCGTGCTCCTGCGCGACGTACATCAGGCTCTGGGAGTAGCCCTCGAGGATCGGTCCGAGGGTCACCGCGACGTCGAACCACGCGTTGATCGCCTCGCCGAACCCCGCCGCGGCCTGGCCCTTGAAGCCCGAGCCCGCCTCGGTCTCGATGGTGGCGCCCAGCGCGCGCAGCGTCTCCTGCAGCGGCTCCACCGCGTCGGCCGCGGCCTGCGCGGCGGCCTGCATCTCGGCGTACACAAGTCCGACGGCCACGGGCCGCCTCCTTCCGTGAGTTGATGCCCCCTTCCTACCCGCGTGTCCACGGGCCTAATCCGTCATCCGACCCGGACCTGGCACGGACGCCGACCGGACCTCGGGTGGCCGCGCCCCGGGTTTGGGTCGCGGGGTCCCGGGGAATCGGTGAGCCATGCCGTCCTACGACTACGAAGTCGACCTCGAGAGCATGGGCAAGGCCGCCCAGGGCCTCAACGACACGCTCCAGCTGTTCAAGGACAAGGACGTCGAGGACCTCGTCCCCGGCAAGGGCGACGTCGGCAGCGACGTCGTCTGGGACGCCCTCGACGAGTTCAAGAACCGCTGGGAGGAGGGCGTCAACAACCTCTGCCAGGACGTCGAGGAGATGGCCGGGCGGCTCGGCAAGATCGCGATGAACTACTTCGAGACCGACAAGGCCGGCTACGACGCCCTGTCCGCCCTCAAGGGCACGATCGCCGCGGTGAAGGTGCTCTGAGATGCCGGACTTCGAGGTCGAGGGCAATCCCGGCAACATCCGCGCCAAGGCGCTCACCATGGAGCAGAAGGGCCAGCTCTTCTACGACACCGGCGAGGCGCTGTCCAAGATCGACGTCTCCGGCTGGACCGGCCGGGCCGCCGACGAGTTCCGCGAGGCCCACGACCTCGAGCCCGAGCGCTGGTACAAGGCCGGCAACGGCTTCAAGAAGGCGGCCGCCGGGCTGACGACGTACGCCGGGGTGCTGGAGGACGTGCAGCGCCGCGCCGCCGAGGCGAAGGCGGAGTACGAGCGCGGCCAGCGCGAGTCGGAGAACGCCCGCAGCCAGTACAGCTCCTACATGGACCGGATGCGCTCCTACTGGAGCAGCGGCGGCACCGAGCAGGCCGAGCCGTTCCACGACTGGGGCGACCCGATCCAGCAGGAGGCGCTGAAGGCTCTGGCCTCGGCGCGGGCTGACCTCGACAGCGCCGCCCAGGTGTGCGCCGGTGAGGTGCGCGCCGGCTGCGCGGACGCCCCGGAGGAGCCCAACTGGCTCGAGTCGGGCCTCAAGTTCGTCGGCGGCATCCTGGAGGGAGCCGGCGAGGCCGTCTGGGACCTGCTGACGATGGTGCCGTTCAGCCCGGTGAACCTCGTCATCGACGCCTACAAGCTGGCCACCGGCGACCTCACGCCGGAGGAGCTGATGGAGAAGTACGAGCTCTCGGCGGAGAACGCCGTAGAGATGGCGCAGGGCATCTACACCGGCCTCACGACCGACCCGGTCGGGTTCGGCAAGAACCTCGGCAAGAGCCTCCTCGACTGGGACACGTGGGCCGACGACCCGGCCCGGGCCATCGGCCACCTCGTGCCCGACGCGATCGCGGCGGCCGCCACCGCCGGCACCGGCGCGCTCGCCACGAGGGGCGTCAAGGGCACGGCCGACATCCTCGACGGGCTCGCGGACCTGTCCCGGCTCGACAACCTGTCCGACCTCAACAGGCTGGACAACCTCTCGGACCTCAACCGCCTGGACGACATCGGTGACCTCAACAGGTACGACAACGCGCCCGAGGGGCCGCAGGGGACGTGGCGCCACCTCGACGACCCGGCTCTGGAGCCGTGGCTCGACGAGGTCAGCCGGGCCCACCCGGAGCTGGACCGCGAGGGCATCCGCGGCATCTGGGACTACACGACCGACGACGGCTACGACACCATGAACAGCGCGATGCGCGGCGACGGGCCCATCGACCCGGCCGTCCAGGACCGGATCGACGCCACCAACCGCGGCCTCGACCAGCTGCCCAACTACGAGGGCACGACCTATCGCGGCACCAACCTGCCCGACTCGGTCGTGGAGCGCATCAACAACGGCGGCACCCTCACCGACGGCGCCTTCACCAGCAGCTCGACCAACGCCAACGTCGCCGAGGGGTTCATCAACCTCGGCAAGGACAACCCGACGCGGATCACCATCGAGGGTCACTCGGGCAGCAACGTCGGCCCGTTCTCCGCGGCGAGGTCGGAGGCTGAGATCCTGTTCCGTGGCGGCACCGAGTTCGAGGTGCTCAGCAACACGCCGGGGCCTGACGGCGTCCGCCAGCTGGTGGTCAGGGAGGTCAGATGAGCAGCGCCGACGACCTGGACGCGATGAGTCCGGAGCAGATCCGCGAGTGGGCCGAGCGCAAGTGGGCGGAGTCCCGCGCGGCCAACGCCGACAAGCCGCTGCCCGAGATCAGCCGGGTCAAGCGCGACGACCACCCCCACTGGGAGGTCGTCGCCTACGAGTTCCACACCTCGCCGGGGCGCCGGGTCCTGGTCGACAGGGGTGACGGCGCCCAGGTGGAGGGCACGCTGGGCGGTGTCCGTCCGGCTCGGGGCGCCGACGAGCTGCTGGTCGAGCTCGACGGCGCGCAGTGGGCCTGCCGCCGCGCCGACGGGCACGAGTGGGCGCCGAAGGCCAACGGCCGGGTGCGCGTCGAGACACTGCAGGTACCGGTCGTCGCGCGTCCCGTCGACCGTCCCGTCGACGGCACCTCGGCCGCCGAGGAGTGGACCCTGCAGACCAACATGGAAGGACAGCCGTGACGCAGACGCCCGACCTCGAGAGGCTGCTCTCGACCCTGGAGCAGCTCCCGCCCCACGAGGGCGTGGTGTTCCGCGGGTGCGAGGCGCGCAGCCACGAGCGGTGGCCGGGACGCACTCACGTCACGCAGGCGCTGCTGTCCACCTCGCGTGACCCCCGGGTCGCCACGGAGAACTTCTCCACCGACGCCGTGTACGCCGTGCTGAGCAGGACCGGCCGCTCCATCGAGCAGTTCTCGGCCGCCCGCCACGAGCGCGAGGTCGTGTTCCTCCCCGGCACCGTCCTGACTCTGGTGACCCGGGTGCGGGTGCGGGACCTCGGCGTCACGGTCGTCGAGGAGTTCGACCCCGCGGGCGGCGAGCCGGAGCCGGTCGACCTCGACGCGGTGCTGGAGGAGATCGGCCGCGCGGTCCTGGAGGCCGGGCTGCGACCCGACGTACCGGCGCCGATCCCGGGCAAGTTCGCCGGCGACATCGCGTGAGGCCACCGCAGGTGCGGCGATGACCGACGACCTCGACGCGGCCCGCGCCGACCGGATCGAGGGGGTCCTGGTCGCCTCGGCGTGCGGCGACGCGCTCGGGGTGCCGTACGAGTTCGGCTCGGCGCCGCTGGCCGCGACCGAGGCGCCGCGGATGATCGGCGGCGGTCTGGGGCCCTACGCGCCCGGGGAGTGGAGCGACGACACGCAGATGGCGGTCGTCATCGCCCAGGTGGCCGCCGAGCGGGGCCTCGCCGACGAGCAGGCGCTGGACCGGGTCGTCGAGGGCTGGGTCGCGTGGTTGCGCGAGGGTGCCTCGGACGTCGGCACCCAGACGCGCCAGGTGCTCTCCGCCGTGCGGCCGGGTGCGCCGCGGCCGGCGGAGCAGGCGCGGGAGGCGGCCTGGCAGCTCCACCGCCGCACCGGCCGGACGGCCGGCAACGGGTCGTTGATGCGTACGGCGCCGGTGGCGCTCGCGTACCTCGACGACGCCGCCGCGCTGACGGCGCACGCCCGGGCCGTCTCGGACCTCACGCACCCCGACCCCGTCGCGGGCGACGCCTGCGTGCTGTGGTGCCACGCGATCCGGCACGCGGTCCGCGGGGGCGCGGTGCCCGACCTCGCGGACCTGGTCGAGGTGCTGCCGGCGGCGCGGCGCGACCAGTGGGCCGCCTGGGTCGCGGAGGCGGAGGCGCGCCCGCCGCAGGCGTTCGCGCCCAACGGCTACGTCGTCGCGGCACTGCAGGCGGCGTGGTCGGCGCTGCGCCATCCCGCCGGAGCGGGGTCGCCCGTGGTCGCCTCCCTGACGGCTGCCGTGCACGCCGGCGACGACACCGACACCGTGGCCGCCATCGCCGGCGCGCTGCTCGGCGCCCGCTGGGGCGCCTCGGCGTTGCCCGACGAGTGGCTCGCCGACGTCCACGGCTGGCCGGGCCTGCGAGCAGCGGGGCTGCGCGCCCTCGCGCGGCGCGTGGCCGCGACCTGACGCCTCCGCCGGCGGCTCTGGGGTCCGTCCGTCCGGCTAGGTGCCGGAGGTCCGGCCGCTGACCCGCCGGGTCAGCCTCGCCGCCGTTGCGCTGACCGCGGCGGCGGTCACCGCGACGTCCGCGCCGTCGTCGCTGGGGAAGGTCACTGCCACCCCGGCGACGGGGTGCGCGCTGTGGTCGAGCACCGCCGCCGCCACGCTCTGCAGCCCCGGCGTCACCTCGCCGTCCTCCGTGGCGTGCCCGCGCTGCCGGGTGGCGGCGAGGACGGTGCGCAGGGCGCTCAGCGAGGTCGGACCCTTGCCGTGGCGGTCGACGAACGCGTCGCGGTCGGGGTAGAGGGCGCGTACCTGGCTGGCCGGCAGCGCGGCCAGGATCGCCCGCCCGGAGGCGGTGAGGTGCGCGGGCAGGCGTACGCCGACGTCCGTCACGAGCGGCGGCCGGCCGGGCGCCCGCTCCTCGATGACGTACAGCACGTCGCGACCGTGCAGCACCGCGAGGTGGGCGCCGTGGCCGGTGCGGTCGACGAGCTCGGCCAGCGGGCGGCGGGCCAGGCGGGCCAGCGGCTCCTGGCGGGTGAAGCCGCTGCCGACCTCGAAGGCCGCGACGCCGAGGCCGTAGCGGTGCTCGTCGGGCAGGTGCACGACGAAGCCCTCGTCGATCATCGTGTTGAGCAGGTGGTACGCCGTGCTGCGGGGCAGCTCGCACGCCCGCATGATGCGGTCGAGGGGGACCGGGTCGGCCTGGGTGGCCAGGAAGCGCAGGACCCGGAGCGCGCGCGTCGCGGCGGGGACCTGGCTCACCGGCACGGGCTCAGGCCGTGCCGCCGCCGTCCTTGCGGGTGAACCAGCCGCCGCCGCCGTCGGTCTCGATCGGCTTGCCGGGCATCTCCTGGGCGCCCGGCGTACGGCGGGGCAGGCTCGGGGTGTCGCTGCTCGGGGTCTCGGCGCTCGGGTTGGCGCTCGTGTCGGTGCTCGTGTCGGCGGGAGGTGCGGCGTGGCTGCCTCCGGTGGGGGTGCCGGCGCTCGCGTGGCTCGTACGCTCGTCGCCGGTCGTGACGGCGGGGTCCGCGTCGGCGGCCGGCTCCGGCTGCCGGTCGGCCGCGGCGGCCTCGGCGGCGGTCGTCGGTGCCTGCTGCTGGTCGGCCGCGCTGGGCACCTGGGGCGTGTAGTCGTCCGCCCGGTGGTCGACGCGCGGGTCGAGCCGGTCGGCGGCGCGGAGCTGGGCCTCGTGCTCGGCCTCGGCGTGGGAGGCCTCGACCCGAGCGGCCTCGGCCTCAGCCTCGGCGCGCGCGGCCTCGGCGCGGGCCTGCTCGGCCTTCGCGTCCGCCTCGGCGGCGCGCTGCTGCACCGTCGGGAGGGTGGCCTGCGCCTCGGCGGCGGCCCGGGACCGCAACTCGTCGGCGCGGGCCATGTCGGCCTTGCGCTTCCTCTGGCGGAGCAGGAACGCCGCCGCGGCGAGGAGGACCAGGACGATGACGGCGATGACGATGTACGTGGTCGTGGTCACGGATTTCCTCTTTCAGCTCACAGGGATGCCCTCAGTCTGGCAGCACCGGGCGCGGTGTCCAGCGCCGCGTTGCCGCGCCTCCCCCGCCCGGGCGGGGGGCGGTGGGCGATGTTGCGATCCCCGGCTAGCCGGGGAAACTCGAGGTTCCTGCCCGAAGTTTCGGGGGTGAGGCTCAAGTTTCCCCGGCTAGCCGGGGAACCTGACAGCCAGCCACCCCACTCCCGGGGGTCTGGGATCCGAGACAGGAGGGGCGCGGGCGGGGTCGTGCCCGACGCCTCGGCGCGGTTTCATGAGACGCATGCAGAGCATCCAGGTCGGGGTCGGCCCCGTCTCGTTCGAGGACCTCGTCCACGTCGCCCGCGACGGCGCCCCCGTCGAGCTGACCGAGGAGGCGCTGGCCGCGATCGACCGCGCTCGGGAGGTCGTCGAGGCGCTCGCCGCGGCGGAGACCCCGACGTACGGCGTCAGCACCGGCTTCGGCGCTCTGGCCACCCGCCACATCCCGACGGAGCTGCGCGCGCAGCTGCAGCGCTCCCTGGTCCGCTCCCACGCCGCCGGCTCCGGCCCCGAGGTGGAGCGGGAGGTGGTCCGGGCGCTGATGCTGCTGCGGCTGTCCACGCTCGCGACCGGGCACACCGGCGTACGGCGCGAGACCGCGCAGCTGCTGGCCGGCCTGCTCTCGCACGGGATCACGCCGGTGGTGCGCGAGTACGGCTCGCTCGGCTGCTCCGGCGACCTGGCCCCGCTGTCGCACTGCGCGCTCGCGCTGATGGGCGAGGGCGAGGTGCGCGACGCGTCCGGGACGCTCATGCCCGCCGCGGAGGCGCTCGCCGCAGTCGGCCTGCAGCCGGTCGAGCTCGGCGCCAAGGAGGGCCTGGCGCTGATCAACGGCACCGACGGGATGCTCGGCATGCTGGTCATGGCGATCACCGACCTCCGGATGCTGCTGCGCACCGCCGACATCGCCGCCGCGATGAGCGTCGAGGCGCAGCTGGGCACCGACCGGGTCTTCGCGCCCGAGCTGCAGGCCATCCGCCCGCACCCCGGCCAGGCGCTGTCGGCGGCGAACCTGACGGCCTTGATGGCCGACTCTGCCGTGGTCGCCTCGCACCGCACGGGGCCCGGCAACACGGTGGAGTGCAACCGGGTGCAGGACGCGTACTCGCTGCGCTGCTCGCCGCAGGTCCACGGCGCCGCCCGCGACACCGTCGAGCACGCGGCGACCGTCGCCGGCCGCGAGCTGGCGAGCGCGATCGACAACCCGGTCGTCCTCGGCGAGTCGGTGGAGTCCAACGGCAACTTCCACGGCGCCCCGGTGGGCTACGTCCTGGACTTCCTGGCGATCGTCGCCGCGGACGTCGCCTCGATCAGCGAGCGGCGCACCGACCGCTTCCTCGACAAGGCCCGCAACCACGGGCTGCCGCCGTTCCTGGCCGACGACCCGGGCGTCGACAGCGGCCACATGATCGCGCAGTACACGCAGGCCTCGATCGTCTCCGAGCTCAAGCGCCTCGCCGTGCCGGCGTCGGTCGACTCCATCCCCTCCAGCGCGATGCAGGAGGACCACGTGTCGATGGGCTGGAACGCCGCACGCAAGCTGCGCCGCTCGGTCGACGGCCTCGCGCGGGTGATCGCCGTCGAGGTGCTCACCGCCGCCCGGGCGCTCGACCTGCGCGCCCCGCTGACGCCGTCGCCGGCGACGGGCGCGGTCGTCGGCCTGCTCCGCAGCTCCGGCATCGCCGGCCCCGGACCCGACCGCCACCTCTCACCCGAGATCGAGGCGGCCGTCGCCCTCGTCCAGTCCGGCGCGGTGCTCGCCGCCGCCGAGTCAGTGATCGGAGAGCTGAAGTGACCACCGAGGAGAACCCCCGCCTGCCCATCCGCGCCGCCCGCGGCACCGAGCTGACCGCGAAGTCGTGGCAGACCGAGGCGCCGCTGCGGATGCTGATGAACAACCTCGATCCCGACAACGCCGAGCGTCCCGGAGACCTCGTGGTCTACGGCGGCACCGGCAAGGCGGCCCGCGACTGGCCGTCGTACGACGCCCTGGTGCGCACCCTGCGCGACCTCGAGCCCGACGAGACGCTGCTCGTGCAGTCGGGCAAGCCGGTCGGCGTGATGCGGACCCACGAATGGGCCCCGCGGGTCCTGATCGCCAACTCCAACCTCGTCGGCGACTGGGCCGACTGGGAGGAGTTCCGCCGTCTCGAGGACCTCGGCCTGACGATGTACGGCCAGATGACGGCCGGGTCGTGGATCTACATCGGCACCCAGGGGATCCTCCAGGGCACCTTCGAGACCTTCGCCGCCGTCGCCGACAAGAGGTTCGGCGGCACCCTCGCCGGCACCATCACCGTGACCGCCGGCCTCGGGGGCATGGGCGGCGCGCAGCCGCTGGCGGTGACCATGAACGACGGCGTCGCGATCTGCATCGAGTGCGACCAGCACCGCATCGACCGTCGCCTGGAGACCCGCTACCTCGACGTGCAGGCCCGCGACCTCGACCACGCCGTCGAGCTGGCCCTCGAGGCGCGCGACGCGCGCCGCGGCCTGTCGATCGGCGTGCTCGGCAACGCCGCTGACCTGCTCCCCGAGCTGCTCGAGCGCCACCTCGACCGCGCCGGCCGCGGCGAGGGCCCGCTGGTCGACGTCGTCACCGACCAGACCTCGGCGCACGACCCGTTGTTCTACCTGCCCTCCGGGACGGCGTACGACGACTGGGAGCGCGAGCGCACCGAGGACCCGCGCGGCTTCACCAAGCGCAGCCAGGAGTCGATGGCGCGCCATGTCCGGGCGATGGTCGAGCTGCAGGACGCCGGCGCCGAGGTCTTCGACTACGGCAACTCGATCCGCGACGAGGCCCGCAAGGGCGGCTACGACCGGGCCTTCGAGTTCCCCGGCTTCGTGCCCGCCTACATCCGGCCCCTGTTCTGCGAGGGCAAGGGCCCCTTCCGCTGGGCCGCGCTGTCCGGCGACCCGGCCGACATCCACGCCACCGACCGCGCCATCAAGGAGCTGTTCCCCGCCGACGAGAAGCCGGAGTACGCCCGGCTGCACCGGTGGCTCGACCTGGCGAGCGAGCGGGTGCAGTTCCAGGGCCTGCCCGCGCGGATCTGCTGGCTGGGCTACGGCGACCGCGCCAAGGCGGGCGCCCGGTTCAACGAGATGGTCGCCAGCGGCGAGCTCAGTGCGCCGATCGTGATCGGTCGCGACCACCTCGACTGCGGCTCGGTGGCCTCCCCCTACCGCGAGACCGAGGCCATGCTCGACGGCTCGGACGCCATCGCGGACTGGGCGGTCCTCAACGCGCTGGTGAACACCGCGTCGGGCGCGACGTGGGTCTCGTTCCACCACGGCGGCGGGGTCGGCATCGGCCGCTCGCTGCACGCCGGCCAGGTCACCGTCGCCGACGGCACCCCGCTCGCGGCCGAGAAGATCGAGCGCGTGCTCACCAACGATCCCGGCATGGGCGTCATCCGGCACGTGGACGCCGGCTACGACCGCGCGGTCGAGGTGGCCGAGGAGCGCGGCGTGAGGATCCCGATGCGGGGTTGAGGTCCGCGCGGGAGCCGGTCACCGTCGCCTTCTGGCACCGGTGCGGGGCGCGAGCCGAGCTCAGCCGATCGCGCCGCCGCCGGTCAGGATGAGCTGCGTGCCGTCGAGCGGCCCGCGGGCGAACCGGCTGCGCAGGTCGAACGTGGCCTCGACGATCCACTCCGAGGGCGTCTCGAGGTCGGTGGCCACGAGGCGGCCCGAGAGCGAGCCGGCGCCGCCCGGACCCTCGTCGACCGGGGCGTCGACCGCGACGCCGTCGACCTGAGCGGTCGCCGTGGCGAACGTGGCACGGTACTGCTCGCCGGCAGCGGTGACCTTGGTGAGGGTCACGGCTGGCTCGACCACGGCGTGGAGCGAGCCGTCCTCGCTCCAGCCGGCGTCGGGGAGGTAGGGCAGCATCCACACGCGGACGGTGCAGTCGAGCTCCAACGTCGCGGCGGGTCGGGCGCGCCACCCCGCCGAGCAGTCCTGCCGCTCGCCGGCGGCCGCCGGCTCGTACAGCGCCTCCGCGACACCCGCGTCGCGCGAGCCGTCGAGGTGGACCTGCTGCTCCAGGCCGGCGTAGGTCGCCGAGACCGTCTCCACGGGAGTGTCGGCGCCCACGGCGACCACGCGACTCCCGGTGGCGTTCGTCGCGCCGTCGGGGATGGTGGTCACGGTGGCCGGCTCGTCGCCAGCCACCAGCCGCAGCTCGGTGTCCTCGTCGAAGCCGGTCACCTCCGAGGTCTGGTAGCGGTCGAGTGCCCAGGCGACCGGCACGAGGGCGCCGCCCTCCGGCGCGGTGAACTCCTGCGATCCGACGGTGACGGAGCCGACGGGCTCACCGACCGTGACCGTGATGGAGCCGCTCGGCACGCGCACCTCGAAGGTGTCGCCCGAGACGCCGGCAGGTCCCGGGGTCGACTCACCGGCCGCGAGCGTGCCGGAGTCGCCGTCACCGCACCCCCCGGCCAGACCCAGGGCGAGGAGGCCCACGACGACGGCGCAGACCCGGCGTGGCCCCGAGTGCCGTGCGTGCGCCCTCAATGCCCGGCCTGCTTGAGCTCGTACATCTTCCGGAACTGGTCGGCCACCATTGCCGTGCCGGCCTCGTCGAGCGCGCGCTGGACGGCGAGCCGGTCGCGGCGCGCCCACAGCTGGGAGTCGATGGTGATGACGAAGTGGGTGAGCCCGACCGAGGCGATCGACACCGTCCCGTCCGCCGACACGCCCTCCACGGCCAGGTTGTCCCGCTTGTCGACGAACGTCTGCAGGTGCGGGTTGCGGCTGCCGTCGATGGGCGTGATCTGCAGGCCCGTCACCATCTCCTTGTGCCGGTTGTAGGCCTGCGTCCGCTCCACGAGGGCGAGCTTGAAGAGCCGGCCGAGCTGCGTCGTGAAGTCGCCGAGCGTCGCCCGGTGGAACCAGGAGTCGTCGCAGGTGATCCGGAACTCCCGGTCGCCGCGGTTGGTGAGGTGGATGCAGCCGTTGGGGGACGTCGTCTGCACGGACACGTCCTGCCAGGACTCGCGGAAGCGCTGCATCCGGCTCACGAGCCGCCACCCCACGTCCCGAGCCCGGAGTAGGCGGCGATGTGGTTGCGGTGGACCGAGGTCAGCGTCGGGGGCGGCTGGCAGAACTCGTCCCAGTTGCCGTCGATCTCGGCGAGATTGGTGTCGAGCTGGGCCCGGATGGCGTCCTCCGCGTCGCGCACGGCGTCCTCGACGCGACGTACGCCGTCCATCAGGTCCGCCAGGACGTCGCGGGGACAGCACGTGGCGAACTTCTTGGACTCGGTCTGGCCTGCGGCGTAGACGTCCATGCCGGTGCTCGCGACGGTCACCCCGGCGCCGACCGCGGCCAGGATGGACAACGAGGCGCCGCCGGTCGGGACCGCTGCGGCGACCGCGACCACCGCGCCGACGACCTTGAGCGTCGTGGAGATCTCACCGGCACCGGTGTCGAACTCGTCGTCGGCGGCCTCGAGCGCGGCGTAGGCGTCGTTGCCGAGCTTCTCGAGGTCCTCCAGAGCGGCCGTCCACACGGCGGCCTCCGCGTGCAGCAGCTGGCGCAGCACGGCGGCGGCCGCGAACTGGTTGCTGATGCCGGTCTTCCAGCTCTGCGACCACTGGAAGAACCCGTCCGCGGCCTGGCCGGTCCAGTCGTCGAGCTCGATGCCGGCCGTGGAGACCTGGTCGAGAGCCGTGTTGGCGTTGCCCGTCACGGGGTTGCCGGAGCCGTCGCTCGTGCCGGTGTCGAAGCCGGTGGGGGCGAGCAGGGTCATCGTCTCGAGGAGGGCGTCGGTGTGCTGGCCGAACTGGGACGGGTCGGGCACGTCGGCGAAGTTGTTGAAGCACGAGCCGAACTGGGACGGGTCGTCCGGGAAGCCCGAACCCCACGAGCCGGAGTTGTAGCGGTCCATGAGCCGGCCCTGGAGGTCCATGAGGTCTGCCGGGGTCACCATGTCAGTCGATCCTCTGCTTCTCGCGCTCGTAGGCGTCCCGCGCCGCCTGGTCGGTCAGCTCGTAGTCCTCCGCGGCCCACACGAGCGCCGTCCCGCAGTCGCGGATGGCCTGCTCCGAGTCTTCCAGTGCCCTGCTGATCAGCCCCCGGAGCTCGTCGAACCGCGAGCTGACATCGGTGCCGACGCCGGAGGACCGCGACAGCAGGTCGACCAACGAGGTCGACACCCCTCGCTTCGCGGTCTCCAGCGTGTCGCCCACCTCGGGCAGCTTCTTGGCGCCCGCTCGCCACACGCGGCCCACCTCGACGCCCAGTGCCTCGCTCAATGTCCTGCCCTCCGGTTGGTGTCGCTGACACCCTGACACCTGCCCGCACGACCGCGATCGAAACCTCCCACGCGCTCCGAGCCGCGGCACGCCCCACGACCGGGCCGCGGCAAACCCGCGACATCTGCCCAGGCGTACGACAGGATGCAGTCATGGCTACGGGGGAGAAGAAGCCGGCGCGCTCGCGCGTCGTACTGACCGACATCAGCTCGCGGGCGTGGGAGCACCCCGCAGACAAGGGCGCACTCGTCGCCCTCCGCAAGCTCAAGGGCTTCGACGTGCTCCTCAAGACGATGTCGGGGGTGTTCCGCGAGCGCGCGTGGCGGCTGACGCTGCTCGGCTCCGCGGTGCGCGTCGACGAGCGGCAGTTCGCGCGGCTGCACCGGCTGCTGGCCGAGGTCGGCACGAGCCTCGACGCGCGCGACCTGCCGGAGCTGTACGTCGCCGCGGACCCGACGCTGAACGCCCAGACCATCGGCATGGACCGGCCGATCATCGTGCTGTCCTCCGGCCTGGTGCACCACCTCGACGACGACGAGCTGCGCTTCGTCATCGGCCACGAGCTCGGCCACGCGATCAGCGGCCACGCGATCTACCGCACGCTGCTGCTGCGGCTGCTCGGGGTCGGGGGCCTGCTCAACGCCCTCCCCGGCGGCGCCCTCGGCATCCGCATGGTCACCGTCGCCCTGCTCGAGTGGTCGCGCAAGGCCGAGCTGTCGGCCGACCGCGCGGGCCTGCTCGCCAGCCAGGACCCGACCGCGGCGCTGCGCACCCACATGAAGCTCGCCAGCGGCGGCACGCTCGAGGAGCTCGACGTGACCTCGTTCCTGCAGCAGGGCGCGGAGTACGACGAGGGCGGCGACGTCCGCGAGTCGCTGATCAAGCTCTCGCTGCTCCAGCAGCAGTCGCACCCGTTCGCGGTCGTGCGGGCCACCGAGCTGCGCCGCTGGATCGACTCGGGCGCCTACACCGCCATCCTCGGCGGCGAGTACCCGCGCCGCGACGGCGACGACGAGGCCTCGGTGAGCGAGGCCGCGCAGGAGGCGGCTGCGAGCTACGCGGTCACGTTCGAGCGCACCCAGGACACCCTGGGCCGGCTGGTCCACGACCTCGCCGGCTGGATGGGCTCGGCCAGCACCTGGCTCAACGACCGCTTCCGGCGCGGCAGCGAGAGCGCCTGACGGGTCGCGGTCCGAGCACCGTTCTGTCAGCCGTCGGCGGCGAGCGCGCGGACGGCGGCGGAGATCGCCAAGGTGCGCCGCGCCAACTCGACGTGCAGGCTCTCCACCATCCGGCCGTTGTAGGTCACGACCCCGGCGCCCGCGCCCTCCTCCCAGGCGGCGACGAGCCCCTCGGCGTCCGCGACCGCCTGCTCGCTCGGAGCGAAGGCGGCGTTGGCGCCGTCGACCTGGCCGGGGTGGATCAGCGTCTTGCCGTCGAAGCCCATCTGGCGTCCCTGCTCGCACTCGGCGAGGAACCCGGCGGTGTCCTTCACGTCGTTGTAGACGCCGTCGATGACGGCGATGCCGGCGGCGCGGCCGGCCAGCAGCGCGGTGTGCAGGCTCGGCAGGATCGGCGCGCGCCCCGGCACGTGCTCGGCGTACAGCTCCTTGACCAGGTCGTTGGTGCCCAGCACGAAGGCGCCGAGGCGCTGCGAGGCGCGGGCGATCGCCAGGGCGTCGAGGACCGCCACCGGCGTCTCGATCATGGCCCACAGCGTGGTGTGGTCGGGGGCGCCGGCACGCTCCATCGCCTCGACCAGCCGCGCGACGTCGTCGGCGCTGCCCACCTTGGGCACGACGACCGCGTCCGGGCCCGCCTGGCTGGCGGCGACGATGTCGTCGTCGTGCCACTCGGTGCCGAGGCCGTTGACCCGGATGGCGACCGTGCGCCGACCGTAGTCGCCGCTCGCGGCCGCGGCTGCTGCCGACTCCCGCGCGGCGACCTTGGCATCGGGGGCGACGGCGTCCTCGAGGTCGAGGATGAGGCCGTCGCACGCGATGGTCTTCGCCTTCTCCAGCGCGCGCTCGTTGGAGCTGGGCATGTAGAGGACGGAGCGCAGGGGGGTGAAGTCGCTCATGCCGGCACCTCGATCGCGTCGTAGGCCTTCTTCAGCTCGGGATCGATCGCGGCGAGCTCCTCGGCGAGCGCGACCATCACCCGGCACTGCTTGACCGACGCGTCGTCCTCCATCTTGCCGTCGATCATCACCGCGCCGGTGCCGTCGCCCATCGCGGCGATGACCCGGCGGGCGTGCGCGACGTCCTCGACGCTGGGGGAGAACACCTTGTGCGCGATCGCGACCTGCGTGGGGTGCAGGCTCCAGGCGCCGACGCAGCCGAGCAGGAAGGCGTTGCGGAACTGGTCCTCGCAGCCGACGGTGTCGGCGATGTCTCCGAACGGCCCGTAGTAGGGGTAGATGCCGTGCATCGCGCACGCGTCGACCATCCGGGCGATCGTGTAGTGCCACAGGTCCTGCTGGTACGTCGCCCGCGCGGCGTCGTACTGCGCCTGGCCGTCGACGCGCGGCGCGTCCTGGCGCACGAGGTAGCCGGGGTGGCCGCCTCCGACGCGGGTCGTCTTCATCCTCCGGTCGGCAGCGAGGTCGGCGGGACCGAGGGAGAGGCCCTGCATGCGCGGGCTGGCTGCGCAGATCTCCTCGACGTTGGCCACGCCGCGCGCCGTCTCGAGGATCGCGTGGACCAGGATCGGCCGGTCGAGCCCGGCCTTGGCCTCGAGCTGCGCGAGCAGCCGGTCGACGTAGTGGATGTCCTCGGCTCCCTGCACCTTGGGGACCATGACCACGTCGAGCTTGTCGCCGATCTCGGGCACGAGCGTGGTGAGGTCGTCGAGCCCCCACGGGCTGTCGAGGGAGTTGACCCGGGTCCACAGCTGGGTGGGGCCGAAGTCGGTGGTCCGGGCGATCTCGACGAGGCCTCGGCGTGACCGCTCCTTGTTCTCCGCCTTGACGGCGTCCTCCAGGTTGCCCAGCAGCACGTCGACGGTGCCGACCATGGCCGGGACCTTGGCCGCCATCTTCTCGTTGCCGGGGTCGAAGAAGTGGATCGCCCGGCTCGGACGGGCCGGGATCTCGCGCAGCGGCGCCGGCGCCCCGACGGCGAGCGGGGCGAAGAAGTCCTTGGCGGAACGGGTCATGCTGCGCAAACTACCGCTGGGTGACGAGGCGTCGATATGACGGATGTCTCGCCGGCGTCGAGCGCGCAGGCCAGCGGCGTCAGCGCCGTCGACCCAGGAGCCGGCGCCAGCCGCGGCGTGGCTCGGTGGCCGGTCGGGCCGCGGCCAGGGCGGCGCGCTGCGCCTCGGCCCGGGCCGTACGCCGCTCGCGCCAGGCGGCGAGCTCGGCGTCCACGTCGCGCAGCGGCGTCACCACGGGTGGTCCGCCCTGCAGCTGACGGCGGTTCTCCACGACGCGCCGGTTGAAGTCCTCGAGCTCGCGGCGCACCTCGGCCTCGACGTTGATGGCGTCGAGGCGGTCGTCCAGCTCCGCGTCCTCCTTGCGCAGGGCGATGGCCGGTGGGAGCAGCGCGATGTTCTCGCGCTCGACCAGCTTCTTGACCCACCAGTCGGGATCGTGCTCGACGTCGAGGTCGGCGATCGGTTTGCCCTGCCCGGGGAGGTTGTCGAACTCGCCGCGCTCCATCGCCTGCCGGACCTGCAGGTCCACCCAGCTCGCCTGCTGGGCGATGCGGGCGGCGGCGGCCGAGCTGCCGGTGCGGTGGTCGCGCGCGGGCTCGCGACGGGCGTCGTCGGCGGGCGGGGTCGGGTCGGGCATCACGGTCACCTCCGGGACCTCCAGACTAGTCGGCGGTGGACTCCGGGCCGGAGATCTCGTCCTCGAGGACACCGCCCCGGCACCTCCGGCGGAGGCGCGGCCCCCGTGCCGACGGCCACCGTGGAGCCATGACCATCCTGCTCTCCGACCCGCGCGTCGCGGCCGTGCCGGTGCGTGAGTCCGGCGACCCGCTCGTCCGCCTCGACCCCGACTTCGGCCCGGCGCGCGCCGTGGTGCGGCGGGAGCTCGCCGACCGCCTCGCCGCGGCCCGGCGCGAGCTGCCGTCCGGGATCTCGCTGCGCGTCGTCGAGGGGCACCGCACCGTCGCCGACCAGCGCGCCATCATCGCCGCGTACTCCGCCGAGGTCTGCGCCGCCCACCCCGGGATCTCGCCCACGGACCTGCACCACCTGACGAGCCGCTTCGTCGCGCCCGTCGCGGTGGCGCCGCACGTCGCGGGCGCGGCGGTCGACCTCACGCTGGTCGGCGCCGACGGCGACGAGCTCGACATGGGCACGCGGATCGACGCGACGCCGGAGGAGTCCGACGGAGCGTGCTTCTTCGCCGCGGCCGTCGGCGCCGAGGCCCGGTCCCACCGTGACCTGCTCGCCCGCGTGCTCGGCGGCGCCGGCCTGGTGAACTACCCCACCGAGTGGTGGCACTGGAGCTACGGCGACCGCTACTGGGCGCTGCTCACCGGCGCCGACGCGGCGCTCTACGGTCCCGTCGAGCCCGGCACGCGGATCGAGGGGGAGGCCGCGTGACCGCGCTGGCGAGCGTCCCCGACGCGGCCACCGGTCACGGTCCGCGCCTCGAGGTCGACCTGACGGCGGTCGCCGCGAACACCCGCCTGTTCTGCTCGCGCACCGACGCTCAGGTGATGGCGGTGGTCAAGGCCGACGGCTTCGGCCACGGCGCCGGCGACGTCGCGCGTACGGCGCTCGCCAACGGCGCCACCTCGCTCGGCGTCACCAGCATCGCCGAGGCCCTCGCCCTGCGCGCGGAGGGCCTGGACGCCCCGGTGCTCAGCTGGCTGAACCCCCTCGAGGCGGCGTACGACGACGCGCTGGCCGCCGACATCGACCTGGCGGTCCCCTCGCGCGAGCACCTCGACGTGGTGGTCGCCGCCGCGCACCGCTCG
Organism: Nocardioides sp. SYSU D00065; assembly: GCF_017916425.1. Lineage (GTDB taxonomy): Bacteria > Actinomycetota > Actinomycetes > Propionibacteriales > Nocardioidaceae > Nocardioides. The sequence continues at coordinate 1,536,192 of NZ_JAFMSX010000001.1, read as the reverse complement.
TCGGTCCAGCGGCCCGCGCGGATCCACCTGCACCTCGACACCGGCATGGCGCGCGACGGAGCCGAACCGTCCGCCTGGCCGCGGCTGTGCCGTGCCGCGCGCCGGGCGGAGCGCGCCGGGCTGGTGCGGGTCGTCGGTGTGATGGGCCACCTCGGCTGCGCCGACGCCCCGTCCGACGACTGCAACGCGCTGGGCCGGCGCCGGTTCGCGTGGGGACTCGAGATCGCCCGGTCCGCTGGGCTGCACCCCGGGCAGCGTCACTTGGCGGCGACCGCGGCGACCCTGCTCGACGCGCGCAGTCACCACACCACCGTGCGGGTCGGCGCGGGCCTCGTCGGCATCGACCCGAGCCGCACCACGCCTCTGCGCCCGGCCCTGACCCTCACCGCCCCGGTGGTCACCGTGCGGCGGGTCCGCGCCGGCACGGGCGTCGGCTACGGCCACACGTGGACCGCGCCGCAGTCCACCCACCTGGCGCTGCTGCCGCTGGGCTACGCCGACGGGCTGCCGCGCGTCGCCTCCGGCCGCGCCGAGGTGCTGGTGCGCGGTCGCCGCCGCCCGCTCGTCGGCCGCATCTCCATGGACCAGGTCGTCGTCGACCTCGGCGACGACCCCGTGCAGCCCGGGGAGACCGCTACGGTGCTCGGCCCCGGCGACGCCGGCGAGCCGACCGTGGCGGAGTGGGCCGCCTGGTCCGACACCATCGAGCACGAGGTCGTCACCGGTCTCGGCTCCCGCGCCCGCGCCCGCCGCACCGTCCTGCCCGCCGTCGCCAGCCACCTCCGGAGCCTGCCGTGAACCCCGCCCCCATCCGCACCCGCGTCGCCGTCGTCGGGGGCGGACAGAACTGTGAGCACGAGGTCTCCCTCGCCTCCGCCGCCTCGGTGGCCGCCGCGCTCGACCCGGCGGCGTACGACGTGGTGCGGCTGACGATCGGCCGCGACGGCACCTGGTGCGACCAGGACGACCGCCCGCTCCCGCTCGGCGAGGCGGTCACGCTCCTCCAGGGCTGCGACGTCGTGCTGCCGGTCGTCCACGGACCACGCGGGGAGGACGGCTCGCTGGCGGCGCTGTGCGAGCTGGCCGGGGTCCCCTACGTCGGGTCCGGCGTCGGGGCGGGCGCCCTCGCGATGGACAAGTGGGCGACGAAGCTCGTCGCCGAGGCGATCGGCATCCCGACCGCCCCTGGAGTGCTGCTCACCGCGGGCACCGCGGCGACGTACGACTGGACGCGTCCCGTCGTCGTCAAGCCGGTCGCGGCGGGGTCCAGCCACGGTGTCTCGCTGGTCGCCGACCCCGGGATGCTCGAGGAGGCCCTGCGGACCGCCCTGGCGCTCGACGACCGCATCCTCGTCGAGGACGTCGTCGTCGGGCGGGAGATCGACGTCGCGGTGCTGGGCACCGCCGACGGCTCGCGCGTCGTCTCGCCGGCGCTGGAGATCGTCGTCGACGGGTGGTTCGACCACGACGCGAAGTACGGCGGTGGGGCCGAGTTCCGGGTGCCGGCAGCCCTGCCCGACCCCGAGCGGACGGCCCTGGAGGAGGCGGCGCTCGCGGTCTACGACGCACTCGGGTGCCGCGGCGTGGCGCGCGTCGACTTCTTCGTCACCGACGCAGGCCTCGTGCTCAACGAGGTCAACACGATGCCCGGCTTCACCGAGCAGTCGCAGGTCCCGAAGATGTTCGCCGCGGCCGGGATGTCCTACGGGGCACTGCTGGACCGTCTCGTGCGCGACGTGCTGCCCGCGTGAGGGGCCGGATCGAGGGCATCGACCTCCTGCGCGGCATCGCGGTCGCGCTGGTGATGCTGCGGCACGCCTGGCCCGCGGCCTTCCCCGGAGCCGGCGTGGTCGGCGTGGTGATGTTCTTCGCCCTGAGCGGCTACCTCATCACCGGGCTGCTGGTCGACGAGCTCGACCGGACCGGCCGGGTGGACCTGCGCCGGTTCTACCTGCGGCGCGCGCGCCGCCTGGTCCCGGCGCTGCTGCTGCTCGTGGCCGGGGTCGTCGTGGTCACCCTGCTGCTCGACCCGCTCGGCGACCGCGACGAGCTGGTGAAGACGGTGCTGGTGGCGCTGACGTGGACCGGCAACCTGCCCTTCGGTCACGCGAGCGAGGCGACCTTCCACCTCTGGACGCTGGCGACCGAGGAGCAGTTCTACCTCCTGTGGCCCGCCGTGCTCGCGGCGGCGTACGCCCGGGGCCGCGTGCGAGCGGGCCTCCTGCTGGCCGGGGTCGCGTGCGTGCTCGCCTGCATCGCGACGGTGCTCTGGCTGCGCGAGGACCCCGACCTCGCCTACTCGCTGCCCACCTCGTGGGCGCTGTGCTTCGTGATCGGCGGCGCGGCGCGCGTAGTCGGCACCCATGACGCAGCCCGGTGGCCGAGGGTGGCTGCGTCCGCGTGGGCCGCCCCTGCCGCGCTCGTCGGCCTCCTCGTCCTGAGCGTGGTTCCATTGCGTGGACACGCCCTCACCTACCTGGCAGGAGGACCCGCCATCGCTGCGCTGACCGCGGTCCTGCTGCTGTCGTGGCGGACCTGGACGGAGGTCTCCGGACCCGCCCGGGCGCTCGTGCTGCTCGGCACGGTGTCCTACGGCGCGTACCTCTGGAACTACCCGCTCACCCTCTGGCTGCGGCCGTCGCTCGACGGCCTCGCCGGTCCGGTCGCCGCCGTGCTGACGCTCGTCGCGGCCGGGCTCAGCTGGCGCCTCGTCGAGTCGCGATCCCAGCGCACGGCGCGCACGCCCGAAGCGGTGGCTCCGTGAGCACCTCGGTGGCGGGGCGGCCGTCGGCCGAGCAGCTCCGGGCCTGGCTGCCCGACGCCGCCCTCGGGGCGGCGGTGCTGCTCCTCGGGCTGGCCGAGGCGTCGCGGGTCAAGCCGTTCTGGCAGGACTGGTGGGACCTGGCGCTCGTGGTCGGGGGCATCGCGACGGCTGTCGGGCTGAGCCGCCGGGCGCCCGGCGCGGCCCTCGGCCTCGTGTGGCTCGTCGGCCTGGCGCAGCTGGTCACCGGCACGCCCGTCCTCCTCGCCCAGCTCTCGATCGCGGCCGTCGCCTTCGGCGCCGCCCGGTGGGGGAGCACGGCGGTGGTGTGGCTCAGCGGCCTGTCGATCCCGCTCGGCGCGGCGGTCGTGGTGCTGTTCGCCGCCTCAGAGGTCTACGACGTCATCAGCGGCTTCATCGACTACAGCAGCGTCATCGACTCCGCCTACCGCTTCGGTACGACGTGGGAGGTCGGCGCGGCCGTTGTCGGCATGTTCGTGCTGGGGTCCCCGTGGCTGGCCGGCCTGGCGCTGCGATTCGGCTCCCGGGCCGCGGAGTCGCGGGTCTCGCAGGTGGCCGCCGAGGAGGACGCCGCACGCGCGGTCCAGGAGTCCGCGCAGGCGCGCGAGATCGCCCGGCTGCGGGAGGAGCAGGCCCGCATGGCGCGCGACGTGCACGACGTGGTCGGCCACTCCCTGGCCGTGATCCTCGCCCAGGCCGAGTCCGCCCAGTACATCGAGGACGCCGACACCGAGAAGCTCAAGCAGACGATGGCGACGATCGCCACCTCCGCCCGCACCTCGCTGCAGGACGTGCGGCAGGTCCTCACCACCACCCGGTCCGGGAGCGCTCCGAGCCGCGGCGGCAGCCTCGACAGCCTCGTGGAGAACGTCCGCGCCAGCGGGCACGAGGTGGCGTCGACCGTCGTCGGCCAGCCGCAGCCCCTGCCGCCGGAGCTGGAGACCGTGGCCTATCGGGTGCTCCAGGAGATGCTGACCAACGCCATCAAGCACGGGCGCCGCGACACCCCCGTCACCGTCGAGCGCCACTGGGAGGGCGAGCTGCGCATCGAGGTCCGCAACGTCGTGCAGGGCGAGCCGGGCGACGACGTCACCCAGCCGATCCGGGCGGTGCATCATGGGGGAGCGCCCGGGCAGGGGATCGACGGCATGCGCCGCCGGCTCGACGCGGTGGGCGGGCGGCTCGACGTACGCCGTCGCGACGAGGCGGGCGGCCCGACGTTCACCGCCACCGCGTGGGTGCCCGTGCGGGGCGGCTCGTGATCCGCGTCGTCCTGGTCGACGACCAGGACCTGTTCCGCGAGGGCGTACGGGTGATCGTCGACGCGCAGGACGGCATGGAGGTCGTCGGAGTCGCCGGCGACGGCTTCGAGGCGGTGCAGGTCGTCGACGAGCTCGAGCCCGACGTGGTGCTGATGGACATCCGGATGCCCGAGATGGACGGCGTCGAGGCCACGCGACAGCTCTTCTCGCCCGACCGGGTCTCGCGGCGCGAGCACCCGCTGCGGGTCGTCGTGCTGACCACCTTCAACCTCGACGACCGCGCTGCCACGGCCATCCGCTACGGGGCCAGCGGCTTCCTGCTCAAGGACACCACCCCGGTGATGCTGCGCGACGCGATCCGCACGGTGCACGCCGGCAACGCCGTGCTGGCCCCGGCCGACCTGTCGCTGCTGATGCAGGACCAGTTCGTCGCCCGGGCGCCCGCGCCGGCGGCGTACCTCACCTTGACCGACAAGGAGCGCGAGGTGTTCGCCGCCGTCGCCCGGGGCCTGTCGAACACCGAGATCGCGGGCCTGGTGTTCGCCTCGGAGTCCACCGTGAAGACGCACGTCGGGTCGGTGCTGCGCAAGCTGTCGCTGCGCGACCGGGTGCAGATCGTGGTGTTCGCCCACGAGCACGGGCTGGTCGAGCGCGGCTGAGGCCAGCTCGGGGGCGGACCGCCGCGCCGCCGGACCCCGGTGCGGTCCCGGGGTCGGGCAAGGGTGGATCCCGATGGTGCGCGGTGCCCGAGCGGCGCAGGCTGGAGTCACCACTCGAGCAACCGGAGGAACACTCATGGACCGCATCCGCTCAGCCTTCGCCCGCCAGGGCCTCGTCCGCTCGCAGGAGCGGGGGATCCTCGGCGGAGTGTGCGCCGGCGTCGGGCGCCGGCTCGGCCTCGGGCCATGGATGACGCGCCTGCTGTTCGCAGTCACCCTCGTCGCCGTCCCGGGCAGCCAGCTCCTGGTCTACCCGCTCCTGTGGTGGCTGATGCCGTCCGAGGAGCACGTCGCCGTGTCGTCCGCCGGCGGGGCGTATCCGCTGCGCTGACCACTGGGGGCGCGCAGCATGAGGACGCTCTCATCGCGACCTCATGGCCACGTCATGACCGGCCGCCAGAGTCGTCCTCGTCAGCCGGGAGAACCCCGGGAACCGCACCGAAGGAGGCCGTCATGGCCCGTTCCGGAATCCTCACCGCCCTCACCCCCGCCGTCCAGGCCCGCCGGGGCGACACCACGAGCGACGACGGCCGCCGCCGTCGCCGCCGTCGTCGCCGCAACCGCAGCCGCAGCCGCTCGCGCACCAACTGACCGGCGCGGACACCCGCGCCCCACCCCGCACGGGCGGGCGGCCACCACCCAGGGCCGCCCGCCCGTCCGGCTCGTCCACGCCGTTCCCGATCCCGCAGGAGTGCCGATGTCCGTACGGCGGCGCCTCGCCCGCGCGCTGCAGGCCGCCCCCGAGCAGTCGGCGCTGGTCGACGTGGCCGCCTCGATGCGCCTGCTCGACATCGCCCGCCGATTCTGGCCGCGGTTGCGCCCGCTGCGCGGCTGGCTGCTGCTCGGCCTGCTGCTGCTCACTGCCGCTCCGGCGATCTCGGTGGCGGAGGCGATGCTCTACCAGCGCCTCGTCGACGACGTCCTGGTGCCGGCGGCCTTCGAGCCGCTGCTGGTGCTGGCGCTGCTCTACGTCGGGCTCAACCTCGCCAGCGGAGTCGTCTCCGGCGCCGACGACTACCTGTCGACGTACGTCTCCCAGCGCTTCCTCGTCGGCCTGCGGCGCGACGTGTTCGCCCACGTGCTGTCGCTGCCCGCGGCCACCCAGGACCGGCGCCGCCTCGGTGACACGCTGACCCGGCTCACCTCCGACGTCGCCGCCGTCGAGCGCTTCATGGTCTCGCAGGTGAGCGAGGGCCTGGGCGCCCTGGTGCGGCTGGTCGTGCTGGTCGGCGCGCTTCTGTGGATGCAGTGGCAGCTCGCGCTGGCCTCGCTGGTCGTCGCGCCCCTGTTCTGGTGGGTCTCGACCCGCTTCGCGCGCCTGACGCGCGACGTCTCGCGCGAACGCCGCCGCCGCGGCGGCTCGCTCGGCAGCGTCACCGAGGAGTCGCTCGGCAACGCCGCCCTCATGCAGTCCTACGGCCGCGAGGACCAGGCCGTGGCGGCCTACGACGGTCACAGCCGCGCGATCGCGGGTGCCGAGCTGGCCGCCAGCCGGATCCGAGCGCTGTTCCTGCCCCTCGTGGACCTCGCGGAGCTCATCGGCGTGCTCGTGGTGGTCGGCCTGGGAGTGTGGGCGCTGTCCACCGACCGACTCACGCTCGGCGGGCTGCTCGCCTTCCTCACGCTGCTCATGCAGTGCTTCGGGCCGGTGCGCACGCTCGCCGACCTCGTGCCGTCCCTCTACTCCGCCAGCGCCGGCGTGGAGCGCGTCGTCGAGCTGCTCGACGAGCCCGCCGGCGGCGACCGGGAGGACGCGTCGCGGCTGCCGGCCGGTCCGGGCGCGGTGTCGGTGCGCGAGGCGTCCTTCACCTACCCCGGCACGCCGCGCCCGGCGCTGAGCGGCCTCACCCTCGACGTCGCGGCGGGCGAGGTCGTGGCTCTCGTCGGTCCCAGCGGCTCGGGCAAGTCCACGCTGGGCCGGCTGCTGGCCCGCCAGCTCGTCGCCGACGCCGGCGTCGTGGCGATCGACGGGCACGACGTGGCGGCCCACACCGCCGCGTCGGTGCGCGACGCGGTCACCGTGGTCCACCAGGAGCAGCTCATGCTCGACGCCACCGTCCACGACAACCTGGTCCTCGGCTCGCCCCACGCGAGCCGGGCCGAGGTGCGCGCCGCTGCCCGTGCCGCCGGGGCGCACGACTTCATCGAGCGCCTGCCCCGCGGCTACGAGACCCGCATCGGCCAGCGCGGGCGTGCGCTGTCCGGCGGGCAGCGACAACGGCTCGCCGTCGCCCGCGCCCTGCTCCGCCCGGGCCGCGTGCTGGTGCTGGACGAGCCGACGACGGGCCTCGACGCCGAGGCGGCGCGTCGGCTGATGCGGTCCCTCACCGCCAGGCCGCGCGAGCGCACGATCCTGGTCCTCACCCACGATCCCGTCGTCCTCGAGCACGTCGACCGGGTGCTGTCGCTCGACGCCACCGAGCGGCTGTTGGAGGAGGTGGCGCGGTGACCCGGCGACGTACGCCCACCGGTGACCTTCCCGCGGGCTACCGCCCGCTCGCTCTCCTGGCCGACGGCCGCCGGCTCGAGACCTGGGACGCCTGGGACGAGGCGCGCGGCACCCGCTGCGTGGTCAAGCTGCTGCGCGCCGACCGTCGCGACGACCCGCGGGTGCGCCAGGCCGTGCTCCTCGAGGGCCACCTCGCCACGACCCTCGCCCACCCGCACCTGGTCCGCGGCTACGACGTGCTCGACGACCCGCCGACCGTCGTGCTCGAGACGCTGCGCGGCGCGACCCTGTCGGCGCTGGTCGACGAGGAGCCCTTGGGCCTGGCCGACGCGGCGGAGCTCGGCTGCCAGCTCGCCTCGGTGCTGGGATACCTCCACCGCCACGACTGGCTGCACCTCGACCTCAAGCCCGACAACGTCGTGGTCGACCACGGCAAGGCCGTGCTCATCGACCTCAGCCTCGCCGGCCGGCCAGGCGCCGGCCGGCCGGGCGCGGGCACGCGCGGCTACCTCGCGCCCGAGCAGGCCACGGGGCGCGGGCTCTCACCCGCCACCGACGTGTGGGGTCTCGGCATGGTCCTCATCGACGCCCTCGCCCGCACGGCGCCGTACGGGGACGAGGCCACGTGGGACAGTCGCCGCCGCTGGCCGCTGGTCCACCGCCGGCGACCCGTCGCCCCGGACGGCCTCGACGCGCTGCCCCCGGAGGTGCGCGACGTCCTGGCGGCCTGCGTCAGCATCGACCCGGCGGCGCGTCCGCTGCTCACCCAGGTCCGCGCCGCCCTCGAGCCGCTGTGCTCACCAGCGGCCCCGGTGGACGACGTCCGTACGCCGCTCGCGGCGGGCCGGTGACCCGCTGGGGCCGGCGTCGGCCGCCCGGTGCCCGACCGTGATCGCCCCGACCGGGGTGTGGTCCTCCGGCACGCCGAACGCCTCGCGGAAGGTGCCGACGTGCTCACCGGGGATCCCGAAGAAGCACGCGCCGAGGCCCTCGTCGACCGCGGTCTGCAGGATCAGCAGCGACGCCATGCCGGCATCGACGTACCAGTAGGGCACCGGCCAGCGGTCCTCGCGCCGGTCGGTCCAGCCCTTGTCGTCCTCGGCGTAGCGCTCGAGGTAGGCGTCCTTGCAGGCGACGGGCACGATCACCACCGGCGCTGTCCGCATCCCGTCGAGCCACGCGTTGTGCGTGCCCGGGTCCGCGCCGGTCGCCTCCCAGAACCGGGCGACGTCGTCCACGGCGTCGAGCACCAGGAAGGCCCACCCCTGCGTGAAGCCGGCGTTGGGCGCGCGCTGGGCGTGCGCGAGCATCCGGTCGACGACGGCCGGGTCGACCGGCTCGGGGGAGTAGCGGCGGACCATCCGGCGGCGGCGTACGACCTCAGCGAACTCCATGGCGGCAGGGTCGCACGCCTGATGCCGGTCTGGGATCCGAGACGACTGGCCGGGGCGGCGCGTTGACCGAGGGCCGCGATCGGCGGTGGACTGCTCGCATGCCGCACGCGCGTGGAGACTTCGAGCAGATGTGGCGCGACCTGGCACCCGTCGGCCGTTCCGCGGCCTCCGGCGGCTACCACCGCCAGCCCTGGACGGCGGCGGAGACCGAGCTCCGCTCGTGGTTCGTCGAGGAGTGCGCGGCGCGCGGCCTGACCGTCGAGACCGACGGGATCGGCAACCAGGTGGCCTGGTGGGGCGACGCCGACCTCCCGGGCGTGCTCACCGGCTCGCATCTCGACTCCGTCCTCGACGGGGGCGCGTACGACGGACCGCTGGGGGTCGTGTCGGCGCTGGCCGCCGTCGACGTCCTGCGCGACCGCGGCTTCGAGCCGACGAGGCCGGTCGGCATCGGGGTGTTCGTCGAGGAGGAGGGCTCGCGCTTCGGTCGGGCCTGCCTGGGGTCGCGGCTGGTGACCGGTGCTACGACCTGGGACGACGCGCGCGAGCTGCGCGACCGCGACGGCGTCTTCCTGGCGGACGCGATCGTCGACGCCGGCCTCGACCCGTCGGCCGGGCTGCTGTCGCTGGATCGCGTGGGCACCTTCGTCGAGCTGCACGTCGAGCAGGGCCGCGACCTGGTCGACCGGGGCGTCCCGGTGGGCCTGGCCAGCGAGATCTGGCCGCACGGGCGCTGGCGCTTCGACTTCGCGGGAGAGGCCAACCACGCCGGCACGACGCGCATGGAGGACCGCCGCGACCCGATGCTCACCTATGCGATGACGGCGCTCGCGGCCAACAAGCAGGCTCGGCTGGCCGGCCAGCGCGCGACCTTCGGGCGGGTCGCCGTCGAGCCCAACGGCACCAACGCCGTCCCCTCCCTGGTCACCGCCTGGCTCGACGCCCGCGCCTCGTCCGACGCGGCGCTGGCCGACCTCGTCGACGCGGTCGCGCGCCAGGGCTCGGATCGTGCCGCGCGCGACGGCACCTCGCTCGCCGTGACGCCCGAGTCGGTCTCCGGCTCGGTCGCCTTCGACGCCGACCTGGCGGCGCGGCTCGCCGCCCTCGGCGACCGGCCCGTCATCCCCACGCAGGCCGGCCACGACGCCGGCATCCTGTCCGCCGCGGGCATCCCGACCGCCATGGTCTTCGTGCGCAACCCGACGGGCGTGTCCCACTCGCCCGCCGAGCACGCCGAGACCGCCGACTGCCTGGCCGGGGTGGAGGCGCTCGCCGACGTGCTGGCCGAGCTGACCGGGGCGGGCGCGTGACGGCGTACCTCCTGGAGCGCGCGTGGGTCGACGGCGCCTTCCGCGCCGACGTGCTGGTCGAGGTGGAGGACGGCCGGTTCACCTCCGTCACGCCCGACAGCGACCCGCCGCGAGCGGTCCCGGTGCGGGGCCTGGTCGTGCCCGGCCTCGCCAACACCCACAGCCATGCCTTCCACCGCGCTCTGCGCGGGCGCACCCAGCGCGAGCGCGGCACCTTCTGGACCTGGCGCGAGCAGATGTACGCCGTCGCCGCCGCGCTCGACCCCGAGTGCTACCTCGCGCTGGCGCGAGCGACGTACCGCGAGATGGCGGCGGCCGGCATCACCTGCGTCGGCGAGTTCCACTACCTCCACCACCGACCCGACGGCACCCCGTACGCCGACCCCGACGAGATGGGCCGGGCGCTGGTCGAGGCGGCTCGGCAGGCCGGCATCCGGATCACGCTGCTCGACACGCTTTACCTCTCCTCCGGGTTCGGCGCGCCGCCCGAGGGGGCGCAGGTGCGCTACAGCGACGGGTCCGTCGAGGCGTGGGCCGACCGGGTCGACGCGCTGGCGCTGTCCGGGCACGCCCGGGCCGGCGCGGCGGTGCACTCGGTGCGCGCGGTCCCCGCCGCCGACCTCGCCGTCGTCGCGCAGCGGGTAAGCGAGCGCCCGTTCCACGTGCACGTGTCCGAGCAGGTCGCCGAGAACGAGGCGTGCCGCGAGGCGTACGGCGTGACGCCGACGCGTCTGCTCGCCGACCACGGGCTGCTCGGTCCCCGCACCACGCTGGTCCACGCCACCCACCTCACCGACGACGACGTCGCGCTGATCGGCGGGACCGGGACGTGGGTGTCGTTCTGCCCGACCACCGAGCGCGACCTCGGTGACGGCATCGGGCCGTCGCGGCAGCTGCACGACGCCGGCGCCCGGCTGACCCTCGGCAGCGACAGCCACGCGGTGATCGACCTGTTCGAGGAGATGCGGGCGGTCGAGCTCGACGAGCGGCTCGCGACGCAGCGGCGCGGGCACTGGGCGGCCGGCGAGCTGCTGGAGGCCGCGACCGCCGACGGGCACACCTCGCTGGGGTGGGATGACGCCGGTGCCATCGCGGTCGGTCGTCGCGCCGACCTCGTGGTGCTGGACCCGGCCTCCCCGCGCACCGCGGGCACCGGCCGCGACGAGAGCACCGTCGTGTTCGCCGCCGCCGCCGAGGACGTGCGCCGGGTGATGGCCGACGGCCGCTGGATCGTCGAGGACGACGACCGGCCCGCCATCGGGCGCGAGCTCGACGAGGCGGTCACACGGGTGGCGGCGCTCGTGCGGACCCGAGCGGAGGAGCAGCGATGACCACGCCCGCCCTGACCACCGTGATCACCGGCATCGGCGAGCTGGTCACCAACGACCCGGCCCGCCGGGAGGAGCTCGCGGGGCAGGGCGGACTGCTCGGCCTCGTCCGGGACGCCGCCGTGGTGATCGAGGGTGGCCGCGTCGCCTGGGTCGGGCCCGCCGCCGACGCCCCGGCCGCGGACGTGCAGGTCGACGCCGGCGGCCGGGCAGTCGTCCCGGGGTTCGTCGACTCCCACAGCCACCTCGTCTTCGCCGGAGACCGATCCGCGGAGTTCGAGGCGCGGATGACCGGCCAGCCCTACACCGCCGGCGGCATCCGCACCACAGTCGCCGCGACGCGCGCGGCCACCGACGAGCAGCTCACCTCCCACGTCGCCCGGCTCGTCGGCGAGATGCGGGCCCAGGGCACCACGTCGGTCGAGATCAAGAGCGGCTACGGGCTGTCGGTCCACGACGAGGCGCGCAGCCTCGCGGTGGCGCGCCAGTTCACCGAGGACACCACGTTCCTGGGCGCCCACGTCGTCCCGGCCGGCACGAGCGCGGAGGACTACGTCGACCTCGTCACCGGTCCGATGCTCGCGGCCGCGGCCCCGCACGCCCGGTGGATCGACGTGTTCTGCGAGGACGGCGCCTTCGACGTCGACCAGGCACGCACCGTCCTGGCCGCCGGGTCCGGCAGCGGCCTGCGCGGCCGGCTCCACGCCAACCAGCTGACGTACGGCGGCGGCGTACGGCTGGCCTGCGAGTTCGGGCTGGTCGCGGTGGACCACTGCACCTTCCTGTCGGACGACGACGTCGCGGCGCTGGCGGACTCCGGGACCATCGCGACCCTGCTGCCGGGCGTGGAGTTCTCCACCCGCCAGCCCTACCCCGACGCGCGCCGGCTGCTCGACGCCGGCGTCCGGGTGGCGCTGGCCAGCGACTGCAACCCCGGCTCGTGCTTCACCTCCTCGATGGCGCTGTGCATCGCGCTCGCCGTGCGGGAGATGCGGATGAGCCCCGCCGAGGCCCTGCACGCCGCCACGGCGACGGGCGCCGCCGCGCTCGACCGCGACGACGTGGGCGTGCTCGCGCCCGGCATGGCCGCGGACCTCGTCCTCCTCGACGCGCCGTCGTACGTCCACCTCGCCTACCGCCCGGGGGTTCCGCTCGTGGCGGGGGTCTGGCAGGCGGGCCGCCCGGTGGTCGCCCGGTAGCCGACCGGCCCGGCCGTCATCCCGACCCGAGCCGACAGGTGCCGGCCCGCACTACCTCAGGGGCATGCCGTACGCCGGTGGGCACGCGATCTGAGGTAGCCGGCGCGGCACGGATAGGGCACGCGCCCGATGTCCGGTGCTACCTCATGGGCGGACTCTCGTTCCACGGTCGACGAGGACCGTGGAGACAGAGGAGACCGACATGTTCACCACCGACAGCTTCCTGGGTGCCGAGATCGCCTACCGCCAGGAGAAGATCCGCAAGGACTACGGCCCGCGTCGCTGGACCCGGGTCGGCGGCCGCGACACGGGGAAGTGACCCGCACCGCGATCGACCCGCGCGTGTCCGACCTGCACGACACAATGTCGTCCGTGCCGGCGCTGCGGACCACCGATCTCATCGGACGCGATGCCGAGCTGGAGCACCTGACCGCCCAGCTCGGCATTCGCGCGTCCGGTGCCGCGCCGGCGGTGCGGGCGATGCTGCTCGCCGGTGACGCGGGCGTCGGCAAGACCCGCGTCCTGATGGCCCTGCGGGACCGGGCGATCGAGGCCGACTGGCGCGTCGTCGCCGGCCACTGCCTCGACCTCGCCGACAGCTCCCTGCCCTACCTCCCCTTCTCCGAGATCCTCGGCCGGGTCATGACCGAGCTCCCCGACGTCGCCGCCCGGGTGCTCGAGCAGCACCCGACGCTCGCCCGCCTCCAGCCCGGGCGCCGCATCCGCAGCAGCGAGACCGCGTCGGGCGACCAGGCCCTCGACCGCGGCAACGTCTACGACGCGTTCGGCGACCTCCTCTCCGCCGTCGCCGAGCGGGCGCCCGTGCTCGTGGTCGTCGAGGACGCCCACTGGGCCGACGAGTCCACCCGCGACATGCTCAGCTTCCTGTTCTCCCGCCCGGTGCCGGGCGTCGCCCTCGTCGTGTCCTACCGCGCCGACGACCTCCACCGCCGCCACCCGCTGCGCCGCCAGGTGGCCGAGTGGATGCGCATGCGTGGCGTCGACCGGCTCCACCTCGGCCCGCTCGCCGACGACGACGTACGCCGGCTGGTGCGCGCGCTGCAGCCGGCCACGCTGTCGGAGGCGGAGTACGTCTCGATCGTCGACCGTGCCGAGGGCAACCCGTTCTTCATCGAGGAGCTCGTCGGCGCGTCGTGGTCGGGGCAGGTGCCCGGCGAGCTCGCCGACGTGCTGCTGGTGCACCTCGACCGGCTCGACGAGACCACCCGGCGGGTGGTGCGGCTGGTGTCCGTCGCCGGCCGGCAGGTGAGCCACGGCCTGCTCGCCGCGGTGTCCGACCTCGGCCCCGAGGAGCTCGAGGGCGCGCTGCGCAACGCCGTGGACGCCCACGTCCTGACCGCCTCCCGGGGCGGCACGTACGCGTTCCGCCACGCGCTGCTCGGCGAGGCCGTCTACGACGACCTCCTGCCGGGCGAGCGGGTGCGGCTCCACGCCGACTTCGTCTCCGCGCTCGGCGAGGGTCGCGCCGTCGGCACCGCCGCCGAGCTCGCCCAGCACGCCCGCCGCGCCGACGACCGGCCGGTCGCGGTGCGCGCATCGATCGAGGCGGGGGAGGAGGCGCTCGCCGTCGGTGGCCCCGCCGAGGCCGCCACCCACTTCCTCGACGCGCTGGAGCTGATCGACACCGCCCGCGAGCCGCTGGCCGACGTCGACCCGTCCGTGCTGGCCCGGCGGTGCGCCGAGGCGCTGATCGCCTCGGGCCGGGTGCCCAAGGCGGTCAAGGTGCTGCGGTCCCGGCTGGCCGCGCTGCCGGCCGAGGGCGCCGACCTCGACCGCGGCCAGCTGCTGACCGCCCTCGCCTCGGCCCTCCTGCTGACCGACACCACCGACTCGCCGCACGAGACGGCCGCGGAGGCGGTCGAGCTGCTGCGCAACGGACCGCCCAAGCTGCTCGCCCGGGCGCTCTTGGTCAAGGCGCAGAGCCTCGGCAGCTGGCACGCCGACGAGGCGCGGGCCGTGGCCCTGCAGGCGCTTGAGCTGGCCGAGCGCAACGACCTCACCAGCCTCGCCGTCGAGCTCCACACCACCGTCGCTGGGCTGGACCCCGCCGGTGGCGCCAGCCCCAGCGCGGGCTGGCGCTCGGCCGCCGAGCGCGCCCGACGGGCCGGGCTGATCGAGCCCGAGCTGCGCGCCCTCTACCTCCTCGGCCGCCTGCACCAGGACGAGGGAGACCTCGACACGGCCATCGCGGTCTATCGCGAGACGATCCAGCGCAGCGAGGTCGGTGGCCTCGTCTGGTCGCCCTACCCCGCCGAGGCGCGGGTGCTGCTCGCGGTGGCGCTGACCCATCAGGGCCGCCTCGACGAGGCGTGGCAGCTGCTCGACGTGAGCGGCCAGAACCCGCCCATGATCTACGAGTGGCTCTACTTCGCCCACCAGATGCTGATCCTCATCGGCATCCGGGGCGAGCCCAAGCCCCGCGCCCTCGAGCGGCTGCGCGACTACTGGGGCACCGACGGCCTGACCGCGATCTCGGCGGGCGGCGCCGAGATCATGCGCGCCGTGGCCGAGTGCGACGCCGCCCGGGCGCTCGCGGTGTACGACGACGTGATCGAGATCGTCGTACCCCTCTGGCACGAGTGGTTCCAGGCCCGGCTGCGTCTGGCGACGCTGGTCGTGGCCGCCTTCGCGGGCGCCGCGCCCCGGCAGTCCGCCGAGGAGCGGGAGGCGGCCGCGGCCCACGTCGACCGGCTGATGGCCGACGGCGGGCGGGTGATCGACTTCTACGCCCCCTACGACGGCAGCCACGGCCCCGAGTACCGCATGTGGGTGGCCCGGCGCACGGCCGAGCACCTGCGGTGGCGCTGGCTCGCCCAGGTCGATCCGCCGTCCAGCGACGACCTCGTCACGGCGTGGCGCGCCGCCGAGGAGGCCGCGGTCGCCTACGGCAGCGTGCCCGAGATCGCGCAGACCCGCGTCCGGCTGGCGGGCGTGCTGCGTGCCGCCGGCGACACTGCGGCCGCCCGGGTGACGGCCGACCAGGCCCGGGAGGCGGCGCACGCGCTGGGGGCCCAGCCGTTGCTGGCCGAGCTGACCGCGCAGGGCTCCATGCCGGCGCCGACCGCCACGGTGGACGCGGCTGTGCTCACGCCGCGCGAGGCCGAGATCCTCGCCCTGGTGGCCGAGGGACGCACCAACGGCGAGATCGGCAAGCAGCTGTTCATCAGCACCAAGACCGTGTCGGTCCACGTCTCCAACATCCTGGCCAAGCTCGACGCGGCCTCCCGCACCGAGGCGGCCGCCGTCGCCCGCCGCCGCGGGCTGCTCTGACCGAGCGGCCCGGCCCTCGACCGGTGCGCGCCGGCGGTCGGCCAGACTGCTCCCCATGCCTGACTTCCGGTGCTCGCTGGCCAGCCTCGCCGACGCCGAGCCGATGGCGGGCACCGCCCCGACCGACACCGACCTGCTGCTGGTGGAGAGCGCCGGCCCCTGGGGCCGCGACGCCGTGTCCGACAACCGGTTGCCGCAGGTGGTCCGCGAGCACCTGGGCGCCCTCGACCTGAGGGTGCTGCTGCTGCGCCGCTGCGACGGCAGCTCGGGCCCCGGCACGCGCGTCTTCCGGGCCCGCGCCACCGAGGACGGCTACGACGTCCGCGGCACGGTGCTCGACCGCGCGGAGGACCTCCTGGACGTCGACCTGGCCGGCCTGCCGGCGTACGCCGAGCCGCTGTGGCTGGTCTGCACCAACGGCAGGCGCGACCGCTGCTGTGCCGAGGTCGGCCGCCCGATCGCCGCCGCGCTGAGCGAGGAGTGGCCCGAGGGGACCTGGGAGACCACCCACCTGGGCGGGCACCGCTTCGCCGGCACCCTGCTGGCGCTGCCCAGCGGCCTGACCCTCGGCCGCCTCGACGTCGACAGCGCCCTCGAGGCGTGCCGCGCAGTGGCCCGTGGCGAGGTGCCGGCGCCGTGGGTGCGCGGGCGGGCCGGCCGCCCCGGTGTCGACCAGGTGCGCGAGCTGCACGTGTCGGCGGGCGGTGACCCGGCCGACGAGGTCGTGGCCGTGCCGGGGCCGGAGCGTCGCCAGTCGTGCGGCGACGACGCGGTCAAGGCCACGACGCGGTTCGAGGTGCGACCGGCCGGATGACCACGTCCCCAGGGGTGTGGGACGGTGGAAGTCGCGGGCACGAGACTCGACACGACTCCGGGACGGACCGTCCGTCGCGGCACGAGTAGGAGGATCCATGACGACGACTCCTGACAACCCCCTCGGCGACGACGAGATGAGCACCGAGGGCGTCGACCCCACGGGTGTCGCGGCGGGCCCGGGCACGGACGCCGACGGCACCGACGGCGACTCCACCGACGGCGACTCGACCGACGCTGACGGCACCGACGGCTCCGACGCCGACGGCACCGACAGCGACTCCACCGACGGCGACTCCACCGACGCCACCGACGGCGACTCGACCGACGCCGACGGCACCGACGGGACCGCGCTCTGAGCGCTCTCGACCGGCTCACCGGAGACGCCCAGGCCTTCCTCGACAAGGTCTGGGCGTCCTCGGTGCACGTCCACCGCACCGACCCGGCGTTCGGCGCCGACGTCCTGTCCCTCGAGGCCGCCGACCACCTGCTGACCGAGACGGCCATCCGGGCGCCCGCGGTGCGGGTCGCGCGCAACGGCTCCGTGCTCCCCGAGTCGACGTTCACCCGCGGAGGCAGCCTCGCCGGCAAGCCGCTGACCGGTCTGGTCGACCCGGTCAAGCTGATGCGCCTGCACGACGAGGGCGCCACGATCGTGCTGCAGGGCCTGCAGCGCTACCACTCGCCGGTCGGCGACCTCATCGCCGAGCTCGAGCTCGAGCTCGGTCACCCCTGCCAGGCCAACGCCTACCTGACCCCGCCCGGCGCCCAGGGGTTCGCGGTGCACTCCGACTCCCACGACGTCTTCGTCGTGCAGACCCACGGCACGAAGCTCTGGGAGATCCACGGCGACGGCGGACCCGGCGAGCTGCTGCTCGAGCCCGGTGTCGTGGCCTACCTCCCCACCGGCACCCCCCACGCGGCCCGGGCCCAGGAGGCCGTGTCGCTGCACCTGACCATTGGCATCAACCAGCTCACGTGGCGCAGCCTGCTGACGCGCGAGGTGGGTCGACTGGTCGCGGAGGTGCCCGACGAGCACCTGCCGGCCGGCTACCTCGACGACCCGGCCCGGCTGGCCGAGGGCCTCGGCGGCCACCTCGCAGCGCTGGCCGACGCCGTACGCCGCCTCGACCCGGCGACCCTGGCCGCGGAGCAGGCCGCCTCGTTCCTCAGCGGTCGCCCGCCGCGGCTCGCCGGGGCGCTGCTGGACCGGGCGGCGCTGGCCGGGGGCCTCGACGCCGACACCCGGTTGCGGCGCCGCCGCGGCCACCCCTGCGAGCTCGTCGACGACGGCGACACGGTGCGGGTGCTGATCGGCGACCGCGTGCTGCGGGTCCCGTCCCGGGTGCGCGAGGCGCTCGAGCACGTCGCTGCCCACGCCGAGCTGACGCCCAGCGACCTGTCGTCGCTGGACGCCGAGAGCGCGCTGGTCCTGTGCCGTCGACTGGTCCGGGAGGGGCTGCTCGAGGTCGTACGGTGACGGGCTTCCGCTGCGCCGTCGCCAGCCGGGCCCGCGGTGACGCGCTCGCCGGCACCGCCTCGACCGTCCGCAGCTACCTCCTGGTGGAGCACGCGGGGCCCTGGGGCGCCGACGCGCTGCGCGACGCCCGGCTCCCCGACGGCCTCGGCGAGCACCTGCGGGCGGAGGCCGCGCGGCACCGGGTGCGGGTGCTGCTCGTGCGCCGACCCGGCCGGCGCGCAGCCGGCGGTCGCGTCCGGGTGTTCGCGGCCCGGGCCGCCGGGCCGCGGTCGTGGACGGAGACCGTCGCGCTGGACCGGCTCGAGGACGTGCGCGGCCTCGACCTCGCCGCGCTGGGGGCCGGGCGGTCGCTCGGTCTGGAGGTCCACGAGGCGCCGGTGCTGGCCGTGTGCACGCACGGGCGCCACGACGCCTGCTGCGCCGAGCTCGGCCGGCCGGCGGCGCGCGCCCTGGCCGACAGCGCGCACTCCGACGCCGTCTGGGAGGTCTCGCACATCGGCGGCGACCGGTTCGCGGGGAACCTCGTCGTGCTCGGCCGGGGGCTCTACTACGGCGGGCTGGACCCCGACTCGGCGCTCGCCGTCGCGGACGCGACGGCGTCCGGCGCCGTGCTGCTCGACCATCTGCGGGGCCGGTCGGACCTGCCCATGGCGGCGCAGGTGGCCGACATCGCGCTGCGTCGCGAGCACGGGCGGACCGGGCTCGACGACGTACGAGCCGTGTCCGTGCACGGCGACGGCGACCTCACCACCGCCCGCTTCGAGGTGGAAGGGGTGAGCCTGCGCGACGTCGTCGTACGCCGGGTGGCGGGTGCCGCGACGCACCGGCTGACCTGCTCGGCGGTGCGCGACAGCGCGATCCCGCGCCACGAGGTCCTCGAGGTGCGGGACGTGACGGATGCGGCCGGCTAGCCCAGCCGGTCCTTGAGGTCGACGGGCTCGAACGACTGCTCGGCGCCCGGCCGCCAGTCGGCGCGCTCGGCCACGATGCGCGGACGTCCCTCCTCGGCCGCCTCGAGGTTGCGCGCGGCACGGTTGGCCTGGGCCTGCTCGCGCTCGGCGACCGCCTCGGCCTCGCGGGCCTCGACCCGCGCCTCGGTGAGCTCGCGGTGGATCGCGGCCACCTTCGTGGCCTGGGCCTGGATCTCCTCCGGTGGGCGCTCGGCCAGCACCATCCGCTCGAGGTCGTCCAGCACGGCCTGCTCACGGCGCTTGAGGCCGTCGACGGTGCGCTGGGCGGCCTGTGCGGCGTCGTTGGCCTCGACGGCCTCCATCGCCTCCTCGGCCGCCTCCCGGCGCAGCTCCCCGAAGCGCACCCGGTTGGCGTCGGCCGCGACGAGCTTCTTGTGGTCCTTGTCAGGGTGTACCCCGGCGTACTCGGCCAGCGCCTTCACCAGCTCGCGGGTGCTGGCCCGACGGGCGTCACGCAGCTCGATCTTGGTCTCGAAGCACGCCTGGTAGGCCTTCCAGTCGGCCTCCCACGCGTCGGCCTGCTTCTGTGTGGCGTCGCCGGGAAGCGTCTCGATCGGGGGCCAGATGCGGTGGCCCCGCACCTCGAGGCCGCGGCTCTCGGCGAAGGCGCGCAGCTGCTCGAGGCCCTCGCGGTGGCGGCGCAGCACGTCGGAGTAGGCGTTGATCGCGCGGCCGAGGCCGCGGAGGTTGTCACGCACGCTCGCCGACTCCTGGTGTCGGCGCTCGGCACGCGCCCGCAGGGCGTCGGCGGCATCGCCGGAGAAGACCTCTTCCGACAGGCTCGCGGTGCGCTCGAAGGCGTCGACCGCGAGCTCGACCTTGGCGGCCAGGCGACGTACAGAGTCGCCGTAGGCGTCGACCTCGTCCGGCTCGGTCCAGTGATAGCCGCAGCCGATCGGGTCGCCGAACTGCAGGCCGTCCTGCTGCGTCTCGAGCCTGTCGGCCGCGATCCTGGTCATCGGTGGTCCACCCGGTCCAGCTTGATGGCCACCTGGGCCGCCTGCTCCACCATCGAGTCCAGCTCGTCGAAGTCGACCACCGAGTCGTCGATCGCGCTAGCGATGTTGTGGCAGCGCCGCGCGATCTGCTCGGCGTCCTCCACCAGGCTCCGGACGCCCTCGACCATCAGGTCCCGCCAGGGGAAGTCGTCAGCGGGGTGGTCGACGTCGTCCAGCGCGCCCCGCAGGTGCTCGCGGGCGGAGTCGAGCTCCTCCTTGGCGCCGCGCAGCGCCCGCTGGTTGATCGCGATCGGCCTCATGGCGACCTTCTGCCCCGCTGGCCGCCGTCGAAACCCGTTCTCGTGAAACTGTGAACCACGCGCGCGGCGCGGCCGGCGGGGGGCGGCTCGGCCGGGTTATGCCGGGCCTCGGGTCGGCGCCCCTCGGGCCCCGCATTCATCACGGTATGTCGCTGGGTAGGCACTTCCCCGGGTGAACTCCGCACGGGAAGTGCCTGTTCGGCGACATACCGTGATGAAGCAACGACGGCGTGCCGGCGGAGACGGGGACTGGGCCGGCGCCCCTTGGGCCCCACATTCATCTAGGTATGTCGCTGGGTAGGCACTTCCCCGGGTGAACTCCGCACGGGAAGTGCCTGTTCGCCGACATACCGTGATGAAGCAACCGACGGCGCGCCGGCGCGCAACCCCCGATCCAGCCGAGCCCCGGTCAAGACACCCCGGGCGGCCGGTACCGCGCCCGCACCCGCAGCGCCCACGCGGCGGTGAGGGCCAGGTAGCCGCCGACCAGCCCGGCGAGCACCCACCACGGGACCTCGTCGCGCCCGGTCGTGCCCACCCAGGTGGTCAGGCCCAGCACCGCGAGGAGCAGCACGCCCGTCAACGCGGTCGACGCCTCCGTGTCGTCCTGCAGGCGGTCCCGGAACTCGGCGCGCCGCTCGGGGGCGAACCAGTGGTCCTTCCAGCCGGGCGGCAGGTTGACCCACCTGCCGTCACCCGCGCTCAGGGCGCGCGTGAGCAGAGGGATGCCGCCGAGCACCAGGACCCCGATCCCCGCCCACGCCACGAGCGCCGCAGGGCGCGACGACCAGTCGTCCACCCGACCCGCTGCGTCGAAGTGCGACGGCACCCGCTCGGGCAGCACCGCGGCGGCCCACGCCAGCGCGACGACGTACGCCGCCGCGGTGACGAGCAGCGCGAGGCGGCCGGGTCGCCCGCCGCTCAGACGTGCCCGCACAGCTGCGCCATCCGCAGCTCGAGTCGCGCGAGCATGTCGGAGCACGCCTTCTCGGACGCAGAGGCCTTGCGGCCACCGCCCTGCGCGCACACCGGCAGCACGTCGATCGAGAGCTTGGCGCCGCCGGCCAGCGCCCGCAGCTCGTCGAGCCGGTCGCCGAACGGCGAGCCGCTGCCGGGGGAGTAGTAGCGCACGGCCTCGTCGACGTCGTCGGCGAAGAGGTCGGCCTTCGTCACCGCGATCACGAGCCAGGTCGGGCGATCACGGCGCACCGCCATGGCGGCGATGCGGTGCGCGGTGATCGCCCAGTCCTCGAGCTCGGCGGCGAGCTGCTCCTCGCGCGAGGCGAGCGCCGCGCCGGAGGTGCCGCCGGTGCGCCGCGGGGTGGCGTAGCCGTTGGCGACCACGTGCAGCACGCCGTCGACGGGCTCGTCGTGGAAGACCTCGTCCAACGCGCCGAGCCGGGTGGCGGCGTTCTCGCCCGGCACGACGCGGAAGCGGTACCCGCGCAGCCTCGCGGCGCGGCGCGTACGCCGCTCCATCACCGCCGAGCCGACGTCCTGCCCACCCTCCACAGAGGACTCCGCGCTCGCCCGGCGGGTCAGGCGGTCGGCCAGGCGGGTCTTGCCGACGCCCGTCATGCCGGTGACCGCGACCGTCGGGTAGCGGTGGCGCAGAAGGCGTGCGGCTCGGTCGGGGGCCTGGGACAGCGCGGCCAGGGCGCCTCCGGCGATCGTCGTGCCGATGGCTGCCCTGCCGTGTCGCAACGGTGACTGCATGCCACCATCCTGCCTGCTGGGGAGGAGCCGACCGCCGTCACGAGGCGCAGGTTGGCCAGGTGACCAGCCGTCTTGGACAATGGCCGCGCCCCTGCTCCTGCTCGAAAGGTCCCCATGGACACCGAGAACCGCCCCGTGCTGACCGGGTTGATCGCCCTGGTCGGTGTCGCCGTGGCCATCGGGCTGCTCGGAGGCCTCGCCGTCCTGGTCGGCGTGAAGGCCACGGGGATCGGCGGCGGCTCCAGCGCGGACGGCGACAGCGGCACCCCGGCGACGTTCCGGCTGCCGAAGCCCAGCGACACCGGGACCACGACGCCGGCCCCGTCGGGCACGACCGAGACGACCCCGGGCGCCGAGCCCGGCACGGAGACGGCGGCGCCCGCGATCACGCTCAGCGCCACGCAGCAGTCGGTGAGCCCGATGCAGCAGATCGACCTCACCGGCACCTACCAGGGCGGCGAGGGCGCGATCCTCCAGGTGCAGCGGCTCGAGAACGGCGCGTGGTCCGACTTCCCGGTGACGGCGTCGGTCACCGGCGGCTCATTCGCCACCATCGTGCGAACGGGCCAGGTAGGTGCCAACGAGTTCCGCGTGATCGACACCGACTCCGACGTCACGTCCAACGAGGTCACCGTCACCGTCGGCTGAGCGCCACCCGGTCGAGGTCGACCCGGCGCGTCCAGTAGCCCACCCAGCCGGCGCCGACCAGGCCGAGGACGCCGACGAGCAGGCAGGCCGTCGCCAGCGGCGCCGCGGCCGCGACGGCGCTGACCAGCAGCGGCCCGCCGGTGTTGCCGACGTCGCCGCACAGCCGCCACGCGCCGAGGAACTGCGACCTGCCCTCGGCCGGGGCCGAGTCCGCGCCGAGGGTCATCACGATCCCCGACCCGAGGCCGTTGCCGGCGGCGATCAGCGCCATCACCAGCGCCACGGAGCCGGCCGAGGTGGCCAGCGGCAGCAGCAGGCAGGCGAGTGCCATGGAGAGCACGACCGGCAGCGCCACGACCATCCGGCCGCGCGTGTCCATCAGCCACCCGCCCGGCCACATGAAGGCGACGTCGAGCGCGGCGGCCCCGGCGAAGATCAGCGACGTGGTCGAGGCCGACAGCCCGAGGTGATCGGCCCACAGCGGCAGCAGGCTCAGCCGCAGCGACCGGGACGCCCCGAGGACGACCACGGCGACGCCGAGGGTGGCGAGCACGCGACGGTGTGCGGCGATGACGGACCACACGCCGAGGTGGCCGGAGACCCTTGCCGCAGCGCGCTCGTCCTCGCCCAGGTCGGGCATCGTGGCGGCCAGCAGCGACGCGCAGACCGACATCGCGGCGCCGAGCCAGAACACGCTGGCGAGGTCGGTCAGCCCGATCAGTGCTGCGCCGACCAGCGGCCCGATGAGCACACCGATGCGGTAGGACCCGCCCAGCAGGGACATCGCCCGCGCCCGGTGCGTCACCGGGACGGCGTCGATCATGAAGCCCTGGCGGGCGATGAGGAACAGCGTCCAGCACATCCCGCTCGCCAGCACGCCGGCGGCGAGGCCCGCCACGGAGTCGCTCACCGCCGCCAGCGCCATCGCGGCCGCGTCGACGAACCCCGCGCCGACCAGCGCGCGGCGCTCGCCGATGCGGGCGACGAGCGCGCCGGCCGGGAGGCTCGCGAGGAGCATGCCGACCCCCGTCAGCGCCACGACGGCGGCCGCGGTGCTGACGTCCGCGCCGAGGTCGCGGGCCCGCAGCGCCAGCACCGGCATGATCGCGCCGTGACCGATCGCGGAGACGATCGAGGGGCCGTACGCCACCAGCCAGATGTCGCGGAACCGGAACTCGTCCCGCGTCGTGGTCACGGCGACACGCTACGTCGTCCTCGGCCGGTCCCCGCGCGGCCGGGTGGAGGTCGCCGCTTGGCGCCCGTAGGCTCCCGTGGCGTGGCTCACGACACCGATCCCGCGTCCTCCTCCGCCCGCTCGACGTCCGCGCCGGAGCCGATCGACCTCCCGGGAGCCGGCGACTGGCTCGCCTGGGTCGGCGAGCGGTGCGAGGGCCAGCTCGGCGAGGCCCGGCGCTGCGTCGAGCAGGTGAAGACCGGCTCGAGCGACGCGCACGAGGTGCTGGCGGCGTGGAACCGGGCCGAGACCGCCCTGGCCAACGCCGCGTCGGTGGCCCTGTGGGCCGAAGTGCACCCCGACGCCGCCGTGCGCGACCGCGCCGACGAGCTCGACCAGGAGGTGCAGCGGTACGTCACGGAGCTGGGCCTGGACCGCGACCTGTACGCCGTCTTCGACGCGGTGTCGACCGGCCCCGGCGCCGAGGCCCTCGACGACGACGCGCGCCGGGTGCTCGAGCACACCCTCCGCGACTTCCGCCGCGCCGGCGTCGACCGGGACGAGGCGACCCGCGACCGGCTGCGCGAGCTGAGCGAGACGGCGGTGCGGCTCTCCCAGGACTTCGGCCGCAACATCCGCGACGACGTCCGGTCCGTGCGCGTCGCTCCCGAACGGCTGGCGGGGCTGCCCGACGACTACCGGGCCGGCCACGCCCCCGACGCCGACGGGCTCGTCACGATCACCACCGACTACCCCGACCTCGTGCCCTTCATGACGTTCGGCTCCGACGCCGAGGTGCGCCGCGAGCTCGCCCTCGCCCAGCACAACGTGGCCTGGCCGGCCAACGACCAGGTCCTCCAGGACCTGCTGGCCGTACGCCGCGAGACCGCCGCGCTGCTGGGCTACGACTCGTGGCCCGACTACGACACCGAGGTCAAGATGATCGGCTCCGGGCAGGCCGTCGCGGACTTCATCGAGCGCATCAGCGACGCGGCGGTCGAGCGCGCCCGCGAGGAGGTGGCGGTGCTGCTGGAGCGCAAGCGCGTCGACCACCCCGACGCCGAGGTCGTGCACGCCCACGACTCGCGCTACTACTCGGAGCTCGTCCGCCGCGAGCAGTACGACGTCGACGGCCAGGTCGTGCGCACGTACTTCCCCTTCGAGTCCGTGCGCCAGGGCCTGCTCGACGTCACCGGACGCCTCTTCGGGCTGGAGTGGACCCCCGTCCCGCAGTCGGTGGCCGGCACCTGGCACCCCGACGTGGCCAGCTTCGACGTCGGGCTCGACGGCCGGCGCATCGGCCGCATCCATCTCGACCTGCACCCGCGCGAGGGCAAGTTCAAGCACGCCGCGCAGTTCGACATGGTCACGGGCGTGGCCGGCGTGCAGCTGCCCGAGGGCGTGCTCGTGTGCAACTTCAGCCGCGGGCTGATGGAGCACGACGAGGTGGTCACCCTGTTCCACGAGTTCGGCCACCTCGTCCACCACGTCCTGGGCGGCCAGGGCGAGTGGGCCCGCTTCTCCGGGGTCGCCACCGAGTGGGACTTCGTGGAGGCCCCCAGCCAGATGCTCGAGGAGTGGGCGTGGGACGCCGACGTGCTCGCGACGTTCGCGCGCGACGCCTCAGGCTCGACCATCCCCGCCGAGCTCGTCGCAGCGATGCGCCGGGCCGACCACTTCGGCAAGGGCACCTACGCCGCGCAGCAGATGTCGTACGCCGCCCGCTCCTACTACTTCCACGCGGGCCCGCACGACGACCTCACGGCGTACGGCGACGAGCTGCAGCGCCGCTACTCGGTGTTCCCGCCGCTGGAGGGAGCGCACATGCACTGCGCGTTCGGCCACCTCGACGGCTACTCCTCGGGCTACTACACCTACATGTGGTCGCTGGTGATCGCCAAGGACCTGTTCTCCGCCTTCGACGCCGCCGACCTGTTCGCCGCCGACGTCGCCACCGCGTACCGCGACAAGGTGCTCGCGATGGGCGGGCGCAAGGACGCCGCCGACCTGGTCGCCGACTTCCTCGGCCGGCCGTACTCCTTCGACAGCTGGGCCGCCTGGCTGGCCGAGTAGGACGAGCCCCGCGGACGCCTCAGCGCCGGAGGACCGCGGGACGCGCCGGCTCGAGGTCCGCGATCCGCTGGGCGACGGCCGCCCCGAACTCGCGGTGCCCGCCCTCGGTCAGGTGGAGCCGGTCGCCCAGGTAGGCCAGGTCGAGGTCGCTCGTGGCGACGTACGGGACGCCGTACTCCTCGCACAGCTCGGCGAGCAGCGCGTCGACGCGCGGCACGGAGTCGGACCGCGACGGGGCGTCGGCGGGTCCGACGACCACGACGTGGTGCCCGGCGAGGCTGGCCATCAGGTCGTGGAACCCGCGCTCGATCGCGGCGTCGGGCTGGTCGTGGTCGTTGAGGCCGCCCTCGACCACCACGAGCTGCGGACGCGCCGAGAGCGCGGTCGGGGCGCGGTCGGCGAACGAGACGCGCCCGCACCGGCTGGCGTGGGCGCTGAAGCCCGAGCCGGAGAAGCCTGCGACGTGCACCTCGCCGGACAGGTCGGCCGCCCACGAGCGGCGCAGGTCGTCCTGGCCCAGCCCCACCGACCACGAGTCGCCGATGACCAGGACCGGAGTGCCGGCGCCCGTCACGACGGCGGCGCGCTCGCGCGCGTCGGCGCGGTGCTGCTGACAGCTCTTCGGTCCGGCCCCGGCACGGTCGGCGACGTAGAGGGCCAGGAGGGCCGCGAGCAGCACGACGACGCCCGAGGCGCCGACGACGCGCTTCAGCTTCCCTCCGTGGACCACGAGAAGAGTGTGCGCCCTCGAGGCGAATCTCGGGGCCGCTTCGACCCTGGGATTCCCCTGATTCAGGGTCCGGGGTCGCGTGCGGGGCTCCGGAAATGCGGCGGCGGCGCCACGCCGCCCCGCCCTAGGCTGCGGCCATGACGACCCACGACCTGCTGAGGGCCTACGACGAGCAGCTGCGCACCGACGCCGAGATGGCCGGTGCCGTGCAGGTCGTGCGCGAGGGGCCGCTGTACTGGGCGGTCTTCGACCACGGCGGCTTCGTCTCCTACCGCGACCTCGCCGGCCTGGAGTCGGACGCCCTCGACGAGCTCATCGAGCGGACCGTGGCGCACTTCCGCGACCGGACCGAGGTCGAGTCGTTCGAGTGGAAGACCCGCGGCCACGACCTGCCCGCGGACCTCGGCGTACGGCTGGCGGCGCACGGGCTCGTGCCCGAGCCCGTCGAGACGGTGATGATCGGCGAGGCGGCGCTGCTCGCGGTCGACGTACCCCTGGCGGACACCCCCGACGGACCGGTCGTCGTACGCCGCATCGGCGACGGAGGCGACGTCCGCGACGACCTGACCCGGATGCTGGCCACCCAGGCGGAGGTCTTCGGCGGCCACGGGCCGTCGCTCGCGTCGTCCGTGGCCGAGCTCGAGCGCGGCGCCTCGGAGTTCTGGATCGCGGAGGTCGCCGGCGAGGTGGTGTGCGCCGGACGGCTCACGCCGGTGGCGGGCACCGCGTTCGCCGGGATCTGGGGCGGTTCGACGCTGCCGGCCCACCGCGGCCGCGGGATCTACCGCGCGCTGGTCGCCGCCCGGGCGCGCTCCGCGGTCGAGCGGGGCATCCGCTACATCCACTCCGACTGCACCGACATGTCGCGTCCCATCCTCGAACGCTCCGGCCTGCAGGCCGTGACGACCACGACGCCGTACGTCTGGAAGCGCTGACCTGCCGGGCGCGTCAGGTGGCCCTGGTGCCTCGACCCGGCGGCCAGTCCTGGAGGTGGCGGGTCCAGCGGCCCAGCAGCTGGACGAGCTGGTCGCGCTCGGCCGGCGAGAAGATCTCCAGCAGACGCTCCTCGTTGGCGTAGTGCTGCTCCACCACGCGGTCGACGAGCTGCCTGCCCGCTGCCGTCAGCGCGACGTGGCGGACCCGCCCGTCGTGCGAGGCGACGGTGCGGGTGACCAGCCCGGCGGCCACCAGGCGGTCCACCCGCTTGGTGACGGCACCCGAGGTGATCATGGTGGTCGCCGCCAGCTCGCTCGGAGTGAGCTCGAAGGGCTCGCCGGAGCGCCGCAGGGCGGCGAGCGCGTCGAACTCGCCGTCGGAGATGCCGGCGGCCTCGAAGACGGGGCGCAGCCGGTCGTGGAGGAGGTCGGCGAGGCGGTGCAGACGTCCGATCACGCCCATGGGCGACGTGTCGAGGTCGGGGCGCTCGCGCGCCCACTGCTCCTGCACCCAGGCGACATGGTCGGGCCGCTGGGCAGAATCTTCCGTGGAAGGTAATATGTCTTCCATGGAAAGGATCCTCCTCGGCCGGACGGCGTTGTTCTTGGTCACGGCGGTCGCGCCCGCGGCGTGGGGCACCACCTACATTGTGACGGACCGGCTGCTCCCGCCGGACCGGCCCCTGTTCGCCGCGCTCGTCCGGGCGCTCCCCATCGGGCTGCTGCTGCTCGCCTGGCGCCGTCGGCTGCCGCGCGGGGCGTGGTGGGGCAAGGCGGTGGTGCTGGGGCTGTGCAACATCGGGGCGTTCTTCCCGCTCCTCTTCCTCGCCGCCTACCACCTGCCCGGAGGGTTGGCTGCGAGCGTCCAGGCGACCTCTCCGTTCGCGGTGATGCTGATCGCCTGGCCGGTGATCGGGGAGCGGCCCGCCGCCCTGCGCGTGCTGGCTGCGACCGTCGGCACTCTCGGCGTGGCCCTGCTGGTGCTGCGCAGCCCCGACGGCGTGACGGCGCTGGGGCTGGCCGGCGCTCTCGGCTCCGTGGTGGTCAGCGGACTGGGGTTCGTGCTGATCAAGCGCTGGCCGCCGCCGGTCGACATGCTGACCCTCGTATCGTGGCAGCTCGTCGTGGGCGGCGTCGCCCTGCTGCCTGTCGCCCTGTGGGTCGAGGGCGGTCCGCCGCCGGTCGACCTCGCCGCCGTCGCGGGCTACACGTGGCTGGCGGTCGTCGGCACCGGGCTGGCGTACGTCTGCTGGTTCACCGGCCTGCGGCGGATGCCGGCGGGCGCCGTCGCCATCATCGGCTTGCTCAACCCGGTCGTGGGCACGGCGCTGGGTGTCGCGTTCGCCGCCGAGGCCTTCGGCTGGGCGCAGGCCGCGGGCATGGCGCTGGTCCTGGGCAGCGTCGGCCTCGGGCAGCTCGCTGCGGGACGCGTACGTCGGTCGGTCGCCGCTGCTGCGGCGAGCGCCTGAGCGGGCCCGGACCCGCGGCGCGGCAGCCGGAGGGCCGGATCCCGACAGGGCTCAGAGCGGCTGGTAGTCGATCTCGAGGAAGTCCGCCACCTCGGGCACCCAGCGCTCGGCCACGAACGACGTGTGGACCGGGTGGTCGTTGTAGGCGTCGTACGCCGCCTGGTCGGCGAACTCCATCGAGAAGCCGAACGTGAAGTCGTTCTTGGCGCTGGTCTGGCGCAGCTGCTCGAACGCCTCGACGCCGGGGATGTCGGCGAGCGCCCGCGCGGTGGCGAGGAAGTCGGCCTCCTCGGCGGAGCCCGGAGCGTGGTGGAGTCGGAAGGCGACGGTGTGCCGGATCATGCGGCCCAGGCTACGGGTCCGCCGTCCCGGCGAAATCGGTGTCCGGATCCGGGAACATCCTCGGCGCTCATGCGTTGAGCCACATGAACAGAGTTGAGCGTCTTCGACTCAACTGTTTTGCCTCGCCGGCCGCACCGCGGCAGGATGGGCGACAGTCCCAGATCTCACGCAGGAGGTACACCCCATGGCTCGAGCCGTCGGCATCGACCTCGGTACGACGAACTCCGTCGTCGCCGTCCTCGAAGGTGGCGAACCCACCGTCATCGCCAACGCCGAAGGCGCCCGGACCACCCCGTCCGTCGTCGCCTTCACCAAGTCCGGCGAGGTCCTCGTCGGAGAGGTCGCCAAGCGACAGGCGGTCACCAACGTCGACCGCACCATCCGGTCCGTCAAGCGCCACATGGGCGAGGACTGGAAGGTCGACATCGACGACAAGTCCTTTACCCCCCAGCAGATCAGCGCGTTCGTGCTGCAGAAGCTCAAGCGCGACGCCGAGGCGTACCTCGGCGAGACCGTGACCGACGCGGTGATCACCGTGCCGGCGTACTTCTCCGACGCCCAGCGCCAGGCGACCAAGGAGGCCGGCGAGATCGCGGGCCTCAACGTCAGCCGCATCGTCAACGAGCCGACCGCCGCCGCCCTGGCCTACGGCCTCGACAAGGGCGAGGACCAGACGATCCTCGTCTTCGACCTCGGTGGCGGCACGTTCGACGTGTCCCTGCTCGAGATCGGCGAGGGCGTCGTCGAGGTCAAGGCGACCTCCGGCGACAACCACCTCGGCGGCGACGACTGGGACAACCGCGTCGTGGAGTGGATGGTCAAGAAGTTCAAGGACAGCAACGGCGTGGACCTGGCGGCCGACAAGATCGCCAAGCAGCGCCTGCAGGAGGCCGCGGAGAAGGCCAAGATCGAGCTGTCCTCCTCCAGCGAGACCACCATCCACCTGCCCTACATCACCCACGGCGAGTCCGGCCCGCTCCACTTCGAGGAGCGCCTGACCCGCAGCGAGTTCCAGAAGCTCACCGCCGACCTCCTCGAGCGCACCAAGGCGCCGTTCCAGTCGGTGCTCAAGGACGGCGGCGTCGCGGTCTCCAACATCGACCACGTGGTCCTCGTCGGCGGCTCGACCCGCATGCCGGCCGTGACCGACCTCGTCACCGAGCTGCTCGGGGGCAAGCAGCCCAACAAGGGCGTCAACCCCGACGAGGTCGTGGCCGTGGGCGCCGCGCTCCAGGCCGGTGTCCTCAAGGGCGAGGTCAAGGACGTGCTGCTGCTCGACGTCACCCCGCTCTCGCTCGGCATCGAGACCAAGGGCGGCGTGATGACCACCCTCATCGAGCGCAACACCACGATCCCGACCAAGCGCTCGGAGATCTTCACCACCGCCGACGACAACCAGCCGTCGGTGGAGATCAAGGTCGCGCAGGGCGAGCGCCAGATGTGGTCGCAGAACCAGCCGCTCGGCAACTTCGAGCTGACCGGCCTGCCGCCGGCTCCCCGCGGCGTACCGAAGATCGAGGTCACCTTCGACATCGACGCCAACGGCATCGTGCACGTCTCGGCCAAGGACCAGGCGTCCGGGCGTGAGCAGTCGATGACCATCTCCGGTGGCTCCGCGCTGAGCAAGGACGAGATCGACCGCATGGTCAAGGAGGCCGAGCAGTACGCCGAGGAGGACGCCAAGCGTCGCGAGGCCGTCGAGGCCCGCAACCAGGGCGACCAGCTCGTCTACACGACCGAGAAGTTCCTCACCGACAACGCCGACAAGCTCCCCGAGGACGTCAAGACCGAGGTCCAGGCCGACGTCGACGCGCTCAAGGAGGTCCTCGCCAAGGAGGACGCCACGTCGGAGGAGATCACCGCGGCGGTCACCAAGCTCGGCGAGTCCAGCCAGAAGATGGGCGCCGCGATGTACGCCGCCGCCGAGGCCGACCAGGCCGCCGCGGGCGGTGCCACGGGCGCGACGGGTGAGTCCGACGACGACGTCGTCGACGCCGAGATCGTCGACGAGCCGGCCGACGGCACGTCCGCGAGCGACGCCGAGGGTGAGTCCAAGTGACCGATCGCCCCGACGAGCCCACCCCGGGCCCGCAGGCGAGCGACCTCCCGGAGGGGGAGCCCACCGTGGCTCCCTCTCCGGAGGACGCCCCGGCCGAGGGCTTCGGTGACGTCGCGGGCGACGCGCCCGCGCAGACCGAGGTCGAGACCCAGGTCGAGGGCGACGCCGTCGCCGGCGACGACTCCGGCGCCGACTTCGGCGCGGACTCCGGCACGGAGCCCGGCACCGGGGAGGAGCAGGACGAGCTGTTCGCCCTGCGCGGCCGGGTCGCCGACCTCACCGACGACCTGCAGCGCGTCCAGGCCGAGTACGCCAACTACCGCAAGCGCGTCGACCGCGACCGCCAGCTGGTGGCCGAGACGGCCGCCTACAAGGCGCTCACCCCCGTGGTCGAGGTGCTCGACACGATCGACCGCGCCCGCGAGCACGGCGAGCTCGAGGGCGGCTTCAAGGCGGTCGCCGACCAGCTCGAGCGGGTGGTCACGACCGCGGGGCTGGTCCGCTTCGGCGAGCCCGGCGACGCCTTCGACCCCAACCTGCACGAGGCGCTGAGCCACCTCGGCGGCGACGCCGAGGTCGAGGTGACGACCGTCAAGCACGTCGCCAAGGCCGGCTACCGCTTCGGCGACCGGGTCGTGCGCGCGGCGCAGGTGCTCGTGGTCGACCCGGCCGACGCCTGACCCGCAGACCCGACTGGTGACGGAGAGGAGGTTCACCCATGGCTGACAACGACGCCCCCCGCAACGACTGGGCGACCAAGGACTTCTACGCGGTCCTCGGGGTCGCCAAGGACGCGAGCGCGGCCGACATCAAGAAGGCCTACCGCAAGCTCGCGCGCGAGAACCACCCCGACTCCAACCCCGGCGACGACGCCAAGCACGAGAAGTTCAAGGCCGTCGCCGAGGCGTACGACGTCGTCGGTGACGAGGCCAAGCGCGCGAAGTACGACGAGTTCCGCTCGCTGCAGGCCCGCGGGGGCTTCGGGCCGGGCATGGGCGGCGGGGGGTTCGGCGGCGCGGGCGGGTTCAACCTCGACGACCTGCTCCGCGACCGCGGCGGCTCCGGCGGTCTCGGGGACATGTTCGGCGACATCTTCGGCGGCGCCCAGCGCACCCGCACCCAGCAGACGCGGCCGCGACGCGGTGCCGACGTCGAGAGCTCGGCCACCATCGGGTTCACCGACGCGCTCGAGGGCGTGACGGTGTCGCTGCGCCTCACCTCCGACACCGCCTGCCCGACCTGCCAGGGCACGGGCGGCAAGCCCGGCACCCGGCCGCACATCTGCCCCGAGTGCGAGGGCGCCGGGTTCGTCGTCTCGGGCACGGGCGGTGCGTTCTCCATCAACGAGACGTGCCCGGCCTGCGGCGGTCGGCAGCTGGTCTACGACGAGGCGTGCCCCACGTGCCACGGCAGCGGCCGCGGCACCTCGGCGCGCTCGATCCAGGCGCGGATCCCCGCGGGCGTCAAGGACGGCGCACGGATCCGGCTCAAGGGCAAGGGTGCGCCCGGTGACCACGGGGGGCCGCCGGGCGACCTGTTCGTCACGGTGAAGGTCACCCCGCACCCCGTCTTCGGCCGCAAGGGGGACAACCTCACCATCGAGGTGCCGGTGTCCTTCGACGAGGCCGCGCTCGGCGCCGAGGTGAAGATCCCGACGCTGGGCGGCGCCCCGGTGACGCTCAAGCTGCCGCCCGGCACCCCCAACGGCCGCACCTTCCGCGTGCGGGGCAAGGGTGCGACCCGTCGTGACGGCTCGCGCGGAGACCTGCTCGCCACGGTCGCGGTCCAGGTCCCTGCGACGCTCGACCAGACGGCGCGCGAGGCCCTCGAGGCCTACCGTGCGGCCACCGCCGGGCGGCCGCTGCGTGAAGGGCTCTTCGAGTCGTGAGCACGTTCGGCGCGCCCTCGCCCGACGCGGCCGTCTACGTCATCAGCGTGGCAGCCGAGCTCACCGGCCTGCACCCGCAGACGCTGCGCGCCTACGAGCGGATGGGGCTGATCGCGCCCGGGCGCACCGGCGGCGGCGGCCGGCGCTACTCCCACCGCGACCTCGAGCGCCTGCGCCAGATCGCCGACCTGACCAGCGCCGGGATCGGCATCGAGGGCGTACGCCGGATCATGGACCTCGAGCACCAGATCGACGCGCTGCGGGCGCGCAACGAGGAGCTGGTCGCCGAGCTCGACGCCCTGCGGCGGGCGCTGGCGGCGCGGGCGGCGCAGGCCCAGACGAGCGGCAACAAGCTGCCGGTGCTGCACCAGGCGCCGGGGCAGTCGATGGTCGTGTGGCGCCGGGGGCGCTGACCCTGGCGTGCGGCGCCGATCGCGGCGTTGTCGGTGCCGCCGCCTAGGCTCGGGGCGTGAGTGAGCGATGAGCAAGATGGACAACCTCCGCGCCATGCGGGAGGCACGCTACGCGGAGGCCCAGAAGCGGGCCGGCGCCAAGCCGGCGGCATCCCGCGCCCCGGTCGCCCCCGCGGCCCCGACCCGCACGGCGGTCGGGTCGAGCAGGACGGCGCAGGTCCCTGCCACCGATGCCGCCGCCGAGGCCCTGTGCGGCCACCGCAACATGAGCGGGCGCACCTGCACGCGCGAGAGCGGTCACGCCGCCAAGACCCACCGCTACTCCTGACAGGTTTCACGCGCTGAGCGCTGACTCCGGCACGCCGTAGGGGTGCGGCGGGGTCTCCCCACGCAGGGCCGCGACCTGGGCGACCAGGGACGCCATCACCTCGTCCGCGACGCGGCGCACGGTCGTCTCGTCCACCGGGTCGCCCGCCGCGACGCCGGCGAGCCGGCACACGTCGAGGGGCTCGCCCACCTCGACGGCGACGATCGGGCGCGTCGCGACGTTGCCCAGCAGCCGGGCGAGGATGCGACGCCTGCCGACCACCCGGTGGGCGCCGACCAGCGCGACCGGCACGACCGGGGCACCGGTGCGCAGCGCGAGCCGGACCGCCCCGGTCTTCGACCGCTCGGGCCACTGGTCCGGGTCACGGGTGATCCGGCCCTCAGGGAACAGCCCGACCGCCTCGCCGGCCGCGAGCGCCTCGGCGGCCGCGTCGAGCGACCCGGCCGCGGACGACGTACCGCGCAGCACGGGGATGAAGCCGAGTCGCCGCGCCAGGGGCCCGACGAGCGCCGAGCGGAAGACGCCGCCGGTCGCCATCAGCCGCAGCGACCGGCCGAGGCGACGGCCGACGAGGGCGAGCAGGATGCCGTCGGCATAGCTGGTGTGGTTGGCCACGACGATGAGCGGGCCGTCCGGCAGGTCGTGGCGTACGACGTTGCGCCGGGTGAGCTCGAGGCGGCTGACGAGGGAGACGACGCCGCCGAGCACGGTCGCCGCGACGGCGTAGAGGAGGGCGGCGCGCAGGCCGGGGCGCTGCCAGGAGGTGTCCATGCGCCGAGTGTGGAGCACGCCCACCCCCGGTGACCTGCGTACCGGCACTCAAGTCCCGACGGCCGGGGCGGCACGCCGTCGACGTGCCGCCCCGCCGGCCGTCAGCCGGGGATGTAGTCGAACGTGTCGGGGTTCGGGCCGGTCCGGCCGCTCTCCCCGCGGTCCAGGCCGGAGATCCGGGCGACCTCGTCCTCGGTGAGGGAGAAGTCGAAGATCTCGAAGTTCTCGCGCATGCGGCTCGGCGTCACCGACTTGGGGAAGATGATGTCGCCGCGCTCGATGTGCCAGCGGAGCGTGACCTGGGCGGTCGACTTGCCCTTCGCGGCGGCGATCTCCGTCAGCACCGCGTCGTCGAGCACCTGGCCCTGGGCGATGGGCGACCACGCCTCCGTCGCGACGCCGTGCCGGGCGTTGGCCGCGCGGACGTCCTCGTTGGTGAAGTAGGGGTGCACCTCGACCTGGTTGATCACCGGCACGACGCCGGTCTCGTCGACGATGCGCTGCAGGTGGGCGGGCTGGAAGTTCGAGACGCCGACCGAGGCCGCGCGGCCGTCCTCGACGAACGAGGCCATGGTGCGCCACGTCGAGACGAAGTCGCCGTCGTAGCGCGTGGGGAGCGGCCAGTGGATGAGGAACAGGTCGATGCGGTCCACGCCGAGGTCGGTCAGGGTCTGCTCGAAGGCCCGCTCGGCGTCGTCGGGGCGGTGGAAGCCGTTGTTGAGCTTGGAGGTCACGTAGACCTCGTCGCGGGGCACGCCGGCGGAGCGGAGCGCCTCGCCCACCTCCTTCTCGTTGCCGTACATCTCGGCGGTGTCGATGTGGCGGTAGCCGACGTCGAGGGCCCGGGTCACCGCCTCGACGGTCTCGGCGGGGGCGATCTGGAACACGCCGAAGCCGAGCTGCGGGATCGACGTGCCGTCGTGGAGCTGAATGCTGGGAACAGTCATGCTGGGCACAGCGGGCCACGGCTGCCGCGTATTCCGCCGCCCGCCCCGGAGGGTGGGCGAGCCCGCTAGTGCCTGCCCTGCCAGTGCCCCGGCCGGTCGAGCCCGGCGGGCAGGACGGTGGTCGCGTCGCCGATCGCCGCGTTGACCTGCGGCTGGGTGAGGAACAGCGTCGAGGCGAGGTCGCACCCGCGCACGTCGGCGTCACGCAGGTCGGCGCCCAGCAGGTCGGTGTCGAGCAGGCGCAGACCGCGCAGGTCGGCGCGGATCAGCAGGGCGCCGCGCAGCGTGGCGCCGGCCAGGTCGCGGCCTCGGAGGTCCTGGCCGGCCAGGTCGGCCCGAGCGAGGTCTGCCCCGCCCAGCCCGGCTCGGACCGCGGTGCTGGCGCGGTGCAGCACGGTGCCGACGCGCTCGTGGAGGTCGTCGAGGTCGGCAGTCAGCAAGGTGACCGGGTCGGCGCCGTCGAGGGCGACGATCTCCCGCACGAGCGCGTCGGGCACCAGGTCCGGGGCGCGGTCCGCGGCCGTGCGCAGGTGCAGCAGCATCTCGTGCAGGGCACGGACCACCGAGAGCACGGCGGCCATCTCGCCGAGGTCCGCGACCTCGCGCCAGGACGCGCCGGCGTACGTCACCTGGGTGACGTGCTGCCCGGCGCCGAAGCACTCGAAGCGGGTGCAGCCCACCCACCCGTCGGTGCGCAGCGTGGCGTGGATGCGGCAGGAGTCGTCGCCCGCGAGGTTGTGGCACGGGGTCCCGCCGCCCTTGGTGACGCCGAAGCCGTCGTCGCGGGAGAAGGGGAGCAGCACGCAGCACAGTCCGCTGCACCGGGAGCAGTCGGAGGACAGGACGGGCAGGCGCACCGGCCCATCGTCGCAGCCGCGGCTCGTCAGCACGTGACGGCGTGCGTCCCCGCCGTCAGGCGCGGGCCGCCGCGCGTGGGGCGGCCCGTGCCGGAGGGGTACGCCCGGACCCAGTCGACCAGGGTGCGCGTGGTCTTCATCGGCTCGGTGCCGGAGGCCTGCATGGAGAGGCGGACCGTCAGCGGTTCCCCGGAGATCGCCGCCGGGTCGGTGACCCGCCCGATCGGGCGGCCGTCGAGGAACCAGGTGAGGCGCTTGGGCGTGACCTCGACGGCGAGCGCGTGGAAGGCGTTGCGCACCCGGACGTCCGGGAGGGTCCGCTGCCAGGCGGCGCCGGAGGAGGACCGGGCCCCGATCGTGATCCCGTCGGCCTGCGGGCGTGCCTCGTAGAGGGTGATCGCGCGGGCCTCGCAGCCGGTGGCGACGTCGGCGACCGGCACCAGCTCGGCCCTGACGACGTAGTCCGTGGTGCCGCCGCGGAACACCATGGGCATCAGCCGGGTCTCCCAGCGCCCGTGGGACTGCGCGTTGCCGCCGAGGGTCGCCGACAGCGAGCCCAGCGATCCTGCCCGGCCGGCGCCCTCGCTGTTGCTGCTGAGCTGCATCGCGCCGTTGCGCAGCATCACGCGGCCGGTGCCGGTGCTGACGTCGGTCCACGAGCCGCGTCGGCGGGTGCCGATCACGGCGCGGTCGGTGAGCGACTCGCCGTGCTCCCAGTCGAAGTCGTAGCGCTGGACGCCCCACCGCAGCGTGCCGGCGGCGGTGGACTGGTGCGGGGCACGCCGAGCGAGGGTGGCGGCGCGCGTCCGGGCCGTGCGGTCGCTCGTGACGACCGGCGGCCCCGGCCGCGCGGCGTCGGCGGCGGCCACGTCGACGTACGTCGGATAGCTGGGGAACCAGCCGACGTGCCCGACGCCGCGGTCCCAGTCCTCGAGCCGCACGCGGTAGACGACCGTGCCGGCCGACTCCGGGGTGACGACGAGGCTCCCCGTGCCGTCGGCGCCGACCGTGCTCGTGCCGAGGGTCGCCCATCCGGTGCCGACGCGCTGCTGGAAGGTGAGCCCACGGCCGGGGAGGAGCGGCATCGCGGCGGTGCTGGCGACCAGCGTGAGCGGCCTGCCGGCGACGGGGCGCTCCTGGGTGCGGAGCGTGACCTCCTGGTGCACCGCTTGCGACACGAGCGTGGACGTGCGCCGCGAGCCGCTCACGACGCGGTAGGTGATCGTGCTGGAGTGGGCCGCGATGCGCAGCCGGAACGCACCCGAGGCGTTCGTGCGCGTGGTCGCGCGCGGCACGTCGCGCCACACGTCGCCGCTGCGACCCAGGTTGCTCTGCAGCCGCACCCGACGGCGCCCGTCGGCGCCCAGGTTGCCGGTGAGGGTGACCTGCTGGCCGGCGGTGAAGTGCCCGTTGCCGGGGCTGATCGACAGCGAGCCGGGACGAGCCGCCTGGGCGGCCGGCGTGGCCGGGACGGCGAGGACGAGGGTGCTGCCGAGCAGGAAGGCGAGCAGCGAGGTGAGCGAGCGGATGACGGGCCTCCCGAGAACGGATGTGCGGCCCAGCCTAGGCAGGCTCCACCACCGAGTCACCGCGCTGCGGCGACCCGCGGGTGGGTCAGGCGTACCAGCCGCCCTGGATCGCGAACGCGTTGAGGAACGCCAGCACCAAGAACGCGACCGCGACGAAGCGGTTGTCGAGGAGGAGCTTGCTCATACCATCCAGAGTGCCCGACTGTTCGCGGAATGAAACAGATGGATCGTCAAGATTCGGCCGGGACTGGTGCAGGCCCGCCGGCCGGGCCTCCCTAGGCTGACGCCCGTGGGAGCGCTGCTGGTCGCCGGGACGACGTCGGACGCCGGCAAGACCATCGTCACCACCGCGCTGTGCCGGGCCTTCGCGCGTCGGGGGGTCGCGGTCGCGCCGTTCAAGGCACAGAACATGTCGAACAACTCCATGGTCTGCGCCGACGGGGCGGAGATCGGCCGGGCACAGTGGGTCCAGGCCGTCGCGGCGGGCGTCGAGCCCGAGGCCGCGATGAACCCCGTCCTGCTCAAGCCCGGCGGCGACCGGCGCAGTCACGTCGTCGTGATGGGCAGGCCCGGCGGCACCCTGGACTCGCGCGACTTCGTCGGGGGCCGCACCCACCTGCGCGACGCGGCGTACGCCGCCTTCGACGACCTGCGCTCGCGGCACGAGGTGGTCGTCGTGGAGGGCGCCGGGAGCCCGGCGGAGATCAACCTGCGCGCCGGGGACTACGTCAACATGGGGCTGGCCCAGCACGGCTCGGTCCCTACCGTCGTGGTCGGCGACATCGACCGCGGCGGGGTCTTCGCCGCGATGTTCGGCACGCTCGCCCTGCTGTCCGCGGCCGACCAGGCGCTCGTCGCCGGGTTCGTGGTCAACAAGTTCCGCGGCGACGTCGCGCTGCTCCGCCCGGGCCTCGACGAGCTCCGGTCGCTGACCGGGCGCGAGGTGTACGGCGTGCTGCCGTGGCACCCCGACCTCTGGCTCGACTCCGAGGACGCGCTCGACCTCGAGGGCCGCCGGGCTCCGGAGGGCGAGGCGCGGCTGCGCGTCGCGGTCGTGCGGCTGCCGCGGATCTCCAACTTCACCGACGTCGACGCGCTCGGCGTCGAGCCGGGGGTGGACGTCGTCTTCGTGTCCGAGGCACGGGCGCTCGCCGGCGCCGACCTGGTCGTCCTGCCCGGCACGCGCGCCACGCTGGAGGACCTGGCCTGGCTGCGAGCCCGCGGGCTCGACCGGGCCGTCCTCGACCACGCCGCGGCAGGCAGGCCGGTGCTCGGGATCTGCGGCGGGTTCCAGATGCTCGGCCGCCGCATCCTCGACCCCGACGGGGTGGAGGGCGCGGCGGGCGCCGACGTGCCCGGGCTGGGGCTGCTCGACGTGACGACGACCTTCGCCGCCGACAAGGTGCTGCGGCTCCCGCGCGGCTCCGCGCTCGGCGTGCCCGCGAGCGGCTACGAGATCCACCACGGTCGCACCACCCGGCACAGCGGGGAGGAGTTCCTCGGCGGTGCCCGGTCGGGCGCGGTGCTCGGGACCATGTGGCACGGCAGCCTGGAGGGCGACGAGCTGCGGCGGGCGGTCCTGCGCGTGGCCGCGGCGGCCGCCGGGGCGTCGTACGAGCCGGGCGAGGTGGACTTCGCGGCCCTGCGCGAGCGGCGACTGAACCTCCTCGGCGACCTGGCCGAGGAGCACCTCGACGTCGACGCGCTGCTCGACCTCGCCACGGCCGGCGCCCCGGCCGGGCTGCCCGTCCTCGAGCCGGGGGCGTCGCGGTGACGGTCCTGCTGCTCGGCGGCACCGGGGAGGCGCGCGAGCTCGCCGCGCTGCTCCACGAGGCCGGGGTGCGCGTGGTGTCGTCGCTGGCCGGCCGGGTCGAGCGCCCGCGGCTGCCGGCCGGCGAGGTGCGGACGGGCGGCTTCGGGGGCGTCGACGGCCTGCGCGACTGGCTGGGCTCGCACGGCGTCACGGCGGTCGTCGACGCCACGCACCCCTTCGCGGAGGGCATCTCGGCCAACGCGGTCGCCGCCTGCGCGGCCGCGGGCGTCTCGCTGCTGCGGTTGGAGCGGCCCGGCTGGAGCGGCGCCCCCGGCGCTGAGGGCTGGCACTGGGTCGACGACCACGCCGCGGCGGCCTCGCTGGCGGCGCGGCTCGGGCGGCGTCCGCTGCTGACCGTCGGGCGCCAGCCGCTCGACCGCTTCGTGGGGCCGCTGGGCGGGCACCGGGCCGTGGTGCGGGTGGTGGACCCGCCCGAGATCGAGCTGCCGCCGACGTGGACGGTGCTGCTGGACCGCGGTCCCTACGACCTCGCCGGCGAGCTGGAGCTCCTCGGCGAGCACGCCGTCGACGTCCTGGTCACCAAGGACTCCGGCGGCAGGTACACCTGGCCCAAGATGGCCGCCGCCGGCGAGCTCGGCGTACCGGTGGTCGTCGTGCGCCGCCACGCGGAGGTCGTGGGTGTCGAGACCGTCGCTGACGCCGCCGCCGCAGCGGAGTGGGTCGCCGCCCTCGGCTGACTGGGGCGCGGCCGTATCGTGGCGGCATGTCGACCCCGGGCCTCAACGCCGCCTCGCCCCTCAAGCTGCAGTTCCCCCAGTCGCTGGCGGTCTACGACGACTACGCCGCCGCCCAGAAGAGCGTCGACTTCCTCGCCGACGCGGAGTTCCCCGTCGAGCACCTGATGATCGTCGGCACCGACCTCAAGCGGGTCGAGCGCATCACCGGCCGGCTGACGTGGTCGAAGATCGCCATCGGCGGGATCCTGTCCGGCCTGTGGCTGGGCGTCTTCGTCGGGCTGATCTTCGCGCTCTTCACCGAGGAGGGCGTCTGGCAGGTGCTGCTCAGCACCGCCTTCTTCGGCGCGACCTTCGGCCTCGTGTGGGCGCTCATCGGCTACGCCGCGACGCGCGGGCAGCGCGACTTCTCCTCCGTCGCCGAGGTCGTGGCGACCAAGTACGAGGTGCTCGTCGAGCACAAGCACGCCGCCCGGGCGCGCGAGCTGCTCGCCGGTCTGCCGGGCGCGCTGCCGAACCCGTTCGCGTAGGCGCGCGGGCCCCGGGCAGCGTTCCCCGGCTAGCCGGGGAAACCCGAGCCTCACCCCCGAAACTTCGCACTGGAACCTCCAGTTTCGGACGGTCAGTCCCGGCCCCGGCGCAGCGCGAGCACTGCCGCCACGGCGACCGCGCCGGTGCCGACGGCGCCCGCGAGCCGCACGGAGCGGTCGATGTCGTGCCGGTCCGGCGGCGGGCCGTCGCCCAGGAGCACCCGCTCCTCGACGCCGTGCGCGTAGTGGTTGCGACCGCCGAGCCGTACGCCGAGCGCGCCGGCGAAGGCGGCCTCCACGACCCCCGCATTGGGGCTCGGGTGGCGGCGCGCGTCGCGGGCCCACGCCCGCAGCGCGGCCGAGGGTCGACCGCCGACGGTCGGCGCCAGGGCCGCGGCGAGCAGTCCGCTGAGCCGGGCGCCCGGCAGGTTGAGCAGGTCGTCGAAGCGCGCCGACGCCCAGCCGAACCGGCCGTAGCGCTCGCCCCGGTGACCGATCATCGCGTCGAGGGTGTTGGCCGCGCGATAGCCCAGCAGGCCGGGCGCGCCGAGCACGGCACCCCAGACCAGCGGTGCGACCACGGCGTCGGAGGTGTTCTCCGCGACCGACTCCACGACGGCCCGGCTCACCTCACGCTCGTCGAGGACGCTGGTGTCCCGGCCGACGAGGTGGGTGAGCCGCCGACGGGCGCCGGGCAGGTCGTCGGCGGCCAGGAGGTCGTGCACGGCGCTCGCCTCGCGCGCGAGCGAGGTGCCGCCGAGCACGGTCCAGGTCGCCGCCGCGGTGAGCAGGGTGTGGGCGAGCGGGTGGCGCCGCGCCCGCAGCTCCAGGGCGAGAC
The DNA here is from genome assembly GCF_017916425.1 of Nocardioides sp. SYSU D00065. Taxonomy (GTDB): domain Bacteria; phylum Actinomycetota; class Actinomycetes; order Propionibacteriales; family Nocardioidaceae; genus Nocardioides. Next base: position 1,494,181 of record NZ_JAFMSX010000001.1, on the reverse strand, counting down.
CGACCCCCGCGGCGGCCCCGGCCAGGAGGGTCAGGTGGACGACGCCGCGCGCCCGCGAGTCGGCGTACGTCCGGCGCTCCAGCGCTGCGGCGGCGCGGCCGAAGCCGGCGACGGGGTGGCCGCGGCGGGGGTCGCTTAGGCGACGGTCGGCGAGGTGGCCGAGCACCAGTCCCAGTGCCCGGCTCACCCCGACCGACGTCATCGCGCGCTCAGAGCGACGCGGCGAGCTCGCGGCGCGCCTGCACGGCGCTGTGCCGCTGCCAGGCGCGGTCGACGAGGAGCGTCAGCACGGCGCCGATCACCGCCCACATCGCCAGCAGGGTCAGCAGCGATGCCACCCGGAAGTCCCACAGGATCCCGGCCGGGAAGTCGCCCAGCTCGTCGACCTTCGGGAACGCGACCGCGGCGACGGCGACCGCGACGACGTACGCCGCCACGCCGGCCAGCACGCCCGGCACGCCGCCCCACTGCCGCGCGACGCGACGGGCGAGCGCCACGGCGAGCACGACGGCGGCCACCGAGACGGCTAGAAAGCCGAAGTAGACGGCAGTGCGGCTGTCGATGGTCTCGCCGGAGCCGACGGCGGGCGGGGTGGCCGGGTACTTCAGGAACGGCACGACGCTGAACGACACCGCGCCGAGCAGGGCGACCAGGGCGGTGCTGCCCGCCGGTCGCAGGCCGCCGAGCCGGCCGAGGCCGAGGGCGGCGAGGAGACCGGTCAGGCCGCCGAGGACGACGCCGATGGCCAGCGTGCCGGTGGCCAGCCCGAGGGTGGACTGGGTGGTGCGGGACACCGCGGCGTCCTCGCCGTGGGAGTGGCCGGCGGACGCATCGTCGTGGTCGTGCGCGTGGCCGTGCCCGTCGGTGGCCGTGGCGCCGGCCGCCTCCTCGAGCGCGATGGCGCGGTCGACCTGCGGCTCACCGACGGTGTACGCCACGACGAACGCGGCGAGACCGGCGAGGAGACCAGCGACGAGACCGTGGACCAGGAAGGTGCGGGTGCTCATCCCCGGGCCGTCAGTGGCAGGGGAAGCCGAGCAGGTGCCGGCCGTCGTGGACCCACTCGTGGATCGCGGTGCCCTCGGGGATGGTGATCGCGCCCTGGACCGAGCTGATCAGCACGAGGACGGACATCGCGAGCAGGGCGCCGAGGACCAGCCAGGGCGTGAGCTCGCGGATCGGGATGGCGAGGTCGGACGGAGCGGGGCCCGTGCCGGAGATCGGGGTGGGGCTGGAGATGGCGTGCGCCATGGTTCCTCCTTCGGGATAGTGCGTCCCGGATAGTTGGGGAGTGTCGTCCAGTCCGTCGGGTCTGACTTCACCGCCACGCAATGCTCACGAAGGCGATGTCACAGTAGCGCCACTGCGCCGGATTCCCACCGGCTTCCTCAGGACTGGGTGCGTGGAGCGTAGCGCACCGAGGAGGTCGTCGGTGACGCTCGGCCGGCGGGCGCTGATGCGCACCCAGGAGTCGTCGAGGCCGGGGAACGTGTCGGCGCGCCGGACGGCGAACCCCCGGCGCCGCAGGGCCTCCCGGCTGCCCTCGCCGGTGCGGGCGAGGACGAACGGCGCGCTGCCGGCGACGGTCTCGATGCCGAGCTCGTGGAGTCCCTGCTCGAGGTGCCGGCGCCGCTGCTCGAGCTCCGCGGCGCGCCTGCGCCCCTCGGCGACCGCCTCGTCGGTGCTCGTCGCGAGGAGGGCGGCGATGGCCGGCGCGGAGACCGACCACGGCGTCTGGAGATCGCGCAGCGCGGCTGCCACGTCGGGCTCGGCGAGCACGTACCCCGCGCGGATGCCGGGGATCGACCAGAGCTTGGTGAGGCTGCGCAGCACCACGACACCGGGCCGCCGTTGCCCGGCCAGGGTCTCGACGTCGTCGTCGAGGAAGGCCTCGTCGACGACGACCAGCCGGCCGTCCCTCCTCAGCGCCTCGACGACGTCGGCCGGGTGGCGTACGCCGGTCGGGTTCGTCGGGTTGCCGATCACGACCAGGTCGGCGTCGTCCGGGACCTGCTCGGGCCGCAGCCGGAAGCCGTCCGCGTGGATCAGGACGACCTGGCCCGGAATGTGGCCGGCCGAGCGCAGCGCGACCTCCGGCTCGGTGAACTGCGGGTGCACGACGACCGGGTGCCGCCACGGCCGCATCCGCGCGAGGAGGGTGAACGCCTCGGCGGCGCCGGCGGTGGCGAGGACGTCCTCGGTCGCCCTCCCGTGGCGCCGGGCGACGGCCGCCTCGGCCGCGCGGGCGTCGGGATAGCTGTCGGCCGCCGTGAGGCTCTCGGTGAGCGCCCGGTCCAGCCAGGCGGGGCGTGGGCCGTCGTAGACGTTGACGGCGAGGTCGACCAGCCCCGGCGTCGCGTCCCGGTCGCCGTGGTGGCGCAAGTCCGGCCCGGCGTACGCCGCCGCGGCGGCCACGAAGCGCCCGGCGAGCTGCGGGTGGCCGGCCCAGTGCGTGTGGAGGTACGACGCGTGGAGGCTCGCGGTCGCGACGCCCGCCGGGTCCGGCATCAGCCACGCCGGGTCGCCGTCCGCGTCGCGGGTCAGGTGGGTGCGGTGGAACTCGTGCCCGGTGACCTGCTCGCCCTGCCGCGCGAGCAGGTTGTCGGTCGGGGCGGTGGCGGTGCGGTAGGACAGCGTCAGCCGCGGCGCCATCTCGGCGGTGGCGCCGATCGCGCCGACCATCGCGACCGGCGGGCCGTCTGGGCCCTGCACGGACTCGCAGAGGTAGAGCAGCCCGGCGCACTCGGCCACGGTCGGCAGGCCCCGGGCCAGGGCCGTGCGGATGTCGCGCCGCAGGCGCTCGTTGGCGCCGAGCTCCGCCGCGTGCATCTCCGGGAAGCCGCCGCCGAGGTAGAGCCCCGTCGTCCCCTCCGGCAGCCGGGTGTCGGTCAGCGGGTCGAGCTCCACGACGTCGGCCCCGGCCGCGCGCAGCAGCTCGACGGTCTCGGCGTAGCGGAACGTGAACGCGCGGCCCCCGGCCACCGCGATGCGCGCCCGAGCGGCGGCTGACGCACGTCCTGCGGCGTCCGGCCCTGCCCCACCCACCGCCTGGCGCGGGTCCCACGGCGCCTCCGCCAGGCCGGGGGCGAGCGACGCCAGGCGTACGACCGCCTCGAGGTCCACCCGCTCGGCGACCTGCACCGCCAGCCGGTCCAGCGCCGCCGCCGCGTCCGCCCGCTCAGCGGCGGGCACGAGCCCCAGGTGCCGTGACGGCGCCTCGATGCCGTCGTCGCGCTGCAGGATCCCGAGCACCGGCACCTGGTCGCCGATCGACCGGACCACCTCGTCGGCGTGCCGCGCCGACCCCGCCTTGTTGAGGATGACGCCCACCACGTCGACCGGCGGCCGCCCCCAGGTCCGGAGCCCGTGGACGGTGGCGGCGATGGTCCGCGAGGCCGACGAGACGTCGACGACGAGGACGACCGGCGTACGCGTCACCGCCGCGACGTGGGCCGTCGACGCGAACCCGTCGCCGCCGATCTGGCCGTCGTACAGCCCCATCACGCCCTCGATGACCGCGAGGTCGGCGCCGGCGGCGCCGTGCAGCAGCAGCGGGACGAGCCGCTCCTCGCCGGCGAGGTGCGGGTCGAGGTTGCGGCCGGGGCGGCCGGTGGCGAGCGCGTGGTAGCCGGGGTCGATGTAGTCGGGGCCGACCTTGTGCCCGCTGACGGTGTGGCCGGCGCGGGCCAGCGCGGCCATCAGCCCGGTCGCGACGGTGGTCTTCCCGTGGCCGGACGCCGGCGCGGCGACGACCAGCCGGGGCAGGTGCGTCACCACTCGATGCCCCGCTGCCCCTTCTGCCCGACGTCCATCGGGTGCTTGACCTTGGTCATCTCGGTGACGAGGTCGGCGGCCTCGACGAGGCGCGGGTCGGCGTACCTGCCGGTGATCACGACGTGCTGGCGTCCGGGCCTGGCTGTGAGCGCGGCGACGACGTCGTCGACGTCGACCCAGCCCCACTTCATCGGGTAGGTGAACTCGTCGAGGACGTAGAGGTCGTGCCGCTCCTCGGCGAGGGCGCGCTTGATCTCCGCCCAGCCCTCGGCGGCGTCGGCGGCGTGGTCCTCCTCGGTGCCGCCCTTGCGCGACCACGACCAGCCCGAGCCCATCTTGTGCCAGGTGACGGGCCCGCCCTCGCCGGTCTCCTCGTGGAGGCGGCCGAGCCGCTCGAGGACGGTCTGCTCGCCGATGCGCCACTTCGCGGACTTCACGAACTGGAACACCCCGATGTCGAAGCCCTGGTTCCAGCCGCGCAGCGCGAGGCCGAAGGCGGCGGTCGACTTGCCCTTGCCGTCGCCGGTGTGGACCGCGAGCAGCGGGCGGTTGCGGCGCTGGCGCGTGGTCAGGCCGTCGTCGGGGACGGTGGTGGGCACTCCCTGCGGCATGTCAGGACCTCCAGGTCTCGAGGTGGACGGCGTCGTCGAGCAAGCGCCCGGTGCGCCAGCCGTGGCGGACGAGGTCGGGGACCTCCTGCAGCTGCGTGACCGGTCCGAGGCACAGCCAGGCGACGGGACGTACGCCGTCGGGCAGGCCGACGAGGTCGGCGAGGAACTCCTCGCGGTAGAACGACACCCACCCGACGCCGAGGCCCTCGGCGGTCGCGGCGAGCCAGAGGTTCTGGATGGCCAGGCAGGTGGAGTAGAGGCCGGTGTCGGCGATCGCGTGGCGGCCGAGCACGTGCTGCCCGCCGCGGCTGCTGTCGTAGGTGACGACCACGCCGAGGCCGGACTCGCGGATGCCCTCGACCTTGATCTTCGCGAACGTCTGCCGCCTGTCCTCGGGCAGCTCCGCGGCGAACACCCGACGCTCGGTCTCGACGTGCTCGGCGAACCTCGCTCGCTTCGCGTCGTCGGCCACGACGACGAAGTCCCACGGCTGGCTGTGCCCGACGCTGGGTGCGCTGTGCGCGGCCTCGAGCACCCGCCGCAGGACGTCGCGGTCGACCGCCTCGCCGCTGAACTCCGCGCGTACGTCGCGCCGGCGGGCGATGACGTCGTACAGGTCCATGCTCGGCGCGAGGCTCATGCCGCGCGCGCCACGGCGGTCAGGGCGTTGGCGCTGACCTCGGCCAGCGGCAGGTGGGTGGCCTGCATGTGCTCTGCGAGGTGCCCGGCGAGGCCCATCCGCATCGGGCCCTGCTCGCAGTCCACGACGACGGCGGAGGTGTGTTGCTCCGCAAGCCAGGCCGCTGCCTGCCGGCTCCGCGCCACGGCGTCGGGCCCGTGGGTCGCGCGGCCGTCGGTGATGACGATGAGGAGCGGGCGCCGCCTCGGGTCGCGGACCTTCTCCACCCGCAGCACGTCGGCCGCGGTCAGGAGACCCTCGGCGAGCGGCGTACGCCCACCCGCCGGCAGGTCGGCGAGCCGCGACGCCGCGATGTCGACCGAGTGGGTCGGCGGCAGCGCGACCTCGGCGGCGTCGGCGCGGAAGGTGACCAGCCCGACCTTGTCGCGGCGCTGGTAGGCATCGAGCAGCAGGCTGAGGATCGCCGTCTTGACCTGCTCCATCCGCTTGCGCGCGGCCATCGAGCCGGAGGCGTCGACGCAGAAGAGGACGAGGTTGGCCTCGCGGCCCTCGCGTCGCGCGGTGCGGAGGTCCGACTGCTCGAACCTCAGTCGGCCCGCGCTCCGGCCCCGGGCCCGCTGGTGCGGGGCGGCGGCGCGGATCGTCTCGACGAGGTGCAGCCCGCCGGCGCCGGTCGGGTCGACGCCGGCCCCCCGGCCGTTCGTCGTCAGCGCGCGGGACCGCTTGCCGGACTCCCCGGCGCCGGTGCCCTGCACCTCGAACCGCCGGACCTGGTAGGGGTCCGCCGATCCGATGACCGACGTTGCGCTCTGCTCGGGCCCGCCCTCGGACGTCATACGGTCGGGTGCAGCGGGTGCCCCCTCCGTATGACGTCCGGGGTCGCCGCCCTCCGATCCGTCCGGCTCCCGGGCGTCTCCCTCCGGCCCGTCGCCCTCAGGCGCGTCGCCCTCCGGCTCCGGCGGCAGTGGCGGCTCGGGCTCCGGCTCCTCGTCGCCCAGCACCTGGTCGAGCAGCTCCTCGTCCAGCCCGGGCGCGTCGAACGGGTTCCGCCGCCGGCGGTGCGGCAGCGCGAGCAGGGCGGCCTGGCGGATGTCGGCCCGCGTGACGGTCGTCCGGCCGTGCCACGCGGCGTGCGCGATCGCCGTACGCGTGGTGACGATGTCGGCGCGTATCCCGTCGACCTCGAAGGCGGCGCAGACCTCGGCGACCTTGGTGAGCACCGCGTCGGTGAGTGCGACCTCGGGAAGCAGCTTGCGGGCGGCGGCGATCCGGTCGGTCAGCGCGCGCTCGGCGTCGGCGTACGACGCGACGAAGGCCTCGGGGTCGGCGTCGAAGGCGAGCCGGCGGCGGACGACCTCGGCGCGCAGCCGCGGGTCGCGCGGCGCGGCGATCTCGACGGTGAGGCCGAAGCGGTCGAGGAGCTGGGGGCGGAGCTCGCCCTCCTCGGGGTTCATGGTGCCGACGAGCACGAAGCGGGCGGCGTGCGCGACCGAGACGCCGTCGCGTTCGACGGTGGAGCGGCCCATCGCGGCGGCATCGAGCAGCAGGTCGACGAGGTGGTCGTGGAGGAGGTTGACCTCGTCGACGTAGAGGATGCCGCGGTGGGCGCGGGCGAGCAGGCCGGGCTCGTACTCGGCGACGCCGTCGGCCAGCACCTTGGACAGGTGCAGCGAGCCGAGCACGCGGTCCTCGGTGGCGCCGACGGGCAGTTCGACGAGGCGTACGGGCCGGGTCTCGGTCTCGGCGTCGAGGGGCCATCTGTGGTCGGGCGCCGGGCCGTCGGGGCTCGTGTCTCCGGGTGCGCTGCAGAACCGGTCGCCGGCGACCACCTCGATCGGCGGCAGCACGGAGGCGAGCGCGCGGACGGTCGTGGACTTCGCCGTGCCCTTCTCGCCGCGCACGAGGACGCCGCCGACCTCGGGGGAGATGGTCGTCAGGACCAGGGCGAGGGTCATGTCGTCGCCGGTGTCCTTGGACGGGACGACGGCGGACAGGGGGTACTGCAGTGGCATGGGGGCTCCCGCTCTCGTTGCCAGCTCAATGGGCGGCGGGAGGCCGGTCTTCGGACTTCCCGGACGCCGTGGTTCGACGTCCGGGTCACCGCAGCGGGCCCTGTGCCGGATTCTCACCGGCTTCCCAGATTCTCCCCAGACTTCGGGGCACCTCTCGCCAAGTGCTCGTCACGATAGCGTCTGCGGTCGTGTCGTCGACCGGGGTGCCCAGCGAGATCGTCGTCGTCGGGATCGGGGCCGATGGCTGGGTCGGGCTGCCTGAGCCGTCGCGCTCGTTGGTGCTGGGCGCGTCCGTCCTGTGGGGCGGTTCCCGTCATCTCTCGTTGGTGCCTGCGGTGTCCGACCAGTCGCGGGTCACGTGGCCCTCGCCGCTGTCATCTGGCCTCCCCGGTCTTCTTGCTGAGTACGCCGGGCGTCCCATCGTCGCGCTGGCCTCGGGGGACCCCCTGGTGTCCGGGATCGCAACAACACTGCTGGAGTACGGCGCTCCGGTGCGGGTGGTGCCGGCCATCTCGTCGGTCGCGCTGGCGCGAGCTCGGATGGGGTGGTCCTCGTCGTCCCACGCTGTGGTGACCGTCGTCGGGCGGTCGGTGTCCACGGTGCTGCGTGAGTGCGCGCCGGGGCGTCGGATCCTGGTGTTGTCGTCGGACGCCTCCACGCCCGCTTCGGTCGCTGCTCTGCTCACGTCGGCGGGCTGGGGCTCGTCGCGGATGACGGTGCTCGGCGACCTGGGCTCGTCGTCCGAGTCCTCAGTGTCTGGGGTGGCCTCGTCATGGTCGGGGGAGTCGCCGGCGCTGAACGTCATCGCCATTGAGGTCGCCGGGCACGGCCTCGCATCCTGGGCACCCGGCCTCCCCGACGACGCCTACGAGAACGACGGCCAGCTCACCAAGCGCGACCTCCGCGCCTCCGCCCTCGCCCGCCTCGTGCCGGCCCCTGGCCAACTCCTCTGGGACGTCGGCGCCGGCGCCGGCTCGATCGGCATCGAGTGGATGCGGTCGCACCCGACCTGCCGAACGATCGCCATCGAGTCCAACCCCGAACGAGCTGCCCGAATCGCCCGCAACGCTCATGCCCTTGGCGTACCTGATCTCCAAATCGTTGAAGGTCGTGCACCCTCAGCCCTGGGCGGCCTCGACGCTCCGGACGCCATCTTCATCGGCGGAGGTACGACCCGAGAAGGCGTCCTCGACACCTGCCTCGCCGCCCTGAAGCCCGGCGGCCGCCTCGTCGTCCATGGGGTGACGCTCGAGACCGAGGTGTTGCTCGCCAAGGCTTACGCCGACCACGGCGGCGAACTGACTCGAGTAGGCATCGAGGTGGCCGCGCCCGTCGGGACGTACACCGGGTGGTCGCCGTCGAGAGTGGTAACGCAGTGGGTTTGGACCGCGGCGCGCGGGTAGAGCTAAGACCTACGGCGAACCGCCCAGACTGCCGCTGCGTTGACCCGCTGCAAACCGCCCAGAAAGGGCTACAAAGCGAACGGTGGTGGCGGACGCACCCAACTTTCTTGCTACTCAAGAACCCTGCATGCGGCGCTATGGCCACGAAGAGCGGGCTGCCCAGCCTTGCCGCGTAGCGAAGCCATCCCTCCACGTGCTTACACGACACGCGAACGCGAATGTTCGCGGTCAACTAGACGAGTGCCGACTGTTTGGCCGTAGTCTCGTCGAGTGGCAATGTCTCAGATGAATCGCGCCCTGATGACGATCCCGCGCCGCGCAGAGTCCAGGCACGCTAACGAACTGCGCGCGACCTTCGTCGACAGTGGCATCGCCGACGCAATGCGAACCGTCGATCACCAGATCATTTACGGTCGCCGCGGCACTGGGAAGACGCACGCCCTTCGCTTCCTGGAAGGGGTCGTCAAGGACGACGCTGATCTTGCGGTCTACCTTGACCTTCGCACTGTGGGCTCACCCGATGGACTCTTCATGGGTCAGAGGCTCCATCTCGCTGAGCGCGCCGGCCGGCTCCTACGGGACCTGCTTCAGCAATTCTACGACCAACTACTCGAGTTGGCGTTTGAGGACGAGTCGCTCCTCACCGGGGCGTTCCTCGATAAGATGCAAGCATTCCAAGACGCCGTCACCTCTGTCCAGGTCATCGGCGAAGTCTCGATCGCTGAGACCGAACAACAGGTTCACCAGACCGATCGGAACCGAGCGTTAAATGGGCGACTGAGCGGCCAGGGCCCGGCGATTGAAGGCCGTTTCGGGAAGAAGGCGAGCAACTCGACGTCGAGTGAAACGCAGACCACGCACACCGGCAACGAGCGAGTCGCCATCAATTTTGGAGACATGGCTAAGGCCATCCGCGATCTGGCTGGTTCGATGCAGGCGAGACGCGTCTGGTTGCTTCTCGACGAGTGGAGCAGTGTTCCTCCCGACGTTCAGCCCTATCTAGCGGAGTTCTTGGTCCGCTGCGTCCTTCCCCTTCAGATCTTCACAGTGAAGATCGCGGCGATTGAACAGCAGAGCAGCTTCAGCATCCAAGACACCGCGACCGGTGCTCGGATTGGTGCTGAAGTTGGCGCCGACATTGCCGCGAACCTCGACCTTGACGACTTCATGGTGTTCGAGCAGGGCAGCGACCGCGCTCGCGAGTTTTTCGTAGGCCTGTTCTTCAAACACTTGACTTCCGGTAATGATTCCCAGCACCAAGTCGCTGGATTACTGAACGAACGAGACCTCATCCGGTTGGGCTTCACGGATCGTCGAGCTTTTGATGAACTGGTGCGAGCGGCGGAGGGAGTTCCCCGCGATGCACTGAACATCGCTTCGGCGGCTGCTCTGAAGGCGGTCGCCGAGCGAATTTCGGTTCCCAACGTGCGCGCGGCCGCCCGTGCTTGGTTCCTTAAGGATAAGGAGGCCGCTCTCTCAGGACAGAGCGACGCAGGGCGACTGCTCAACTGGATCATCGATTCGGTTATTCGTGGAAAGCGCGCAAGAGCCTTCCTGGTCAACCGACGGGACAGTCGCAGCCCAATTCTGATGGCGCTTTTTGAAGCTCGAGTTCTCCATCTTGTCCGACGCGGGTACTCGGCACAGGATCAACCCGGTGAGCGCTACGACGTTTTCAGCATCGACTACGGCGCATACGTCGACTTGATCCAAACCAACTATGAACCACAAGGACTTCTTGCGGCGGAGAACGAGGGCGAGTTCGTCGACGTCCCCACGCAGGACCTCAGAGCGATCCGGCGTTCGATTCTTGATTTGGACGCCTTTTTCGAAGCTCAACCCTCTTAGGCTGCCCAGAGATCGGCGCCCGGGGTCGCGTGACCTATAAGCAGCGTCTTTACCCGCGTGCCAGCACGGCCGCGCCTTCGCGAGGGGCAACTGTTCTGTCTGAACACGCGGACTGACCATGACGCAGAAGCATGGCGTTCAATGTGAATGATCGTTGTGTCGGAGCAGCGGGCCGCAGGCGACGCGATCGACGGGTCAAGTCATGTCACGAAGTAGGCCCCGGGCTGCAGCGATGCCCTCGGTAGCGAGGCGGCGCTGTTCTGCAGCGTCCGTTGCGATGTTAGCCGGCGGCTTGTCCAGAACATCGTCGATCGCGCAGGAACGGACCCCGCGCAGCGTCGCGTGCAAGAGAGTGAGCCTTCCGTTGGATCGCAGTAGATCATCGGCGGCGCCGGTGATCGCCATGAGTGGTTCGAGCCGCGCCCGCTGAGGCTCCACGTGCTGATCAATCCATTCTCGGCTCCGCGGCGACCTTTCGACCTGGCCCAGCGCTTCGACGAGGTCGATGAGCAGGGGGCGTAGCTCAGGCGGGAAGGTGAGCTGTGGCCTCTCGCCTGCGCCGCTCCCCCGGTGGTCACGGTAGGCGAGCAGGCCCGCAAGGCCGCCGACGCTGCCAATTGGACCGCCAACCGCGCCGATGGCTTCAATACGTCCATAATGCACAGGCTATTCGGCGTTCAGTGGGCGGAGCCTCGTGAAGCGCGTCCGAGCGATCTCAATCGCCCGCCTTCTTCGCTCACCCAGACCTTGGTCTCCACATGTGGGTCTTTCCGCCGCGCATTACGCGACTTCCGGTAGCCCGTTGGCCAGACGGATCTTGGCTGCTAAATCCCCCGCGACCGTCGCGAGTTGATCATCCATGTCTGCAGCGGTGAGTGAGTTTGCAACTTCCTTCGCGATTCCAACCTTCGAGTAACTGCCCTTGGTCAGCCCCTCGAACGGCGCGTCAAAAGGACCGGACATCTCGAATGTCTTTAGCCGAGGCCCGGCAACCGGGTGCCTAGCTATCACCGCTCGGCGAAACAGTTCCCGAGGAACGAGGTTCTCGACCGTGCGCACCCAGTCACAGACGATCACCTGTCCGCTACCGGGGCGAAGCGCTTCGTCCATCAGGCGAACCAGGGTTGGTCGGAGAGGATCCTCTCCCGACGTCTTGTCGCTATCGGCGATCACAACGCACTGCCGCCCGAGCTTCAGCAACTGGACTAAGTCCTCCGTCGCTGGGTCGGGCTCGTCACGCAGATGCACGCTATCTATTAAGTAGCCGCCGTAGCTCATGATCGTGAAGTGGACGCCCTCTTTCAGTTGGGGGTCGACAAGTTGCAACCACCTGGACCAGTAGACCCTGTCCGACGGGCCTTCAACCCAAATCGTGTAGTTGGATTGGAGCAAGTCCGAGGCCATGTAGCCGAGGTCCACGCACACCTGCTGGACGTCCGATGCCCTCACCGCAGGCGCCACCCTGCTCGAGGTTCCGTCATGGGTCACGTGAAAGATGCGCGCGCCCGGTAGATCAAGTACGTGGGCGGAGTGGGTGGCGATGATGTACTGGCTCGAGGTGTGGTCTGACAGGAACCTCATGAGCTTGCGCTGAAGGCCAGCGTGGAGGTGAATTTCCGGCTCTTCGAGGAGTACAAGGTGGTCGTCGTAGTAGATGCATGCGGCCGCGATCATGACAACCTGCTTGATCCCGTCGCCGAGGCTATCGATGTGAAGCATGCTGCCGGCTTGCGCCAACCTGACGTGCAGGTCGGTTGCTTCGGCGACCTCCAGCTCCGCATCCGGGTCCTCCAGAACGTCGCGCAGGAAATCCTGAAGCCGTGACCATCGCTGCTTCGCTTCGGCGTACGCAGGCGTATGAGGGCCTCGAGGGTGCTGCCATCGGCTAAGTTCGGCCACCAAGCCCTCGCCGCTGGCGAGGTCAGCGCGGTCGCCCCCGCCGGCTGCCTGTCTCATCTGGCGGAAGGCGGGAATGTTGACGAAGTTGGCTGCAGCATGGGCAGCGACGCCCCCATGGAGCTGGACCGAGTAGTTCTCGACACTCAGCGCCGACTTCAGGTGCCGGGTCAGATTGTTCTGCTCGACGACCCCGGATGTGTTGCTTGCATTCGATCGCTGTACCCACGCTCCAAGCCACCCGTCCTGCAGCGGGAGCAGCGAGGACAGACGGCTTGCCTGCTCCTCCTGGGTTCTCACGCTGCACGACCTCAACATCTGGATGAGAGCATCGCGCTTGATCGGCACCAAAGTGCGACGGACGCCCGTGTGAGCCCCGCCGGATCTCGTGCTCGTCCACTGCGATGCAGCCCGCATTAGTGTGGACTTTCCGTGGTTGTTCCGCCCGACGAGGAAGTTCATCTTCGCGAGCGGGCCGACTCGCGCCTCCACGTCAGCCGCGATACCCGCGACGCCTGACAGCGAGTAGCCGTGTAGCCAACTCTCCTGAGAGTCGAACGGTCGCACTTGTGCCTACCTCCCCGTCATCGCTCTGCTACTTCGTTCTTAGTCTGCCGGTGAGGTGCCAGCGTCGGTCGCTGCCATGACGACGTGTCGCTCGGAGGTAGCGGGTCGCCATTCGGCACCGGGTGGGCTCGTCGACGAGCTAGCTGGACGAACTTAGCGTTTCCCGACCTTGCCCATTCCGCCGCTTGGATGTCCCTGTTTTCGCAACTGCGACTGCGGGCGAACCTGACCCGACAGGGCGACAAGTAACGCATCGTGCACACATGACAAAGAAGGACCGCACAGCCATCGTCCTCCAAGCCCGCGCTGCGCTCATCGTGGCTGCGATGAGCCGCTCCATCGTCACCTACGGCGAGCTTGGGAAGGCTCTCGGCATCGACGGAGTCGCCTTGCGGAACGAGATGAGGCACGTGCTCGACGACCTTTCCGACGACTGCATCGCTCGCGGCGAACCTTCCCTCGCCGCTCTCGTGGTGAATCAACGCAGTGGCGCACCCGGCCCGGGGTGGCAAGACGGTGCTGTGCCGTGGCATGTCGAAGTCCAGGCAGTGTTTCGGCGCGGGGCCTGAACAGTAGGAAGCCCAGATGAGGTAGGGTATTGCGCCGCTTGTCGGGGACGTCCGGCTCCGCCCCGCTAAGTGCTGCTGTTGCAGTGCTATCGGCCTGGGTAGCTCGTGTCCTGCTTGCGAGCCGGACCGAATCGTAAGCCGCCGGTGGTTGCCCGCACCTTCGGGGACGCCTGCCAGTGGGGGCTACCGCTGCCGACGGTGTTCTGGATGGCGAAGTCCCAGCACCATCCCCACATGGTGAACACGTCCCCCCAGGTAGTCACCCCGCGGAGCATTTGGGTGCGATGGCACTGCCCTTGCTTGTAGCCGTCTGTGATGCGAAATCAGCGTTCACACGAGCGAGCGCGTCGGACGGGAGGCGTGCCTGACGCACCCCACCCGCGACCGGGTACTTACACAGGACGGCATCGGCGAGCACCAGGTCCTGCGACAAGATGAGCGGCGTCTTGTCAATGAACGTTCGGCGAGCAGTTCGCACGCACTCGAACCTCATGAGGCCGGGAGTCGGAGCGCTGCTCCCAGAGCAAGTCGCTGAGTCTGGCTGTGACGCCCTTGCCTCCCGCGAATTCGGTCTCGCCGAGCTCCAGGTCGTCGCAAGCGCCGGCGTTGTACGTGACGGCGAAGTCGGTCTCCGGGTAGGTGAACCAGAAAACCTGAGTGGGAGCTCCTACGCCGGCGCAGAAGGTGCCGCCCTCCGGCTTGCTCTCTTTCTCAGCAGCTTCGGCGGCAAAGTTGATTAGGTTCACCACCTGGTCGACCCCAGCGGTCAACGCGTCAACAGGTACAGCGAAGTCGAGTTCAGGGTGCCCTTGTACGCCCATCAACTTGTCACCGGTGAAGTTGCAGATGCGAACTTGGAGGGCCCCGTTTGGCAGCCTGCCTTCCGGCGCCGGGAACTGCGGGTCTACGGCGGCGTCGGGGCATCGCGTCCTGAGAGCCGGAAGGAGAGGGGGAAGTCCGTCGGTGGGCATGGGCACCGCCGACGGGTTCGAGGACGACGACGGCGTCGTTCGCATCCGCTCGGAGTCCGACGTCCTGCTCGAGGTGCACCCTGAGATCGCGATAAGCAGAATCAGAACGCCTACGAATCTCACGTCCCCCTTCATGAGGTCTGAGGCTGGACCCAATCCGCGGCAGGCGCAACGAGCGTCTCCGAATCGTTGCTTCCGGCCGGGGGGTCGGCTAACGCACTCCTCTGCATCGACGCTTGCGCGTCTTTCCGCCGCGTGTCGGGGATATCGAGAGCCTTTGACGCCCAGCGAGTCGCACCCGCGGGCGATGTGAGACACGAGAGTCCGCGGGTGGTGGGATCTACCTGCGTTGCTAGCCTGCGCCGGTGGCAGCGGGGAGAGACGAGGGAGCGCGGGAAGCGTTCCTACGCGGCCTCAAGCTGGGCGTCCCGTTCGGGGTAGTCGGCTTCTTCCTGAGCGCCTCATTCGGTGTCCTGGCTCGACAGGCAGGTTTCAGCGTCGCGCAGGCCATCGTCACGGCGATGATCGTCTTCGCTGGCTCGGCGCAGTTCGCCGCGCTGTCCGTGATCACCGCCGGGGGCGGCATCGCCGCGGCCTTGACCGCGGGGAGCCTGATGAACGCGCGCTTCTTGGCCATGGGCATCGCGCTGGCGCCGTCGTTGCCGGGCGGCCCGATGAAGCGCGCAGCGCAGGGGCAGGCCGTCGTGGACTCCTCGTGGGCACTCGCCAATCGCGGGGACGGCACCTTCGACCGGTGGCTGCTGTTCGGCACGACGGTCCCGCAGTACGTGACCTGGACGCTCGGCGCGGTCGTGGGCGCGATCTTCGGAGACGCTCTCGGTGACACGCACAGGCTCGGCCTGGACGCGATCTATCCCGTGTTCTTCCTGTCGCTCCTGATCGCGGAGCTCCGGGACCCAACCTCGCGCTGGGTGGCCGTCTGCGGCGGCCTTCTCGCGCTCGCCCTGGTGCCGGTCAGTCCTCCGGGAGTGCCGATCCTGGCTGCGAGCGCCGTGACCCTCTTCGGACTGGTGCGGAGGTCGAGGTGACGCTGACCTACACCCAGGTATGGGTCCTCATCTTCGGCCTGGCCGCACTCACCATGCTGATCAAGGCGCTGGGCCCGGTGCTCCTCGGCGGCCGGGAGCTGCCGCCATGGTTCTCCCGGGTCATCGTGCTGATGGCGCCCGCCCTCCTCAGCGCGCTGGTCGTGACCTCGGTGTTCGCCAGCGGACGCTCGTGGTCGGTGGGTGCACACACCGTGGGCGTCGGAGTCGCCGCGGTAATGCTCTGGCGCCGCTGCTCGCTGGTGCTGTCCGCCGTTGTGGCAGTCCTCGTCACGGCCGGGCTGCGGGCGATCTAGGCTGGCTCAGCCGTCCCCGAGCCCGAACCGAGGTCCCCGTGCCTGCCACCCGTTCCGCCAGACAGAGGAGGGCGAGCGCCGAGGCAGGGCCGCTGGCCGTCGTCCGTATCGACCTCAGCCCCGACGACTCCTTCGCCTACAAGATCTCGTGCACGGAGTGCGAGGTCGCGCGTCCGGGGAGCGGCACCCGCGCCTGGAGTACCCGCCGCCCGGGGAGGACAACGGCTACATGGCCGCGATGGACCGGTGGATCCTGCACCTCACGTCCAAGCATCCCGACGCCGAGGCTCCCTGCCTGACGTACCTGCCCGAGGCTCGTGCCCGCCTCCAAGAGCGCCGCGACGCTCGGGACTGACGAGTGTGCTGCTCAGTTCTGGAGCGAGACCCGGATAGCGTCCCGAGGTGGCCAGCTCTCGACGATCGACCGCACGTCGCAAGAGCTCACCCCGACGCAGGGGCGGCACGAAGCAGGAACGCCCGCTACCAACCGCTGGCCCCGGCGAGCGGCTGTGGGTCCTCGACGTCCCGTACGGCACCCAGGTCGACGGCGCGAGCTGGCACCCGGCCGTCAAGACCCACCTGCACGTCGGCCGAGCCCTGCCGGAGCACCTCAAGCCGTACTCCCCGGGACCCCACACCCTCGGGCGGTTCATCGAGAACACCCTCAACCCCGACGACCCCATCCCGAACCCCGAGCCGACGGACGCGCTCGAGCCCAGGAGGATCCAGTTCGAGGCGGCCGACGCGATCGCCGCGCGCGCCGAGGCGGGCGGGCGGCTGTTCCTGCTCGCCGACGAGCCCGGGGTGGGCAAGACGATCTCTGCGGTCCTCGGCGCGACCGCCGTCGGCGACATCAGAGGCGCCAAGAGAGTGTTGGTCGTCGCCGACCGTCCCGCCGCGATCACCATCGGCCACTGGTGCCGCACGATCACGGCGCTGGGCGACGGCGGCCTGGAGTGGGTCGTGATCACGTGGGACCGGCTGGAGAAGGTCAAGGACCACGCCTGGGACGTGATCATCGCCGACGAGGCGCACGCGCTGCGGCGTACGACGACGAAGCGGTGGAAGCTGTGGGCGCGGATCTCCGGGCACGGCAAGCCGCACGACCAGGCGCCGTTCGTCATCGCCACCACCGCGACGCCGGGGCACACGCCGCTCGAGCTGCCGTACCTCGCCCCGGCCTACGCCCAGGTCCTCGGCGAGCCGATGAGGGAGTGGACGAGCGCGACGAAGCCCGGCGAGGTGTTCGCCGACGCGCTCGAGCGCCACGGCGTCGGCGTGGAGCGGGGACGCTACGGCGCGACCTGGACCACCGATCCAGCGCGGCGCGCCGCGGACCTCAAGCTCGTACGCGGCTGGCTCGCCGAGGAGCGGCCACCGGCGATGCTGCACCGCGCCGCGCCGTGGGGGCCGGTGCCGATCTCCGGGATGTCGGTGGCGCTGTCGCCGGCGGAGCGGGCGGCGTACGAGGCGGAGTGGGGCGAGTTCTGCCGCGAGATGGACATCGCCCGGCGCGGCCGCAACGTCGCCAAGGGGCGCGCCGCGCTCCTGCGGTTCCGGCAGAAGGCCGGGCTCATCCGCGTCGACTCGACGGTCGCGTGGATCGCCCAGCAGGTCGAGGCGGAGCGGCAGGTGGCGTGCTCGGTCGAGTTCGTCGCGACCGCCGCGGACCCGATCGCCGACCGCTTGCGAGACTCCGGCATCGAGGTCGCCACGATCTACGGCCGCGACCGGTTCGACCCGGAGACCGAGCGCCTGCGGTTCCAGACCGGGCAGGCCAAGGTGTGCGTCTTCACCACGGTCGCCTCGATCAGCCTGCACGCCGGCGAGACCCTCGCCGACGGCCGTCAGGCGAGCACCGAGCCGCGGGTCGGGGTCTTCCACCAGGCCCGCTTCTCCGGCATCGCCGGGCGGCAGGTGACCGGTCGCACGCACCGCGACCACCAGGTCTCGCCGTGGCACATCGCCTACGCCGAGGGCACCGTCGAGGAGCAGGTGGGCAAGGTGATGGTCGAGCGGATCGCGGCCGCCTCCGACACCGTGGGCAGCGACACCACCGGTCTCGCCGACCTCGCCCAGATCCTCGGAGCCGACTGGTTGCCCGCCGCGAGCCTGACCGACGACGGCGCCTGACCCGGTCGTACGGCGCTACCCGCCGGCGGCCCAGGGCAGAGAGACGACGTACGACTCCTTCACCTTCCTGACCGCCGGTGTCGCGCGGACCCCGGTCACCTTCTCGCTCATGGCCAGCGCGACGGCGGACCAGTCGGCGGTCTCGACCATCGGACCTTCGAGGTCCTCCCAGGCGAGCCGGGCGAGGTCACGGACCTCCGCCGGGATCTCGTTGATGTCGTCGACGAACGCGTACTCGAAGGCGTCGAAGACGATCTGACCGTCGCGGGCGTAGCCGAAGCGGGTCATCGCCTCGATGTTGTCGGTGGCGACGGCGCTCACCGCCCCGCCCTGCGACAGCGCCGCCAGGAGTCGCTTCGGCGGGTCGGCGAAGCCGGTGTCCTCGTAGGCGACCACGCCGTCGCCGACCTGGAGGAAGGAGTACACCGAGAGCTCGGCGTTCATCATGGCGTCCACGTCGGCGTCGGTCGCCTGCCGCGGGTTGGGGCCGAGCAGGCGCAGTTTGGCCTCCTCCACCGTCATCGGCGCGGCCATCACCCAGGACCCCGCGCCGAGGCGCGCATCGATGTAGTGATCGAACAGTGCCCGGTCGGCAGGCGCGAGGCTGGCGATGTTGGCGTCCAGCTCGGTGCGGTCGAGCTCGGGCGGCTCGTACGTCGGCGCGCCCGAGGGAGTGACGTACGGGCTCGGTCCGCCAGGCGGGTTCGCGACAACCCCGGAAAGGTCGTCGTCCGGACCGTTGAGCCCGTCCACCCTCTCGACCGCGACGTCCGACGACCGCTGATCGCCGCACCCGGCAAGCCCGAGCACCATGACCACGATCGACGTGGCAATGGCGCGCCTTCCCCCTGAACGCATGGGCACCAGTCTTGCGCAAGGTCGTCGCCGCTCGCCCGGGAACAGCAGGGGTCGTCGGTCGGGAAGGCGTCGATCCCGCTGCGGGCTGACGAATGATCCTCACTCAACTTCGGTGGCGCCTCGGTTTGGGTCTGCGGCGCGTCCGCGCAATGGTGGAGGGGACACATCCGCCATACGGGAGGAGAGCCCAATGCTTGCTCTCACCGAGAACGTGACCCAGATCGTCAACCAGCTCGCGCAGGAGGTGCCGGAGGTGTCCGGCATCCGCGTCGCGGCCGAGCCGGACGGGCAGTCCCTGTCAGTCAGTCCGGCCAACGAGGCCGTTGCCGGCGACCAGGTCGTCGAGCAGGGCGGTGCGACCGTCTGGCTCGACCCGGTCGCCGCTGATGCCCTCGACGGCATGGTGCTGGACGGCGGCGTGGACGAGGACGGCAACATCCAGTTCGCGCTGGGTCAGCAGGCCTGACGTACTGCATTGAGGAGCCCCGGGCCGTTGGGTCCGGGGCTCCTGCCGTTCCCGTCGGAGCTAGGTTGACGGGCATGCCGACCTGGGACCCGGCTCCGGGCGTCGTGGAGCTGCCGTCAGGGCGGCGGGTGCGCGGTCGCGGACTCCGGTCGGGGAACCCGGACGGGCCCGAGCCCGACCTCGGGATCTACCTCCTCGGCGCGCCACCCGAGCCGGTGCAGTGGGAGACCCGCTGGGTGCGGTGGCCCGACTTCCGGCTGCCGGCCGACCGCGACGATGCGTACGCCGCGCTGCGCGAGTCGTGGCAGCGCTCGGCGGACGAGCGCGTCGAGCTGGCCTGCGGCGGCGGACGGGGCCGGACTGGTACGGCGATCGCGTGCCTCGCGGTCCTCGACGGCGTACCGGCCGCCGATGGGGTCGCGTGGGTACGCGAGCGCTACCACCCGCGCGCGGTCGAGACCCCGTGGCAGCGGCGGTGGGTGCGGCGGTTCGGGACGACGTGAGCGGGTCTCGTGACGGGCGCTTCGCTCGTGGACCGGACCCCGACGACCTCTGGGGCGGGACCTTCATGACGCTGACGCCCTACGACGAGCTCGGCCTGTCCGGCCAGGTCGACGTCGTGCCCGCGACCCTGCAGGCGGCGAGCTCGTGGTTCGCCGAGGCCGAGCGCGGGCTCGACCGCGCGCAGCAGCGGGTGTCGCGGCTCAACCTGCCGCCGTCCAGCCTCGGCGTCGCGCCGGGGGCCGGGGCGCTGGTGTCGACCGTGGACTCGTACGTCGACACGACGGCCACGTGGATCGAGGAGTCGCGCCTGTCCTCTGACACCACCGCGTCCGGGCTGATCGCCGCGGCCAACGACTACGAGGAGGCCGACTCGCGCAGCGACGGGCTCTTCGGCTTCCTGCAACGATTCGTGTCGTGATGCCTCGGACCCGCGCCCTCGCCGCCGCCCTGCTCGGGGTGCTCGCCCTGACCAGCGCCGCCTGCGACTCCGGCGACGAGCCCGCGCGTACGGACGCCGGCTGGCCCAGCACCACCACGCCGGTCGCGACGGACGGCCTGATCTGGGCGGACGACAGCACGGTCCACCTGCCCGACGGCTCGACCATCGACACGGAGGACCCGGCCGGGGCGTACGTCGTCGCCGGCCCCGGCGTGTGGTTCACCTCCACCGAGCCCGGGGAGCTGGACAGCAACGAGCTGCCCGAGCTCCGGCTCGCGACGGCCGACGGGGTCGAGGGGACCGGCGCGCACCCCGACATCGGCAGCCTGATGAGCTCCGACGACGGACGGTGGCTGGCCTTCATCGACCGCCTCGAGGACGGCGCGGGGGCCGCCGAGGCGGTCGTGGTCGACCTGTCCACGGGCGAGGAGGTCGTGCGCAGCAGCGAGGGCCTCGTGCCCTCCGATGACGACGACGTCGATTGGGCCGACCTCTACGAGGACGCGCCGGTGGGCATTCTCGGCGTCGTGGACGGTACGGCGTACGTCGGTGGCCTCGACCAGCTCGTCACCTTCGACCTGGCGACCGGCGAGTCGACGCTTGATGAGCTCGACTGGCCGGCGATCCGCGGCGCCGACTGGTGGACGTCCGTGCACCGGACGCCGCCGCTGTGGAACGACGAGCGCACCTGGCGGATCCCGGCGCAGGCGTTCGGTGCCGCGCCCGTCCTGCAGTCGGCCGACGGCGAGCGGGTCCCGACCTCGGTGCCGGAGGCGACCGGCCCGCTCGGCTCGCCCGACGTGACCGGTCCGCCGCTGGAGGAGTGGAGCCTCGGTGGCTGGACCGACGCCACGACGGTGATCGGTACGACGCCGTCGATGGACGGGTCGTCGCCGGACTGGACGCACCCCGCCCTGATCTCCTGCACCGTCCCGAGCGGCGAGTGCACGCTGATCGAGGGCACGGAGGAGGGCGTCAACCTGCCGGCCGACCGGCCCTTCGGGTTGCCGCGCGAGAGCAGCATCGAGCCGAACGGCTGAGGTTGTCGTCGGCGGGGGTTTCGTGACGGGCGCTTCGCGCCCTCCTCAACCAGCGGTGGGGCGGGGGCGGTCGGCTTGGTAGAGCCAGGACTCGGCTCCGTCGCGGGCGAGGGCCCAGCCGACGAGGATGACGGCCGCTTGCCTGAGACCAGCTTCCTCGACCTGGTCCGCGATGTCGGCGAGCGTCCCGCGGAGGACGAGCTCGTCGGGCTGGGTCGCGCGGTGGACCACGACGGCGGGGCAGTCGGCGCCGTACTCGTCCACCAACGAAGCAGTCAGCTCGCGGGTCTTCGTGATCGCGAGGTGGAGGACGAGCGTTGCGCGCGTTGCGGCGAAGGCGGCCAGTGACTCCGTCTCCGGCATCGCGGTGGAGCGGGCCTGCGTCCGGGTCAGCACCACCGACTGGGCGACGAGCGGGACGGTGAGCTCGCGGCCGACGGCGGCGGCAGCGGCGGCGTACGCCGGGACGCCCGGGCACACGTCCCACTCGACCCCGGCCGCGTCGAGGCGGGCGGTCTGCTCGGCGAGGGCGGAGTAGAGGGAGGGGTCGCCGGAGGTGAGGCGGACGACCTCCTCGCCAGCCTCGGCAGCGGAGACCATCACGGACGTGATCTGGTCGAGATCGAGGCGCTGGGTGTCGACCTGGCGGGCTCCCGCGCAGTGGGAGAGGACCTCGGCGTCGAGGTAGGTGCCCGGGTAGAGCACGACGTCGGCCGCTGCGAGCAGCGACGCGGCGCGCAGCGTGATCAGGTCGGCCGCGCCCGGGCCGGCGCCGACGAAGTGGACGGTCACCCGCCCTCCACGAAGCGAGGCGTCCACACCTGGCCGGCCGCGGTCACGCGGGTCGAGGAGGCGCCGACGATCAGCAGGCACTTCATGTCGATCGTGTCGGCCTCGAGCTGGGCGAGGGTGGTCACCGTCAGCGACTCCTCGGCGCGACCGACGTCGCGGCCGACCACGACGACCGTGTCCGGGCTGCGGTGCTCCAGGAACAGCTTCTGCAGGTCGGCGACCTGGGTGGTGCGGCTGCGGGAGGCCGGGTTGTAGACCGCGAGGACGAGGTCGGCCTCCGCGATCGCGCGCAGGCGCTTCTGCACCACCGGCCACGGCTTGAGGCGGTCGCTCAGCGAGACGACCGCGAAGTCCGCACCGACCGGTGCGCCGGCCTTCGCCGCGACGGCCTGGACGGCGCTGACGCCGGGGACGACCTCGACGGGTACGTCGGGGTAGTCGACGGCTGCCTCGAACACGGCGCTGGCCATCCCGAAGACCCCCGCGTCCCCACCGGACACGACGGCCACGCGCTCGCCGCGCCGGGCGAGGTCCAAGGCGAGGCGGGCGCGGTCGACCTCGACGGTGTTGCCGGACGCGTGGCGGGTGAGGCCCTCGCGCTGGGGGACGCGGTTGACGTAGGGGGCGTAGCCGACGACGTGGTCGACGCGGCCCAGCGCCTCGGCCGCCTCGGGGGTCAGCCACCTGTCCGGGCCGGGGCCGAGGCCGACGACCGTGAGGGGGTGAGGTCCCGCCCCGCCCGCTCGCTCCGGGCGGGGTGCTCGACCCGCGACGACGTCCCGTCGGCCGTGGGGGTCCTCCGCGAGGCTGTCGCCGGGGACGACGATCAGGCTGAAGTACGGAACCGTCGCGGGGTCGACGTCGACCACCCGCATCCAGCGCTCGGCGGGCATCGAGGCGCGCTCGACGTACAGCGCGTGCTCGAGCCGACCGGCCTGGCGCAGCGCCTCGACGACGCCGGGGAAGCGGCGGCCGAGCTTCATGACGATCGCGCCGTCGGTGTCGGCGAGGCGGCGCGCGAGCTCGGGGACCGGCAGCGTGCCGGGCAGCACGGTGAGGACGTCGGTCTGGCGCACGAGCGGCGAGGCGAGGACAGCGGTGGCCGCGGCGAAGGCAGGCACGCCGGGGACCACCTCGGTCTCGAACCGGTGGGCGAGCCGGTCGTGGAGGTACATGAACGAGCCGTAGAACAGCGGGTCGCCCTCGGCCAGCACCACGACCGTACGGCCGGCCTCGAGGTGGGCGGCCAGCCGCGCCGCGCACGACTCGTAGAACTCCGCCATCGCGCCGGCGTACCCGCCCGGGTGGGCGGTCGTGCCGGTGGTGACGGGGTAGCGGAGCTCCTCCTCGAGCGCCGTCGCCGGGATGAGCTCGGCGGCGATCGCGCGGGCGTTGGACGCCTTGCCGACGCCGGCGTGGAAGGCGATCACGTCAGCCGACTCGATCAGGCGCGCGGCCTTGCGGGTGATCAGCTCCGGGTCGCCCGGGCCGAGCCCGACGCCGTACAGCCGGCCGCTCACCTCGCCGGTCACTCCCGCTCCTGAGCGAGCGCGTTGAGGGCGGAGGCGGCCATCGCCGAGCCGCCGCGACGGCCGCGGACGGTGAGGTAGGGGACGTCGAGGTCGCAGTCCTCCAGCGCCTGCTTGGACTCGGCGGCGCCGATGAACCCGACCGGTACGCCGATGATCGCGGCGGGTCGCGGCGCCCCGTCGAGCAGCATCTCGAGGAGGTGGAACAGCGCGGTGGGGGCGTTGCCGACCGCCACGACGGAGCCCTCGAGACGGTCGGCGAGCAGGGACAGCGCGGCGGCGGAGCGGGTGGTGCCCATGCTCGCCGCGAGGGCGGGCACCGCCGGGTCGCGCAGCGCGCAGAGCACCTCGTTGTCGCGCGGGAGGCGGGCGCGGGTGACGCCGCTCGCGACCATGTGCGCGTCGGTGATGATCGGCGCGCCGGCCTCGAGCGCCGTACGAGCCGCGCCCACGAGCCGCGGGTGGACGACCAGGTCGCGGGTGAGGTCGGTCTGGCCGGTGCCGTGGACCATGCGTACGGCGACGCGCTCGGCGTCGGCGGGCAGGTGGTGGAAGGTCGCCTCGCGGCGGATCGTCGCGAACGACTCGTCGTAGATCGCGGCACCGTCGTCGACGTAGTCGAACCGGCGCGTCGGGCGCGCGGGGAGGGTCGGGCTCATCGGCTGCTCCTCGGGGTTCTCGCCCCTGGTCGGCGGACATCGCGCGGGCAGTGTCTGGCTCGACCCTCGATGTCGCCGGAGGGTCTGACAGTGGCGGAACCGCCCCGGACTCGCACCGGGTTCCTGCGTCGCGTGACGCGGGCAGCCTAGGGCAGGGGGGCGCGGGCGCGTGGACGGGCCTGGCGACCGGGGCCAGGGGTTTCGCGACGCGGCTTCGTCGCTCCTCAGCCAGCGGTTGCGACGAGGGACTTCCACGGGGTGACGACCAGTCGCTCGGGCAGCGCGTCCAGCGCCGCGCGGTCGAGCACCCCGTCGGGAACCTCGAGGTGCGTGACGCCCGGCGCCACGTCGCCGTACGACGGCGGGTCGGTCGCCGCAGGCAGGCGCGGGTCGGCGGGTCGGGACGCGGGCGGGACGGGGAGCTCGTCGACGTGCCAGGCGCTGTCGCGGACCTGCTGGAAGGCACGGGCGAGTCCTGTCAGGCGGGCGGCCGCCTCGGTGATCGGGACGACCGGGCCCCAGTGCGAGGACCCGATGCGGAGCTGGACCTCGTCGGCGGACAGGGCAACGAGGCCGAGGTCGCAGGAGCGGTCGACGAGATCGCCGCGGCCGTCGTCGAGGACGAGGAGGAAGCGGCCCGGCAGCGTGGCGAGGGAGGGTGTCGCGCAGATGCGGTCGTCGAGCTCGCCCGTCACCGCTCGCAGGTCCGCGCGTCCGTCGACCAGGCCGGTCAGCGGCGAGACGAGGAAGTTGCGCACGAGCTCGTGGTCGGGGTGGGGGAGCAGGCCGGTCGCGCGGATCGCCTCGACGACCTCGGGTGGCACGGCGCCGTCCGCCAGGGGCAGGGCGCGCAGCTGGAGGTTGGCCCGCTTGGTGAGGTGGACATGCCCGTCGCCGTAGGTCTCGGCGACGTCGAGGAGCGCGGCGAGCGTCGTACGGGAGACGTGGCCGCCGGGGATGCGGAGCCGGACCAGCGCGCCGTCGTCGGCGGGCCACGGGCGGAAGACGCCTGGGCAGAGGTCGCCTCGGGTGCGGGTCACGGGGTGAGTGTGGCACTGGCGCTGGATCGTGGAGGTTCCGAGTCATGTGGTGGCTCGGATGTTCCACGGTGTCGGCGGTTCGAGGCGCGCTGCGCTCGCACCTCAACCACCGGGGATCAGGGCCGGCCCGTGCCGCTAGGCTCGCGGCACCACTCCGCGTGGGACCCAGGAACCCGGTGCGAGACCGGGGCGGTTCCGCCACTGTGAGGTCTGCCCGGCGCAGGCCGCAGCCAGACACTGGCCCACGCGGATCCCGTCACGAGGGGCGAGAACCCCGAGGAGGAACCGTGCGCATCGCGCTGCTGTCCACGTCCGACACCGACCTGCTGAGCGCGCGGGCGTCCGGCGCCGACTACGTGCTCGCCAACCCGGCGCGACCCGGCCACCAGTCGATGGCCGAGGTGATCGAGGGCTGCGACCTCGTCGTCGGCCGGCTGCTCGGCTCACCGCAGGACCTCTGCTCCGGGTTCACCCGCATCGCGGCGACCGGCAAGCCCGTCGTCGTCCTCGGGGGTGAGCAGACGCCGAGCGCGGAGCTGATGGAGCTCTCGTCGGTGCCGATCGGGGTCGCGGCCGAGGCGCACCGCTACCTCGCCGAGGGCGGGCCGGCGAACCTCGCGCAGCTGCATGCCTTCCTCTCCGACACCGTGCTGCTCACCGGCGAGGGGTTCGAGCCGCCGGCGGTGCTGCCGCAGTGGGGGTACGCCGAGCGACCGCCGAGCGAGAGCGACCTGCCCCGCATCGGGGTGCTGTACTACCGCGCCCACGAGGCGAGCGGCAACACCGCGTTCGCCCACGCGCTGGCCGACGCGGTCGACGCCACGGGCCGGGCCGTCGGCGTACCGATCTTCGCCGGGTCGCTGCGCTCGGCACCCGACGAGCTGTACGACGCGCTCGGCACGCTCGACGCGCTCATCGTCACGGTGCTGGCCGCCGGCGGAAGCGTTCCGGCCGGCGCGAGCGCGGGCGGCGACGACGAGTCGTGGGACGTGGCGCGCATGTCGGCGCTCGACTTCCCGATCATCCAGGGGCTGTGCCTGACGTCGAGCCGCGCGGAGTGGGAGGCGTCCGACGACGGCGTGGGTCCGCTGGACTCGGCCACCCAGATCGCGATCCCGGAGTTCGACGGCCGCATCATCACCGCGCCGTTCTCGTTCAAGGAGGTCGACGCCGACGGGCTCCCGCACTACGTCGCCGACCCCGAGCGGTGCGCCCGCGTGGCGGGCATCGCGGTCAAGCACGCGCGCCTGCGCCACGTGCCGAACGCCGAGAAGCGGCTCGCCCTCGTGCTGTCGGCGTACCCCACCAAGCACGCCCGCATCGGCAACGCCGTCGGCCTCGACACCCCCGTCTCGGCGATCCGGCTGCTGCAGCGGCTGCGGGCCGAGGGGTACGACCTCGGCACGGGCAACGAGGTCGTGGACATCCTCGACCGCGACGCCACGGACACTGAGAAGGGCGACGCGCTCATCCACGCCCTCATCGCCGCCGGCGGCCAGGACGAGGAGTGGCTCACCCACGCGCAGCTGACCGACGCGCACGTGCGGATCACGCCGGAGCAGTACGCCGCGTGGACCGCCGACCTGCCGCAGGACCTGCGCGACGACATGGTCGAGGCGTGGGGCGAGGCGCCCGGGTCGCTGTTCGTCAACGACGCCGGCGAGCTCGTGCTGGCGACGGTGCGCGCCGGCAACGTCGTGCTGCTCATCCAGCCGCCGCGCGGCTTCGGTGAGAACCCGATCGCGATCTACCACGACCCCGACCTCGCGCCGACCCACCACTACCTCGGCGCCTACCGGTGGCTCGGCAGTGCCGTCGAGGAGGGCGGGTTCGGGGCCGACGCGGTCGTCCACCTCGGCAAGCACGGGTCGCTCGAGTGGCTGCCCGGCAAGAACGCCGCGCTGTCGGCGAGCTGCGGCACCGACGCGGCGCTGGGCGACCTGCCGCTGGTCTATCCGTTCCTGGTCAACGACCCCGGCGAGGGCGCTCAGGCCAAGCGCCGCGCGCACGCGACGATCGTCGACCACCTCGTGCCGCCGATGGCGCGCGCGGAGTCGTACGGCGACATCGCCCGCCTCGAGCAGCTGCTCGACGAGCACGCCAACATCGCAGCGATGGACCCGGCCAAGCTGCCGGCCATCCGCGGGGAGATCTGGCAGCTCATGCACGCCGCCGAGATGCACCGCGACCTCGGGCTGGAGGAGCAGCCGGACGCCGAGGAGTTCGACGACTTCATCATGCACGTCGACGGGTGGCTCTGCGAGATCAAGGACGCGCAGATCCGCGACGGGCTGCACGTGCTCGGCGAGGCGCCGAGCGGCGAGGCGCGGGTGAACCTCGTGCTGGCGATCTTGCGGGCCGCGCAGGTCTTCGGCGGGCAGGCGCAGGCGGTGCCGGGTTTGCGGGCGGCGCTGGGCCTGGCGGAGTCGGAGGCGACCGGCGAGGTCGACCGGGTCGAGGCCATCGCGCGCGAGCTGGTCGAGCAGATGGACAAGGCCGACTGGGACCCCGCGCGCGCCGCCGAGCTGCACGACGACCCGGAGGTGCGGCGAGTGCTGGAGTTCGCGGCGACCCAGGTCGTGCCCCGGCTGGCGCGCACCACCGACGAGCTCGACGCCGTCGTGCACGCGCTCGACGGCGGCTTCATCAGCGCCGGGCCGTCGGGCTCGCCGCTGCGCGGGCTGGTCAACGTGCTGCCGACCGGCCGCAACTTCTACACCGTCGACCCGCGCGCGGTGCCCTCCCGCCTGGCGTGGCAGACCGGGCAGGCGATGGCCGAGTCGCTGGTCACGAAGTACGTCGAGGAGACCGGCGGCTACCCCCAGTCGGTCGGGCTGTCGGTGTGGGGCACCAGCGCGATGCGCACCAGCGGCGACGACGTCGCCGAGGTGCTCGCCCTGCTCGGCGTCCGCCCGGTGTGGGACGAGGCCTCGCGTCGGGTCAGCGACCTGCAGGTCGTCCCGCTCGAGGAGCTGGGGCGTCCGCGCATCGACGTCACCGTCCGCATCTCGGGGTTCTTCCGCGACGCGTTCCCGCACGTGGTCGCCATGCTCGACGACGCCGTCCGCCTCGTCGCCGCGCTCGACGAGCCCGACGAGCTCAACCACGTCCGTGCGCACGCCCGCGCCGACCTCGCCGAGCACGGCGACGAGCGGCGCTCGACCACCCGGATCTTCGGGTCCAAGCCCGGCTCGTACGGCGCCGGGATCCTGCAGGTCGTCGAGTCGGGCAACTGGCGCAGCGACCAGGATCTCGCCGAGGTCTACACGGCCTGGGGCGGCTTCGCCTACGGCCGCGACCTCGACGGCGCGCCGGCGGCCGACGACATGCGCACCAACTACCGGCGGATCAAGGTGGCGGCCAAGAACGTCGACACCCGCGAGCACGACATCGCCGACAGCGACGACTACTTCCAGTACCACGGCGGCATGGTCGCCACGGTGCGCGCGCTGACCGGCAGCGACCCCAAGGCGTACGTCGGCGACTCGACGACGCCCGACGCGGTGCGGACCCGCACGCTGCAGGAGGAGACCAACCGCGTCTTCCGGGCCCGCGTGGTCAACCCGCGGTGGATCGGAGCGATGCAGCGCCACGGCTACAAGGGCGCCTTCGAGCTCGCCGCCACCGTCGACTACCTCTTCGGCTTCGACGCCACCGCCGGCGTCGTGCACGACTGGATGTACGAGTCGCTCGCCAAGGAGTACGTCCTCGACGAGACCAACCAGGAGTTCCTGCGCACCTCCAACCCGTGGGCGCTGCGCGGCATCGTCGAGCGGCTGCACGAGGCGGCCGACCGCGGGCTCTGGGCGGAGCCCGACGCCGAGGTGATGGCCGCGCTGCAGCAGGTCTACCTCGACGTCGAGGGCGAGCTGGAGGACCGGTGATCGAGGCCGGCACGGCGTCTCGCGTCCGCGTCGTCGGCATCGGCTGCCACCCCGGCCAGCTGACGGCGGAGGCGCGCGAGGCCATCGCCGGCTGCGACTACGTCATCGCTGCCGACAAGGGCGGCGCCGACGCGGGCGCCGACCCCCTGCTCGCGCTGCGCCGGGCGATCTGCGCCGACGTCGGGACCGAGCTGGTCGCCGTGCCGGACCCGCCGCGCGACCGCGACGACCCCGCCGACTACGAGGGCGCGGTCCGCGACTGGCACGACGCCCGCGCCGCGGCGTACGCCTCGGTGATCGGGCGGCGGCCGGGCACGGTCGGCTTCCTCGTGTGGGGCGACCCGGCGTTCTACGACTCGACCATCCGCGTCGTCGACCGGCTGCGGCTGCCGTACGACGTCCTGCCGGGTGTGTCGGCGCTGTCGCTCCTCGCCGCCCGCCACCGCGTCGTCCTCCACGAGGTGGGTCGGCCGGTGCTGGTCACGACGGGCCGTCGGCTGGCGGCCGAGGTCGCGGCCGGGCACGACAACCTCGTCGTGATGCTCGACGGCCGGCTGGAGGCGTCGTCGCTCGCGGGGGACTGGGACATCTGGTGGGGGGCCAACCTCGGCAGCCCGCACGAGGAGCTGGTCGCCGGGCCGCTGCGCGACGTCGTCGGGGAGATCACGGCCGCGCGAGCCCGCGCGAAGGACCGCGACGGCTGGGTCATGGACACCTACCTCCTGCGGCGAGGCTGACAACCGGCCGGGACGCGCAAATTCCCAGAGTTGAGGGGAATCGACTCAACTTCTGGCGCGTTGATCGAGGTGGGACCACAGTGGGTCCCGCAGAGACGTTCGTGACCCAGGAGGACCTGTGAGCCAGTTCGGTGCCGAGAAGTTCACCACCCGCAGCCGCGAGGTCGTCGAGGCTGCCCAGCTGGCCGCCACGACGGGCGGCCACACCAACACCGAGCCCGTCCACCTGCTCGTCGCCCTGCTGCAGCAGGAGGACGGCGCCACCCGCAGCCTGGTGCAGAAGGCCGGGGTCGACCCCGCCGACCTGCTGGCCAGGGCCGTGCAGGTCCAGCGGGCGCTGCCCAGCGCCACCGGCTCGACCGTGCAGCAGCCCAGCGCGTCCGCCGCCCTGACCCGCGTGCTGGCCTCGTCGCTGGACCTCGCTGGGTCGATGAAGGACGACTACGTCGCCACCGACCACCTGCTGGTCGCCCTCGCGACGGTCGAGTCCTCGGCCCGGAAGGTGCTGACCGACGCGGGCCTCACCGCCGACGGACTGCGCGAGGCGATCACCGCCGTGCGCGGCAACCGTCGCGTGACCAGCGAGAGCGCCGAGGCGTCGTACGAGTCGCTGGAGAAGTACTCCGTCGACCTGACCAAGGCCGCCGAGGACGGACGACTCGACCCGGTCATCGGCCGCGACGCCGAGATCCGCCGCGTGATCCAGGTGCTGTCGCGGCGCACCAAGAACAATCCCGTCCTCATCGGCGAGCCCGGCGTCGGCAAGACCGCCGTCGTGGAGGGCCTCGCCCAGCGCGTCGTCGCCGGCGACGTGCCCGACTCGCTCAAGGGACGCCGGGTGCTCTCGCTCGACCTGGCCGCGATGGTGGCGGGCGCGAAGTACCGCGGCGAGTTCGAGGAGCGGCTCAAGGCCGTCCTGGAGGAGATCAAGGACGCCGGCGGGCAGGTCATCACGTTCATCGACGAGCTGCACACCGTCGTCGGTGCCGGCGCCGGGGGCGACTCGGCGATGGACGCCGGCAACATGCTCAAGCCGATGCTGGCCCGTGGCGAGCTGCACATGATCGGCGCGACGACGCTCGACGAGTACCGCGAGCGCATCGAGAAGGACCCCGCGCTGGAGCGCCGGTTCCAGCAGGTCTTCGTCGGCGAGCCGACGGTCGAGGACACCATCCAGATCCTGCGCGGCATCCAGGAGAAGTACGAGGCGCACCACGGCGTGCGCATCACCGACGCCGCGCTCGTGGCCGCCGCGACGCTGTCCGACCGCTACATCACCGGCCGCCAGCTGCCCGACAAGGCGATCGACCTGATCGACGAGGCCGCGTCCCGGCTTCGGATGGAGCACGAGTCCTCGCCCGAGGAGATCGACGTGCTGCGCCGCCAGGTCGACCGGCTCAAGATGGAGCAGTTCGCGCTGGAGAAGGAGACCGACGCCGCGTCCGTCGAGCGGCTCGAGGTCCTGCAGAAGGACCTGGCCGACCGCGAGGAGGAGCTGCGCGGCCTCGAGGCCCGCTGGGAGCGCGAGAAGGACCAGCTCCAGGGCGAGGGCGAGCTGCGCCGCCAGCTCGACCAGCTGAAGATCGAGGCCGAGAAGAAGCTCCGCGAGGGCGACCTCGCCGGTGCCAGCGAGATCCAGTACGGCAAGATCCCTGAGCTCGAGCAGCAGATCGCCGAGGTGGAGAAGAACGAGCAGCTCGACCTCGAGCCGCTCGTCGGCGAGGAGGTCGGCGCCGAGCAGATCGCGGACGTGGTCGAGGCGTGGACCGGCATCCCGACCGGCAAGATGCTGCAGGGCGAGACCGCCAAGCTCCTCGAGATGGAGTCGGTGATCGGGCAGCGCCTGATCGGCCAGCGCGAGGCCGTCAACGCGGTGAGCGACGCCGTACGCCGATCGCGCGCCGGCATCGCCGACCCCAACCGCCCGACGGGCTCCTTCCTCTTCCTGGGCCCGACCGGCACGGGCAAGACCGAGCTGGCCAAGGCGCTGGCCGACTTCCTGTTCGACGACGAGCGGGCGATCGTGCGCATCGACATGAGCGAGTACAGCGAGAAGCACGCGGTCTCGCGCCTCGTCGGCGCGCCGCCCGGCTACGTCGGCTACGACGAGGGCGGCCAGCTCACCGAGGCGGTGCGGCGCCGTCCCTACAGCGTGGTGCTGCTCGACGAGGTGGAGAAGGCGCACCCGGAGGTCTTCGACATCCTGCTGCAGGTGCTCGACGACGGCCGGCTCACCGACGGGCAGGGCCGCACGGTCGACTTCCGCAACACGCTGCTGATCCTCACCTCCAACCTCGGCTCCAACTTCCTGGTCGACCCGCTGATGGAGCCGGTGGTGAAGAAGGAGTCGGTGATGGGGGTGGTGCGCTCGCACTTCAAGCCCGAGTTCCTCAACCGGCTCGACGAGGTGGTGATGTTCGAGGCGCTCACCAAGGACGACCTCGCGCACATCGTCGACCTCCAGCTGGCCCTGCTGG
Organism: Nocardioides sp. SYSU D00065; assembly: GCF_017916425.1. Lineage (GTDB taxonomy): Bacteria > Actinomycetota > Actinomycetes > Propionibacteriales > Nocardioidaceae > Nocardioides. The sequence goes on along the minus strand of NZ_JAFMSX010000001.1, from coordinate 1,461,969 downwards.
AGAAGCGGCTCGCGGTGCGGCGGATCTCCATCAAGGTCACCGACGCGGCCCGGGCGTGGCTGGCCGAGACCGGCTACGACCCGGCGTACGGAGCCCGGCCCCTGCGCCGCCTCATCCAGTCCGCGATCGGCGACCCGCTCGCGCGCAAGCTGATCGCCGGTGAGGTCACCGACGGCGGCGCGGTCACGGTCGACGCGGGCGGCGACGGGCTGGTGCTGTCGGTCTGAGCCGCGTCCGCGATGCTGTCCCGGTGAGCACCTCCACCCCCGCCCGGTCCTGGTGGCGACTGCCCGACACGCCGGTCCCGGGCGGGGTGCCCGACCTCGCGCGGGCGCTGCTGTGGACCGAGCTGGCGATCGTGCTGCTGCTGTCGCTCGGCCGGTCGGCGGTCTACTCGGTCGTCAGCATCGTCTCGGCGCTCACCGCGCCGGGACCGCTGTCCTCGCAGGCGGCGAACCTCAACAACTCGCTCGCCCCCGACCGGCCGTGGCTGGACCTGACCTACCAGCTGCTGCGGATCGGCTTCGCGCTGGTGCCCGTCGCGCTGGCGGCGTACCTCCTGGTCCGCTCGGGCACCCGGCTGCGCGAGGTGTGGGCGCGCGACGGCGGCTGGGCGACGTGGGGCGACCCGGGTCGCGGCGCCTGGCTGGCGCTGGGCGTCGGATCGGTGGGGGTGGTGTTCTACCTGACCACCTTCGCGCTGGGGACCAACCTGACGGTGGTCGCGCAGTCGCTCCCGGAGGAGTGGTGGCGGGTGCCCGTGCTCGTCCTGGCGGCGGCGGAGAACGCCGTGCTGGAGGAGCTCGTGGTGCTCGGCTTCGTGCAGGTGCGGTTGCGCCAGCTCGGCTTCGGCGACTCCGCGGCGATCGGCCTCGCCGCCCTGCTGCGCGGCAGCTATCACCTCTACCAGGGGCTCGGCGGCTTCGTCGGCAACCTGGCCATGGGGCTGCTGTTCGGCTGGCTCTTCCGCCGCTGGGGGCGGGTGCTCCCGTTCGTCGTCGCCCACACCCTGCTCGACGTGGGCGCCTTCGTCGGGTACGCCGTCCTCGCCGGGCGGGTCAGCTGGTTGCCGACCCTCTGACCCGCCCGGCGACGGGGATCAGCGGCGGATCTTGACCTTCTTCGAGGAGCGCTTGGCGCTCTCGTAGTCCTTGGCCTTGGCGATGACCTTGACCGAGATCTTCTTGCCGCGGTCCTTGGGGCGCACCCGGTAGGTGGCCCCCTTCGCGCCCTTGATCTTCTTGCCGTTGCGCAGCCACTGGTAGCGGACCTTGACGCTCTTCTTGGCGGGCTTGGGCTTCCAGCCCTTCACCGAGACCGACAGGACCCGTCCCACGCGCGGCAGGCCGCGCAGCTTGGGCCGCTTGGTCTTGAACAGCGCCTTGCCGACCACGACCGGGGCGCTGACGGTGGTGACCGACGAGTAGTAGGGCGCCGAGCCCGTCACCTGCACGGACAGCGTCTTCCCGATGTCGCGGCGCGCCAGGTCGTACGTCGCGCGAGTGGCGCCGGGCACCGGGGCGCCGTCGAGCAGCCACTGGTAGCTCAGGGAGACCGCGGGCGCCCACTCGGTGGAGGTGGCCTTGGCGGTGCCCTTGAAGCGTGCGCGTCCGGTGACGCTCGCCGCGCCGGGGTAGATCTGCGACTGGCGGTAGGACGCGACCGCGGCGAGCTGCTCGTTGATCGCCTGCACGTTGTTGGTCGCCGCGGTGCCCTGCGGGCGACCGGCGGCGACAACGTTGGGGCTGGAGAAGTAGCCGATGCGGGTGCAGTTGACTCCGGCGGCGACGCACTGGTCGTAGTACGACATCACGGTGATGGTCCGGGCCGGCACGTCGACGTAGCCGCGGGCGTAGGGCTTGCCGCCGCTGGGCGGGAACTTGGCGCCCGCGTCGTGGTCGGCGCTGAAGTTGTGCCCCAGCTCGTGGGCGAAGACGCGGAAGTCCGTGGCGCAGTTGGCCGCGTAGACGACCGACCAGGCGGCCCACTCGGCGTCGCGGGCGGGGTTGGTCCCGCCGAGGTAGGCCATGCCGCAGGCCTCGCCCCCGGGCACGCTGTTGGCAAGCCACAGGCTGACCAGGTCGGCGTGGGTCTCCTCACGCAGGGCCTGGGCCTCGTCGAAGACGCCGTCGCCGGGCGCCCTGAGCGCCTGGAGGTTGGCCTCGAGGACGGGTGACTGGGGCGCCGCGAGCTGGCGGGTGCCGACGAGCCGCACGCGCGTGGCGACGCCCGAGTTGGCGAACGCCTCGTTGGTCTGCGCGATGCCCTGCGCGAACTGGGCCTCCATGGCCGCCTGGCCCATCTGCGTGGCCAGGAGCGCGGGGTAGACGATCGCGACGTCGATGGTCTCGGGGGCGTCGCGGAGCGAGGCCGGCCCGAGCGCGGCCGAGGGGTCGCGCGGGGCGCGACGCTGGGTGCCGTGGCCCAGACCGTCCTCGCCGGCCGGAGGTGTGGGCTCGATCGCGTCGTACTCGCTGCCGGGCGGGGTGCCGGCCTCGCTGACGACGTAGTCGCCGGTGCGGGTGCTCGACACCTCGAACGTGCCGCGTGCCGAGGAGGTGATGTTGAGGTGCATGGTGCCGTCGACCTCGACGGCGCTGAACGTCCCGTCGACGCCTTCCACGCCACCGCGCCAGGACGTGACCCCGTCGGCGGTGCTCCGGTCCTCGATCACCGCGGTGAGGGTCGTGTCGTCGAACAGCGCCAGGCTGACGCGGTCCCCCACGGCCGCGTCGCCGAGGGCGTCGGTGTCGAGCTCGACGGCCCGCGTCCGCTCGTCCTCGCTGGCACCCGGCAGGCGGCCCGTCCGGTCGTCGGGCGTCGGCGCGCTCAGCAGCTCGACGGCCTCGTCGCGCCCGGTGGGCGCCGCGGAGGCCGTGATGGCCGGCGCAGTCGTGGCGGTCAGCGCCACGGCGCACAGGCCGGCGATCGAGGCCATGGTCTTGTGGTTGGGCATGTGGGAGTCCCCTCTCTCTCGGACGCCTCCTCCCCCCGGAGGCGGCGCTCAAACCTGGCGCGGCTCGGTCACGTCGGCTGTTGTAGCACGGCGGGCGCCCCTCACGCGCCGGGCAGCAGCACCCCCGGGTTCATCAGGCCACCCGGGTCGAGCGCCTGCTTGACCGCGCGCATGAGGTCGACCTCGACGTCCGACTTGTACGCCGCCGCCGCCGCGGCCTTCGTCCGGCCGAGCCCGTGCTCGGCGCTGATCGAGCCGTTGCCGGCGGCCACCGCGTCGTAGATCGCCGCCGACAGGCCGGCGGCCGCGCTCCGCAGCGCGTCGTCGTCGCTGCGTCCCTCGACCAGCGGCGCGCTCAGGTTGTAGTGCAGGTTGCCGTCGCCGACGTGGCCGTAGGTGACCGGCCGGACCCCGGGCAGCAGCCCGGCGACCGTCTGTCCCACCGCGGCGACCCAGTCCGCGAGGCGCGCGATCGGGAGGGTGACGTCGTGCTTGAGCGTCGCCCCCTCGACCTTCTGCGCCTCCGAGATCCCCTCGCGCAGCGCCCACAGCGCGGCCCGCTGCCCGGGGCTGCCCGCGATCGCGGCGTCCGTGGCGAGGTCGGTCTCGACCGCCTCGCCGAGGACGGCCTCCAGGGCGTCGTCGAGGCCGGTGTCGGTCCCGGTGCCGGCCAGCTCGAGCAGGACGTACCACTCGCTCGGCGCCTCGAGCGGGTCGACGGCTCCCGGCAGGTGGGCGAGCACGAGGTCGAGCGCCTGGCGGTTGACGATCTCGAACGTCGCCAGGTGGGCACCGGCGTGCTCCTGCGCCACGCCCAGCAGCGCGACCGCCGCGGCCACGTCGGGCACCGCGACCCAGGCGGTGGCGTGTCGCGGAGTGGCCGGGAAGAGGCGCAGCACGGCTCCGGTGATCACGCCCAGGGTCCCCTCGGAGCCGATGAAGAGCTGGGTCAGGTCGTAGCCGGTGTTGTCCTTGCGCAGGCCGCGCAGCCCGTCCCAGACCCGCCCGTCGGGCAGCACCACCTCGAGGCCGAGCGCCAACTCCCGGGTCATGCCGTAGCGCAGCACGGCGGTGCCGCCGGCGTTGGTGGCGAGGTTGCCGCCGATGGTGCAGCTGCCCTCCGAGCCCAGCGACATCGGGAAGAGCCGTCCCACCCGCTCGGCGGCGGCCTGCACGTCGGCCAGGACGACGCCCGCGTCGACGGTGATCGTGCCGGCGACCGGGTCGACGTCGCGGACCGTGCGCATCCTGCCCAGCGACAGCACGACCTGCCCGCCGCCGGCGTCCGGGACCCCGCCGCCGACCAGGCCCGTGTTGCCGCCCTGCGGAACGATCGCCGTGCCGGCGCGGTGGCAGGCGGCGACCACGGCGGCCACCTCGTCGGTCGACCCCGGCCGGACCACGGCCAGGGCCCGGCCCGCGTGGACGCCGGTCCAGTCGACGACGTACGCCGCCTGGTCGGCGGGCTCGGTCAGGACGTGGTCGTCGCCGACGACGGTCCGCAGGTGGTCGAGCAGGTCGGTCACAGGTCCTCCTCAGGACGGGTGGGCGGGTCAGCCGAGCAGCAGCGCGACGAGCAGCGCCGTCGGCAGCGAGGCGAGGGTCGTGATCAGGATGGTCTCGCGGGCGACGTCCTCGCCCACGCGGTAGCGGGTGGCGTGCAGGAAGATGTTCTGCGCGGTCGGCAGCGCCGCGGTGATCACGACGCCGAGCAGCACCTGGTCGTCGAGGCCGAGGGCGACCCCGACCAGCCACGCCACGACCGGCATGACGGCCATCTTGAGCACCGTCACCAGCACCACCTCGCCGTTGTGGCCGGCGCGACCGACCGGCGGGCTGAGCCGGAGGGCGGCGCCGTACGACATCAGCAGCAGCGGGATGGCCGCCCCGGCCAGCATGTCGAGCGGCGCCATGAGCACGGCCGGCAGGTGCCAGCCGGTGGTCGCCAGCACCAGGCCGAGCACCGCCGCGATCGTCAGCGGGTTGGTGACCAGGCGCCGGACCGCGGCGCCCGCGCCCTCGCCGCGACCGGTGATGCGGTCGAGCACCGTGAGGGCGACCGGCTGCACCAGCAGCATCTGCACGAGCAGCGTCGGCACCACGACCGTGATGTCGCCGACGACGTAGGCGGCGATGGCGATGCCGAGGTTGCCCGCGTTGACGTAGGACGACGACAGCGCGCCGATGAGCAGCGACCCCGTGTCGAGTCGCCAGCGCAGCCGGGCCACGACGACGTACGCCGCGAAGCACGCGCCGAGCGAGACGCTCGAGGCGACGAGGTTGGCCGCCGCCGACTCGAGGTGCACCTGGCTGATGGTGACGACCATCAGCGCCGGCGAGGCGACGAAGAACGCGATCTCGCCGAGGGTGCGCTGCGAGCGCCGGTCCAGGACGCCGACGTGGGCGAGCGCGGCCCCGGCCGCGATCACGACGAGGATCGTGGTGAAGCCGGTCAGCAGGCCCATCGGTGCCCCGTCCCGTCGCCGCGGCGCCCGGGTGCGGGCATCGTGCGATGCCGAGGGCGTGTTGGACGCCCGCGACCGTGCCCGGCGAGGATGGCGCGGTGACCTCCGACGCCCAGCACCCGGTCCGTGTCGTCCAGCTCGGGGGCCTCATGCCCTTCGTGCGCGAGTGGCTCGCGGAGCGCTACGCCGCGCCGGAGCGGGCCGACCTCGCCGACCCGGCGGGGGTCGAGGTGGCCGTCGTGGGCGGCGGCGCAGCCGTGGGTCCGGCCGAGATGGACGCCCTGCCCGGCCTGCGGGCGATCGTGAACTTCGGGGTCGGCTACGACAACGTCGACGTCGCCGAGGCGCGCCGTCGCGGCATCGTGGTGTCCAACACGCCCGACGTCCTCACCGACGCCGTTGCCGACCTCGCGGTCCTGCTCGTCGGCGACGTGCTGCGCGGGGTCAGCGCGGCGGACCGCTTCGTGCGCAGCGGCGCGTGGGCCCGCGGCGAGAAGCCGCCCCTGACCCGTGACGTACGGGGCTCGGTCGTCGGCGTGCTGGGGCTGGGTCGCATCGGGACCGCGGCCGCCCAGCGGCTCGAGGCGTTCGGCGCCGAGATCCACTACCACTCGCGCAGTCCCAAGGACGTGGCGTGGACCTACCATCCGACGCCGGTGGAGCTCGCCGCGGCCAGCGACGTGCTGGTCGTGCTGACCCCCGGTGGCGCCGGCACCGAGAAGCTCGTGGACGCCGCCGTGCTCGACGCGCTCGGCCCCGACGGCTACCTCGTCAACGTGGCGCGCGGGTCGGTGGTCGACGAGGACGCGCTCGTCGCCGCGCTGGAGGAGGGCCGCCTCGCCGGGGCCGGGCTGGACGTGTTCGCCCACGAGCCGCACGTCCCGCAGGCGCTGCTCGGGCGCGACGACGTCGTGCTGCTGCCGCACGTCGGCAGCGCCACCACCCAGACGCGGGAGGCGATGGCCCGGCTGGTGCTCGACAACGTCGACGCGTTCCTCGAGCGGGGCGAGCTGGTGACCCCGGTCCGCTGACCTCATCGGCGCCTCACCGGCCGCCTCACCGGGCGCTCACCGGTCCCGGATGCGGGCGTGGGCGGGGGTGAGGTCCGCGAGGGTCGGCGTGCCGAGCATGCCCATCGCCCGGCGCATCTCGTCGGTGAGCAGGTCGAGCACGTGGCTCACGCCGCGCTGCCCGCCGACCATCAGGCCGTAGAGGTAGGCGCGCCCGAGCATCACCCCGGTTGCCCCGAGGGCCACGGCCGCCACCACGTCGCCGCCGCTGCGCACGCCCGAGTCGAGGTACACCTCGGCGCGGCCGCCGACCGCCTCGACCACCTCGGGAAGCAGCTCGAGCGGGACGGGTGCGCGGTCGAGCTGGCGTCCGCCGTGGTTGGACAGCACGATCGCGTCGGCGCCGGCGTCGACCGCCGTGACCGCGTCGACGACCGACTGCACCCCCTTCACCACCACGGGTCCGTTCCACCGCTCACGCAGCCACGCGACGTCGGTGGGCCGGATCGCCTGCTCGCGCAACTGGTTCGACACGCCCCATCGCGCGTGCTCGGACCCCTCCGGGAACGTCGCGAACGTGAGCGGCTCGGTGCTGAGGATGTCCGCCACCCACCCGGGGTGCCGCGCCATCCCGGCCATCGTGCGCACGCTGAGCCGCGGGGGGATGTCGAAGCCGTTGCGCTTGTCCTTGCGCTTCATGCCGGTGACGGTGGTGTCGATGGTGAGCACGAGTGCCTCGTAGCCCTGCGCGCGTGCCTCGTCGATGTGCGCCCCGGTCACCGCCCGGTCCTTCATCAGGTAGACCTGGAACCAGTTGCGCCCGGCCGGCGCCACCCGCGCGACGTCGGTGATGGAGGTCGTGGCGTACGTCGACAGGCAGTAGGGCAGTCCCGCCTGCTCCGCGGCCGCCGCGACCGCGCGCTCGCCGGTGTGGTGCGAGAGCCGGGTGTAGCCCGTGGGCGCGAGGACGATCGGCGCAGCCGCCGTACGGCCCAGCAGGGAGGCGGTGAGGTCGGGCTCGGCGACCTGCTCGAACGCCGTCGGCCGCAGCTCGACCCGGTCGAAGGCCTCCCGGTTGCGCCGCATCGCGATCTCGCCGTCCGAGCCGCCCTCGACGTAGTCCCACACGGCGCCCGGCACCCGCCGCCTCGCCAGCCTCTCGACGTCGTCGACCGACAGGCAGCGCGCCAGCCGGCGGCGTACGGCGTCGCGCTCGACGGGACGCGGGCGCAGGAACGGCTGGACGTCGCGCCAGCGCGGGACCTGCCGGGGGCTGCGGACCTGCGTCATGCGGTGCTCCTGGAGGTTCGGAGTTGACCTAGTTGTGTAATGAGTTGCACACTCATCATACAAGTTTGCCACGAGCCGAGGAAGCCCATGTCCCAGACCGCCACCCCGTCCCCCGCGAGCCAGCCGCGCACCACCGGCGACCGCATCCGCACCGTCATGCTGTCGCACGTCGTGCTGCCGCTGGCGAACCCCGTGAGCGACGCGAAGGTGCTGACCGGGCGGCAGAAGCCGCTCACCGAGACCGTGCTGCTGTTCGTGGAGCTGACCACCGAGCAGGGCTTCGAGGGGATGGGCTTCAGCTACTCCAAGCGTGCGGGCGGCAAGGCGCAGTACGCCCACCTCAAGGAGGTCGTCGACGTGGCGATCGGCCAGGACCCCAGCGACATCGCGAAGATCTACGAGTCGCTGATGTGGGCGGGCGCGTCGGTCGGCCGCTCGGGCGTGGCGACCCAGGCCGTCGCCGCCCTCGACGTGGCGCTCTACGACCTGAAGGCGCGGCGCGCCGGCCTGCCGCTGGCCAAGCTGCTCGGCGCGCACCGCGACTCCTGCCGCGTCTACAACACCTCGGGCGGCTTCCTCCAGGCCTCGGTGGAGGAGATCAAGGACAAGGCGACGGCCTCGCTCGAGTCCGGGATCGGCGGCATCAAGATCAAGGTCGGCCAGCCGGACTGGGCCGAGGACCTGCGCCGCGTGGCCGCGCTGCGCGAGCACCTCGGCGACGGCCCGTTCATGGTCGACGCCAACCAGCAGTGGGACCGCGCCCGGGCTCGCCGGATGTGCCGCGAGCTCGAGCGGTTCGACCTGGTCTGGATCGAGGAGCCGCTGGACGCGTGGGACGCCGTCGGCCACGCCGACCTCTCGCGCACCTTCGACACCCCCATCGCCACCGGCGAGATGCTGACCTCGGTGCCCGAGCACATGGCCCTCGTCGACGCCGGCTACCGCGGCATCGTGCAGCCCGACGCGCCGCGCATCGGCGGCATCACGCCGTTCCTCAAGTTCGCCACCCTCGCCGCCCACTCCGGCCTCGCGCTGGCACCGCACTACGCGATGGAGATCCACCTGCACCTCGCGGCGGCGTACCCGACCGAGCCGTGGGTCGAGCACTTCGAGTGGCTCAACCCGCTGTTCGAGGAGCGCATCGAGATCCGCGACGGCCGGATCTTCGTCCCGGACCGGCCCGGGCTCGGCTTCACCCTCACCGACACGATGCGCTCGCTCACCGTGGAGACCGCTACCTTCTCGGCGTGAGCACCACCCTGGCGCAGCGCGTGGTCGCCGGCCTCAAGGACAAGATCCTGGCCGGCGACCTCGCCCCGGGCGCCAAGCTGCCCTCCGAGGCCGAGCTCATCGAGGAGTACGCCGTCTCGCGCACCGTGGTCCGCGAGGCGGTGACGCGGCTGCGCGCCGAGGGGCTGGTCGAGACCCAGCACGGGCGCGGCTCGTTCGTGCTCGCGGTGCCCGAGGCGTCGTCGTTCAGCGTCGAGGCCTCCGCCATCCGCACCCACGCCGACGTCATCGCGATGCTCGACTTCCGCATCGGCGTCGAGAGCGAGGCGGCCGCGCAGGCCGCGCTGCACCACACCGCCTCGGACGCGACCGCCATCGAGGACGCGCTCGCGGGGTTCGTCCGCGCCGGGCACGAGGGAGCCGTCGAGGCCGACTTCGCCTTCCACCTCGCGATCGCGCGCGCGACCCGCAACCGGTTCTACGTCGACCTGCTCGGCTCGCTCGGACCGATGATGATCATGCTGCCGCGCACCCGGCTCGGCGAGGCGTACTCGATGACCGACGCCACCCACGTCGAGCGCGTCCAGCGCGAGCACGACAACGTCGCCGCCGCGGTGCTCGCCGGCGACGTCGACACGGCCCGGGCGGCGATGCGGCTGCACCTGGGCAACACGCGGCGGCGGGTGACCTGACGTCGTGCTTGTTGCGCCCTGCTGGCGCTGGGCGGTGTGTGAGCCACATTTACGGGCGGCGGGATGTGGTTGGGGCACCGTTGGGTCGGGTGTTGGCGTGCGCGCGCCGCTGGGCGGTGCGTGAGCCACATGTGCGGGCGGTCGGATGTGGCTGGGGCACCGCTCGGGGGAGCGTTGTCGTGCGCCCGCCGCTGGGCGGTGTGTGAGCCACATTTGCGGGCGGTCGGATGTGGCTGGGGCACCGCTCGGGGGAGCGTTGGCGTACGCTCGCGCACCGGCGGTGCGTGAGCCACATCCGCGTACGGCCGGATGTGGCTCAGGCACCGCGCGAGCGGCGGGCCCGCTTCCCGCGGGCGATCTCCGTGCCGAGGGCATCGAGCCTGCCGTCCCAGAACCTGCGGAACTGCGCGACCCAGAGGTCGGCGTCCCGCATCCCCGTCGGATCGACGGAGTAGAGACGTCGGGTGCCCGCGGCGCGAACGGTCGCGAAGCCGTTCTCCCGCAGCACCTTGAGGTGCTGGCTGACCGCCGGCTGGCTGATGCCGAACTCGGCGCGCACGGTCGCCGTGACGTCCCCGGCGCTCGACTCCCCGTCGGCGAGCAGCTCCAGGATGCGGCGGCGTACGGGATCGCCGAGGACGTCGAAGGCGTGCACGTCAAGCCGGGGCGTCGGCGCCGGTGTAGAAGGCGGCGGTGCGGGCGGCAGCCGCGCGGGACGCGTCCGGGTCGCCGGAGACGGCGGCGTCCGCCTCGCCCCACTGGGTGGCCGCGCCGCTCATGAACGCCTGGCCGTCGGCAGACGCTCCCCAACCCTCGACCTCCTCGTGCGGGATCGAGCTGCCGGAGGCGAGGTGCTCGGCGAGGCCCATCAGGCCGAGCTCCCAGCCGACGCCGACGGCGCCCGGGCCGTACGTCGTCCAGTGCTCGTTGCCGGACACGTCCGCCGCGTGGCGCAGGGTCAGCGTGGCGCCGTCGGGCGCATCCTCCAGGTGCACGTCGACCCAGGACGTGTCGCCGCCGAACTCCCACGTGATCGCCAGGTGCCGCGGCGCCTCGCACGCGAGAACCTCGCCGCCGGCGTTGCCCTCGACCTGGAACCGCCCGCCCAGGCGCAGGTCGCCGGACACCGGGGCGAACCAGCGCGGGATCCGCTCCGGATCGGTGACCGCCTGCCAGAGGTCGTCGACATCGGTGGGGTACGTGCGGGAGGCGATCACGACCTTGACGGGCGTGCCCTCGTGGGTGCTGTCCTCAACGGCGCGCGTGGTGGCGCCCAGGTGCTTGGCTACGTCGAACATGGGCCTAACGTTTCAGGTGCGCCTTATATAAGTCAAGGGCGAATCGTCATCTGGGCGGTGCGTCAGCCACATCGGGGAGGCTCGGAATGTGGCTGGGCCACCGCTCGGGGCCGGTGAACTGGACATACGTCGCGCCCGCCGGTGCGTGAGCCACATCGGAGGGGCGCGCCATGTGGCTGGGCCACCGCCCGGAGGCACGCTGGACGTACGTCGCGCCCGGCGGTGCGTGAGCCACATCGGAGGGGCTCGCCATGTGGCTGGGCCACCGCTCAGCGGCCGGCGGGCACCGCTCGCCCGACTCGCGGTGCGTGAGCCACACCGACCAAGCTCGAGATGTGGCTCACTCACCGCCCCCAGGGCAAGCGGAGCGGCTACCAGCGCGCGGTGTTCGGCGAGAAGCCCGGCTCGATCGAGCGCATGTACACGGTGTCCTCGCGCCGGCGTACGCCGCACGCCAGGTAGAGCTCGTGCAGCTCACCGAGCGCGTCGCGGTCGAGGTCCACGCCGAGGCCCGGCCCGGTGGGCACCTCGACCGATCCGTCGGCGAACGACAGCACGCCGTCGGCCACGACGTCCTGGGTCTTCCACGGGTAGTGGGTGTCGCAGGCGTAGGTCAGGTTCGGCGTCGCGGCGGCCAGGTGCACCATCGCCGCCAGGGAGACGCCGAGGTGGGAGTTGCTGTGCATCGACAGCCCCATGCCCCACACCTCGGTGATCCCGCCGAGCAGCGCGGACTTCTTCAGCCCGCCCCACAGGTGGTGGTCGGACAGCACGACCTGGACGGCGTCCTGAGCGATCGCGGGCGGCAGGTGCTCCATCGCGATCACGCACATGTTCGTGGCGAGAGGTACGTCGGTCCGCGCCGAGACCGCCGCCATGCCCTCGATGCCCGGCGTCGGGTCCTCGAGGTACTCCACCACGCCGGCCAGCCGTTCGGCGACGCGGACCGACGTCTCGACGGTCCAGGCGCCGTTGGGGTCGAGCCGCAGCGGCAGCTCCGGGAAGGCGTCGCGCAGCGCCTCGATGGCGGCGCACTCCTCGTCGGGTGGCAGCACGCCGCCCTTGAGCTTGAGCGAGCCGAAGCCCCAGCCGTCGACCATCCGGTGCGCCTGGGCGACGAGCTGCTCGGGGGTCAGTGCCTCGCCCCACGCGTCGTCGGGGTGTCCGGGGTGCCCGGCCCACTTGTAGAACAGGTAGCCGCTGAACGGCACGCGGTCGCGCACCGCGCCGCCGAGCAGGTCGCTGACCGGCACCCCCGCCTCGCGTCCCTGGATGTCGAGGCAGGCGACCTCGAAGGGGGAGTGCACGGTGTCGACCGCCGAGCCGACGTCGAGCATGCCGCCGAACGACGCGCCCGCCCCGCCCGTCTCGCGGCCCAGCACGTCGGTGACGAGGCGGCGCAGGCCGTGGAGGTCGTACGGGTCGTGGCCCGGCAGGGCAGCGGCGACGGCGCCGAGCCGGCCCAGGTGCGTCTCGTCGGCGTACGTCTCGCCGAGCCCGAGCAGCCCGGAGTCGGTGTGGACCTCGACGATCGCACGCAGCGCGTAGGGCTGGTGCACGCCGACCACGTTGAGCAGCGGCGGGTCGCCGAACGCGACCGGGGTGACGACGACGCGGGAGATGCGGCTCCGGCTCACGGCGCGGGCTTCACGGCCAGGATCGGCACGTCGAGGTCCAGCAGGAGGCGCTGGGCGTCGCTGCCGGTGACCAGCTTGCCGACCGGGGAGCGACGGCGCAGCCCGATGACCACCAGCCGCGCCGAGCTGGCCGCGACGACGTTGCGGAAGGTCTCGACGAGGTCGTCGCCGTGGTCGGCGTGGTCCACGCGCGCCGTCACGCCGGCCCGCTCGGCGCGGGCGACGAGCTCGTCAGCGGCCGCGGTGTCGATCAGCTCCGCGTCGACGGTGCTGCGCCGGCGCGGGCTGTTGAGGATCACCACCTCGTCGCCGTGGGCCGCGGCCTCGGCGAGCCCCGCCTCGAGGGCCGCCTCACCGACGGGGGATGGCACGTAGCCGATCACGATGGTCATCGCAGGACGTCCTCTCGCTGGGTGGTCTCGTCCGGGACGGTGGTGGCGGCGCGCCGGCGGCGCACCGCCTGGACGACGGGGAACACGGCCGCGACCAGGAACAGGGCCAGGATCGTGCCGGAGATGGGGCGGGTGACGAAGCCGGTCGGGTCGCCCTCGAAGATCAGCAGCGCGCGGCGGACGTTGTTCTCCAGCAGCGCGCCGAGGACGAACGCCAGCACCATCGGGCCGGGCTCGAAGCCGACCTTCTTCATCAGGTAGCCCAGGATGCCGAAGGCGATCATCACGAAGATGTCGAAGACCGAGTTGTTGATGGTGTAGACGCCGAGGATCGTGATGAGGGCGGTGATCGGCGCCAGGATCGCCGGGCGCACCCGCAGGATCCGGACGAAGATGCCGACCAGCGGCAGGCTCAGCACGAGCAGCAGCAGGTTGCCGATGTACATCGAGTTCACCACGCCCCAGAACAGGTCGGGGCGCTCCTCGAGCAGCTGCGGGCCCGGGGTGATCCCGAGGACGAGCAGGGCGGCGAACAGCATGCCCATCGAGGCGTTGGCCGGGATGCCGAGGGTCAGCAGCGGGATGAACGACGACGTCGCGGCGGCGTTGTTGGCGGTCTCCGGTGCGGCGACCCCCTCGATCGCTCCGCGGCCGAACCGCTCGGGGGTCTTCGAGACCCGCTTCTCCGTGGCGTACGCCGCCAGCGAGGCCATCACGGCGCCGCCGCCGGGGAGCACGCCGAGGAAGAAGCCGATCAGCGAGCCGCGGCCGATGGCGGGCGTGGCCTGCTTGAGCTCCTTGCGGGACGGCCAGATGTTGGCCACCGCGGCGGGCACGTGGACCTTGCCGTGGCGCTCCTCGAGGTTGTAGAGGATCTCGCCGACGCCGAACAGGCCCATCGCGACGACGACGAAGTCGAGGCCGTCGGCGAGCTGGAGGCTGTCGAAGGTGAAGCGCTGGGAGTTGTTGAAGCTGTCGCGCCCGACTGTGGCCAGGAGCAGGCCGATGGACGCGGCGATGAGCGCCTTGACGGGGTGCCCGCTGCCGATCGTGGCGATCAGCAGGACGCCGAGCAGCGCGAGGGCGGCGTACTCGGCCGGGCCGAAGTCCAGCGCCCAGCCCGCGACGATCGGGGCGGTGAGGCTCAGGGCGACGATCGACACCGTGGCGCCGACGAACGAGCCGACCGCGGCGATGCCGAGCGCGGTGCCGGCCTTGCCCTGCTTGGCCAGCGCGAAGCCGTCGAACACGGTCACCACCGACGACGCCTCGCCCGGCAGGCGCAGGAGCACCGAGGTGATCGTGCCGCCGTACTGGGCGCCGTAGTAGATGCCGGCGAGCATGATGACCGCCGCGACCGGGTCCACGGTGACGACGATGGGCAGCAGGATCGCCATCGTCGCCGCCGGGCCGAGACCCGGCAGCACGCCGATGAGCATGCCGATGAGCACGCCGATGAGGCAGTAGAGCAGGTTGCCGGGCTGGGTGACGACGGAGAAGCCGTCCAGGAACGCGTCCATGTGTCCGCCTCTCAGAACAGGTGCGGCAGCGGGATGCGCAAGCCGTAGAGGAACAGGGCGTAGAAGGCGGCGACGGTGCCGAGCGAGACGACGATCGTCGAGCGCCACGACTCACCGCCGAGGAAGCGCAGCCACACCACGCACAGCCCCAGGGCGGGGAGCTCGAAGCCAAGGGTCGGGATGAGGAAGGCGAGCGCGATGAAGGTCGCGACACCGACCAGCGGGAGCACGCTGGCGCGGCTGAACCGCTCGCTGTCGTCGAGTCCGCGGCCCACGAGGAGCAGCGCCAGCGACAGCACCACGATGACCACCGAGACGACCATCGGCCACAGGCCCGGGCCGGGCCGCGACAGCGACCCGAGCCCGTAGCCCTGGGCGAGCACCGCGCCGACGAGGCCGACCGCGAGGGTGACCAGCGCGGCCACGACCTGGTACGTCGGCCCGCCCGCGGGCGGCCGCTGCTCCTCCAGCTCGTGGGCCACCTCGGCCTCGAGCTCGGCGAGGATGTCGCCCTCGCCGGCCCGGCGCGCGGTGGTGCGCTCGTCGCTCATCGTGGTTCCTCCGGGGGTGGTGATGGTCAGCTGGCGTCGCCGAGGTCGATGTCGTACTCCTCGACCAGGTCGGCGTAGCGCTGCTTGTCCGACTCGAGCGCGTCGACGACCTCGTCGCCGGGGATCTCCATCGGCGTGAGGCTGTTCTGCTCGTTGAAGGCCTGGTAGTCCTCGGTCTCGAACGTGGCCTGCATGGCCTCCCAGATGGTGTCCTTGACGTCCTGGGGCGTGCCCTTGGGGGTCGTCATGAAGCGGTACTGGTACACCTCGACGTCGAGGCCCTGCTCGGTGGCGGTGGGCACGTCGGGGAGGAACTCGATGCGCTCGGGCGCGAAGACCGACAGGGCGGTGAGCTTGCCGTTCTCGATGTTCTCGATGGCCTCGCCGGTCTGCAGGCAGGCGGTGTCGACCTGGTTGCCGAGCAGCGCCGTCAGGGCCGGGGCGCCGCCGTCGAAGGGCACCGCCTCGGAGTCGATGGCGCCGGACTCGTAGGTCAGCGCGCAGGCCAGCTGCGCACCGGTGCCGACGCCGGTGGTGCCGTAGGTGATCTTCTTGCCGGCGCCCTTGAGGTCGTCGATGCTCTTCCAGGGGTTCTCGGCGTTCGTGACGAGCACGTAGTCGTCGCGCGAGACGCCGCCCACGACGTCGAAGTCGTCGATGTTGGTGACCTCGTCCTCGGCGACCGCGAGCGGGGTGATCGCGAAGAGCGAGGCGTTCTGCACGGAGATGACGTTGCCGTCGGGCTCCGCCTGCTGCACCTCGGCGGCAGCGAGCGCGCCGTTGGAGCCGGAGCGGTTCAGCACCGAGAAGGTCTCGCCGAGCTCCTCGGTGAGGCCGGTGGCGATCTGGCGCGAGATCAGGTCGGAGGAGCCGCCGGGGTCGGCGCCGACGTACATCTCGACCGAGCGGGACGGGTACTCGCCGCCATCGTCGCCGCCGGTCGTGGTGGAGACGCCGCCGCAGGCCGAGAGGGCGAGGGCGGCGGTCGAGGCGACGGCCGCCAGGCTGAGGGTCTGCTTGCGCATGGTGGTGCTCCTTGTCAGGTGTGTGACCACCGACACTAGGTTTGCACGACGATGCCGGTCCAAGCCCGATTGCGCATGGACTGATCCATCTCGTGCATCGTAGCCTCGCTCCTGTGATCACCCTCGACCAGGTCCGCTCGTTCGTGGCGGTCGCCGAGGAGCTGCACTTCGGCCGCGCCGCGGAGCGCCTCCAGATGACGCAGCCGCCGCTGTCGCGCCAGATCCAGAAGCTCGAGAAGTCCGTCGGTGCCCGGCTGCTCGAGCGCGACAACCGCCGGGTCGAGCTGACGGGTGCCGGCCGGGCGTTCCTCGACGAGGCCTACCGGTTGCTCAACCTCGTCGAGGGAGCCGGCGACCTCGCCCGCCGCGTGGACGCCGGCGCTGCGGGCGTCGTACGTCTCGGCTTCACCGCCGTCTCCGCGATCTCCATCCTCGGGCCGCTGCTGCGCCGGCTGACCGCGGAGCTGCCCGACGTCGAGGTGGTGCTGTCCGAGCGGGTCACGAACGCCCAGGTCGACGGCATCCGGCGCGGCGAGCTCGACATCGGCCTCGCGCGGCCGCCGTTCGACACCTCGCTGCTGCGCTCGCGCGTGGTGCTGCGCGAGCCGCTCATGGCGGTCGTGCCGGCCGGGCACCCGCTGGCCGGCGCCGGCCGACCGCTGACGCCCGACGACTTCGAGGGCGAGAACGTGATCGGCTACAACCCCCACCAGTCGCGGTACTTCCACGAGCTCTCGGTGCGCTTCTTCGCCAACGCCCACCCCCGCATCGACCAGCGCGTGCACCAGGTCCTCACCGCGATCCTGCTCGTCTCCGCCGAGCGCGGCGTCACGCTCGCGCCCGCCTCGGCCGCCTCGCTCCACGTGGACGGGGTGGTCTTCGAGGACCTCGCGCACCACGGCGGTGACACGCGGGTGGACGCCGACCCCGACCGGCCGGTGGAGCTGCACGCCATCTGGTCGCGCGAGGCGATCACGCCCGTGGTGCGCCGGGTCCTGGACGTCCTCACCGCGCCCGAGGGAGATTGACCGCGCCGTTTCGGCTCCACGCTCGGGGGTCCCATGTGAAGGTGGGAGCACGTGCCGTCGCCGAAGGCGCGACAGGAGGTGCGATGCAGGACCAGTCCAGCGGCCCGTCGGGCCGGCTGCCCGGCGTCGCGTGGGCCGACGACCAGACCCGCCAGCACCTCCAGGTGCTCGTCGAGGGCGTCGCGACCCTCGCCGGCTTCGAGCAGTCCGCGATCAGCCTGCGGCGCGACGGTGACTTCGAGGTCGTCGCCGCAGCCGGGGTGGGCGACGGCTTCGTCGGGCGGCTGGTGCCGGCGGACGCGATCGAGGAGGAGCTCGCCGGCGCGGACGAGTGGGGCGTGTGGCGCTTCGTCCCCCACGACCGCGCCAGCGCGGAGGTCCTCGAGTACAGCCACATCCCCGACGTGACCCCGCTCGACGAGGCCGACGCCTGGCACCCGGTCGACCTGCTGGCCGCGCCGCTGCGCGACGACGAGGGACGGTTGCGCGGGGTGCTCGCGGTCGACAGTCCCCGCGACGGCCGGCTCCCCGGGCCCGCGCAGCTGGAGGTGCTCACCAAGTACGCGGGCGTGGCGCGGACGCTGGTCCTGCTGGCGCTCGAGCGGGAGGTGCTCGCCGAGCGGGTCCGGATGGCCGACGAGGCCCGCCGGATCGTCCGCCGAGCCCTCGGGGAGCCCTCCCTCGAGCTCGTGCTCGAGGCCTGCCGGTCCGCGGTCACGGCCTGCTTCGACGCCACCGGCATGTGGCTCACCGCGCTCGACGACGACGGCCGCAGCTCCACCACCACGTTCTACGCGGCGGACAGCGACCGCGAGCCGCCCTTCGACGAGATCGACGACGTGGTGATCGGGCTGGCACGGCGCTACTGGGCCGACCAGTACGTCGCCCACTTCTCCCACGCCCGGCCCGATCAGCCCGGACTGCCGGACGCCGACGCCGAGCGGCTGCTGGCGTTCCTCGACCGCATCGGCATCGGCTCGGTCCTGTTCGTCCCGCTCGGCGCGGGACCGGAGTGCCTGGGGTTCCTCGTGCTGAGCCGCATCAGCGACACGCGCGCCTGGACCGACATCGAGCGCGACGCGGCGCTCGACATCGGCCGGGACCTGGGCCGCGCCGTGGCCAACGCGCGCCAGCTCGAGCGCGAGCGCGCCCTGGTGGAGAGGCTGCGCGCCCTCGACAGCTACCGCGTGGAGGTGGTCAACACCCTCGGCCACGAGCTGCGCAACCCGCTGTTCTCGCTCAGCGCCAACCTCGAGCTGCTCGACGCCTCCGAGCTCGACGAGGACGCTCGGCGCTCCGTGTCGGCCGCGACCCGCGCCGCCGGCCGCATGCGAGCGGTCATCGACGACATGCTGACGATGGCGCAGATGTCGGATCCCCGACGCGAGTTCCACCCGATCCCGGTGGACCTGCGCCGGATCGTCCACGACGCGATCGAGGAGTGCGCGCCCGCCGCGGCGGCGGGCTCGGTCGCCTGCGCCGCCGAGCTTCCCGAGGAGCCGGTCGTGGTGGCCGGGCAGCGCGAGGACCTCTTCCGGATGCTGGTCAACCTCGTCGGCAACGCCGTCAAGTACACCGACCCCGGCGGCCGGGTCACCGTCCGCATCGAGGCGCGCGGCGGCTCGGTCGTCACCACCGTCGAGGACACCGGCATCGGCATCTCCGAGCACGACCTGTCGCAGCTGTTCCGGGAGTTCTTCCGCTCCACCAACCCGGCCGCGCTGGCCCGGCCGGGCACCGGGCTCGGCCTGGCGATCGTGGCCCGCATCGTCGAGCGCCACGGCGGCACCGTCGACATGGCCTCGCGGCGCGAACGCGGCACCACCGTCACCGTGACGCTGCCGGCCCACGACGGGGACGCCGTCAGCTGGGAGTGAGCCCGAGCGTCATGTACGTGCTCAGCGGGTCGTCGACGTACGTCCCGAACGGGGGGCACGGCTCGAAGCCGGCCGTGGCGTAGAGCGCGCGGGCCGGTGCGAAGAACTCCATGCTGCCGGTCTCGAGCCAGATCCGCTGGACCCCGCGGGCCCGGGCGTCGGCCAGGACGTGGTCCAGCAGCCCGCGCGCGACGCCGCGACCACGGGCGCGCGGTGCGGTGCGCATGCTCTTGAGCTCCTCGTGCCGCTCGCCGTCCCCGAGGTCCAGCGCGGCCAGCGCCGCCGTGCCGACGATGCCCTCCGCGTCGGTGTCCACCCACATGCGTACGTGCGGCTGCCGCAGCGCGGACAGGTCCAGCGCGTGCCGGCTCTCCGGCGGCGCGGTCGGCTCCATGTCGTCGAGGTGCTCCTGCAGGAAGGCCTCGAGGCGGGGGTCGGCGAAGTCGGCACGGCTGATCGTCACGGGCCCAGTCTGGCGGAGCGGGGGCGGCGCCGTCGTACCTGTCCCGCGTCGTCATCGTGGAGGATCCGGGTCACCTGGTGGCTCGGATCCTCCACGATGAGGCCCGGGCGCCGCCGGTGCGCTCAGGGCCGCGGGTTGCGCCGCGTCCAAGGCTTGCTGTCGCGCTTCTCGCCCATGCCGGCCGCGCACTTGCGGCACACCTCGCGCACCTCGTCGGCGTCGCGACCGGTGGCCGGCTGGGCGTCCACCCACTGCACGTGGGGGAACCGGTGCAGCCGGGCCTTGCTGAGCGGTACGCCGCACAGGGTCTGATTGGTGCCCTGGAGCCACGCGTGGACGAGCCCGGCCGGCGCGCGGTAGCCGTCGGGGTCGGTCCATCGGTCGGTCGCGGCGACGGCTGCGTCCTTGGGCGGCATGACCTCCCGGTGCCCCGCATCGACCGTCGTATGCCGGGTACCCGAGGGGCGACCCGCGACCGACCCACGATCAGCAAGGGACGAGCCATGAGCGACGAAGGACAGGCCGAGCAGAGCCGGCAGGACCCCACCGAGGTCCACCACCAGCCCGACACCGAGGGCGAGCAGCTGCCCGCGCCCGGGGACGAGCAGTCGGTGACCGCGGAGATGGGCGAGAAGCCGGACCACGGCGAGGAGACCTACCGTGGCCACGACCGGCTGCTGGACCAGGTCGCGGTCATCACCGGCGGCGACTCCGGCATCGGCCGCGCGGTCGCGCTGGCGTTCGCCCGCGAGGGCGCGGACATCGTGATCGCCTACCTCGAGGGTGAGGAGGACGACGCGCGCGAGACGGCCCGCATCGTCGAGGACGCCGGTCGCCGGGTGGTGCTCGTGCCGACCGACCTCGTCGAGGAGGAGGCGTGCCGGGCCCTGGTCGACCGGGCGGTCAAGGAGTTCGGCCGCATCGACGTCCTGGTCAACAACGCGGCCTACCAGATGGCGCAGCCCGGGGGACTGGCCGACATCACCACCGAGCAGCTCGACCGGGTGATGCGGACCAACGTCTACGCGATGTTCTGGCTCTGCAAGATGGCGCTGCCGCACATGAAGGCCGGCGGCTCGATCATCAACACCTCGTCGGTGCAGTCGTCCTCGCCGTCGCCCGAGCTGCTCGACTACGCCACCACGAAGGCGGCGATCGTGAACTTCACCCGCGGCCTCGCGCAGTCGATCGCCGAGACGGGCATCCGCGTGAACGCCGTCGCGCCGGGTCCGATCTGGACGCCGCTGATCCCGGCGACGATGCCGGAGGAGAAGGTGAAGACGTTCGGCAAGCAGACGCCGATGGGACGCGCCGGCCAGCCCGCCGAGGTGGCCACCGCGTTCGTCTTCCTCGCCTCGCCGGAGTCGAGCTTCATCACCGGCGAGGTCATCGCCGTCACCGGGGGTCAGCCGGTCACGATGTGACCGGGCCCGGAGCGCCCGCGTAGCCCTCGCGGTACGTGGGCAGGGACGGCGCCCATCCGGTCGACCTGAGCCGGGCGTTCGACAGCCGCTTGCCGTGGCCCTGCGCCGGGTCGGCCGGCGGGGGAGCGGGCGCTCCGAGCCGCTCGGCGAGGTAGGCGGCGACGTCGCCGAGCTGTGCCGGCTCGTCGTCGGTGCCGAGGTAGAGCCGCTCGGGCGGGCGGTGCATGGTGAGCAGGTGCACCACCGCGGCCGCCGCGTCGGTGCGATGGATGCGGTTGGTCCAGCGGTGCGGGTCGTCGACGCGGCCCTCGCGGACCTGGTCGAGCAGCCGCGTGCTGGTGCCGCCGTACAGCCCCGAGAGGCGCAGCACCGTGCCGTGCGGGAGGCGCGCGTGGAAGGCCTCCTCGGCCGCGACGAGCATCCGGCCCGGGCCGTCCGCAGGGGCTGCGGGCACCGACTCGTCCTGGATCTCCGGACGGTCCCGGCCCGGGTGGACCGCGGTCGAGGAGACGAGGACCGCCCGCTCCGGCGTCGCCTCCAGCGCGTCGAGCGCGCGCGCCATGCCGTCGACGTACGTCGCCCGGTACGCCTCCTCGGTCCGCGGTCGCGCGGTCAGCGCGACCACGACGAGGCGGGGTCGTACGTCGGACAGGTCGGGCGCCTCGCGGGCCAGGTCGACCGAGCGTCCGACGAGCGGGGCCGGTACGCGGTCGGCGTGGCGGCGCAGCGCGAGCACCCCGTGGCCGAGGTCGGCCAGGCGCAGCCCGACCGCGGCACCGAGGTCGCCGCAGCCGACGAGGAGGGCGTCGGGGGTGGTCACGGCTGCGACGGTACCGGGATCGGGTGCCGCCCATGCGTCATGCACCGGGCGCATCGCGGGATACAGAAACGGGCTTGGACATGCATCGTCGAACGTTCCTAGGTTGGTGAGCACCGCCACATCGCCGCCGGTCACACCTGCGCGGCACGGCCGCTCACATCCGCCTCGGACCGAAGGAACGCAGCGTGACGAAGTACAGCCCCACCGAGCTCGTCGAGACCCTGGGGAGCGGACTGCTCTCGTTCCCGGTGACGCACTTCGACGCCGACCTGCAGTTCGACGAGCCGGCCTACCGCGACCACCTCGAGTGGCTCAGCGGATACCCGGTCGCCGGGCTGTTCGCCGCCGGCGGCACCGGCGAGGGCTTCTCGCTCAGCTCCGAGGAGGCCGACCGCGTCGTCCGCGCTGCGATCGCCGGAGCGGGTGGCAAGGTGCCGGTCCTGGCGCCCGCGACCGGGTCGACGGTCAACGCCGTCGCACAGGTGCAGGCGGCCGAGAAGGCCGGCGCCGACGGCATCCTGCTGATGCCGCCGTACCTCACCGAGGCCGGCCAGCGTGGCCTGGTCGAGCACATCAGCGCGATCTGCGCCGCGACCAGCCTCGGTGTCATTTACTACTCCCGCGCCAACGCCGTGCTCGGCACCGACGCCCTGGAGCAGGCCTGCGAGCGCAACGACAACCTCGTCGGGTTCAAGGACGGCGTCGGCTCCATCGAGCAGATGACCCGCACCTACGCGCAGCTGGGCGACCGGCTCGTCTACGTCGGCGGCCTGCCGACCGCGGAGGTGTTCGCGCTGCCGCTGCTGCAGCTCGGCGTGACCACCTACAGCTCGGCGATCTTCAACTTCGTCCCGCAGTTCGCGCTCGACTTCTACGACGCCGTGCGCCGCCAGGACCAGGCCACGGTCTACGCGATGCTCAACGACTTCGTCATCCCCTACACCAAGATCCGCGACCGCGAGTCCGGCTACGCGGTGTCGATCGTCAAGGCCGGCCTCGCCGCCGTCGGCCGTCCCGCGGGCCCGGTGCGCCCGCCCCTGTCCGACCTCACCGACGCCGAGCGCGACGAGCTGCAGACGCTCGTGGACAAGGTGGCAGGCTCGAAGGCCTGAGCCCCGCGCCACCACGAGCCATCACGAGCACGAGCACGACCGAGAGGAACACCGTGACCGACCAGGCCACCTCCATCATCGCCGGATCCGACTCCGAGCAGGCCGACGTCGCCGCCGCCACCGCGGCGGCCGCCGAGGCGTTCGCCGCCTACCGGGCCACCTCTCCCGAGGAGCGCGCCGCGTTCCTCGAGGCGGTCGCCGCCGAGATCGAGGCCGACAAGGACGCGATCATCCCCGAGGCGGTGCGCGAGAGCAGCCTGCCCGAGGCCCGGATCACCGGCGAGGTCGGCCGCACGACCGGTCAGCTGCGGATGTTCGCCGACGTCGTGCGCCGCGGCGACCACCTCGGCGTGCGCATCGACCCGGCCATGCCCGACCGCGCGCCGCTCCCGCGCGCCGACATCCGCCAGCGGATGGTGCCGCTGGGCCCGGTCGCCGTCTTCGGCGCCAGCAACTTCCCGCTCGCGTTCTCCACCGCCGGCGGCGACACCGCCTCGGCGCTGGCCGCCGGTTGTCCCGTCGTGGTCAAGGGCCACCCCGCGCACCCGGTCACCGGCACCCTCGTGGCCCGCGCGATCACCCGCGCGGTCGAGCGGTCCGGGCTCCCGGCCGGCACCTTCTCGTTCGTCCTGGGCGGCATCGAGACCGGCCAGGAGCTGGTCGCCGACCAGCGGATCGCCGCCGTCGGCTTCACCGGCTCGCGCGGTGGCGGGCTCGCCCTGGTCCAGGCGGCCGCGGCGCGCGAGGTGCCGATCCCCGTCTACGCCGAGATGTCGTCGATCAACCCCGTGGTGGTCCTGCCGGGCGCCCTCGAGGGTGACGTCACGGCGCTCGCGGAGGCGTACGTCGCCAGCCTCGTGCTCGGCGCCGGACAGTTCTGCACCAACCCCGGCCTGCTGTTCCTGCCGTCCGGCGAGGCGGGCGACGCGTTCCTGCGGGCGGCCGGCGCGGCCGTGCAGCGTGCCAGCGGCGCCCCGATGCTCACCCCCGGCATCGCCGAGGCGTACGCCAGCGGCACCGCCAGCCTGCGCGGCACCGAGGGCATCCGGGTCATCGGCGAGGGCACCCCCGGCGGCGACCTGGCTCCGGCCCCGGTCCTCTACGAGGCGCCCGCCGAGCTGCTCTCCCTCGACGACAGCACCGTGACCGACGAGGTGTTCGGCGCCTCCGGCGTGGTCGTCCGCTTCGGGGACGTCACCGAGCTGCTGCCGCGGCTCGAGGGCCTGGAGGGGCAGCTGACCGCGACCGTGCACGCCACCGACGCCGACGCCGACGACGCGGCCGCCCTGCTGCCGGTGCTGGAGCTCAAGGCCGGCCGGATCCTCTTCAACGGCTGGCCCACCGGCGTCGAGGTCGGGCACGCGATGGTCCACGGCGGCCCGTTCCCCGCCACGTCCGACAGCCGCTCGACCAGTGTCGGCAGCCTGGCGATCGAGCGCTTCCAGCGCCCGGTGGCCTACCAGGACGTCCCGGCGGGACTGCTGCCCGCCGCCGTCCGCGACGACAACCCGTGGGGCCTGCGTCGCCGCGTCGACGGGATCCTCGAGTGAGCGCCACGGTCGCCAAGGTCGACGTCGTCCCGGTCGCCGGGCACGACTCGATGCTGCTCAACCTCAGCGGGGCGCACGGACCGTTCTTCACCCGCAACATCGCGATCGTGACCGACTCCGAGGGCCGCGAGGGGATCGGTGAGGTGCCCGGAGGGGAGGCGATCCGGCGGACGATCGCCGACGCCGCCGAGATCCTCGTCGGCCAGCCGGTGGCGACGTTCCGCACGCTGCTGCGGCAGGTGGCGAACGCGTACGCCGACCGCGACGCCGGCGGCCGCGGCCTGCAGACCTTCGACCTGCGCACCACCATCCACGCGGTCACGGCGCTGGAGTCGGCGCTGCTCGACCTGTCCGGTCAGGCGCTCGGCGTACCGGTCGCCGAGCTCCTCGGCGACGGCCAGCAGCGCACCAGCGTGCCGATGCTCGGCTACCTGTTCTACGTGGGTGACCCCGACCGCACCGACCTGCCCTATCTGCGCGAGCCGCAGGGCGCGGACGAGTGGGAGCGCGTGCGTCGCGAGGAGGCGATGACACCCGAGGCCGTCGTCCGCCTCGCCGAGGCCGCGCAGGAGCGCTACGGCTTCGCCGACTTCAAGCTCAAGGGAGGGGTGCTGCCCGGCGAGGAGGAGGTCGCCGCCGTCACCGCGCTGCACGAGCGCTTCCCCGACGCCCGGATCACGCTCGACCCCAACGGCGGCTGGCTGCTCGAGGACGCCGTACGCCTGCTGAAGGGCCGAGACGACGTGCTCGCCTACGCCGAGGACCCGTGCGGCGCGGAGGGTGGCTACTCCGGGCGCGAGGTGATGGCGCAGTTCAAGCGCCGCACCGGCCTGCGGACCGCGACCAACATGGTCGCCACCGACTGGCGGCAGATGGCCGACGCGGTGCGCACCAACGCCGTCGACATCCCCCTCGCGGACCCGCACTTCTGGACGATGGCGGGCTCGGTGCGCGTCGCCCAGCTGTGCCACGACTTCGGCCTGACCTGGGGATCGCACTCCAACAACCACTTCGACGTCTCGCTGGCGATGTTCACCCAGGTGGGTGCCGCGGCGCCGGGGGAGATCACCGCCCTCGACACGCACTGGATCTGGCAGGACGGCCAGGGCCTGACGACCGCTCCGCTCGAGATCCGCGACGGTGCGATCGAGGTGCCGCAGGCTCCCGGTCTCGGCGTCACCCTCGACCGCGACCGGCTGGCGGCCGCGCACGAGCTCTACCTCGAGCACGGGCTCGGCGCGCGCGACGACGCGGTCGCCATGCAGTACCTCGTCGAGGACTGGGCCTTCGACCCCAAGCGCCCCTGCCTGGTGCGATGAGGGTGTCCTAGTGGCGCTCGATCCCGACCTGGCGGCGTTCATCGGCGAGGTCGAGCGCCAGCGCGGGCGACCCGTCGAGGAGCAGAGCGTCGCCGAGGCCCGAGCCGGCATGCGGGCACTGCGCGTCGACAGCGTGCGGCCCGAGGACGTCGTCCCCGTGGGCGCGGCGACGGACGACGTCGTCGACGACCTCCCGGTCCGGGTCTACCGCCCGGCCGGCGTGGACGGACCCGTCCCCACCGTCGTGTACTTCCACGGCGGCGGCTGGTTCCGCGGCGACCTCGACACCCACGACCAGGTCGTGCGGCGGCTGGTGCGCGACACCGGCGCGGTCCACGTCAGCGTCGACTACCGCCTCGCGCCCGAGCACCCGTGGCCGGCGGCGACGCACGACGCCGTGCGGGCCGTCGAGCGGGTCGCCGACCGGCTGGCCTCCTACGGCGGCAGCCACGTGCTCGCCGTCGCCGGCGACTCCGCCGGCGGCAACCTCGCCGCGATCGCCGCGCAGGCGCTGCGGGAGCGGGTCCACGCCCAGCTCCTCGTCTACCCCGCCACCGACCTGCTCGGCCGGCACGCCTCGTACGACGAGTTCGCCACCGGCTACCTCCTCACGCTCTCGATGACCGACCACATCAACCGCCTCTACTTCTCCGGCGAGGCACCCGCGCCCGGCGACCCGCGACACTCGCCGCTTCACGGCGACCTGGCCGGGCTGCCGCCGGCCGTGGTGGCCACCGCGGAGTTCGACGTCCTGCGCGACGAGGGCGAGGCGTACGCCGCCGCGCTCGGCGCTGCGGGCGGGCGGGTCGACGCGGCGCGCTACGACGGGATGATCCACGGGTTTCTGGACCAGGGTCACGTCAGCGCCGCGGCCGCTGCGGCGACGCTCGACGTCAACCGGCGCTTCGCCCGCCTGCTGCGCGACGTCGCCCGCTGAGCGGCCGGCCCGCCCGGCGCGCCGCACGCATGCGACGCGCCGCACGCGGGCACCGGCGGCGCATGACCGACCTCGGAGTGCTGCTGATGCGCCACGGCTATCGCGCGGTCGAGCGGGACCGCGCCGCCCGTGACGGCGGGGACACCTACGTCTCCCGGCTCCTCGGCCGCCGCACCGTCGTCATCGGCGAGCCCGAGGGGGCGCGCGCGTTCTACGACGAGTCGCTGGCCCGGCGCGCTGGTGCGATCCCGCCGCCGCTGGCCTGGCTGCTGTTCGGGCGCGGGGCCGTGCACGGGATGGACGGCACGGCGCACCGCGACCGCAAGCGGCTGTTCCTCGACGTGCTCGACCCGGGCGGCTTCGACCTCCTGCTCGACGAGGTCCGCACTGGGCTGGCGGCGCGATCGCGCGGGTGGGTCGGCCGGACCGTGGACCTCCACGACGAGCTCGTCACCGTCTACGGAGCGGCGGTGCTGCGGTGGGCGGGCCTCGACCTGCCGCAGCGGGATGCGGACACCGTCAGCCGGCACCTGGCGGAGATCGTCGACGGGTTCGGCTTCGCCGGGTGGGCGTACGCCCGGGGCTGGCGCGGTCGGCAGTGGGCCGAGCGCTGGGCGCGCGGCGTGATAGACGACGTGCGCTCCGGCAACCTCGACGTCGCGCCGGGCACCGCCGTGCACACCTTCGCCGAGAGCGGACTCGACGCGCGGACGGCCGGGGTGGAGCTGCTCAACGTGCTGCGGCCGACGGTCGCCGTCAGCTGGCTCGGCGCGTTCGTCGCCCCCGCTCTGGCCGCCACGACGCCGCGCCAGCGGGACGTCCTGCGCTCCGCCACCGGTGAGCGCGAGCGCTTCGCCTTCGCCCAGGAGGTGCGCCGTACCTCCCCCTTCGTGCCGGCGCTGACGGCCAGGGCCCTGCGCGGCGGGACCGTCTCCGGCGTACGCGTGCGCACGGGGGACCGGCTCCTGCTGGACGTCATCGGCATCGACCACCACCCGTCGCGCTGGCCCGACCCGCACCGGTTCGTCGCCGACCGCTTCCTCGACAGCGGCAGCGTCCCCACGCCCCTGGCCTTCGAGCTCGTGCCCCAGGGCGGCGGCCACCCGTCGGGTCACCGCTGCCCCGGTGAGTCGCTGACGCTGCGGCTGCTCGTCGAGACCGTGCGCGTGCTGGCGGGATTCGACGCGCACCTGGAGACCGCGCGCATCGACGCCTCGCGGATGCCCACGCTCCCTGACGGGAGCCACCGCGTACGTCTCACGCCGGTCGACCTCGCCGTCGCCGGCGGCGTATGACGGGTGCGACCGCGGGCACTGGAACTCATGACGCACCGAGGACAGGACGACAGCGAGTCACCCACCGCGGAGCGGGACCGCTCCGCGCCCGACCCGGAGGCGCCCGGCAAGCCCGACTCGCCTGCCGAGATGCGCAAGCCCACCTGGGGCTACTCCCTGCGCAAGACCGTGCGCGAGTTCCTGGACGACCAGTGCACCGACCTCGCGGCCGCGCTGACCTACTACGCCGTCCTGGCGCTGTTCCCCGCAGCCATCGCGCTGCTGTCGCTGGTCGGCCTCGTCGGCCAGGAGAGGCAGACGGTCGACACGCTCCTGCAGATCCTGCGTGACATCGGCGCGTCCTCGGCGGCCGACACCCTCGAGCCCACCCTCAACCAGCTCGCCGCGAGCCAGGGCGCCGGCCTCGCGCTGGTCATCGGCCTCGCGACCGCGCTGTGGTCGGCCTCCGGCTACGTCAACGCCTTCAGCCGCGGCATGAACCGGGTCTACGAGATCGAGGAGGGCCGGCCGATCTGGAAGCTGCGCCCGGTCATGCTGCTGATCACCCTCGTCACCGTCCTCCTGGCCGCCGTCGTGGCCGTCGGCCTGGTCCTCACCGGCCCCGCGGCGGAGGCGGTCGGGAAGGCCGTCGGCCTCGGCGACACGGCCGTCACCGTGTTCAACATCGCCAAGTGGCCGGTGCTCCTGGCCGTCGTCGTGCTCATCGTGGCGCTGCTCTACTACGCCACTCCCAACGTGCAGCAACCGAAGTTCCGCTGGATCAGCATCGGCGCCCTCGCGGCGATCGTGGTGTGGGTGCTGGCGTCCGCGGCCTTCGGCTTCTACGTCGCCAACTTCTCCAGCTATGACCGGACGTACGGCTCCCTCGCCGGCGTGATCGCCTTCCTGCTCTGGCTCTGGATCACGAACCTGGCGCTGCTCTTCGGCGCCGAGCTCGACGCGGAGCTGGAGCGCGGTCGGCAGCTCCAGGCGGGCATCGCCGCCGAGAAGGACATCCAGCTGCCGCCGCGCGACACCCGCAAGTCCGACAAGGCGGCCGCCAAGGAGCGCGAGGACATCGAGCAGGGCCGCCGGCTGCGGCAGTCCGGCGGCGGCGACTCCTAGTCAGGCGAGCCGGCGACGGTCAGCGGTCCGGGTCGGGGACGAGGTCGACCTCCACCTCGTCCCCGGCGCCCCGGCCGGTCCTCTTCCGCGTCTCGGCGTTGAACGACACCAGGAACCGTCCACCCATCACCCCGATCGTGGTCGGGTAGGTGTAGTCGCCGTCGATGGTCACGACGACGGGCACCCGCTTCCCCCGACCGAAGGACAGCACGATCTCCTCGGGGACGACGATGCCGACGTTGTTGCCGCCGGTCGCTTCGAGGACGGTACGGAAGGTGGCCATGGCGAAGGTCCGTTCTAGTCGATTCCGCACAGTATGGGTCTCGGTGCCGGGCCGGCGCAGACGCGCGGACATTGGTCGGTGCGGGCAGCCCGCCCATGCGGGACGCTGCCCCGCCGGCCGGACCTACGTCCGCGCGTCTGCGGCTGTGGCCAGGAAGTCGTCGACCTCCGCGGCGGTCGGTGCCGACGCCGGCCCGCGCCGGGTGACCTTGATGGCTGCCGCCGCGTTGGCTCGCCGGCAGCCCTCCACCCAGGAGGTGCCGTTCGCCACCTCGGCCAGCAGCGCGCCGGTGTGGGTGTCGCCGGCGCCGTTGGTGTCGACCGGCGTCTGCGGGAACCCGGGCACGACGGTGGTGAGCCCGTCGACCCGTACCGCGCAGCCCCGAGGCCCGTCGCGCACGACGGCGACGGCGTCGCCGCGCAGCAGCGGGGCGACCGCTGACGCCAGCTCCGCCAGGGCCGTCGGCGGCTCCTGCCCGGCCGCGCGAAGGAGGTCCTCGGCCTCCTCGGCGTTGCTCGACCAGACGTCGGTCACCGCCAGCATCGCCGTCCGGACGTCGTCCGGGAGGCCGGCGAAGGCGGCACCCGGGTCGAGCACCACCACGGTCCCCTCGTCGAGCGTCGGCAGCCAGGCCAGCAGGGGGTCGCGGGTGCTCGCGAGCGCCAGCGAGTAGCCCGTGACGCACACGAGGTCACCGGGTCGCGGGGCGGAGGTCGCCAGCGACTCGACGGTGACCAGTCGCTCGGCGCCGAGGGTGGTCACGAAGGTGCGCTGGGCGCTGGGCTCGACCAGCACCACGCAGATGCCGGTGTCGAGCCCGTCGACCGCCGGTGCGGAGACCGCGATCCCGTCGGCGGCGAGCGCGCCGCGTACGAGGTCGCCGTGCGGCCCTGTGCCGTGGGCCCCGGCGTGCACGCACGTGGCGCCGAACCGGGCGGCCGCGACGAGCACGGTCACGGCACCACCGGCGTGGTCGGCGACCGAGGACGCCATCACGTTCTGGCCGCGGACCGGCAGGTCGGGCACCTCGACGACCACGTCGACCAGGGCCTGGCCGGTGTGGACGACCCGGCTCACGCGCCGTCCTCCCCGAGGACCTCCGCGGTGCTCGCGAGCGTGATCTGCGGGGGGTAGAGCGCCATCACGTCCATCGCCGCACGGTGGTTCTCCGGGCTCGAGCCGGCGCACGCGTCGGTGACGACGGTGATCGTGGCGCCGGCGTCGGCCGCGGCGAGGGCGGTCGAGACGACGCAGCAGTCGGTGGAGACGCCGACCAGCACCAGGTGCGGGGTGGGACCGGTCACCGCCTGGAGCGCGGGACCCCACTTGCCGAAGGTCGGCAGCGACACCACCTCGTCGCCGAGGTCGCGCAGCTCGGGGACCACCTCGAGGAGCCGGTCGTCCTCCGGCACGTCGGCGAACGGCCAGGCCTCGAGGTACGTCGCCCAGCTGCCCGCCGGCTCCGCGGCGGGGACCCAGCGCGTGACCACGGTGTGTCCGGGCGCGGCGGCAGCGAGTCGGCGTACGGGATCGACGATCGCGGGGAACATCGGCGACCCCCACGGGCTCGCGGCGTCGGCGAAGATCCGCTGGGGGTCGACGACCACCAGCCAGGCGTCCGGGTGCATGCGGCCAGCCTGTCAGACCGCGGGCGGTCCGGGGCCGCGGCGCCACTCGCGTCCCTGCTTCATCACGGTATGTCGCCGAACAGGCACTTCCCCCGGCGAATTCGCCGGGGGAAGTGCCCATCGAGCGACATACCGTGATGGACAGGCAGAGAGGTGGCGGACCGCCGCCAGCGAAAGCCGGACCCGCTACTTGACCTCGGCCCGAAGGACCGCGCGCAGGCCGAGCAACAGCGGGATCCAGAGCCACACCACGGTGGTCACCGCGAGCTGCTGCCACTGCTCGGTGGTCATCGAGTCGTCGAACAGGCCCATCGTCGCGTAGTTCACGTCCACCCAGGGCTGCAGGTCGCGGAACCACTCCTGGAACGCGGCCAGGGTGCCGAGCGCCGCGGGCAGCACCAGGGAGTAGACGAAGTAGCCCACGATGGCGCCGGCGGAGGAGCGGAAGAGCACGCCCAGCGTGAAGCCGATGAGCATGCCGAGGACGTTGGCGAGCACGATCTGGCCGAACTCCCCGACCGAGACGTCCCAGACGGGGTCGAGGCCGGTGATGGCGGAGGCGACCAGGTTCCCGACGACGCCGACGGCGAGCGACAGGGCCATGCCGACCACGCCGATGGCGATGGCCACGACCAGCTTGGCGGCGATGACCCGGCCGCGCCACGGCACGAGGGTGTACGTCGTGAGGCCGGTGCGCTGGCTGTACTCGCTGGTGACCGACAAGATGGCGATGATCGGCAGCACCACCGACAGCGGCATGCCCATCGCGGTGGCGAAGGTCTCGAGCGTGATCGCCTCGTCCGGTGCCCACAGGATGACCGCGGCCGAGGCGAGGACGGCCACGATGCCGACGCTGGCCATCAGCCAGAAGCCGGCGCGGGTGTCGAACATCTTGCGGAGCTCGACGCCCACGAGGCGGCCGGGCGGGATGCGCCGGACCTGGCGGTGCCCGGTGGGTGCGGGCGGTGCGGCCGGTTCGGGTGGGGCGACAGGCGTCGTGCCGACGCCGACGGTGGTGCTCATGCTGCTGCTCCTTCACGTGAGGTCTGGGCGGTGAGCTGGAGGAACATCTCCTCGAGGCCGGCGCCGTCTGCGGCGCGCAGCTCGCGCAGGACGACGCCGGCACGGTGTGCCGTCTCGCCGACGAGCTCGGGGTCGGCGTCCACCCGCAGGCCGCCGTCGATCGGGGTGGTCACGACGGCCGCCTCGTGCAGGGCGCGAGCGAGGCGGTCGACGTCGGAGGTGCGTACGAGCGTGCCGGCGGCGGCGAGCAGCTCGGACTTGCTGCCCTGCGCCACGATGCGGCCCTGGCCGATGACGACGATGTCGTCGGCGATGACCTCGATCTCGTGCAGCAGGTGCGAGGACAGCAGCACGGTGCCGCCGTCGTTGGCGAAGCCGCGGAGCAGGTCGCGCATCCAGCGGATGCCGGCCGGGTCGAGGCCGTTGGCCGGCTCGTCGAGGACGAGGACCCGGGGGTCACCGATCAGCGCGGTCGCGATGCCGAGCCGCTGCCGCATGCCGAGGGAGTAGTCGCGCACCCGGCGTCCCGCCTCGGCCTCGGTCAGCCCGACGCGGGCGAGGGTCTCGGTGACCCTCGACCGGGGCAGGCCCATGGTCTGGGCGGCGATGGTGAGGATCTCGCGGCCCGTGCGTCCGGCGTGCTGCGCGGAGGCGTCCAGCAGGACGCCGACCTCGAGGCCGGGGTTGGCGAGGTCGCGGTAGTCGCGGCCCGCGATGGTGACGCTGCCGGACGTGGCGCGGGTGAGACCGACCATCACGCGCATGGTGGTGGACTTGCCGGCTCCGTTGGGACCGAGGAAGCCGGTCACACGACCGGCGGCGGCCGTGAAGGACACGTGGTCGACGGCCGTGAAGGGGCCGTACTGCTTGGTGAGGGACTCGACGCTGATCATGGGTCCAACCCTCGCGGCGACCCGGCGTCGCGCACATCCGGGACAGGACCCCCCGCTCCCCTGAGAGCCACCCTGAGAAACCCCTCAGCCCGCCCCCGGTACCGGAGGTCCCCGGGTTGGGACCGACCCGCGACAATGGGGGCGTGAGCCAGCCCACCGAGCAGCGTCCGCCCCAGGTGACCCTGGCCTCCGCCATCGTGATGT
This sequence comes from Nocardioides sp. SYSU D00065, assembly GCF_017916425.1. Taxonomy (GTDB): domain Bacteria; phylum Actinomycetota; class Actinomycetes; order Propionibacteriales; family Nocardioidaceae; genus Nocardioides. The sequence goes on along the minus strand of NZ_JAFMSX010000001.1, from coordinate 1,428,943 downwards.
TCTCCTCGGTGGTGGTGCTCCTGAGCGTGTGGGACCGCATCGCCACCCTCGGCTCCCTGGAGACGCAGGAGTCGATCCGCGACCTGCTGGCCGACGGACGCTTCGCGTCCCTGGGACTCGACGTCGACGGCGTGACCGAGCTGCTCCGCATCTCCTGCATCGTCGCTGCCGTCGCCGCCTGCGGCACCGCGATCCTCGGCTGGTACGTCCGCCGGCCCGACCGCTCGGCCCGCCTGGGACTCACGCTGTTCGCCGTCCCGCTCTTCGTCGCAGGACTGCCCGCCAGCGGCCTGGCAGGCTCGTTCGTGGCCGCGGGCGCGGCCATGCTGTGGACGATGCCGGCGCGCGAGTGGTTCGCGACCGGGCGCTGGACCCCGCCCGCAGCGGCTCCGTCCGCCACCTCGAGCCCTGGTCCGCGACCGTTCGGCAGGTCGGCGTCCCCCGGGCAGCAGGCGGCACCCCGACCGCCCCAGGCCCAGCCGCGCCCGCCGGCACACCCCCAGGCACACCCGCCGGCACACCCGCCGGCACACCCGCCGGCACACCCGCCGGCATGGGGGGCGCCAGGCCCCGCGACGACGCTCACCGCCCAGCAGCGCGAGATGCTGCTGCGTGCCCGCCCCGGCGCGATGGTCGCCGCCTTCGTCATCACCGTCGTCACGGCCGGCGGTCTGCTTGCGCTGTCGCTGCTCTGGATCGCCCTCGCCGGCTTGTCACCGGACTTCTTGATGAGCGTCATCGAGGAGCAGCAGCCGCAGGTGGTCGAGGACGGGCTGACGCTGGAGGAGCTGCGCTCCGCCGTCCTCGGGCTGGCCGGCGTGCTCGTCGTGTGGAGCGTGCTCGCGCTCGTCCTGGCCGGCTTCGCGATGGCGCGCAGGGCATGGGCGCGCCGCGGGTTGCTCGTCAGTGCGGCCGTCAGCGCCGGTGCCTGCTTCGCCCTCGTGCTCACCCTCCCGGTCGTGCTGGTGCCGGCGGCGGCGGCCGTGACGACGGTGGTGTGCCTGCGCCGTGACGAGGTGCGCCGGTGGTTCGCGCTCGAGGTACCCCCCACGCAGCACTGACGCGCGTGACCGGCGACATGGTGAGATAGGGACCATGAGCGACCAGGAGCCCGGACCCACCCACACTCCCTACGGCCAGCCCGAGTCCTCGGGATCGAGCCCCTACGGACAGGGCGGCGCCTACGGCCAGCAGCCGTCCTACGGCCAGAGCCCCTACGGCCACCAGCCGGCCAACGCCTCGCAGCCCACGGGCCGTCGCCCCGGCACGGTCACCGCGGCTGCGTGGATCGCGATCGTGTTCTCGGCGCTCACCGCGCTGCTGTTCGGCCTGATCGCCCTGGCGCTCGTCGTCGCGCGCGACCAGATCATCGCCGAGATGGAGAGGACGCCCGAGTTCCAGGACCTCGACTACGACATCGACCAGGCCTACGGCGTGACGGTCGCGATCCTGTTCGGCGTCGTGGTGTGGTCGGTCATCGCGATCGTCCTGGCCGTGTTCGTGCTGCGCCGCTCCGGCGTCGCCCGGATCCTGCTCGTGATCTCGAGCGCCGCCGCAGCGCTGCTGTCGCTGCTAGGCATCGCCAGCGCCATCACGGCCGTCACGCTCCTCGCGGCGCTCGCGACGATCGTGCTGCTGTTCGTAGGCGGTGCGGGCGCCTGGTTCAAGGGCTCGGACGCCGGGTCCGGCGGCTACCCGGGCGGCTCCTCCGGCTACCAGCCCGAGCAGTACGGCAGCCCGTACGGCAGCCCGTACGGTGGCCAGCAGGGCGGCACGACGTACCCGTCGAGCGGTGACCCCTACGGCCAGCAGCAGCCGCCGGCCGACGGCGGGTCGGAGTATCCGCCGCGGGAGTACCCGGGCCGCTGAGGTCGCGACTCAGCGGGCGAGGTCGGCCGCGGCCAGCCGGCGTACGCCCTCGCGGATGACGTCCGGCTGCTTGCAGAAGGCCCACCGCACGAGCTGGTGACCTGCGTCGGCGTCGTCGTAGAACCCCTGCGTGGGGATGGCGACGACCCCGGCGCGCTCGGGCAGCGCCAGGCAGAGCTCGCGACCGTCGGCCCACCCGAGGTGGGTGACGTCGGTGGTGACGAAGTAGGTGCCCTCCGGCACGCGGGGCGTCAGCCCGGCCGCGGCCAGCCCGGCGCACAGCAGGTCGCGGCGCTGCTGTAGGTCCCGCGCCAGCGCCCGCGGCCAGTCCGGCTCGTGGTCGAGCGCGTGCGCGACCGCCGGCTGCAGCGGTGCTCCGGAGGTGAACGTCAGCCACTGCTTGGCGGCCAGCACCGCCTGGACGAGCGGCGCCGGCCCGGTGGCCCAGCCGACCTTCCAGCCGGTGAAGGAGTACGACTTGCCTGCGCTGGAGAGCGTCAGCGTGCGCTCCCACATGCCGGGCAGCGTCGCGATCGGCACGTGGCCCTCGGCCGAGCGGGCGTCGTCGAAGACGAGGTGCTCGTAGACCTCGTCGGTCACCACGACGACGTCGTGCTCGATGGCCAGGTCCGCCACGACCTGGAGCTCCTCGCGCGTGAGCACCGTGCCGGTGGGGTTGTGCGGGGTGTTGAGCAGGATCGCCTTGGTCCGGTCGGTCACCGCCGCCCGCAGCTCGTCGAGGTCGGGCCGGAAGTCCGGCGACCGCAGCGTCACCGGGCGCCGCCTGGCACCACACATGTCCAGCATCGCGACGTAGGAGTCGTAGTAGGGCTCGAGCACGACCACCTCGTCCCCGGGGTCGACGAGGCCGAGAAGGGCGGCGGCGATGGCCTCGGTGCACCCGGTGGTCACCACGACCTCGCGGTCGGGGTCCGGGTCGAGGCCGTAGTGGCGTTGCTGGTGGCGCGCGATCGCGGAGCGGAGGGCCGGCACCCCGATGCCGGGGGCGTACTGGTTGGCGCCCGCCTCGAGCGCCGCCTGGGCGGCCGCGACGACCGACGGCGGGCCGTCGACGTCGGGGAACCCCTGCCCCAGGTTGAGCGCGCCGGTGCGCAGCGCGAGCGCCGACATCTCGCTGAAGACGGTCGGCGGGAGGTGGGCCAGGCGGGCGGACAGCGGCATGCCCGCCAGGCTAGTGCGGCAGACTGCGGGCATGGCCGAGCCGACCGTCCGCACCCGCTGGCTGGGCCGGGTGGGGGCCCTGATGGTGGTGGCCGGGCTCGTGCTCGGGGGCTACGTGGTGTGGCAGGTGTGGGGCACCAACGTCGTCGCCCAGCGCACCCATCGCGCTCTGGTGGACGAGGTCGAGCAGGCGTGGGTGCAGGCGGACGGCTCGAGGGTCGAGCAGGCCGTGGACACCGACCACGGCCGGGTCTCGGCGGTCGTGCGGATCCCGCGCTTCGGCGAGGACTACGCGGTCCCGCTGCTCGAGGGCACCTCGGACGCCGTGCTGGCGGCAGGCTTCGGCCGCTTCACCGATGGGGCGCGGCCGGGCGGTCGCGGCAACTTCGCCCTGGCGGCGCACCGGGTGACCCACGGCGAGCCGCTGCGCGCGATGCCGGAGCTGCAGCCGGGGGACGAGGTCGTCGTCGAGACCGCGCGCTGGACCTACACCTACGTCCTGGACACCGGAGGCGACGACCTGACGGTGCCCTTCACCGCCGGCTGGGTGCTCGACGAGCTGCCGGAGAACCCCGACGGCGGCGTGCAGCCCGAACAGCGCCCCGGTCAGCGGCTGCTGACCCTCACGACGTGCTCGGAGCTGTTCCACACCGACGACCGGCTGGTGGCGTTCGGGCGCCTGTCCTCGCGCGAGCCGCGCACACGCTGACGCACGCCCGTCGGGGCCGTCGCTAGGCTGCGGTCGTGGTTGACGAGACGCTCGCACGCGACATCGACGCGGCCTGCCGCCTGACCGGGGAGTTCGTCCTGCGGTCCGGCCAGGTCGCCGACACCTACTTCGACAAGTACCTCTTCGAGTCCCAGCCGGCGCTGCTCGACCGCGTCGCGACCCGGATGCTCGACCTGCTGCCGGAGGACGCCGAGCTGCTCGGGGGCCTCGAGCTGGGCGGTGTCCCGATCGCCACGATGGTCTCGGCGAAGACCGGCCTGCCGGCGCTGTTCGTGCGCAAGCAGGCCAAGGAGTACGGCACCTGCAAGCTCGCCGAGGGCCCGGACGTCGCGGGTCGGCGCGTCACGCTGATCGAGGACGTGGTGACCACCGGCGGCGCCGTGCGGGACGCCACCCGCGCGCTGCGCGAGGCGGGCGCGATCGTGGAGGTCGTGGTCTGCGCGATCGACCGCTCGCCCGTGGGGGAGAACCCCCTGGCCGACGTCGCCCTCGACGTCCGCTCCGTCCTCACTCGGGCGGACCTGGACGCCGTACGCGCCGCCGGCTGAGTCCGCGGGCCGGTCATCTAGGGTCTCTGCGTGCTCTTCCGCGTCTTCGCCGCCCAGCCCGGTGCCGAGCTCGATGGCGTAGCGGGGTGGGCCGTCGACGTGATGGAGCGCCTCGGGCCCGTCGGTGCCGCCCTCGTCATCGCGCTGGAGAACCTGTTCCCGCCGCTGCCGAGCGAGGTGATCCTGCCGCTCGCCGGCTTCACCGCGAGCCGGGGCTCGTTCAGCCTGGCCGAGGCGCTGCTCTGGACGACCGTCGGCTCGGTCGTGGGCGCGTTCGCCCTCTACCAGCTCGGGGCGCTCTTCGGCCGCGACCGGATGTACTGGATCTGGGACCGGCTGCCGCTCACCAAGACCTCGGACCTCGAGCGGACCGAGGAGTGGTTCGCCAAGCACGGTCGCAAGGCCGTCTTCTTCGGGCGGATGATCCCGATCTTCCGCAGCCTGATCTCCCTGCCCGCCGGGATCGAGCGGATGCCGATGCTGCAGTTCCTCGGCCTGACGCTCGCCGGCAGCGCCATCTGGAACACCATCTTCGTGCTCGCCGGCTACCACCTCGGCGAGCAGTGGCACCTGGTCGAGACCTATGCCGGCACGTTCCAGAAGATCGTCATCGTCACCGTCGTGCTGGCGGTGGCGTGGTGGGTGCTGCTGCGCATCAGGTCGATGCGCAGCCGACCCGGCCCGCCGACCCGCTGAGCCCGTCGTGCCGGCCGAGGAGCAGGAGGAGCGGGCGCCGTACGACCCGATGCCGCACGGGCCGGCGGAGGTGGGGGTGGGTCCGTGGAAGGGCCCGTGGCCCGAGGGCGACCAGTGGGACCCCGAGCTGCTGCGCGGGGGCGATCGCCGCAACGTCGTCGACCGCTACCGCTACTGGACGCTGGAGGCGATCGTCGCCGACCTCGACACCCGCCGGCACGACTTCCACGTCGCCATCGAGAACTGGCAGCACGACTTCAACATCGGCACGATCGTGCGGACCGCCAACGCGTTCCTCGCCGCGGAGGTCCACATCGTCGGCAACCGTCGCTGGAACCGACGCGGCGCGATGGTGACCGACCGCTACCAGCACGTGCGCCACCACCGCGACGCGGCGGCGCTGGCGGCGTACCTGCACGCGATCCCTGCGGAGTCCGGCGGCCCCGTGCGGCTGCTGGGCATCGACAACCTGCCCGGCTCGCTGCACCTGGAGACGATGGAGCTGCCGCGCCGGGTGTGCTTCCTGTTCGGCCAGGAGGGCCCCGGGCTCTCCGAGAGTGCCCGCGAGGTCTGCGACGGCACCTTCTCGATCGCCCAGTTCGGCTCGACCCGCTCGATCAACGCCAGCTCGGCCGCGGCGATCGCCATGCACACCTGGGTCCGGACGTACGCCGACCTCGGCGGCGACGACGCCTGGCGCGGCTAGCGGCGCGTCTGCGTGTAGCAGACCAGCGTCCGCTCGCCCGCCTTCCAGGCGAGCTTCGACGGCCAGCCGAAGCGGTAGGTCAGGCCGGTCGTCGCCGAGCGGCACCGCTCCGTGCCGAGGCGCTGCCAGGCGCGCTGGCTCGGGTAGCGCGGGGCGCGGACCGCGACCGCGCCGGTGGCCCGGTGCGTGTGCTCCGCGGAGCACACCGTGACGTGGAAGTCACGTCCGGCCAGGCAGCGCGACACCGACCGGGCGAACGGGTACGTCCCGACCTCGAACCGGCGGGGCAGCGGCTGGAGGTCCGTGGCGGCGCCCAGCACGAGGTCGCACCGCAGCCACCGGGCGCCGGCGAGCCGCTGCTCCGGGGTCGGGACGAAGTAGCCGACGTCGTACGCCGTCAGCCGCATCCGGGTCTGCGAGGTGCCGAGTGCGGTGGCCTGGGCCTCCAGGCAGGTCCGGAGGGCGAACCTCGGCAGCCGCCGGCTGTCGTGGTCGAGCCGGTCCGGCAGCGCCGCGACGGCGATGACGGTCGAGGTGTGCTCGGACGAGCAGGCCACCGGCTCGTCGGTGTAGGACGCGGCGGCGAGCTCTGCGGCGCTCAGGTCGAAACAGGCGCCGACGGCCGGGGCGCCCAGCAGGGGGTCCGCGGACGCGGTGGCCGCCCCGGCGCCGGCGCTCGTGGGAGCGGTCGCCAGCAGGCCCGCCAGGACGGCCAGGACGGCGCAGCGCGCCAGTCGTCGTGTCATGGTCGCCAACCTAGGCCCGAGGCTCGACGAGGGCGAGCCCGTCCCGGACCCACCCGTAGCCACTAGGGTGGCAACGTCTGTCGGACCGCTGCAGAGGAGATCTCCCGATGCCCATCGCCACCCCCGAGGTGTACGCCCAGATGCTGGACGCCGCGAAGGAGAAGTCCTTCGCCTACCCGGCCATCAACGTGTCGTCCTCCCAGACCCTCAACGCGGCGCTGAAGGGCTTCGCCGATGCCGGCTCCGACGGCATCATCCAGATCTCCACCGGCGGCGCGGAGTACCTCTCCGGGCCGAGCGTCAAGGACATGGTCACCGGCTCGGTCGCCTTCGCGGCGTACGCCGCCGAGGTCGCGAAGAACTACCCGGTCAACATCGCGCTGCACACCGACCACTGCCCCCAGGACAAGCTCGACGGCTTCGTGCGCCCGCTGCTCGACATCTCCGCCGAGCGCGTCTCGCGGGGTGAGGCGCCGCTGTTCCAGTCGCACATGTGGGACGGCTCCGCGGTGCCGCTGGAGGAGAACCTGCAGATCGCCGAGGAGCTGCTCGCCAAGTGCGCGGCGGCCCAGATCATCCTCGAGATCGAGGTGGGTGTCGTCGGCGGCGAGGAGGACGGTGTCGCCAACGAGATCAACGACCAGCTCTACACGACCCCCGAGGACGCGATCGCCACGGTCAAGGCCCTCGGCGCCGGCGAGCGCGGGCGCTACATGACCGCCCTCACCTTCGGCAACGTGCACGGCGTCTACAAGCCGGGAAACGTCAAGCTGCGCCCCGAGATCCTCAAGACCGCGCAGGAGGCCGCCGCGTCCGAGCTCGGCCTCGGCGCCGACGCGCGTCCCTTCGACCTCGTCTTCCACGGCGGCTCGGGCTCGACCGCCCAGGAGATCAGCGACGCGGTCGACTTCGGCGTGGTGAAGATGAACGTCGACACCGACACCCAGTACGCCTTCACGCGCCCGGTCGCGGCCCACATGTTCGCCAACTACGACGGCGTGCTGAAGGTCGACGGCGAGGTCGGCAACAAGAAGCTCTACGACCCGCGGGCGTGGGGCAAGGCGGCCGAGGCCGGGATGGCCGCTCGCATCGTCGAGGCGTGCCAGAACCTCCGCTCCGCCGGTACGTCGCTGGCGGGCTGAGCTCGCCGGCTCGGCTCGCCCGCCGCTGGGCGGTGTGTGAGCCACATCCTGGAGGCTCGGGTTGTGGCTGGGGCACCGCTGGTGCGGGGGTCGTGCGTCGTACGCCGTGGGGCGGTGTGTGAGCCACATCCTGGAGCCTCGGGTTGTGGCTGGGGCACCGCTGGTGCGGGGGTCGTGCGTCGCTGGCCGCTGGGCGGTGTGTGAGCCACATCCTGGAGGCTCCGGTTGTGGCTGGGCCACCGCTGGCCCGGGGGTCGTGCCCCGCTGACCGTGGGGGCGGTGTGTGAGCCACATTCTGGAGCCTCGGGGTGTGGCTGGGCCACCGCTGGTGCGGGCGTCGTGCGCCGTACGCCGTGGGGCGGTGTGTGAGCCACATCCTGAACCCCCCGGATGTGGCTGAGCCACCGCTGGTGCGGGGGTCGTGCGCCGTACGCCGTGGGGCGGTGTGTGAGCCACATTGTGGAGCCTCGGGATGTGGCTGGGCCACCGCTGGCCCGGGCATCGCCAGTCCCGACCCGAACGCCTCGAGCGGTGCGTGACCCACCCCTCCCACAGGGAAGATGTGGCTCACGCACCGCTCGTTCGGCCCCAAAAGGAAGGGCCGTACGCGCTCAGCGCGACGTCGCGCCGCCCGGCAGGTCGCCGTCGGCCTCGTGGTGCGGGGCGCGCGCGTCGGTCGCGTCCTCCGCGTCGTGCGCGGCGAGGTCCTTCTGCACCCGCGGGTCGTCCGCGTCGGCGAAGTAGTCGAACGGGATCGTCTCGTCCTGGCCGTTGGAGACCTTCATGGCCTGCATGATCGCGGTCACCACGACGGCGACGACGACGTTGAGCACGAACGCGGTCACCGCGATGTAGCCCATCTCGCCGATGCCCGGGATCAGGGCCGTCGAGCCGCCGAAGTGCTTGCCCGTCGCCGGGTTGACCACCTGGTAGGCCTCGATGGTGCCGTAGACCATGCCGACCGCCCAGCCCAGCAGCAGTCCGTAGCGGTGGAACCAGCGGGTGAAGAGGCTGAACACCACGGCGGGGAAGGTCTGCATGATCCAGATGCCGCCGAGCAGCTGGAAGTTGATCGCGTTCTGCTTGTCCAGCGTCAGCACGAACACCAGCGCGAACGCCTTGACCAGCAGCGACATCAGCTTGGAGACCTTCGCCTCCTGCGCCGGCGTCGCGTCCTTCTTGAGCCACTCCTTGTAGATGTTGCGGCTGAAGGTGTTGGCCGCGGCGATGGACATGATCGCGGCCGGCACGAGCGCGCCGATGGCGATGGCGGCGAACGCCACGCCCGCGAACCACGACGGGAACATGTCCTCGAACAGCTGGGGGATGACCAGCTGCGCGTTGGGCTCGCCGTCGAGGCCGATCGGCTGCGTGCCCGCCGCGATCGCGACCCAGCCGAGCAGGGCCAGCAGGCCGAGCACGAAGGAGTACGCCGGCAGGATCGAGGCGTTGCGGCGGATCGTGTTGCGCGAGTTCGACGACAGCGACGCGGTGACCGAGTGCGGGTACATGAACAGCGCCATCGCAGAGCCGAGCGCCAGGGTCGCGTACGCCCAGAAGGCGCCGGAGCCGGGCACGAACGAGGACGACTGCGGAAGTCCGGCCTCGGCGGCCGCGGCGTTGTTCGCGGCCATCTTGTCCTCGGCCGCGCCGAAGATCGCCTCCCACCCACCGACCTGCCCGGGCAGGTAGATGACGGCGACGATGATCACGATGTAGATGAGGATGTCCTTGACGAAGGCGATCACCGCCGGCGCGCGCAGGCCGCTGGAGTAGGTGTAGGCGGCGAGCACCGCGAAGGCGATGAACAGCGGCGCGTCCTTGGCGACGATGTTGTCGCCACCACCGAGCCCGGCCACCTCCAGCACCGCCTGGATGCCGACGAGCTGGAGCGCGATGTAGGGCATGGTCGCCACGAACCCGGTGATCGCCACGGCGAGCGACAGTCCGCGGTCGTCGTACCTGCCGCGGACGAAGTCGGCCGGGGTGACGTAGCCGTGGCGGTGGCTGACCGACCACAGCCGCGCCATGAAGACGAAGATGATCGGGTAGAGCACGATCGTGTAGGGCACGGCGAAGAAGCCGGCCACGGCGCCGGTGGCGAACATCGCGGCCGGCACGGCGACGAAGGTGTACGCCGTGTAGAGGTCGCCGCCGAGCAGGAACCACGTGATCCAGGTGCCGAACGTGCGTCCGCCGAGGCCCCACTCCTCGAGCGACTCCATCGACTCGGCGCGCTTGAACCGGGTCGCCATGAACCCGGCCACGGTGACGAGCAGGAACAGCACGATCAACACCGCGAGGGCGACGCCGTTGATCCCGTCGGTGTCGGCCGCCATCACGGTCAGCTGCGGGCTCAGGTGCGCGGTCATCGGTCCTCACCGGCCTTGTGCGTGGTCTTCCCACGCGCGGAGAGCGTGAGGCGGAAGGCGGTGTAGGTGAGGCTGGAGCAGATGAAGACCCAGACGAACTGGTACCAGAAGAAGAACGGGAAGCCCCACAGCTCGGGCTCGACGCGGGCGTACGACGGCACCCACAGGAGGGCGACGACGGGGATGGCCAACAGGACGGCGGCGAGCGCCATCTTGCGCTTGTCGGTGGGTGGCACCTCGGGTCCGGGGCGCGGCGGAGGAGTGTGACCGAGACTCATGCGCGCGACCTTACTCGTGCAGTGACGACCGTCACGGCATGCGTGCGGCCCACGCCGCGACCAGCGGTCGGGCCGGCGCGCCGAACGGTCAGCCGGCGAGGTGGCCGGGCCGCGGGTCGTGGCGCTGACGCTACGTCGGGTGTACCCCGGGAGTGCGGGCGGAATCCTTTCAGGACCGCCAGCTGGCGAACACGGCGGCGAGCAGCCCGGCGCAGGCCAGCGTCACGAGCAGGATGACCGCCCACTGCCGGGCGCGCCGCACGCCGAACAGCTGCACGCCGAGCAGCAGCACGACGCCGACGACGCCCGCACCGATGCAGGCGCCCTTGAGCCCCTCGGACGCCGACTCCGACATGAGGCCCGCGATGATCGCGACGACCGCCGCGAGGGCGGCGACGCGCAGCATGATGACGCGTCCGATGTCCTCACCGACGTAGGCGGCGAGGTCGCGGGCGTCCGCGTCGTCCGGGATCTGCTGCGGGTCGGTGTGGTCACGCCCCATGTCGCCAGTGTGGCAGGTCCAGGACCGGCCGGGTCAGAGCAGCGCGTCCGCGGCGCTCGGGCTGGAGTCGCGCAGGAACGTCGAGCAGCGCTCCCACTCCTCGGTCTCGCCGATCGCCCGGGCGGCGAGGGCCAGCAGGGCGAGCGAGCGCAGGAAGCCACGGTTGGGCTCGTGCTCCCACGGCACGGGCCCGTGGCCCTTCCAGCCGTTGCGGCGCAGCATGTCCAGCGAGCGGTGGTAGCCGACGCGGGCGTAGGCGTAGACCGTGACGTCGTCGGCCCCGGCCTCCTGCGCCTGCTGCGCCAGCGCCGCCCACGCGGCCGGCGACGCCGGGTGACGGCGTACGACGGCAGCCGGGGCGTCGCCGCCGGCGAGCTCGGCGTCGGCAGGGTCGGCGGGCAGGTGGGTGGGCGGGGGGCCGGCCATCAGGTCGCGGCCGAAGGCGGAGGTCATGGGACGACCCTAAGTCCGGGTCCGACAGACTTCCGCCATGGGTGAGACGTTCACGACCGAGATCCAGGCGCGCTACCGCGACATCAACCTCGCCGGCCACGTGGACAACGTCGAGGCGGTCCGCGTGCTCGACGAGGCCCGCTACGAGTTCCTGCGCTTCGCCCGGCTGCCGTGGCTGCCGGCCGGGGCGAGCGGGCTGCTCCACGCCGCGGACGAGGGTGTGTCCGAGCTGGTCGCCTCGCAGGCCATCGAGTACCACGCCGAGATGCGGTTCGTGCCCTACCAGCCGTTCCTGGCCACCTTGTGGGTCAGCCGGATCGGCGGCTCGTCCTTCACGGTGGCCGCCGAGATCCGGGTCGAGGACGGCGGCGCCCCGGCGGTCGTGTGGGAGTGCGTCAACGTCCTGTGGGACCACCGCGCCCAGACGGCCTGGCGGCTCAGTGACGCCGTGCGCGCCGACCTCGAGCGCTACCTCGGGGACCCGGTGGCGCTGCGGCGCTGAGCCTGGGCGTCAGGCGCCGAGCAGCTCGCGCACCTTGGCCGGCCCGAGGGCCAGCACGAGCGTGGGCAGGCGCGGGCCGCGGTCGGCGGAGACCAGCAGGTTGTAGAGGAGGCGGAAGAACTCCTTCTGGTCCGCCTTCACCTCGTCGGTCGGCGCGTCGTCGAAGCCGAGGCCCCGCGCCACCTTGGGCACGCCGTAGACGACGCCGGTGACCGCGTCGAGGTCCGCCTCCTCGGGCAGGCGGTCCAGGAAGATCCGCAGCCACCGCGCCTCGTCCTCGGTGAGGGAGGCCAGACGCTCGGTGTCCGGGGTCTCCCGGACCGTGGTGCGCTGGTCGGCGGGCAGCGAGGCCGTCCAGGCGGTGGCCCGTGCCAGGCGCGGCTGCAGGTCCTCGACGCTGTCGTGCGCGAAGCCGAGGTCGGAGATCACCGAGCTGATGAGCTCGGTGGAGCCGGCCGTCACGTCGGCGACCGAGGAGAGCGTGCGGAACGGTACGACCACCGGGGAGGTCGGCAGGGGGCCGGCGGCGACGCTGGAGGCGCGCTCCCAGGCCAGCACCGCGGCGTCGCGCTTCGCCGGGTCGGCGGCCTTGCGGCCCAGCGCGTCCCACTCGTCGTAGAGCCGCACGACCTCGGGGCCGAAGTCGACCGTGAAGGTCTGCTTGGGAGCCCGCCGGACGTAGAGCCAGCGCAGGATCGGCGCCTCCAGCACCTCGAGCGCGTCGCTCGCGGTGGGGACGCCCCCGGCGGAGGACGACATCTTCTGCACGCCGGCGAAGCCGACGAAGCCGTAGCCGAACCAGGCCGGCCGCGGCATGTCGAAGAACCGCTCGACCAGCTCGTGGCCCACGGTGAAGGACGAGCCGGGGGTGGCGTGGTCGGCGCCGGCCGCCTCGAAGTCCACGTGGTAGTGCGCCCAGCGCATCGGCCAGTCGACCTTCCACACGAGCTTGCCCTCGTCCTGGGTGGCGAGGTTGGTGACGAAGGAGCCGCCGCACTCGCAGGTGTAGGCCAGGTCCGTGGTCTCGTCGTCGTACGACGTGATGGTGACGGTGTCGCGTCCGCAGTCGCGGCAGTAGGGCTTGAACGGGAAGCGAGCCAGCTCGGTGGCGCCGGTGTCGTCGTCAGCGGCGACCGAGTCGGCCAGCGCGGCGGCCTCCTGCGACTCCAGCTCGCTGCCGGCCTCGGCGGCGGGGGCCGCCGGCTTCTTGGTGCGGTAGCGGGCGAGCACTGCGTCGATCTCGTGCCGCGCCCGTACGGCGACGAGCACGTCGTCGCGGTACGTGCCGCTGCGGTAGAGCTCGGTCTGGGAGATCTCCTCCATCTCCACGCCGAGGTCGGCCAGGGCCTGCTGCAGCGGGGCCTTGAAGTGGCTCGACCAGGAGTCGTGGCAGGCCCACGGGTCCGGCACCGCGGTGAGCGGGCGACCGATGTGCTCCGCCCACTCGGCCGGCACCCCGGCGGGCACCTTGCGGAAGCGGTCGTAGTCGTCCCACACGTGCAGGTGGCGCACCGCCACGCCACGGCGACGCAGCTCGTCGGCGACGAAGTGGGTGGTGAGGAACTCGCGCAGGTTGCCCAGGTGGACCGGTCCGGAGGGGGAGGCGCCCGAGGAGACGGTCACCGGCTTGCCCTCGCCGGCGTGGCGTACGGCATCGTCCGCCGCCCGCGTCACCCAGTCGACGGGATCGCCCTGCTGTCCACCTCTGGCCATGCCCGCAGGCTATCGGTGACCGGGGGAGCGCCGGAGCCGTCCCCCGCAGCGACTCCGACGCCATGCCCCCGAGGGAGCAGGGTCCGCCGTGCACCCCCGTACGCGGCGGGACCCGGGCCAGTATGAAGTGGCCGCTCGCTGCCACACGGGTCAGAAGTGCCGCTGGCACTAAACTGCCACGGTGCCCGGTGACCACGCCTCCGTCCTGGCGGCGCTCGGCCTGCGCCGCGACAGCGAGCAGCTCTACTTCCGTCTGGTGCCCGTCTCGGGCCACACCGTCGTGGGGGTCGCGCGGCTCGTGCAGGAGCGCCCCGACCGGCTGCTGCGACTGCTGACCCCCCTGCTGGAGCGCGGACTGGTCGTGCTGGACGACGAGCGGGTGCTCGTGCCGCCCCTGGCCGACGTCGTGTCCGAGCTCGTGCTCCGCGAGTCGCGCCAGGCGGCGACGGCGGCGGCCAGGCTGGGCGAGCTGGCCAGCGCGGTGCCGCACCTGGTCGCGGCCGGCACGCGGCCGCACGAGCGGGACCTGAGCGAGGTCCACCCCCTCGACGGCGAGCTGAGCTCCGGTGGCGACCCGCTCGAGCTGCTGCAGCTCATGCTGCGCAGCAGTCGCGGCGACATGCTGTGGCTGAGGCCGGACGCCTGGGCCATGGCGCGCGAGTCGCGGGTCAGTGAGCTGCTGGCCGAGGCGATGGCGACCGGGCGCCGCTCCCGGGCCATCTACCCGGTGCGCGCCCTGGCCGAGGCGCCCGACGCGCTGCGCACCCGCGCCCACCTCGGCGAGCAGGTGCGCGTGATGTCGGAGGTGCCGACGCGGATGTTCATCTTCGGCGACGCCCACGCCGTGCTGCCGGAGCCGCTGGGCTTCGCCGACGAGCCGCGCGTCCACGTGCGCCAGCGCTCCATCGTCGCCGCGCTCTCGATGTGGTTCGAGGTGCTCTGGTCCCGCGCCGCGCCGGTGCCCGAGCTCGAGTCGGGGGGACAGCCCGACGAGCGGCGCTTCCTGCTCGAGCAGCTGATGGCCGGAGTCACCGACGAGGTGATCGCGCGCAAGCTGGGCATCGGCCTGCGCACCGTGCGCCGCCGCATCGCGGCCCTGATGTCGGACCTCGGCGTGGACACGCGGTTCCAGGCCGGGGTGGAGGCGGCGCGACGTGGCTGGCTGTGACGCCGCTACGGCCGGCTGCGACTGCGATCCGCGGCCCGGGTCAGGGCAGGATCATCGAGTACGCCGCCGACTCCAGGCGCCAGTTGCGGCTGCGCTCGGGACCCGAGACCTCGCCGTCGGCCGAGAGCCAGAACTCGTCGCCGCTCACCTTCACCGAGCGGCCCTGCAGGGTCAGGACGTCGTCGCGCTCGTCGTGCTCGCCGCGACGCAGCCCGGCGACGTACCCGATCTTGGCGGTGGGCGCCACGGCCCGGCTGATCATCACGTCGAGCAGGCCGTCCTGGGTGTCGGCCTCGGGATTGATCTCGGTGCCGCCGCCGACCCTGCTGCCGTTGCCGATGGCCACCATCAGCACGGGCCGGTCGACGTCGTTGACGACGACGTCGTCCACCTCGACGCGCAGCCGCCAGCTCGGCGGGTGGAACGCCGACAGCAGGGCCCCGATGGGATAGCCGAGCTTGCCCAGGTTCACGTCGCCGACGCCGACGGCGCCGAGCCGGGTCTTCCAGCGCGCACCCTTCCGGCTGGCCTGCGCGCCGACGCCCACGTGGACGTTGTTGACGACCACGTTGCCGGTCTCGTCCACGATCAGGTCGACGGGGCGGGGCCGTCCGGAGAGGACGAGCCGGGCGGCGTCCTCGATGTCCAGGGGGATGTCGTTGCCGCGCGCGAAGTCGTTGCCGGTGCCCATGGGCAGCAGGCCCAGGGTCGCCTCGGCCAGCTCGTGGCGCTTGTGGAGGGCGGTGACGACCGCGTGCAGGCTCCCGTCGCCGCCGGCGACCACGATCGTGCGCCCGCCGGCACGGTGCAGGACGCCGTCGAGCTCACCGGGGTTGGTGGTCCGGGCGACCTCGACCGACGCCTTCTCCCGCAGCACGGTGAGCGCCAGGTTGAGCCGGACCTCGTCGGAGGTGCCGGCCCCGGCGTTGGTGATCACGAGGAGCGAGCGCACGGCCGGGACACTAGCCCACCACCCTGCGGCCCGGTCCCACCCGCAGGAGGCTCGGGCCCGTCGTCGGCCGGGTGCGGTAGCGTGGCGCCGCAAGAGCCCCGGTGCCTTGTGCCGGGGCTGTGTCGTTTCCCGATGCCATGACTATGCCGTGACTAGGAGGGCTGAGATGCCCGCGATCGTCGTGCTCGGCGCCCAGTGGGGCGACGAGGGCAAGGGCAAGGCCACCGACCTGCTCGCCACCACGGACCCCATCGACTTCGTGGTCCGCACCAGCGGTGGCCACAACGCCGGCCACACCATCGTCGTCAACGGCGAGAAGTACGCCACCCACCTGCTGCCCAGCGGCATCCTCACGCCCGGCGCCACCTCCGTGATCGCCGGCGGCGTGGTGGTCTCGCCGGAGGCGCTGTTCCATGAGCTCGACGGGCTCATCGCGCGCGGCGTCGAGGTGGCCGACCTCAAGGTCAGCGCCAACGCGCACGTGATCGCCAGCTATCACGCGACGATCGACAAGGTCACCGAGCGCTTCCTCGGCAAGAACCAGATCGGCACCACGGGACGCGGCATCGGCCCGGCCTACGCCGACAAGGTCAACCGCGTCGGCGTACGCATCGCCGACCTGTTCGACGAGGGCATCCTGCGCCAGAAGGTCGAGGCGGCCCTCGACGTGCGCAACCATCTGCTCACCAAGGTCTACAACCGCCGCGCGATCGAGGTCGACGCGGTGGTCGAGGAGCTGCTGTCCTACGCCGAGCGGCTGCGCCCGATGGTGTGCGACACCTCGCTGCTGCTCAACCAGGCGCTCGACGCCGGCCGGACCGTGCTGTTCGAGGGCGCGCAGGCCACCATGCTCGACGTCGACCACGGCACCTACCCGTTCGTCACGAGCAGCAACCCGGTCGCCGGCGGCGTCTGCGTCGGCGCGGGCATCGGCCCCACCCGCATCGACCGGGTCGTCGGCGTGATCAAGGCCTACACCACCCGCGTCGGTGCCGGACCCTTCCCGACCGAGCTCTTCGACGACGACGGCGCCCGGCTGCAGCAGCTCGGCGGCGAGATCGGCGTCTCCACCGGCCGCACGCGGCGCTGCGGGTGGTACGACGCCGTCGTCGCGCGCTACGCCAGCCGCGTCAACGGCCTCACCGAGCTCTTCCTCACCAAGCTCGACATCCTGGGGGCATGGGAGCGGATCCCGGTCTGCGTGGCCTACGAGGTCGACGGCCAGCGGGTCGAGGAGATGCCGATGACCCAGACGGAGTTCCACCACGCCACCCCCGTCTACGAGTACTTCGACGGCTGGATGAGCGACATCTCCGGCTGCCGCACCTTCGACGAGCTGCCGGCCAACGCGCAGGCCTACGTCCGGGCGCTCGAGGAGATGTCCGGTGCGCCGATCTGGGGCGTCGGCGTCGGCCCCGGCCGCGAGCAGACCCTGGTCGTCCACCCCTGACCGAGGCGGGCCGGCCTCACTCGCTCGAGACCAGCGCCGCGCTCTCGCCCTCGCAGCCGTCGGTGGTGCAGGGGACCTCGCCCCAAGCCTGCGGCTCCTGCACGGCGTCGCCGTCGGAGAGGTACACCTCGACCTGCGCGGTGCCCGCCTCGTCGTCGTAGGAGTGCAGGCGCAGCACGTCCTCGTCGCCGTCACCGTCGACGTCGGCCGCGCCCACGTCGAGGTAGGGGAAGTCGGGACCGCCGCTCGTCGGGGCGACCAGTTCCTCAGGCGTGCCGAAGCTGCCGTTGGTGAAGCGCTGCACCGCCAGGGTCGCGCCGTACTCGTCCTCGCCCCACCGGTCGGTGATGAGGTGCACGAGCTCGTCGGCCCCGTCGCCGTCGATGTCGGCGGCGGTGTAGTCGGCCACGCCGTAGCGCGCGTCGTCGAGACGCGCGGTGGGCGTCTTGCGGAAGCGGTCGCCGGTGCTGAGCAGCACCCGGAACCGTACCCCGACCTCGTCGCCGCCGTTGACCACGCGCGCTGCGAGGTCGTCACGGCCGTCTCCGTCGAAGTCGCCGATCGCGAAGAGGTCGTCCTCGTTGGCACGGCCGCCGCGCGCGGCGTACTCGACCGGCTCGTCGAACCCGGCGCCGTTGCTGCGGGCCACGGCGACGACCATGAACCTCTCGCCGCGGTTGCGGGTCATCAGCAGGTCGTCGCGGCCGTCGCCGTCGAAGTCGCCGACGCCGTAGAAGCCGTAGTCGGTGCGCCAGCGGAAGGTCTGCCGCGCGAGCTCTTCGACGCCGTCGCCGGTGCCGCGCCAGAGCGTCACGGCGACCTCGGTGTCGTCGTCGGACTCGACGACCTCGACCAGGTCGAGCCGGCCGTCCCCGTCGACGTCGCCCGCCTTCGGGCGCTCCATGGTGCCGGCGTCCTCCTCGGCCTCGGACAGGGCGGACCCGTCCGAGGCGAGGAGCGCGACGGGCAGAGCCTCGACGCCGTCACGCCACACGGACCGGTGGACGCGGACGTCGCCGAGGCCGTCGCCGTCCCAGTCGCCGGCGACGGGCTCCTCGATCGCGGCGGGCGTCCGGTCGCCGCTGCCGGAGCCCCCCGCGCCCTCGCCGTCGTCGCCCGCGAGCGCCCGCACGCCGAGCGTGCCGCCGACCACAGCGACCAGTGCCACGGCAGCGGCTGCGACGACCACGCCCGTACGCCGTCCGCGCCCCGCGGCGTCACGGTCGCCCGTCGCGCCTGACGAGCCGGCGGCGGGGCCGGCCGGTGCCGAGGGGCTGCTGGACCCGCTGCCCGACCCGCTGCCGGTGTGGCTGGCGGGCGCGGAGCGGGCGAGCGCGAGCAGGTCGGTGCGCATGGCCCCGGCCGACGGGTAGCGCTCGGCGGGGTCCTTGGCCATCGCCCGGCGCAGCACGCGGTTGACCTCGGTGGTCGCCTCGTCGGTGCCGGGCAGCTGCGGCACCGGCTGGTTGACGTGGGCGACCGCCATCTCGACGTCCGAGCCGGCGTAGGGAGCGCGGCCGGCGACGCACGCGTGCAGCAGGCAGCCCAGGGCGTAGACGTCGCTGGCGGGCGTGGCCGGTGCGCCGTGGGCGCGCTCGGGCGCGAGATAGGCCCAGCTGCCGGCGACGCTGCCGGCGCGGGTCAGGCCCTCGCCCGCCTGGGCGCGCGCGATGCCGAAGTCGCCGAGGTAGACGAACGGCTCGGCGGCGTCGGGGTCGCGGACCAGGACGTTGGCCGGCTTGACGTCGCGGTGCACGATGCCGGCGTCGTGCGCGTCCTGGAGGGCCTCGGCGACCTGCGCGCAGATCGCCGCCGCCATCGGCGTCGGCACCGGTCCCCGCTGCTTGAGCTGGCTGCCGAGGTCGCCGCCGGCGACGTACTGCATCGCGAGGTACGGCGTCCCGTCGACGTCGCCGTGGTCGAAGATCGTGATGATGTGGGGCGAGTCGAGCCGCGCCAGCGTCTCGGCCTCGCGGTGGAAGCGGGCGAGGAGCTCCTCGTCGTCCGCGATCTGGTGGGACATCACCTTGAGGGCGACGCGCCGCTGGAGCTGGGTGTCGAGCGCGAGGTGCACCACGCCCATGCCGCCCGCGCCGAGCCGCTGCTCGACCTGGTAGCGACCGAAGCTGTCCCCCGGACCGATGACCCTGCTGTTCCCCACGCGCGCTCCTCCGACTCGTCGACTGACCGACAAGGCCTGCCCGCGACGGTGCCCCCGCAAACATCCCGTGACCTGGGACACCACGGGCTGAGCGTGTCGCCGAGCCCGGCCGTGCCGCCGATAGGCTCGACGCCCGTGAAGACCCTCGTCATCGGCACCGGCGGTCGCGAGCACGCGCTCGCGCTGGCCCTCGCGAAGGACCCGGCCGTGCGGGAGGTCCACGCCGCCCCGGGCAACCCGGGCATCGGCGAGGTGGCCACCCTCCACGACGTCGACCCGATGGACGGTCCCGCCGTCGCCGCCCTCGCCGTCGCGGTCGGCGCCGAGCTCGTCGTGGTGGGACCCGAGGCGCCCCTCGTGGCCGGGGTCGCCGACGCCGTCCGGGAGGCCGGCGTCGCCTGCTTCGGCCCGTCCCGCGCCGCCGCCCGGCTGGAGGGGTCGAAGGCCTTCAGCAAGGAGGTCATGGCCGCCGCGGGCGTGCCGACCGCCGGGTCGCGCACGTGCACCCTGCCGGCGGAGACGGCCGCGGCGCTCGACACCTTCGGCGCGCCTTACGTCGTCAAGGACGACGCCCTGGCGGCCGGCAAGGGCGTCGTCGTCACCAGCGACCGCGACGAGGCGCTCGCGCACGCCGCGGCCTGCGAGCGGGTGGTGGTGGAGGAGTTCCTCGACGGGCCCGAGTTCTCGCTGTTCGTCGTCTGCGACGGGCAGGTGGGCCGTCCGCTGCTGCCCGCGCAGGACTTCAAGCGCGTCTTCGACGGCGGCCGGGGACCCAACACCGGCGGCATGGGGTCCTACGCGCCGCTCACCTGGCTCCCCGAGGGCACCGTCGAGACGGTGCTGGCGCAGGTCGTCGAGCCCACGCTCGCCGAGATGCGCCGGCGCGGTGCGCCGTTCGTCGGCTGCCTCTACGTCGGCCTGGCGCTCACCGCGGCCGGACCCCGGGTCATCGAGTTCAACTGCCGCTTCGGCGACCCCGACGTGCAGCCGGTCCTGGCGCTGCTCACCTCGCCGCTCGGCGCGCTGCTCAAGGCCGCCGCGGACGGCGACCTGGCCGGTGTCCCGGAGCCGACCTTCGCGGCGGGCGCGTCGGTCTCCGTGGTGATGGCGAGCGCCGGCTATCCCGCGGGATCGAGCACGGGGGACGTCATCGTCGGCACCGAGACGCTGGCAGGGGAGCCCGACGTCGACGTCATCCACGCCGGCACGGCGTGCACCGACGCCGGCCTGGTGACCGCCGGCGGCCGGGTGCTGGCCGTGCGGGCCGTCGGCGCCGACGTCGCCGACGCCCGCGCCAAGGCGTACGAGGGCGTGGCCAGCATCGGCTTCCCCGGCGCCCAGTGGCGCCGCGACATCGCGAGCGAGCCGCTCGGCGTCGTCGAGGGCGCGGCGTCGCGTGGCTGAGCAGCCGCCCTTCGCGCCCGGGACCGACGTCCGGGTGCGTGAGGTGCTGCACGGCGCCGAGTGGGCGTCGTGGTCCGAGCGGGTGATCAGCGACGACGGCCGGGTCCTCGCCACCGTCCAGCCGGACGGCACGCCGCTGACCTTCCCGCCGCACCCGTTCCCGCACCCGTGGGGTCACCTCGACGCGTGGAGCGGCACGACCGTGCTCAAGCTGCGACGCACCGGCGACTGGTACTCGGTGTGGAGGTTCTTCGACGCCGACGGCCCCGGCACCTGGTACGTCAACTTCGAGACGCCCGTGGTGCGCACCGCCGACGGCGTCGACGTCAACGACCTGCAGCTCGACATCGTGGTCCCGCACGACGGCCCGTGGCGGTGGAAGGACGTGCAGGACCTGGCGCCCTCGCTCGCCTCCGGCCGCATCACCCACGACGAGCTGCTCGCCGTGCTCGCCGCCGCCGCCGAGGTGGCGGCGCTGCTCGACCGCGACGACCGCTGGTGGGCGCCGTGGGACGGCTGGGCGCCCGCGGATGGGAGGATCGCGCCGTGAGCGTTCCCGCAGTCCCCAACGTGCTTGCCACCCGCTACGCCGGCGCCGACCTCGCCGCGATCTGGTCGCCCGAGCACAAGATCGTCCTCGAGCGCCGGCTCTGGCTGGCGGTGCTCGAGGCGCAGCGCGACCTCGGCATCGACGTGCCCGACGGCGTCGTCGAGGCCTACGAGTCGGTCGTCGACGACGTCGACCTCGACTCGATCGCCGCCCGCGAGCGGGTCACCCGCCACGACGTCAAGGCGCGCATCGAGGAGTTCTCCGCGCTCGCCGGTCACGAGCACATCCACAAGGGGATGACCTCGCGCGACCTGACCGAGAACGTCGAGCAGCTGCAGGTACGCCGCTCGCTCGAGGTCGTGCGCGACCGCGCGGTCGCCGCCCTGGTGCGGCTGGCCCGGCTCGCCGCCGAGCACGAGGTGACGGTGATGGCGGGCCGCTCGCACAACGTCGCCGCCCAGGCGACGACCCTCGGCAAGCGCTTCGCGACGGTCGCCGACGAGATGCTCGTCGCCGTCCAGCGCATCGAGGAGCTCCTCGCGCGCTACCCCCTGCGCGGGGTCAAGGGTCCGATGGGCACCGCCCAGGACATGCTCGACCTGCTCGACGGCGACGCCTCGCGCCTCGACGAGCTGGAGCGCCGCGTGGCCGCCCACCTCGGCTTCGAGCACGTGCTGACCAGCGTCGGTCAGGTCTACCCGCGCTCCCTCGACTACGAGGTCGTCACGGCCCTGGCGCAGCTGGTGGCCGGGCCGTCCAACCTGGCGACCACCGTGCGGCTGATGGCCGGCAACGAGCTGGTGACCGAGGGCTTCAAGGAGGGCCAGGTCGGCTCGTCCGCGATGCCGCACAAGATGAACAGCCGCTCCTGCGAGCGGGTCAACGGCCTGGCGGTGATCGTGCGCGGCCACGTCTCGATGGTCGGCGAGCTCGCCGGCGACCAGTGGAACGAGGGCGACGTCTCGGACTCGGTCGTGCGCCGCGTCGCGCTGCCCGACGCGTTCTTCGCCACCGACGGGCTCTTCCAGACCTTCCTCACCGTCCTCGACGAGTTCGGCGTGTTCCCGGCGGTCGTCCAGCGCGAGCTGGACCGCTACCTGCCCTTCCTC
The DNA here is from genome assembly GCF_017916425.1 of Nocardioides sp. SYSU D00065. GTDB lineage: Bacteria > Actinomycetota > Actinomycetes > Propionibacteriales > Nocardioidaceae > Nocardioides. The sequence goes on along the minus strand of NZ_JAFMSX010000001.1, from coordinate 1,406,710 downwards.
ACCACCACCAAGGTCCTGATGGCGGCGGTGCGCAACGGCGTGGGTCGCGAGGCCGCCCACGAGGCGATCAAGGAGGCGGCGGTCGGCACCGCGCTGGCGATGCGCGGCGGCCAGGCCGACAACGACGTGTTCGCCAAGCTCGCCGCCGACGAGCGGCTCGGGCTCAGCCGCGACCAGATCGACGCCCTCGTCGCCGACCCGATCGAGTTCACCGGGGCCGCGGTGGCCCAGACCCGGGCCGTGGTCGCGCGCGTCGAGGCGCTGGCCGCGCGCCACCCGGCCGCGGCGGCGTACGTCCCCGGCGCGATCCTCTGAGTCGTCGCTCTCCGGCGTCGCAGCCCGAGGTTGTCAGGCCTTCCCGTAGGTGGTCAGGCCGTGCAAGGGCCGACAAGCTCGGGGATCCCCGGGCAGCCGGGGATTCCTCGAGACCGAGGAGCCGTCAGTCGCCGAGCCGCCACGAGCGGACGGCGGCGGCGAGGGCGACCGACAGCACGAGGAGTGCCGCGAGCAGGGCCGAGCGCGCCGCGACCGGTGCTGACGCCACCGCGTCGACCGCCTGGTAGACCGTCATCAGCAGGGCCGCGCCGAGCGCGGAGCCGATCCGCTGCCCGGTCTGCAGGGCTCCGCCGGCCGCTCCGCCCATGCGCGGCGGGACCTCGGCGAGCGTGAGCGTGAAGTTGGGGGAGATCACGCCCCCGCCGCCGATGCCCGCGAGGAACATCGCCGGGGCGAGGGTCCACCACAGCCGGTCGGTGGGCTGGGTCACCAGCCAGGCCGCGAGCGCGGTGCCGGTCATCATCACCGACAGCGCGAGGAGGGTGACCCGCCGCCCGATCCTGCCCACCAGCCTCCCCGCCACGGGGGAGGTGGTCGCGGCGCCGACGGCGAACGGGGTCATCAGCAGGGCCGCGTGGAGCGGCGAGAACCCCTCGCCGTCCTGCAGGTGCACCGACAGCACCAGGAAGATCCCGGTGAACCCGGTGAAGTAGAGGGTGCCGACGAGCAGGCCGTTGGCGTACCCCGGCAGGCCGCGCAGCAGCGACACGTCGAGCAGCGGCGGCCGGCCGAGACGTACGGTCCGCGCCTCCCACCGGGCGAACGCCCAGGCCAGCGGTGGGAACGCCACCAGCAGCACCAGCGGCAGGCCGACGCCGCCCTCGAGGCTGATGAGCGGCAGGAGCACCGCCAGGACGGCGAGGCCGAGCAGCGCCGCCCCGACCAGGTCGACGCGGGGGTCCTTCTCCGCGTCCCCCTGCCCGGCGGCTCCCGCGTCGTTGTCCGGCACCATCCGATGGATCAGCACCAGCGCCACGAGGCCGATCGGCACGTTGACGAGGAACAGCGAGCGCCAGCCGTTCTCCTCGCCGAGCAGGCCGATCAGCGCCCCGCCGATGAGCGGGCCGGTGGCCGAGGCGACCGCCACGGTGAAGCCGAACATGCCGAACGCCCGGCCGCGCTCCTCGCCGCGGAAGAGCTGCTGGATGAGCCCGGAGTTCTGCGGCGTCAGCAGCCCGGCGCTGGCGCCCTGGACCAGCCGCGCGACGACGATCGCGGCCGCGTTGGGCGCGAGGCCGACGGCGGCGCTCGACACGATGAAGCCGAGCAGCCCGATGGTCATCATCCGGCGCCGACCGTGGGCGTCGCCGAGCCGGCCGCCCGCGACCAGGGTCATGCCGAACGCGAGGGCGTACCCCGACACCACCCACTGGATCGTCGCCGCCGACGTGTCGAGGCTCGAGCGGATCGAGGGGACCGCGACGTTGACGATGGTGACGTCGAGCAGCGACATGAAGCCCACGACCAGCGAGACGGCGAGCACCCGCCAGCGTCGCGGGTCCGGCTCGTACGCCGGCTCGTCGGGGGCTGCGGCGTCCGCCTGCTCGCGCTGGGTCACCTTCGCCAGCCTGCCACCGGCGTCCACGGCGCCGGCGGGCGGTCCCGCGCCAACGTGGCCGGGATCTCGTCCGCGCCGGCTTCACCCCGCACCGGCGTGCGCCCGAGACTGTGCGCATGACCGCGCCCGTCACCGTGTCCGTGACCCGTCACGTCGACCCCTCCCGCTCCAGCGAGATGCTCGCCTGGGTGCAGGCGGGCACGTCGCTGGCCGAGAGGTTCGACGGGTTCCTCGGCTCGGGCTGGGTGCGCCCGAGCGAGGACTCCGCGGAGTGGCACATGCTCTACCGCTTCGCCGACGCCGAGTCCCTCGCGGCGTGGGAGGCGTCCCCGCAGCGCGCCTGGTGGCTCGAGGCCGCGCAAGGCAGCGTCGAGGAGAAGCGTCGCGAGCGGCGTACGGGCATCGAGGGCTGGTTCGACGAGCCCGCGTCGGTGGAGGCGCTGAGCGCGGCTCCGGTGGCGCCGCCGCGGTGGAAGCAGATGATCGTGATCTTCATGGGCTTCTACCCGCTGAGCCTGGCGGTCAACTACGTCGTGGGCCACACCCCGCTCACCGACTGGCCGCTCGTGCTGCGCGTGCTGGTGACGATCATGGTGATGACACCGCTCATGACGTACGTCGTGCTGCCGTGGCTCACGCGCCGGATGAACTGGTGGCTCGCCGGGCGGCGCTCGGCCGGCGCTGCTCGATAGGCTCCTCGCGTGGCCGAGATCGACATCCCCGACGCCCCCGAGATCGAGGGCACGACGCACCTGCACTCGGGGAAGGTGCGCGACCTCTACCGCATCGACTCCGGGGAGCACGAGGGCCGGCTGCTGATGGTCGCCAGCGACCGCATCTCCGCCTACGACTTCGTGCTCGACTCCACGATCCCCGACAAGGGCGAGGTCCTGACCCGGATGTCGCTGTGGTGGTTCGAGCAGCTGGCCGGGATCGTCGGCAACCACGTGGTGTCGACCGACGTGCCGGCCTCGGTGGCCGGTCGAGCCGTCGTCGTCGAGCGGCTGGAGATGTTCCCCGTCGAGTGCGTGGCCCGCGGCTACCTCACCGGGTCGGGCCTGCTCGACTACGAGCGCACCGGCGAGGTGTGCGGCATCGCGCTGCCGGCCGGTCTCCAGGACGGCAGCCGCCTGCCGGAGCCGGTCTTCACCCCCGCCACCAAGGCCGACCTGGGCGACCACGACGAGAACGTCGACTACGAGGCGGTCGTCGCCGCGGTCGGCGCCGACGCGGCCGCCGAGCTGCGCGCCCTCACCATGCGGGTCTACGACACCGCCCACGACCTCGCCCGCGAGCGCGGCATCATCCTGGCCGACACCAAGCTGGAGTTCGGCCGGCGGGCCGACGGCACGACGATCCTCGGCGACGAGGTGCTCACCCCCGACTCGAGCCGCTTCTGGCCCGCGGACGACTGGGAGCCGGGCCGGGCCCAGGCGTCGTACGACAAGCAGGTCGTGCGCGACTGGCTGACCCGCGAGTCCGGGTGGGACCGCGCCTCGGGCGAGGCGCCGCCGCCGCTGCCCCCGGCGGTGGTCGAGCGCACCCGGGCGAGGTACGTCGAGGCTTACGAGCTGCTCACGGGCGAGAGGTTCTGAGGTGCCCCGGATCGCGGCCACGGTGGAGCTTCCCGTCTCCGCCGAGGTCGCGTTCCGCTACCTGTGCGACCCGCGCCACCGCCCCGAGTGGCAGTCGTCGCTGCGCTCGGTCGAGGTCCCGGCCGACGAGGAGCCGCACCTGGGCCAGACGTGGCGCGAGACGACCTCGGTCGGCGTCCGTCCCCACCTCGAGACCACCGATCTCGCGCCGTTCCGGCTGTGGGGCGAGCGGGGCCGCTGGCGCGGGGTGAGCGCCACCTTGACGCTGCACTTCACCGAGCTGCCGGCCGGCTGCCGGGTCCGCGCCGAGGGCGAGGTCACCGGCCGGGGCGCCTGGTCGCTCCCGGCGACCGCCGCCGGGCTGCTCGCCTCGCGCGCGATCGGCGCGGACCTGCGCAGGGCCGGGCGGATCCTGTCGCAGCGCACCTCGCCCGGCTAGGTTGACTGCTCCAGGCCGACCGTCCCTCACCCCCGGAGCGCCCACGATGCCCAACCTCGCGTCCCTGCTCGAAGGATCCGCCGCGTCCCACCCGGACCGTACGGCGCTGGTGCTGGGGGACACGCGCCTGACGTACGGGCAGGTCGACGCCGCCGCCAACCAGGTGGCCAACCTGCTGGTCTCGCGCGGCATCGAGCCCGGCGACAAGGTCGCGCTCAGCTGCCCCAACCTGCCGTGGTTCCCGATCGTCTACTACGGCATCCTCAAGGCGGGTGCGACCGTCGTCCCGCTCAACGTGCTGCTCAAGGGACGCGAGGTCGCCTACCACCTCGCGGACTCCGGCGCGAAGGCGTACGTCTGCTTCCAGGGCACCCCCGACCTGCCCATCGGCGCCGAGGGGCACGCCGGGTTCGAGGAGACCGACGGCTGCGAGCACTTCCTCGTGATCACCGTCGACCCGGCCGCGGAGTCGCCGATCGAGGGCACCGAGACGCTGGGCCGGGCCCTGGCGGGCCAGTCCCGGGTCTTCGAGACCCGCGAGGTGCGCCCCGACGACACCGCGGTCATCCTCTACACCTCCGGCACCACCGGCCAGCCCAAGGGCGCCGAGCTGATGCACAGCAACATGATCTCCAACGCGCTGGTCAGCGACCAGCTGTTCGACGCCGACCCCGGTCGGCCGGACACGCTCCTGTGCGTGCTGCCGCTGTTCCACTCGTTCGGCCAGACGGTCATCATGAACGCCGGCTTCGCGTTCGGCGGCACCATCGTGCTGCTGCCCCGCTTCGACGCCGCGTCCGCGCTGGCTCTGATGGCCCGCGAGCGCGTCACCTTCTTCGCCGGCGTGCCCACCATGTACTGGGGACTGCTCGGCGCGCTCGACGACTCTGGCGTCGACGTCCAGCAGGTCGCCGCCCAGGTGCGCGTCGCCGTCGCCGGCGGCTCGGCGCTGCCGGTCGAGGTGCACAAGGAGTTCGAGCGCCGCTTCGGCGTGACGATCCTGGAGGGCTACGGGCTGTCCGAGACCTCGCCCGTCGCCAGCTTCTCCGTCTACGGCGAGCCGGTGCGGGTCGGCTCCATCGGCGTACCCATCCCCGGCGTGGAGATGAAGCTGATCAGCCCGCAGCCCGGCGTCCGCGAGGACCTTCCGGACGGTGAGGACGTCGTCGGCGAGATCGCCATCAAGGGACCCAACGTGATGAAGGGCTACCACGGCCGGCCGGAGGCCACCGCCGAGGCCATCGTCGACGGCTGGTTCCGCTCCGGCGACCTCGCGCGCAAGGACGCCGACGGCTGGTACTACATCGTCGACCGGTCCAAGGACATGATCATCCGCGGCGGCTACAACGTCTATCCGCGCGAGGTCGAGGAGGTGCTGCTGACGCACCCGGACGTGTCCCTCGCCGCCGTCATCGGCGTACCCCACGACCGGCACGGCGAGGAGATCAAGGCCGTCGTCATCCGCACGGACGGCGCCACCGTCACCGAGGACGAGCTGGTCGAGTGGGCAAAGGAGCAGATGGCGGCCTACAAGTACCCGCGCATCGTGGAGTTCGTCGACGCGCTCCCGATGACCGCGACCGGCAAGATCCTGAAGCGCGAGCTCGACTGATGCGCGCGCTCCTCGTCGCCCTCGGCGTGGTGATGGTGCTGGCCGGCGCGGTCTGGACCGCCCAGGGCCTGGGCTACCTCGAGGGGAGCCCGATGACCGACCAGGCTGTCTGGGCGATCCTCGGCCCGCTCGTCGCCGGCCTCGGCGTCGCCCTGGTCGTCGTCGCGGCCCGTCGCCGCGAGTAGCCGTCCCTGCGGTTGCCTCCGCTTGCAGCGATCCTCGCTTGCGGCGATCCCCCTTGCAGCGATCCCCGGCTAGCCGGGGATCCTCGAGCCTCACCCCCGAAGTTTCGGCCGGTAACCGCAAGTTTGGGCGGGTAACCCCTGCCTGCGAGCCGGCCCCGGCTCGACCCCCCGGCCCGCCCCCGGCCCCGCCCGGCCCCAGGCCCGACCGGCCCGGCCCCGCCCCGGCCGGCTCCGCCAGCCAGCCGTCACCCCGCCGCCGAGCTCCCGAGCCGCTCCATGAGCGAGATCGCGTCGAAGGGCGCGTGCACCTTGGCGTCGTTGTCGAAGTACACGTACACGTCGAGGCCGGCCGACTCCCAGGCGCGCACCTTCGCCGCCCAGTGGTCCAGCGCCGCCTCGGAGTAGCCGCTGGCGTAGAGCTCGGTGTCGCCGTGCAGGCGGACGTACGCCACGTCGCTGGTGATCTCGTCGAACATCGGCCACGTCCCCGCGGAGTCGGCGACCACCATGCCGATGTCGTGGGCGCGCAGCAGCTCGCAGAACTCCGGCGTGCGGAACGACAGGTGCCGCACCTCCAGCACGTGGCGCAGCGGCCGGTCGAGGGGCGTCGCGGTGTCGGCGGGCTCCTTGAGCTTGGTCGCGTCGTGGTGCGCCGCGGCGTACGCCGACGCCTCGCCCGTGGTGCGCGGCAGCAGGTCGAAGAACGCCGCGAGACGGTCGGGGTGGAAGCCGAGGTTGGGGGGCAGCTGCCACAGCAGGGGGCCGAGGCGGGGCCCGAGCGACAGGACGCCGGAGGCGAAGAACGTGCCCAGCGGCGTCTCCACGTCGACGAGCTTCTTCATGTGGGTGACGAACCGAGGCCCCTTGACCGAGAACACGAAGTCGGCCGGCACCTGCTCGGCCCACGAGTGCCAGCTCGACGGCCGCTGCAGGGAGTAGAAGGAGCCGTTGACCTCGACGGTGCTCATCCGCTCGGCGGCGTACTCGAGCTCGCGCCGCTGCGGCAGCCCGGGCGGGTAGAACTGCCCGCGCCACCCGGCGTACCGCCAGCCCGAGATGCCGATCCGCGCCATGCCGCCCGCCGTCTCCTCGCCCGTCGCCGCCCTCGTCCGTCGCCGGCGCCGTACCCGGGGCGTCCGCAGTCCATGCCCGAAGTAGGTCGTGGCGGCCCGGCTCTCTAGAATCGACCGTGCCAGACCCCACCTCTCGCCAGGAGCACCCCGTGGCCCGAGTCGTCGTCGACGTCATGCCCAAGCCCGAGATCCTCGACCCCCAGGGCAAGGCCGTGCTCGGCGCGCTGCCGCGCCTCGGGTTCGACCGTGTGAGCGACGTCCGCCAGGGCAAGCGGTTCGAGCTGGAGATCGAGGGGGAGATCACCGACGAGGTGCTCGCCGAGATCGACCGGGTCGCCGAGACGCTGCTGTCCAACCCCGTCATCGAGGACTACGAGGTCCACGTCGAGGACCAGTCCGTCGCCGAGGTCGCCGCGGAGGCCGGTCGATGAGCATGAAGGTCGGCGTCGTCACGTTCCCCGGCTCGCTCGACGACGTCGACGCGCGCCGCGCGGTCACCATCGGCGGCCACGAGGCCGTCGCGCTCTGGCACGGCGACGCGGACCTCAAGGGCGTCGACGCGGTCGTGCTGCCCGGCGGGTTCTCCTACGGCGACTACCTCCGCTGCGGCGCCATCTCTCGCTTCGCGCCGGTGATGACGGCGATCGTCGAGGCCGCGGGCCGGGGGCTTCCGGTGCTCGGCATCTGCAACGGCTTCCAGATCCTGTGCGAGTCCCACCTGCTCCCCGGCGCCCTGATCCGCAACGACCACCGCCGGTTCGTGTGCGTCGACCAGCGCCTGCGGATGGAGCGCGTCGACACCCCCTGGACCTCGGCGTACGCCCCGGGCCAGGAGGTCACGATCGTGCTGAAGAACGGCGAGGGCGGGTACGTCGCGGACGAGGCGACGCTCGACCGGCTCGAGGGCGAGGGGCTCGTGGTGGCCCGCTACCTCGACGACAACCCCAACGGCTCGATGCGCGCCATCGCGGGCGTCTCCAACGAGCGCGGCAACGTCGTCGGGCTCATGCCGCACCCCGAGCACGCCGTCGAGGACCTCTACGGTCCCGGCACCGACGGGCTGGGGTTCTTCACCTCGCTCGCCGCGCAGGCCTTCGCGTGAGCACCCGCGTGACGCCGGCCCGCCTCTACCGCGCGGTCGCCGTCGCGGAGGCGGTGACCTGGGCCCTGCTGCTGACGGGCATGTTCCTCAAGTACGTCACCCGCACGACGGAGCTCGGCGTGCAGGTGTTCGGCATGGTGCACGGCGTCGTGTTCATCGCCTACTGCCTGGTCACGGTGCTGCTGTGGGTCGACCAGCGCTGGCCGTTGAGCCGGCTGGTCCTGGGCCTGCTCGCCGCGGTGCCGCCGTTCGCCACCGTCCCGTTCGAGCGCTGGGCCGAGCGCAGCGGCCTGCTCGGCGAGGACTGGCGGCTGCGGTCCACCGCGCCCGCCGGTCCTGTCGAGCGCGTGGCCGCCTTCCTGCTGCGTCGCCCCGCCCAGGGTGCCCTCGTCGGCGTGCTCGCGGTCGTCGGCCTCACCGGCGTGGCGCTGCTCGTGGGTCCGCCGGCCTGATCCCGTCCGGCCCGCCTGATCCCGTCCGGCCCGAGCCCCGCGTGAGCGGCGGGCCTGCGAGCAGCGGCCTCAGCGGCCCTGCTGGAGCTTGTTCCAGGTCTGGGCCGTCGCGACGCCCGAGACCGGGATGCGCAGCCGCGACTGGTACGTCTTCACCGCCGCCTCGGTCTTGGCGTCGAAGACGCCGCTCGCGCGGAACCGTCCCGCGCCGGCAGCGTTGAGCGCGCGCTGCAGGCGGTACACCGACTCGTCGACCGAGCCGCGCTTGATCGTCGTACGGGCGCCCGCGGCGAGCAGCGCGGTCCAGTGCCGCTTGGCGAAGGTGTCGGTCGGCGTGAACTTCCGGGCCGCCTGCCAGGCGCGGGCGGCCGCGATCGTCTCCGCGTCGTACGCCCCGTCGAGCGGGCCGGCGTAGGTGCCCTGCTCGGTGAGCAGGCACTGCAGCACCTTGACGCGGGTCGCCTTGGTGGTGCCCGGCGACAGCGCGGGGTACTTCCAGAAGCCGAGCCGGGTGCCGGGGCAGCGGCCCTCGGGACGCGGCACCGACCCGGCGCCGAGGTCGATGAAGTTGCTGTCGATGTTGATCGTCACGCCGCCCCACGTCTCGTCGTGGCCGCCGCGGTACTGCTTCATCCGGCCGCCGGGCCGCCAGCCGTCCTCGCCGATGTAGGTCGTGGAGGTGTTGGCCTGCCCGTCCCAGCGGGCGATCCAGATGCGGTCCGGCAGCGCGAACTGCCCGGGGCGCTGCGTGCGGGCGTCGTCCAGCATCTTGATGCCCGAGCTCGCGCTGGAGTAGAAGCCGGCGACGTAGCCGTGCTGCTTGATCCGGGTGACCCAGTGCGAGACGAAGACCAGCGCTGACTCCCGGCAGTGGGTGTCACCGAGGTCGAACCCTTCGAGGTCGTACCAGATCGTGCTGCCCGGCCCGATGCCGTACGCCGCCGCGTCGGCGGCGTTTTTGTCGGCCTCCGCCGCGCCCTGCTGGGCGGCCTTGGCGTATCCGCCGGCCGGCTTGGGCGAGATGGAGAAGTCGTCGGCGTAGCGGGGGAACCGCGGCTGGCACGAGGCCTGTGGCCCGAGCGCGATCGGCAGCAGCCGCCACCCGCGGGCCACCTGGGTGGCCACCCACGTGGGGCTGAGGTTGGGCTGCGAGCGGCAGGCGCGGGAGTCGCCGGAGATGTAGATGCCGACGGCCGAGAACGGGGACTTGCGCCACCACGTGTTCATGGCCGCCTGGGTCGGGGCGAGGCACTGGTCGAAGCCGTAGCCGGTGAAGTCGCCCGGGGTGGCGAGCGCGATCTGTCGCTGCGAGGCGAGCCGCGGCGACGCGTCCTGCGCGCCGGCGGACACCGGCGCGAAGCCGAGCAGCGGGGCGGTGAGGACGAGCGCAGCGGCGGCGACGAACGTACGGACAAGGGCGCGGCGCATCGGTTGCTCCAGCAGTGCGGGGAAGGGCGAACGACGACAGCGAATCACACCAGTCACACGAGTCACAGCGGTTCGAGAGAACTACGCATGTGTAATTCTCGGCGCCACTCAGTCGTCGCGGATGGGTACGTCGTCGAGGAGGAAGTTGCCCTTCGCCTCCTCCTGCTCCACCAGCTCCTCGAACGCCAGCGCGATGTCCTCCTTGTGCTCCTCGAACATCCTCGTGAGGTGACCCTGGAGCAGGGTGCCGTGGGGAGACTCGCCGGAGAAGACCCGCTCCCAGGTCTCCTCGCCGCCCCTGATCTTGGCGACCAGGGTCTGCATGTCCTCCCCGAGCTCGCCGGACTCGGCCTGCTCCTCGAGCGCCTGCTTCTCCTCCTCGGTCAGCAGCGGGCGTGCGGCGAGCTGGTCGACCGTCGCCTTGAGGTCGGCCAGGCTGGTCGTCAGGCCCTCGCGCGCCTCGGTGATCGCGGCGAGGATCTCGGCCTGGCTGCGCAGCTCCTCGCTCATGACGTCGCAGCGACCGGTGCGACGGGGGCCGGGGGAGCCGGCGTGGCGGGACGCTGCCCGACCGTCGGCGTGGCGACCGAGGACGGGTCGCGGGTGACGCTGCTCGGGGCGCCGGTCGCGGTGGGGGCGGTCGGCGTGGAGACGGGAGCCTTGTCGCCGTCGAAGAAGCGCTTCACCGACTCGATGAAGGACGCCACCTGCTTGAGGACGTCGATGAGCCGCATGATCGCCTTGTAGGCCTTCATGACGGCCTGGAAGGCCTGCCACACCGCCTGCACGACCCGGGCCCACCCGACGCCGGGGATGCTCATCGTGGCCAGCGCGGAGGACACCGTCTGGACGGCCGACTTCACGCACTGCACCACCGCCAGCGCGGTCTGCCAGGCGTCGCGGCAGATCTGCACGACGTTCTGCCCTATCTGGACCAGCTGGCCGGCCTGCCGGTCGAGCGACCCCACCCAGGTGCCGATCTGCCTGATCGCGGCGTCGGAGGCGCCGCCCTGCCAGGTCTTGGAGATCGTCTCGCCGCCGCTGCGCAGGTTCGCTGCGACGCCCGACATCGACTGGCCCAGGGCGCCGAACGACGAGCCCTGCGAGGACGCGCTGACCACGTCGCCGCCGATCCGGTCGGCGAGCTCGGCGCGGATGTCGAAGCCGGTGAGCATCCGCACCAGGTCGCACACGGTGTCGTAGGGGAAGCCGAGGCTGATCTGCGGCAGGCTGGTCTCGGTCGGTGCGGCCCGGCGGATCGTGGTGTCCGCGACATCCCAGAAGCTGCTCGAGCCGTCGCGGCCGTCGACGCCGCGGGCGTTGTGGCGACGCACGACGCCGTCCTCGGTGAGCGTGAAGTCGCGCGCGGTCGCGCGCAGCGCCTCGGCGTGGTCGCGCATCCCCGTGCCGTTGTCCTCCAGCGACTGGACCACCGACGGGAGCAGCGCGTTGTAGGCGCCCATCATCGTCTCGAGGATCGGGCCGAAGTCGGTCTGCACCAGGCTGTGGCCGCCGTTGCGGGCGATGCCGGTCAGGTCGTCGCTCGCGCGCTGGACCTGCGCGGACCAGGCGTCGAGCTCCGACAGGTCGACGGTCATCACGGCGTTCATCGCAGCTCCTGGGCTGTCCGGGGGAGTCGAGGCGTCTAGCCGCCTTCCCCGAACCGAGCACCGCGAAACCGCGCAACGCCACCTGTTTGCCCACAGGTCGTCTCCGACGTGTTTGCGGCCCCCGATCGCGGGTAGGGCGAGAGAGTGAGCGCAAGCGGCAAGCGAGTCCTGATGCAGGTCGAGCCGACCAGGCTGGTCGAGCTGGCCGCGTCCTGCGACAGCGTCCTGGCCGCGATGCGCCAGGACTGGGCCACCGCCCTGGACGACCTGACGGGAGCGTGCGACGCGCTGGGCGACGCCCAGGGCGTGCGCAACGTCGCCGCGTCGTACGCCGACTCGCTGCTCGACGCGGGGGAGGTCGTCGCCGCCGTGGCGGACGCGCTGGGTCTCGGCGTCTCCTCGTTGGTCGAGGCCGCACACGACGCCGTGCGCGCCGACGACACGGTCGCCGCCGAGCTCGACCGAGCCGCTCACACGCTCGGCCACGGCGGCTTCGGCCGCCTCCCCGGGGCGGGGGGCCGTTGACGTGCCGGCCAACCCGTGGGAGCTGCGAGCCGACGTCGCCCCGCTCGAGGTCGCGGCGACGCGCTGGGAGGAGGTCGCGACCCAGATGTCGCGCCGCGGCGACGAGATCGTGGACGCCGCGCGGCGCGCCACCGAGGGCTGGGACGCGGCGGCGGCCGAGCGCTACGAGGAGCACCGGCGCGAGGTGCTGGCCCAGCTCGACAGGTTCACCACGCAGGCCGCCCTGGTCGCCGGTTGCCTGCGTGCGATCAGCGCGATCCTGATCTCCACGCAGAAGGAGCTCGACCAGGCGTGGACCAAGGTCGCGATGGTCCCCCACGAGGTGGTCGGCGAGTCGCGCCACCTCGTGTTCCACGCCGCGGCGGACGACGAGCGCGGGAAGGTCGCCCAGGGCCAGCAGGAGGTCGAGGAGATCCGCCGCCGGCTGGCGCTGTCGCTCGACCAGGAGAGTGCCCGGCTGCGGTCGGCGCGCGCCGAGCTCGTCACGGTCCGCACCGAGCTCACGACGCTCACAGGTCGCGCTGTCCCGAGCGGTCTCGTGCCGGGTGCTGAGGAGTCGGGTGTCGGCATCGTGCCGGCCGCCTCCACCTCCGTGCCGGGCACGCCGCAGGTCGGGGTGGGTGCGCTCCCGCCGCTCGCGGCGCCCGCCGCGGTGTCGGTGCCGGCGCTGCCCGGCCTTTCCGCGGCCGCGCTGACACCCGTCGCGTCGATCGCCGCCACCGCGGCGAGCGGGAGGCTGAGCCGCGCCGCCGCCGCGGCGCGTCCCTCCGGCGCGGTGCCGCCCATCGGCGCGATGGGCGCCGGTGCCATGGGTGCCCGTGCGGGTGCGATGTCGCGCGGCATGCCTGGCGGTCGCGGCGGGTCGGGCCGCCTGGCCGTCCCCAGGCTGGAGGGGGCTGAGGACGATGCCGCGCGGGCCGCTCGGCTGGCACGCGAGGAGGAGGCCGCCAAGCAGGCGGAGAAGGAGGCGAAGCGGGCCGCGCTCGAGGAGAAGCGCGCCGAGCGGGCGGCGCGCAGGGCTGAGCGCGAGTCCGAGCGCGCCGCGGGGCGCGGCGGCGAGGGGCGTGCCGGCAAGGACGCCCGTCGTCGTGCCGGCATCACCGTCGTCCACTATGCGCCCGGCGAGGAGCCCGAGGGGCCGCGCCGGTAGATTGGGCCCGTGCCCGAGACGAGCGCCCCGCAGTCCACCTCCCCCCAGGGCCCCGGCCTGACCACCTCCGGCGCCACCGGCACCCTCGACACGGTCGCCCACGCCGCCATCGACGCCGAGCGCGAGCAGCCGTGGGCCGAGCTGGGCCTCAAGGCCGACGAGTACGCCCGGATCCGCGAGATCCTCGGCCGGCGTCCGACGAGCTCGGAGCTGGCCATGTACTCGGTGATGTGGAGCGAGCACTGCTCGTACAAGTCGACGAAGGTGCACCTCAAGCAGTTCGGCGAGATCCCGCAGGAGACCCCGGTCGGCCCGATGCTCGCCGGCATCGGCGAGAACGCCGGGGTCCTCGACATCGGCCAGGGCTACGCGGTGACGTTCAAGGTCGAGAGCCACAACCACCCGTCGTTCGTCGAGCCCTACCAGGGCGCGGCGACCGGCGTCGGCGGCATCGTCCGCGACATCCTCGCCATGGGCGCGCGGCCGGTCGCGGTGATGGACCCGCTGCGCTTCGGCCCGCTCGACGCGCCGGACACCGCCCGCGTGCTGCCCGGGATCGTCGCCGGCGTCGGCGGCTACGGCAACTGCCTCGGTCTGCCCAACATCGGCGGCGAGGCCGTCTTCGACGAGACGTACGCCGGCAACCCGCTCGTCAACGCGCTCTGCGTCGGGGTGCTGCGCCACGAGGACCTCCACCTGGCCAAGGCCTCCGGGGTCGGCAACCAGGTCGTGCTCTACGGCGCTCGCACCGGCGGCGACGGCATCGGCGGAGTCTCGGTGCTGGCCAGCGAGACCTTCGACGCCGACGGCCCCGCGAAGCGGCCGAGCGTGCAGGTCGGCGACCCGTTCATGGAGAAGCTCCTCATCGAGTGCACCCTCGAGCTCTTCGCCGCCGGCGTGATCGCCGGCATCCAGGACCTCGGCGGCGCCGGGCTCTCGTGCGCCACCTCCGAGCTGGCCTCGGCCGGCGACGGCGGCATGCACGTCGAGCTCGACCGGGTGCCGCTGCGCGACTCCACGCTCGCCCCGGAGGAGATCCTCATGAGCGAGTCGCAGGAGCGGATGATGGCGGTCGTCGAGCCCGCCGACGTCGACGCCTTCCTGGCGATCTGTGCGAAGTGGGACGTCGAGGCCGTGGTGATCGGCGAGGTGACCGACACCGGCCGGCTGCACATCGACTGGCACGGCGAGCGCGTGGTCGACGTACCGCCGCGCTCGGTGGCGCACGACGGGCCGACGTACCAGCGCCCGTACGCCCGCCCCGACTGGCAGGACGCGCTCCAGGCCGACCGGGCCGAGGTGCTGCCGCGGCCCTCGTCGGGCGCCGAGCTGCGCGAGACGGTGCTGCGCCTGGTGGCCAGTCCCAACCTCTGCGACAAGTCGTGGATCACCGACCAGTACGACCGCTACGTGCAGGGCAACACGGTCCTCGCCCAGCCCTCGGACTCCGGCATGGTGCGCGTCGACGCCGAGACCAACCTCGGCGTCTCGGTGGCCACCGACTGCAACGGCCGCTTCGCGCGGCTCGACCCCTACGCCGGCGCCCAGCTCGCGCTGGCGGAGTCGTTCCGCAACGTCGCGACGGGTGGCGCGCGGCCGTTGGCGGTCTCCGACTGCCTCAACTTCGGCTCGCCGGAGGACCCCGCCGTGATGTGGCAGTTCGCCGAGGCCTGCCGCGGCCTCAAGGACGCCTGCCTCGAGCTCGGGATCCCGGTCACCGGCGGCAACGTCAGCCTCTACAACCAGACCGGCGAGACGGCCATCCTGCCGACCCCCGTCGTGGCGGTCCTCGGCGTCATCGACGACGTCACCCGGCGCACCCAGACCGGTTTCGTCGCCGCGGGCGAGGAGGTGTTCCTGCTCGGCGAGACCCGCGAGGAGCTGTCCGGATCGGAGTGGGCGCACGTCGTGCACTCCCACCTGGGCGGTCTGCCGCCGCGGGTCGACCTCGCCGCCGAGCAGGCGCTCGCCTCGCTGCTGCAGGACGCGGCGCGCGACGGTGTCGTGACCAGCGCCCACGACCTTGCCGACGGCGGGCTGGCCCAGGCGCTCGCCGAATCGGCGTTCCGGCACGACATCGGCGTCTCGGTCTCGCTGTCGGAGGTGTTCGACGACCCGTTCGTCGCGCTGTTCTCCGAGTCCACCGCGCGCGCCCTGGTGACGACGACCGACGCCCAGGCCGCCGCGCTGGTCGCGCTGGCCTCGCGGCACGGCGTACCGATCACGCCGATCGGTCGCACCGGCGGCGACGTCGTCGCGGTCGAGGGACTCTTCGACCTTCCGGTCGCCGAGGCCAAGCGGGCCTGGCGGGCCACGCTGCCGGCCGTGCTCGACGCCTGAGCGCGTCCTCTCGACCCGGCCGCCCCGGCCCGACCGGCCCCGGCCCGACCGGCCCCGACCGGCCCCGACCGACCCCGACCCGACCGGCCCCGACCGGCCCCGACCGGACCGGGGTATCTAGGGACGATTTGGTAGGCAAGACGGCTGTCCGACCGACCATTTCGTCCCTAGGTACCCGACCCCGACCGACCTGGGTCCGCCCGACCGGCCCCACCCGACAGGACCGGGGTATCTAGGGACGATCCGGTAGGCAAGACGGCTGTCCGACCTACCATTTCGTCCCTAGATACCCCGGGCCGCCGGCCCCAGTCCCAGGACGCCGACCCCAAGACGCCGACCCCAGGACGCCGCCCCCCCAGGCCGCCGCCCCCCAGGACGCCGACCCAGGACGCCGACCCCGGGACGCCGACCCCGGGACGCCGACCCAGGGCCGGAGACCCAGCGGCCGTCAGCTCGAGCGGCGCATCGCCCGTACGCCGACCGCGAGGCCGAGCACGGCGACGACGGCCGCGCCCGCGACGCCCTGGGCGACGACCTCCGCCGGGTAGGTGCCGGCGAAGAGGGCGCGGACCGCGTCGACGACGTACGTCATCGGGTTGAGGGCGGAGAGGACCTCGAGCCAGCGCGGCGCGCCGTCCATCGGCAGCAGCACCCCGGCGGTCAGCAGGGCGGGGAACAGCAGGGTCTGCTGGACCGTCCAGAACATCCAGTCCTGCCCCTTCGAGGCGAGCGCCAGCGCGAAGGACAGCGCCCCGACGCCGACGCTGAACACCGACAGGACGAGCGCCGCCACCAGGACGCCGCCGAGGTGGAGGTCGAAGCTGAACGGCGTCACGACCGCGACGATGATCGCGACCTGCATGAGCATCGGCACCACCTCCTTGAGCGCTCGGCCGACGAGCAGGGCCGGGCGGCCCAGCGGGGAGACCAGCTGGCGCTCGTGGGAGCCCGACTGCATCTCCTCCATGAGGTTGGCGCCGGTGAACGACGCGCCCATCAGGGCGGTCATGGCCACGATCCCGGGCACGAACCACTGGAGCGCGGAGCCGTCGGCCATCTCGGGTAGCAGTGGGGCGAAGAGGCCGAGGAAGACCAGCGGCTGGATCATCGCGAAGACCACCGCCATCGGCTCGCGCCACACGGGCTTGAGCTCGCGGTTCATCACGTTGACGGTGTCGGTCAGGAAGGTGCTCATGCGGCGACCTCGCTCTCGATCGGGGTGGTCTGCTGGGAGTCGGGGGAGCTGGCCTGCTGCGTCTCGCGCAGGCTGCGGCCGGTGAGGTCGAGGAAGACGTCGTCCAGCGTCGGCCGGGTCACCTCGACCCGTGCCGGAGGTACGCCGTCCGCGGTGAGGTCGACGAGCAGTTCGCCCACCATCGTCGAGCCGTCCTTGACCCGGAGGTCCACGGCGTCATCGGAGATCTCGACCCGCGAGTCCGGGATCCGCTCCAGCCGGGCGGCCGCGCGCGCGACTGCGGCCGCGTCGTCGAAACCGAGCCGGATGAGGTCGCCCAGCCCGCTCTTGAGCCGCGCGGCCGAGTCGTCGGCGATCACCCGACCGTGGTCGACCACGATCACGCGCCCGGCGAGCGCGTCGGCCTCCTCGAGGTAGTGCGTGGTCAGCACGACGGTGCTGCCGCTCTCTGCGTGCAGGCGGCGGAGGAGCTCCTGGAGGTTGGCCCGGTTCTGCGGGTCGAGCCCGGTCGAGGGCTCGTCGAGGAACAGCACGCGGGGTAGGTGCACGAGGCCCATCGCGATGTCGAGGCGGCGGCGCTGGCCGCCGGACAGGGAGGACACCTTGCGGTCGGCGACCGCGCCGAGGTCCAGGTCGTCGACCAGCTCGGCGGCGCGGCGCCGCGCCTCTCTGCGGGACAGGCCGTACGCGCGCCCCTGGCTGACCAGCTCGTCGCGGCCGAGCTGCCGGTGCCCGGCGCCGTTGCCCTGGCCGACGAAGCCGATGGCCCGGCGGACGTCGCGCTGAGCGGTGACCACGTCGAACCCGGCGACGCTCGCCGAGCCGGACGTGGGCGGGATGAGGGTGGTGAGCATGCGCAGCGTCGTGGACTTGCCTGCTCCGTTGGGTCCCAGGAAGGCGACGAGCTCGCCCTGCCCGATCTCGAGGTCGAGGCCCTGGACGGCCTCGACGGTCTGCTTGCGCGAGGTGAAGTGGCGGGTCAGGCCACGGGTCACGATCGCCGGTCCGGTTCGCTCTTTGCGGTGGTAGGTCATGCTGACGACGTTAGGCAGCCAAGCGGTCAGGTTCTGACCGCTTGGGCCACTAATTTGAGTGCATGAGCACGAGCGAGCGGATGCTGAGGCTGTTGTCCCTGCTCCAGAGCCACCGCTACTGGCCGGGACCGGAGCTGTCGCAGCGGTTGGAGGTCAGTCCGCGGACGCTTCGCCGCGACGTGGACCGGCTGCGCGAGCTCGGCTACCAGGTCGACGCGGTGCGCGGCGCCGCCGGCGGCTACCAGCTGCGCGCAGGCGGTTCCCTGCCGCCGCTGCTCCTCGAGGACGAGGAGGCCGTGGCAGTTGCGGTCGGCCTCCGCTCGGCGGCCGCCGGCTCGGTCGCCGGGATGGACGACTGGTCCGTGCAGGCGCTGTCCAAGGTGCTGTCACTGATGCCGCCGCGGCTGCGCCGCCAGATGGACGCGGTCGCCTCGCAGACCGAGTCGCCGGGGCCGTGGGAGGGAGCGCCGGTGGTCGACGCCGCGGTGCTCACCACGCTCGCGCAGGCGTGCCGCGACAGCGAGCTGGTGACCTTCGACTACGCCGCCCGCGAGGCCGAGGTGACCCACCGTCGGGTGGAGCCCCTGCGGCTGGTGTCCCTCGGTCGGCGCTGGTACCTCGTCGCCTGGGACCGCGACCGGACAGACTGGCGCAGCTTCCGGCTCGACCGGATCTCCGCCCCGGAGCCGACCGGCCAGCGGTTCCGCGCGCGCGAGCTGCCCGCGGAGGACGCGCTCGCCTTCGTCCGCCAGGGCATCCGGCGGATGCCCCAACGCCACGCCGTACGCGTGCGGTTGGCGATGCCCGCCGACACCCTCGCCGCCCAGGTGGGACGGTGGGGCACGGTCACGCCCGACGGCGCCGGCTGCGTGCTGGAGATGAACGTCGACGACCTGGACTGGCCGGTGATGGTGCTGGCCGGGTCGGGGGCCGACTTCACCGTCGAATCACCGCCCGAGCTGGCCGAGCGAGTCGCTGAGGTCGGGGCACGGTTCTCCCGGAGCGTCCCGGCCACGGCCTAGGCTCGCGGGCATGTCGCGTCTGCAGCCGGAGCGGATCACCTACGGCGACGACCCCAACCGGTGGGTCGACGTCCACCAGCCCGAGGGCACGCCCCGGGGCCTCGTCGTCGTGATCCACGGCGGGTTCTGGAAGGCGCAGTACGGCGCCGACCTCGGCGCCCCCCTGGCCGAGGACCTGGCCGCGCGCGGGTGGACGGCGGCCAACGTCGAGTACCGCCGGGTCGGCATCGGCGGCGGCTTCCCGCAGACGCTGGACGACGTGCACGCCGCCATCGGCGCGGCCGCCGCGCGGGCGGCCGGACCGGTCGTCACCCTCGGCCACTCGGCCGGCGGGCACCTGGCCACCTGGGCGGCTGCGCGCGGACGGTTCGAGCGGTGGGCGGGCGGCCCGAGCGTCACGCACGTGGTGAGCCAGGCCGGGGTGCTCGACCTCCGGGCGGCCGTCCGCGAGGACCTCGGGTCCGGCGCCGCCGCCGCGTTCCTCGGCGACGCGGACGAGGCGGCGTACGACCTGGCCGACCCGCTCGCCCAGGCGCCGCTCGACGTGCCCGTGTGGGCGGTGCACGCGCGCGACGACGACACCGTCCCCTTCGAGCAGGCCGCGACGTACGTCGACGTCGCCACCGCGGCAGGCGGGCAGGTCACGCTGGTCGAGGTGAGCGGCGGGCACTTCGCCGTGATCGACCCCGCGAGTGCTGCCTGGGCGGCCTGCGTCGAGGTGCTGGACTCGATCGCCTAGGTTCGAGGGGTGCCCGCCCGCCTCAAGGTCCTGACCCCCGAGCAGCTCGCGAGCGCCGACACCCGGGCGCTGGTCAAGCACTACCTCGCCGTCCTGGAGGAGCGTGCCCCCGGTCGCTCGGTGGAGGTCCGGGTGCCGCCCTTCGCCGCCGTCCAGGTCGTCCCTGGCGTACGCCACACCCGCGGCACGCCGCCGGCCGTCGTGGAGACCGACGCCGAGACGTGGCTCGCCTTGGCGACGGGGCGTACGACCTGGGCCGAGGCGCTCGGCTCGGGCGCCGTGGTCGCCAGCGGAGAGCGGACGGACCTCACGCCGTACCTGCCGCTAACCTCCGCCCCATGAACGTCACTTCCCTCGGCTTCCGCACCGACCTGGCGCTGCTGACCGCCACCGGCAGCGTCGTCGAGGACCGCGGCACGCACCTGGTGGTCCGCTCGCCGGACAACCCGACCTACTTCTGGGGCAACTTCTTCCTGCTCGCGCAGCCGCCGGTGCCGGGCGGCGAGCGCGAGGTGGTGGGCGCGTTCCACACCGAGTTCCCGACCGCCGACCACGTCAGCATCGGCATCGACACCGCCGACCTCACCGACGAGGCGCGGGCGGCGTTCGAGGCGGCCGGCCTCACCGTCGACGTCGCCACCGTCCTCACCGCCTCCTCGCTGCGGGCGCCGCGCGAGGTCGAGGCGGAGGTCCGACCCCTCGACGGCGACGCCGACTGGGAGGCCCGTGCCCTGCTCAGCCGACAGCTCTACCCGGAGACCCCCGAGGAGGCGTTCCTGGCCTTCGCCCGGCGCAAGAACGTCCAGGAGCGGCGGCTCGTGGACGACGGCCGGGGTCGGCGCTTCGGCGCCTTCGTCGACGGTGCGCTCGTCTCGACCGCGGGCATCTTCGTCACCGAGGAGGGAGTGGCCCGCTTCCAGAGCGTGGAGACCCACCCCGAGCACCGCCGCCGGGGTCTCGCCGCCGCGGTGGTGCACGCCGCCGGCCGGCACGCCCTCGACCACCTCGGCGTACGCACCCTCGTGATCGTCGCCGACACCGACGGCGAGGCGATCGGCCTCTACCGCGGGCTGGGGTTCGCCGACGCGGAGCGCCAGCTGATGATGGAGAAGCGCAGCGGCGCGTGGGCCTCGCCTGACGGGCGCTGAGGCCGGGGGCGGCAGCCCGTGTCGCGATCCCCGGCTAGCCGGTGAAACTTGCGCTTACCCGCTGAAGTTTCGGGGGTGAAGCTCGACTTTCCCCGGGTGTCCGGGGATCCCCGCCGGCGTACCGCCCCTCTCCCGCGATCCCACCTCGCCGCGCCAGCGCACCTGCTCCTAGGGTGGCGGCCATGACTGTCGACATCGCCGCTCGTCTCGCCGAGGTCATGCCCGGCATCCGCCGCGACCTCGAGGACCTGGTCCGCATCCAGTCCGTCTCCGCCGACCCTGCCCGCGCCGGCGAGGTGGAGCGCAGCGCCGAGGTCACGCGCGACCTGTTCGCCGCCGAGGGTTTCGACGCCGAGATCGTGCGCGCCCACGACGGCGCGCCACCGGCCGTCATCGCGCGCAAGGCCGGCCCGGAGGGCGCGCCGACCGTGCTGCTCTACGCCCACCACGACGTCCAGCCGGAGAACGACCACGCCGACTGGGACTCCCCGCCGTGGGAGCCCACTGAGCGCGGGGACCGCCTCTACGGCCGGGGCGCAGCCGACGACAAGGCGGGCATCGCCGCCCACCTCGGCGCCGTCCGCATCTTCGGCGACGACCTGCCGGTCAACCTCGTGATGTTCATCGAGGGGGAGGAGGAGGTCGGCTCCGACACCCTCGTCGACCTGCTCACCGCTCACAAGGAGCGGCTGGCCGCCGACGTCATCGTGATCGCCGACTCCGGCAACTGGGACATCGGCGAGCCGGCGCTCACCACCAGCCTGCGCGGCCTGGTGCGGATGGACGTCGAGGTCCGCACCCTCACCCACGCGGTGCACAGTGGCATGTGGGGCGGCCTGGTGCCCGACGCCATCCTCACGTTGAGCCGACTGGTCGCGAGCCTCGTCGACGACGCCGGCAACGTCGCGGTCGAGGGCCTGCACTCCGGTCCGGCCGCCGACGTCGAGTACCCCGAGGCCCGGCTGCGCGCCGAGTCCGGCGCGACCGAGGGCGTGCAGTGGATTGGCGAAGGTCCCGTCGTCGAGCGCCTGTGGACCAAGCCGTCGATCAGCATCACCGGCTTCGACGCACCGAAGGTCGAGGGCGCCTCCAACACGCTCGTCCCGGCCGCGCGCTGCCGCGTCAGCATGCGTATCGCGCCCGGTGACACGACCGCCAACGCCGTCGAGCGCCTGCAGGCGCACCTCGAGAAGCACACGCCGTGGGGCGCCACGCTCACCACGACGGTCGTCGACACCGGCGAGGCGACGCAGATCGACGCGACCGGGCCGGCGTACGACGCCGCGCGCGCCGCGTTCGCCGAAGCGTGGGACGGCACCGCGCCGGTCGACATGGGCGTCGGCGGCTCGATCCCGTTCATCGCCGAGTTCCTCGACGCGTTCCCGCAGGCCAGCGTGCTGGTCACCGGCGTCGAGGACCCCGACACCCGCGCCCACGGCGCCAACGAGGGCCTGCACCTCGCCGAGTTCGAGCGGGTCGTCAAGGCCGAGGCGCTCCTGCTGCGCAACCTGGGCGAGCTGCCGCGGGGCTGATCGCGCGAGCGCGGGGAGCAGCCCCGCAGCCCCGCGCGTCGGGTGGGCGGTGGCTGAGCCACATCGGGAGGCCTCGGGATGTGGCTGGCTCACCGCCACCCCGGCGACAAGGGCGCGCGCCGAGCGAGCGGTGGCCCACCCACATCAGCAACCGACGGAATGTGGCTCACTCACCGCTACCCCGGCGACAAGCTCCGCGCGCCGAGCGGGCGGTGGTTCAGCCACATCAGCAACCGACGGAATGTGGCTCACTCACCGCCACCCCGGGCGACGCGGGCGCGCGCCGGGCGAGCGGTGGCTCAGCCACATCAGCAACCGACGAGATGTGCTTCACTCACCGCCACCCGGCGACAAGCGCGCCGCACCGGGCGAGCGGTGGCTCACCCACATCACGAGCCCACGGAATGTGGCTCACTCACCGCCCCGCCGCGGCCCCAAGGCGCGCTCGGTAGCGTGGCGGCCATGTCGACCTTCAGGGCGCGCGACCGCTCCGCGGCGGTGCTCCGCTCGCCGCGGAGCGAGGTGTGGGCCGCGCTGACCGACGCCGACCTCATCGCGCGGCTCACGCCCTACGTCACCAGCATCGACGTCGACGGCGACCGGTGGACGTGGCGGATGGGGACGATCCCGGTGCTCGGCATCCAGGTGGCGCCGACCTTCACCGAGGTCATGCAGCTCGAGCCGATGGACCGGATCGTGTTCACCCACGACCCCGAGCGACCCGACGAGACGACCGCCGTGATGGGCACCTACCGGCTCGCCGACCACCCCGGCGGCGGCACCGACGTCAGCATCGACCTGCAGATATCCTGCAACCTCCCGCTGCCCGGCATGGCCAGGCCGGCCGTCGAGCGGGTGATGGCGCGGGTCGTCCAGCACATGGGCGCGGTCTTCTCTCGCAACCTCCTCAAGCACCTGGGCGAGGCGTCCTGATGCGGGTCCTGGTCCTCGGCGCGACGGGCTACGTCGGATCGCGGCTGGTGCCGTACCTCCTCGAGCAGGGGTACGACGTCGTTGCCGCGTCGTCGTCGGTGCCCGATCCGGACCGGTTCGGCTGGGACGAGCGCGTGCGTGCGATCCGCTGCGACGTCACCGACGAGCGGGCGGTCGCCGCGGCGCTGGCCGGCGTCGACGCGGTGGTCTACCTCGTGCACTCGCTCGATCGCGCCGACTTCCCCGACCGCGATCGGCTCGGCGCGGCGGCGGTGGCAGCCGCCGTCGCGCAGAGCGACGTACGCCGCCTCGTCTACCTCTCGGGCCTGGTGCCCGACGTCGCCGAGTCCGAGCTGTCGGCCCACATCGCCTCGCGCCTCGAGGTGGAGCGCATCCTGCTCGCGGCGTTCGACGGGGCCGCCGACGGGGCCGCCGACGGGGCCGCCCGGGGCGCCGTGGCGCTGCGGGCCGGGGTGGTGATCGGTGCCGGGTCGACCTCGTTCGAGATCGTCCGCCAGGTGGCCACGCTGTTCCTCGTGCAGCCGGTGCCGCTGTGGATGCAGAGCTCGGTGCAGCCCGTGGCGATCTCCGACGTGCTCCGGGCCATCGGCGAGGCGCTGCACGACGAGGACCTGCGCGGTGCCGTCGACGTCGGCGGACCCGACGTCGTCGCCTATCCCGACCTCCTGCGGGCCTGCGGCGCCGAGGCGGGCCTGACCCGCGTACGGCTGCCCGCGCCGGTCGCGCCGACCGGCCTCGTCGGCCTGGCGACGGCGCTGGTGACGACCGCCCCCTTCCACACGGTCACCGCCCTGGTCGAGTCCCTGCGCCACGACATGGTGTGCCGCCCCGCGCACACGTGGGCCCCGCGCGACGGCCGCCCGACGCTCGGGCTCGACGAGGCCGTCCGGCGCGCGCTCACGCCGGCGTACGCCGGTCCCGAGGGCGCGCTGCCGTCGGACCCCGGCTGGACGCGCAGCCACCCGCTGCTCGACGTCGTACCGCTTCCCGCCGCGGGCCGGGCCGCCGCCCGGCTGGCGCTGCATCGCGTGCGGTCGCTCCTTCCCGACTTCTGACGTCGGTGCGGCTCTGGAGCCATTCCCCCGTAGACTCGGGTGCGTGCCCCAGCCGACGAGCAAGCGGAAGGGCGGCGACGGCCGTCTCACCACGGCGATCGACCCCCACGACCAGGGCCCGCAGGACGCGTGCGGTGTCTTCGGCGTCTGGGCTCCCGGCGAGGACGTCGCCAAGCTGACGTACTTCGGGCTCTACGCCCTGCAGCACCGCGGCCAGGAGTCCGCGGGCATCGCGGTCAGCAACGGGCGGCAGATCCTCGTCTACAAGGACATGGGTCTCGTCTCGCAGGTGTTCGACGAGTCCACCCTCGACTCGCTGCGCGGCCACCTCGCGATCGGCCACTCGCGCTACTCCACGACCGGCGCCTCGACGTGGCACAACGCGCAGCCGACGTTCCGCCCCACCGGCGACGGCTCCATCGCCCTGGGGCACAACGGCAACCTCATCAACACCCACGAGCTGCGCGAGAAGGTCGCCGAGCTGCCCGGCCCCGCCGGCGAGCTCGACATCAAGGGCGTCGAGGCGACCAACGACACCAGCCTGGTCACCGCGCTGCTGGCCCACCACCCCGACACGTCGCTGGAGCAGCGCGCGCTCGAGGTGCTGCCGCAGCTGCGCGGCGCGTTCTGCTTCGTGTGGATGAACGAGGACACCCTGTACGCCGCCCGCGACCCCCAGGGCATCCGCCCGCTGGTCCTCGGCCGACTCGAGCGCGGCTGGGTCGTCGCCAGCGAGGACGCCGCGCTCGCGACGATCGGCGCGAGCGTCGTGCGTGAGGTCGAGCCCGGCGAGATGATCGTCATCGACGAGAACGGCCTGCGCTCGCACAAGTTCGCCGAGCCCGAGCGCAAGGGCTGCGTGTTCGAGTACGTCTACCTCGCCCGCCCCGACGCCACCATCAGCGGGCGCAACGTCCATGAGGCCCGGGTGGAGATGGGCCGCCGGCTGGCCCGCGAGTTCCCGGTCGAGGCCGACCTCGTGATGCCGGTGCCGGAGTCCGGCACGCCCGCCGCGTCCGGGTACGCCGCGGAGTCGGGCATCCCCTTCGGCCAGGGCTTCGTCAAGAACGCCTACGTCGGGCGCACGTTCATCCAGCCGAGCCAGACCCTGCGACAGCTCGGGATCCGGCTCAAGCTCAACGCCCTCGAGCACATGATCCGGGGCAAGCGCGTCGTCGTCGTCGACGACTCGATCGTGCGCGGCAACACCCAGCGCGCGCAGGTGCGGATGCTCCGCGAGGCCGGCGCCCTCGAGGTGCACGTGCGCATCTCGAGCCCGCCGGTCAAGTGGCCGTGCTTCTACGGCATCGACTTCGCCACCCGCGCCGAGCTCATCGCCAACGGTCTGGACGTCGACGAGATCGCCGCCAGCGTCGGTGCCGACAGCCTCGGCTACATCTCGCTCGAGGGCATGATCGAGGCCACGGACCAGCCGGCCGAGCGCCTGTGCCAGGCGTGCTTCACCGGCGAGTACCCCATCAAGCTGCCGGACGAGAGCCTGCTCGGCAAGCACCTGCTCGAGGCGACGCTGCAGTCGCCGACGATGGGCCGGGCGCTGCCGGTCCTCAACAACCCCTGACCCGCACCCGGCCGCCGAGGAGACACGTGACCGAGCCGACTGACAGTGCCCAGCCGCAGGAGGGGGCGTACGCCGCCGCGGGGGTCTCGATCGAGGCGGCCGACCGCGCGATCGACCTGATGAAGGGCTGGGTCGAGAAGGCTCGGCGTCCCGAGATGATCGGCGGCCTCGGCGGCTTCGCCGGGCTCTTCGACGCCTCGGCACTGACGCGCTACGAGCGTCCGCTGCTGGCCACCTCCACCGACGGCGTCGGCACCAAGGTCGCGATCGCGCAGCTGATGGACGTGCACGACTCCATCGGCTTCGACCTGGTGGGCATGGTCGTCGACGACCTCGTCGTCTGCGGCGCGGAGCCGCTCTTCATGACCGACTACATCGCCTGCGGCCGCGTCGTGCCGGAGCGCATCGCGGCCATCGTCAAGGGCATCGCCGAGGCGTGCGTGGTCGCCGGCTGTGCGCTGATCGGCGGGGAGACGGCCGAGCACCCGGGGCTGCTGGACCCCGACGACTACGACGTCGCGGGCGCGACCACCGGCGTGGTCGAGGCCAGCAGGCTCCTCGGCCCCGGACGCGTGCGTCCCGGCGACGTGGTGATCGCGATGGAGGCCAGCGGCCTGCACTCCAACGGCTACTCGCTGGTGCGCCACGTCCTGCTCGAGAAGGCCGGCTGGACCGTGGACCGCCAGGTCGACGACTTCGGCCGCACCCTCGGCGAGGAGCTGCTCGAGCCGACCCGCATCTACGCCAAGGCCTGCCTCGACCTCGCCGCGCGCACCGAGACCCACGCGATGTCGCACGTCACCGGTGGCGGGCTCGCCGCCAACCTCGAGCGGGTGCTGCCCGAGGAGCTGTCGGTGCGCATCGACCGCTCGACGTGGACGCCGCAGCCGGTCTTCGACGTGGTCCGCCGGGTCGGCGACGTGTCGCAGGCCGACCTCGAGGCGACCCTCAACTGCGGCGTCGGCATGGTCGCGCTCACCGCGCCGGAGGACGTGGACACCGCGATCGCGGTGCTCGCCGGGCACGGCGTACGGGCCTGGGTGGCCGGCGAGACGCGGGCGGACGACGCGCACGGCGGACGCGTGGTCCTGGAGGGCCAGCACCCCGGCTGGTGACGTTATTTCGTGCTCGCGGCGCGAAATGCGCCCCGCGGTGTGCGGGAACACCCAGCCCTCAGGTAGCGTTGGGCTCACGATATGTGACCGATCAGACCGGGCGCGTCGGGGTTCTCCTCGGCAGCCCCGGCCAAGTGTGCGAGGGGGTCGACCCTATGGGGCGCGGCCGAGCGAAGGCGAAGCAGACGAAGGTCGCCCGCGACCTGAAGTACCGGACTCACGAGACGGACTTCGGCGCGTTGGCGAAAGAGCTGCACGGCGAGGACCATCACTCCACGAGTGAGGTCGAGCCGGACGACGACGAGTGGTCGGACTACGCCGATCCTCGTCGGCGCGCAGACTGACTGATCGCACCACCGCCCGGGTGACCGGGTCCACCGGCGTGCGTACGCACCGACCGGGCGCTTCCTCGTGGAGCGCCCGGCCGGCGTGGTGCAGCGGGTGGTGCGGTGCCGAGCGCGGTCAGCGCAGGTGGATGCCGCGCAGGCGGCCGACCTCGCGCATCCGGCGCTCGGCGAGTCGGTCGGCGGCGACCGCGGGCGGCACCGACTCCGACTTGGCCAGCTCGAAGACCCGGCGGGTCGTGTGGAAGATGCCGGTGGCGCGCTGCTGGGCGCGCTCGAAGGAGAAGCCTTCGAGCTCGTCGGCGACCTGGATGACGCCGCCGGAGTTCACGCAGTAGTCGGGGGCGTAGAGGATCCCGCGCTCCTCCAGCTGCTTCTCGACGCCCGGGTGCGCGAGCTGGTTGTTGGCCGCGCCGCACACGATCACCGCCGACAGCGTGTCGACGACCTCGTCGCTGAGCGCGCCGCCGAGGGCGCAGGGCGCGTAGACGTCGAGCTCGGAGGCGACCAGCGCCTCGGTCGACTCGACGACCCGCACCTGCGGGTGCTCGTCGCGGACGCGGTCCACGGCCGGTCGGTGGACGTCGGTCACCACGACGGTCGCGCCGTCCTCGAGCAGGTGCCGGACCAGGTGGCGTCCCACCTTGCCGACGCCGGCGACGCCGACGGTGCGGCCGCCCAGCGTCGGCTCGCCCCAGACCTGCTCCGCGGCCGCGCGCATGCCTTGGAACGTGCCGTACGCCGTCAGCACGGAGCTGTCGCCCGCCCCGCCGTGCGCGACGGTGCGACCGGTGACGTAGTCGCACTCGCGCGCCACGTGGTCCATGTCCTCGGGGAAGGTGCCGACGTCGCAGGCGGTGAAGTAGCGGCCGTTGAGCGACTGGACGAAGCGGCCGTAGGCCCGCAGCAGCGCCTCGGTCTTGAGCTCGGCCGGATCACCGATGATGACGGCCTTGCCGCCGCCGAGGTCGAGCCCGGCGAGGGCGTTCTTGTACGACATCCCGCGCGAGAGGTTGAGGACGTCGGTGACCGCGTCGTCGGTGCTCGCGTAGGGATAGAACCGCGTCCCGCCCAGTCCCGGGCCCAGCGCCGTGGAGTGGATGGCGACGATGGCCCTGAGGCCGCTCGCCCGGTCGTTGCAGAAGACGACCTGTTCGTGCTCGCTGCCGAGCTCGAAGACGTCGACTCCCGAGCTGGTGGCTCCAGACATGTGATGGGTCCTTTCCCGATGGATGGCCGCGGGGTGTGCGGGCCTGGTCAGCGCGGTCGAGGGGTGGTGACCGCCGTCACGCTCAGGGTAGACCCGCGCGATCACCGCTCGCGCATCACCACGAGGTCGCCGTGGGTGCCGTAGCCCAGCAGCCCCCCGCCGGCGGTCCGGCCGTTGAAGGTCGCCAGCAGCCAGGTCCCGTCGACGTGCGCGACCGACGGCCACGGGAGGTTGGTGGGGTAGGGGGCGTCGAGCACCCCGACGTCGGCCATCGTCAGGTCGAACACGGGGAACCGGGCGCGCTGGCCGCGCCGGGAGTCGCGCCCGTCGCTGGCGAGCACCAGCGTCCCGCCGTCCACCTGGACCAGCGTGGTGCCCTCGGTCGCCCGCCGGTCAGCCGCGGCGCCGAGCAGGCGCAGGTCGTCGAGGGTGGGGCCGCCGGCCACCGCGGGGTGGAAGTCGAAGAACCGGCGGGCGCTCACGAAGCCGACCAGCCACTCGCCGTCGCGCCGCACCAGGTGCGGGTCCCAGGTGGCGATGGAGTCCAGGCCGTCGGTGGGCAGGGGCAGCTCGCGGGTGTCCAGCACGTGCGTCCCGCGCAGGAGGTCCGCGCCGGTCTCGGCCAGCGTGACGCGCAAGCCGGCCGGCGTACGGCGACCCGCGCGGGTCGTGGGAGCCTCGAAGTCCCCCCACGTGCTCGTCGCCACCAGCCAGCGGCCGTCGACGCGGACCACGTGGACCGCGTGGTCGCCGAACACTCCCGGCCGGTCGGGGCGACGGAAGAACAGGTCCGCGGAGTGGGTCAGGTCGAGGCTGGTCGGGTCCCACCTCCAGACGCTGGTGTGGGCGGTGTCGAAGAACCCCGGCCCGGCGGAGGTGGCGCTCAGCCACAGCGCCGCGCCGTCGCGCAGCGGCCGTCCGTCGTCCTCGGTGACGAAGCGGACGTCGCGCAGCCCGAGCTGGCCGAAGCCGCCAGCCAGCCCACCCCCCTCCGGCAGCTCGACGCGGAGGTCCGCGAGCGCGGCCTCGTCCCGCGTGTCCACCGCGTCGCGCAGGTCGTGCCGCGACCGGGCCACCCACTCGCCGTGCTCGCGGCTCCACGCGGTCAGGTGCGTCCCGGTCAAGGTGATCCCGAGCTGGGTGGGAGCGTCGGCGCGGTGGAACCGACGGCTCCGCAGCTCCCGGGCGCCGACGGGACCGGTGACGCGCAGGGAGACCGAGCCGTCCTCCACCGAGGCGCCGAGGCGGTGCCCGGACAGGTGCAGGGCGAGCGCGGCGTCGCCGCGCACGTCGGTCGTCGCGGCGACGTACGGCGCGGCGGACGCCATCGGCACGACGCCACCCGAGGCGGCGTCGACGCGCACGGAGTGCGGCGCGACGAGGTCGACCGGACGCGACCGGCGGACGACCTCGAAGCGGGGGAGCACCCGGCCATCCTCCCCGACCCTCCACCCCGACCACCCGACCGGGCCATGCCCCCTGCGCGCTCCCTGGCCCATCCGGACCAGGGCGCGTAGGTCGTTCCGCGGTCGAGGGGCAAGCGTTGGCCGGTCGTTCACCTGGGACGGCGTCGGCGTTCCACCAGGGTCCCAACACTGACGACGCTCACCAGCCGGCACGAGGTCGCGTCGGGGCGTGGCATCCGTCAGCAGTCCTCTCGGGACCGTGCGAAAGATCGTCGTGACCACACTCCCCGTCCAGGACCACGTCCTGCCACCGGAACCACCGGCTCCGCGCCGGCTGGCCCGACGCGCCACCGGCGCCGACCGCGTCTTCGAGCTCGGCGCCCGCACGGTCGGGGCGACCGTGCTGGTCGTGACCGGCGGCATCGGCGCCTTCCTCGCCTGGCAGTCGGTGCCCACGCTGCAGCGCTACGGCTGGAGCTTCTTCACCGAGAGCGCGTGGCAGCCCGAGGCGGACGTGCTCGGCATCGGCGCGGTGCTGGTGGGCACCGTGTCGGTGGCCGGCGTGGCCATGGCCTTCGCGTTCCCCCTGGCGCTGCTGACCGCGCTCTACATCAGCGAGTACGCCCCGCCCTCGATCAAGCCGACCCTGGTCTCGCTCGTCGACCTCATGGCCGCGATCCCCTCGATCATCTACGGGATGTGGGGCTACTTCCTGGTCATGCCCCACGCGGCGGCGTTCAGCCTCTGGCTGCACCAGCACCTGGGGTGGATCCCGATCTTCGCGGTCGACGCCGACCCGGACGCGGCGGTGTGGGACCAGTCGCGCTACATCGGCAGCGCGTTCTGCGCCGGCATCGCCGTGGCCATGATGGTGCTGCCGATGTCGTGCGCGGTCATGCGCCAGGTGTTCTCCCAGACCCCGCCCGGGGAGAAGGAGGCGGCCCTCGCGCTCGGCGCCACCCGCTGGGGCATGATCCGCTCCGTCGTGCTGCCCTTCGGCCGCGGCGGCATCATCGGCGGCACGATGCTCGGCCTGGGCCGCGCCCTCGGCGAGACGATCGCCGTGCTGCTGATCATCTCGCCCGACTTCGTCATCAAGCCCCGCATCCTCGAGGTCGGCACCAGCTCGGTGAGCGCCCTCATCGCCGGCCGCTTCGGCGACGCCAGCGCGGCCCAGCTCTCGGCGCTGCTGACGGCGGGGTTCGTGCTCTTCCTCATCACCCTCGTCGTCAACACGCTCGCCGCGATGATCGTCTCGCGCAGCCGCTCCGGAGCGGGGACCGACGCATGAGCACGATCCGCGAGACGGCGCCGACGGCGCCCCTGGACCCGCCTCCGACGGGCCCGGCTCCGGGGACCCGCGCTCCCTCGACGTACCTGCCGCAGCGCGACCTCGACGCCCCGCCGCCCGTCCCGCGCGCCAGCCTCGGCAAGCCGACGGCGGAGGAGCGGTTCGCGGCCGTCGGCGCCTGGGTGGCCGCCCTCGCGCTCGCCTGGGTCATCACCCAGCGGCTGCTGCCGCTGGGCGGACCCGCCTGGCTCCTCGTCACGTGGTTCGCGACCGGGCTCCTCCTCAGCGCGGTGACGACGTCCATGACCGGGCGCCGGGTCGACGTGGTGGACCGGGTGGTGAGCGGCGTGGTGACCTCCGGCGCGCTCGTGGTGGGCGCCGCCCTGGTGAGCACCGTGGTGTTCGTGGTGTTCCGGGGCTGGGAGCCGCTGCTGCACCTCAACTTCTTCGTCGACGACATGGCCGGCGTCGGTCCGCGCGACGCGTTCGACCGTGGCGGCATCGGCCACGCCATCCTCGGCTCGGTGATCGAGCTGGGGATCGCGATCGCCATCACCCTCCCGCTCGGCATCGGGACGGCCGTCTTCATGACCGAGGTCGGCGGCCGGTTCGCGGTCGTCGTGCGCACCATCGTCGAGGCGATGACCGCGCTGCCCTCGATCGTGGCCGGACTGTTCATCTACACGGTGCTGATCGTCGCGCTCGGGTTCCCCCGCTCCGGGTTCGCCGCGGCGATGGCGCTGTCGGTGATGATGCTGCCGATCATCGCCCGCGCGGCCGACGTGGTGCTGCGCGTCGTCCCGGGCGGCCTCCGCGAAGCGAGCCTGGCCCTCGGCGCCAGCCGGTGGCGCACCGTGTGGCACGTCGTCCTGCCGACCGCCCGTCCCGGGCTCGCGACCGCGCTCATCCTCGGCGTCGCGCGCGGGGTCGGCGAGACCTCGCCCGTGCTGCTCACCTCCGGTGCGGCCAGCTTCTTCGTCACCGACCCGACCGACGGGGTCATGAACTCGCTCCCGCTCTACATCTTCACGGGCGCTCGCAGCCCGGAGCCGCAGATGATCGAGCGCGCGTTCGCCGCCGCGACCGTCCTGCTCGTCCTCGTCCTGGCCCTGTTCGTCGTGGCGCGCCTCGTCGCCCGCCCGGCACGCGCCTCTCGCCGCACGTCCCGCCGTACGCCTCGCCGGGCGCGCGGAGTCTCTGAGGAGTCCTGATGACCGCTCGAACCGTACGCCTCGCCGCCGCACTCGGCGCGCTCGTCCTCGTGTCCCTGTCGGGACTCTCCGCCGCTGCCCAGGCCGACGGACCGGACGACAGCGGCTTCGGCAACCTCCAGCCCCGGGCGGCGTACGCCCAGATCGAGGGCTCGGGCTCCACGTGGTCGGAGGTGATCGTGCAGCAGTGGATCTCCGACGTCGACGCGCTCGGCATGAAGGTCACCTACAACGGCGGCGGCTCCTCGCAGGGGCGCAAGAACTTCGCGCAGAACGTCACCGACTTCGGCATCTCCGAGATCCCCTACCCGGGCGTGGACGAGTTCGGCAACGCCGACAACAGCAACGGGCGCGAGTTCGCCTACCTGCCCATCGTCGCGGGCGGCACCGCCTTCACCTACCAGCTCAAGATCGGCAACGAGCTGGTGCGCAACCTGCGGCTGTCGGGGGAGACGCTGACCAAGATCTTCACCGGTCAGATCACCGACTGGTCGGACCCGGCGATCACCGAGGACAACAACGGCCGCGCCTTCCCCAAGTTGGCCATCACCCCGGTCGTGCGCTCCGACGGCTCGGGCACCACGGCCCAGCTGACCA
The DNA here is from genome assembly GCF_017916425.1 of Nocardioides sp. SYSU D00065. Classification (GTDB taxonomy): domain Bacteria; phylum Actinomycetota; class Actinomycetes; order Propionibacteriales; family Nocardioidaceae; genus Nocardioides. Next base: position 1,373,873 of record NZ_JAFMSX010000001.1, on the reverse strand, counting down.
CCTGGATGGACGCCGAGCACCCCGACATCTGGCGGCCCTACTTCGGCAAGAGCGGCTACACCTCGTACTACCCGCGCAAGGGGCGGATGCTCGCCCAGTCGGGGTCGGACCAGGTGATGAACACGATCTCCGGCTTCGCCGGCAACGGCACGATCGGCTACGTCGAGTACGCCTACCCGCTCAACAAGGACTACCCGGTCGTCAAGGTCCTCAACGAGGGCGGCTACTACGTCGAGCCGACGCAGTACAACGTGGCCGTCGCGCTCACCAAGGCGCGGATCAACGAGGACCCGTCCTCGCCGATGTACCTCACGCAGATCCTCGACGGTGTCTACTCGGCCACGGACCCGCGGGCCTACCCGCTGTCGTCGTACAGCTACATGATCATCCCGACCGGCGCGGACGACCAGCGGATGACGACCGCCAAGCGCCAGACGCTCGGCGACTTCATGTACTACTCGCTGTGCGAGGGACAGGACAAGGCGGGGCCCTACGGCTACTCGCCGCTGCCGCTGAACCTCGTGCAGGCCGGCTTCGCCCAGCTCGCCCGGCTCAAGGACGCCGACCCGGCGGTCGACATCACCAACCGCGACGCGACCAAGTGCAACAACCCGACCTTCGTCGCGGGCGACCTCAAGCAGAACAAGCTCGCGCAGATCGCGCCGCAGCCGGCGGCCTGCGACAAGGTGGGTGCGGGCCCGTGCGGCACGGACACCGGCACCGGCGAGCCCTCGACCGACGGGGAGCAGCCCGCCGACTCGACCGGCGACGACGCGGACCAGACCGGCGCCGGCAACGGCCGAGGCGCCACGGGTGACGGTCCGTCCGGCGGAGGAGGCGGAGGAGGCGGCGGCGGTGCAGGTGGCGACCCCGAGGCCACCGAGATCGATCCGGTCACCGGCGAGACCATCAGCACCTCCGGCAGCGGCACCACCGCCGCGGGCACCGGCGCCGCCACCTCGACCGACCCGATCTACGCGACGCCGACAGAGCTGTCGGCCGACCGGCCGGGTGACGGCCGCGCGTTCGGTCTCCTCGCGGCGGTCGAGCTGCTCGCGCTGGTCCTGGTGCCGGGCCTGCTCATCGCCCGGGGCGTACGACGCCGGGGCGCGGCCCGATGAGGCGGCGCGCGCGCCTCCTCGCGGCAGCAGCGGCGGCGCTGGCCGTCGGCCTGCCGGCGCTGGGAGCCTCCGTCGAGGTCGCCGTCGCGGCGCCGGGCGACGAGCCGGCGTACACCGAGACCAAGCACCTGAGCCGCACCATCATGGTGCAGGGCCAGGAGATCGAGATCGACTCCCGCGACGTCACCGTGACCGTCGACCGGACCACGGAGCTGCGCGGGCGCGAGCGCGTCGACATCTCCTGGACCGGCGCCCACCCCACCGGCGGTCGCTCGTCGAGCCCGTTCGGCGAGCAGGGCCTGCTGCAGGAGTACCCCGTCGTCATCCTCCAGTGCCGCGGGCTCGACGACCCGAGCCTGCCGCCGGCCGAGCAGCTGTCCCCCGAGACGTGCTGGACCTCCTCGCGCGCCCAGCGCACGCAGGTCACCGATGACACCGAGGCCGCGTGGCGTCACGACAAGCTGGCCACGGAGGAGCAGCGGGCGCAGAAGTACGGCCTGGCGCCGATCCCCGCGGAGTGCAACGACGTCGCCAACTTCTCGACCCACATCACGCCCTTCCGCGCCGCCGACGGGACCGTCTACGCGAGCTGCACCTCCGAGACGATGGCGCCCGAGGCGGCAGTCGGCGCGGCGTTCCCGCCGGCCGAGCAGGCGGCGTTCACCGACCTCGAGGGCAACGGTCACGCGAAGTTCGAGGTGCGCTCCGACGTCGAGAACGAGTCGCTGGGCTGCTCCGAGAAGGTCGCCTGCTCGATCGTGGTGATCCCGATCCAGGGCATCAGCTGCATGGACGACGACGCCGCCTGCAACCGTGGCGGCCAGTACGAGCCGGGCGCGAGCAACTACTCCAACCAGGGCGTCGACCTCACCGCGTCGCCGATGCTGTGGTGGTCGCCCTCCAACTGGAACAACCGGTTCTCCGTGCCGATCACCTTCGGCCTCTCGCCGGATGCGTGCACCGTCCTCGACTCCCGCGCGCCGACCGGCTTCTACGGCTCCGAGCTGATGTCCCAGGCCTCGCTCCAGTGGTCGCCGAGCTTCTGCCTGGACAAGAAGCGGTTCAAGTTCCAGCACAACAAGATGGCCGACGCGGCCGGCTTCGCGCTGGCCGAGAACGGCGGCGGCGCAGCGGCCTTCGTGTCCGGCGAGCACGAGGTCAAGGGCTCGGACCCGATGGCGTACGCCCCCACCGCCGTGACGGGCTTCTCGATCGGGTACGTCATCGACAAGCCGGGCAACGCCGGCGAGTACACCGGGCTCAAGCTCAACGCCCGGCTCCTCGCCAAGCTGATGACGCAGTCCTACCTCGGCAGCGAGCTCGGCCGTGGCCACCCCGGCATGGAGAGCAACCCGATCGGCATCAACCTGGACCCGGAGTTCCAGAAGCTCAACCCGGGGCTGGACACCATCACCCGCGAAGCGGCGGCGACCCTGCTGTCGCTCTCGGAGTCCAGTGACGTCATCGAGGCCCTCACCTCCTACATCGCCCAGGACGCGGCGGCCATGGCCTGGGTCGACGGCAAGCCGGACCCGTGGGGGATGAAGGTCAACCCGAGCTACAAGAAGATCAAGCTGCCCACGCCCGAGTGGCCCCTGCTCGACGACTACGTCCCGGTCACCAACGACGAGTGCCGCCAGCAGAACCCGACGCCGTACTTCACCCAGCTCGCGGCGCCCGTGCCGTCGATCCGCAAGATCGCCGAGGCGATCCTCGACGCCTGGCCCAACGTCCAGACCAAGTGCGAGCGCTCGACGGTCACCGACCCCTGGAAGATCGGCCGCGTCGACCGGCAGGGCGTCGGCTCCCGCTTCATGCTGGGCGTCGTCAGCATGGGCGACGCCGCGCGGCTCGGGCTGGAGCAGGCCAGCCTCGCGACGCGCAAGGGCTTTGTCGCCCCGACGGCCGGCGGTCTGGTCAAGGCGCTGCGGCTGGCCGAGCCGAGCCGCAGCGGTGAGAAGCCGTTCACGCTCGACATGGCGGCCCTGGTCAAGGCCGACGCCTACCCCGGCACGATGATCGTCTACACCGCGGCGCGTACGGCGAACCTGCCGCAGGAGGACGCCGACAAGGTCCGGCAGTTCATCGAGGTCGCCACGACCGAGGGCCAGAAGCAGGGGTACGGCAACGGCCAGCTCCCCCCGGGCTACGTCCCGCTGACGAAGACCGGCGTCACCGCCCCGCTGTGGAAGCAGGCTCAGGCCGTCGCCGAGGCGATCGGTGAGCAGGAGGGCGCGAGCACCGCCGGCGACGAGTCGACGGACGGCGACGGCGACGGCAGTCAGACCGGCACCGACGGGGGCGACCTCGGGCCCGCCAGCGTCAGCGCGGTCGACGGGACCGACGAGGTCCTCGCGCCGGTCGACGGCCCGGGTGAGGAGGCCGACGCGGACGCCGACGGCAAGGGCGAGGACGAGGGCGACAAGGGCGACGAGGCCGACGACGCGGAGCAGGAGCTCGTGACGATGCCGCCCACGACGCAGGTCTCCTCGCCCGTTGCCGCGAGGGTCCTGCCGACGCTCGTGCTCGTGGCGCTCATCAGCGCCATCGCGGCCAACCTCGTCCGGCTGCGACACCTGCGCAGGAGGCGGTCATGACCGTCACCACCGAGCGACCGGCAGCGGCGCGCGCGGCGGCCCCCCGGCCCGCGCCTCCGGCCCGGAATGACGACGTCTGGTCGGTGGTGTCGACGACGTCGGTGATGTGCTGCCTGGTCGCCGGGTGGATGGTCGCGCAGATGCTCTACCTGGGCGGTCTCGCCCAGGACCGCGCCCAGGACGCGCTCTACGCGGACTTCCGCGCCGAGCTCGCCGCCGGCACCGCCCCGATCGGGCCGGTGACGGAGGTCGGCACGCCCGTCGCCACCCTCTCGATCCCGCACATCGGCGTCGAGCAGGTGGTGGTCGAGGGCACGGCTTCCGGCGACCTGCTGACCGGTCCCGGACACCTGCGCAACACCGTGCTCCCCGGCCAGCGGGGCACGTCCGCGGTGTTCGGCCGGGCGAGCACCTACGGCGCGCCCTTCGCGCGGCTCGGCGAGCTAGAGGCGGGCGACCAGGTCAACGTGGTCACCGCTCAGGGCGCCACCCGCTTCGAGGTGATCGGCGTACGTCGTGCCGGTGACCCGCTGCCGCAGCCCCGGCCGGAGGACGCGGCGCGGCTCGTGCTGGTGAGCGGCGAGGCGGGCGGCTCCCGGCTGCCGTCGCTGTCGCCGGGCGAGGTCGTCTACGTCGACGCCGAGGCGGACGAGGCGTTCGACACCCCCGCGGGCCTGCCCCCCGTGGTCCCTGATCCGGAGCAGGCGATGGGCACGGAGTCAGGAGCGGTGATGCCGCTGCTGACGCTGTGCCTGGGACTGCTCCTGGCGCTGACGCTCGGCGTCATCGCCGCCCGGCAGCGGTTCGGAGCCGCCCTGGTGTGGGTCGTCGCGACTCCGGTCGTGATCGCCGTCGCCTGGCTCACCACGGACGTGGTCATGCGCCTGCTGCCCAACCTGCTGTAACCGAAGTGCCGCTCCACCCGTCCAGGAACACCCGACGCACCACCCCAACGAACACCCAGAGAAAGAGAACCTCATGTCTGTTCGCAGGCTCCTCGCGGGCGTGGCCACCACGTCCGTCCTGGCGACGGCGCTCGCCGTGGCCGCTCCCGCCCAGGCCGACCCGACCGTCGTCCCCGACGCCGACGACATCGTCGGTGTCGGCTCCGACACCACGATGCACGCGCTGACGTACCTGGCCGACGGCCACGCCGGTGTCCCGGGCTACAACGCCGGTGGTGCCGCGCAGCGCCTGGTGTCCTTCGACGCCCGCACGTTCGACGCGTCGGGTGCCCAGACGAACTCCGCCAACGTCACGCTGCGCGCCGGGTCGGCCCCGATCGTGCGGCCGAACGGCTCCGGGGGCGGCAAGGCGCTGCTCTACGGCGCGGGCAACAACACCGACGTGAGCTTCGCCCGCTCCTCCTCCGGCAACAACGCCAACGAGACCGCAGCCGGGCTGCAGGCGTTCCCGTTCGCCAAGGACACCCTCGCCGTGGCCACGGCGCAGACGTCGAACGCCCCGGCCAGCCTCACCCCCGAGCAGATCGTCGCGATCTTCGAGGGCAGCGTCACCAACTGGAGCCAGGTGGGCGGCAGCAACGGCGCCATCAAGCCGCTGGCCCCGCAGACCAGCTCGGGCACGGGTGACTTCTTCAAGAAGGAGCTCGACAAGATCAAGGGCTCGCCGGTCACCTACGGCCCCAGCGTCACCTTCGTGCAGGAGCACGACGACGCGCCGATCAAGTCCGACCCCAACGCGATCGCCCCGTTCTCGGTGGGCCGTGCCGGACTGCTCGGCACCCTGCGCATCGAGCAGGGCTGGCAGGTCGGCCGTGCGCTCTACAACGTGGTGCGCCAGGCCGACGCCGCCAGCCCGTGGGCGCAGGGCCTCTTCGGCCCCAACGGCTTCGCGTGCTCGCCCGCCGCGACCTCGCTGATCCTCGACGCCGGCTTCGAGCAGCTGCTCTCCGCCTCCCAGGGCGGCAAGTGCGGCGTGGCGACCACCACGGCCACGGCCGCCAGCGACCTGCTCACCGCCAAGGTGAACACCACCACGAGCGTCTCCGGCGTCTCGAACGCCGCCGGTGCGGCCACCCTCACCGCCACCGTCGGCGGCGGCGGCACCCTCAAGCCGCAGGGCGTCGTGTCCTTCTCCGTCGACGGCGCGGCCAAGGGCAACGCCGTGGTCACCGGTGGGCGCGCCACCTACACCGCCACCGGCCTCACCCCGGGCGTGCACAAGGTCAAGGCCACCTTCACCCCCACCGGCGCGGCCTTCAACGGCTCGACGTCGACCGAGGTCGACGTGACCGTCCGCGCCGCCGCGCCGGCTCCGGCGGCGAAGGCGAAGACCAAGCTGTCCGAGACCTTCAAGAAGAGCTACGCCAAGGGCGCGGCGATCAAGGGCAAGATCAAGGTCAAGGAGTCGGCGGCGGGCAAGGCCACCGGCAAGGTCGTGGTCAAGCTCGGCAAGAAGACCGTCGGCAAGGGCACCGTCAAGAACGGCGTCGCCAGCGTGAAGCTCACCAAGCTGAAGAAGGGCAAGAACAAGCTCGTCGCGCAGTACGCCGGCAGCTCGGCGTTCGCAGCCTCGAAGCTCGCGTTCGTGATCACGGTGAAGTGACCGACCTCTCCTGAACCGGGGGCGGGCGGCTCGCTGACGGCCGCCCGCCCCCACCTGGTCGCACCGCCCCCCGACCCATCCCGCCCGCGACCCGATCCCGATCCGTCCCCGATCCGAAGAGACCCGCCATGACCCAGTCCACGCTCCCCGCGCCCGCCCCGCCGTCGTACGACGTGGGTGGCGCCGGGCCCGCGACCCTCGAGGCACGCGACATCACCGCGTGGTTCGGCAACCACCAGGTGCTCGACCGGGTCTCGCTGACGATGCCGGCCTCCGGCATCACCGCCCTCATCGGCCCGTCGGGCTGCGGGAAGTCCACCTTCCTGCGGATCCTCAACCGAATGCACGAGCTCGTGCCGTCCGCCGCGCTCGCCGGCGAGGTGCTGCTGGACGGGGAGGACATCTACGACCCGCAGCGCAAGCTCACCGACGCACGGCGCGCGATCGGCATGGTCTTCCAGAAGCCGAACCCCTTCCCCGCGATGTCGATCCGCGAGAACGTCATCGCCGGCCTGCGGCTGACCGGCACCAAGATGAACAAGTCCGCGAAGGAGGAGCTCGTCGAGGAGTGCCTGGTCCGCGGTGGCCTCTGGAAGGAGGTCAAGGACCGGCTCGACAGCCCCGGTGGCGGTCTCTCGGGCGGTCAGCAGCAGCGCCTGTGCATCGCCCGGTCGTTGGCGATCAAGCCGCGCGTGCTCCTGATGGACGAGCCGTGCTCCGCGCTCGATCCCACCTCGACCCGCGTGATCGAGGAGACCATGAAGGACCTCGCCCAGCAGGTCACGATCGTCATCGTCACCCACAACATGCAGCAGGCGGCGCGCGTCTCCGACACGTGCGCCTTCTTCCTCGCCTCGCAGGGCACGCCGGGCGTGATCGTCGAGCACGGCGACACCGACGCGATGTTCACCAGTCCCCGGGACTCCCGGACCTCCGACTACGTGAACGGGCGGTTCGGCTGATCGGCGTCGAACACCAGTCGCAGAAGGGCCCCGATCGGGACGTGATCGGGGCCCTTCTGTGCTTGTGGGCAGGGGCGGGGTCGAACCGCCGACCTATCACTTTTCAGGCGATCGCTCGTACCAACTGAGCTACCTGCCCAAGCGGGACCGAGGATACATCAGCCGCACCACCCTGCGGGAATCGGCTCAGGTCAGGCGCGGATCGGGTCGAAGGCCGGGAGCTCGAGCCAGAACGACGAACCCGACCCCGGCGTCGACTCGCCGCGCACCGCCCCGCCGTCGCGCTCGGCGATGGTGCGCGAGATCGACAGCCCCAGGCCGGTGCCCTTGGTCGCCGGGCCCGCGAAGCGGACGAAGGGCTCGAAGGCCCGCTCCAGCTGACCGGGCTCCAGACCGGGCCCGTCGTCGCGCACGACGACCCGCACCATCGGCCGGCCGCTCTCGCCCAGCAGCCGCTCGGCGGAGAGCAGCACCGTCCCGCCGCCGGGGCGGTGGTGGGCGATGGCGTTGCCGAGGAGGTTGGTGAGCACCTGGCGCACCCCGGACGGGTGCGCCCACACTGCAGTCGACGCGTCGATGTCGACCAGGATCTCCACGCCCGCGATCCGGGCGGGGGCGCGGTGCCAGTGCACGACGTCCGCGACCGCGTCGGCGACCGCCACGGCCTGGCGCTCGTCATCGCCGGACAGCGTGCGACCGGCACCCAACAGGGTGTCGACGATCGCGACCAGCTGCTCGCAGGCCCGCAGGATCACCGGCCCGTCCCGCAGCATGCCCTGCGCCACCTGCTCGGCGGTGCCGTGCTCGGCGTCGTCCAGCAGCACCTCGGTGTAGCCCAGGATCGCCGCGAGCGGGGTCCGCAGCTCGTGGCCGACCGACCCGTAGAGCTGCTGGTAGGCCAGCTGGGCCTGCGTCCCGGTCTCGATCGCCTCGGCAAGGGCGCGGCGTGACTGCTCGAGGGTGAGCCGAGAGGCGACCGCCGCGCTGAGCAGATCGAAGTCGCGCATCAGCTCGTCGGACCACGTGCCTGCGTCGAGGCTGGCTGCCGACATGCTGCCGAACATGACGCCCTCGGACATGCACACCGAGGCCACGAGGCTGCGGATCCCGACCCGCCCGAGCTCGGACTGGTCCTGGGCCGCCTCGGACGGCAGGAGCTCGCGGTCGGTGATGGCGACGATGCCCCGGTCGCGAGCGATCCCGGACAACCACGGCATGCTGAGCGCCGCCTCCGGTCCGGCGCCCGGTGGCGGCGCGATCGAGTGCCCGGACCCCGGCCGGACCCACTCCCGGATCCACGCGCGTTCCCCCAGCCGGGTCCAGCCGGCCGGGTCCTCCGGGGCGAGCCGGGTGAGCACCGACACGACCACCTCGACGCGGGCGCCCGCGAGCAGGTGCAGTGCCGTGCGGGTGATGGCCTCGTCGATGCTGATGTCGCCCTGGAGGATCGCGCGCGCGATGTCGGAGGCCTCCCGGCTCACCGGCGCGTCGGCGTTCAGGTACTGCAGGGAGGCGTGCTCGATCACTGAGGAGCCTCCCTCCTCGGGGCCACACGGAACCGGCACGGCGCCGGGGTGATGCCGCGACTCTGGTCAATGGTCACAGGTTCGCTCAACTCGAGCTCGCGGGTGACCGCCCACCGGGCGACGCAGAGGAGCTGCGCCAGGCCCAGCGTACGGCCTGGGCAGGCGTGCGGCCCGGCGCCGAAAGGCAGCCACGCACCCGGGCGGCGGGCTCCGTCGCGCCAGCGATCGGGGTCGAAGTCGCCCAGTCCGGCGGGGTCGCCGGGGACCAGGGACTCCAGACGACCGAGCAGCAGCGGGCTGACCATCACCACCGATCCCGACGGGATCCGCTCGTCGGCGAGGTCGACGTCCGCCGTGGTGATCCGCGCCGTGACCCAGGTGGGCGGAGTCAGGCGCAGCGTCTCCCACACGGCGTGCAGGGGATCGACATCGCCCGTCGCGTGGTCGGCGAGCCACGCGAGGAGCCAGGCGCCGGCGGCGATCGGCACCTGGATGCCGGCGGCGAGGAGCGTCGCGACCGGAGCGGGGTCGACCCCCGGGACCTGCGCGAGGGTCTCCTCCAGGGCGCGCCGGGCGCGGCGCTCCGCGCGCCGGGTCCGGGTCCAGCCAGCCGGTGGTCGCCGGGCGGCGATCACCGGAGCCAGGGCGTCGATCCAGGCGAGCACCTGGCCGGCGACGCGGTCGCGCTGCGCCGAGTCGGCCGACCCGAGCACCGCGGCGGTCGTGGACCGGGCCACCGGGACCCGCAGCAGCGTCATGGCGTCATAGGGCGCGTGAGGAGTCGTGCGCTCGTGCGCGGCCAGGGCAGCGGCCCACTCGCGCTCGAAGACCTCCACGCCACCGGCCACCTGGTCGGGGGACAGGGCGTCGAACACGAGGTGGCCCGAGCGGGTGTCGCCCCGGCTCGCGGACAGGTCGCCGCTGCGACTCACGTCGCCGGGGAAGTCGAAGTGCGCGGGGTCGGTCAGGACCTGCTTGGCGCTCGCCGGGGTGGTGGCCAGCCAGGGTCCGGAGCGCCCCAGCGACACCACGCCGGACCGCGGGGCGGCGAGGACAGCGCCGAGCCGGCCGCCGGCCGACTCGGCGCTGCCCACGCGCATCACTGCTCGTGTCTCACGAGTCGTGAGGCACCGACCGGTCAGCGACGGCCGGGGGCCGGACGCCAGACGTAGACCGCCTGCAGCTGGTTGCTGGCGCGCTTGGCCTCGATGCGGGTGCGGATGCGGTTCATCATGATGTGTCCTCCAGGGGGTTGAGGTGATGCACGCCAGGCAGGCGCACACGACACCGCCCGGACTCCGCTTCCCGTCGTGCTTCTCAGGGTCGGGTCGCCGACTCCGGACCGCGCCAGCAGCCCGGCCCCCGTGGAGCATCCAGGGGGTCAGGACTCCATGTCGCGGAGTGTCTCGCTAATCAGATCAGTCAATTGCTGAATGCGCAGTGGCTTCTGCATGACGGTTTCGATTCCGAGCTCCTGCAGGACGGCTCGGTGCTCGCCGGCCCACGCGCTGATGACGACGATCCGCATGTCGGGAGCGACGTCGGGGTGAGCCCTCAGCCAGCGCACGACGTCGACGCCGTTCATGCGCGGCATGGTGAGGTCGAGGAGCATCACGTCGAACGACTCGCGTTGCAGCAGGTCGGTGGCCTCGACCCCGTCGCCGGCGGTGGACGCGACGTGTCCGGCCCGCTCGACGAGGCGGCAGAACACGTCCCGGATGTCCTCGTTGTCGTCGACGACGAGGAACCGCAGCTCCCGTCCGTCCGTGTTCATGGGACAAAGGTTAGTAGCGACGGGCGACAGTTGCCGCAGTGTTGCCCAACTGACCGCCCCTCCGGGCGTGGCGCGACGCCGGCTCCGGACGCGGGTTCACCCGGCGCGACGCCCTGGCCCTATGCTGGTCGACGCCTGTGCGGGCCCGTCCCGAGCAGGCGGGCCCCCATCGTCTAGCGGCCCAGGACCCCGCCCTTTCACGGCGGTAGCGCCGGTTCGAATCCGGTTGGGGGTGCCAGGCCCGGTCGTGGTCGCCGCCGATTGGTGGTCTCCGAAGACCATGGGTTAGGGTTTCACCCGCTTCACCAGAAGCACTGGCCCCGTAGCGCAGTTGGTTAGCGCGCCGCCCTGTCACGGCGGAGGCCGCGGGTTCGAGTCCCGTCGGGGTCGCCAACGCATGACCGAACAGGGTGAGCCACCAGGCTCACCCTGTTCGGCATTTCGGCACCACCCCGCCCCTTCGTGCGGTCCCTAGGCTGTCGACATGCCGATCGACCTGGATCCCGCCGCCTTCGACGCGATGGTCGAGCGGGCCCTCGACGGCCTGCCCGACGACCTGGCCCGCCTGGTCGACAACGTGGTCGTGCTGGTCGAACCCGAGGCGCCGGCCGACGACCCCGACCTGCTCGGGCTCTACGACGGGCTCGCCCTGACCGAGCGCCCGGCGAACCACGCCGGCATGCTCCCCGACCGCATCCTGCTGTTCCGCGGGCCGCTGCTCGACATGGCCGACACCGTCGAGGACCTGGAGGAGGAGGTGCGCATCACCGTCGTGCACGAGGTCGCCCACCACTTCGGCCTCGACGACGCCAGGCTGCACGACCTCGGCTGGGGCTGACGCCCGTCGAGGCGAGCTAGCCCGCTCGGACCCCGAGCACCCATCCGAAAGCGCAGGCTCCCACCGCCAGCACCGAGGTCGCGGCGACGTACGCGGCGGCTTCCCGCACCGGCCGCTCCACCGCCTGCAGGGCGAACGACGAGAACGACGTGAAGCCGCCGCAGAGACCGGTGCCAAGCAGAGCCCAGGCGGCGTCGCCCAGCGACAGGGCGGCGAACAGGCCGAACAGGCCCGAGCCGGTCGTGTTGACCACCAGCGTGCCCGTCGGGAAGCGCTGGTCGAGCGCACCCGACAGCACCAGGCGCAGCGGAGCGCCGACGGCCGCGCCCAGCGCCACCAGCAGCGCGGTCACCGCGCCGCCTCCTCGGGCGCAGGTCGGTGCGGGAGCCGCCGACCCGCAGCCGCCGCGCCCAGCCCGGCGGCCAGGGTCAGGCCGAGGTGGAGTCCGGCCAGCGCGACCTGCCCCGCGGCGGCCAGCTCGCGGACCTGCCCGGCCCACGCCGACACCGTGGTGAAGCCGCCCAGCAGGCCAGGTCCGAGGGCTGTTGCGAGGCCGGTCGAGCGGCGTACGGCGGCGAGGGCGGGCAGCAGGCCCAGCGCCAGTGCCCCGACCACGTTGATGGCGATCGTGGGCCAGGGGAGCAGCACGTCGGGCGCGGCGGTGTCGACGGCGTACCGCAGCAGCGCTCCCGCTGCTCCGCCGACGGCGACGAGCAGCAGGTCGCCGCCACCCACCGGGCGGGTGCTCACCCGGCGCGGCTGGCCGAGGCGGTGCTGGAGGGCGGGTGTCCGGCCCACGGCTGGGCCGGCGCGCCGTCGAGCTGGTGGACCAGCTCGCCGAGCAGCCAGTTGTGGAAGGCGCGCTGCGAGGCCGTACGCGCCATCGAGAGCAGTCGCTCGGCTCGGCAGAAGGCGTCGGCCACGTCGAACATCTCCGTCATCGTCACGAAGATGGGTCCGGCCTCGCGCACCATCGGGAAGACCACGTCGACCCGCTGCAGGCCGCGCCTCTCGGCGTCGCGGATCTGCCGGCGGTACGTCTCGGGGAACTGGCGCTCGAAGTTGGCGAACATCGAGGTGAGGTCGCCGGCCAGGGGGTAGTCGGACTGGTGCGAGAGGGAGAGCAGGCGCAGCTCGCGGCGCAGCTCGTTGTACTGGCGGCCCAGGGAGAGGTAGAGCGGCACGTCGAGGCCCATCAGGTGGACCTGGACCGCGGACTCGCTGGTCGGCTCCGGGCGGGTCTGGTCGTGCTGGTCGACGACCCACTCGACCGAGCCGTCCTCGCTCATCTGCGGCGCGGGCTCGAACCAGACGATCTTGCCGTCGGACTCGATGCTGGCGCCCCAGGCGGCGGCGCACTGGGCCACCATCGACAGGCCGCGGCCGAAGGTCAGCAGCATGTCGAGATCGTCGACGTCGACCGGGGACGGAGGAACCGGCGGGCTCGTGGAGCCGTCGACGACCTCGATGCGGGGATGGCTCGCCGTGCCGCGGACCCGCACCTTGTAGGGAGCCCGGGCGTGGATGATCGCGTTGGCGACCAGCTCGGAGACTCCGAGCTCAGCGCACTCGACCAGGTCGTCGCGCTCGAGGCGCCGGCAGATCTCGCTCACCCACCGACGCGCGTCAGCCGCAGCACGCGGCGACGACGCGAGGGTCAGCTCGGAGCTCAGCGGCACTGGGACTCATTTCGACAGAGTGGGCAGTCCAGTGGGGCATGGATACCCCCCACCGGATAGTTCAAACCTCGACGAGCACCATAGTTTCTCCGGGCGCGGGGTAGTGGGTGTGAGCAACCAGACGCGCCCGGCGTTTCGCATTCCCGGTCCGGCCGGGAGGACAATGAAGACATCGGTCCGATGAGATCGCACCTACGACACTAGGAGCTTCGATGACCTCGACCCCCACAGCCCGTCACAAGGTGGTCGTGATCGGCTCCGGCTTCGGTGGGCTGTTCGGCACCAAGGCGCTGCGGCGCGCCGACGTCGACGTGACGGTGATCGGCAAGACCACCCACCACCTGTTCCAGCCGCTGCTCTACCAGGTGGCGACGGGCATCCTGTCCGAGGGCGAGATCGCTCCGCCCACGCGCGAGGTGCTCGCCGGTCAGGACAACGCTCGGGTGCTGCTGGGTGAGGTCACCGCCATCGACCTGACCGCCAAGACGGTCACCTCGCAGGTCCTCGGCCGCGACACGGTGACGCCGTACGACTCGCTGCTGGTCGCCGCCGGCTCCGGTCAGTCCTACTTCGGCAACGACCACTTCGCCGAGTTCGCGCCCGGCATGAAGAGCATCGACGACGCCCTCGAGCTGCGCGGGCGCATCTTCGGGGCCTTCGAGATGGCCGAGCTGGGCGCCAACCGCGGCGACAACATCGACCACCTCCTGACCTTCGTCGTGGTCGGCGCGGGTCCGACCGGCGTGGAGATGGCCGGCCAGATCGCCGAGCTGGCCCACCGGACGCTGCGTCGCGACTTCCGCGCGATCAACACTCGCAACGCCCGCGTCGTGCTGATCGACGCCGCCGGCCAGGTGCTCCCGCCCTTCGGCGCCAAGCTGGGCGCCAAGACCAAGGCCGAGCTGGAGAAGCTCGGCGTCGAGGTGCTGCTCGGCGCGATGGTGACCGACGTCGACGAGCGCGGCCTCGAGGTCAAGTACAAGGACGGCCGCGTCGAGCGCATCGACTCGGTCGCGAAGATCTGGGCCGCCGGTGTGCAGGCCAACCCGCTGGGCAAGACCCTCTCGGAGCAGACCGGCGCGCCCCTCGACCGGGCCGGCCGCATCTCGGTCAACCCCGACCTGACGCTGCCCGGGCACCCCGAGGTCTTCGTCGTCGGCGACATGATCGCCCTCGACAACCTCCCCGGCGTGGCGCAGGTCGCGATCCAGGGCGCCAAGTACGCCGCCAAGGAGATCAAGAACCGGATCGAGGGCAAGCAGCCCCAGGGCCCGTTCAAGTACTTCGACAAGGGCTCGATGGCCATCATCAGCCGCTTCCGGGCGGTCGCGATGGTCGGCAAGCTCCGGCTGACCGGGGTCATCGCCTGGCTGATGTGGCTGGCCGTGCACCTGGTCTACCTGACCGGCTTCAAGAACCGCGTCTCGGCGCTGATGCGCTGGGCCGTCACGTTCATCAGCAACGACCGGTCCGAGCGCACGACGACCGAGCAGCAGATCTTCGCCCGCGCGGCGCTCGCCCGCCTGCGACGAGGCGCTGCCGACCTGGTCTCCGACCCCGGCATCTACGACGCCACCCGGGCGATGATGGAGGAGACCCGGCGCCAGGAGCTGGAGGCGTCGGCCGCTCGCGAGGCCGAGCTTACCGACTCCGGCGCACGCGGGGTGCCTGCGGACCGCGTGGGCGGCGCCTGACGGCTCACGCCGGCGCGGCTCGGGTGAGCTCGCCCCGCGCCACCTTCTCCAGCTCGCGGCGTACGTCCTGCGGCACCGTCGTGCCGGAGGCCAGCAGCCGCTCGGCTGCGAGGCGGTGGGCGACAGCGAGCGCTACGGCAGCCTCGCACGGCACGTCGGGGACGACGCCGGTGCCCTCCCAGCTGGTCCCGGTGTCCGCGACCACCACGCGCTGGGTGGGCAGCCGCAGCACGAAGTGCGGGTCCACCACGACCGACTCGACCGGGTGGGCAGCGCCCACCGTCGTCTCCCCGACCACGACGGCACGGCCCATCGCCTGCAGGTCGTAGGCCAGCTCCTCGGTTCCCGAAGGGGTGCGGCTGCTGGTGAGCACGTAGACCGGCTGCGTGGTGAAGCGCGGCGCACCCAGGTGCGTCTGCGTCCACGTCTGCAGCACGACGGCACCGTCACGGTCCAGCACGTCGAGGATCTTGCGGGTCGGCGGCTCCACGAAGTGGCTGACGAGGTGCGCCACACCGGTGGGCGCCCCGCCGTTGCTCACCCTGACGTCGAGGACCAGCGCGGCGCAGCGACCCAGGAAGGACAGGGCCGCGTCGACGACCGGTCCGGTGCCCTCCGGCTCGTCCAGCGACTCGATCACCACGAGCCCGACGTTGCCGGGCAGCCGCTCGGCCCTGTGGATTCCCTGGTTGTGGTGGTCCTGCTCGGCCCAGTAGGCGGACAGGAAGTCCGGGTCTGCCCACTCGTCACCGACGGACGGGTCCCTGCGGTCGGCGCTGAAGCGGAGCTGTAGGTGCCGGTCCCCGGTCTCCTGCTGCAGGAGCTCCGTCACGGCGCCGGCGAGGCCGCCCTCCGACAGGCCGGCCCAGGCGCCCGCCGTGGCGGCGCGATCCACGGCGTCCGCCGCCCGGGCGCCGGCGTTCGGGACGACGTATCGCTCGCGCAGCTCGGACCCGAGTCGGTCGAGGAGCCGCCGGTCCATGGGGGGACGCTAGCCAGCAGGGTGCGCTGCCGTCCATGGCTTTCGGGTCCGTGCCCGACGTGGGCGAGTCCAGGGCGGATCCTGCTGGATCGACGGTGACGACCGCCGGTGACTGGTAGGCCTCCAGGGGCTCGAACCCTGAACCAACGGATTAAAAGTCCGCTGCTCTACCCATTGAGCTAGAGGCCCGGGACGGAACGCCGGCATCCGTTCGACGCGGACGGCCGACGCGCGCAGCGCTAGTTTGTCAGAGGCGGGACGGTCGCGACCGCCCGGGCAACGCGGCGGCCGGCCCCGAGCTCAGCGCACCACTCGTGTCCGGGGGCGCTGCTCCCCGTCGCGCAATCGCCCCCGGTCGACCGCCACGCCCCGCGCCCGACGTCCGGCGGTCCGGCATCACCGCCGCCGCGCCACCGGCCGTGCGCCCTCGACGCGAGGTGTCCCGCATACGGTGGGGCGATGAGCGCGACCCCACCTGACGGCCTCCGGCCGGAACCCCAGCCCGCCGCCGCCCTTTCCGGGACCCTGTCCGGAACCTTCGTCGAGATCTGCCTCGAGGACGTCGGAGGAGCGCGGGTGGCCGCCGAGGGTGGTGCCAACGCGCTGGAGGTCTGCGCCGGCCTCGCCGACGGCGGCACGACGCCCACCCTCGGCTTCGTCCGGCACTGCGCGTCCCACGCGCCCGGGCTCGACATCCGGGTGCTGGTCCGGGTCCGGCCGGGCGACTTCGTCCACTCCGAGGAGGAGGTGGACGTGATGGCGGCCGACATCGAGGCCGTCCGGGCCGCCCTGCCCGGTCCGGTGCGGCTCGGCTTCGTCGTCGGGACGCTGCGCCCCGACGGCAACGTCGACGTCGACGCCGTACGCCGGCTCGTGTCCGCCTGCGGCGGTGCGCCGGTCAGCTTCCACAAGGCCTTCGACTCCGTGCCCGACAAGGTCGCGGCGCTCGAGCTGCTGGGGGGTCTCGGCGTGACCCGCGTGCTCACCTCCGGCGGTGCCGGACCGGCGGTCGACCACCTGCCCGTCCTCGCCGAGCTCGTGCGGCGCGGCGGCGACGACGTACGGATCGCGGTCGGCGGCGGCGTCCGGCCGGGCAACGTGGTGCAGGTCGTCGAGGAGACGGGGGCGCGCGAGGTGCACCTGCGGGCTCCCGGGTCCGTGGTGTCCAGGGGAGTCTCGGCGGGCTACGACCAGGGCAGTCGCAGCATCACCAGCGCGGACGTCGTGGCGCAGGTGATGGCGGCCCTGGGCCGCTGACTCAGCTCGACGTGTCGCCCGGAAACAGCACGGCGCCGGCCAGCGGGTCGACCCCGGACACGTCGTCGAGCGGGAACATGGGCCGCTGGATCCGGCGGTGCCCCAGGCGGGCGAGGTCCTGGTCGACCCCGCCCGGGGTGAGCGCGAGCATCCAGTCGGCGGCGAGGTCGAAGAGCTCGGGCTCGAGGTAGCCGATCTTCACCACCACGATGTCGGCGCGCCGCGGGTCCAGGCCGAGCCGGGTGAAGTCCGACTCCAGGTGGTACGGGCGACGGCGGCGCGTCACGATCACGTCGACCGCCGGCGTGCGTACCACCACCTCGAGGTTGTCCTCGGTGGGGACCACCGCGACCACCCGGCCCGCGACCTCCACCGGCGGTGCCGGCCGGTCGTCGACCCGGGCGCCCAGCGTGAGCCGTACGTCGGCGCCGACGCCGGCCTCGGCGGCGGCGAGGGCGCCCAGGGCGTCGGGGATGGAGGCGTAGATCGCCCGCTTGCCGCTGTGCGCCAGGTCCTCGCTGCCGAGGAGCTCGGCGAGGGTCCAGGTGACGTCGCCCGCGCCGCCGGCGGTCGGGTTGTCGCCCGAGTCGGAGATGACGTACGGCACGGCCGGTGACGCGATCGCGGCGGCGAGGACCTCCTCGAACGACCCGGTCGGTGCGACGAAGCCGAACTCCTCGCGCCGCGACCACAGCTCGTCGGCCAGTCGGGTGGCCTCGGCCATCGCGAGGTCCGCGTCGTCGCCGATGACCATCACGACCGCGCAGTTGCGCGGCTCGTCCGCCCACGGGTAGCCGATCCAGATGCCGGCGTCGAGGATCCCGTCGAGCGCCTCGATCTCCGGCACTCGGGCGTAGAGGCCGGCCGCCGGCTCCTGGCGGGTGCTGGTCATCTCGCCGGGCAGCAGGATCGGCACCGGCACCCACGCCTTCGCCGGCCGGCGCCTGCCCGGCGGGAGCGCGAGCCGGTCGAGGAGGTTGCGGGCGGCCCGCTCCTTGGTCTCCAGCCAGTCCACGTGCGGCGCCGTGCGGTACGTCGTCAGCAGGTCGACCGTCGCAGCGAGCGTGCGCGAGACGTTGCCGTGCAGGTCCATCCCGCTGCTGATCAGGCAGTCGGGACCGACGACGGCGCGCACCGCCTCGGCCAGGTCGCCCTCCATGTCCTCGAGCCCCACCACGCTGGCCGCGCCGTGGATGTCGAGCACCAGCCCGTCCAGCGGCGCCTCAGCCACGGTCGCGAGGAGGCCGGCGAGGATCTCGGCCTTGAGCAGCGCGTAGTCCTCGGCCGGGATCGCACCGCCGGCGATGCTGCGGGCCTGCAGGATGCCGACCCAGTCCGCGCGCCCGTGCAGCGAGCCTCCCTCCTGCCAGAACGGCCAGGCATCGAGCACCTCGCGCCCGCGTCGCGGCGCGAGCATGGCCGCGGTGGTGAGGGCCGGGGAGAAGGTGGATGCCTCCAGGCTGATGCCGCAGACGGCAACGCGCGGACGGGTCGGTGAGGTCACCGGCCGATGGTGACAGCCGCTCGGGACAGGGGGCTCGGCGGGCCCGTTGGCCGAGTGTTCATGAACAAGTGGTCCGCGGACGGTGCTGTGGGGCGATTTGTTGGTAGGGTTCGTGGTGCAACAGGTGCAAGTTCCAGCAGGTTGACGCCCGCGGAGTTTGTGATCCAACGGCGTTTCATCTTCGGGCCTTCCAGCTTGTGAGTCGGAGCGACGTGTCACCGCACTTGATGCGGAGCCGTCGAAGTGATGGCTTCTCGTTTCGATAACAGGAGTACCGAGCACATGGCTCAAGGCACCGTGAAGTGGTTCAACGCCGAGAAGGGTTTCGGCTTCATTGCGCAGGAGGACGGCGGCGACGACGTCTTCGTGCACTACTCGGCCATCCAGACCAACGGCTACAAGTCGCTGGACGAGAACCAGAAGGTCGAGTTCGACGTCACCCAGGGCCCCAAGGGCCCCCAGGCGGAGAACGTCCGTCCGCTCTGATCGGCTGACGCTGGACCTGTTCCAGATCTGATCGAGGCTCCGGCCCCATCCCCAACATGGGGGTGGGGCCGGAGTGCATTTCGGGGCAGACTGATGACACGTTCGGGCCATTTCGCGCCTGATGGCGCGCCGTCAGGCTTGGTCAAGACGATAAGATCGGACAATTGGATACGTCCCGTGGCGAGAGAAGGAGGGTGACGTGCACGACCAGTTCGACGTGACCCTCGAGGACGGCGACCTCCTCGGCGAGGTCGAGCTCACCACCACCCTCATCATCGCCGCGAGCGAGTCCGAGGACCACCTGTCGCAGGCCGAGATCGACCGGCTGCTCGGGGTGACCCCGCGCCGACCCGTCGACTGAGCGGTGCCTCCCCCGCTCCCTGGCGGTCAGCAGGTCGCGAAGATCACCGGTCCGCTCGTCAGGTCCGACAACACGTAGCCGCCTCCTGACGGGCGCAGGTCGAGGATGATCTCGCGCCCCTCGGCACCGGCCTCCTCGAGGGAGAACCGGTCGCCGAAGGCACCGCCCTGTCCGGGCGCCGGGCCCGAGGCCAGCTGCGCCCGCGCGTCCGCGTCGCCCGGGGCGTCGTCGGCGTCCTCCACCTGCATGACCGCGCGGAGGTCGCCTCGCGCCAGCAGCCCCATCGCGAAGCCGGTCAGCGGGTGCACGCCGCCCGCAGCGGCCACGAGCTGGTCGGCCTCAGCCTGCGCGTCGGCGTCCGCCTGCGACATCGCGAGCTGCTCGCAGGCGTAGGGGCCGTCGTAGACAGCAGCGGCCAGGGGCTCCCCGAGGTCCGCGGCGAGGTCGGCGAGAGCGTCGGCGCCGTCCGAGGCGCCGCGTACCACCTCCAGGACCTGCTCGAGGTACGGCGCCTGGTCGGAGGCCAGGATCAGGTCCTGGTCGGCGAGCACGGCGACGTGCTGCAGCTCGGGGGTGAGGCCGGGGCCCACGCCGACGAGCACCTCCGACCCGCCGACCCAGACGCCGTCGGCCTCGTCCGGCTCGGTCCAGCCGTGCTCGGCGAGGCGGCGGGCGACGTCGTCGAGGTCGAGGGCGTCCGTGGTCCCCATGATGTCCACGGCCCCCTCGTCCGACTGGGACAGCAGCTCCCAGGTGATCGTCGCGGGGGAGAAGCCCAGCTCCTCGTGCATCACGCCGGCAGACGTGCCGAGCGCCGACATCGACGACAGGTCGCGCTCGAAGGCGCTGTCGACGAACGCGTCCACCTCGTCCGCGGCGGACTCCGGGCCGACCTCGGCGCCGAGCTCGCGGCGTACGCCCGCCCAGTCCGTCCACGACGCCCGGCTGGTGTCCGCCGGGGCGAGCGACAGTGCCGTGGCGAGCGGGCCGTCGGCCCGGGCGGCCCGCCACGCGGCCAGGCCAGCGATCGCCAGGCCGAGCGCAGCGGCCACGGCGACGGCGGCACGACGCGACATCGGACGGGGCTCCTCGCGGATCGGGGACGGGTGTGACACTACTTCCATGGAGCTCCGCGAGGTGCGCGCTGCCGGTGCCGTGGTGACGCGCAGAGGCGGTGAGGTGCTGCTCGTGCACCGACCCAAGTACGACGACTGGTCCTTCCCCAAGGGCAAGCTCGACCCCGGCGAGCACGCGGTCACGGCCGCGGTCAGGGAGGTGTCGGAGGAGACCGGTCTCGACGTCCGGCTCGGCCCGGGCCTGGCGCCGCAGCACTACCGGATGAGCAATGGCCGACCCAAGCGCGTCGACTACTGGACCGCGCGCGTCATCGGCAGCGACGACGTACGTCGTTACCGGCCCAACGCCGAGATCGACGCGGTCGAGTGGGTGGACTGGGAGGAAGCGGTGGCCCGGCTCACCTACGACTACGACCGCGACACCCTCGCCGAGGCCCGGCCCCTGCGGCGCCGCACGCGGGCGCTCGTCGTGCTCCGGCACGCCAAGGCCCGCCCGCGCAACGCGTGGCACGAGGACGACCGTCGGCGCCCTCTGGCCCCACTCGGCGAGAGCCAGGCGCAGCGTCTCGTGCCCATGCTGGCCGCGTTCGACGCCACCGCGGTGCACACCTCGTCCAGCACGCGCTGCGTGCAGACGGTGCAGCCCTATGCCGAGACGACCGGCTGGCCCGTCAAGCACCACGACGAGCTCAGCGAGGAGGACGCGACCGCCGAGGCCGTCGGGGGTCTCGTGGACGCCCTGCTGGACGCCGACGAGGGCGCGGTGCTGTGCACGCACCGACCGGTGCTGCCCACCGTCCTCGACGCCCTGCGGGTCCCCTTCGTCAAGCTCGAGCCGGGCGGGTTGCTCGTCGCCCACCACCGCAAGGGCCGCGTGGTGTCGACCGAGGTCCATCAGCCGGCGTGACCAGGGGTGTGCCGCACACGGCCATTGGCACGCGATCCGGTCGCTCGTCAAGGGTCGCGAGGCAAATTCATGTGATCGTCGTCTCAGGCCCCAATGGGTGTCGCCAACCCGCCTGACCGCGTTCACCGCTCGTTCACCGACGCCGCCGCACGCGTTCTCCTGACCTACCTACCTTCGCTGGTGTCAGCAATCATCAGACTCATCAGGAGCACTCGAAGTGAATCGCACTTCTTTCCGCAAGGCTCTCGCCCCCAGCGTCGCCGTCCTCGCCCTCTCGGTCTCCCTCACCGCCTGCGGCGCCGGCAACGAGGACTCGGGCAGCGGCTCGAGCGAGGGCGGCGAGTCGTCGAGCGGCCTGTCCGGCACGCTCGCCGGTGGCGGCGCCTCGTCGCAGGAGAAGGCCCAGGCTGCGTGGCGCGCCGGGTTCCAGGACGAGAACCCCGACGTGACGATCAACTACGACCCCATCGGCTCCGGTGACGGTCGCGCCAACTTCATCTCCGAGGCCTTCGCCTTCGCCGGCACCGACTCCGCGCTCGACGACGACGAGGGCGAGCTCAGCGACGCCCAGGCCCGCTGCGCCGACGGCAACGTCATCCAGGTGCCGGCCTACGTCTCGCCGATCGCGGTCGTCTACAACCTCCCCGGTGTCGACGAGCTCAACCTGTCGCCGGAGACCATCGCCAACATCTTCAACGGCAGCATCACCACGTGGAACGACCCGGCGATCGCCGAGACCAACCCCGACGCGGACCTGCCCGACACCGCGATCACCCCGGTGCACCGTCAGGACGACTCCGGCACCACCGAGAACTTCACCGCGTACCTGGCCGAGGCCGGCGAGGGCGCGTGGACCGAGGAGCCCGACGGCCTGTGGCCGGAGTCGCTCGGCGGCGAGGCCGCTGACGGCACCTCGGGCCTGGTCGGCGCCGTCAGCGGCGGCGAGGGCACCATCGGCTACGCCGACTTCAGCGCCGCCGGCGACCTCGGTGTCGTCAACGTGGGCGTCGGCGAGGAGTTCACCGCTCCCTCCGCCGAGGGTGCTGCCATGGTGGTCGCCAACTCCCCGGCGGTCGAGGGCGCTCCCGAGACCGACATGGCCGTCGAGCTGGACCGCACCACGACCGAGTCGGGCGCCTACCCCGTCCTGCTCGTCTCCTACATGATCGCGTGCGAGACCTACGCCGACGAGGCCGAGGCCGAGCTCGTCAAGGAGTACCTCACCTACGTCGTGAGCGAGGAGGGCCAGCAGGCCGCCGCGGACGAGGCCGGCTCCGCCCCGCTCGACCCGGCGCTGTCCGAGGAGGCGACCAGCCTGCTCGAGAACATCTCGGCCGGCTGATCATCAAGCCCCAACCCTCGCGGCGGTCCGGCTCCATCCCGGACCGCCGCGAGGCACGTCCGACCGACGGGAAGCAGTCATGAGCACGATCACCGAGCCTGAGACGAACGACTCCGGCTCCCCCCTCGACACCGAGGTGCCCGAGAAGGCGCGCAAGCACGCCCTCGGCGACCGGATCTTCTCCGGCCTCTCCTTCACCGCCGGCATCACCATCATGGTGGCGCTCGCCGGGGTGTTCGTCTTCCTCTTCATCGAGGGCTACCCGGGCCTCAGCGTCGACGAGCGGTTCTACCGCCCGAAGACCGACTTCTGGTCCTACGTCGGTCCGCTCGTGTTCGGTACGACGTACGCCGCGATCATCGCGCTCGTGCTGGCGGTGCCGTTCGCGATCGGCATCGCGCTGTTCATCTCCCACTACGCGCCGCGCCGGCTGGCCGGTCCGCTCGGCTACGTCATCGACCTGCTCGCGGCGATTCCGAGCGTGGTGTTCGGGCTGTGGGGCGGCCGTGCCCTGGCCGACCAGATGAAGCCCTTCCTGATCTGGCTCGAGGACACCCTCGGCTTCCTGCCGTTCTTCGGCGGACCCGCCTCGGTGACCGGGCGCACGCTGCTGACCGCCGGCGTCGTGCTCGCCATCATGATCCTGCCGATCATCACCGCGATCTCCCGCGAGATCTTCCTGCAGACCCCGCGCCTGCACGAGGAGGCCGCGCTCGCGCTCGGCGCCACGCGCTGGGAGATGATCCGGATGGCGGTGTTCCCCTACGCCCGCTCCGGCATGGTCTCGGCCACGATGCTGGGCCTCGGGCGTGCCCTCGGTGAGACGATGGCCGTGGCGATGGTGCTGTCCGCATCCCCGATCGTGACGCTCAACATCATCTCGAGCGAGAACCCCGCCACCATCGCGTCCAACATCGCCTCCAACTACAAGGAGGCCAGCCCCGACCGGCAGGCCGTGCTGATCGCCACGGGCCTGATCCTGTTCGCCTTCACCTTCGCGGTGAACTTCCTGGCCCGCTACGTCGCCGGCCGCAGTGAGCGGAGGATGGCTCGATGAGCACCACGACCGTCACCACCGACGCCGGCACCCTGCGTGCCGGCACCCTTCCGAGCTGGGCGCCCCTCGCCGTGGCCGGCCTGTCGGTCGCCCTCGGTGCGCTCGCCTGGATCCTCGGGCTGAGCGTCGTCCTGGCGGTGCTGCTGGCCATCGTGGTCTTCGTCGTCGCGCTGCCCGGCTGGTCGCTGGCGGAAAAGAACCGCCGCGCCGCCACCGACCGCCTCGTCACCGCCCTCATCTGGACGGCCTTCTCCGTGGCCGTGGTGCCGCTGGTGTGGCTGATCGCGCTCGTCGTCAAGGAGGGCTTCGCGACGCTGAGCCCCGAGTTCCTGACGTACTCCATGCGAGGGGTGGTCGGCGACGAGCAGGGCGGTCTCTACCACGCCGCCATCGGCACCTTGCTGGTGACGGTGATGGCCGCGCTGATCTCGGTCCCGATCGGCATCTTCACCGCGATCTACCTCGTCGAGTACGGCAAGAAGAACCGCCTGGCCAAGGTGATCACCTTCCTCGTCGACGTGATGACCGGCATCCCGTCCATCGTGGCCGGCCTCTTCGCGCTGGCGCTGTTCGTGCTGCTGATCGACCCGGCGATCCGTTGGGGCTTCGGCGGCGCGGTGGCGCTGTCGCTGCTGATGGTGCCGACCGTGGTGCGCTCCAGCGAGGAGATGCTGCGCCTGGTGCCCGACGACCTGCGCGAGGCGTCGTACGCCCTCGGCGTGCCGAAGTGGCGCACGATCGCCAAGGTCGTGCTGCCGACGGCGCTGGGTGGCATCGTGACCGGCGTGGTGCTGGCGATCTCGCGCGTCATCGGCGAGACGGCGCCGCTGCTGGTGGTGGCCGGCTTCACCGACTCGGTCAACACGAACCTGTTCGAGGACCGGATGATGACGCTGCCGGTCTACATCTTCACCCAGTACGCCAACGCGACCGAGAAGGGCTACGCCTACGCGTGGGGTGGTGCACTGGTGCTCATCATCATCGTGATGGTGCTCAACCTCGCCGCCCGCCTCATCGGCAAGATCTTCGCCCCCAAGACCGGCCGCTGAGCGCGGCAGAGAAACAGAAGGAAAACCTGATGGCCAAGAGCATCGAGATCTCCGACCTCGACATCTACTACGGCGACTTCCTCGCCGTGCAGGGCGTCAACATGTCGATCAAGGCGCGCTCCGTCACGGCGTTCATCGGCCCGTCCGGCTGCGGCAAGTCGACCGTGCTGCGCTCGCTCAACCGCATGCACGAGGTGATCCCCGGCGCCCGCGTCGAGGGCAAGATCGCGATCGCCGGGCAGTCGCTGTACGACTCCGCCGTCGACCCGGTCTCGGTGCGCCGGATGATCGGCATGGTGTTCCAGCGGCCGAACCCGTTCCCGACGATGTCGATCTACGAGAACGTGCTGGCCGGCAACCGCCTGAACTCCAAGAAGATGAAGAAGTCCGAGGCCGACGACATCGTCGAGCGCTCGCTCAAGGGCGCGAACCTCTGGAACGAGGTCAAGGACCGGCTCACCAAGCCCGGCATGGGACTGTCCGGCGGTCAGCAGCAGCGCCTGTGCATCGCCCGCGCTATCGCCGTCGAGCCCCAGGTCCTGCTGATGGACGAGCCGTGCTCGGCCCTCGACCCGATCTCGACCTCGGCGATCGAGGACCTGATCCACGAGCTCAAGTCCGACTACACGATCGTCATCGTCACCCACAACATGCAGCAGGCGGCCCGCGTCTCCGACGAGACGGGCTTCTTCAACCTCAAGGCGGCCGGTCAGCCCGGTCACCTCGTGGAGTTCAACTCCACCCAGAAGATGTTCGCGAACCCGGACAACGAGGCGACCGAGGCCTACATCTCCGGCCGCTTCGGCTGAGCCGGCGCTCGGGCTGGGTATCTAGGGCTGGGCTCTCGGGCTGGGTATCTAGGGACGATCTGGCAGGCCGATCGGGGGTTTGGCCTACCAGGTCGTCCCTAGATACCCAGCCGGTCGGGTCGGGTCGGGTCGGGTCCGGCCGGGGGCCGTCAGAGGCCGATTTCCGTCCACAGGCGTGTCGTCCGCGGCGTACGGCGTCCGCCTGGGGACGGCGCGGGGCGACCGCCGCCCGACCGTCCCACGCTTCCGGCATGGACAGAGCCGGATGGACCGAGGGGGCGCCGCCGCTGCAGGGAACCGGCCCGCGCGAGGGCTTGCCCGCCGGACTGGTGTGGCCGACGCGGCGCCGGGACGCCGAGGGCCCCAGTCCCTGGCAGACACGGTCGGGCGCCTTCCGCAGCGTGGGTGCCGGCTGGTGGGTGCCGGCCGACGTCAACGCGTCGGTCGAGCAGCGCATCGTCGAGGCGGCCGCTCGCCTGCCCGCTCACGGAGCGGTGACCGGCTGGGCCGGGCTGCGGTGGCTCGGCGCACGGTGGTCGGGCGGGGTCGGGCCGGACGGCCGGGACCGACCGGTCGTCCTGGCACTCGGCTCGCGGCACACCAGGCGGCCGTCAGCCGGGATCCGCGTGAGTCAGGAGCTCGTCCCCGCAGGGCACATCCGACGCGCCCGCGGGTTGCGGGTGACCAGCGCGCTGTGGAGCGTGGCGTTCGAGATGCGCAAGGCGCCGAGCGAGGAGGCGGCGCTGGTGGCGTTCGAGATGGCGGCGTACGACGACCTCGTGTCGGTGGCGGAGCTCGCCGCCTTCATCGACGAGGCGCTGTGGATCCGTCAGGGCGTGCAGCGGGTCCGCGACCTCCTGCCGCACCTGGAGGAGAACAGCTGGTCCCCGCCGGAGTCCGTCATGCGGCGCACCTGGCAGCTGGCCGGCCACGGGAGGCCGCTCGCCAACCGGCCGGTGTTCGACCGCGCGGGCCGCTTCGTCGGTACGCCGGACCTGCTCGACGCCCACCATGGCGTCTACGGGCAGTACGACGGTGCGCTGCACCTCGCGGGCGCCGTGCGTCACGCCGACGTCGCCAAGGACGCGGCGTACCGCGCGCTCGGGCTCGAGGGCGTCACCATGCTGGCCGGCGACCTCGCCGATCGCGGGCCGTTCTGCAACCGCCTGCGCGAGGCGTACGCACGAGCGGCGCGACGTCCCGCGGACCTCCGCCTGTGGGCGCGGGAGCTCCCTGCGTGGTGGGTGCCGACCTCCGGCGTCGAGCAGCGGCGGGCGCTGTCGGCGCACGACGCGACCCGGTTGCTGGCGTACCGGCGCGCCGCCTGACGCCCGCCTGCGCGCTCGCCGTGCGTACCGGGAGAGCCGGGTGCGCGGTATCTAGGGACGTTCCGGTAGGCGATTTTGGCTTCTGGGCGACCACTTCGTCCCTAGATACCCGGAAGACGGGGGCCGCGACGGGGGGCGCGGGGGAGGCGGGGAAGGCGGGGGCCGAGAGGGCCGCCGCGCGCCGTACACCGGTCAGGGCAGGAAGAGGTGCGCCACCCAGTAGCAGATCGCGGCGGCGAGGGCGGCCGCCGGGAAGGTGAGCACCCAGGCCGTCAGGATCGACTTGGCCACGCCCCACCGGACCGCGGAGAGCCGCTTGGTCGCCCCGACGCCCATCACCGCGGAGGTGATGGTGTGGGTGGTGGAGATCGGCGCCTCGAAGACGTACGACGTCGTGTAGAGGACCGAGGCCGCCACCGACTCCGCCGCGAAGCCGCGCGGCGGGTCCAGGTGGATGATGCGCCGACCGAGCGTGCGCATGATCCGCCATCCGCCGGACCAGGTGCCGAGCGAGATGGCGGTGGCCGCGGCGATGATCACCCAGAGCGGGAGTCCGTCGGACTCGGCGACGTAGCCCCCCGTGAGCAGCGCCAGGAAGATCACGCCCATCGTCTTCTGGGCGTCCTGCAGGCCGTGGCCGAGGGCCATCGCCGCAGCGGAGATCGTCTGCGCGACCTTGAAGCCGCGGTTGGCGCGGCCGGGGTTGGCGTTGCGGAACGCCCACATGATCGCCAGCATCAGCGCGAAGCCGAGGCTGAACGCGACGAGGGGCGACAAGAACATCGGGATGACGACCTTCTCGAGCACGACGGCCCAGTTGGCCGTCGCACCGGCGGCCACGGCAGCGCCGACGAGTCCGCCGATGAGGGCGTGCGAGGACGAGGACGGCAGGCCGTAGTACCAGGTGATCATGTTCCAGGTGATCGCACCTAGCAGCCCGCACATGACGATCACCAGCCCGTGGCTCCCTGGCCCCGGATCGATGGTGTCGGAGACGGTGTGGGCAACCTTCTGGCCCAGGAACGCGCCGACGAAGTTCATGATCGCCGCCATGGCCAGGGCCACGCGCGGCTTGAGCGCGCCGGTCGAGACCGACGTCGCGATCGCGTTGGCCGCGTCGTGGAAGCCGTTGGTGTAGTCGAACACCAGGGCCACGACGACCACCGCGATGATGATTCCAAGCTCCATCAGGGGTGCCTCCGGGCGCGCGCGGAGGAACAGGTGGCGATCATCCGGGTCAGGACTCCTTGACCGCGATCTGCTCCACGATGTTGGCGACCTTCTCGAACGCGTCGATCGCGCCCTCGAGGGACTCCACGATGTCCTTGAGCTTCAGGACCTCGAGCGCCTCGTACTCGCCGCTGAACAGGTGGGCCAGGATCCGGCGGAACGACTTGTCGCCGGCGTTCTCGAGCCGGTTGATCTCGATCCAGTACTCGTCGAGGGAGCCCATCGACTCCAGGGACGGCATGGCCGCGGCCGTCAGCTCGGCGCAGCGCTGCAGCACCTCGACCTGCTGAGTGGTCTCCGCGGGCAGGGACGTCACCTCGTAGAGCAGGACCAGGTCGACGGCCTCGTCCATCATGTCCATCACGTCGTCGAGCGCCGAGGCGAGGGAGTAGATGTCCTCGCGGTCGAACGGCGTCACGAACGTGCTGTTGACGCGGCGGATGATCGAGTGGGTGGTCTCGTCGGCGGCGTGCTCGGCCTCACGCATGCGCTGGGCGATCTCGGCCTTGGAGTTGCCGGCCGACAGCATCTCGCTGAGCAGCTGCGAGCCGACGACGAGGTGGCCGGCAGCCTCACTGAAGAGGTCGTAGAACGAGCTGTCGACAGGGCGGAACTTCAAACGCACGGTGAACTCCGGGAGGGGGGCGGATGAACCGGGATCATGCTAGGGGGTCATCTGCCCGCGGGCGCAACCGCGAGCCACCCGGCGAGCCGGGCGTGACGACCGCGCAGGTGGTCAGCGGCGACGGCTGCTGCGCTGTCGGGCGATCAGCTCGTCGTGGAGGTGGCGCTCACCGCGGCGCAGGTGCCAGTCGCCGCCGGAGTCGAGCTCCCAGGCGGTCGTCTGCTCGTCGAGGGCGAGGTCGAGCAGCGAGCGCACCTGCTCGACGACGTGCGGGTCGCGCAAGCGTACGAGCACCTCGACGCGGCGGTCGAGGTTGCGGTGCATCATGTCGGCCGAGCCGATCCACGCGGCCGGAGCGCCGTCGTTCTCGAACCAGAACACCCGGCTGTGCTCGAGGAAGCGTCCCAGCACCGAGCGGACCCGGATCGTCTCCGACAGCCCGGGCACGCCGGGTCGGAGCGCACAGATGCCGCGGACCACCAGCTCGACCGGCACGCCGGCCTGCGAGGCGAGGTAGAGCGCGTCGACGACAGCCTCGTCGACGATCGAGTTCGCCTTGATGCGGATGCCGGCGCGGCGTCCCGCCTCGTGGTGGGCGATCTCCTGGTGGATCTGGGCGATCAACCCCTCGCGCACGCTGTGCGGGGCGACCATGAGGTGGTCGTAGGTCCGGTTGCGGCTGATCCCCGACAGGTTGTTGAACAGCAGCGCGACGTCCTCGCCGATCTCCGGGTCGGCGGTGAGCAGCCCCAGGTCCTCGTAGACGCGCGCCGTCTTGGGGTTGTAGTTGCCGGTGCCGAGGTGGACGTAGCGCTTGATGCCGTCGGGCTCGTCGCGCACCACCATCGACAGCTTGCAGTGGGTCTTGAGCCCCACGAGGCCGTAGACGACGTGGCAGCCGGCGTGCTCGAGCTTGCGGGCCCAGCGGATGTTGGCCTGCTCGTCGAAGCGCGCCTTGATCTCCACGATCACCAGGACCTGCTTGCCCGCCTGCGCGGCGTCGATGAGGGCCTCGATGATCGGGCTGTCGCCGGAGGTGCGGTAGAGCGTCTGCTTGATCGCCAGCACGTGCGGGTCGGCCGCCGCCTGCTCCAGGAAGCGCTGGACCGAGGTGGCGAACGAGTCGTAGGGGTGGTGCAGCAGCACGTCGTGACGCGCCACGGAGTCGAACACGTCGACGGGGGAGGACGACTCGACCTCGGCCAGGCTGGGGTGGGTCGAGGGGAGGAAGGCGGCGTACTTGAGGTCGTCGCGCGGCAGGTCGGCGATGGAGTGCAGGCCGGTCAGGTCGAGCGGACCGGGCAGGGACACCACCTCGTCGCGGCCCACGCCGAGCTCGGAGACCAGGAGCTCGAGGACCTTCGGAGCGATGGACTGCTCGACCTCGAGCCGGACGGGAGCCCCGAACCGACGGCGGAGGAGCTCCTTCTCCAGTGCCTTGAGCAGGTTCTCCGCGTCGTCCTCCTCGACCTCGAGGTCCTCGTTGCGGGTGACGCGGAACGTGTGGGAGCCGAGCACCTCCATGCCCGGGAACAGCTTCTTGAGGTGCTCGCCGATCACGTCCTCGATGGGCACGAAGCGTTGGTTGCCGACGTCGATGAACCGGCCGAAGGTCGGCGGCACCTTGACGCGCGCGAAGTGCTCGGTGCCGGTCTTGGGGTGGCGGACCACGACGGCCAGGTTGAGCGACAGGCCGGAGATGTAGGGGAACGGGTGCGCGGGGTCGACGGCCAGCGGGGTGAGGACCGGGAAGATCCGGTCCTTGAAGAGCTTCTTGCAGACCTTCTGCTCCTCGCGGTCGAGGTCGGCCCACCGGACGATCTGGATGCCTTGGGCGCCCAGCTCGGGAAGCAGGTCCTGGAGCGTGCGGGCGTGCCGCTCCATGAGCTCGCGGCAGCCGGCCCACAGCTGGTCGATCTGCTCGCGGGGCATCAGGCCGCTGGCGGCCCGCACCGCGACGCCTGCGTCGATGCGCCGCTTGAGCCCGGCCACGCGGACCATGAAGAACTCGTCGAGGTTGCTGGCGAAGATCGCCAGGAAGCGCACGCGCTCGAGCAGCGGCACCTCCGGGTCCTCGGCCAGCTCGAGGACGCGCTGGTTGAAGCGGACCCACGAGAGCTCGCGGTCGATGAAGCGGTCCTCGAACTTCTCCACCGCATCGATCGCCGCAGCGTCCGGGACGTACGGCGGCTCGACGTCGAAGGTGTCGCTGGGGTGTCCGAAGGGCTCCGCGACCGGGCCCTCCTCGACCGACGGGGAGACAGCGCTGGTGAGAGTGGCCGAATCGGACATGCGTCCCAGTGTGGCACCGGGAGGTGAACGCCAGATGACGTCTCGTCCACCTCGGGTCGAGAGCCGGATCGAGAGCCGAGGTCAGTAGACGAGGGCCTGGACGCCGTCGCCCAGGACCTGCTCGGCGAACACCGCCGCGCCGGCGATGCTCACCCCGTCGCGCAGGTCACCCTCGACGATGCCCCGGCGTGCCGCGCACTGCGAGCAGACGGTGACCGAGCCGGAGATCTGGACGACAGCCATCAGCTGGTCGAGCGGCGTCGCGAGGTCGAGGGCGAACTCCTCGGCGCGGCCGGGCACCCCGAACCACGCGGCCTGTCCGGTGAGCCACAGCGAGACCTCGGCGCCTGCCGCCGCGGCGGCCGCGGCCACGGTGAATCCCTGGTTGCAGCGCTCCGCGTCCTCGGCGCCGCAGGTGACCTTGACGACCAGTGAGCGAGCCATGGCCACACCCTAGAGTGGAGCCATGCCCTTCGAGCTGCCGGACAACCTGCATCCCAACTGCGGCCCCGTCGCATGGCTGCTCGGCACCTGGCGAGGCAACGGGCACGGCGACTACCCCACGATCGAGCCGTTCCAGTTCGGCCAGGAGCTCATCTTCACCCACGACGGCCGACCGTTCTTCCACTACATGTCGCGCGCCTGGATCGTCGACGAGGACGGCGCGTTCGTGCGCGACGGCGCGATGGAGACCGGCTTCCTGCGCTGTCCGGAGCCGGGGAAGGTGGAGCTTCTGCTCGCGCACAACACGGGCATCTCCGAGATCTGGTACGGCGCGGCCGAAGGCGGCCGGATCGAGATGCACACGGCCGGTGTCTCCTTCACCGAGACCGCCAAGGAGGTGACGGCCGGGTCGCGGATGTACGGCAACGTGGAGGGCGACCTGCTGTACGCCAACGACCTGGCGGCCGTGGGCCAGGAGCTCCAGCCCCACACCTGGGCGCGGTTGCAACGCGCATGAGCGACGACCCTGGGACCGGCTCGGGGGAGAGCCTCGCCGCCCGGCTCCGGGAGCAGGGACTGCGGCTCACGCCGCAGCGGGAGCTGATCCTGCGCGCCGTCGAGGAGTTGCGGCACGCCACCCCCGACGAGGTGCTCGCGCACGTCCGCGGGCAGGTGAGCTCGGTCAACGCCTCGACCGTCTACCGCACGCTCGAGGTGCTCGAGGAGCTGGGGCTCGTGCGCCACACGCACTTGAGCGACCGCGCGCCGACGTACCACTCGACCGACGAGCACGAGCACGTGCACGTGGTGTGCCGCCACTGCGGCGACGTCCAGTCCTACGCCCCTGAGCTCGTCGCCCCGGTCGTGGCAACCCTGGCTGCCGACGGGTTCACGATGGATGTGGGGCATCTGGCGATCTTCGGGGTGTGCGCGGGGTGCGCGTCGCAATCCCCGGCTAGCCGGGGAACCTGAAGGTTCCAGGCCGAAGTTTCGGGGGTGAGGCTCCAGTTTCCCCGGCTAGCCGGGGAACGCAACCGCAGCGCCCGACCCATTGCAAGAGTACTTTCGAAAGAGTACTTTCCACCCATGCCTGAGTACCGCCGCCTGCGCGACCCCCGCGCCCTGACCGCTGTCGCGCACCCCGTCCGGATGGGCATCCTGGAGCTGCTCACGATCGAGGGGCCGCTGACCGCCAGCCAGCTGGCGGAGCGGCTCGACGAGTCGCCGGCCAACTGCTCCTGGCACCTGCGCAAGCTCGCGGAGCACGACTTCATCGAGGAGGCCGAGGGCGGCACCGGCCGTCAGCGACCCTGGCAGATGAGCCAGGTCGGACTGAGCTGGGGTGACGAGCCGGACACCGGTCCGGAGGAGCGGCGCGCGGGCGAGGCGCTGGCCCGCGCGATGCTGGAACGCTGGGTCGACCGCTACCTCGACTCCTCGGCCCGGCTCGCCGAGTCCGACCCCGAGTGGCGCGCGGCCGGCGAGCTCACCCAGACCATGGGGTGGCTCACCCGCGAGGAGCTGCGCGAGGTCAACGACCAGGTCGCGGCGCTCATCCGCGCCTACGAGGGCCGGCTGGCCGACCCCGCGTCACGGCCGGAGGGCTCGCGACTGGTCGAGCTCGTCGCGTGGGGCGCCGCCGTCGAGGTGACCCGGTGAGGGCCGCGTTCGCGCAGCCGGGCTTCTCGCGACTCTTCGCCGGGCTGTCGACCTCGATGCTCGGCGACTCGATCATGCTGCTGGTCCTCAGCATCTGGGTGAAGACGCTGACCGGCTCCAGCGCGATGGCCGGCTTCACGTTCTTCTTCATGTGCATCCCGGCGATCTTCGCCCCGCTCGTGGGTGTGTGGATCGACCGGATCATGCGCAAGCCGATGCTGGTGTGGGGCAACGTGCTGTCCGCCGTCGCCGTGCTGCCCCTCCTGCTCGTCCGCGACGCGGGCGACGTGTGGATCATCTGGACGGTCGCCGGCCTCTACGGCGTGAGCTTCGTGGTGCTGCCGGCCGGACTCAACGGGCTGCTCAAGGAGCTCATGCCCGAGCAGATGCTGGTCGACGCCAACTCCAGCATCCAGACGGTGAAGGAGTCCTACCGGCTCTTCGGCCCGCTGCTCGGCGCCGCGCTCTTCGCGTGGCTCGGGGGCTGGGCCGTCGCACTGGTGGACGCGGCGTCGTTCCTCGTCGCGGCTGCCGTCATCGCGACGATCCGGGTCGAGGAGGAGTCGCCCGAGCCGGAGCAGGGCGCCTACTGGACCCAGCTCAGCGACGGCCTGCGCCACCTCGTCCGCGACCGGGTGCTCGCTCACCTGCTCATCGGGTTCGGGATCTCGATGCTCGTGCTCGGCTTCACCGAGTCGGCGATCTTCGCGCTGACCGACCACTTCGGCCGCGCCGCGACGTACGTCAGCGTCATCGTGTCCGTGCAGGGCATCGGTGCGGTGGTCGGCGGTGTCGCGTCCGCCCGGCTCGTACGCCGCTTCGGCGAGGTCGCGACGAGCACGCTCGGGCTCGTCCTGCTCGGGGTCAGCGCCCTGGGCATCGCCGCGTCGCCCGTCATGGCGGGCGTCCTGGTGAGCATCACCCTGTTCGGGGCCTCGCTGCCGCTGCTGGTGGTGGCCTACATGACGATCCTCCAGCGACGCACCCCGCAGCGCCTGATGGGGCGGGTGTCCACGGCCGCGGAGGTGGTGATGACGGTGCCGACGGCGGTCTCGCTCGCTCTCGGCGCCGCGCTCGTCACGGTGGTGGACTGGCGGTGGATCTTCCTCGTGATCGGTGCGGCGACGCTGGTCGGTGCCGGGCACGTGGCCTTCTGGCTGCGTGCCGAGCTGCGCGGGCGTACGACGGAGCCGGACCCGCTCGACGAGCCTCCCGCTGCTCTCGATCCCTCCTCGCCGCTGGGGCCGGGCGTGGGGGCGGCCTAGTCTGGAGGCATGCCCAGCCCTCTCCTCGCCCTGCCCGGGGCCGTCGCCGGCGACGGCGTCGACGCGCCGGTGGCGGCGCACTACGGCTCCTTCAACACCGAGCAGCGCAGCCTGGTGGCGGGCGAGGGGTTCGTGGACCTCTCCCATCGCGACGTCCTGCGCATCGCCGGCCCGGACCGGCTCTCGTGGCTGCACAGCCTCACCACCCAGTACTTCGACGGACTCGCACCCGGCGCCTGGACGCAGGCACTCATCCTGAGTCCGCAGGGACACGTCGAGCACGCCTTCGCCGGCGTCGACGACGGCGAGTCCTTCACCGCCCACACCGAGCCGGGCGCGGGCGCGGCCCTGGTCGAGTGGCTCGAGCGGATGAAGTTCATGACGCGGGTCGAGGTCTCGCTCGTCGACGACCTCGCCGCGATGTGGCGCCCGGGCGAGGGCAGCGGTCGCTACGACCTGGTGCCCCGCGACCGGCTCGAGGCGTACGCCCACGCGGCCGGCCCGGCGGCGGGCATGTGGGCCTTCGAGGCGCTGCGCATCGAGCGCGGCGAGCCGCGGTTCGGTCTCGACACCGACCACCGCACGATCCCCAACGAGGTCGGCTGGATCGGGGCGGCGGTGCACCTCGACAAGGGTTGCTACCGGGGGCAGGAGACGGTCGCGCGGGTCCACACGCTCGGTCGCCCGCCGCGCCGGCTGGTGCTGCTGCACCTCGACGGCTCGGAGAACCGCCTCCCGCCCGCCGGGTCACCGGTGTCCCTCGATGGCCGCGACCTCGGCTTCGTCGGGTCGAGCGCGCGCCACCACGAGCTCGGTCCGATCGCGCTGGCACTGGTCAAGCGCAACGTGCCGGTCGAGGCCACGCTGTCCGTCGACGGCATGCCGGCGGCCCAGGAGGTCGTCGTCGACCCCGAGGTCGGGCTGCACGTCCGGCCGCTGCGCTGACGGCGCTCCGGTCACGGACCGCGTCCGGCGCGACGCGATCCGGACGCGCGGCGGGAGCGGCTCAGGTACGGCGCCGGTACTGCACGTGGGTGTCGCTCGTCGCGTGCGCGAACCCGAGGCGTGAGTACACCGCCACGGCCGGCGCGTTGTCGGACTCGACGTAGAGCAGGACCTCGTCGACACCGAGGGCGGCCAGGTGGTGCAGCCCGGCGAGGGTGAGCACCCGCCCGAGGCCGCGGCCCTGGGCTTGCGGGGCGACGCCGACGACGTACACCTCGCCCAGACGGGCGTCGTGCTGCTTGGTCCAGTGGAAGCCGAGCATCCCCGAGGAGTCCTCGGCGACCAGGAGCCCGGCGGGGTCGAACCACGGCTCGGCCATCCGGCGGGCCAGGTTGGCCTCGTCCATCGCCCCCTGCTCGGGGTGGTGGGCGAAGGCGGCGGCGTTGACCGCCACGACGTCGGCGGCGTCGGAGTCGCGGTAGGCCCGGATGGTGACGCCGGGCGGCACCTCGAGCGGCGGCATGACGAGGGCGGCGTCACGACGCATCACCCACAGCTCGCGCACCCGCTCCCAGCCGTGGCCCTCGGCGAGCCGGGCCGCGGCGGGGTGGTCCCCGTGGGACCAGGCGGTCAGGGCGCCGGCGTACGCCGCCTCGACCCGCGCCAGCAACGCCGAGCCGATCCCCCTCCCGCGCGCGGCGGGCCGGACGACCAGCGAGAGGTCGTCCGCGTGGACCAGGGCGAACCCGTCGTCCTGCGTCAGCACCTCGACGGTGCCGTCGGCGAGCGCCATGCGCGTCGCCTCGTCGAGCGGGTCGGCGCCGTCGGCCGCGGCCGACTCGTCCGCGATGGCGGTGATGTGGTCCACGCCCTCGACCCTAGCCAGCCGAGCGGCCGGGCAGGCGTCAGTGGTTCGCCGACTCCGCGTCGGCCGCCGCCTCGCGGGTGGGCACCACGAAGCGGTAGCCGACGTTGCGGACCGTGCCGATGTGGTGCTCGTGCTCGGTGCCGAGCTTGGCGCGCAGGCGGCGCACGTGGACGTCGACGGTGCGGGTGCCGCCGAAGTAGTCGTAGCCCCAGACCTCCTGGAGCAGCTGCTCGCGGCTGAACACCCGGCCGGGGTGCTGCGCGAGGTACTTGAGGAGCTCGAACTCCTTGTAGGTGAGGTCGAGCGCGCGCCCGCCGATGCGCGCGGTGTACGTCGCGTCGTCCACCACGACCTCGCCGCGGCGGATGACGTGGGCGGCCGGGTCGTCCGGAGCGGCGGCGCTGCTGCGCCCGATCGCCAGGCGGATGCGCGCGTCCAGCTCGGCCGGTCCGCACGTGTGGAGGACGACGTCGTCCATCCCCCAATCGTGCGCGACGACCGCGAGACCACCCTCGGTGACCACGAGCAGGACCGGGGCCTCGGTGCCGGTGGTGCGGATCAGCCGGCACAGGTCGCGGGCCGCGGCGAGGTCCTGGCGACCGTCGACGAGCACCAGGTCCGCGTCGGGTGCCTCGAGCAGGGCGCTGCCCTGGGCGGGAAGGATCCGTACGCTGTGGGACAGCAGCGCCAGTCCGGGCAGCACCTCGGCCGAGGGCTGCAGGGCGCCGGTGAGCAGAAGCAGCGCGCTCATGGCCGACCCTCCTCGTCTTCGGGGACCTGGGTGTGGGGCTCGGGAGTGAGGAAGGATAGCCCGCATGAGTGCCGCACCCGAGCGTGATCGAGGTCGTGAGACGGTCACCGTGCGCTACTGGGCGGGCGCCCGGGCGGCGGCGGGCACGGCCGAGGACACCTTCGAGGTCACCGACGGGCTCACGCTCGCCGACCTCGTCGAGCAGGTGCTGGCGCGCCATCCCGACGACCGGATGGCGCGCACGGTCGCGGTCTGCTCCGTGCTGGTCGGCGACCAGCCCGTCCGCTCGCAGGACCCCGCCGCCGTCGTCGTCCCTCCCGGGTCGGTGGTCGAGCTCCTGCCGCCCTTCGCCGGCGGCTGAGCGTCGCGGGCGGGGCTGCCGCCAGTCCGCGCGGGAGGCGCAGAGGCGCGCCCGCGCCCGGACAGCGGTGGTCTAGGCTGCCGCCGCAGGCAAACGGGGGTGCCTAACGGGGGATGCCCATTTGCTGCGATCCGTCAGGTTCACAGTGAGAGGAAGCGCAATGGGAAGCACCCACCTGCGCCGGTCTCGTCGTGCCCTGGCCGCGACCGCCATGCTCGGCATGGTCGGTGGCAGCCTGGTGGCGACGAGCGCGGCGAACGCGGCCGTGATGGTCAGCGGCAGCACGATCGACCCGAGCGGCAACTACGTCGAGGGCTCGGTCACCGTCTACACCGAGTCCGGCAGCTACGTCGACACCTACTACGCCGAGGGCGGGGCGTTCGACATCCCGCTCCCCGACGGCGCGTACAAGCTCCAGTTCTACCCCTCGCCCGAGTTCGCGACCGAGTGGTACCGCGACAAGCCCGACGAGGCCTCCGCCGACGTCGTGACGGTCGCCGGCGCGGCGCAGACGCTGCCGGCGTGGACCATCGACCGCGCTCCGAGCGTCGGTGGCGTCGTCCGCACCGTCGACGGCCGCGGTGTCCGCAACGCCCGCGTGGAGGCGTACGACGCGGCCACCGGCACCCTCGTCGGCGCCGACTCCACCGACCGCGCGGGCCTGTTCCGCATCGGCGCGTCCGTCCCGGTGAAGCTCGTCTTCGAGGGCTACGACCCCGACACCGGCGACACGCTCGCGACCGAGTGGTTCAACGACAAGCCCTCGCAGGCGACTGCGGACCCGGTGGCCCCGACCGCCGCCGGCGCCGACGTCGGCGTGGTGACCCTCGCCCCCGGCGGCACGATCGGCGGCCGGATCACCAACGAGGCGGGCGCGCCGCTGCACCGCGCGCAGGCGTGCACGGACGGCTCCTGTGACTGGACGGACGCCAACGGCGTCTACCTCATCGAGGGCGTCGACACCGGTCAGCACGAGGTGACCTTCGTCGACCCGATCGGCGAGTACGTCGGCGAGTCGTGGAACAACGTGCCGTTCGACTCCCCGCTCGACCCGACCCTGGTCACCGTCGGTCCGGGGCAGGCTGTGACCGGCATCGACGCAGCGCTCGCGGCCGCGACCACCGCGGCACCCAACGGCGTGGACGTCAGCGGCATCGTCCGCGACGAGCTCGGCGGCCTCGGCGTGGGCTACCGCATCGACCTGTACGACACGCCTGCCGACCCGCGCGACGCGAAGGCGGTCGCGAGCACGTACAGCAACCGCGCCGGCCAGTACCACTTCGCCCAGCTCGACCGCATCGGCGGCGAGACGGAGTTCAAGATCATGGTCCAGGGCGAGGGACCGCGTGAGGACGGCGACTTCTCCCGTCGCACGACGTGGTCGGGCAACGCGCTGGGCTACGACACCGCGGCCGTGCTGACCGCCGCCCCCCGCACGATGGACTTCACCCTCCCGGTCGCCGGCGGAGTGAGCGGTGCGGTGACCAGCGAGGCCGGCGGGGTGCTCGACAGCCCGAGCGTGTCCTTCCGCGATGCCGAGCAGAACTACGCGGGCTACGCGCAGGACATCGCGCTGAACGGCACGTTCGACGAGCGCACGCTGTGGCCCGGCACCTACACGGTGCAGTTCGGCGCTGCCGACCACGTCCCGGAGTGGTGGAAGGACGCCCTCCCCGAGCACGCCACCACCATCACCGTGCGTCCTGGCCAGGTCGTGACCGGCATCTCCGCAGCGCTCACCAAGGACGTCAAGGCAGTGGAGCGTCCCGAGATCGAGGGCCAGGCCTGGGTCGGCAAGCCCCTCCGCCTCGACGTCGGCCGGTGGAACACCCAGGCCCGCTCGAAGTTCAGCTACGAGTGGCTCGTCGGCAGCACGGTCGTCGCGACCGGCCCGACTCTCGAGCTGCGCAAGTCCCACCTGGGCAAGAAGGTCACCGGCCGCGTCACCAACGACGCCGGCTTCGCGCTCGGCCAGGCGCTGACCACCGCGACCGCCAAGGTCGGCTACCAGCCGAAGCTCAAGGCGAAGGTGTCGCGCAAGGCGGCCGCCATGACGCTCAAGGTCAAGCCGCTGAAGGCCAAGAAGGTCAAGGCGAGCGTCGTGGTCTACGAGGTCGCCGGCACCAGGGCCAACGGCGAGCCCAAGCTCAAGAAGCTCGGCAAGGGCAAGATCGCCAAGGGCAAGGGCGTCGTGCGGTTCAAGAAGCCGCTCCGCGCCGGCAAGCACAAGCTGGTGTTCCGCATCAGTGGCGCGGGCAAGGTCGGGTCCGGTGACCTGACGCAGAAGGTCAAGATCAAGCGCTGAGCTCCAGCTCAGCACCCACCGCGGGGCCCCGGGACGATCCGGGGCCCCGTCGTGCTCTCCAGCGCGGAACAATCGCGGGCACCGCACGTGTTGCACACGACGTGAGCA
Organism: Nocardioides sp. SYSU D00065; assembly: GCF_017916425.1. Taxonomy (GTDB): domain Bacteria; phylum Actinomycetota; class Actinomycetes; order Propionibacteriales; family Nocardioidaceae; genus Nocardioides. The sequence goes on along the minus strand of NZ_JAFMSX010000001.1, from coordinate 1,334,103 downwards.
CCGGAGCCTGGATCGCCGCCGCGGCCGTCGTCGTGACCGTGGCGGTGGGTCTGTGGCGACTGGCGACCGACGGCCGGTTCCGCGTCGCGGCCGCTCCTGCGCCGCAGGAGCCCGCCGACGCCGCACCCCCGGCCGTCCCGCCGGGCGCCGAGCTCGTGGCCTCCGTCGGCGGCGCCCTCGGTGGACGTGCCACGCTGCTCCAGTTCTCCAGTGCGTTCTGCGCGCCGTGTCGCGCCACCCGACGGGTGCTCGGCGAGGTCGCCGACCTCGTCGACGGGGTGACCCACGTCGAGGTCGACGCCGAGCAGCATCCCGACGCGACCCGCACGTTCGGCATCCTGCGCACCCCGACGACGGTGGTGCTCGACCCGTCCGGAGCCGAGGTGACCCGTGCTGCGGGCGCCCCGTCGCGCGACCAGGTCCTGGCGGCCGTGGCGCGCGTGGGATCTCACGATGCGGATGGCACGCTCAACAAGTGAGACGAGGGGCGGACGGGATGGATGGACGGCCTACTGTCGTGGGCATGTCCTCGACCCTGCTCACCCGGCGCCGCGCAGTCGACCACTGCCGCGTGCGCTCGGCGCTGTGTCGAATGTCGTAGCGGTCCCGCCCTCCTGAGCACCCGCGCGTCCGTACGCCGGACCGTGCTCTCCGGCGGGACCCGAGCGCCGCGTCCCACGGGCGGCGCTGCCCGGCCCGCCGCGACGACCACCTCAGGAGAGACATGACGACCACAGCCACGCCCGGCACCACGCCGGGCACCAGGACGACCAGCGCGGCGCCGGCACCGCCTGGCGCCATCGACCCGCGTGCACCGCAGCTGGCTGCCGCCGTGACGTCCGTGGTCCTCGTCGCGGTGCTGCTGCTCCCGCCGCCCGCCGCTCTCGCGCTGCTCGCCGCGCAGGCTGTGCTCTTCGGGCTCGGCGCGGTCCGCGGCGTGACGGCGACGCCGTACGCCTGGTTGTTCCGGACCCTCGTGCGACCGCGGCTGGCGCCCCCGGCCGAGTGGGAGGCACCCGAGCCGCCGCGCTTCGCCCAGGGAGTGGGCTTCGCGTTCGCCGTCGTCGGCCTGGCCGCGATGCTGGCGGGCGCGACGGTCGTCGGCCAGGTCGCCGTCGGGGCCGCGCTCGTCGCCGCGCTCCTCAACGCCGGCTTCGGGCTCTGCCTCGGCTGCGAGCTGTACCTCCTGCTCCGCCGCGCCACCGCTCGGCGCATCGCCACCTGACCCGCCACCTGACCCCTCCACCCACCCCGCACACGACTCACCACCAGCAAGGAGCACATCACCATGAGCCGCGAGAACTCGCTCGTCACCGCCCAGTGGGTCGAGGACAACCTCGACACCGACGGGATCGTCCTCATCGAGGTCGACGAGGACACCACCGCCTACGACAAGGGCCACATCAGGGGCGCCATCAAGCTCGACTGGACCACCGACCTCCAGGACCAGGTCCGTCGCGACTTCGTCAACAAGGCGCAGTTCGAGGCGCTGCTGTCCGAGCGGGGCGTGTCCAACGACGACACCGTCATCCTCTACGGCGGAAACAACAACTGGTTCGCCGCCTACGCGTACTGGTACTTCAAGCTCTACGGCCACCAGGACGTCAAGCTCCTCGACGGCGGCCGCAAGAAGTGGGAGCTCGACTCGCGCGAGCTCACCGACGCGGTGCCGACGCGCGAGCGCACGTCGTACACCGCGACCGAGCAGGACACCTCGATCCGCGCCTTCCGCGACGAGGTCGTCGCCGCGATCGGCACGCAGAACCTCGTCGACGTGCGCAGCCCCGACGAGTACGCCGGTCGGCTGCTCGCCCCGGCGCACCTCCCGCAGGAGCAGGCCCAGCGCGCCGGACACATCCCGACCTCGGTCAACGTGCCGTGGAGCAAGAACGCCAACGACGACGGCACCTTCAAGTCCGACGAGGAGCTGGCCGCGCTCTACGACGAGGTCGGCTTCGACGCCGACAAGGACACCATCGCCCTGTGCCGCATCGGGGAGCGCTCGTCGCTCACCTGGTTCGTCCTCACCGAGCTCCTGGGCCGCAAGAACGTCAAGAACTACGACGGGTCGTGGACCGAGTACGGCTCGCTCGTCGGCGTCCCCGTGGCGCTCGGTGACGAGCCCGGCCAGGCGGACGGGACGAGCGCCTGATGTGCGGCGCGACCGAGGGCGGGCTGTCGCTCGACGGCGTCGACGTGGCCAAGGAGGCGGTGATCCAGGGTCAGGTGCTGCGCGCCGGTGACGAGCCGGTGCCCAACGCCTACGTCCGCCTGCTCGACCGCACCGGGGAGTTCACCGCCGAGGTGCCCACGTCCGCGACCGGCCACTTCCGGTTCTTCGCCGGCGACGGTGAGTGGACGCTGCGCACCCTCGCGCCCAAGGCGGAGCCGGTCGACACCCGTGTCGTCGCCGCCACCGGCTCGGTGGCCGAGGTGCAGGTGCTGGTCGGCGCCTGACCGGCTCCCGCCTCACGGAACCGCCCCGCGACCCGCGGGGCGGTTCCAGCAATTTCCTCGCAGTTATCCCGAAGTCGCCCCGCCCCGCGCGCCCGCGTCCTACCGTGGGAGTTCCGCTCCGGACGCGAAGGGATCGCGTGATGCATCAAGCGAGCCTGCCCGTGACCGACGACCTGTGGCGCCTCACCGTGGAGCACTCGCCGGTCGGGACGGCCCTCGTCTCCATCACCGGTGACTTCCTCACCGCCAACGCGGCCCTGTGCGACATGCTCGGCTACGACGCCGGCGCGATGACGACGATGGCGTTCCAGGACATCACCCACCCCGACGACCTCGCCAGCGACCTGGCCCTCGCCACCCGCACGCTGGCCGGGACGATCCCCAGCTACCGCATCACCAAGCGCTACATCCGTGCCGACGGCTCCCTCCTGGTCGGCGACCTCTCCGTCGCGCTGCTGCGCGATGCCGATGGTGCCCCGCTGCACTTCATCTCGCAGATCGCCGACCTCACCGAGCGCCACGCGTTCGCGGAGCGGCTCGACGCGGCCGAGGCGGCTGTGGAGTCCGAGCAGCGCAAGGCCGAAGCGGTGTTCGACACCGTGGCGGTGGGCCTGCTGCTGCTCGATGCCGACGGCACCTACCAGGGCTACAACTCCCGTCACCAGGACTTCATGGACCTCGCGTTCCCCCACGGCCACCGCGGTCGGGTGGGCCAGACCGGCTACCTCTACGACGCCGAGCAGGCCCGACCGCTCAGCTCCGAGGAGATGCCCACGGTGCGGGCGGTCGCGGGCGAGGAGTTCGACGACTTCCTCATCTGGGTCGGGGAGGACCCGGAGTCGCGCCGGGCGCTGTCGGTGTCGGCGCGATCGGTCCGCGACCGTGTCGGCACGCTCACCGGCGCCGCGCTGGCCTACCAGGACGTCACCGAGCTGATGCGCGCGATCCGGGTCAAGGACGACTTCGTCACCTCGATCTCGCACGAGCTCCGCACGCCCCTCACCTCCGCCATGGCCCACCTCGAGCTGCTGGAGGACTCAGCCGAGATCGGTCCCGCTGCCCGACCGCGCGTCGCCGCCGCCCGCCGCAACGTCCAGCGCCTGTCGCACCTCGTGGCGGACCTGCTCTTCTCCACCCGGGCCACCTCCGGCTCGCCGCTGGTCGACCCCTATCGGGTCGACCTCGTGACGATCCTCGCCGAGGCGCTGGAGGCAGCCGCGGTGGACGCCGCGCAGGCCGGGGTCACCCTCGAGTCGGACCTGCCGGACTCCCTGGTCGCGGTCGTCGACGGCATGCGGTTGCGGCAGCTGGTCGACAACCTGGTCTGCAACGCGATCGCCTACACGCCGCGCGGCGGCCGGATCGTCGTCGCGGTGACCTCGTGCGAGACCCACGTGCAGCTCAGTGTGGCCGACGACGGCGAGGGGATCGACCCCGAGGACCGCGACCACGTCTTCAACCGGTTCTACCGCGGTCGCAACGCGCGCCGCCTCCAGGTGCCCGGCACCGGTCTCGGCCTGAGCATCGTGCGCGCCGTCGCCGAGGCGCACGGCGGAGGGGTGTCGCTCGAGAGCACCCCCGGCGGGGGCACCACGGTGTGCGTGGTGCTGCCCCGCTGAGGGTGCTCCCGGTGCGGCCGCTCAGCTGCCGCTGTTGATCATGCCGGCACCGACGGTCACGCCGGTCGCCTCGTCGATCAGGATGAACGAGCCGGTGGTGCGGTTCTTGGAGTACGGGTCGCACAGCAGCGGCACGGTGGTGCGCAGCTGGACGCGGCCGATCTCGTTGAGCCCGAGCTCCTTGGTGTCCTGGTCACGGTGGAGGCTGTTGACGTCCAGGCGGTACTGGATGTCCTTGACCATGGCCCGGCCGGTGCGGGTGGTGTGCTTGATGGCCAGCTTCTGCCGCGGCTTGAGCGGCTCGTTGGTCATCCAGCAGACCATCGCGTCGATGTCCTGGCTGGGCTTGGGGGCGTTCTTGGGCCGAGCGATCATGTCGCCGCGGGAGACGTCGACGTCGTCCTCGAGGTGCACGGTGACGGACATGGGCGGGAACGCCTCGGCGATCTCCTGGTCGAAGAGCTCGACCTTGGCGATCTTCGACGGCATCCCGGAAGGGAGGACGACGACCTCGTCGCCCTTCTTCAGCACGCCGCCGGCGACCTGGCCGGCGTACCCGCGGAAGTCGTGGTAGGCGTCGGACTTGGGGCGGATGACGTACTGCACCGGGAAGCGGGTGTCGACGAGGTCGCGGTCGGAGGCGACGTGGACGTGCTCGAGGTGGTGCATGAGCGTCGGCCCGGAGTACCAGGGGGTGTTCTCGGAGCGGTTGACGACGTTGTCGCCCTGCAGCGCCGAGATCGGGATGACCTCGAGGTCGGGGATGTTGAGCTTCGTCGCGAACTGCGTGAACTCGCGGTGGATCTTCTCGTAGACCTCCTGCGACCAGTCGACCAGGTCCATCTTGTTGATCGCGAGCACCAGGTGGGGCACGCGGAGCAGCGACAGCAGCACCGCGTGGCGGCGCGACTGCTCGGTGAGGCCCTGGCGGGCGTCGACCAGCACGAGGCCCAGGTCGGCGGTCGAGGCGCCGGTGACCATGTTGCGGGTGTACTGGATGTGGCCCGGGGTGTCGGCGATGATGAACTTGCGGTTCGGGGTCGCGAAGTAGCGGTAGGCCACGTCGATCGTGATGCCCTGCTCGCGCTCGGAGCGCAGGCCGTCGGTCAGCAGCGCCAGGTCGGTGTAGTCGTAGCCCTTGGACTGGCTGGTCGACTCCACCGCCTCGAGCTGGTCCTCGAAGATCGACTTCGAGTCGAGCAGCAGGCGACCGATCAGGGTCGACTTGCCGTCGTCGACGGAGCCGGCCGTCGCGAAGCGGAGCAGGTCCATCTGGCCCTGGGCGGTCGTGTGGGAGTCGGTGGTGGCCATCAGAAGTAGCCTTCCTTCTTGCGGTCTTCCATGGCGGCCTCGGAGAAGCGGTCGTCGCCACGGGTGGCGCCGCGCTCGGTGACCCGGGCGATGGCGATCTCGTCGATGATGGCGGCGGTGTCGGTCGCGGTCGACTCGACGCAGCCGGTCTGGGTGCGGTCGCCGACGGTGCGGAAGCGCACCGTCTTGGTCACCGGCGTCTCGCCGGCCTTGGGCTGGATCTCCGGGCCGACCGACAGCAGCATGCCGTCGCGCTCGATGACCTCGCGCTCGTGAGCGAAGTAGATCGAGGGGATCTCGATCTGCTCGCGGTGGATGTAGTGCCAGATGTCGAGCTCGGTCCAGTTGGACAGCGGGAAGATGCGCATGTGCTCGCCGGCGTGGATCCGGCCGTTGTAGAGGCTCCACAGCTCGGGGCGCTGGTTCTTGGGGTCCCACTGGCCGAAGTCGTCGCGGTGGGAGTAGACCCGCTCCTTCGCGCGGGCCTTCTCCTCGTCACGCCGCCCGCCGCCGAAGGCGGCGGTGAACCCGTTCTCCTCGATCGCGCCGAGCAGCGTGCCGATCTGCATGCGGTTGCGGCTGGTCTTGCCGTCGTCGACCACGTGACCCGCGGCGATCGCCTCGTCGATCGTGGCGACGATCATCCGCGCACCCAGGCGCTCGACCCACGAGTCGCGGGTGGCCAGCACCTCGGCGAAGTCCAGGCCGGTGTCGACCTGCAGCAGCGGGAACGGCAGCTTGGCAGGGAAGAACGCCTTCTCCGCCAGGCGGAGCATCACGATGGAGTCCTTGCCACCCGAGAACATCAGGACCGGCTTCTCGAACTCGGCGGCGACCTCACGGAAGATGTGGATCGACTCCGCCTCGAGCTGGTCCAGCTGACTCAGCTGGTAGTCGACGTGGGTGTTGGTCATGGCGTGGCGAGGACCTCTCTAGGGACAGCAGCGTTCATCGTAGCGACGTGGAACGCCTCGGCGAATTCGCATGGCCGGGCGTGGTCGGACAGACTCGGGCGAATGAGCCGCGCCCCCCGACTCGCGTCCCGTCCCCGACCGCGCCGGCTGGTCGGCGGAGTGCTGGTCGTGGCCCTGCTCGGTGCCGGGTGCTCCGCGGCCGAGGAGGCCGGCCCGCCGTCGTACCGGGACAGCGACGCGCTCGAGGTGCGGGTGCTGCCCCAGCTCGCGGCGACCGGCGAGGATCCCGAGCCGGCCGACGACGCCGCCTGGGTCGTGGCGGCCACCGTCGAGGACGCCGAGGCAGGCACGCCCGTGAGGCTCTTCGCCGAGGACGGCGACGACTGGACGTCCGTCTCGGAGCAGGAGACCGACGCCGACGGCGAGGTCGCGCTGACCACCCGCACGCCCGGTGTGCTGCACGTCGTGGTCGGCGAGGGCGAGGACGCGGTCGGCGCCGAGGTCTCGACCGACGACGCCCCGGAGGCCAGCTTCACCGACGACTTCGAGCGGGACACCGTCGACGAGGCAGACGGCACGTGGCACACCCGCGACCAGGGTCACGTCGGCGTGCGCATGTGCTCGCGGGCCGATCCCCGAGGCGCCGAGGTGCTCGACGGCGTCCTGCGGCTGAGCGTGCTCGACGACCCTGCCAGGGGGCAGTGCCGGCTGCCGGGCCGCCGCAAGCAGTTCCCATACCGCCTCAACGGGCACGTCGGCACCGAGGGCGTCTACGGCTTCACCTACGGCTTCGCCGCCGCCCGCATCAAGGCGCAGTCCGCCCGCGGCCAGCACGCGGCGTTCTGGATGCAGGCCGTCGGCGGCCAGTCCGCCGGCGGCGCCCGGACCGGCGGCGCCGAGATCGACGTCATGGAGTACTTCGGCGACGGCCACCCCGAGGGCGGCCTCACCAGCTTCGCCTACTGGCTGGACGAGGACGGCAGGAAGCAGACCTCCGGCGGGTGGGTGCGCGACCTCGACCAGTACGGCGAGGGCTGGGCCGAGCAGTACCACGTGTTCTCGGTCGAGTGGACGCCCGAGGAGTACGTCTTCCGCATCGACGGCCAGGTCACGCACCGGCTGGAGGGCGAGACCTCGGGGCGCCAGGAGTTCCTGATCCTGAGCCTGCTGTCCTCCGACTACGAGCTGCCGCGCTTCAACGGCGAGCTGCCCGAGCACATGGATGTCGACTGGGCGCGGGTCTGGGAGACCGGTCCGCGCTAGGGCGTGTCGAGCACGAGGGTGAGCGGCCCGTCGTTGACGCTCTCGACCTGCATGTCGGCGCCGAACCGCCCGCGCTCGACGTGGGCACCGAGCCGCTCGAGCTCGGCGCACACCGCGTCGTACGCCGGCTCGCTCACCGGGCCCGGCGCGGCGGCCTGCCAGGTGGGGCGCCGGCCCTTGCGAGCATCGCCGTGGAGCGTGAACTGGCTCACGACGAGTACTGGCGCGCCGACGTCGCTGAGGCTGCGTTCCTCGCGCAGCAGGCGCAGGTCCCAGATCTTGCGCGCGGTCCAGGCGACCTCCGCGGCGCCGTCGCCGTGGGTGACGCCGAGGTAGACCAGGAGCCCCGGACCGTCGATCCGGCCGACCTCCTCGCCGTCGACCCGGACAGTGGCGGAGGAGACCCGCTGGATGACGGCGCGCATGGTGCAAGGATGCCGCCATGCCCGATGCCCTGCTGATCACGGTCGCTCCCACCGGTGCCGAGACCGCGAAGGCCGACTGTCCGCAGCTGCCCACCACGCCCGAGGAGATCGCGCGCACCGCGGCCGAGTGCGAGGCGGCGGGCGCCGCGATGATCCACATCCACGTCCGCGACGCCTCCCACCGGCCGACCCTCGACCAGGCCCTCCTGCGCGAGTGGGTGGCCGCCGTGCGCGAGAGCTCGTCGCTGGTCGTGCAGCTCTCCACCGGCGGCTCGGTGCACGATCCGCTGGACGAGCGGCTCGAGGTGCTCGACGCCGAGCCCGACTCGTGCAGCCTGACGATGGGCACGACCAACTTCGGCGACGACGTGTTCCTCAACCCCTGGCCGTTCGTCAAGGACCTCTACCAGCTGGCGCTCGAGCGCGGCGTCGCCCCCGAGTTCGAGCTGTTCGACCTGGGCCAGGTGCATGCCCTCGGCCGCCTCCTGCGCGAGTACGGCCTCCCTGCGGGTGGCAAGGTGCACGTCGACTTCGTCATGGGTGTCCCCGGCGGCATGCCCGGCACGGCCCCGGCCCTGGTCGCCGGCGTGGCCGCCCTGCCTGCCGAGGTGACGTCGTGGTCGGCGACCGGGATCGGCCGCTCGACCCTCGCCGTCGCGATGGCGTCGCTGTCGATGGGCGGTCACCTGCGCGTGGGCATGGAGGACGTGCTGACGATCAGCCGCGGCGTGCCCGTCGAGTCCAACGCGCAGCTGGTCTCTCGCGCCGCCGAGCTCGGCCGGATCACGCAGCGGACACCGATGACGCCCGCCCAGTGCCGGGAGCTGCTCGGCCTGGCGTGAGGGCCGCTTCTCGCCGCTGCCGCCCGCGACACGCGTACGACGCCCGCTTCTCGCCGCGCCCGATCCGGCGGGCGGCCGTGCTCCGGCCCCTCAGGCGGCGACCGGCAGCGACATGGCCGCGCGCACGGTCCGCACCACCACGTGGGGCGCGAACATCACCTGCTCCCAGGTGAAGCGCAGCACCGTCCAGCCGGCGACGACCAGTGCGTTGTAGCGCACGCAGTCGGCGTCGTGCTCCGACCTGCCGGCGTGGAAGGCCCACGAGTTCGCCTCGATGGCCAGCGCGCGGAAGGGGTCGGCGAGGTCGGGGTGGTAGGTCACTCCCCCGATGGCGGTGGCCCACTGCGGGACGACGTCGATCCCGGCGTCGACCAGCACCGCTCGCAGCACCGACTCGAAGGGGTTGGCGGCGAGCGCGGTGGCGTGCTCCAGGACCCGGCGGACGTGAGCCGGGGTGTCCGGCCGCAGCGTCGCGAGCAGGTCGTCGTGGTCGAGGTCACCGTGCCGGAGTGCGGAGTCGGCGACTGCGAGCGCCTCGTCGAAGGGCAGCTCGGCCGCGCAGTCGAGCACGGTGCGCCGCGGCGAGGTCGCCCAGCCGTCCCGGTCCCTCGGCGGAAGCCAGCCGTAGGCCACCTCCGCGCGGACCGGCGCTCGCGGCCGGCGAGGAGCGACGACCTGGGGGTGGCGGGCAGGCCACTTCGTCTCCCAACCCCAGTGCGCGGCTGCGCAGAGCAGCCGCAGGTGGCCGCCCACCTCCCGGGCCACGGCCTTCGCCTCGTCCGCCGTCGGCAGCGCGTATCGCCCGCGGGACACCCGCACGACCCGTCCCTCGTCGACTGCCCGCCGCAGCCTCTTGCGCGTGGTGAGGCTGAGGACCTGAGCCGTCGACGCGATCCCACCGAGGCGGGCGAGGGCGGCGACGGGATCCACGGGGTCAGCCTGGTCCGCAGGAGGTGCGTGCGCGACCGGTCATCCACAGGGGCCGATCCGGCGCGGCTGCGCTCCCGACACGCCGTACGACGGCCACGACACGCCGCGGCCCGGAGGCCGGGCGGCAGCGCTCGGGCCCGTCAGGAGCGGTCGACCTTCTTCATGCCCACCAGGCCCGGGCGGTAGGTCGGGTCCTCGAGCTGGGCGATGGTGGGGGACCCGAACATCGGCAGGCCCTGCTGCTTGCGCAGGAACCCCCACACGATCGGGAGGATCAGCAGCACGGCGATGCCGACACCGGCGATCAGCATCGGGTGCGTCTCCTCCACGCCCAGCGGCGCCCAACCGGCCTTGTCCAGCAGCGCGACGCCGCTCATGGTCAGGACGATGACGATGCCGCGGCGGATGAAGGACTGGGGCACGCGCGGGGCGAGGGCGGAGCCCATCAGCGTGCCGGGGACCGAGCCCAGGAGCAGTGGGATGAGGATCCCCCAGTCGATGCCGTGCAGCACGATGTTGGACACCGCGGCAGCCAGGACCAGGGGGACGGCCTGCACCAGGTCGGTGCCGACGAGCTTCACCGCGGACAGGCCGGGATAGAGCATCAGCAGCGCGATCATGATGACCGAGCCGGAGCCGACGCTGGTGATGCCCACGAGGAGCCCGCCGAGCGCGCCGACGAGCAGCGTGGGGATCGGGCGCAGCCGCGGGTCGTCGTCGGGGTGCTGGCCTCCGCGCACCCGCAGCAGGTTGAGGTACAGGCGCAAGGCGTACGTCGCCGCGGCCAGCAGCAGCGCGAAGCCGATGCAGAGCAGGAGCGTCTCGTCGATGTCCTCGGGGTCGACCACCCAGGCGAGCAGGTGTGGCCCGAGCAGCGCCATCGGGATCGACCCGATCATCAGCCACATCGCGAGCTTCATGTTGGGTGAGCCCTCGCGCTTGTGCACGATCGCTCCGCCGCTCTTGTAGACGGCTGCTGCGGTGAGGTCCGCGGTCACGACGGTGGCGGCCTCGCCGACGCCGAGGAAGATCAGCGCGGGGGTCATCAGGGCGCCGCCGCCCATGCCGGTCAGGCCGACCACGATGCCGACGAAGAACCCGGCAGCGAGGATCGAGAAGAAGGTGGCGGTGACCCAGTCCATCAGTCCTCCCGAGCGGCCGAGGCGCCGGTCAGGCGGGGGACTATGTCGCGCAACATGGCAGTGATTGTGCCCGTTGCCGTCCGGGAGGCCGCCGTGCCCCGCCGGTAGGGGTCCGCGACGTCGTGCTCGGGCAGGGTCGGCGTACGTCGCCGCCCAGCCGCCTCGACGAGCTCGCGGCCGTCCAGGCCCGGCAGCTCCGCGATGGTCGCTGCGAACTGGCCGAGGGTGAACACCTTGCGGTGCAGCTGCGGGAAGTCGTCGAGGATGTGCTCGCGGTGCACCGACTCGGCCGTGAGCACCAGGTCCACGTCGCTCAGCACGGCGGCCGTCAGGGCGCGGCTGCGGAACGCGTCGGCCGCGCCCTTTGGGAGGGTCGCGACCATGTCGGCGTCCATCGCGTGACCGTCCACCGCGTGGGTGCCCGAGCTGGCGAAGACGACGTCGGCGTCACCTGCCAGGTCGCGCGCGATCAGCTCCATCGCGGGCGAGCGGCAGATGTTGGCGGTGCACACGAAGAGCACCTTGAGCGGCTCAGGCATCGGTGCCTGTCAGGTGGAGGTGACCGGCCTCGTCGAGCGCGACCAGGACGTCGTGGAGGGCGTCCTCGATCGTCCGACCGGTGGTGTCCACCCGCACCGCCGGGTCGAGCGGCTCCTCGTAGGGCGAGGAGATGCCGGTGAACTCGGGGATCTCGCCGGCCCGTGCCTTGGCGTAGAGCCCCTTGCGGTCACGCCGCTCGCACTCCTCCAGCGGCGTGGCGACGTGGACGAGGAAGAACGCGCCCCCGGCGTCCTCGACCATCTGCCGCACCTGCTCGCGCGTCTCGGCGAACGGCGCGATCGGCGAGCAGACCGCGACCCCGCCGTGCCGGGAGATCTCGGCGGCCACCCAGCCGATGCGGCGGATGTTGGTCTCGCGGTCGGCCCGCGAGAAGGTCAGCCCGGCGGAGAGGTGGCGGCGTACGACGTCGCCGTCGAGGCTCGTGACCGAGCGGCCGCCCTGCTCGAGCAGCCGGTCCATCAGCGCCCGGGCCAGGGTGGACTTGCCGCTGCCGGACAGGCCGGTGAAGAAGAGCACCAGGCCCTGGTCCTCCGGTGCGGGCCGGTCCTGCTCGACGATCGCGGCGATGCGGTCGGGGTGGGCGGCGGTCTCCGCGCCCCGGTCCGGCAGCGCGTGCACCGGGTCGGGACCGGCGTACGTCGCGACGACCTGCGCGCCGAGGGCATGGTCGGCCTCCGCGTCCCCGTGCGCGGGCAGGGGCACCGCGACGACGGCCGCGTCGTCGAGGAGCGCGGCGGCGGCGAGGGACGCCCGCACCAGGGCGACCGGGGACAGGGCAGCGGTCCCGGTGCCCATCAGGGCGACCAGGACGACGCGACCCAGGCCGCGCAGCTCGTCGAGGTCGGCGTCGGTGAGCGCGTCGACGACCGGCACGAACGTCGCGCCGGCGTGCTGCTCGCGGGCCTGCGACGGCGTCAAGTGCAGGCGGCGGAAGGGTCCGTACTGCGCGGAGGCGAGCGGCTGCAGCGTGCCGTCGCGCGAGACGCGCGCCAGCGGCAGCCCCTCGGGGTCGACCAGCTCGGCCTCGTCCACGCCGTCGGGCAGGTGGAGGGTCACCACGCTCCCCGGCTCGTTGAACCGGGTGGTCGGCGCGTAGGCGCCGGAGACGAGGAGCTCCAGGTCGTCGAGCTCGGTCGGCGTCGGGCAGTGCTGGATCACCCGCGCATCCTCTCACTGCCGCGGTGGGTAGCCTGCGCCCATGCCTGCCGGTCTGCCCGTCGTCGCCGAGATCGTCCGCTCCGGGTTCGTGGAGGGGCACCACTACGGCTCGATCGTCGCGCTGGCCGCGGACGGGTCGGTCGACTGGTCGGTGGGCGAGGTCGACGCACCGGTGCTGCCGCGCTCGAGCAACAAGCCTCTGCAGGCGCTGGCGATGGTGGAGCTGGGGCTCGACCTCCCCCCGGAGCTGCTGGCCCTGGGGTGTGCCTCCCACTCTGGCGAGCCGTTCCACGTCGAGGGCGTACGTCGCATCCTCACGTCGGCTGGCCTGGACGAGTCGGCCCTGCAGACGCCGGCGGACTACCCGCTCCAGGACGAGGTTCGCGAGGCGGTCATCCGCGCCGGCGGTGCCAGGTCCCCGATCCTCATGAACTGCTCGGGCAAGCACGCTGCGATGCTGGCGACCTGCGTGCTGCGAGGCTGGGACACCGCGACCTACCTGCAGGCCGACCACCCGCTCCAGCGCGCGATCCTGGAGACCTTCGAGCGCCTGACCGGGGAGCCGGTCGCCGCGGTCGCGGTCGACGGCTGCGGAGCGCCGCTGCTGTCGGCGTCGTTGATCGGGCTCGCCCGTGCGTTCGCCGTGCTGGCCACCGCGACCGACGGACCGGCGCACCGCGTGGCCCAGGCGATGCGCCAGCACCCGGAGAACGTCAGTGGCAGCACGCGCGACGAGCTCGTGCTGCACCGCGCGGTGCCGGGACTGATCGGCAAGGCCGGTGCGGAGTCCGTCTACGCCGTGGCGCTGCCCGACGGGCGGGCCTGGGCGCTCAAGACCGACGACGGGGCGGCGCGCGTGCGACCCGTCCTGATGGCCGCGGCGCTGCGCCGTTCGGGCGTCCTGGGCGAGGACGGCGTCGACGCCGAGGCGGTCGAGGCCACCGGGCGGCTCCCGCTGATGGGCGGCGGACGTCCCGTCGGCGTCATCCGTGCTGCCTTCTAGCTAGCGGCTCGGGCCGCGTGGGGATGGTCCTTGTGAGACCGCTCACCCACTGCGCGCTTGCATTGTGCTAACCGTTGTTAGCACCATGGGGTCATGGCCAAGGACAAGAACGGCGCGAGCGCCAAGACCGGCAAGGCGGTCGTCGACTCGCTCGGCTCGCTCAGTGACTCGCTGGGTGACTACCTGCGCGAGCACCGGCTCGCCGCACAGCTGTCCCTGCGGCAGCTGGCCGACCAGGTCGGGGTGAGCAACCCCTATCTCAGCCAGATCGAGCGAGGCCTGCGCCGGCCCTCGGCCGAGGTGCTCCAGCAGCTCGCCCGTGCCCTGCGCGTCTCCGCCGAGCAGCTCTACGTACGAGCCGGCATCGTCCACCCCGACCCCGGGCAGGCCGGCTCGGTCGAGCTCGCGATCCTCGCCGACAGCGGCCTCACCGAGCGGCAGAAGCACTCCCTGCTCGACGTGTACGCCTCGTTCCTGGCCCTCAACGACCACCCGCAACAGCCCCGGTAGCCCGGGGGAAGGAGAAGCACATGGCCACCGCCAAGTTCGACATCAGGACCGAAGCCCTCAAGCCCGTCCTGGCCACCGTCGGCGTCACCGACCTCGCGGTCGAGGCGGTCCGCGAGGCCGTCGCCGACGTCCAGAAGCGGGTCGCGGTCGTCCAGCGGACCGCCGCCGCGCGCGTCGCCGACGTGCAGCGGACCGCCACCCGCCGCGCCGTCGAGGCTCGCGTGGCCGAGCTGCAGGCCGAGGCCAGTGCCTACCCGGCCAAGGTCTCGACCCTCGTCGACGAGAACGTCGCCGCGGCCGCCGCCACGTACTCCGAGCTCGTCAAGCGCGGCGAGACCCTCGTCGGGCGCATCCGCCGCCAGGAGTCGACCGCCGCCACGGCGCAGGCCGCGGCGACCACGGCCACCCAGACGAGGAGCACCGCCACCCAGGCCGCCACGACGGCGGGAGCCGCCAAGAAGACCGCGGGGACGGCCAAGAAGACGGCCGCCACGACCGCGAGGGCCACGAAGAAGACGGCCGGCAAGACCGCCGGGGCCACCAAGAGGACCGCCGGATCGGCGAGGAAGACCGCGTCCAGCGCCCGCGAGACGGCCGCTGAGGCGACGAAGGCTGTCGCCGACGCCGCCGAGAAGGTCGGCGACTGAACCCGGCCGCGGGCCCCCGGCCGCACGGGCGGGGGTCCGCACAGCCGGTGGGCGTGCACGCGCCCCTTAGGCTGGGCTCGTGAACATCTACGCGTTCCAGAGCACCCTCATGCTGGTGGTGCTCGTGGTGCTGCTCGCCATCAAGGGGTTCGCGTTCGTCAACGCCCTGACGTACTCCGCCGAGGCCTATGACGCGGCCGGCAAGCTCACCAAGCCGGCCTGGTGCGCGATCACCGGACTCGGCTTCGTCGCGCAGCTGGTCCTGATCGGGTCTTCGCCGCTCGGGATCATCCACCTGGCCTTCACCATCGCCGCGCTCGTCTACATCGCCGACGTGCGCCCCGCCCTGGCGGAGGTCACCTCGCACCGTCGCTGAGCGCGGTGCTGAGCGCGGCGCTGAGCGACGCCGACCGCCACGACGTGCGGGCCGGCGTCAGCTCAGGTAGCGCTCGAGCGCGCTCATCGCGTCCTCGGGCTCGAAGCCGGTGGCGCGGATCTTCGCCAGCGACATCGCCGAGCCGAGCGGCCGAGGCGCGAAGGGCTTGCCCTGCGCCAGCACGCCCTCGGCGTACGCCTCCGTCGTGGTGGCGGTGACGTCCTTCGCGCTGCGCCCGGACCGCTCGAAGACGGCCTGGGCGATCTCGCGCCACGACATCGCGGGCCCGCCGTTGGAGACGTGGTAGGTGCCGAACGGGGCGCCGGACTCCAGCAGGTGGCGGGTCGCGCGGACCAGCTCCTCGGTGAAGGTCAGCCGGCCGACCTGGTCGTCGACCACGCTGGGGGAGACGCCCTTCGCGGCGAGGGACTGCATGGTGCGCACGAAGTTCGCGCCCTCGCCGATCACCCACGAGGTCCGCAGCAGGTAGTGGCGCGGTGCCAGGCCGACCGCGAGGTCCCCGGCCGCCTTGCTCTGCGCGTAGACGCCGAGCGGCGAGAGCGGCTCGTCCTCGGTGTGCCCGGGCTCGAGCGGCGCGGTGCCGTCGAAGACGTACTCGGAGGAGTAGTGGACGAGGGTGAAGCCGTGCTCGCGCGCCAGGGCCGCGAGGGTCGCCGGGCCGGTCGCGTTGGCCGCCCAGGCGGCCACGCGTCCCTCGGGGGTCTCGGCCGCGTCGACGGCGGTGTACGCCGCCGCGTTGAGGACGACGCCGTAGTCGTGCCACGGCCAGGCGCGCACCGCCGCGGCGTCGGTGAGGTCGAGCTCGGCGCGCGTGACCGCGTGGGCGTCGGGGAAGGCGGCTGCCAGTGCGAGGCCGAGCTGTCCGCCGCCGCCGAGGACGAGCGTCCTGCGGGGCGCGATCGCGGTGGCCGGGTCGAGCGCGGGGTTGTTCTGGTCCTTCTCGCTGATGATCGCCTGGTCGAGCGGGATCGGCCACGCGATGGCGACGGTGGGGTCGTCGAGGGCCAGTGCCGGGTAGGCGACGCCTGGGCGCCAGTGCGCGTTGACGAGGTAGGTGTAGGCGGTGGCGTCCTCGAGCACCTGGTAGCTGTTGCCGACACCGCGGGGCACGAAGACCGCGACCGAGGTGTCCATCTCGAGCGTGAACGTCGCGCCGAACGTCTCGCCCTCGCGCATGTCGACCCAGGCGCCGAAGATCCGGCCGGTCGCCAGCGAGATGAACTTGTCCCACGGCTCGGTGTGGATGCCGCGGGTCACGCCGCGCTCGGCGTTGAAGGAGACGTTGTTCTGCACCGGGCCGAAGTCGGGCAGCCCGATGGCGAGCATCTTCTCGCGCTGCCAGTTCTCCTTGAAGAACCCGCGGTCGTCGTCGCGGCGGTCGAGCCGGACGACCACGAGACCCGGGATGGGGGTGGTCTCGAGGGAGGGGAGGCTCACTGGCCCTTCTCCGCGTACTTCGCCTCGGTCGCGTCCTTGTGCGGGCGCCACCAGTCCTCGTGCTCCTGGTACCACCGGATGGTGTCGGCCAGCCCGGACTCGAAGTCCTCGAACTGCGGGCGCCAGCCGAGCTCCTGGCGCAGCTTGCCGGACTCGATGGCGTAGCGCAGGTCGTGGCCGGCGCGGTCGGTGACGTGGTCGAAGGCGTCCGCGGGCTGCCCCATCAGGGTGAGGATCAGCCGGACGACCTCGAGGTTGTTCTTCTCCCCGTCGGCGCCGATGAGGTACGTCTCGCCCACGCGGCCGCGCTCCAGGATGGCCAGGACGGCCGAGGAGTGGTCGTCGGCGTGGATCCAGTCGCGGACGTTCTCGCCGGAGCCGTAGAGCTTGGGCCGGATGCCGTCGATGACGTTGGTGATCTGGCGCGGGATGAACTTCTCGATGTGCTGCCAGGGGCCGTAGTTGTTCGAGCAGTTGGAGACCGTGGCGCGGACGCCGAAGCTGCGCACCCACGCGCGGACGAGGTGGTCCGAGCCGGCCTTGGACGCCGAGTAGGGAGACGACGGGTTGTAGGGCGTGTCCTCGGTGAAGCGCTTGGGGTCGTCGAGCTCGAGGTCGCCGTAGACCTCGTCGGTCGAGACGTGGTGGAGCCGCTTGTCGTGCCTGCGGACCGCCTCGAGGATCGTGTAGGTGCCCAGGATGTTGGTGCGGATGAACGGGCTCGGGTCGTTGAGCGAGTTGTCGTTGTGCGACTCCGCCGCGAAGTGCACCACCGCGTCGTGGGCCGCGACGAGCGGGTCGACGGCGTCCTCGTCGGCGATGTCGCCGACCACCAGCTGCACGCGGTCCTCCGGCAGCCCGGCGAGCGACTCGCGCGAGGCGGCGTAGGTCAGCTTGTCCAGCACGGTGACCCGCAGGTCGGTGTGGTTGACGACGTGGTGCACGAAGTTCGAGCCGATGAACCCCGCGCCCCCGGTCACGAGAAGGCGTTCCATGCCGGGGAGTCTAGGGTGCGGCGGCCGGTCCGGCCGAGCCGGTGATGCTGAGCCGGGGTTGGGTCACCAGGTCGGGATCGGCGTACGTCGTCACGCCGGGCCCGGTGCGCGTCCAGCCCTCGGGGAGGTCGGCGACGTCGTAGCCGCGCGGCCACCGCACAGTCACCGACAGCTCCTGCGGGTCGACCATCCCCTGCGGCGTCACGTCCAGGCGGTAGGTCAGCGTCCCGTCGCCGGGGGCGACCGCGGCGGCAGGGACGTCGTACTCCAGCACCGCCTCGCGGGTCGCCTCGGGCGGCAGCGTCATCCGCAGGAGCTTGTAGGGGCGGCCGTAGTAGTTGAAGACGTCGGTGCCCTGCGCCCGGCCGGCGGCACTGGCGCTCGCGATCTCGACGCCCTCGGGCAGGAAGACGCCGAGGGTCATGCCGTTCCAGCGCGTCACGCTGGTGCCCCCGCGCGGGTCGGCGAAGGCCTGGGCGTAGGGCGGGGAGTCGTTGTGCACCGAGATGGTGAGGCGGACCGTTGCCGACCCGTCCTCGCGGAGCCGGACGTCGCTGCGGACCGCGCGGCGCTGCCAGTAGTCGGCCTTGCTGCGGTTGGTGTTCTGGTTGAAGACCGCGACGTAGTCGTGCTCGGTGTGGGACAGCTCGCCGGCCAGCCCGATGTCGGAGACCGCCGCCTGCACGTCGGCGTCGCGCATCCACAGCGCGAAGTGGCGGGCGCGGGCGGAGTCGCGCAGCGAGGTGATCTTCTCGATGCCGCGGCCGGGGGAGAACAGGCGCTCGGCGAACACCGGCACGATCGCACGGTTGAGGTCGTGGCGTGCCTCGTTGTCGGGGAAGGCGTCGTAGTCACCCACGAGCTTCTGGGTGAACGTGTCCGCGTCGAGCCGGCCGTAGATCGGCGCCTCGACGGGCCCGGTGATGCGCAGCAGGTCGGCGAGCGCGACCACGTCGACGGCCACGAGGCCGTCGGCCTCCTGGCCGGTGCGGCGCGCCCAGCCCCGCAGGAGCTCCTCGCCGGAGACCGACCAGTCCGGGGCGTAGGTCGCCGTCGACAGGCGGAGCTTGCCGTCGTGGAACGGGTTGCCCTCGACCTTGGTCCAGCGGCCCACCCGGTAGAGGTCGGGGTCGGAGGTGTCGCGCGCCTCGCCCATGGTGAGCCGGCCGTCCGCGACCTTCATGGGCGCGACGGTGAGCGGCGCACCACCGGAGAAGCGCTGCTCGCTGGGGTTGAGCAGCGCCAGCAGGTACGTCCGGTCGCCCTCCACGCCGAGCAGCTCGGGCAGCACGGCGGTCAGCGAGGCGGCTCGGCGCGCTCCGCTCGCGAGCGGGGTGACCACGGTCGACGCCTCGTCGCGGGCCTCGGCCAGCCGGGTGCCGACACCCAGCGCCGAGTCGCTCACCGCGCCGAGCTCGAGCTGCGCCGCGTCGAGGTTCACGCTGGCGGTGTCGACCGCGTCGACGAGGCGGCCCAGCGTCGCGACGTCGACGGAGCGGTCGCCGAACAGCGTCGCCCGCTCCCCGTTGACCGCCGGCCAGGTCGCGACCGCGACCTCGGCGGCCGTGGTGAGGTGGTCGAGGGCGTTGCCGAGGTGGCGTACGTCGGCGACGGGCCGGCCCACGACCGGCACCAGGCTCCACAGGTCGCCGCCGATGCCCTGCATCGCGTCCTGCACCTGGTCGGCGTGGCGCCGCGCGCTCTCCACGCTGCTCTCCGCGCTCGCCACGTCGCCGGCGGCGAGGTAGGTGCGCGCCGCCTCGAGGTCGGTGCGGGCGCCCTCGGCGTGGCCGGGCGCCTTGAGGAACGGGATCGCCATCAGCGCCATCGCCGCCAGCAGCAGGAGCAGTCCGCCGGCCACCGTCGCCGGCCGGACCAGCCGCCGCCTGGACGTGCGGCGGGAGGACGGCATGGGCCCATGGTGCCAAACCGGTCGGCACGCCGTGCACGATCGGGCCTCTAGGGTGTGGCCCATGCGCGGAATCATCCTGGCCGGTGGCACCGGCTCCCGACTGCACCCGATCACCCAGGGCATCAGCAAGCAGCTGGTCCCGGTCTACGACAAGCCGATGATCTACTACCCGCTGTCCACGCTGATGCTCGCCGGCATCCGCGACGTGCTGATCATCACCACGCCGCACGAGGCGGACGGCTTCCACCGCCTGCTCGGCGACGGCTCCCAGTTCGGCATCAACCTCACGTTCGCGGTCCAGCCGAGCCCCGACGGCCTCGCGCAGGCGTTCATCATCGGCGCCGACCACATCGGCAGCGACCGGTCGGCGCTCGTGCTGGGCGACAACATCTTCTACGGCACCGGTCTCGGCACGACGCTGCTCCGCTTCGAGCAGCTCGACGGCGCGGCGGTGTTCGGCTACCACGTCGCCGACCCCACGGCGTACGGCGTCGTGGAGTTCGACGAGGCGGGCAAGGCGATCTCGCTGGAGGAGAAGCCCGCCGAGCCGAAGAGCCAGTTCGCCGTCCCGGGCCTCTACTTCTACGACAACGACGTGGTCGAGTACGCCGCCGAGCTGAAGCCGTCCGCGCGCGGCGAGCTGGAGATCACCGACCTCAACCGCCGCTACCTCGAGGAGGGGCGCCTCCACGTCGAGGTGCTGCCGCGCGGCACCGCCTGGCTCGACACGGGCACCTTCGACTCGCTCAACGACGCCTCGAACTTCGTGCGGACGATCGAGGGCCGGCAAGGCTTCAAGATCGGCGCGCCGGAGGAGGTCGCCTGGCGGATGGGCTTCCTGTCCGACGACGAGCTGGTCGCGCGCGCCGAGCCGCTGCGCAAGAGCGGCTACGGCGAGTACCTGATCGGGCTGCTGCAGCACGGCTGATCGCGGGGCGCTTGCGGGGAGCCCTGGCAGCGGATGGCGCCTGCAGCGATCCCCGGCGAGCCGGGGAAACCCGAGCCTCCACCCCGAAACTTCGGGGGCAAGGCTCCAGTTTGGCGGGTGAACCTCGGCCGGGAATGCCCCCGCACGCGGCCACCAGCGCCCGTACGCCGCCAGCGTCGGTACGCCGCTCAGCCGAGGTCGGCGGCGACCATCCGCGCGACCAACTCCTCGAAGTCGACCGTCGGCGCCCAGCCCAGCTCCGTACGGGCCCGGGTCGCGTCGCCGACGAGCTCGGTCGGGTCGGCCGGGCGGAAGTACGCCGCGTCCTGGCGCACCAGCGGCTCCCAGTCGGCGATCCCCACGGCCGCGAAGGCAGCCGCCACGAACTCGCGCACCGAGTGCGCGCGACCGGTCGCCACGACGTAGTCGGTCGGCTCGTCGGCCCGCGCCGCGCGCACCATCGCGTCGACGTAATCCGGCGCCCACCCCCAGTCGCGGCGCGCGTCGAGGTTGCCGAGGACCAGCTCGTCGGCCTCGCCGCGGGCGATGGCGGCGACGCCTGCGGTGATCTTGCGGGTCACGAAGCGCTCGGGCCGACGCGGGGACTCGTGGTTGTAGAGGATCGCGCTCGACACGTGCAGCCCGCGCTGCCGGAAGACCCGCGCGGACAGGTGCGCGAAGGCCTTCGCGGCGCCGTACGGGTTCACCGGCGCGACCGGCGTCGTCTCGTCCTGCGGCGCGGCGGCCGCCTCGCCGAAGATCTCCGCGCTGGAGGCCTGCACGAGCCGTACGCCGCCGACCTGCCGCGCCGTCTCCATGAGCGCGACCGCGGCCTGCCCGTTGACGTGGGCGGTGCGATCGGGCTCGTCCCACGACTGGGCGACCGAGCTGATCGCCGCGAGGTTGTAGATCTCGGCGGGCGCGATCTCGTGCACCAGCCGGCGGGTGCCGGCCACGTCGCCGAGGTCCCCCGCGTGCAGCACCACCTCATCGGGGCAGTGGGGCGGGTGCCCGTCGGCGTGGAGCACGAGGGCATGGACCTCGAGGCCCTCGCCGACCAGGCGCTCGGCGAGATAGCTGCCGTCCTGGCCGCCGATCCCGGTGATGAACGCGCGAGCGATCACCAGCCCGCCTTGACCGCCGCGATGTCGCTGTCCACCATCATCGCCACGAGCTCGGAGAACGAGACGGTCGGCGTCCAGCCCAGCTGCTCGCGGGCCTTGGACGCGTCACCGATGAGCAGCTCGACCTCGGCCGGCCGCATGAAGCGCGGGTCCTGGGTGACGTGCTTGCTCCAGTCGTCGATGCCGACGTGGGCGAAAGCGAGGTCCAGGAAGTCGCGGATCGAGTGCGTCTCCCCGGTCGCGATGACGTAGTCGTCGGCGTGGTCCTGCTGCAGCATCCGCCACATCGCCTCCACGTAGTCGCCGGCGAACCCCCAGTCGCGCTGCGCGTCGAGGTTGCCCAGCGCCATCGAGTCCTGCTGGCCGAGGTGGATGCGCGCCACCGCCTGGCTGATCTTGCGGGTCACGAACTCCGGGCCCCGACGCGGCGACTCGTGGTTGAACAGGATCCCGGAGGAGGCGTGCATGCCGTAGGACTCGCGGTAGTTGATCGTCATGTAGTGGCCGTAGACCTTGCTGACCCCGTACGGCGAGCGGGGCCACAGCAGCGTCTTCTCCGACTGGGGCACCTCCTGCACCTTGCCGAACATCTCCGAGCTCGAGGCCTGGTAGAAGCGGATGCCGGCCGGGTCGTCGCCGGCATGCAGGCGTACGGCCTCCAACATGTTGAGCACGCCCATCCCGGTCACGTCGCTGGTGACGAAGGCGTTCTCCCAGGAGTAGGCGACGAAGGAGATCGCGCCGAGGTTGTAGACCTCGTCGGGTTGCGAGTCGCGCATCGCACGCATCAGGCTGGACAGGTCGGTGAGGTCGCCGTTGTGCAGCCGCACGTCCGGGACGACCTTGGACACGAGGTCGCGCCGAGGGTTGTTCTGCCCGCGGATCAGCCCGTGGACGTCGTAGCCCTTCTCGAGCAGCAGCTCGGCGAGGTACAGGCCGTCCTGGCCGGTGATTCCGGTGATGAGCGCGCTCGGCATGGGCCCAGTCTGGCAGGGCGACCGGTCGTTAGGGTGGCTGCATGAAGATCCTCGTCAGCGGCGGGGCCGGCTACATCGGCTCGCACACCGTCGTCCAGCTCGTCGCCGCCGGCTACGACGTCGTCATCGTCGACAACTTCAGCAACGCGCACCCGACGGTGCTCGCGCGGATGGAGTCGCTGACCGGGACGAGCATCCCGCTGCACTCCTTCGACCTCACCGACCACGACAAGACCGAGCACCTCTTCGCGACCGAGGACTTCGACGGGGTCATCCACTTCGCCGGCCACAAGGCCGTGGGGGAGAGCGTCGAGAAGCCGCTCGACTACTACGAGAACAACCTGGGCTCGACGTTCTCCATCGTGCGCGCGATGCAGCGCTACGACGTCGACAAGCTCGTGTTCTCCTCCAGCGCGACGGTGTACGGCGAGGACCAGGCCGCGGCCACCGAGGACCGCCGGACCTACGCCACCAACCCCTACGGCTGGACCAAGGTCATGCAGGAGCAGATCCTGCGCGACGTCGCGGTCGCGGCTCCGCACATGCGCTTCGCCCTCCTGCGCTACTTCAACCCCGTCGGCGCCCACCCCTCGGGCACGATCGGCGAGGACCCGTCGGGGATCCCCAACAACCTCGTGCCGTACATCGCGCAGGTGGCCGTGGGCAAGCGCGAGAAGCTGATGATCTTCGGCGGCGACTACGACACCGTCGACGGCACCGGGGTGCGCGACTACATCCACGTCGAGGACCTGGCCGCCGGCCACATCGCCGCCCTCAAGGCGCTGGAGGAGACCGACGAGGCGGTGCACACCTGGAACCTCGGCTCCGGCAAGGGCACCAGCGTGCTCGAGATGCTGCGCGCCTTCGAGAAGGCGGTGGGGCGCGAGATCCCCTACGAGATCGTGGCCCGCCGTCCCGGTGACATCGCGACCAGCTATGCCGACCCGACCAAGGCCAACGCCGAGCTGGGGTGGAGCACGAAGAAGACCGTCGAGGAGATGGCCGCCGACACCTGGCGGTGGCAGTCGCAGAACCCCGAGGGGTTCGCGGGCTGACGCTCGCCGTCGTACGCGTCCTGACGCCGGGGTGCGGCGAGGTTCAGCGGACCTCCAGCTCCGCCAGGCCGCGCAGCACCACCCGCAGGTGGGCCACCTCGTGGGTCCGCAGCAGGTGCGTGCCGCCGAGCGCGGCGAAGACGCCGTAGAAGCCCTCGGCCTTGCGGAACTCGTCGCCGAACAGGTCGTAGGTGTGCGGGACCGCGTTGCACACCGGGACGCCGAGCGGGCGGAGCCGGAACGTCTGGGCGAGGACGCGGGCCTGGTGGCGTGCGCGCGCCGGGGGATCGACGAGGTTGGCGTAGTAGAAGCCCATGCCGGGGTCGACGACCACCTTGTCCACCCCCAGCGCACGGGCGTTGGCGATGCGCGGCGCGAAGTGGTCGAGCAGCACGGGGATGGGGTCGGCGTCCGGCGGGACGTCGGCGATCTCCCGCACGTTGGCCGTCTCGCCGAAGCACATCACGACCGCGGCGTCGTACTCGGCGGCCAGCGCCAGCATCTCGTCCTCGTGCTCGCGACCGGTCATGTTGAGGATCCGGGCGCCCGCGTCGAGGCACGCCCGCACGACGGCCGGCTCGTAGGTCTCCACGGAGACGACCGCCTCGCTCGCCAGTCCCTCGACCGCCGGCACGAGCGTCGCGACCTGGTCCTCGGCCGCGACCCGGGCCGCCCCCGCGTTGCTCGACTCGGCGCCGAGGTCGATGACCGACGCGCCCTGGGCCGCCTGGATGCGCCCCATGCGTACGGCGTCGGCGGGGCTGGTCGCCACGCTCTCGCGGTAGGTCGAGTCGCGCGAGAGGTTGATGCATCCCATCAGGGTCACCGGCCCGTCGCCGACGGCGACCGGCCCGCGGGGCCCGTCCACGACGACCGGCGCCACCGGGCTGGCCCAGGCGTCGCCGTGGTCGCTGTGCAGGGCGGCGAGGTCGGCGAGCGTGATCACGGTGCAACAGTAGGGGCGTGAGCGGACACCTCGAGCTGCAACGCCTGGCCGATCTCTCGGACGAGGAGCTGGCCGCGGCCTATGCCCCGCCGTCGGCGCCGTGGCTGCGCGTCAACTTCGTCAGCACCGTCGACGGCGCCGCGCAGGGGACGGACGGCGTGAGCAAGAGCATCAACAACGCCGCCGACAAGCGGGTCTTCGACATGCTGCGGGCGCGGGCCGACTGCCTGGTCGTCGGTGCCGGGACGCTGCGTGCGGAGGGGTACGACGTACCCGCGGTGCCGCTGGTCGTCGTCAGCCGCTCCGGCGAGGTCCCGCCGACCCTGGCGGGCGCCCCGCGCGGCCGGGTGCTGATGGCGACCGTGGCCTCCTCGGACGGCCTGGCGACCGCCCGGGATCGGCTGGGCGAGGAGAACGTCCTGGTCCTGGGCGACGACGCGATCGACCTCGTCGCGCTCACGCGGGAGCTCGCGGAGCGGGGGTGGGACGAGCAGCTGTGCGAGGGGGGACCGTCGCTCTTCGCCGACCTGCTGGCCGCCGGCGTCGTCGACGAGCTGTGCTGGACGGTCGTGCCCCGGCTGAGCGCCGGCGACGCCGTACGCATGGCCGCGGGCACCGCGGTGGACGTGGCCCTACGTCCCGCCCTGCTGCTGGAGCAGGACGGGACGCTGCTCGGCCGGTGGTTGGTGGAGCCGCGGCCCGCCGGGCAGCCGACGCTCGGCTAGGACCCGAGCGCGTCCAAGAGCGCGCGGGAGAATGCCGGGATGTCGTCGGGGTTGCGGCTGGTGATCAGGTTGCCGTCGACGACGACCTCCTCGTCGACCCACTCGCCGCCGCCGTTGCGCACGTCGGTCTGGAGGCTGGGCCAGCTGGTGAGGCGCTTGCCGCGCACCCGGTCGGCCTCGATGAGGGTCCACGGCGCGTGGCAGATGGCGGCGACCGGCTTGCCCGTGTCGAGGAAGTCGCGGACGAAGGCCACGGCCTCCTCGTCCATGCGCAGGGCGTCGGGGTTGGCGACGCCGCCGGGCAGGACGAGAGCGTCGTAGTCGGCGGTCGACACGTCGCTCACCCGCCGGTCCACGCGCTGGGTCGTGGACTTGTCGAGGTGCTGGAACAGCTGCACCTCGCCCTCGTCGAGCGACACGAGCTCCGCGGTGTGGCCGGCGTCGACAGCTGCCTGCCAGGGCTTGGTCAGCTCGACCTCCTCGACGCCTTCGGGTGCGGTCAGGAATGCGATTCGCTTCGACATGCGTCCCACGCTTGCTCGCCGACCCGGCCCGGACAACACACGGAGGGGTGAGCCGTTCGCCTCGCCTGCCGGGTGCCCGCCGGGGCGCGCGGGACGTTCGCTAGCGTCCGTGGGATGACCGAGCCCGACGTGACCTCCCTGACCATCGCCGTCCTGGGCGGCACCGGACCACAGGGCCGTGGGCTGGCCCGCCGCTTCGCCGCCGCCGGGCTCGACGTCGTACTCGGCTCGCGGAGCGCCGAGCGCGCGGCCCAGACGGCGGCCGTCCTCGCCGGTGTGGGCCGGGTCCGCGGCGCCGACAACGCCGAGGCCGCGCGCGCGGGCGACATCGTGCTCGTCGTGGTGCCGTGGGACGGGCACGCCGAGCTGCTGGCCTCGCTGCGCGACGAGCTCGCCGGCAAGATCGTCGTCGACTGCGTCAACCCGCTCGGCTTCGACAAGCAGGGCGCCTTCGCGCTCCCCGTGGAGGAGGGCTCGGCCACCCAGCAGGCCGCCGCGATCCTGCCCGACTCGCGGGTCGTGGGCGCCTTCCACAACGTGAGCGCGGTGCTCCTCGAGGACCCGACGGTGGAGCGCGTGGACACCGACGTGCTGGTGCTGGGCGACGACCGCGAGGCGACCGACCTCGTCCAGGCGCTGGCCTCGGTGGTGCCGGGCATGCGCGGGATGTACGGCGGCCGGCTGCGCAACGCCCACCAGGTCGAGGCGCTGACCGCCAACCTGATCTCCATCAACCGGCGCTACAAAGCGCATGCGGGGGTGCGGGTCACCGACGTCTGAGCTTGTTCTTCGGCGGGGCCGCTGGGGGCGGTTGCATTCCCCGGCGAGCCGGGGAAACCCGAGCCTCACCCGCGAAGTTTCGGCCTGGAACCTCACGCTTGGGGGGTGAACCCCGGCCTCAGGCGACCGTACGCCCTCGCGACTCCAGGATTCGCCGGATGCGCCCAGCCAGGAGCTGAGGCGCTGCGAGCTGGTCCCAGGTGATGCGGATGCACACCCACCCCGTCAACTGGCAGATCAGCTCCTCGCGCGCCTTCTCGCGCATGAGGAACTGCTCGAGCGACTCCCCCGCGCGTCGATGCCGCTCGTACTTGATGCGGCCGTCGAACTCGAGGAAGACGCCGAGCTCGGGCCAGGCGAAGTCGACGCGCGCGACCTCGGCGCCCCGCTCGTCGCGCACGACGACCTGAGGCTCCGGCTTGGGAAGTCCCTGTGCGAAGAAGAAGTAGGCGGTGCGCGACTCGCCAGCCGACTCGTGTCGGGGATCCGCCAGGCGGAGCACCACAGTGGTGCGGAGGCTGCGGGGCCAGAACCTGGTGCGGTGGGCGAACTGACGGATGCCGCTCGGGGTCGTCAGGCCCGCGCTCAGCAGCCCGTCGACCGTGATCAGCGCCGACTCGACGGTCGACACGGTGGTCATCTCCACCGCGCAGCGCGTGGGAAGGGAGACGGGGACGCCGTTGACGACCGCGACGTGGTACGTCGGCATGGTGCCGGCGTCTGCACGCGGTCGCACTCCTTGCGCCCGGAGCGCCCGTCGGTGCGGGTGGTGTGCACCTTGGTGAGGTCGTGGCCCCACACCGGCGCCCCGTGCTCGATGGCGGACGAGACGTGCGTGAGCACCGTGGTGGGGTGTGCTCGCGCCAGGACCGCGCGGGCGAGGACGCGGTGGCGGTCGGCGGCGCCCAGCGAGTCCCACAGTGACTTGTCGCAGTAGCTCCCGTGCCTGACCCGGTGCAGCTCGCCCGCCTTGACGCGGGTCTGGATCTGCCGGTCGGTGTAGCCCGCGGCCAGGAGGTCCTTGCGGAGGACGACCACGCCGGTCAGGTCGAGCAGAACGTCTGATGCCATGCGACCAGCCGTGCCCGCCGGCGTACGCCGCCAATCCTGGACCTTGCAACCTGTGGACAACGCGTACGTCAACCGGCCGGGCGTAGCTGCCAGCGGCGGGGCCCTGGGTTCCGTACCCAAATTGGAGGCTCCAGGCCGAAGTTTCGGGGGTGAGGCTCCAGTTTCCCCGGCTAGCCGGGGAAAGCCACCGCCCCTGCAGCACGGCCGCGAAACCTCAGCGACCGCGGCGCGCCGTCAGGCGATCAGGCCCGAGTTGTCCTTGGCCAGCGACCGGGAGATCACCATCCGCTGGATCTGGTTGGTCCCCTCGAAGATCTGCATGACCTTGGCCTCGCGCATGTAGCGCTCGACGGGGAAGTCGCGGGTGTAGCCGTAGCCGCCGAGGACCTGCACGGCGTCGGTGGTGACCTTCATGGCGTTGTCGGTGGCGACGAGCTTGGCGACCGAGGCCTCGCGGGAGAAGGGCAGGCCGGCGTCGCGCAGGCGCGCGGCGTGGAGCACCGTGGCGCGGGCGGAGACGATCGCCGCCTCCATGTCGGCCAGCACGAAGGCCAGTCCCTGGTGGTCGATGATCCTGCTGCCGAACGTTTCCCGCTCGCGGGCGTAGGCGACGGCCGAGTCGAGCGCTCCCTGCGCGAGCCCGACGGCAACGGCGGCGATGCCGAGG
Organism: Nocardioides sp. SYSU D00065; assembly: GCF_017916425.1. Classification (GTDB taxonomy): domain Bacteria; phylum Actinomycetota; class Actinomycetes; order Propionibacteriales; family Nocardioidaceae; genus Nocardioides. The sequence goes on along the minus strand of NZ_JAFMSX010000001.1, from coordinate 1,305,783 downwards.
CGGCCGGAGTCCAGGCCCGCCAGCGCGATGCGCAGGCCCTCGCCCTCGGCCCCGAGGCGGCGCGAGGCGTCAACGCGTACGCCGTCGAAGCGCATCGTGGCGGTCGCCGAGCCGGTGAGGCCCATCTTGCGCTCGGGCGGGTCGGCGGAGAGGCCCTCGGCGTCGGCGGGCACGAGGAAGCACGAGATGCCGTTGCGATCGTCGGAGGTGCGGGCCATGACCTTGTAGAAGTCGGCATGCCCGCCGTGGGTGGTCCACGCCTTGGCGCCGTTGAGCACGTAGGAGTCGCCGTCGCGCCGGGCGGTCGTACGCATCGCGGCGGGGTCGGAGCCCGCGTGCGGCTCGGAGAGGCAGTAGGCGCCGAGCAGGTCGCCGCCCAGCATGTCGGGCAGCCATGCGGCCTTCTGCTCCTCGGTGCCGAAGTGGGCCAGCCCAAAGCACGACAGCGCGTGCACGGAGACCCCGACGCCGACCGAGGACCACACGGCGCCGATCTCCTCGAGCACCTGGAGGTAGACCTCGTAGGGCTGGTCGCCGCCGCCGTGCTCCTCCGGGTAGGGCAGCGACAGCAGCCCGGCCTGGCCAAGCATCCGGAAGACGTCGCGCGGGAACGTCTCGGTGGCCTCCGCCTGCGCCGAGCGGGGCGCGAGCTCCTTGGTCGCGATCTCGCGCGTGAGAGCGAGCAGGTCGCGGGCCTCGTCGGTGGGCAGCTGGCGGCGAGCGGTCATGCGGCGCACGTTACCGCCGAGGCAGGACGCCGCGACCGCCCCAGGCCCCTCACCGGCCGACGGGTGCCTGCACCGCTCCCTCCTGCGTCAGGAGGTCGAGGGCGTCGGCCACGAGCCGGGCGGCGTCCGGGTGCTCGCCCCACAGCGCCTGCACCTGCGAGACCAGCTCGTCGGTGGTGCCCGGCGTCTCGAGGGCGAGCCAGAGGACGAGGCCGAGACCGGCCAGCACGTGGACCCGGTCGCCGACCATGAGCACCAGCTCCTCGTCGTACTCCACGGCGTCGAGCCACGGCGTGCGCGTCCAGGCCCGGTCGTGCGCCGCGACGTCCGACCGGCCGGGGTGGTGCAGGCGCGGCGGGGGCGGCTGGGCCTCCATGTCGAGGAGCTGGACGAGCTCCTCGACCCGCTCCTCGAACTCGCGGTAGTGCAGCGCCCACACTCCGCCGCACGCGTCGATGGTGTCGGCCAGCCGGCGGACCGGGTGCTCGAGCCGGACCAGGGAGGACGTCTGCGCGACCATCTCCCCGATCGCGTGGGCCGCGGTGAGGGGCACCAGTCCGGAGTCCTCCTCGCCGCGGTGGAGCACCACGATCCGGTGGAGGTACGCCGTCGCCGGCGGGTGGCGCAGTCCGAGGTCGTCGGGGGAGAGGGACTGCTTCACGAGCGGGTCGGCCGGATCGGTGATCACGGACAGGGGCTTGGGGTGGGGATGGACGGTGAGGGCGTCGTCGACGGAGGTGGTCTCGTCGGACAGGTAGCCCAGCCGCCGGGCCAGCAGCCGGACGGCGGTGGTCTTTCCGGCCCCGGACGCGCCGATCAGCGTGAGGGTCCGTCCCTCCTCGTCCGCGACCGCGCCGGCGTGCAGGTTGATGCGCTGCCCGGCGGTGGCCTCGAGGGCGGCGAGGGTCACCCGCGACGTGACGGCGTAGTCGTGGCTGACGTCGTCGTGGGAGTCGAACGGGCCGAGGTCGACGACCGCCTGCGGGGGCTGGTCGGTCAACGCCCGGCTCCACTGGCGGCGCAGCCGCTCGACGTCGCCGTCCGCGGCCCGGATGCCGATCGGCACCCCGAGGGCGCGCACCACGACGCCGGGTGCACCTCGGCCGCTCGTCACGGCGACCACTCTAGGCTGGCCGCGTGTCCGGGTCGGGCGAGCGCCGCATCCTCGTGGCGCTCGCGACGGCGTACGTGCTGGCGCTGGGCGTGCTGGTCACCGCGCCGTGGGGGTGGCAGCTGAACCGGCTGACCGTCCGCCTCTACGTGCTGTTCCGCTACGACTGGCCGATCGCGCCCGACTGGGCCTCGCCCGACCACTACGGCTTCGCGCTGAACGTCGTGCTGTTCGTGCCGCTGGGCGTGATCGCGGCGCTGCTGACCCGCTGGTCGTGGTGGCGGGTGGTGCTCGCCGCGGCGCTGGCGTCGACGGCGATCGAGGTCGTGCAGTGGCTGTTCCTGGACCGGGTCGGCGACGAGGCGGACGTCGCGGCCAACACCCTCGGCGCGGCGCTGGGCGCCGGGGCGGTCAGTCTTCTCGCACGACTCCGATCACGACGAGCTGGTCGACCAGGTCGGCGACGTCCGCGCTGATCTGGTCCGGGTCGGCGTCCGACATCGCCGCCGCGGCCGCGGTGACCTCCTCGAGGGTGCCGCCCTCGGCGAGCGCCAGCCACACCACGCATCCCGACCCCTCGAGCATGATCGGCATCCCGCGCGGGACTCGGGCCAGGTACGCCGTGGGCACGTCGCCGACGTCGAGGCCGTCCTCGCTGACCCACGCGACGTCGTCGGCGATCCGGTAGCGAGCGGTCACCGGCGCCGCACCCGACTGGCCAGCTCGTCGGTCGCGCGACGCACGCGCAGCCGCTGGCGCGCGCGCACCTCCTCGCGCGTGGGCGGGCGGCCGAGCTCCATGCGCAGGTGGTCGCGGTTGACGCGCAGCGCCGCGCCCAGCAGCTCGGCCCTCGCGCGGGCCGTCCCCGCGGCAGCCAGGCGGGCCCGCCACTCGTCGAGCCGGCTGCCGCCCTCGGTGAAGTAGCGCCACAGGCGGTACGTCGGGTGGTGGCGGTGCAGGTCGAGCTCGCCGATGCCCGCGGCGAGCGCGACCTCCGCGTCGAGCTCGCGGGCCAGTCGGCGTACGTCCTCCTGCTCGCCGGGGTCGGCGGCGGTCCACGCGTGGTCGACGTCGGTGGTGCCACCGGAGCGGGCAGCGTGCAGGACCAGGATGAGCCGCTGCGCGGTGCGGTCGGGAACGGGGCAGTCCCAGTGCGCGATCGGCACCTGCACCCGGGTGCGGGCGAACACGTCGAAGGCGACCTCCGCGTCGACCCCCACCCCCGGCCAGCTCGTGTGCACGTCGACCCAGCCCCAGTCGTCGTGCCACCAGTTGGCGGCGTGGGCGAACACCGAGCCGGTCGCGAAGTCGGTGCGCTGCTCGAAGCCGACCGACTCCAGCGCGGTCACCAGGCGCGGCAGGTGGCTGGGCCGCACCAGCACGTCGACGTCGCTGGACTGGCGCCCCTCGGCGCGCAGGCCGGGCAGGACCGCCGGTCCCTTGAGGTGCAGCAGGTCGATGCCGCGGTCCTCGGCGAGCTTCTGCACGACCGCGTGCGCGAGGTGGACGCGGGCGGCGACGGGTGCTGTGCGCGCGTCGGCCTCCTGGGTCATGCGGACATGGTGCCAGCCGTCCTCACGCGCATGTCGCTGATCGGCCCGGCCCGTCCGCTGCCACGCCCTAGACTCCCGGCATGACGTTCGGGGACTTCGTACGGCTGAGCCGCGCCTACGTCTGGGTGCTGGTTGGCTGCACGATCCTCGGGGCGCTGCTGATGGTCGCCAAGACCACCCGCGAGCCGGTGCTCTACTCGGCCACGTCGTCGGGCCTGGTCATCGTCGGCGAGGCCACGACCGCCGGCGAGGAGCAGGGCAACGCGCAGCTCGCCGAGGACAAGGCGAACCTCTACGCCTTCCTGGTCCCCAGCACGCCCGTGGCCGAGCAGGTGGTCGAGGACCTCGACCTCGACGTCCCGCCGAGCGCGATCGCCGGCCGGTTCTCGGCGTCCGTCGACGCCAGTGTCAACGGCCTCACCGTCTCGGCCATCGGCAGCACGCCCGAGGAGGCCCGCGACCTCGCCAACGCCGTCATCGACGCCGTGGTCGTGTACGCCCAGGAGGTGGAGACGGGCGAGGCGGACCCCAAGACGGCGCCACTGACCCGCATCGTCCCCGTCGAGCCGGCGGAGCTGCCCGGCGCGCCGTTCACCCCGGACTACCGCAGGGCCGCGATGAAGGGCGCGGCCGGCGGTCTCGCGCTGGCGTACGCCGTCCTCATCGCCCGCCGGCTCATCGACCGCCGGATCCGCTCCACCAAGCACGTCGAGGAGGCCACGGGAGCGGCGGTGCTGGGCATCATCCCCAAGGAGGAGGCGCTCGACCGCGCCCACCGCGGCGTGCGCGGCGACCTGGGGCGCGCGGCCGAGGCCTTCCGGCAGCTGCGCACCAACCTGCGCTTCGTCGACGTCGACAACGAGCCGCGACGCATCGTGGTCACCTCCGCCCTCGCGGGGGAGGGCAAGTCGACCGTGTCGGCCAACATCGCCCGGCTGGTGGCTCAGGCCGGCACGCCCGTGCTGCTCATCGACGCCGACCTGCGGCGTCCGATGATCGCCTCGACCTTCGACATCGACGGCACCGTCGGCCTCACCCAGGCGCTGGCCGGGGACGTCGAGGTCCGCGACGTCATCGTCGACTCCGGCATGACCAACCTGAGCGTGCTCCCGGCCGGCCGGATCCCGCCCAACCCCAGCGAGCTCCTCGGCTCGCTGCGGATGAAGCAGTTCATCGACGAGCTGTCCCAGGACCACCTGGTGATCCTCGACGCGCCTCCGCTGCTGCCGGTGACCGACGCCGGACTGCTCTCGGCGTTCTGCGACGGCGCGCTGCTCGTGCAGGCCGCCGGCAAGACGCAGATCGAGCAGAGCCAGCAGTGCCGGCGCATCCTCGACCAGGTCGGCAGCCGCCTGCTCGGCGTCGTGCTCAACAAGGCGCCGGTCAAGGGTGCCGCGGCCATCGCCTACGGCGGCGGCTACGGCAGCTACGGCGGCTACGGCGGCTACAAGGCCGAGCAGGACTCGCTCGACGCGTACTCCACCGCGGGCAAGGGTCGGCGCCGCAGGGCGGCCAGCGCCTGAGCAGGAGGCCGCGTCAGTAGGCCGCCTCAGTACGCCCCGCGGCTGGCCAGCACGGCCGTGACGGTCCGGGCCAGGATCAGCAGGTCCTGCACCATCGACCAGTTGTCGACGTAGTAGAGGTCGAGGCGGACCGTGTCCTCCCACGACAGGTCGGACCTGCCGGAGACCTGCCACAGCCCGGTCATGCCGGGCAGCACGTTGAGCCGGCGCAGCATGTCGTCCTCGTAGTGCTCGACCTCCGAGGGCAGCGGCGGACGCGGACCCACCAGGCTCATCTCGCCGCGGACGACGTTCCACAGCTGGGGCAGCTCGTCGAGGGAGAAGCGGCGGAGAAACCGTCCGGGCCTGGTCACGCGCGGGTCGTCGGTGCTCTTGAACAGCACGTGGTCGCGCGCCTCGACCTCCGCGAGGCGCTCCTCGGCGTCGACCGACATGGTGCGCAGCTTGAGGCAGCAGAACTCGACGCCGTCGCGGCCGACGCGGGTCTGGCGGAACAGGGCGGGTCCGCCGTCGTGGTGCCGGATCCAGAGCATCAGTGCGAGCAGGACGGGCCACGTCAGCGCCAGGACCGTGAGCGCGCCGATCACGTCGAAGGCGCGCTTGGCGTCGTTGCTGGCCAGCTGCGAGCGCGAGCGGCCCAGGTGCATGAGCGGCAGCCCGGCGACGGGGCGGATGCGGACGCGCTCGCTGGAGACGTCGGTGACGTTGGGCGCGACGATGATCTGCACGTCGGCATGGTCCTCGAGGTCCCAGGCGAGACGGCGCAGCTGGGTGGAGGAGTCCACCGCGCCGGCGGTGAAGAAGACGATGTCGGGCGACACCTCGTCGACGACCGCCCGGACCTCCTCGCTCAGCCCGAGCACCGGGACGCCGGCCGAGGTCACCTGCAGCCCGGCGTACTCCTTGGGCACGAGGCAGCCCATCACCTGGTAGCCCAGCCACGCCTCGCGCTCGAGGACGGTGTGGATCTCGCCGATGTAGCCCGGACTGCCGACCAGCAGCACCAACTCGTTGAAGTGCCCGGCTCGCCGCAGGCGCTGGATGACGCGCCGCGAGAACAGCCGCCCGACGAGCAGCAGCAGCACGCCGATGGGGAAGTACAGGACGAAGAAGCCGCGCGAGAGCGGGTACTGCATGAGGTAGGCCATCGTCGCGACCAGCGCGGCGGTGAAGAACGATCCGTTGACGACGAGCTTGAACTCCTCGGTGCCCGCACCGAAGACGTGACGCTCGTAGGTGCCGAAGAACGCCAGCATGATCAGCCAGGTGGCGACGAAGAAGACGCTGGCCAGGGCGGTGTTCTGCAGGACGTCGCCGGCGGTGTCGAAGATCGACAGCGTCAGCCGGAACCGGATCGCGAGCGCCGTGGCCACGACGAGCATGACGAGGTCGACGGCGCCGATGAGCCAGGGGAGCAGCCGGATTCCTTCGGGGCGCACGTCAGGCCACGTCCCCTTCCCCGAGCGCGATCGCGCGGATCCTGTCGATGAAGCGCGCCTCGCCGAACTGCTCGGCCCGCGCTCGCAGTCTGTCAGCGTCCCAGGCCTGGGCGTCGGACGCCGCGAGGGCGGCGGCGACGTCCTCGGGGGCCGGCCGGTCGAAGAAGAGCCCGGTCTCCCCCTCCAGGACGGTCTCGAGGAACCCGCCGCCACGCAGCGCGACGGCCGGCACGCCGAAGGCGGCCGCCTCGAGCGGAGCGAGCCCGAAGTCCTCGTGACTGGCAGCGACCAGCACCCCGGCGCCGGCGTACACCGCGCGCAGCTGGGCGTCGCTGAGCCCGCCCAGCAGGCGCACGTTGTCGGGCAGGGTCGCGCGCAGCCGCGCCTCCTCCGGCCCGCGGCCCACGACGACCAGGCGCCGCCCGCTGCCACGGACCGCCTCGATCACCACGTCGACGTTCTTGTAGGGGAGCAGGCGCGAGACGACCAGGGCGTAGCCGGACCAGCCCTCGAGCTCCGCCACGCTCTCGCGGGGCGCCGAGGCGTCCATCCCGTGCGGCGGCGGCAGCAGCTCGGCCTCGCGCCCGTACGTCTCGGCGATCCGGTGCTGCACGACGCGGCTGTTGGCGACGTAGACGTCGACGTCGCGCGCCCGCCGGCGGTCCCACCGCGTCAGGAGGGGGCGCATCGCGATCAGCGGCGGACCCAGCGGTGAGCGCCATGCGGATCCGCCGAGGTACTCGTCGGTCTGGTAGAGCCAGCGGGCGGGGTTGTGGCAGTAGACGACCGTGCGCCCGGACGTGTCGAACCCGTGCGCCCACCCGCTGCTGGAGGCGACGACCACGTCGGCCTCGACCCTCATCCGCGACGAGGTCGGAGCCAGCAGGGGCAGGGCCAGGCGGTGGTCGCGCCGCAGGGCGGCCACGCGGTTCAGCGGGGAGGTCCGCACGTCGGCGTCGCGGAACTCGGGGTAGGTGGCGTCGGGGTCGTAGAGGGTGGTGTGCACGGCAGCCTCGGGGAAGGCCTTCATCAGCGTGAGCACGACGCGCTCAGCGCCACCGCGCTGGGTGAGGTAGTCGTGCGCGATCGCCACGCGCGGCCGACCGGAGCGGGCGTTCATGTCACCCCCAGGTCCGCGAGGAGTCGGTGCACCCGTTGCCGGCCGGCCGAGGGTGAGTACTGCTCCTCCCAACGGAGCCGGGCCCGATCCGTCACGGCCTGCACCTGCGCGCGGGACGCCGCCAGCGCCCGCCCGATGACCGCGGCGAGGTCGTCGGCGTCACCGGCGCGGGCGATCCACGGATGGTGCGGGCCGGCGACCTCGGGCAGCGCGCCCGCGTCGGAGATCACGAAGGGGACGCCGGCGGCCATCGCCTCGGCGACGACGAGCCCGAAGGACTCCGCCACCCGGCTGGGGAACACCGCCAGGTCGACCTCGTCGAAGAACTCGTGCGGCTCGACCCGGCCCATCCGGCGCACGCGGTCGCCGAGGGCGTCCAGTGCCTGCGCCACGGGGACGCGCTGCTCCTGCGGCACCCAGCGGTCGTCGCCCGCGACGACCAGCTGCGCCTGGGCGAGCGGTGCGGACGTCAGGGCCCGGGCGAGGAGGTCGGTGCCCTTGTCGGTGGCGAGCCGGCCCAGGAACCCCACCCGATGCCCGGCGGCGGGCAGCGGCCCGCGCGTCACCTCACCCGTCCAGTTGGGGCACACCTCGGCCCCGGGGACCGAGCCGCTCAGGAAGGACGAGGGCGTGAGGACGCGGAGGCTGCCCCGCCGGGCGACGGCCAGCGCGGCGCGCTGGCCCCGCGAGCGCGGCAGCTGGTGGAGGTGCACGACGCGCCGCGGGCGGCCTGCGGTGGCGAGGGCCGGCACCAGGCCGTGGCACCACAGCAGACCCCGCCTCTCCCCACGGTCCCAGGCACGCAGTCGGCGCAGGTAGGCACCGCGGTCGTCGGCCCGGATCGCGACCACGTCGGCACCCACCGCGGACGCGGCGTCGAGCACGTCGGTGGGCGCGTCGGGGGCGACCACGGTGACCGGGCGGCCCAGCTCGACGAGGGCGGCGGCCGTGCGCACGAGCATCTGCTCGCCGCCGCCGAGATCGGGGTTGTTGGCTGCGAGGTGGACGCGCTCAGGCATCGGGCGGCCTCCTGTCGCCGGCTCGCAGCGCCTGGCCGAGCGCGAACCCGGTGGCGATCGCCATGGGGGTGTCGAGCAGCACCTCGCCGAGCGTCACCGCCATCACGGCGACCGCGATGATCGCGGCCTGGGCGCCCGCCGCCGCCAGGTCTCCTGCGCGGGCCTGGCGCGAGAGGCGGAGGAAGGCCACCACCAGCAGGCCGAGCACCAGCAGCAGGGCACCCCACCCGCCCTCCTGCCGGGTGGCCAGGTAGCTGTTGTGGAAGAAGAACTCGAGGTCACCGATGTTCACCGTGGCGGTGCCCGGGCCGTGGCCGTACCACGGCGCGGCGGCGAGCTCGACCCTCTCCTGCGCGATGATCCGGTCACGCAGCGCATCACTGCCGGAGCGGTCGGAGAACGGTCCGAAGGTCGTCAGGCCCGCGGGAATGTTGTCGACCAGCCAGACGAGGGCGCCAGCCATGGCCGCGCCCCCGACGACACCGAGCCGGCGTCCGAGCAGCACCCACACGACGGCGAAAGCCCCCGCGAGCAGGCCGGTGCGCGAGTAGGTCAGGACGAGTCCGGCGAGCATCGGCACGGCCACGGCCAGGCGCACCTTCCACCGGTCGTCGGCGAAGAAGATCGCCAGGATCCCGAGGACGGAGATGAAGAACGCCCCTGCGTTGGGATCGCCGAGATAGCCGGTGAGCCGGCCCTCGTAGGTGCTGCCGCCGATCCCCGCCGCCCCCAGCACGATCACCGCGGTGAGGCCCGTGGCGAGGCCCAGGCCGGCCGAGCGCAGCGACACGCGTCCGGTGCCCAGGGCCCAGACGAGGCCGGCGAGGATCGACACGTGGCCCACGCGCCGGGTCCAGTCGACCTCGTTGGTGAGCCCCGAGTAGAGGAGCAGGGCGAGCAGGCTGCCGAGGAGCAGCACGACGAGGCCGGGCAGTCGGGCGCCGCCGCGTGCCGGACGCAGGACGCAGAGTCCGACCAGCGCAGCCATGGTCAGCTCGTTGACGGGGAAGCCCGCGACCTCGACCGTGCGCAGCGGCAGGCTCGCCATGAGGGCGAAGTCGGTGATCCGGATTTCGCGGTCCGCCTCGTCGGCCCGCTGCACCGTCTTGTCCGGCAGGTCCCACGGCGAGTTCACACGGCTCACGTCCGCGCTCCCGCGGCCGCGTACGTCGCGCCGATCTCGGCGCACATCTCGGCCACGGTCGGCCACCGGTCGAGCTCCGGCCGCGCAGCGAGGTCGAGACCCTGACGGGCGAGCGCGCCGGCCACGGCGCCGGCGTCGTCCGCGCGCACGAGGGCCTCCGGGGGCAGCATCTCGGGGTTGCCGCCGACGTTGCTGGCGACCACTCCCAGGCCACGTGCGGCGGCGTCCAGGAGCGCGTAGGAGCAGTTCTCCCACACCGACAGCATCGCCAGCACATCGTGCGCGGCCATCGCCGGCCCGGGGTCGACGAAGCCGGGCAGGACGACCGCGTCGGCGAGGCCCAGCCGCTCGACCTGGGCGCGCAGCGCCGGCTCCTCCGGGCCGGTGCCGGCCAGCGTCAGCCTCGCCTGCGGGTGGGTGCGGTGGAGCTCGGCGAAGCCGTCGAGCAGGGCGGGCAGCCGCTTCTCCGGCGACAGCCGTGCCAGAGACAGGATCCGCAGCCCCGTGGTGGGCGTCGCGGCGGCGACCGGGTCGACACCGTTGGGGACCACCACGACCTCGCGTCGCGGGTGCCACTTCTCGACCATCGCCGCCGCGGTCGCGCGGCTCACCGCGATCGCGGCGTCGAAGCGGCGCAGCCGCACGGTGTGGGCGGCCGCCATCAGCCTCGCCTTGCCGCTCGTGCGGTGGTAGACGACGTCGTCGCGGGCGATGCCGTGCTCGGTCGTGACCAGGCGGGTGCCGCGGCCGACGGCCAGCGCCGCGACGATGTCCGCGTAGGACAGGTGACTGTGCACGAGCGCGGGGCGCTCGCGGCGTACGACGTCGCGCAGGGTGGCCACCGAGGCGCGCAGGCCGTGGTCGGGCCCGAAGGGTTCCTCGACCACCTCGGCGCCGAGCTCGCGCAACCGCTCGGGCAGGGCGCCGGGCGGGGCCAGGAACAGCAGCCGCCAGCCGGGGATGCCCGAGCGCGCCACGTCGAGGACGTGCCGCGCCACGCCGGCCAGGTCGCTGACGGGGACCACCCACAGCGCCAGGGGAGGTGTGGCTGGGGTCAGAACCATTGCTCCAACCGCTCGAGGGCGATCCAGAAGCCCTCGCCGTCGTTGACGTGCCCCTGCCAGATCTCGGGGATGAAGCTCACACCGGGTGACATCGCGTCGAGCTGCTGGGCGAGCACCGCCCAGTCGATCTCGCCGTCGCCCACCTGCACGCCCTCGCCGTCGACGCCGGTCGCGTCCACGAGGTGGAGGTGCTCGGTGTGCGGTGCCAGCAGGTCGGTCGCCTCCGCGAACGACATGCCGAGGTAGTTGGCCGACAGCTTGGAGTGCGAGACGTCGAAGCAGAGGCGGCGGCCGTGGCGCTCGGCGAACTCGGCGGTGTCGCGCGGGTCGACGAAGAGGTTGCAGTAGAGCTGTCCCCCCATGTACCAGGGGTAGGGCGGCAGGGTCTGCGCACACAGCCGGACCCCGGTGTCGTCGACGCGGGCCAGGCCGGCCGCCACCCGCTCGTACATCGCGGCGCGCTGCTCGGGACGTACGAACGCGTCGCTGGTGAAGCCGCCGAGGCTGGCGACGACGACCGGACCCTCGGCGTCGGCCCGGGCGTCGGCGCCACGGGTGAAGTGCTGCTGCATCTCCCGCGTGGTGTCGACCACGCGCTGGAGCTCGCGGATGGAGCGCTCCCAGTGCTCGTCGTCCTCCGAGGCGAGGTTGAGCAGGAAGTCACCCGCGAACAGGTCGGGGGAGTGCGTGGTGAAGCCCATCGGCAGGCCGCCGGGGTACTTCGCGAAGACCTCGGCGACGGGGAGGTCGAGGTCCTTGTAGGAGAAGTGGAACTCCAAGAAGTCGGGGGTCGTGTCCTTCGTCATGGCGTCGATGTCGTGGTAGCGCACGGCCAGGCCCCAAGGACGGCGGAAGGAGTACGCCCGCCCGCGCGGCGCCGCGTCGCCCAGGTCGGTGGCGTAGAAGAAGTCGCCGGGGTCGAGCGCGCGCGAGGTCGTCCGGCCGACGAGTCGGTCGAAGGCGTTGGGCTGCAGCCCGCGACCGGGGCTCTTGATGTCGATGTCGGCCTCGGTGAGCACCTCGCCGGCCTCGATGCGGCGCGCGGCGACGAGCGACTTGGCGAGGTTGACCCGGTTCATCATCTCCCCGGTCGACACCGCGCGAGGTGCCGAGGTGCCGAGGGCCTCCTCCACCTCCCGCACCCGCTGCACCATCTCGCGGTACTCGCCGGGCAGCAGGCTGACCTTGTGGTCGTTGCCCTCGAGGTCGCGGTCCACGGTGAAGTGCTTCTCGATGATCCGCGCGCCCAGCGCCACCGCGGCGAGCACGACGTGGAACCCGCGCTCGTGGCCGGAGTAGCCGACGGGTGCCCGGGTGAGCTCGGCGAGCCGCGTCAGGTAGGCCAGGTTGACGTCCTTGAACGGCGCCGGGTAGGTCGACTGGCAGTGCAGGAAGGCGTGGGCGACGCCGGTGCTCCGGACCAGGTCGACGGTCTCGCGGATCTCGCCCTCGGTGGACATGCCGGTCGAGATCACCATCGGCGTCCCGCTCGCGGCCATGTGCCGCAGCAGCGCGTGGTTGGTCATGTCGGCAGAGGCGACCTTGAGCGAGGGGATGCCGTAGTCGACGAGGCGGTCCACGCTCACCGGGTCCCACGCGGTGCACATGACGTCGATGCCGACGTCGCGGCAGTGGTCGAAGACCTCGAAGAGCCCGTCGGCGCCGAGGTCGTACTTCGCGAGCAGGTCGAGGGTGTACTGCGGGCCGAGGTCCTCCCCGCCCGAGCCGGACGACCCCTGGCGGTAGAGCGAGTCCATGTCGCGCAGCTGGAACTTCACGACGTCGGCGCCCGCCTCGACGGACAGGTCGACGAGCTGCTTGGCCAGCGACACCTCGCCCTGGTGGTTGATGCCGATCTCGGACACCATCAGCGCCGGCGCGTCGGAGGCGACCACGTGGCGGCCGATGCGGAGCTCGTCGGCGCGGTTGATCGCGATGGCGACGAGGTGCCCGCGCTCGTCCACGAGCGCCACGTGGTCGATGCCCGACCCGAAGGCGTGCGTGATCTCGGCGGGGCTGCTCCCGACGGGCAGGCTGCGCGGCGAGGTGTTCGCGGCCTCGAGCGCCGGCACGTCGACGGTGAGGCTGGCCGCGCTGCTGACCCAGCGGCGGAAGTCGCCGTCGGACAGCACGCCGTCGAGGTGGCCGTGGGCGTCGACGAGGAAGATCACGCGCGCCTTGTTGGCGGTGATCTTCTCCAGTGCCCGCAGGACCGGGTCGCCCGAGTAGACGACGTAGGGCGTGAGGTCACGCTCGATGATCAAGGCGGTGGCCTTCCGTCTGTTTACGTTCCACGACACCGTAGCCAGCCGCGGGTGGGTGCGTGGTCACCTCGGAGAAGGGGCGGTCAGCAAGCGCGCCGCGAGCGCGACGTCGAGCTCGGTGTCGATGTCGACGCCCTCGTCCTCGGCCATCACGAACAGCCCGATCCGGCCGCCGAGTCGGTTGTCGTGCTGCTCGTAGACGTCGGTGCGGGTGAGGTAGAGCGAGCCGGTCTCGCGATAGCGCCGGGTCTCGTCGGTGAGGTCCTGGCGCCGCGGGCGCGCCGCGACGTCGTACGCCGCGCGCGGCGGGTCGCCGGCCTGCCAGATGAACGGCGGCTGCTCGACGACGCCGACCATCGAGTCCACGCCAGTGTCCGCGAACTCCGCCAGCGCGCGGCCGAGCGTGTCGTCGTGGCGCACCGGGGAGGTCGCCTGGAGCAGCATCACCGCGTCGGGCCGGCCGCGCTCGGCGGTGACCTGCTCGATGGCATGGCGCACGACCGGCTCCGTCGGCGTGGTGTCCCGCGCGAGCTCGGCGGGCCGCAGCCACGGCACGCGCGCCCCGGCGGCCCGGGCGACGCCAGCGATCTCCTCGTCGTCGGTGGAGACCAGCACGTCGAGCTCCGGGACCGCCAGCGCCTGCTCGATCGTCCACACGATCAACGGCTTGCCGCCGACGTCGAGGAGGTTCTTGCGGGGCACGCCCTTGGAGCCGCCACGGGCGGGGATCACGCACAGCGTCATGACGCCGCCTCGGTCAGGACCTCGGCGATCCGGCGAGCCGGCTGGTGCGTCGGCCGGTCGGGCGCGGGCGTGGGCGGGGTCCCGAGGCGGTGCATGGCATAACGCTCCCAGAACTCGCCCAGCCACGCGGGTGGATGCGGGAAGTCGACCCACGCGTCGCGACCGCGTGCGGCGGCCTCGAGCACCCCGGTGGAGAACACGCTGACGATCGGCGCCTCGAGCTCGACGAGCGGCACTGCGCTGGTGTCGACGGTGATGCCGGCGCGGCGGTACGCCGCCAGCACCGCGCGCGAGGTCACGTCGCGCTCGGACGGGTGCGGGCGGTAGGCGGCGCCGTGGTCACGGCAGGTGACGAGGGCGGCGACGGCCAGCCGGGCGCGCGGGATCTCCGCGGCGTGCCCCTGCCCCAGGTAGGTCAGCGGTGCGGCAGAGCCACTGCTCGACGGCGACGCCCCCGCTGTGGCCGCCGCCCACAGCAGCTGGCTGCCGGTCACCGTCACCTCGACGTCCTGGCGTCCGTGCGTCCAGAACGCTCCGTCCGCCCCGGTCCACGCGAGCAGGTGGGCCGCCCGCGGCAGGGGTGGCGCGAAGGGCGTCAGCGCGCCGTGCTGGGCCACGAGGAACGGCGCACCGCGGTCCTCGGCCAGCGCGAAGGCGGCGGCCCCGATCGCGGTGTAGTGACCGGCCGCCAGCACCGCGTGCGGCGCGGTCGCCCAGGGCAGCTGGTCGACCGTGAGCGTGCGCCGGCCGTGACCGGCGTACGCGTGGGGCGGCTGCCAGCCGTGCGGAGCCACGACGGCGGTGCGGCCCGGCTCCAGGTGATCGAGGGCTGCGACGACGGCGTGGTGGACGCTGCTGTGCGTCGCCTCGACAGCGACCAGGAGGTCGGCGTCGTCGCCGGGACTCAGCAGGTCGAGCACCTCCTCCGCCGGCGGTCGCAACCGGGCGCGAGCAGCTCGGGCGGCGCCACGGACCGGGTGCCGCGACTCGTGCCAGCGGCGCCAGGCGACGAGGTCGGCGGGGTGCCTCAGACCGTGTCCCACGCGTCCTCCAGCACGGCCACCCGGTGGTCGAAGGTGTGCTCGGCCAGCGTCCGGGCCCTGGCGGCTCGCCGCAGCGGACCCGTCCACGACGAATCGGTGAGCGCACGCCGGCACAGCTCGGCCAGCTCGTCGGGGTCGGACCAGGTGGCCACCTCCGTGCCGGGCTCGTAGAGGCTGTCGACGTCGGCGCGGTCGATGACCTGCACGCCGCCGACCCCGGCCGCCTCGAACGTGCGCATGGTGAAGCCGTCCTGGTCGCCGTGCAGGTTGAGGGTGGCCGCTGAGGCCGCCATCACGTCGTACGCCGCCGCGCGGGGGAGGTCGCGCTCGGCCGGGACGGGTGGTGTGGCGACCCGCCAGGTCCGGATGCGGTCCACCGGGTGCCCGGACCAGTCGCGGCCGTAGGCTCGGACCGGCACCGCGCGCTCCTGCAGGCCGGTGAGGACCTGCTCGCGCGCCGGGTAGCGCGCGCCGATGAAGGAGACCGTGGCGGTGCGGGCCTGTGTCGGGGAGGGCAGGAGCCGGTGGTCGTAGGCGAGGGGAAGGTGCCGCGACCCCAGGCCGGCGCTGGTGAAGGCGGCGTGGTCGTGGGCCGAGTACGTCGCCAGCGGGCCGGCGGCGGCGAGCCGGTCGGTGGTCCAGCGCGTGCGCCGGACCTCGTCGTAGAGCCAGGTGACCCGGGGGATGCCGGCGAGCGCCTCCCAGAACCGGAGGCCGAGCGTGTCCCCCTTGATCACGACGACCGCCTGCGGTCGGGCCCGCTCCACCACGGTCGCCGCGGCGGTCGTCTCCTCCCGGGCCAGCCGTCGCAGCGAGCCGGCGCCGATACGGCGAGGCAGCTGGTGGCGGACCTGGTGCCACGTGCGACCGACGACGCCGCCGTGGTCGTCGTACACGTGGGTCGACACGACGTGCCCGCGGGCGACGAGGGCGGCCGAGACGGCGCGGTGGTAGCCGTGGAAGCCCGGGCTCACCAGCAGCACCCTCATCAGGTCAGGTCCGAGTTGAACGTGCGGGGATCCCGACGACGGTGTCGCCGGCCGCGACGTCGCGGGTGACGACGGCGTTCGCGCCGATCGATGCGCCGTCCCCGATGGTCACCCCGCCGAGCACGATCGCGCCCTGTCCGATGAACACGGAGTCGCCGATGGTGACGGGTCCGGTGGCTCCAGTGAGGTGCCGGTCGACCCGATCGTGGTCGCCCGACGTGATCAGGCTGCCGAAGCCCATCAGGCAGTCGTCGCCGAGGGTCACCGGGTCCGTCGAGCTGATGGCCACACACCGGGCGAAGTTGGCGCGGTCCCCGATCGTGATCCGGCTGTCGTCGTTCTCGCACTGCAGCCAGACGTCCTCGAAGATCGCCCCGCCGGAGCCGATGAAGATCTGTTGCGGGCGCCGCAGGGCGTGGGGCCTGACGATGACCGTCCCATCGCCGAAGGCGCCGAACGTCCGCTTGTAGAGCAGACGCGACATAAGGCTGCTCCGGTGCCAGCGGAGCGAGGGCGGTGCTTCCACCAGGCGTCGTAGCACGGTCACGAGAGCCACCTTAGTGACCCGCCCGTTCGTGCGGGCCCGATCGCGAGCGTGCACACCGCGGGCCGGGGGGCGGCCCTCGACCGCGAGGAGGAGCGGCCCGCGAGACTAGGCTCGGCCGGACCGGCCGGACCCGGGAGGGGCTCGTGGAGGACCTGACGCAGCAGGGCGTGTACCTGGACGACCCTCGGGAGGAGTTCGCCGACTTCGTGCCGCCGGATGCCCGCAGGGCCGCTGACGTCGGCTGCGGCAAGGGCGGCTTCGGCCGGACGCTCCGCGAGCGGCTCGGGCCCGAGGCCTGGATCGTCGGCATCGAGTCGGTGGCCGAGCAGGCACGCGTCGCCGCTCGGGGCCACGGCTTCGACGAGGTGGTCGAGGGCTTCTACCCGGAGTCGGTGCCACCATCGTGGACCGACCTGGACCTCGTGTGCTTCATGGACGTGCTGGAGCACGTCTACGACCCCTGGGCCCTCCTCTACGCGTGCCACGAGCACCTCGCCCAGGGTGGGCGCGTGCTCGCCTCGATCCCCAACATCCAGTACCTCCCCGTGCTCGTCGACCTCGCCCGGGGCCGCTGGGACTACGAGGACACCGGGACCCTCGACCGCACGCACGTCAGGTTCTTCACGCGCCGATCCATCGTCGAGATGTTCCACCGATGCGGCTACGAGGTCGAGCGCATCGAGGGCGTGAGCGATGTGCTGGGCCAGTTCCGTTACCGGTGGCTCCGGCCGATGGGCAGCATCATCGGTGATGCCCGGTACCTGCACATGGCGGTGGTCGCCCGGCGGGTCGAGCGTCCGACCAGCGCCGTCTCGTTGCTCGACCCGCCGGAGGTCGAGTCACGAGTGGTCGAGCAGATCGACGCCGTGGCCGACTCCAGCGGCGCGGAGCAGCGTCGCAGGGACAGTCCGATCTTCGCCCTGCGGCGACGAGGCAGGCATCTGGCGGCGATCGAGCTGAAGTTCCGGCTCGGGATCCCGACCGACCTCGCGTGCGACTACGGGACCTGGCGTCGCCGCCGTGGAGCGCCTGCGTCGCTGCTCGGATCCCAGCCGTCCCGGCAGGGCGGGATGACGCGCGGCTCGTCGAAGGGTCGGCTGGCCGTGGTGCTGCACGTCTACTACCCGGACCTCGTGCCCGAGCTCCTGGACCGCCTGCGAGTGGTCGACGTGCCCTACGACCTGTTCGTCACCAACGCGACCGGCACACCGCTCGACCTGCCGGGGACCGCCGCCGGGTCCACGCTGGTGCTGGACGTCGAGAACCGTGGTCGCGACATCTGGCCGTTCCTCCAGGTCGTCCAGTCAGGACTCCTGGACGGTTACGACGCGGTGCTCAAGCTGCACACGAAGAAGAGCCACCAAGGGGTCGCCACGGTGCTGAGCGCGACGACCGGCGACGGCTGGCGCGAGCAGCTCGTCGGGAGCCTGCTCGGCTCGCGCGCCGCCTTCCACGACGCCTACGGGTCAGTGACGCGGGGGCGAGGCGGTCTGGGCTGCCACGAGGGGAGCATCGCCGGCCCCGACGCGTGGGGCACCGATCGCCGGGCCGTCCGCCACCTGGCACGACGCATCCGCGTGCGATGCCCGGCGCGTGGGCTGAGGTTTCCGTCGGGGTCGATCTACATCATGCGGGGGAGCCTGGTCGAGGTGCTCAAGGGACTGCGGATGACGGCCGCGGACTTCCAGGACGAGGGGGACGGGTCCTACACCACGACCGCCCATGCCGTCGAGCGGCTCATGGGCTACGTGGCGCGGAGCCGGGGCCTCGACGTGGTCGGCCTGCAGCCGCCAGCGGAGGAACAGCGGGGTCGCTGAGCCCCGGACCTCACGGTGCCGGGCAACCCAGGCGCCGCGCCTCGACCAGCTTCCCCGCCTCGAACGCCGCCAACGCCAGCCAGCTCCGGCGGGCGTCGGCTGGCCCGCGCCAGGGGTACTGCCGCAGGAGCAGCAGCTCGTGGTGCAGGCGTCGCGGTGCCGACTTGGGCACCACCTCGGCGGGACGGAACCTCGCGTAGAGGGTCGCGGTGCCGCGGCCGGAGTTGTACTGCTGCCGCAGCACGCCGCGCAGGTCCGTGCGTATGCGGTAGTGGAGCAGGGCGTCGGGCAGGTAGGCGAAGCGATGACCGAGGTCCCACGCCCGCCACGCGAAGTCGATCTCCTCGGCACCGGCCGGGTACCCCTCGTCGAAGCCTCCGACCGCCTCCCACACCTCGCGTCGCAGTCCCAGGTTGCAGCCGATGCCGTACGTCCTGCCCTCCCACGTCTCGAACAGCCCGGTGGTCCGCGGCTCGATGGGCACCCAGGCCGCCGACCGCCCCGAGAGGAGGGTCGTCTCGACCGGGCCGCTCACGAGCGGGTGCTCGGCCAGGCCCCGCGCCATGACCGACACCCAGCTCGGCGAGGCGCGGTCGTCGGCGTCGCACACCAGGATCTTGTCGGTGGACGCGTGCTCGATCCCGACGTTGCGCGCCACGGAGACACCGCGACCGCGCGAGGCGTCGACCCGTCGCAGGAGGGGCAGCCGCTCCCGCCAGGGCGCGAGGCCGGCCTCCAGGTCGTCGGTCGATCCGTTGTCGGCGACGACGACCTCGAACGGCGGCGCGTCCTGCTGGGTGCTCAGCGCCTCGAGCTGCTGCCCGATCAGGTGCGCGGCGTTGTAGGTCGGGATCACGACCGAGCACACGGGCTTCGTCACGGCCACAGCCTAGGGACGCTCCTGCCCGCCCGCGCGCGACCCGGTTGCGTACACTCGGGCCGGTCCCGGTCCGTCACCGGACGCACGTCGGCCGAGGAGTGTGAGGGGGGTGCCTCCGTCGTTCTCCTCCCTTCGCCCGTGGCTGTCCGCCCAGCTGCGGCGAGGACGACGGACGGTCATCCTGACCCCGATGACGGCGCGCGTCGGCAACCTCCTCTACTTCTGGCTGCAGGCCCACCGCGCGCAGCAGGAGGGTCGGCAGCTCCGCGTCCGCGAGAGCGAGCACTTCGCCGACTGGGCCGCTGTCTGGCCGGCGGTGACCGACCTCAGCATCCCGAGGCTCTCGATCGGTCGCACCGACCGGCTGCTGCCGGTGCCGCCGACGCACTTCCAACAGTTCGGGACCGACTTCACGAGGGACGAGCTGCGCACGTTCGTGCGCCAGTGCCTGCTCACCGACGCCTTCACGCGGGTGCTGAGCGAGCCCGACCCGGCGAAGCTGACCGTGAACGTCCGTCGCGGCGACTACTACGACGACCCCGACCTGCGCGACCGCTACGGGTTCGACCTCGCGGCCTACCTGCGCGCCGCTGTCGAGTCGGTCGCAGGGTCGGGCGGGATCGAGCGCGTGGTCGTGGTGTCGGACGACCCCGCGTGGTGCGCGGTGGAGCTGGCGTGGCTGGCCGAGGTCGGACCCGTCGACGTCAGGCGCGGGACGCCGGTGCATCACCTGGCCACGCTGGCGTCCGCGAGCAACCTGGTCCTCAGCAACTCGACCTTCTCCTACTGGGGCGCCTACATCGCCGGCACCCGGTCAGCGACGACCCGCGTGCTCGCGCCGAGCTTCCACGTGCGCGACGTCGACGGCGGGGCTCCGTGGCAGCACGACCCCTCGTGGGAGGTCGTGGCAGCCGGCTGAGAGTCGGGGCCGCCGCCCGTCACCCCGCGGACGCGGGCGCGGGGGGCGCGAGGGAGCCGAGCTCGACGAGGCGGGCGAACTGCTCGTTCCGGGCGGCGACCTCGTCGAACGTGCCCACCGTCGCGACTCGCCCGTCGGCCATGAAGACGAGCTGGTCGCAGTGCCGCACCGTGGAGAGCCGGTGGGCGACGATGACGATCGTCATCGTGCCCTTGAGGCTCTCGATGGTCTCGGTCAGCCGGCGCTCGGTCTCGTTGTCCAGCGCGGAGGTCGCCTCGTCCAGCACCAGCACCGCGGGCCGCCGGTACAGGGCACGGGCGATGCCGATGCGCTGCCGTTGACCGCCCGAGAGGCGGACGCCACGCTCACCGATCTCGGCGTCGAGTCCCTGCGGCATCGACCTGACGAGGTCGTCGAGCTGCGCACGGTGCACAGCCTCGGCGAGCCGGCCCTCGTCGAGGTCCTCGTCGAAGGCGATGTTGGCGCGGAGCGTCTCGTCGAGGAGCGTCACGTCCTGCGGCACGACCGCGAGCTGGCGCTGCCAGTCGGGGAGGTTGTCGAAGATGCTGGTCCCGCCCGCCGTGATGGAGCCGTCCCTCGGCCGGTGCAGGCCCAGCAGGATGTCGATGAACGTCGACTTGCCCGCGCCGCTGGAGCCGACCAGGGCGACCGTGCGGCCGCTCGGGATGTCGAGGTCGACCCCGCGGAGGACGTCCTCGTCGGGCTGGTCGTCGTAGGCGAACGTCAGGCCGCGCACGGCGACGTCCCCGGAGGGGACGGTGGTGGTCACGCGCGCGGCCAGCTCGGCGTTGCGCGCGTCCTCGAGCATCCGGTTCTCCGACACCACGTGGGCGAGCGGGGCGCGCGCGAACCTGATGCCCGCGAGGGCGTTGATCAGACGCACGGCGCTGGGCAGGATGCGGGTTCCGGCCGCGACGAAGATCCCCAGCAGCGTGAGGCTGTCGCCGGACGTGTTGCCGGCGGCCGCGCCGACCGCCAGCAGGCCGACCCCGACGATGAAGACGATCTCGAGGAAGTACTTCGGGATCTCGGCGAGCAGCGTCGCCGTCGCGCTGGCACGTGCTCCTTCCTCGCTGGCGCTCGCAAAGGTCCGCACGAAGGGGTCCTGAGCGTGCCGGAGCTTGATCTCCTTGACCGCGGTCAGGGATTGCAGCGAGGACTTGGACACCGCCTTGGAGGCCTCCAGGTTGCGCTGGCTCGCTCGCAGGATCCGCGGCCTGATCCCGCGCTGGACGACGAGGCCGGCGATGCCGAAGTAGACGAGCGCGGCGGCCGTGGCGAGGGGCGAGATGAAGAACAACGAGGCGAAGACGAACGCGATGGTGAGCACCTCGGTGAGCAGCGCCAGCGCCGCGGAGAGCCCCCCGGTGTATCCCATGCCGACTGCCGCTCCGACGGTCCAGAGCTTGTCCGAGGTGTTCTTGGTCAGGTGCCAGGCGTACGGCCCCACCAGGTAGCCCTCGAGGAGCCGGGCCTGGATGGCGACCTGGTTGCGCGCCATGAAGGTGAGCTGCCACCGCCGGAACAGCAGCGCGAAGACGTCCTTGAGGACGAACGCGCCGACGATGATGAGCGCGAGCGCCGCGACCAGCGCTTCCTCCTCGGGATGGCCCAGCAGCCCGTTGACGGCACCGAGGGCGCCGGCGTCCGGGTCCTGGTCGGTGATGTACTGCATCATCGGGAGCATCGCGAGGACGCCCAGCACGTCCAGCAGGGACAGGACCACGGAGCCCCCGACGGAGAGCAGGAGCTTGCGACGCGTGTCGAGGTCCAGCAGCTCGCCGGTGCCCGGCGGGATCCCGATCAGCCGTGCAGCGCGACCGACCAGCGCGCTGTGGAGGCTCAGCACGGGGCCCCGTCCTCGCTGCACGACATGACCTCATCCTTCCATTCGCCGCCACCGGGGGTGGGGCAGTCGGCACGACCGCGCTGCGGGGGCCGGAAGTGCGGCGGTGCCAGGATGGGCCGCGTGATCCGCTTCATGGCGCCCGACCTGCCCACGCCGAGCGGCGGCATCAAGGTGATCTACCGCTACGTCGAGCACCTGTGCGCCCTCGGGTACGACGCCCGCGTGTGGCACGGGACGCCCGGGTTCGCGTACGACTCGTGGGGGTCGACGGCGCCCGTGGACACCGGTGTCGAGCTGGACTTCGCCGCCGGCGACGTCCTGGTGATGCCGGAGACCGGCGGCTCGAAGTGGAGCTTCCTGTCGCGGGGTCAGCCGGTGGTCATGCTGTGCCAGGGCATGGACTTCGTGTTCGCGAGCTCGGACTTCCTCGTGGACGAGCCCGGCGCGTACCCGGGCTGGCCGCAGGCCACGGCCGCCATCGCCGTGTCCGACGCCATCCACACCTTCCTCGAGCGCGCCTGCCACCCCGGCTTCCCGCTCCACAACGTGCCCGTGCAGATCGAGGACTGGTTCCGGCCGGCGGAGAAGGAACGCCGCATCGCCCTCATGCCGCGCCGCCGTCGCGAGGATCTGCTGGGCGCCGTGCAGCTCGTCCGCCGGTCCGGTCGCCTCGGGGACTGGCGGATCGTCCTCATCGACGGCATGACGCAGGAGGAGGTCGCCGAGGAGCTCGGGCGCGCGGCGATCTTCCTGTTCGGAGCCGAGCGCGAGGGCGTCGGCCTTCCCGGCGCCGAGGCCATGGCGTCCGGCTGCTACGTCGTCGGCTTCACCGGTGACGGCGCCAAGGAGTACATGCTCCCGGAGCACTCCTCGGTCATCGCCGACTCCGACGTAGTGGACATGTGCGACCGCACGCTCGAGGCGATGGACTGGTTCGACCGCGACCGGGCGCACTTCGACGCCCGCGCGGCGGCGGGGCGGGACTGGGTGCGGTCGCGACACAGTGCCGAGCTGGTGCGCCGACGCCTCGACGAGACCTTCCGCGCGATCACCGCGCCGGGCTCGCCGTCGCTGCTGTCCGAGGCGGTGACGCTCGCGCACTACCAGGCGCACGCTCCGGCGACGGATCCGTGGAACCGCGCGCGGGTCGGCGCCCGGCGACTGGCCCGTCGCCTGGTCGACGAGGTCAGGGAGCGGCGGTGAGCGTGCGCTGCTCCGGGTCGCGCAGCGTGGCGCGGCGCCGGGACCGCGCCAGCAGGTAGACGACGACGCCGGCCTCGGCGGCCAGTCGGATGACGATGGACGACCAGTACGTCTTGTCGACCCCGGACTCGGGAGTCGTGAACCCGCGGATGTAGAGCCAGGTGGCGACGTAGTGCCACGTCTCCGCGGCGGCGACGACCCCGATCAGCCATCGCTCGCGTGTGACCAGGAGCAGCCCGAGCACGACCCACAGCGAGTACTGGGGCGAGTACACCTTGCCCAGCACGAAGAAGATCAGCAGAAGCACCAGCGCGAGCTCGGCGAAGGTCGGGGCGACAACGCCGCGTCGGGTGAGGACGGCGAGGACCGCCCACGCGACGAGCATGCCCAGGGCCAGGACGAGGCTCAGCTGGTCGGCCGCGACGGGAAGGCCGATCATCCGCATCGCTATCCACAGGGACCCGAACGACGCCGGTCGGTCGGCGTTGGTGTCCCAGAACTCCGACCACGCCTCGGGGTTCGAGAGGTAGAGCGGCGCGTTCACGACCACGGTGGTGGCGAGGAAGGCGACCGTCATGGTGACGAGCGGACGCGCCGACCGCGCCCTCAGGGCCACGATCATGCCGGCCGCCAGCAGCACCAGCGGGAACAGCTTGGCCGCCGTGCCCAGCGCGACGAGTCCACCGAAGAGTGCGACGCGCCCGCGCTGCCACGCGAGGAGGGCCAGCGCGGTCGCCAGCAGTGCGATCGCGTCCCAGTTCACGGTGAGCGTGAGGACGAGGACGGGCGCGAGCATCGCCCAGGAGACGCGGTCGCCCAGGCGCCAGCCGGTTCGCAACGCCACCCACACGCAGCCGAGGGCCGAGGCCAGCAGCCCCGCGCACGTGACCAGGAAGAAGGTCCGTTCCTCGTCCGCCATGCCGGGCACGGCGTACAGCTCGGCGACGGACAGCCGCGCGCGGCGCGACAGCTCCGCCGACGGGGTCCCCGTGACCACGTGGGTGAGCTTGGCGCAGGCCTCGATGAAGAGGTTGATGAGCGGCGGGTACTCGAGGTTGCGGTAGCCCTGGGGCAGCTGTCCGAACCACCCGAAGTCCGCGGCCAGCCCGCGCCCGACGTAGAACAGCGGCACGTCGCTGTAGCACTGCGCGGTGGCCAGCACGTCGGTGTCCACGCGTCCGCGCAGGCAGGGCAGCTTCTGGACGGTCGAGGCCACCGTCAGCACCACGGTGGCCGCGAGCCAGACCCACGGAGCACCCGACCGGGCGTCCCGCCCGGGCTCGGTGGGCGCATACTCCAGTGGCATCACGCGAGGATAGTGAAGGATGGCTCGCGTCGGGCCGGTTCGGAGCGCGGAGGCGTCGAGGTGAGGAAGCACTACCTGCTGCTGGCTCACGACCAGCCGGCGCACGTGGCCCGGCTGCTGCGCCGGCTCCACGACGGGGAGTCGACCTTCTGGTTGCACCTCGACGCGCGGGTCGACACCGGACCGTGGCGAGCGGTGCTCGACCTGCCCGACGTGGTCGCCGTCGATACCCGGGTCAGGTGCCTGTGGGGCACCTGGTCGATGGTCGAGGCCCAGCTCGTGCTCCTGAGGGCGTGCCTCGCCGCGGCGGTGCCGGGGTACGTCGTGATGCTGAGCGGCCAGAGCTACCCGGTGAAGAGCACGGCGCACATCGACGCGTACCTGACCGCTCGCCAGGACCGTGTGCACATGGACCTGTGGGCGTTGCACGAGCGCTGGCCCGACAACTTCCGCGACCGGCTCGACTACTTCTGCGTCCCGATGTCCGAGCGCAAGGGCGACCTCAGGCTCCTGCGTCGCCGACAGGACATGAACGCGCGTGAGCTGGTCGGCTGGACCCGGCGGCTGCTCCGCGAGGTGGGTCCCCGGCGAGCCGCTGAGGTGCTGGCGGTCATCGGCCGCCCCCGACCAGCCGTCGGTGACCGGGTCGTCGGCGGGTCCCAGTGGTGGGCGTTGCCCTGGGACGTCGCCTCGAAGGTGCCCGAGCTCGGCGAGCGGCATCCCGAGTACGCCGAGTTCCTCAGGTGGAGCCAGTACCCCGACGAGTCCTACGTCCAGACCCTGCTCGTCGCGACCGACGACTCCGTGCGCCGGCGCGTCGCGCCCACGCTGACGTTCGTCGACTGGACCGAGGGCGACTGGGACCTGCCCCGGGTCATGGGACCCGACGACGTCCCCCGGCTCCTCGCCCAGCCCGAGCACGTCCTGTTCGCGCGGAAGTTCCTGTCCCCCACCAGCGACGAGGTCGCCGACGCGCTGGACCGAGCCGTGGGCGGGGTGCATCGATGAGCACGGCCGTGGACCGGGGCAACGTGCGTCCCGACCGGTGGCGATGGGTGGTGCTCCTCGTCGCCGTGCTCGTCGCGGCGCGCCACGTCGTCAGCGACTGGCGTCTGGGTGCCAGTGCGGACGTGGGACCGAACGGCGACATCTCCGTCTACATCGGCGCGATCGAGTACCTCGCGCAGGGGGGCGAGCTCTACGACTACCCCGAGGGCGGGGGGTACGGCTTCACCTACCCCCCGTTCGCGGCGATCGCGCTGCGTCCGCTCATCTGGTCGGACCCGACGACGACCGGGCGGGTGTGGCTGTCGCTGTGCGTCCTGGTCGCCGTGGTGCTGGCCGCCCTCGTCGCCGCGACCCGACCGTGGCCGCTGTCGACGCTCGGGCGGCTGGCGGTGCTCGGGCTAGCGGTCGCAGCGTTCCTGGGCTCCGTGCAGGTGCAGAGCGACCTCATCACCGGGCAAGTCAACCTCGTCCTGGGTCTGCTCGTCCTCCTGGACGTCGGGCGGTTCGTCCCGGAACGGTTCCGGGGCGCCCTGGTGGGCCTCGCCGCTGCGGTGAAGCTGACGCCGATGATCGTCTGGGGCTGGTACCTCCTCACCCGGCAGTGGCGGGCCCTGGCGACCTCGGTCGGCACCTTCGCCGCCGCCGTCGCCGGGGCTTGGCTGGTGATGCCGAGCGACTCGCGCCGGTTCTGGACGGAGGCGGTGTTCCAGACCGAGCGCGTGGGTGACGCCGGGCTGCGCTTCAACAGCAGCGTGATGGGGGCGCTGACGCGTGCCGGCGTCGAGGGGGCCGCGAAGCCTCTGCTGTGGCTCGGCATCGGCGGCGTCCTGGTGCTCCTGGCGTACTGGAACGCCCAGCGCGCTCGGCGGGCCGGCGACCACGTCGCTGCGGCGATCCTGCTCGGCTGCGCGGCGGTGGTGGCGACCCCGGTCGCATGGCCGCACCACCAGATCTGGCTGCCGCTCGCCGGGATCGTGCTGGCTCTCCGCGGGCGGCCGCTGCCGTGCGCCGTGGGGCTGGCGATCGTGGCGTACGCCTATCTGCACGTCCCGCTGACGCGGTACTCCGACGCGCACGGGCTCGGTCTGGTGTTCGACAACCTCGACCTCGCCATGTTCGTCGGCGTCTGTGTCCTCGGGCTGGCCGCCCGCCCGGTCGTCGCGGTCAGTGCGGAGGAGCAGCCCTCGCCACGACCTCCATCGGATCGTCGAAGTCCATCAGCACGGTGACGATCGAGTCGCCGGTCGTCTTCAGGTGGTCGGAGAACTCCAGCCCGATGCCGAGCTCGCGGAACTTCGCCTGCGCCTCCTCGCCGAGGTAGTCCCTGGCGCCGGTGCCGGACAGGTACGACGTCGCGCCCACCATCCGCAGCTGCTCGAGCACGCGGTCGGCGGCCTTCTGCGTCGGCGGGTCGGTGAGCACCACCTCCGTCGTGATGCCGAGGTGGTCGCGCATGGCGAGGATCAGCTGGTGGTTGATCTCGGCGAGGTTGTGGGAGTCGACGGCGTGGATCATCGCCAGCACGTCGCCGCTGCGTTCCCTCCAGTGCCGCGCGCTGCGGTAGCGGCCGGTGATCGAGCGCTCCAGGTGGTCCTGCCAGCCGGGCTTGACCACCGTCTCGTTGATCGGGATCAGGTGCGGCTTGGTCTCCAGCGGCAGGGTCACCCACGACCCCCGCATCCTCACGCGGCGCTGCACCCAGTGCTTCTGCAGCTGGTCGTGCACCGCCAGCACGAAGCGGTCGCAGTTGAGCATCTTGAACCAGAACCCCGGCCACGGCAGCAGGTCGGGCTGGTGGATGGCGACCTTCACCGGCGCACCGTCCGGACCAGCGCGTACTGCTCGGCGTAGGGCACCAGCCGCACCTGCCCCAGCGCGCCGGCGATCTGGCGGACGCTGTTGATCGGGTGCACCTCGGTCGGGATCTCCGACTGGTAGGCCTGGCAGGCGGCCTCCTTGGCGGTGATCTGCTCCTCGGTCAGCGCCTCGAAGACGTTCCAGCGCAGGTCCGTGGGGTAGAGGTTCACGTCGTACACCGCGATGTCGTAGACGTAGACGCTCGGCGGGAACCAGTGGTCCAGCGACATCGACACCCGGCACGACCGCATGCCGGCCTCGTAGACCGCGATGTGGTCCTGGTGCAGCGACGGGTACGGCAGGTACAGCTCGTCGGGTTTCAGCTCGGCCATGACCGCGTCGATGGCACCGACCATCTCGCTCATGTGCTGCGGCGTCTGCCCGTCGGGGAAGCCGAGCTGGCGCGACTCCGCGACGCCGAGGATGCGCATCGCCTCGGCGTGCTCGCGTGCGCGTACGTCTCCGCTGTCGGTCACCACCACGACGACGCACTCGTCGGGATGCTTCGCCATCAGTCCGCCGCACCCCATGGCTTCGTCGTCCATGTGGGGGGCCAGGATCAGCCGCACCATCAATGCTCCTTCGTCGGGACGCGCGCGAGTCTAGGTGGACGGCGTTCTGGGAGGATGCCGATCGTGACCCGACCCCGCGTGGTGCTCGTCAGCATGTACGTCGGCCACGAGGGCGTCCCGCACGCCGGCGGCCGCTACCTCCTGGAGCTGCAGCGGCTGCTCGAGTCCGAGACCGACCTGACCATGCTCACCGTCGGCAACCGGCTCAACCACGAGTCCGTGGCCAGGGCGGGGGTCCCGGACCGCACGCTGCTGCTGGGCCACGACCGCGGCCGCGGGCCCGTGAGCCGGCTCGTCAACCGGCTCGTGTTCACCGTCGACGACCGGTGGCGCCGGCGCCGCGACCCGGGATCCCCCTCGCTGCCCTTCGTGCTCGGCCTGCTGCGCTCGCCCGAGGCCCGCGCGGCCGTGCGTGCCGCCGACGTCATCGACCTCCAGTACTCCGAGTCGATCCGTCTCGTGCGGCTGCTGCGCCGGCTGAATCCCCGCGCTCGGATCACCGGCACCTTCCACGACGTGATGAGCCAGTCGTTCTCCCGTGAGCCGCAGGACACCCCCGCGGCCGCGCGCTACTGGCAGGGGGCCGCACGGAGGTCGAGCCGTCACGAGCGGACGATGGTCGCGCGGCTCGACGAGGTGCTCGTCTTCAGCCGCAAGGACGCCGAGCTGCTCGGCAGCCCGGCGCACACCGTCGTGCACCCTCCGCTCTCCGACGGTCGAGAGCGGCGGCACGAGCCGCCCGTCCGGCCGGTCGTGCTGGTCGTCTCCTACCTGGCCCGCGACGAGAACGACAAGGCGGCCCGCTGGACGCTCGACCACGTCTGGCCGCTCGTGAGCGCGCGCCGTCCCGACGCCGTGCTGCGCCTCGTGGGCGGCGGCGCCACCACCGGCCTGCGGGAGCGGGTGGCCGCCGCGCGCGTCAGCGGGCGCGTCGAGCTGGCGGGCTTCGTCGAGAACCTCGATGCGGAGTACGACGCGGCGGCCGTCGCGCTCGTGCCGGTCCTGCAGGGTGCGGGCGTGAAGTTCAAGACCGTCGAAGCACTGTGCCACGGCGTGCCGGTGGTGACGACGACGGTCGGCGCCGAAGGCATCGACGGGGAGGACCTCTGGGCGGCCGTGACGGACGATCCATCCGCCCTGGCGGACGCGCTCGTCGCGGTGCTGGACGACCCCGGAGCAGCGCGGGCCCGCGCGGACCGCGCGCAGGCGTGGGCGCAGCACACCTACGGCCGGGAGCGCTTCGCGGCCACCATCCGGCGCACCTGGCTCAGATGAGCCCGCGCTCGCGCACCACCGCGGCGAGCTCGGTCCACATGTGCCGGGCGTTGAACCTGGTCGCGACGCTGGCCCGAGCAGCCTCGCCGAGGCGCCGACGCTGCTCGGCGTCCTCGCGCAGCTCGGTCAGCACCGCTCGCCAGCCGTCGACGTCCCCCTCGCCGACCAGGCGGGAGTCGACCGTGTCGGTGAAGTAGTCGCGCATCGCGCGCGTCCCGGTGACGGCCACGCAGGCACCCGACGCGGCGGACTCGAGCGCCACGCTGGAGCCGGTCGGGTAGGCGAGGTCGCGGGTGGGCACGACGACGACCTGCGCCCGCTGCAGCAGCCGGCGGTAGTCCGGGAGGGGCACGACGCCGTGGACCCGCACGTTGGCCGGGACGTCGAGGTCGGCGAGGTTCTCGGGCTTGCACACGACGTCGAGGACCAGGTCGGTCCCGCGCACCGCCTCGAACAACGTGCCGTAGTCGCGCCCGCGGTCCTGGCCCACGGCGAGCAGCTCGACGTCGCGCGGGCCGTCGCCCGGCACGTAGTACTCGTGGCTCACGCCGTAGGTCACCGGGAACAGCCGCTCCTCGCCGATGCCGAGGTCGGTGAAGATCTCGGTCTCGTGGCGCGACAGGTGCGTGATGAGGTCGGCCCCGTCGAAGCGGCGCCTGAGGTGCCGTCGTCGCTCGGCGTCCGCGGAGCGGAGGTCGTCGGCCAGCCAGCAGGACCAGACGACGAGCGGTGTGGAGGCGTACGGCGGCACCTTGGCGCGCCGCAGGACCGAGGCGGCGGCGCCCTGCTGCTCCAGCAGCGCCAGCACCACGTCGCTGCGCCGTGCCTCGCGGGCACCGCGCAGGGCCTGCTCGACCGGGAACCCGGCCCGGTGCTCCACCACGTCGCGAGCGCGGCTCCACCGGGGAGCGACTGCCCGGCGCGAGCCGGCCAGCGTCCAGCCCGCCTCGCTGAGGGCGTCCACGCCGTAGGGCATCCGTGCCGGCACCTCCCCGCGCCGGTGACGTTCGCTCCACGCGTCGAGGTCGTGCTCGGAGAGGACCAGCGCGTGCGTCATCGCGTCCCCCGGATCAGCGACAGCTCGGTGCGAGCCACCTCGAGGGGGCGCACGTCGCGACCGGCCGCCCGCCGGGTCGCGTTGACCAGCAGGTTCGCGCCGGTCGCCGCGGTGAGCGCGAGCTGCAGGCGGCGCCGGGAACCCCACGTGTCGGCGTAGCGCAGCTGGCCGTCGACCAGCCACTGGCGGCGCGACTGCGACGGCGACGATCCGCCACCGGCGTGCACCACGGTGGGGGAGCGCAGCGCCACGACGGACAGGCCGCGAGCGCGGAGCCGGCGCTGCAGGTCGATCTCCTCGGAGTTCATGAAGAATCGCTCGTCGAAGCCGCCGACCGCGCGGAAGTCGGCGAGCGGGATCCACATCGCCGCCCCGACGACCCAGTCGACCTCGGACTCGGTCGCGTGGGCGCGCACGTCGTGGCCGACTGCCCAGTGCCAGGCACGGGTGTCGCGGAAACGCGCCAGGGGCGTCAGCCAGGCGGCCGCCTGGTGGTGGGTGCGCGGGAACCGCCGACCGATCCACGCCTCGGCGCCGTGCTCGTCGACGATCCGCGGTGCGAGGACCGCACCCGGGTGCGTCCGCGCCGCCGCCACCATGTCGGCGACGAACGTCGGCTCGACGGTGAGGTCGCTGTTGAGCACGAGCAGCGCCTCGCCCACGGCCGCGGCGGCGCCGGAGTTCACGTTGGCCCCGAAGCCGCCGTTCGCCTCGCGTCGCACCACCTCGACGCCCTCGCGATCGGGGAACGGCGTCGGGGACGCGTCGTCCGCGACGATCACCTGCACCGGGTGCGTCTGGACCGCGAGCTGGTCGAGGAGCGCGAGCGTCGGCGCCGGGTCTCCGTGGTGGGGTACGACGACGCTGACGTCGCGCACCTCCCGCACGGGGGGCGACTCCGCGCGCAGCCAGGTCGCGTCCCCGGCGCGGCGACCGGCGAGGGCTGCGGCCTCCACCGCCCACGCGATCACCTTGCCGTGCGCGAGGGCCGGCAGGCGGGGGAGGAGGTCGTCCACGCGCCGGCCCAACCGGGCCGCGTCCGCTCGGGAGGCGATCCGGTGCGCGGCGAGAGCGACCGCACGGCCCCACGCGCCGGCGGGTGCCGGCACGGCGCCGTGGGTGCCCGGGTGCCGCTCGTCGAAGGCGACGGTCGAGGCGCCCGAGGTGAACGCGCGTGCCGCGCGCGTCGTCGTGTCCGGGGCGGGACCGCGGTGCTCGACCTCGAGCTGTGGGTCGATCACGATCTCGACGCCCGTCCGCGCCAGGCGCAGGCCCAGCTCGGAGTCCTCGCGGTAGCCCATCGTCGCGTCGAAGCCACCGGCCGCCTCGTAGGCGGCGCGGGGCACGGAGTTGCAGGCCGCCCAGTGCTGCCACCGCTCGCCGGCCGGGCGGGCGTACGCCTGTGCGAGGAGGCGCTCGTTGGCGGGCCGACCGTACGCCGCGGCGTACGGCGAGTCGGCGAGGACGTCCCGGGTCATCGAGACGACCCCGAGTGGCGCAGCGCCGGCCGGCCTCGTCCGGTGCCGCGCGAGGTGGCCCGCGACGAGTCCCGACGGGAGTGTCAGGTCGTCGTCGCAGCGCAGCACGATCTCGCCGTCCGCGGCGGCGTACCCCGCGGCGAGGGCGGCGCCCACCCCGTCCCCGCCCGCGCGTTCGAGCACGCGCAGCGGCAGCCGGTCGGCGTACGCGTCCAGCACCTCGCGGCTGCCGTCGACGTCCCCGTCGAGGACGACCACCACCTCCCACGCCTCGTCGATCGTCTGCGCGGCCAGCGTGTCGAGCAGCACCGGCAGCCGACGAGCTCCGCCGCGGGTGGGCACGACGACGGAGACGGCGGGGGACGGCACGCGACGATCCTAGGAGCCGGCACCGCTCACTCGGCGCCGATCGGCTCCTCGGCCAACGCCTCCTGCACCTCGGCGACGAACTCCACGACGTCGTCCTCACCCGCGACCGGTCCGCCGGCGAGGAAGCCGTCGGCGCCGAGCAGGATCGCGGCCGGGGTGCCGACCGAGAAGACGCGGCGGATGTTGAGCTCCGGCTCCCAGGCGGCGGTCTCGGCGGCATGCTGGGACGCTGCGCGGGCAGACGGCCCGTCGGGGTACACCGCGACGACACCGACCGCGGGGCCGAGCTGCGCGCTCCAGCCGTCCACCCTCTCGGCGACCCGGACGCAGGGGGAGCAGCCGGGGTTGAGCACGAGGAGCAGGCGGGCCTGGCTCGCCGCCAGCTCGGTCAGCGTGGCGCTGCTCCCGTCGTGACGGGTGAGCACCCCGAACGGGATCGGCTGGCGCTCGTAGTCCAGCACCTCGGACGAAGCCGGCGGCGTGGACGCGCGGCCGGCGACGAGGGCCACCACGGCGGTCGCCGCCCCCGTGGCGGCCAGACCCCACCAGCCGTCACGGTCGAGCGCGCGGAGGGCGGCCGGCGCCGATCCGCCCTCGACGGCGTACCAGACGGCCGCACCGGCGAGCACCGACAGCAGCACGTTGCGCGCCACGGTGGTGCGGTCGACGTCGTGGCGGCCCAGGCTGCCGAAGCACGAGCACGACACCGGCTCGTCGAAGCCGAGGGCGCGCCCGACCAGCCAGGTGTAGGCGAGCATCAGCGCGAGCACGGCCACGGCGACCGGCACGAGCCAGCCGCGCGGGGCGGCGAGGAGCAGCACGGCGAGCGTGACCTCGACCCACGGGAGGGCCGTCGCGGCGCGGTCGGCCGGCAGCACGCCCGGCACCCGCAGCGCGTCGAACGCATCGCGCGTCGCCCGCGGGTCGCGAAGCTTGGCGACACCGCTGACGAGCAGCACCCCCGCCAGCGTCAGCTGGACGACCAGCGCTGCGAGCGGTGGCGACGACATGGCCCGCATCGTAGGCGTCCGTGCCGGCTCGCCGCGCCGGCGCGGCTCCGTGCCCGGCAGGTCGTCTGTCATCCGGGAAACGGGCTGCGCTCGACCGTCGACCGCTGATCCTCCCTGCGTGAGCCCGTTCGACGGTGGATTTCGTGGTGCAGACAAGGTTCTCTTGAGGATTTCTCGTTACCGATCGGTGGGCGAGCCAGACCTAGCGTGGTGACACCGAGCGACCGTGGGGGTCGCTTGCGTGACCTAGGGGCCTCGTCATGTCGATCGACACCACTCCGCTCGCAGGCGTACGTACGTCGCGCCGCTCGCTCGTCCGCGGCGCCGCGTGGACCGTGCCCGTCGTCGCCGTCGCGACGACAGCTCCGGCGTTCGCCGCCTCGCCGTGCGCCAGCACCACGATCGTCTGGTCGGCTGTGGGGTCGAGCGGCTCGACGTTCGTCAGCACCACGTCGGGCGGGGTCGTCGTCACGCTCACCGTCTCAGGTCAGACGACCGCCCTGAACAACCGGACCATCTCGAACGTGCAGACCGGAGGCCAGTCGAGCAACCTCAGGTTCTACAGCACCTCGGCGAACAACAGCGCGCAGACGGCGACGTTCACGTTCACCCGCAACGGTCAGCCGGTCGACGTGATCAACCTGCGATTCAGCTTCCTCGACATCGACTCCGGTGGTGCCAACTGGGATGACCGGGTCACGGTCAACACCCCGGGTTTCGCCTACACCATCGCGAACCAGACCTATGTGACAGGCAACGGGGGCACGGGATCCAACGCCTTCCGCGCCAACGGATACAACACGTCGGCCGCCACGCCCGGCAACACGAGCAACGGCAACGTCGCGGTCAGCTGGGCCGGCCCGATCTCCAGCATGTCGTTCACCTACGCCCAGGACGGCTCCGCGAGCGGTTCTCCGTTCATCGGCATCTCCAACATGTCCTTCCAGCCCGTCATCTGCTGACACCGAGTCGCCTCCGAGGGAATGCCGCGGCCCGGCGGGGTGTTGTCGCCTCCCGATGACCTCCGCCACCGAGACCGATCCCGCCCTCGCGCAGACTGACGACTCCCGTCGCGTCTCGACGCTCCTCGGACTCCTCTTCGGCCTCGCCGGGATGGGCTCGTCCAGCGCCGCGGTGACCCTCGCCCTCCTCGGGCCGGACCTCGGCGTCGACGCGGGCCTGGCCGCCTGGACGATCAGCCTCTACGTGCTGATGCTCGCGGTCACCACCGCGCTCTACGGGCGGATCTCCGACCTCGTCGGCGTCCGCGCGCCGCTGCTCGCCGGCCTCGTCCTGATGTCCGTGGGCGCGCTCGTGGCCGCGTTGGCACCGACGTTCGAGGTCCTCCTCGGGGCCCGCATCCTGCAGGGAGCCGGCGCCGCCGCCGTACCCACCCTCGGCGTCACCATCCTCTCCGCGAGGTACAGCGGGGAGGTGCGCGGCCTCGCGTTCGGCCGCCTCGCGGGCGTCGCGGCCGCCATCAGCTGCCTCGGGCCGCTGATTGGCGGCGCGGTCGAGGCCGCGTTCGGCTGGCGCGCCGTGATGGCGCTGCCCATCCTCGGCGCGCTGGTCGTGCCGCTGCTGTGGCGCGCGCTCCCGACCGGCGGGAGCGGTGCCCGCCTCGACGTGGTGGGTGCCGTCCTGGTCGCGCTGACGGCCGCCGGCATGGTGCTGCTCGTGCAGTCGCCGTCGGCCGGTCTGGTCGTGGCCGCGATCGGCGCGGGCCTGCTCGTGCTCGGCGTACCGGCCGTTCGCGCCTCTGTACGCCGGCGCCCCGACGGCTTCCTGCCGATCGAGGTCGTCCGCAACGCGACCGTCGTGCGCAGTGCGGTCTCGGCGTCCGCCGTCCCGGCGTCGTGGTTCGCCATGCTCATCGCGCTGCCGGCGGTCCTGCTCGCCGAGGGCTGGGAGGCCTGGCAGGTCGGGCTCGCCATGCTGCCGAGCGCTGTCGTGGCGCTGATGGTGCCCCGGGTCGCCGGCCCGATGCTCAACCGCGGGGGGCCCGCACGGGCCCTCGCCACGGCTGCCGTCATCGCCTCCGTGGCACTGCTGGTCGCCACCGCCGGTGCCCACTGGGTCAGCGCCCCGGTGCTCGTGGTCGCGATCATCCTGGTCACGTTCGCCTTCGGCCTGGGCCAGCCCGCGCTGAGCGCGGTGGTCGGCGACGCCGTGCACCACGAGGTCCGCGGCGTGGCGCTCGGCGTCTCGACGCTGCTCTTCCTCATCGGCGGCAGCGTCGGCTCGGCGGTGGTCGCCGGGCTCAGCGGTCCCGTCGGGATGCCAGGCGCGCTGCTCGTGCTGGCGGTGCTGCCGCTGCTCGGGCTGGCCGTGCTGGCACCGACCCTGCGCCCCGCGCCGGCCTGACCGGCTCGGCCGGGACTCAGCCCTTCGACGCCTGCGCGCGCTCGGCCAGCTTGACGGCCGCGTGCTGCACCACCGGCAGCTCCTCGGGGTCGCGGGCCGCCTCGTGCGGCACCGCCCCGCCCAGCAGCGCCGCCGGCGTGGTGAGCCACATCCAGGCGCGCCACGGGTCGACGCCGGCGGCGAGCAGCGGCTCGAGCACCGCCAGCAGCTCCTCGCGCACCTGTCCCTGCGCGTCCAGCTGGAACTTCGGCACGAGCGTGGCGCCCTCGTTCTGCACGATCAGGATCGCCCGGCGCTGGGCGGCCTTGTGCACCGCGAACCGGGCCGCGTTCTCCGAGATGCCGCGCAGCCGGCCCACCTCGGCATAGCTCAGCCACCCGCCGTCGAGCAGCGCCGCGCGCAGCCGGCCCTCGCGACGCAGCTGCACGAGCTCGACCGGCACGCCGTGCGCCGGGTCGTCGCCGACCGAGCGGAGCAGCCGGTCGAGCTCGACCAGCCGGTCCTCGCCGAGCGCCTCTCCCGTCGCCGGGTCGACCCAGCGCACGGTGCCGTCGCCGGCACGCTCGTACGTCGGCAGGCCGGCGACCACGAGCTGGTCCGTCAGGCCGAGGTCCTCCAGCCACGCGGCCAGCCGCTCGCCGACGCCCGAGTCGTCGGGACGGTCGGGGCGGTCGGAGCGGCAGGACACGGGGACGACGCCTACTTGTTGGCCTTGCGCGCCCGCGACGCCGTCTTGGCGCGCGCGTTGGCGTCGAGGACGACCTTGCGGATGCGCACCGTCTCGGGCGTGACCTCCACGCACTCGTCCTCGCGGCAGAACTCCAGGCACTGCTCGAGCGACAGCTTCTTCGGCGGGATCAGCTTCTCGAAGTTGTCGGAGGTGGCGGAGCGGATGTTGGTCTGCTGCTTCTCCTTGGTGATGTTGACGTCCATGTCGTCGGCGCGGGAGTTCTCGCCGACGATCATGCCCTCGTAGACCTCGGTCGCCGGCTCGACGAACAGCACGCCGCGCTCCTGCAGCGACGTCATGGCGTACGCCGTCGCGGCGCCGGCGCGGTCGGCCACCAGCGAGCCGTTGTTGCGCGAGCGGATCTCCCCGGCCCAGGGGAAGTAGCCCTCGGAGATGTGGTGGGCGATGCCGGTGCCGCGGGTCTCGGTGAGGAAGTCGGTGCGGAAGCCGATCAGGCCGCGCGCCGGGACGACGAACTCCATCCGCACCCAGCCGGTGCCGTGGTTGGTCATGCCCTCCATGCGCCCCTTGCGGACGGCGAGCAGCTCGGTGATGGTGCCGAGGTACTCCTCCGGCGCGTCGATGGTGAGTCGCTCGAACGGCTCGTGCAGCTTGCCGTCGATCTCACGGGTGACCACCTGCGGCTTGCCGACGGTGAGCTCGAAGCCCTCGCGGCGCATCTGCTCGACGAGGATCGCCAGGGCGAGCTCGCCGCGGCCCTGGACCTCCCAGGCGTCGGGACGCTCGGTGGGCAGCACCCGCAGCGAGACGTTGCCGACGAGCTCGGCGTCGAGGCGGTCCTTCACGAGACGGGCGGTGACCTTGGCGCCCTTGACCTTGCCGACCAGCGGCGAGGTGTTGGTGCCGATGGTCATCGAGATCGCCGGCTCGTCGACGTGGATCAACGGCAGCGCGACCGGGTTCTCGGCGTCGGCCAGGGTCTCGCCGATGGTGATGTCCGGGATGCCGGCGATCGCGACGATGTCGCCAGGGCCGGCGGACTCGCCGGGCTTGCGCTCGAGGCCCTCGGTCACCAGCAGCTCGGTGATCCGGACGTTCTTGACCTCGCCGTCACGCCGCATCCAAGCGACGGTCTGGCCCTTCTTGAGCGTGCCCTGGTGGATGCGCAGCAGCGCCAGCCGGCCGAGGAACGGCGAGGAGTCCAGGTTGGTGACGTGGGCCTGCAGCGGCGCCTCGTCGTCGTACTGCGGAGCCGGGATGGTCTCGAGGATGGTCTTGAACAGCGGCTCGAGGTCGTTGCCCTCGGGCATGGCGCCGTTCGCCGGCTGCTCCAGCGACGCGATGCCGGCCTTGCCGGAGGCGTAGACGACGGGGAAGTCGAGGGCGTCCTGGCTGTGGCTGTCGTCGAGCAGGTCCATGAACAGCTCGTAGGACTCGTCGACGACCTCGGCGATCCGGGCGTCGCTGCGGTCGGTCTTGTTGACGACCAGGATCACCGGCATGTCGGCGTTGAGCGCCTTGCGGAGCACGAAGCGGGTCTGGGGGAGCGGCCCCTCGGAGGCGTCGACGAGCAGCACGATGCCGTCCACCATGGACAGCCCGCGCTCCACCTCGCCGCCGAAGTCGGCGTGACCGGGGGTGTCGATGATGTTGATGACCATCGGCTGCCCGCCGCCGGCGGGACCGGCGTAGTGCACCGCGGTGTTCTTGGCGAGGATCGTGATGCCCTTCTCGCGCTCGAGGTCGCCGGAGTCCATGACCCGGTCGGCGACGCTCTCGGCCTGGTGGGCGGTGAAGGCACCGGCCTGGCGGAGCATCGCGTCGACGAGCGTGGTCTTGCCGTGGTCGACGTGCGCGACGATCGCGACGTTGCGCAGGTCGGAGCGGGACTGGATGGGCATGCAGGGGCCTTCCGGGTGGAGACGAGCGGCCAGGGCCGGGCGCGGCCCGCACGGCCGCAGCACCGGGAAGTCTAGTGCGCCGACGCCCAGATCGAGACTTCGTGAGGCGGGCGCGGAGGGTGCGCAGCCGGGGACTACCCGCTGTCGCAGGCACGAGGTAGACCTGTCCCATGACCTCTCGGGACACAGCCACGACCCCCGCGGCCCCCCGCTGCGCGTTCATCCCGCCCTGGCTCGTCGAGCGGGTCGACGGGCCGGAGCAGGCCGAGCGTGAGGAGGCGCTGCGGCGCGCACGCGGCCGGGCCACGGGCACGTCCGCCGCCTCCGGGGTGGTCGCCGGGCCCGCCTGGACCGTCCACGACGCGGGGTCCTCGACCTCGCTGCCCGGCTCACCGGCGCGTCGGGCCGGCGAGCCCGAGACGGGCGACGTCGCGGTCGACGAGGCCGCCACCGGCATCGCGGCGACGCTCCGGATGTTCGCCGAGGCGTTCTCCCGCGACTCCTACGACGGCGCCGGGGCGCCGGTCAGCCTCACCGTCCACTACGGCTCGCGCTACAACAACGCCTTCTGGGACGGCACCCACCTGGTCTTCGGCGACGGCGACGGCCAGGTCTTCGAGCGGTTCACCAAGCCGGTGGACGTGCTGGCGCACGAGTTCGCCCACGCCGTCGTGCAGCACACGGCCGGCCTCGCCTACGAGGGGCAGTCCGGCGCGCTCAACGAGTCGGTCGCCGACGTGTTCGCCTCCTGCCTCAAGCAGCGGCTGCTCGGCCAGGACGCCGGCGCCGGCGACTGGCTGATCGGCGAGGGCATCTTCACCCCGGCGGTGCGCGCACGCGCCCTGCGCGACATGGCCGCTCCCGGCACGGCGTACGACGACCCGGAGCTGGGCGCGGACCCCCAGGTCGGGCACATGGACGACTACGTCGAGACCACCGCCGACAACGGCGGCGTGCACCTCAACTCCGGCATCCCCAACAAGGCGTTCCAGCTCGCAGCCGTCGCGATCGGCGGCCGGGCGATCGAGGGCGCCGGGCGGATCTGGTACGACGCGCTCGTCGGGGACGACGTGCCCGCCGACGCCGACTTCGCCACCTTCGCTGCCGCGACCGTCGCGTCCGCCGGGGCACACGCGGACGCGGTGCGAGAGGCCTGGCGCCGGGTCGGCGTCACCCCGGTCGCCGCGACCGGCGTCCCGGCGGGCGAGCCGCGTGCGGCCAGGCGGCTGAGGGTCGAGCGCAGCGGCGGCTTCGCCGGCCTGCGGCAGGCGGGCGAGGTCGACCTCGACGAGCTCGACCAGCAGGACCTGCGCGCGCTGGTCGAGGAGGCGGTCCGGCCGGGCACCGGCAAGCCGGCGCCGCCGATGCCCGACATGTTCGTCTACACCTTCACCGTGCCCGGCCGTGACCCGGTCACCGTGCCCGAGCAGGCGCTCACGGC
The DNA here is from genome assembly GCF_017916425.1 of Nocardioides sp. SYSU D00065. Taxonomy (GTDB): domain Bacteria; phylum Actinomycetota; class Actinomycetes; order Propionibacteriales; family Nocardioidaceae; genus Nocardioides. The sequence continues at coordinate 1,266,477 of NZ_JAFMSX010000001.1, read as the reverse complement.
CAGTCAGGCCGAGCTGGCCCGGCGGGTGCTGCCGCACGGCTCGGCGGAGGTCTGACGATGCGGCTCACCGTCGTGGAGGGCGACATCACCACGCAGCAGGTCGACGCGGTCGTCAACGCCGCCAACCGACGCATGCGCGGCGGGGCCGGCGTCGACGGCGCGATCCACGCCGCGGGCGGCCCGGAGGTGCTGGCCGACTGCCGGCGCCGCTTCCCCGACGGCCTTCCGACCGGTGCCGCGGGCTGGACCACCGCGGGCCGGCTGCCCGCCCGCTGGGTGATCCACGTGGTGGGCCCCAACCACGCCGCCGGTGAGCGCGACCGCGACCTGCTCACCTCCTGCTACTCCGGCGCGCTCGCGGTCGCCGACGAGCTCGGCGCGGCGTCGGTGGCGTTCCCCCTCGTCAGCGCCGGGGTCTACGGCTGGCCGCGCGGCGACGCGATCCGGGCGGCGATCGACACCCTCCGCGCCACCCCGACCTCGGTGGAGGAGGCTCGCCTGGTGGCCTTCGGCCGGACGGCGTACGACGAGATCGCCGCCGCCCTCGAGGTCTGACCATCCCTCTGGGTGTCTCGGCTGCCGCAGGCCGGGCAGTAGGTTCGCCGCATGCCCCGACTGCGGCGCACCTTCCCCGACCAGCCCGGCTGGACCCGGCGCCGCGCCGGCAAGGGCTTCACCTACCTCGACCAGGACGGCAACCGTCTCGACGCCGAGCAGGTCCAGCGCTGCAAGGACCTGGTGATCCCGCCCGCCTGGAAGGACGTGTGGATCACCCCCTACCCCAACGGACACCTGCAGGCCGTGGGCACCGACGACGCCGGCCGGCGGCAGTACCTCTACCACCCGCAGTGGCGCGCCAGTCGCGACGCTGCGAAGTTCGACCGGATCCTGGGCTTCGGCAAGGCGCTGTCGAAGGCGCGCGAGCGGGTGCTCGCCGACATCGGCGCCGACGGCATGTCGCTCGAGCGGGGGTGCGCGGTCGCGGTGCGGCTGCTGGACCTGGGCTACTTCCGCATCGGCAACGACGTCTACACCGACACCAACGGCTCCTTCGGCCTCACCACCCTGCGCAAGGATCACGTCTCGCGCCACCGCAACGGTCTGAGGTTCTGCTTCGTCGGGAAGTCCGGGGTCGAGCACTGCATCGACATCGACGACCCCGCGGCGACCGAGGCGCTCGACGTGATGCGGCGCCGGCGCGGCGGTGGGGATCGGCTGCTGGCCTGGAAGGACGGCACGACGTGGCGCGACATCAGCGCGCCCGACGTCAACGACTACATCCGCGGCTGCTTCGGGATCGAGGCCACCGCCAAGGACTTCCGGACCTGGCACGCGACGGTCATCGCGGCGGCCGCGCTCGCGGAGACCCCCGAGTCCGGCCAGACCAAGGCCTCCCGCAAGCGGGCGGTGTCGGCGGCCATGAAGGAGGTCTCGGAGTTCCTCGGCAACACGCCGACGCTCGCGCGGTCGTCGTACGTCGACCCGCGGGTGGTCGAGGCCTACGAGCGCGGCCGCACGATCAAGGTCCGCGGGTCCTACGACTCCGCCGACGCACGCCAGGCCGCGCTCGAGCGGGCCGTGCTCAAGCTCCTGACCGCCTGATCCCGAGCGGTGAGCCAGCCACATCCCCGCGGCTGCGCATGTGGCTCAGCCACCGCCCGGCCAGGGCGCGCCGCGGGACGCGGGGGTGGCGGTGAGCCAGCCACATTCCGGCGGGTGCGGATGTGGCTCAGCCACCGCCCGGCGAGCGCGCGCCGCGCGACGCGGAGGTAGCGGTGAGCCAGCCACATCCCCGCGGCTGCGGATGTGGCTCAGCCACCGCCCGGCGAGCGCGCGCCGCGGGACGCGGAGGTAGCGGTGAGCCAGCCACATTCCGGCGGCTGCGGATGTGGCTCAGCCACCGCCCGGCGAGCGCGCGCCGCGGGACGCGGAGGTAGCGGTGAGCCAGCCACATCCCCGCGGCTGCGGATGTGGCTCAGCCACCGCCCGGCCAGGGCGCGCCGCGGGACCCCGGGGTAGCGGTGAGCCAGCCACATTCCGGCGGCTGCGGATGTGGCTCAGCCACCGCCCAACAGGGCGCGCCGCAGCCGACGCGTCAGAGGTTGAGCTCCGCGGTCTCGCGTCCCACCTCGGCTGATCAGCTGTTCTCGACGACGTAGTCGATCGCCCGGGTCAGCGTGGCGACGTCGGCGGGGTCGATCGCGGGGTACATCGCGATCCGCAGCTGGTTGCGCCCGAGCTTGCGGTAGGGCTCGGTGTCCACGATGCCGTTGGCGCGCAGGGTCGCCGCCACGGCGGCGGCGTCGATCGAGTCGTCGAAGTCGATGGTGCCGATGACGAGCGAGCGGTCGGCCGGCTCGGCGACGTAGGGCGTGGTGTACGACGTGCGCTCGGCCCAGCCGTAGAGCGCGTCGGCGGACGCGGTGGTGCGCTCGACCATGCCCGTGAGCCCGCCCTGGGCGTTCATCCAGTCGAGCTGCTCGGCCATCAGGAACAGCGTGGCGACCGAGGGCGTGTTGTAGGTCTGGTTCTTCGCGGAGTTGTCGATCGCGGTCGGCAGGTCGAAGAACGGCGGGACGTAGCGGTCGCTCGCGGCGATCTCCTCCACGCGGGCCAGGGCGCGCGGCGACATCAGCGCAACCCAGAGGCCGCCGTCGGAGGCGAAGCACTTCTGCGGGGCGAAGTAGTAGGCGTCGACCTCCCGCAGGTCCACCGGCAGGCCGCCGGCGCCGGAGGTGGCGTCGACGAGCACCAGCGCGTCGTCGGCGATGCCCGCGGGGCGGCGTACGGGCGCCATGACGGCGGTCGACGTCTCGTTGTGCGCCCAGGCGTAGGTGTCGACGCCCTCCTCGGCGACCGGGTCCGGTCGCGAGCCCGGCTCGCTGGTGATGATCGAGGGGTCGGCGAGCCAGGGCGCCTTCTTCGCCGAGGTCGCGAACTTCGAGGAGAACTCGCCGAACGACAGGTGCTGGCTCTTCTCGCGCACGAGCCCGAAGCACGCGATGTCCCAGAAGGCGGTCGCGCCACCGTTGCCGAGCACGACCTCGTATCCCTCGGGCACGTCGAAGAGGGCGGTCAGCCCCTCGCGGACGCGGCCCACGGTCTTCTTGACCGGGGCCTGGCGGTGCGACGTGCCCATGAGCGTGGCGCCCGTCGCGGCGAGCGCGTCGAGGTGGCTGGTCTGGATCTTGGACGGACCTGCGCCGAAGCGGCCGTCGGCGGGGAGGAGCTCGGCGGGGATCTGCAGCGGCTGGGTCTGGGCGTCGGTCATGGAGGAACCTCACGTGCAGTGCGGAAGGGCGGTCCTGACGACGCTGTCAGCGGTCCCTATTGTGGCACCCGCTCGAGCACGTCTCACGACAGGGGATCCACGATGAACGGCGACGCTGCGCCCACGGTCGACACGCCCGCCCTCGGGGTCCCCGCGACGCCGGAGCTCCGCATCGAGCGGGTGCCCATCACCCACCCCGACGCCCAGGCGCTCGTCGAGGCGGTCCAGGCCGAGTACGTCGAGCGCTACGGCGGCCGCGACGAGTCGCCCATCGACCCGACCGACTTCGAGGACCCGCACGGCCGGTTCTTCGTCGGCTACCTCGACGGCACCCCGGTGGCCACCGGGGCGTGGCGCCGCAGCCCGGTCCAGGCGCTCGGCGCGGAGGTCACCGCCGAGGTGAAGCGGATGTACGTCGTCCCCGCGGCCCAGCGGCGCGGGATCGCCCGGCGGATGCTCGCCCACCTCGAGACCACGGCGGCCGAGGCCGGCATCGAGGCGCTGGTGCTCGAGACCGGGACCAAGCAGCCGGAGGCGATCGCGCTCTACCTCTCCGCGGGCTACGAGCCGATCCCGCCCTTCGGCTACTACGCGGGCGCCCCCCTGAGCCGGACCTTCGGGCGCCGGCTGCGAACCACTCGTCTGTAGTTCGCACGTTCCCCGGACGCCGTTCCCGGTGCCCGCCTACGGTCGCCGTGCCACCGGTGGCCACAGGGAGGGATGGGACGTCGTCATGCGAGCCTCGTCGCGGTTCGTCGCGCTGCTGTCGAGCACCGCGCTGGCGCTCGTGCTGGCGACCGCCAGCGCGTCGGCCGACCCCGCCGGCCACGCCGAGCCCGCCGTCCCGGGGATCCAGCCGCGCGGCACCGTCACCTCGTCCGCCCCCTACCTGCTGCCCGTCGAGGACTACGCCGGCTACCAGCCGCAGACGACGTGCAAGCCCACGCCCAAGAGAGGCGTGCTGATGCTGGCCGACTGGCTGGTCGCCCGTGGCGGCGGCTACGGGCCGATCAGCCGCGCGTGCGCCGGCTCGAGCACCAGCGAGCACAAGGAGTCGCGCGCCTTCGACTGGCTCCTCGACGCCCGCGACCCGGCCGACGCCGCGCTCGCCGCGACCCTGCTCGAGGAGGTGCTCGCCCCCGACGACACCGGCGCGCCCCACGCGCTGGCGCGCCGCATGGGGATCATGTACATCATCTGGGACGACCGGATGTACGCCTCCTACGACGGCTTCGCCGCCAAGCGCTACCTCAGCTCGAGCTGCCGCACGAAGCGGACGTGCTCGCCGACGCTGCGCCACCGCGACCACATGCACATCTCGCTGTCGCGCCGAGGCGCCCGGGGCGCGACCTCCTGGTACGCCGCTCAGCCTGCGTCCTGAGCCGGGCCGGGCGGCCTGCCGCGACCGGCCCCGGGCGCCGCTGGTCGCCGTACGCTCGAGGTGTGGACCGCGGCCTGATGCTCAACGACGGCGACTGCGGCTTCTGCATGCGCACCGGCGCCCTGGTGCCCCACCTGGGCGTCGACGTCGACCGCGCGACCGTGCAGTCCGTGGACCTGGCTGCGCTGGGCGTCGACGCCGAGCGCGCGCTGGTCGAGATGCCCTACGTCCACCCGGACGGCCAGGTGGACTACGGTCACCGCGCCTTCGCCGCCATCCTCCGCACCGGACCTCTGCCGTGGCGCCTGGTCGGACGCGTGCTGACCCTGCCGCTCGTGGACCCGCTCGCGCGCACCGCCTATCACTGGGTGGCAGCCAACCGGTCGCGCCTGCCGGGTGGCACGCCGGCCTGCGCGATCGCGGACCCGCCCCACGACCGCGCCGCTACCCTCGGCCACATGGACCTCACCGGACTGCGCGAGGAGTACGGCCGAGGAGGCCTCGACCTGCCGGACGTGGCCGAGGATCCGATCACGACCTTCGAGCGCTGGCTGGCCCAGTCCGTCGAGGCCGGGGTGCACGAGCCCAACGCGATGGTGCTCGCCACCGCGACCCCCGACGGGCGCCCGTCGAGCCGGATGGTCCTGCTCAAGGGCGTCGGACCCGACGGGTTCGTCTTCTTCACCAACCAGGCCTCGCGCAAGGGCGAGGAGCTGGCCGCCAACCCTCGCTGCGCCCTGCTCTTCCCCTGGCACCCCCTCGAGCGGCAGGTGCGCGTCGAGGGGACCGCGGAGGTCCTCGACGACGCCAGCGTCGAGGCGTACTTCCGCTCCCGCCCCCGCGGCGCCCAGCTCGGCGCCTGGGCGTCGGCACAGTCGCGCCCCGTCGCCTCCCGCGCCGAGCTGGCGGCGTCGTACGCGCGGGTGCAGGAGCGCTTCGGCGCCGAGGACGCCGACGGCGAGGTGCCCGTCCCGCCCGAGTGGGGCGGCTACCGCGTCGTGCCCGCCGTGGTGGAGTTCTGGCAGGGTAGGCCGGGGCGGATGCACGACCGGCTGGTCTACCGGCGCGACGGGGCAGGCTGGCGCATCGAGCGGCTCGCGCCCTGAGCCGACGTTCCTCGGGGTGGGGACGACGCATCCGGGCCGGTCGCGACGGGTACCGCGCGGCGCACGCGTGACGGCCAGGACGACGGAGGTGTGGCGGTGACGCCGATGGAGCCGATCCCCGAGACGGTCGAGGTGCTGCGGGACCTGGACGGGGCGAGCGGCGCGGGCTCGCTGCTGGACCGTCTCTGCGGGCTGGCCGACCGGGCTCAGGCCGTGGTCCCCGACCTCGTCGGTGTCAGCATCGCGCGCCAGCAGGAGGGGCTCTCGTTCACCCTGGTCGCCACCGACCGGGACATCGCGGTCCTCGACGCCGTCCAGTACGTCGCCGGCGGACCGTGCGTGGACAGCGCCGAGGCCGAGGAGGTCCGCGAGTTCAGCAACGTCGACCCCCTGGACGAGGAGCGCTGGCAGATGTTCGCCCAGGCGACGGCCGCGCGGGCCGTGCGCAGCACGCTCACGCTGCCCGTGGTCGTCGACGCGCCGGTCGTCGGCACGGTGAACCTCTACGCCGCGAGCCGGCGCGCCTTCGTGGGACAGCACGAGCGGCTCGCGGAGATCTTCGGGGCGCTGGCCGCCGGGGCCGTGTCGAACGCCGACCTCGCCTTCACCACCCGGGCGGAGGCCGAGGCGGCGCCCGGTCGCGTCCGGGACCAGATGCTGGTCGACGTCGCGGTCGGGCTGCTCGCGGCTCAGCTCGAGGTGGACACGCACGACGCCGAGGAGCGCCTGCACGAGGCGGCCGTCCGCGCCGGAGTCAGCCCCGTCGAGCTGGCGCGCCACATCGTCGAGCTGCAGGAGGGCTCGGACGGGGACGGCGGCTCCGTCTGACCCTGCCACGACGAAAATCGGGTGAGGGAGCAGTCCGCCTCACCTAGGCTGCCCGGGTGCCGATGAGGAGCTGTTGACGTGCTGCTGCGACTCGTCCGCACCTACCTCGCGCCCTACCGAGCCCCGCTGGCGGCCGTCGTGGCGCTCCAGTTCGTCGGCACCATGGCCGCGCTCTACCTGCCCAGCCTCAATGCCGACATCATCGACCGGGGCGTCGTCACCGGCGACACCGGCTACATCGTGCGCCACGGCGCGCTGATGCTCGCGGTCTCCCTCGTCCAGATCACCTGCTCGATCGCGGCGGTCTGGTACTCCGCGCGCAACGCGATGGGGTTCGGCCGCGACCTGCGCGCCGCCATCTTCCGCCGGGTCGGGTCGTTCTCGGCCCGGGAGGTGCAGCACTTCGGCGCGCCCTCCCTCATCACCCGCGAGACCAACGACGTGCAGCAGGTGCAGATGCTGGTGCTGATGGGCGGCACCTTGATGGTGTCCGCCCCGATCATGATGGTCGGCGGCATCATCATGGCGGCGCGCGAGGACGTCGGCCTGTCCTGGCTGGTCCTGGCCGTGGTGCCGGTGCTCGGCCTCTCCATCGGTCTGATCGTGCGGCGGATGGTGCCCAGCTTCCGGCTGATGCAGGAGCGCATCGACGAGGTCAACCGGCTGCTGCGCGAGCAGGTCACCGGCGTGCGCGTGGTGCGCGCCTTCGTCCGCGAGCGCCACGAGACGCAGCGGTTCGGTGCCGCCAACGTGCAGCTCACCGAGGTCGCGGTGACGGCGGGTCGCTGGCAGGCGGCGATGTTCCCCACGGTGATGATCGTCGCCAACCTCGCGACCGTGGGTGTGCTGTGGTTCGGCGGGCACCGGGTGGACGGCGGGCACATGGAGGTCGGCGCCCTGACCGCCTACATCTCCTACCTCATGCAGATCGTCATGTCGGTGATGATGGCGATGTTCATGCTGATGATGGTGCCGCGCGCCTCCGTGTGCGCCGACCGGATCAGCGAGGTGCTCGACGCCGAGTCGTCGGTGGTGCCGCCCAGCGACCCGGTGACCGTGCTCCCCGAGCGGCTGTCCCTGGAGCTCGAGAGGGTCACCTTCGCCTACCCCGGGGCCGACCAGCCGGTGCTGCGCGAGGTCTCGCTCGGCGCCCGTCCGGGCGAGACCGTCGCCATCGTCGGCTCGACCGGCGCGGGCAAGACCACGCTCGTGAACCTCGTGCCGCGGCTCTTCGACGCGACCGGCGGCTCGGTCCGCGTGGGCGGCGTCGACGTACGCGACGTGGAGCTCGACGTGTTGTGGTCACGGCTCGGGCTGGTGCCGCAGAAGGCGTTCCTGTTCCGGGGCACGGTCGCGGACAACCTGCGCTACGGCAAGCCCGACGCCACCGAGGACGAGATGTGGGCGGCCCTCGAGATCGCTCAGGCGAGGGAGTTCGTCGAGGCGATGCCCGGCGGCCTCGAGGCCGAGATCGCGCAGGGCGGCTCGAGCCTCAGCGGCGGTCAGCGCCAGCGGATGGCGATCGCGCGTGCGGTGGTCCGCCGCCCGGCCGTCTACCTGTTCGACGACTCCTTGTCCGCGCTCGACCTCAGCACCGACGCCCGCCTGCGCGCCGCGCTGGCACCGGTGACCCGGGAGTCGACGGTGATCATCGTGGCGCAGCGCGTCGCGACCATCCGGCACGCCGACCGCATCGTGGTGCTGGAGGACGGAGCGGTCGTCGGCACCGGCACCCACGACGAGCTGCTCGACGGCTGCGGCACCTACCGCGAGATCGTCGAGTCCCAGCTGACCGCCGAGGAGGTGGCATGAGCACCACCCGGGCGCCGGGCCGGCTCAAGGAGACCGAGCGCGTCCAGTCCGGCGCGGGCGGACCCGGCCGCGGCCCGATGGGCGGGGGGATGATCGGGCAGCGGCCCGACACGTTCTGGCCCTCGCTCAAGCGGCTGCTCGCGCGACTGCATCCGGAGCGGCACAAGGCGTACGCCGTGTTGGTCCTGACACTGCTCAGCGTCCTCGCCACGGCCGTCGGCCCCTGGATCCTGGGCCGTGCCACCGACCTCGTCTTCGCCGGCCTGATCGGCAGGGACGTGCTCGTCGGCGCGACGACGCAGGAGCAGGTCGTCGAGGGGCTGCGCGCCAGCGGGGAGGACAACCGGGCCGACATGCTCGAGTCGATGACGCTCACCGACGGCGTCGACTTCTCCGCGGTCGCGGACGTCCTGCTCGTCGTGCTGGCGGTGTACGTCGCGGCGTCCCTGCTCGCCCTGCTCGGCGGCTACCTCCTCAACGACGTCGTCCAGGGGACCGTGCTGCGGATGCGCTCGGAGGTGGAGGACAAGATCCACCGGCTGCCGCTGGGCTACATCGACAAGCAGCCGCGCGGTGAGCTGCTGAGCCGGGTCACCAACGACATCGACAACGTCAGCCAGACGCTGCAGCAGACGCTGAGCCAGATGCTCAACTCGCTGCTGACCGTCTTCGCGGTGCTGGCGATGATGTTCTGGATCTCGCCGCTGCTGGCGATGGTCGCGCTGGTCTCGGTGCCGATCTCGATGTACGTCGCCGGAGCGGTGATGAAGCGCTCGCAGGGGATGTTCATCGAGCAGTGGCGCCGCACGGGCGCGCTCAACGCCCACATCGAGGAGACCTTCTCCGGCCACTCCATCGTCAAGGTCTTCGGCCGCCGGGCCGAGTCCGAGCGGGTGTTCGCCGAGCAGAACGACGAGCTCTACGAGGCGTCGTACGGTGCGCAGTTCGTGAGCGGGCTGATCATGCCGATCATGATGTTCGTCGGGAACCTCAACTACGTCGTGATCGCGGTCCTGGGCGGCCTGCGGGTGGCCAGCGGCACCATGTCGCTGGGCGACGTGCAGGCGTTCATCCAGTACTCCCGCCAGTTCACCCAGCCACTCACCCAGGTCGCCTCGATGCTCAACCTGCTCCAGTCGGGGGTCGCGTCGGCGGAGCGGGTCTTCGAGCTGCTCGACGCCGTCGAGGAGCCGCCCGAGGCCGCCGGACGGCTGGCGACGGGGGACGGGGCCCGCGGGGAGGTGCGGTTCGAGGACGTGTCGTTCTCCTACGACCCGGACCAGCCGCTGATCTCGGGGCTCTCGCTGGTGGCCGAGCCGGGGAGCACCGTCGCTATCGTCGGACCCACCGGCGCAGGCAAGACGACGATGGTGAACCTGGTGATGCGGTTCTACGACCCGCAGGCGGGCCGCATCCTCCTCGACGGGGTCGACATCACCTCCGTGCCGCGCGGCGTGCTCCGCAGCCGGATCGGGATGGTGCTCCAGGACACCTGGCTCTTCGCGGGCAGCATCCGCGACAACATCGCCTACGGCCGTCCCGACGCCACGGAGGAGCAGGTCCTCGAGGCGGCTCGCGCGACCTTCGTGGACCGCTTCGTCCACTCGCTGCCCGAGGGCTACGACACGGTCATCGACGAGGACGGCTCCAACCTCTCCGCCGGCGAGCGCCAGCTGGTGACGATCGCCCGCGCGTTCCTCTCCGACCCGGCGCTGCTGATCCTGGACGAGGCCACCTCGTCGGTCGACACGCGCACCGAGCTGCTGCTCCAGCAGGCGATGGCGGCGCTGCGTTCGGACCGGACGTCGTTCGTCATCGCGCACCGGCTCTCCACGATCCGCGACGCCGACCTGATCCTCGTCATGGAGGCCGGCTCCATCGTCGAGCAGGGCTCCCACGACGAGCTCCTCGAGGCCGGCGGCGCCTACGCGCGGCTGTACCGCTCGCAGTTCGAGGCACCCCTCGAGCACGAGGTCGGCTGATCGTCGGCCGACGTCCCCGCGCGGTCGGGGCGTCCGCTCGGGCGGCGGTGGAAATGCCGTTGAGCCGGCTCGGCGCGCGACGTACGGTGGTGGCACACGGAAAGGAGGTGATCCGAAGAATGAGTTCTTTTCGGATGAGTGAGGTGGCTGCCCGCTAGGCAGCCCCGGTACGCCGACAGCTGCCGGCGAATCCACTGCAGCCACCCGACCCGCAGGCTCCCGGCGTCATCCTCCGGGGCCCCTCTCCAGGGGCAGCAGGCCTGCGGGTCGCTGCATGTCCGGGGTCGGGCGCCGATGTGGGCCACGTCTCGTGCTCGCTGGTTTCCGGGCCGTCGGTCGTGGGCGTATAGTTGTGGTCAACAACTATTGCGCAGAGCAACCACAATCGAAGGAACGCAGTGACCCAGGCTCCCACCGCCCCCGCCGAGCAGAGCGGGCAGATGACGCACCGCCAGGTGCTCGAGGCCCTCAGCGGGCTCCTCCTCGCGATGTTCGTCGCGATGCTGTCCAGCACGATCGTCAGCAACGCGCTGCCGACCATCGTCGACGACCTCCACGGCAGCCAGACCGGCTACACCTGGGTCGTCGTCGCCACCATGCTCGCGATGACCGCGACCACCCCGATCTGGGGCAAGTTCGCCGACCTCTTCGACAAGAAGCTGCTCGTGCAGTCGGCGCTGGTGATCTTCTCGGTGGGCTCGCTGGCCGCCGGCTTCGCGCCGTCGATGGAGGTGCTGATCGGCGCCCGTGTCGTCCAGGGCCTCGGCGTCGGTGGGCTCACCGCCCTCGTCCAGGTCGTGATCGCCACGATGGTGTCGCCGCGTGAGCGCGGTCGCTACAGCGGCTACATCGGCGCGGTGTTCGCCCTGGCGACGGTCAGCGGGCCGCTCGTCGGTGGTGTCCTGGTGGACACCGTCGGCTGGCGCTGGTGCTTCTTCGCCGGCCTGCCGGTGGCGGCGCTCGCCTTCGTCGTGCTGCAGAAGACCCTGCGCCTGCCGGTGATCAAGCGCGACGTGTCCATCGACTACCTCGGCGCCTTCCTGCTGGTCGGCGGCGTCTCGATCCTGCTGGTCTGGGTCTCGCTGGGCGGGCAGAACTTCGACTGGGTGTCGTGGACCAGCGCGCTCCTCGTCGCCGGCTCCGTGGTGGTGATCGGAGCCGCCATCCACGTCGAGGCCAACGTGGCCAAGGACCCGGTGATCCCGCTGCGGCTGTTCAGGGACCGCACCCTGGCCCTGGCCACGGTGGCGTCGGTGCTCATCGGGGTCGCGATGTTCGGCTCCACGGTCTACCTGAGCCTGTACTTCCAGCGCGCCAAGGACATGAGCCCGACCGAGGCCGGCCTGATGTCGATCTGCATGGTCGGCGGGCTGCTGGTCTCCTCGATCCTCAGCGGACGGATCATCTCGCGCACGGGGATCTGGAAGCGCTGGCTCGTCGGCGGCATGGTCGCCGTCATCGCGGGCATCGGCCTGCTCTCGACCATCGACGCCGACACTCCACTGTGGCGTACGGGCCTGTTCATGGCGGTCCTGGGCCTCGGCCTCGGTGCCACCATGCAGAACCTCGTGCTGGCGGTGCAGAACACCATCGCGCTCGCCGACATGGGCGCCGGCTCCTCGGTCGTGGCCTTCTTCCGCTCGCTGGGCGGCTCGGTCGGCATCGCCGCCCTCGGCGCCGTGCTGGCCCACCAGGTCGCGGACGCCGTCGAGGCCGGGCTGACCTCGCTGCTCGCCGCGCACCCGGAGCTCGCCTCGTCGGTGGGCCACGACACCGGCGGCATCCCGGACGTCTCCGACATGCCGGCGCCGGTCCGCGCGATCTTCGAGAGCGCGTTCGGCGACGCGACCGGGCACATCTTCCTGGTGGCGCTCCCGTTCGCGGTCGGCGCTCTGATCGCCGTGCTGTTCATCAAGGAGGTGCCGCTGCGCACCTCGGTGAAGCGCGACGACGAGCTGCTCGCCGAGGGCGCGCCGCAGGCATGAACGACGCGTCAGAGCGCAGGCGCCACGACGACCTGCGGCGCATCGAGTCCGAGGTGGGCACGCTGATCCGCAGGGTCAAGCGGGTGATGGGGGAGCGGGCTCGCGAGGTCCACCCCGACCTGCACCCGATGACCTACTCGATCCTCGACCACCTGGCGCGCAACGGTCCGATGCGCGGCGCGGACCTCTCGGGCGCCTTCGACATGGACAAGGGAGGCGTCAGCCGTCAGGTCCAGGCGCTCGTCGACCTGGGCCTGGTCGAGCGCCGACCCGATCCCGAGGACCGCCGGGCGATCATGCTCGACGCCAGCGAGGAGGGCCGCAAGCGGCTGGCCGCCATGAGCCGGGTGCGCAGCGAGCGGTTCGACGAGCGGCTCGCCGCCTGGACCGACGCGGAGCTCTCGCAGTTCGCCGCGCAGCTCGCGACGTACAACCGGGCGCTGTCCGAGGACTGACCGGGTGCCCGCTCGAGCGGGCACCCAGGTCAGCGGAGCCAGGCGGCGGTGTCGGGCGGGAGCGTGCCGTCGACCGGGCCGCTGGCCAGCAGCAGCTCGCCCGCCGGCAGCTCGACCGCGGAGTCGCCGCAGTTGAGCACGACCGTCAGCGGGCCGCGCCGGAACGTCAGCACCTCCGGCCCGGCGGAGACGATCTCGACCTCGTCGCCGGCGGTCCAGGCGAAGTCGCGGCGGGTGCGCAGCGCCTCGCGGTAGAACGACAGCGTCGAGGACGGGTCGTCGGCCTGCGCGGCCACGGTGAGCGGTGCCCAGTGCGGGGGCTGCGGGATCCAGGGCTGGCCGGCTCCCGGGCCGAAGCCGTACGGAGCCTCGCTCCCGCTCCACGGGATCGGCACCCGGCACCCGTCGCGGCCGACCTCGCCGGTGCGCAGGTACGACGGGTCCTGACGGTGCTCCGGCGCGACGTCGACCTGCTCGAGGCCGAGCTCCTCGCCCTGGTAGAGGTAGCTGGAGCCGGGCAGCGCGAGCATGGTCAGCGTCGCCGCGCGGGCACGGGCCAGGCCGCGCTCGCCGCCGCCGTAGCGGGTCGCGTGGCGTACGACGTCGTGGTTGCTGAGCACCCACGTCGGGGAGGCCCCGACGGGCGCCACCGCCGCGAGCGTGTCGGTGATGACACCGGCGAACGCCTCGGCGGACCAGGGCGCGAGCAGCCACGCGAAGTTGAAGGCCTGGTCGAGCTCGTCGGGGCGGACGAACGCGGCCATCGACTCCGGCGTCTGGGTCCACGCCTCCGCGACGGCCATCCGGTCCGGTCCGGCCTCGTCGAGGAGCCGGCTCCAGGAGCGGTAGACGTCGTGGACCTCGGGCTGGTCCCACATCGGCTCGTCCTTGAGCTGCCGCTCGACCATGGAGTGCTCGGTGGTGGCGGCGGAGGCGGGGCGCTCGTCCTCGCTCACGACCTGGTCGCGCAGCGACGCCTCCTTGAACAGCCCGTGCGCCACGTCGACCCGGAACCCGTCGACGCCGCGGTCGAGCCAGAAGCGCAGCACGTCCTCGAACATCGCCGGGACCTCGGGGTTGCGCCAGTCGAGGTCGGGCTGGCTGGAGTCGAACAGGTGCAGGTACCACTGGCCGTCTGCGACCTGGGTCCACGCGGGACCACCGAAGACCGACGCCCAGTTGTTGGGAGGCGTGCCGTCGGGGGAGTCGCGGAACAGGTAGCGCGCGCGCTCGGGGCTGCCCGGGCCCGCCGCGAGCGCCGCCTGGAACCACTCGTGCTCCTCGGAGGTGTGGTTGGGCACGAGGTCGACCACGACCCGCAGGCCGAGCTCGTGCGCGCGGGCGACGAGCGCGTCGGCGTCGGCGAGCGTGCCGAACAGCGGGTCGACGTCGCGGTAGTCGGCGACGTCGTAGCCGTGGTCGTGCTGCGGCGAGGTGTAGAACGGCGTGATCCACAGTGCGTCCACCCCGAGGTCGGCCAGGTGCGGCAGGCGCGAGGTGATGCCGGGCAGGTCGCCGATGCCGTCGCCGTCGCTGTCGGCGAAGCTGCGCACGTAGACCTGGTAGACCACCGCGTGGCGCCACCAGTGCGTCTTTGGATCGTTCACATCAGCCATGGACCCATCCTCGCAAACGGACGGACCCAGCGCTCAACCGTGGGCGTCGGTGCGGGGTGCCCGTCCCCCGAACAGCGCCGGGTCGACCGCGATCCACGTGTGCTCGGCGGTGGCGACGACCCGCCCGTCGGCGTCGTAGAGCGTCGAGGCGGTGAAGGTCTTGCGGCCGTCCTGCCCGCGGCCCTCGCCGACCACCACGTGCGGCTCGCCGACGACCGGCAGGTCCTCGACGCGCGCGGTCATCCGGCCGAGGACCATCAGCCGCTCGGTGAGGTCGCCGGCCCAGCCGCCGATGCAGTCGAGGGCCGCCCAGGTGGCGGGCAGCGAGGCGCGGGTCGGCTCGTCCGCCTCCCACTGCTCCGCGGCGACGCTGGCCGGCGGCGTCCAGGCGGCGGCCACGAGGTCTCCGGACGGCGCCGTGCCGACCCGGCCGGGGAAGATCCGCAGCCCGTCGCCCTCCTCGCGCGCGGTGCCACAGACGAAGCAGGTGGGGAACGGGTGGAAGTCGTGCCCCGGGTACGTCGACGCGGCGGCCGCGGCGGTCGCCGGGTCCACCGGCTCCACCTCGGTGAGGTCGCGCCCGGCGGGCTGGGCGGAGGCGACGACCGTCTGCTCGTGGGCGAGCATGGTGACCCCGCCCTCGGTCGTGACGACGAGCGGTGTGTCGAGGGGTGGCGGCCGGCGCAGGGACACCTCGATCGGCTGTGGGGCCGCGCGCCGGGCGCGCGACCCGGGGTCGGTCGCCTCGACGCAGGCGGCCAGCGCACCGGCCGTCCAGCCGCCGTTGCCGGAGTCGGGAGGCCCGCAGAAACGCCGCGGGACGATCAGCTCGCTCACCGGTCTCACTGTGCCACGGGACGAGGCGCGTCGCAGTTGGCCGATGGGACACAATGACCCACGTGAGCGACCTCATCGACACCACCGAGATGTATCTGCGCACGATCTACGAGCTCGTCGAGGAGGGCATCGTCCCGCTGCGCGCCCGCATCGCGGAGCGGCTGCACCAGTCCGGGCCGACCGTGTCGCAGACGGTGGCCCGCATGGAGCGCGACGGGCTGCTGACCGTGGAGGGCGACCGCCACCTCGAGCTCACCGAGGAGGGTCAGCGCCTCGCCACCCGCGTCATGCGCAAGCACCGGCTGGCCGAGCGCCTGCTCACCGACGTCATCGGGCTCGACTGGGAGCTCGTCCACGCCGAGGCCTGCCGGTGGGAGCACGTCATGTCGGAGACCGTCGAGCGGCGCCTGCTCGACCTGCTCGACCACCCCACGGAGTCGCCGTACGGCAACCCGATCCCCGGGCTCGACGAGCTCGGCGACGTTGGCGGCGAGCACTTCATGGACAACGTCGAGCCGCTCTCCGGCGCTGCGGTCGCCGAGGACCAGCGGGTCCACGTCAAGCGCATCTCCGAGGAGATGCAGAAGGACGAGGAGCTCATGGGCCTGCTCCGCCGCGTGGGTGCGCTGCCCGGCAAGACCGTGACCATCGCCCGCACCGACGAGGGCATCCTCATCGGCTCCGGCGGCGAGACCGCGGAGCTGGTCGTCGAGGCCGCCGAGCACATCTTCGTCCGCCGCTGAGATTCTTCGGGGGTGCGGCGGCGGCCGCTATGAGGGATCCCCGGCCGGCCGGGGATTCCTCAGGTTGTCGGCCCTTGCAAGGCCTGACAACCTCAGGGACTGCCTGACAAGCAAGGTCAGGAACTCGCTGCAGCCGACCTCGAGCTTGTACGTCGCCAGCGGGTCGCCGCGGGTCTCGCCGCGGTTGACGATGACGATCGGCGTGCCACCGGCGGCCGCGCGCTTGACGAACCGCAGCCCGCTCATCACCGTCAGGGACGACCCGGCGACCAGCAGGGCGCCGTCGGTGCCAAGCGCCTCGACGGCGGCGTAGCAGCGCGCCACGCGGTCGGCCGGCACGTTCTCGCCGAAGAAGACCACGTCCGGCTTGAGCGGACCGCCACACGCGCAGGGCGGCACCACGAAGTCGTCGGTCTCCTCGAGGTCCACGTCACCGTCGGGGCGGTCGCCCACACCGCCGTGCCGGTCGGCCCACCCCGGGTTGAGCTCGTCGAGGACCTCCGCCAGCGCCGCCCGCGACGATGTACGCCGGCACGCCAGGCAGACGACGTCGGCCACCCGCCCGTGCAGGGCCACCACGCGCCGGGAGCCCGCGGCCTCGTGCAGGCCGTCGACGTTCTGGGTGATCAACAGGTCCGGGTCGAGCGCGGCCAGGGCCCGGTGGCCGTCGTTGGGCAGCGCCCGTCCCATCCGCTGCCAGCCCAGGTGCGACCGTGCCCAGTAGCGCCGCTGCGCCTCGGGAGTGGCGACGAACTCCTGGTAGGTCATCGGCATCCGCGCCGGAGCGCCAGGTCCGCGGTAGTCCGGGATGCCGGAGTCGGTGGACAGGCCGGCGCCGGTCAGCACGACCAGGGGCCGGTCGACCAGCAGGTCGAGGGCCTCGCCCTCGAGCGCGGCCAGGGTCACGCGCCGTACCGCACGCGCGCCCGGGCGCGCGCCTTCTCCGCCTCCACCTCGCGGTTCTTGGGAGGAGCAGTGGTGACCAGGTCGTCGAGCAGGTGCTCGGTGATGTGGGCGATCTCCTTGACCGCGGCGTAGAAGACGGCCTCGTTGGCCTGGGAGGGCTTGGTCGTGCCGGCCACCTTGCGGACGTACTGCAGGGCGGCGGCGGTGACCTCGTCGCGCGTGGCGGGCGGCTCGAAGTTGTTGAGCGGGCGGATGTTGCGGCACATATCGCGAGCGTACGTCCGCGCCCGGCCCCGGATCGAGGCCTCCGGCTCAACCGGAGACGTCGAAGAAGCCGACGTCCTCGCCGGTCACCAGCACCACCCGGCCCGACGCGAGCGGCACCAGCCGTACGTCGGCGACGTCGCTGCCGTGCTCGACCTCGACCATCCGGTTGGTCATCGAGCCGTCGTCGAGCGAGAGCACGGAGACCCACCCGGTGGTGCCGGTCCAGCCCTGGGAGACGACGGTCAGCGCGACCCGCTGGTCGGGCAGCCAGGTGAACTGGCGGGGGTCGGTGCCGGCTCCGGCCACGCTGGTGCGCGGGTAGCGCACGACGTCGATCTGGCGCGGATCCGTGAGGTCGGTGACGTCGAACAGCGCGGCCTGCGCGCCGCGGACCCGCCCGGTGAGCGAGGCGTCCTGCCCGATGCCGATGAGGCGGTGCTCGCCGAGCGGGTGGAGGTACTCCGAGAACCCGGGGATCTTGAGCTCGCCCAGCAGGCGCGGGTCGGCCGGTTCGCTGAGGTCGACGGCGTAGAGCGGGTCGACCTGGCGGAAGGTCACCACGATCGCCAGCTCGTCGAACCAGCGCACCGACTTGATCTCCTCGTCCACACCGAGCTGGTCGACCCGTCCGTCCTCGACCAGGTCGGCGCCCGCCTCGCGCAGGGTGACCACCGAGTTGAAGTTGCCCGTCTCGCTGCTCGGCCCGACCGCGAGCCGCAGCGAGCCCCCGACCGCGTCCATCGACCACCGGTCGGCGATGGTCCCCTCCACCTCGCCGGAGGCGACGTACGTCGCGTCCATCCCGTCGAGGGCGAAGGCGAAGATCGGCGTGGTGCCGCTGGGGGAGCCGCCGGCCCACCGGCAGTCGATGCACTCGGTCCACCCCCACGCCGGCGCCGCAGCCGCGAGGTAGAAGCGGTCGGTGGAGAAGTAGGCGGTGCCCGAGTCCGTGGCGACGGCCGTCGTGCTGCGCTCGGTCGGTGCGACGGGGTCGAAGGCGAGGACCGTCGTGGTGCCCAGCGCGAGCTCCTCGTCGTCGGGGACCGCGACGTCCTCGCAGTCCACGACCGGCTCGCCGGCCACGCTCGGCAGCCAGTCGGCCAGCGTGGTGTCGCGGACCAGCCCGCGGTTGCGCAACCGCGAGCGGATCTCGCCGAAGGTCCCGTCGGGGTGGGAGAAGTCCAGCTCGGGCAGCCCGTTCTGCAGCACCACGCGGACCACGTCGCCGTGCAGCCGCACCGCGGAGGCACGACCGCGGACCGTGGTGGCGTCCACGACGCTCGGCGAGGTCGGGTCGGCGAGGTCGACGGTCGTGATCGTCGACTCCCAGCCGTCCGAGGACGTCCCGATCACCACCGCGCGCCCGTCGACGAGCACCAGCTCCCCGCCCGGGTCGCCCGGCCACCGCTCGCCGCCGGCGACGTCGAGGTCGGTGGTGGAGAGGAGCCGCGGCTCGCCGCCGGCGACGTCGTAGGCGAGCAGCTCCCCGTCGCGCATCCGCAGCAGCAGCGAGCCCGACACCTTGACCACGTCGGACTCGTCGACGCCGACCTCCTGGACGTTGGTGCCCGACTCGTTGCTGGCGGAGCGGGACGTCGCGACCGTGGACTGCTCCATACCCGACGACGCGGCCTCCGAGGTCGCGGTCGCGTCCCCGGACTGCATCGAGAAGAACGGGGCGTCGCCGCCCCAGCCGTAGGGGCCGACCTGCTCGAGCGCCCGGTCGACGTAGGAGTCGAGGAGCTCCTCGCAGCTCGCCGCGACCGCCAGGTCGGCGTTGGCGAGCGAGATCGGCGGCGAGGTCGGCGGGCCGCCATCGGGTTCGGAGCCGACCACGTAGCCGAGGGCGGCGGCGGCGCTCAGGCTGGCGACGGCAGCGATGCTGGTGGTGATCCTGCGCAGGCTCATGGTCGTGGGACGGCCCGTCGGGACGCGCGGTTCCGCGTGGCACGATGGCGCGATGAGCGACCGACCCCTGGATCTCGTGCTCTTCGGCGCCACCGGGTTCACCGGCGGCCTCACCGCGGACTACCTCGCCGCGCACGCGCCGGCCGGCCTGCGGTGGGCGATCGCGGGTCGCAACGCCGAGAGGCTGGAGGCCGTACGCCGACGGCTGGGCGGCGACGTGCAGGTGCTGGTCGCGGAATCGACGGACGCGGCAGCGCTGTCCGACGTGGTCAGGCAGGCGCGCGTGGTCGCCACGACGATCGGTCCCTACCTCCAGCACGGCGGGCCGCTCGTGGCTGCGTGCGCGGAGGCGGGCACCGACTACTGCGACCTCACCGGCGAGCCCGAGTTCGTCGATCGCACCTACCTCGAGCACCACCGGACCGCCTCGCGCACCGGCGCACGGCTCGTGCACGCGTGTGGGTTCGACTCGATCCCGCACGACATCGGCGCCTACTACACCGTGCAGCAGCTGCCGTCCGACGAGCCGATCACCCTGCGCGGCGTCGTGCGCGCCGGCGGCGCCATGTCCGGCGGGACCTTCCACTCCGCGCTCGACCAGTTCTCCCGCGCGCGGGAGATGAGGAAGACCTACGCGGCGCGACGGCGTGCCGAGGCGCGCCCCGAGGGGCGCTCGTCGCGCTCGGTCAGCGGTAAGCCGCACCGCGACCCGGTGCTGGGCTACTGGCTGCTCCCGCTGCCGACCATCGACCCGATCGTCGTGGCGCGCAGCGGGGCGGCGCTGCCGGCGTACGGTCCGGAGTTCCGCTACTCCCACTGGGCCGGCACCACGACCCTGCGCTACGCCGCGGGCGGGGCCGCGGCCGCGGGTGCGCTCAGCCTCGCCGCACAGGTCGCACCGCTGCGCGAGCTCCTCAAGAGCAAGGTGCCGCAGGGGTCGGGGCCGGACCCGGCCCGGCGGGAGAAGTCGTGGTTCACCGTCGACTTCGTCGGGGAGGCCGGCGGGCGGACGGTCCGCACCCGTGTCTCGGGCGGCGACCCGGGCTACACCGAGACGGCGAAGATGCTCGCCGAGGCCGCGCTGTGCCTCGCCTTCGACGACAACCCGGCGACCGCCGGGCAGGTCACGCCGGCCCAGGCGATGGGCGACGCGCTGCTGGCCCGGCTCCAGGCGGCGGGGATGAGGTTCGAGACGCTCTGACGGAGGTCGTCGGAGCCGCCCTCCGATTCCCATCGGGCGCTCGGGGCATGCCGGCCCGGATCCTCCAGCCCACCAGTGCCTCCGGTCGCGTGAGGGGGAGCGACAGGCCCTGAACGAGCCGCACGACTCCTGACACCGTGGGCCCGTTCGCCTCCCGTCGCCGCGACCCGCGCGGTGACACCGATCAGCAGGAGGATGCGATGCCCCGCACCCACACCGACCCCCGACGCCCTCGCCCCTCGAGGCGGTGGGGCCGCCGGGTCCTGAGGCTGGGCGTGGTCGGCGCCGTCTCGTGCAGCGCGGTCGTGGTCGTCGCCAACGTCGTCGTGGTGGCCCGCACCGACGACGACGTGCGGAGCGACGCCGACGACCTCGATCCTGCCCAGGTGGTCATCGTCCCCGGGTCTCGGGTGCGCGAGGACGGATCACTGGGCGCGGTCGTGGCCGAGCGCGTCGAGGCCGCGGTGGAGCTCCACCGCGCGGGCGCGGTCCAGAAGGTGCTCGTGTCGGGCGACAACGGCACCGTCGCGTACAACGAGACCGATGCGATGCGCGAGGCCGTGCTCGCGGCGGGTGTGCCCGCGGAGGACGTGTTCACCGACTACGCCGGGTTCAGCACCTGGCACACCATGCGCCGGGCGCGCGACGTCTTCGCCGTCGAGAGCGCGGTGGTCGTCACCCAGAGCGCGTACGTCGCCCGCGCCGTCGACCTCGGGCAGGCCGCCGGCATCGACACCCAGGGCTACGTCGTCCGAGAAGGTGGCCGCCGCGGACGCGAGCTGCTCGCGAGGGTGCGCGGGCTCGGCGAGGCGACCTGGCGCCCGGACGTCGTCGGTGGGCCGGTCATCCCGATCACCGGCGACGGCCGAGCCTCGTGGGCCGCCGGCACGGCGGACTGATCGCGCCTGCCTCGCCTCGCCCGGCTGTCGGGTCCGGCCCGGCCCGCCGGTGACGACGAGCCGGGCCGGCGGGGACTGCGGTCAGCCGAGTGCCGCTGGGCTCGGCTCGCGGTTCGCCTGCGCGTCTCTCTCAGGCGGTGTCCAGGTGGTCGCGACCTCGGCCTCGATGGTCGGCAGCAGGCGGTCGAGCCAGGCCGGGAGCCACCAGTTCCGGTGACCGAGCATGGTCATGGTGGCCGGGACGAGCACGAGGCGGACGACGGTGGCGTCGAGGAGGACGGCGACGGCCATGCCCAGGCCGAGCTGGCGCACGATGAGGTCCGACTCGGTGGCGAAGCCGAAGAACACCGCGACCATGACCGCGGCGGCGGTGGAGATGACGCGTCCGGTGCCGGCGACGCCGCGCACGACGCTGCCGCGGGCGTCCCTCGTGTGCAGCCAGTCCTCCCGGATGCGTGAGAGGAGGAAGACCTCGTAGTCCATGGACAGGCCGAACAGGATCGCGAACATCAGGATCGGCAGCCAGCTGGAGACCGGCATGGCGTGGTCGAGACCGACCAGGTCGGTGCCCCACCCCCACTGGAACACCGCGACCACGACGCCGTACGCGGCGCCGATGGACAGCATGTTGAGGGCTGCTGCCTTCAGGGGCACCAGCACCGAGCGGAACATGGCGGCCAGCAGCAGCACCGACACCGCCACGACGCAGGCGACCACCAGCCACATCCGGTCCGCGAGCAGAACGGCGATGTCGGACTGCAGGGCGGTGTTGCCGGAGATGGCGACGCCGTCGAGATCGGCGCGCAGCTGCTCCAGCAGCTCGGGCGTCCGCGCGTCGGAGGGACCGAAGGCGGGTTGGACCTCGAGGACCGCGACCTCTCCGCCCGGCGAGACGACCGGCTCACTGACCGCGACGACGTCCTCGGCCTCGCCGAGCTGCTCCGCGACACGGGACACGCCGCGGTCGCCGACCGCCTCACGGTCGACCACCACGGTGAGCGGCGCGTTGGCGCCCGCGCCGTACTCGGCGGCGATGATGTCGTACGCCTGTCGGGTGGTGTCCTCGGTGGGGTTGTTGGAGACGTCCCGCGGCCAGGTCCGCATCGCCAGGGTGGGGGCGGCCAGGGTGAGCAGCAGCGTGACGGTGACCAGCGTCCAGGCGAGGGGCCGGCGGGCGACGGTGGCGGCCCACCGTGCGGTCCAGGGATCGCGTGCCGGCCGCTGGCGGCGCGGCGGCAGGCCCAGCCGCTCGCGGCGCGGCAGCATGCGTCGACCGAGCAGCCCGCACGCGGCAGGCACCAGGGTGAGTGCGGCTGCGGCGACGGAGACCACGGCGATGCCGGTGGCGAAGCCGTACGACGAGTAGATCGGCAGGCCCGCGAGGCGCAGTCCCATCAGCGAGACCAGGACGATGGCCGAGGCGAACACCACCGAGCGGCCGGCCGTGACCGTCGACCGGGCGGCGGCCTCGACGACGGGGACGCCGGCGCGCAGGAACTCCTGGTGGCGGGTGACCAGCAGCAGCGCGTAGTCGATGCCCACGCCGAGGCCGACCATCATGGCCACCGTCGGCGCGGTCGTGCTGACGCTCGTCGCGGCGGCCAGCAGGGTCACCCCCATCGCGGACACGCCGACCCCCACCATCGCGACCACGAGCGGCAGTCCGGCGGCCACGATCGTGCCGAGCACGAGGGTCATCAGGATGAGCGCGACCGTCACGCCGATGAGCTCGCCGGTGCCCTGGATCTCACCGACGGCGGTGTTGGGCAGCTCCCCGCCGAACTCGACCTGCAGGCCGCCGTCCGCCACCTCCGCGACGTCCGCGACGGCCGACTCCAGCGACGCCAGGCCCGCGCCCCCGGCGAGGTCGGGGTCGGTGACCGGCACGTCGAGCACCACGGTGAGGATCGCTGTGTCGCGATCGTCGGACCACCGTGGTGGGGAGACCGAGGTGACGTGGTCGACCTCGCCCAGGCTGCGGGCCAGGCCGTCCAGGACGCCTTCGCCCACCGCCTCGCCCCCGGGGTCGTGGACCACGGTCTGGGCCGAGCTGCCTGCGGTGGCCGAGGCCGGGAAGCTCTCGCGCAGCTGCTCGACGCCGACCTGGGCAGGGGCGCCGTCGATGTCGAAGTCGTCCTGCGGGGTGCCGCCGAAGGCGCCGGCGGTCGCCACGGTGGCGGCGGCGATGACGAGCCACGCCGCGAAGGTGCGCCACGGGTGGGCGGCCGTGCTGCGGCCGAGGAGGTGGAGGAAGCGGGTCATGATCGGTCCTTTGGGATGGGCGCTGGTGCGCGGATGTCGTCAGGGCAGGCCAGTGCGGATCGGCAGGCCACAGCCAGGTGGCAGGGCGAGGCGAGGCAGGCGAGGGCGAAGCCAGAGGTGAGGTGGCAGGGCAGAGCACCTGCGCGGGATGAGGTGGGGCTGTGGGCATGGCACAGCAGGCCAGGGCCCGGACGGGCGAGGCGGCAGGGACGGCGGCCGCGCGTCAGCACGCGAGCCGGGTCAGGAGGCGGTCAGGGGGTCGACATGACCTGGGCGCCGATCACGGTGAGCAGCTGCAGCTTCTCGTAGCTCTCGGTGCCGGGGTCGGCGGTGTACACCAGGAGCCGGTGCGACTGGTGGGGGTCCAGCAGGACTTGGCAGTTGAGGTCGAGCCGCCCGACCTGGGGATGCTGGAAGCGCTTGACCTCGTCGGGCTCGACCCCGATCTCGTGGTCGGCCCAGAGGGTGCGGAACTCCTCGCTCTGCTCGAGCAGGAGGTCGGCGAGCTCGGCCGCGCGCGAGCGAGGTCCGCGCACGGCGGCGATGCCGCGCAGGCCGGCGGCGTACATGCGGGAGAGGAACTCGTGGTCCTCGGGCACGTAGATGTCGCGGCTCGCGAGGTCGGTGAACCAGCGGTAGCCGTTGCTGCGGGCGGGCCCGCTGTAGCGGGTCCAGTCGCCCACGAGCGCGACCCTGGGCGGGGTCTGCCGCAGCGTCTCGCCCAGCTCGGTGACGATCTCCGCCGGGGTGTCGGCGAGGCGGTCGAAGATGCGCAGCATGCCGGGGCTGACGTGCTCGCTGCTGGCGCCCCGGGTGGGGGGCTGGTGACCGGCGAGGCGGAACAGGTGGTCCCGCTCGGCCACGGTCAGGTGCAGGCCCTGGGCGATCGAGGCGACCATCTGCTCCGAGGGCTGAGGGCCGCGCTCCTGCTCGAGGCGGGAGTAGTAGTCGGTCGACATGTGGCACAGCACGGCCACCTCCTCGCGGCGCAGGCCGCGGGTGCGACGTCGTGGCCCGCGGGGCATCCCGACGTCCTCGGGTTGCAGCGCCTCACGGCGGCGGCGCAGGAACTCCGCCAGCTGGGTCCGGTCGATCATCGTGTGCCTCCTACGCCGGCGGGTGCGCCGGGCTGCTCGGATGTTGTCTACCTGGTCCTGCGCTGCACCGGTACGTCAGGCAGCAGGCGGGCGCGGCAGACGGGTGACCGGCCGGTCCGACGGCTGGCTGCCGTCCTGGCCGGCGGGGAAGGCGACCCCGGTGAGCCTCTCGGACTCCAGCCAGACGCGCTGGGCTTCGTCGACGTCGCGCAGCGGCTTGTACATCTGCTGCTGGGCGGGTGCCCCGCTCATGTGCTGGAACCCGCTGGGTCCGTAGAGCGCGCCGCCCTCGGCGTCGGGCGAGGTGGCCGCGAGCAGAGCCGGAAGCCCGGCCGTGCGGGGAGTGCCCGCCAGGATCCCGCGCTTGGACAGGGCGCGGATCAGCCGCACCGCGCCGGTGTCGCGCTGGCGGCCGAGCTCGGGTCGGGCCGAGAGCAGGCTGGTGGGAGCGACCCCGGGGTGCGAGAGGTTGCTGGTGATCCCCCAGCCGAGCGCCTTGCTGCGGCGGTCGAGCTCGAGGCCGAAGAGTCCGAACGCGATCTTGGACTGGCGGTAGGCCTTCATCGGGTCGTAGGAGCGCTCCCAGTCGAGGTCCTCCCAGTTGATGGTGCCGCTGCTGGCCGCGACGCTGATCTGCGAGGTCACCCGCGCCCGGCCGGCCTGCAGCAGCGGCAACAGGTGCGCCACGAGGGCGACGTGCCCGAGGTGGTTGGTGGCCAGCTGCAGCTCGTGGCCGTCGGCGGTCGCCTGCCGGGTCGGCGGTGTCATCACGCCGGCGTTGTTGACGAGCACGTGGATCGGCGCGCCCTCGGAACGGAGCGCCTCCCCGAGGGTGGCGACGGACTCCAGCGAGGACAGGTCGAGGGACTCGAGCACGACGGTGGCGCCCGGCGTGGCGGCGCGGATCTCGGCGGCTGCCGACTGACCCTTGCCGAGGTTGCGCACCGGCAGGACGAGCTCGGCACCCGCTGCGGCGAGGCGCTTGGCGATCTCGAGGCCGATGCCGTCGCTTCCTCCTGTCACCAGGGCGCGTCTGCCGGAGAGGTCCGGGACGGTGATGTCGATGGCGGTTCGAGGCATGCTGTCGCTCCTGTTGGTCGTCGAGGGCTGTGTGCAGCAGCGGCGCCGTGCGGCTCCGGTGCTGCGTGGACCAACGGTCGCGCAGATCCGCGACGTTATTCAGGGCCTGCCGGTCCCCCCTTCGCGTCAGCGGCCGGGCTGCGGGTTCGCGGACGCCGAGCCGACCCACGGCCACGAGATCGTGCCGGCCAGCGCGTCGAGCGACTCGTCCGAGCGTGTCTGGTGCCCCAGGCAAGAGTCGAACTTGCGACCTTTCGCTTAGGAGGCGGCTGCTCTATCCACTGAGCTACTGGGGCGGTGCCGCGCAACGGCGGCGGGCAGCATGATGCCACGACGGCGCGCCACGCCGCCCATCAGTGCGAGGGCAGGGAGCCGCTGAGGCGCTCGTGACGTGCGGCGCTCGCGGGGTTGAGGCCGACGATCTCGACCGTCTTGCCCTTGCGGTGGTACTTCGTGGTGATGGCGTCGAGGGCGGCGACGGTGGAGGCGTCCCACACGTGGGAGGCCGACAGGTCGATGACCACGTGCTCGGGGTCCTCGGCGTACTCGAACTGGGTGTAGAGGTCGTTGCTGGAGGCGAAGAACAGCTCGCCGGTGACCCGGTAGACAGCCGAGGTGGTGCCGTCATGGTGCGTGACGACCTCTCGGTGCGTCTCGGTGAGGTGCGCAACCCGTCGCGCGAACAGGGTCATCGCGACCAGCACGCCGACGCCGACGCCGATGGCGAGGTTGTGGCTGAGGACGGTGACGACGACGGTGGCGACCATGACGGTCGTCTCGGACTTGGGCATCCGGCGCAGCGTGGCCGGCCGGACGGAGTGCCAGTCGAAGGTGCCGACCGAGACCATGATCATCACCGCGACCAGCGCCGCCATCGGGATGAGGGCGACGACTTCGCCGAACCCGACGACGAGGACCAGCAGGAACACGCCGGCGAGGAACGTGGAGATCCGGGTGCGGGCCCCGGAGACCTTCACGTTGATCATCGTCTGACCGATCATCGCGCAGCCGCCCATGCCGCCGAAGAACCCGGTGACGAGGTTGGCAGCGCCCTGGCCCCAGGCTTCGCGGGTCTTGTCGGAGTGGGTGTCGGTGATGTCGTCGACCAGCTTGGCGGTCAGCAGCGACTCCAGCAGGCCGACCAGCGCCATCGCGAGCGCGTACGGGGCGATGATCTGCAGCGTGTCGAGGGTGAACGGCACGTCGGGGAAGAACAGCGACGGGAGGCTCTCGGGCAGCTCGCCCTCGTCGCCGACGTCGGGCACGTCGAGCGCCGCCACGAGGGTGAAGGCGGTCAGGGCGACGATAGCGACCAAGGGCGCCGGGACGACGTTCGTGACGCGGGGCAGGGCGACGATGACGGCGATGCCGGCGGCGACCATCGGGTAGACCGGCCACGGCACGTCGACCAGGTGGGGCACCTGCGCGAGGAAGATGAGGATCGCGAGCGCGTTGACGAACCCGACCATCACCTGACGGGGGATGAACCGCATCAGCCGGGCCACGCCCAGCAACCCCAGGGCGACCTGGATCACGCCGCCGAGCAGGACGGTGGCGATGAGGTGGTCCATCCCGTGCTCGCGCATGACGGGCGCGATGACCAGGGCGATGGCACCGGTCGCGGCCGAGATCATCGCCGGGCGGCCGCCGAGGAAGGCGATGGACACGGCCATGGTGAACGACGCGAACAGGCCGACGCGCGGGTCGACACCGGCGATGATCGAGAACGAGATCGCCTCGGGGATGAGCGCGAGGGCGACGACGAGGCCGGCGAGCACCTCGGTGCGCAGCATCCGCGGCGAGCGGAGGGCGGCGCGGACGGACGGCTCGGTGGTGGCGGCGACCATAGGGTCCAGAGCGGCAGGCACGTGGCCCAACCCTACCCTTACGTAAGGGTAGAGTTGGCATCCGCACGACGTCAGGAGGCAGCCATGGGCGAGGCACCCGGCGGTCCCGTCATGCACATCGGCGAGGTCGCCGCCCGCACCGAGCTCTCGCTGCGCAGCCTGCGGCACTGGGAGGAGGTCGGGCTCCTCCAGCCGTCCGGACGCACCGAAGGCGGGTTCCGCCTCTACACCGACTCCGACGTGGACAAGATCCTGGTGATTCGCCGGATGAAGCCCCTGGGGTTCAGCCTCGACGAGATGAAGGCCGTGATGTCCGACCTCGAGGTGCTCGACGACCCGGACCTGGCGGACACCGAGCGCGCGGCGGCGCGGCAGCGGCTGGCGGACATCGAGGACGACGCGGCGCAGCGACGCGACCGACTCGTCCGTCAGCTCGAGATGGCCGACGAGTTCATCGGGCTGCTCGCCGCACGACGTGCCTGACGCGTCCCGGCGTACGCACGCCGCGACGTCATTCGGCGCCGGTGGAGTCGGATTCTTGCCGGAGTGAAGTAGGTTCGGTCCGTTGAGCCGAGTCCGCCCCCCTGTCGAAGGTGAGTCCCGTGTCCGATGAGTCGCGCCCGGATGCGGCCGCTGGCGCGCCCAAGCGCAAGGGGAAGGCGCCCCGCAAGCACACCGTCGGCCGCGTCATCCTCATCAGCGCGGTGGTGCTCGCCCTGATCACCGGTCTCGGCACCGTGTACCTGATCCGCCACCTCAACGGCAACATCGACGGAGTCTCGCTCGACGCGCTCGGCGACCGTCCCGAGGAGGTCTACAAGGGCAACGGCGAGCCGCTCGACATCCTCGTGATGGGGTCCGACTCCCGCGACTGCGAGGGCTGCGGAATCGATCAGGAGGGCGGCGGCGGTTCGGACACCACGATCCTGGTGCACCTCTCGGCCGATCGCAGCAGGGCGTACGCCGTCTCGATCCCGCGCGACTCCATCGTTGAGCGCCCCGAGGACGGTTGCGACGCTCCTGCAGCGACTGACGTGATGTGGAACGCCGCCTACGGCCTCGGTGGCCCGGTGTGCACCCTCGCCCAGGTGGAGCACAACACCGGCATCAGGGTCGAGCACTTCGTGGTGGTGGACTTCGCGAGCTTCGGCGACATGGTCGACGCCGTCGGCGGGGTGCCGGTCTGCGTGCCCGAGGACATCGTCGACAGGGAGCACCAGATCTTCGTGCCGAAGGGCGACCCGTCCGTCCTCGATGGCGACGAGGCGCTCGACTACGTGCGCGCCCGCTACGTCGGTGAGGTGATCCAGCAGAACGACATCTCCCGGATCCGCCGCCAGCAGGAGTTCATCGGCGCGCTCGTGCGCGAGGTGATGTCAGCCGGGACGCTCACCCGGCTCGACAGGGTCGTGCGGTTCCTCGACGCCGCGACCGAGTCCCTGACCACCGATGAGGAGTTCGCCTCGGTCACCCGACTGGGCAAGGTCGCCATGCAGCTGCAGGGCATCGGCCTCGACAAGATCCGGTTCGTCACGTTGCCGACCGAGTACTACGACCGCGAGTCCGAGTTCTGGGGCAAGGTCTACTGGACCGAGGACGCCACCCGGATCTGGGAGCTCCTCCAGCAGGACAAGGAGCTCCCGGCCAAGCTGATCGGTGGCACCTCCGTCAGCGCCGAGGGGCCTCCGGGCGCCTCGACGACCGAGACGCCGAGCGCGGGGGAGAGCGAGACGCCCGGCACCGAGACCTCGGAGACCGCCTCGGAGACCCCCGTGACCCCTCCCGACACCGAGTCGGAGACCGCCACCGAGAGCCCCACCGACGCACCCAGCACCACGCCGAGCGCCCCGGTGACGACGGAGCCCGAGCCGGTCCCGGGCATCTGCGCATGAGCCCCGTGGCGGGCGGCTCCGACCACGCCGGGACCGACCCGGAGTGGCAGCGTCGGCGGCGTCTCGCCTCGGTCTTCGGCGACGCGACGCCCGAGCAGACCAGCGACGACCGTGACCCGCGCGAGGACACCTCGGGCAAGGGTGACGACTGGTACCGCGAGCAGGTGCCGCCGCACCACGGCTGACCGCCGCGACCGGAGCACCCGCTCAGACGTCGCCGTTGCGCGCCTTGAGCAGATCGCGGATCTCCTCGAGCAGAGCCACGTCGGCCGGGGTGCCGGGCGTCTCGGTGGGGAAGTAGCGGTCCTTGGCCTTGGTGTAGGGCAGCACCACGAAGAAGTAGATGACCGCCGCCAGGATCAGGAAGGCGACGAGCGAGGTGAGGAACGGGCCGACCTCGATGCCGCCGGGAGCGTAGTCGTCGAAGTTGGGCTGCGCACCGCCCGTGGCCCGGGCGATGGCGGAGAGCAGCATGCCGGTGAAGGTCGTGACGACCGCGGCGAACGCCGTGCCCATGATGACTGCCACGGCGAGCTCGACGAGGTTGCCGCGGAGGATGAAGTTCTTGAAACCGCTCATGGTCAGCTCCTGGTGAGGTCGGGGCCGGACGTGCAGACGGACCCCGTCACGCTAGCGGCTCCACGACACCGTCAGGAACTGCGTCAACGCGGCTCCGGCGAGGTCCATCGCTTCGGGGGCGCTGGTCCCGACGACGACCAGCGCGCCGCCCTGCGCGCCCGTCGGTCCGTCGCCGACACCGCTCGGCGTCGCGAGGACCGTGACGTCGCGAGCCACCACCGTCGAGGTGCCCGTCCCCGGGTCGGTGGCGAGCAGGTCCACCTCGTCGCCCGGTCGCAGCAGCGTCGCCATGCCCGCGTCGGGCAGCCGCACCGGCAGGACCGTCTCGTGAGGCTCGGCGCGGGCCAGCCCGGGACCCACGACCCGCACGTCGGTGACCACCTCGCCGCTGGCGATCGGGCCGGCGAGCACCCGGCCGGCGGCGGAGGTCGCCGCGCCGGGCGGGGCGAGGTCGGCGGGGTACGCCCGCAGCGCGAGGTCGTCGTCGCCCAGGACGGTGCCCGACGGGAGGTCGCGGGTGGCGACGAGGACGTCGGTCGTCTCCGCCGGTGGCGGCGCGAGCGTCCGCAGCGCGCTGAGCGTGGCGAGCGCTGCGAGGGTCGCGGCGATCAGCCGGCGGCGGCGCCGCAGCTGGTGGCGTACGGCGCGCAGCCTGCGCCGCATCGGTGGGAGTCCCGGGAGCATCCTCCGACGCTAGAGGCGTACGGCGTGCCCGCGCTCGGCCTCTCCACAGGGCGGCGGGCGCTCAGTCGGACGACGAGGCGGTCGAGGAGGCCGAGGACGTCGCCGCGCTCGACGCGGCCTTGGTCGAGCCACTGCCGGACGAGGCGTCGGAGGACCCGGACGAGGACCCGGACGAGGATCCGGACCCATCGGAGCCGGACGACCCCGAGCGGCTGTCGGTGCGGTAGAACCCCGAGCCCTTGAAGACGACGCCGACGGCGTTGAACAGCTTGCGCAGCCGGCCCTGGCACTCCGGGCACGTGGTCAGCGCGTCCTCGCTGAAGCTCTGGAACTGCTCGAAGGCGTGACCGCACTCCGTGCAGGCGTACTGGTAGGTGGGCATGTGTGGTCCTCGAGGTGATCCGACGTGGTGCCGGGCCGGCCGGCGCGACGCGCTGGCACTCAAGCCCTTCGACTGCCAATGGTACGGCACTATGGTCGACGCGATGAGCGAGCAGCCGGTCACACCCGCGCACACCCCCGCCGCCGAGGACGCCCCCGCCCGGCGCGGAGGCTGGTGGCACACCTTCCGACGTGCCCCCCGGGGCGTGCGCTGGGCCGCGTGGACGGCGCTGGTCCTGGTGCTCGTGCTGCTCGTCCTGGCCGCGGCGGCCGTCGTCGTCGTACGTCGTCCGCTGCCGCAGACCGACGGCGAGGTGGAGGTGCCGGGGCTGAGCGCGTCCGTCGAGGTGCTGCGTGACGACCACGGCATCCCGCAGGTCTACGCCGACACCGACGCCGACCTGATGTTCGCCCAGGGCTACGTGCACGCGCAGGAGCGGTTCTTCGAGATGGACGTCCGGCGCCACATCACGGCCGGCCGGCTCTCGGAGATCTTCGGCGAGGACACGCTCGAGACCGACCGGTTCATCCGGACGATGGGCTGGCGGCGGGTCGCGGAGCAGGAGCTGGCCCTGCTCCAGCCCGCGACCCGCGACGCGCTGACGTCGTACGCCGAGGGGGTCAACGCCTACATCGGCGAGCGCAGCCCCTCCCAGCTCGCTGCGGAGTACAGCGTCCTGGGCCTGACCGGGCTCGACTACACCCCCGAGGAGTGGCAGCCGGTCGACTCGCTGGCGTGGCTCAAGGCGATGGCCTGGGACCTGCGCGGCAACATGGACGCCGAGGTCGACCGGGTGCTGCTCTCGCTCGACCACACGCCGGAGGAGATCGCCGCGCTGTGGCCGGCCTATCCCTACGACGACCACCCGCCGATCGTGTCCGGCGGCGGCGTGGTGGACGGCGTCTTCGAGCAGAACGCGACCGGCAACGCCACCCGCAACCCGCGCCGGCCCGCGTACCCGCCCGCGGTCGTGGACGCCCTCGAGCGCGTGCAGGAGAGCCTCGACGCGATGCCGTCGCTGGTGGGCAAGGGACGCGGCATCGGCAGCAACTCGTGGGTCGTCGACGGGGAGCACAGCGCGACCGGCATGCCGCTGCTGGCCAACGACCCGCACCTGGGCATCAGCCAGCCCGGCATCTGGATGCAGATGGGACTGCACTGCCGCGAGCAGAGCGCCGAGTGCACCCTCGACACCTCCGGCTTCACGTTCTCCGGCGTGCCCGGCGTGATCATCGGGCACAACGCCGACATCGCGTGGGGGTTCACCAACCTCGGCCCGGACGTGAGCGACCTGTTCCTCGAGCAGACCGACGGCGACGACCGCTACGTCCGCGACGGCCGCTCGGAGCCGATGGAGGTCCGCACCGAGACGATCCGGGTGCGCGGCGGCGACGACGTCGAGCTGCGGGTCCGCGAGACCGTGCACGGACCCCTGATCAGCGACGTGTCGTCGGAGTTCGCGACGGTCGGCGCCAACGCCCCGACCGACGAGCCCGGCGAGCGGGGCAGCGGCTACGCCGTGGCGCTGGCGTGGACCGCGCTCGACCCCGCTCCCACCGCCGACGCCATCCTCGGCCTCAACCGGGCCTCGGACTGGGACGAGTTCCGGGCGGCCGCGGCCGACTTCGCCGTACCGGCGCAGAACCTCGTCTACGCCGACCGCGAGGGCCACATCGGCTACCAGGCACCCGGCCGCATCCCCATCCGCCGCGCCGGCAACGACGGCACGATGCCCGTCGAGGGCTGGGTCAGCGCCAACGACTGGACGGGCGACTACATCCCCTTCGACGGGCTGCCGAGCGTGCTCGACCCGGAGGAGGGCTTCCTCGCGACCGCCAACCAGGCGGTGGTCGGGGAGGACTACCCCTACCTCCTCACCCGCGACTGGGACTACGGCTTCCGCTCCACCCGGATCCGCGAGGCGCTGCAGGCCGAGGGCGAGCTGTCGGTGCAGGAGATGCTCGACGTACAGCTCGACTCGACCAACCCGATGGCCGAGACGCTCGTGCCCTACCTCCTCGACATCCGGGACCTGCCGTCCCCCTACTACCGCAACGCCCAGAACCTGCTGCGCGGCTGGGACTTCACCCAGCCGGTCGACAGCGCGCCGGCGGCGTACTTCAACGTCGTCTGGCGCACCCTGCTCGAGCTGACCTTCCACGACGACCTGCGCCGCCGCACCTGGCCCGACGGCGGCGACCGCTGGTTCCTGGTGGTCAGCCGGATGCTGACCGAGCCGGCCGGCCCGTGGTGGGACGACTCGACGACCGACGAGGTGGAGACCCGCGACGACATCCTGCGCGCCGCGATGATCGCCGCGCGCGACGAGATGACCCGGCGCCAGGCCCGCGACCCGCGGCTGTGGACCTGGGGCCACCTGCACCGGATGCACCTCCACAGCTCGACGCTCGGGGAGTCCGGGATCGCGCCCGTGGAGCGGCTGTTCAACCGGGACGGCTGGCAGGTCGGCGGCGGCTCGGCGATCGTGGACGCCACCTCGTGGAACGCCGTCGACGGCTACGAGGTCACCGCCGCCCCCTCGATGCGCATGGTGGTCTCCCTGGCCGACTTCGACGAGTCGCGGTGGATCAACCTCACCGGCGTCTCCGGGCACCCCGCGTCCGCGCACTACTCCGACCAGACCGAGCTCTACGTCGAGGGCGACACGCTGCCCTGGGCCTGGACCCGCGGCGCGGTCGAGGCCGCGGCCGAGGATCGGCTGGTGCTGACGCCCGCCTCCGGCTGAGGCGCTGCTGACGGCCCGTGAGGAATCCCCGGCCGGCCGGGGATCCCTCAGGTTGTCGGCGCTTGCAACCCCTGACAACCTCAGGAAGAGCCTGCCAGCCGGGGATCACAAAAACCGCGCAACCCCACCCCCGGTCAGGGCGAAGCCGACCCGTACGTCGTGCGGCTCGGTCGGCACGGCCAGGCCGACCTCGTCGTCGTAGAGCAGCACCGCCACCGGCGTCCCGGCCGGCACCCGCGCCAGCGCGCGGTCGTACGACCCCCCGCCGCGGCCGAGGCGCTCGCCGACGGGGGAGGCGGCGAGGCCCGGGACCAGGACCACGTCGGCAGTCCGGACCGCCTCCACGCCGAGCCGCTCGCCGACCGGCTCGAGCAACCCGCGCGCGGCGGGAGCCAGGCTCGCCGGGCCCGCGTACGCCGCCCAGTCGAGGTCGTCGTCGGGGCGCAGCACCGGCACGATGACCCGCTTGCTGTGGGCCACGAGCGCGTCGAGGAGCAGGCCGGTGCCGGGCTCGCTGCCCACCGAGACGTAGGCGGCGACGGTGGCCGCGTCGCGGACCGGCGCCCAGCCGAGCGCGACGTCGGTGACCGCCTCGGCGAAGGACGCCGCGGCCTCCAGCGGTCGCCGCCTGCGGGCGGCCAGCACCTGGTCGCGCAGGGCCGTCTTGGCCGTCGACCTGTCCCCGCCCCATGACGCGTCCACGTGGGCAGCCTACGATCGAACCATGGCAAGCAAGGGCAC
Organism: Nocardioides sp. SYSU D00065; assembly: GCF_017916425.1. Classification (GTDB taxonomy): domain Bacteria; phylum Actinomycetota; class Actinomycetes; order Propionibacteriales; family Nocardioidaceae; genus Nocardioides. The sequence continues at coordinate 1,231,970 of NZ_JAFMSX010000001.1, read as the reverse complement.
CGCCAAGGGCAACGCCAAGGGTCTCGAGCTGGCGCGCGAGAAGATGCGGCAGGCCGGGGTGGACGAGGTCGCGATCGACACGTTCGCGCACTACTACCGGCTCCTCGAGCACGGCGAGACCGGCATGATCGCCGAGGACACCATCGAGCCGCTCGACATGGAGGCGCTCGCCGACGTGGAGGTCCCCGACGAGACCGCTGCCGCGGCGATCCGGGAGACGGCCGTGATCAAGCTGAACGGCGGCCTCGGCACCTCGATGGGCATGGAGCGCGCCAAGTCGCTGCTGTGCGTGCGCCGCGGGCTGAGCTTCCTCGACATCATCGCCCGGCAGGTGCTGCACCTGCGCAAGCAGTACGACGCGACGCTGCCGCTGATGTTCATGAACTCCTTCCGGACCTCCGCCGACACCATGGCGGCCCTCGCCCGCTACGACGAGCTCCCCGTCGAGGGCCTGCCCCTGGAGTTCCTCCAGAACAAGGAGCCCAAGCTCCTCGCCGCCGACCTGATGCCGGCCTCCTACCCGAAGGCTCCCGATCTCGAGTGGTGCCCGCCCGGCCACGGCGACATCTACACCGCCCTGCGCGGCACCGGCCTGCTGCAGCGGCTCCTCGACGCCGGCTACCGCTACGTCTTCGTCTCCAACTCCGACAACCTGGGCGCGGTGCCCGACGCGCGGGTCGCGGGCTGGTTCGCGACGAGCGGGGCGCCGTTCGCGATCGAGGCGGTGCGGCGTACGCCGTCGGACCGCAAGGGCGGCCACTTCGCTCGGCGCAAGGAGGACGGCCGGATCGTGCTGCGCGAGTCGGCCCAGACCCTCGAGGCCGACAAGGAGGCGCTCGCCGACCTCGACCGGCACCAGTTCACCTCCACCAACAACCTGTGGTTCGACGTGCAGGCGATGGTCGAGGCGCTCGACGCGCGCAGCGGCATCCTCGGGCTGCCGCTGATCCGCAACGTGAAGCACCTCGACCCCAGCGACCCCTCCACCCCGGAGGTGATCCAGATCGAGACCGCCATGGGTGCGGCGATCGAGGTGTTCGAGGGAGCGCGCACCATCGAGGTCGGCCGCGACCGGTTCGTGCCGGTCAAGACCACCGACGACCTGCTCGTGCTCCGCTCCGACGTCTACGACCTGCGCCGGGACTTCGTGCTCGACCAGGCCGGAGAGCAGGTGCCGTACGTCTCGCTCGACGCCGAGTTCTACAAGCTGGTCGGCGACTTCGACAAGCGCTTCCCCGAGGGCGCGCCGTCGCTGCGCGAGGCCGACTCGTTCACCGTGCAGGGCGACTGGACCTTCGGCCCCGGGGTGAAGGTCCGCGGGGAGGTCGCTCTCGCCGCCAAGGCGGCCAAGCGCGTCGAGGGCGGCGCCGTGCTCGATGACCAGGAGCGCCAGGGCCACGATGGCTGAGCCGCTGCCGGATCTGCTGCCGGTCGGCGAGCACGTCGAGCGCATCCTCGCCACCATCTCCCCGCTGCCGGCCTTCCCGCAGCCCCTGATGGAGGCGCTGGGCCTGGCCCTGGCCGAGGACGTCGTCGCGCCCATCTCGTTGCCGAGCTTCGACAACTCAGCGATGGACGGCTACGCCGTGCTGGCCGACGACGTCGCCACTGCGAGCGAGGCGGAGCCGGTGACGCTGCCGGTGGTGGGCGAGATCGGTGCCGGGCAGTCCTCGATCCTGGCGCTGTCGCCGGGCACCGCGGTCAAGATCATGACCGGCGCGCCGGTGCCTGCCGGCGCGACCACCGTCGTCCCCTACGAGTGGACCGACCGCGGGGTCGCGACCGTGCGCATCAGCCGTGCCGCGCGGCCCGGCCAGCACATCCGGCCGACCGGCGACGACATCACCGAGGGCGACATGCTGCTCGAGGAGGGCACGGTCCTCGGCCCGCGCCACCTGGGCATGCTGGCCGCCGTGGGACGCGCGACGGTCCGCACCCGCCCGCGACCCCGGGTCGTGGTGATCTCGACCGGCTCCGAGCTCCGCGACCCGGGCACCCCGCTGGGCCGCGACTCGATCTACGACGGCAACTCCTACCTCCTCGCCGCCGCCGCCCGGGCCGCGGGCGCGATCGCCTACCGGGTCGGCATCGTCCCCGACGAGGCGCACGCCTTCACCGAAGCGCTGAGCGACCAGCTGGTGCGCGCCGACCTCGTCGTGACCAGCGGGGGAGTGAGCGAGGGGGACTTCGACGTGGTGAAGGAGTCGCTGTCGAGCCACGGCACGATGTGGTTCGGCGGCGTCGGCATGCAGCCCGGCAAGCCGCAGGGCTTCGGCACGATCGGCGAGGACGCCACGCCGGTCTTCACCCTGCCGGGCAACCCGGTCTCCTCCTACGTCTCCTTCGAGATGTTCGTCCTGCCGGCCATCCGCCGGATGATGGGCAAGGCTCCCTACGTCCGTCCCACGGCCCGCGCCCGGCTCACCCACGGCCTGTCCTCGCCGGCCGGCAAGGTGCAGCTCGTCCGCGGCCTGCACGAGACCGACCGCGGGGGCACGTTCGTCTCGCCGGTCGGCGGTCCCGGCTCGCACCTGATCGGCGACCTCGCCACGGCCAACTGCCTGATCGAGGTGCCGGCCGACGTCACCGCCGTCCAGGCCGGCGAGATGGTCGCGATCCGCAAGCTCGACGAGGAGTTCTGATGGCACCGCCCGAGCAGGAGCGCCTCACGCACGTCGACGAGTCCGGCGCCGCCCGGATGGTCGACGTGGGCGACAAGCCCGTCACGACGCGTACGGCGTCCGCGTCCGGCCGCGTCCTCGTGAGCCGCACCGTGGTCGACCTGCTCCGCGGCGAGGGCGTGCCGAAGGGCGACGCGCTCGCCGTGGCCCGCGTCGCGGGGATCATGGGGGCCAAGCAGACCCCGATGCTCGTCCCGCTGTGCCATCCGCTGTCGATCTCCGGCGTCAGCGTCGACCTGGTCGTCACCGACGAGTCGGTGGACATCACCGCGACCGTGCGCACCACGGACCGCACGGGCGTCGAGATGGAGGCGCTGACCGCCGTCTCGGTCGCCGCGCTCACCGTCGTCGACATGGTCAAGGCCGTCGACAAGGGCGCCGTCATCACCGACGTCCGGGTCGAGACCAAGACCGGGGGCCGGTCCGGCTCGTGGAGCCGATGAGGCAGTGGAGCCGATGAGCCTGCGCGCCGCCGTCGTGGTCGCCTCCAACCGCGCCGCCGCGGGGGTGTACGCCGACGAGACGGGCCCGCTGATCGCGCGGTGGCTGCGCGAGCAGGGGTTCGACTGCGGCGACGCGGTGGTCGTGCCGGACGGCGATGCCGTGCGCGAGGCGATCGCCGCCGCCATCGAGGCCGGCGCCCGCGTCGTGCTCACGACCGGGGGCACGGGACTGACCCCCACCGACCGCACGCCGGAGGCGACCGCGCCGCTCCTCGATCGTGAGGTGCCCGGCATCGCCGAGGCCGTGCGCGCCGCCGGCGTCGCGCAGGGTGTGCCGACGGCGATGCTCTCGCGCGGGCTGGCCGGGATCGCCGGCGAGTGCCTGGTCGTCAATCTCCCCGGCTCGCGCGGCGGGGTGAAGGACGGGCTGGGCGTCCTGGCGCCGGTGCTGCGCCACGCGGTGGAGCAGGTCGTGGGGAGCGACCACTGAGCGCGCCCGGCTGGCCCGCGCGGCTGGAGTCGCAGGGGGTGGTGGTGCGGTCGCTGCGCAGGTCGGACGCCGAGGAGTGGCGCGCGGTCCGGGCCCGCAACCACGACTGGCTGCGTCCGTGGGACGCGACGATCCCTCCCGGCGCCGCCCCGCGCCCCTCGTCGTACCGGGTCGTGACGCGCTCGCTGCTGCACCAGGCCAAGCAGGGGCAGTGCCTGCCGTTCGTGATCGAGGTCGACGGCAAGTTCGCCGGCCAGGTCACCGTCAGCAACGTGGCCCGCGGCTCCGCGCAGTGGGCCTCGATCGGCTACTGGGTGGCCGCCGAGGTGGCCGGCCGCGGCGTGGCGCCGCGCGCGGTGGCCATGGTCATCGACCACTGCCTGGGGCCGGTGGGCCTGCACCGGGTGGAGATCTGCGTACGCCCGGAGAACACCAACTCGCTGCGCGTGGTCGAGAAGCTCGGCCTGCACCAGGTCGGCTACGCCCCGCACTTCCTGCACATCGACGGCGCCTGGCGCGACCACCGGATCTTCGCGGTGACCGTCGAGGAGGCAGCCGGCGGCATCACCGCGCGGCTCTCGACACACCAGTCACACCAGTAGTCCTGCGACACACCACCTGACATCCGCCCCGCCCCCGCTCCCCGCTCCTACGCTTCGAACGTGGACCTGAGCGCTCTCATCTTCGTCGCCCTTGCCGTGGCGTGGGCCGTCTACCTGATCCCCAAGGCCCTCAAGCACCACGACGAGGTCGTCCGCAGCCGCTCGGTCGAGAAGTTCTCCCACACCATGCGCGTCCTGGCCCGCCGCGAGCCGGTCGACCGCCGCAACGCGCGCCTCGTCGTCGCTCCCGTTCGCACGTCCCTGCGCCCGCCGGTCGAGACCAAGGCCCATCCGAGCGCCGAGTCCCGCCCGGAGCCTGCCGCCGCGCCCGACACCGTCGTGTCCGTCGCCGCGGCGTCGGTCACCACGACCGTGACCCGCGACGTGACTACGTCCGTCACCGCGAGCCGTACGGCGACGTCGCCCGCCGGCGCCCAGCGCGCTGCGGCCCGCCGAGCCGCGGCCCGCCGCCGCAACGTGCTCGCTCTCGTCCTGCTCGGCAACGTGGTCGTGCTCGGGCTGGCCGTTGCGTCGGTCGTCGCGTGGCCCTGGACGGCCGCGCCCGCCGGCCTCCTCGTCGCCTGGCTGGTCGCCTGCCGCGTCTCGGTCCGCGCAGAGCGTCGCCGACGCACGTCCCGTGCCGCGATCGAGGTCGGCCTGCCGCCGGTCGAGGACGAGGGCGACGACGTGGAGCTGACCGGCGAGCTGCCGGCTGCTCCCGAGGCGCCCGCGGTGCCCGACGAGCCCGAGGAGCACGTGGGTGCCGACGACGTACCGGCCCGCGTGCCGAGCAGCGCGACCCCGGTCGCCGGCGGCTGGGACATGGTGCCCACCACGCTGCCGACGTACGTCGGCAAGCCCGCCGCCCAGCGGCGTACGGTCTCCACGATCGACCTCGACTCCACGGGGGTGTGGTCGAGCGGCCGCAGCGACGAGGACTCCGCTCTCGCCCGCTCCGCCGAGCAGTCCGCGAGGGCGGCACGCGAGAGCGAGGAGACGCGTCGCGCGAGCGGCGCCTGAGCCGATTCGTGGGGCCGCGCGCGGCTCGTGTATCTTGGCGACGCGCCGTGAGGCGCATGGGGCTGTGGCGCAGTTGGTAGCGCGTCTCGTTCGCAATGAGAAGGTCAGGGGTTCGAATCCCCTCAGCTCCACCAGCACGACAGGACCCGCAGGCCGCCTGGTCTGCGGGTCCTTGCATGCACCGCCGCAACGGGCGCGGGACCGACACGGCGGGTTCCGGGCAGGCTCGGATCGAGATCGGCGGCGGGATCGTGCGTTCGCGTGATGGGATGCCCGCATGGCGAAGCGCAAGGAGCGACACGGCGTCTCCGGCAACCCAGCCAGAAGGGCGCACGCGACCGGAGCACCCGCGCCCTCGTCGAGTCGTCGCCGCGCCCCGCAGTCGTACGTCCTGGGTGCCGCGCTCGTCGTCGTGACCGTGTGCGTCCTCTTCGTCTTCAGGCCGGGTGGCGAACGGAGTCCATCACCACCGGCGCAGGACTCGGCCTCCTCGGACGCCCAGGCGTCTCGCCGCGCGCCGGCACAGCTGGAGGCGACGGAGCCACCTCGACGGGCGACGGAGAAGGCGTTCTGCGACGCGTTCGTCGCGATGGTGAAGAGCGAGGGACAGGCCCCCGGCACGCGCGAGACGCGCACCGACCGGCTCGAGCGGCTCGCGAATGACCTGGTCGCCGTGGGCGTCCCGGCGAGCATGTCGTTGCCGGCCAGGACGGGTTACTTCGAGGTCATGTCGGACGTCTACGAGCACATCGGTCTGGAGCTGGCCCCTGAGGCGGTCGGTGCCGCCTCGCTGTCGTTGGAGGGGGCCGAGGCCGCCTTCACGGCGTACCTGGACCAGAACTGCCCCGTCTGACCAGTCCGAGAACGCCGGGGCATGGCATGGGACGGCCCGGGTGCCCTTTGCTCAAGCACCCGGGCCTGGTCACCGCGGCCTCCATGGCGGCTACGGCGACGTGCGCCAGCGGTACCCCTCTCGTCGGGTCCTGAATCGGCGGCGCGCCTGACCGCACGCCGGCCACGTGGTCACGGCGCTACGGTCGTGAGAGTGAGGGAACTCCAGCGCATCCTCGTGGTCAGCACGCAGGCGAGCGCTTCCCACGTCGAGCGTGTGCGGACGGGGCTGTCGCCGGGTGCGAGGGTGCTGACCGCGCCGACGAGCGAGGCGCGGCGCGTGGTCGAGGCACTGGGTCGTACGCCCGTCCCCGACGTCCTGCTCGCTCCCGTGCGGTTCCCCGACGTCGACCGCGGGCACCGCCTCGACGACCTCGTTCGCCGTCATGCGGTGGAGGACCGCTACCGCGACGTGGTCGTGGTCGCGGACCCCGCCACCGTGACGCTGCTGCTGCGGGCCCTCGCCCCCGACCAGCTGCCGGAGTCCGGGCCGGTGACGGAGGTCGGGCTGCCTCGCGCACCCCGGCCGGTGCCCCTTGGCTGGGCGGCCGCCGGTGGCATCGCCCTCGCGCTGGCGACGGGGCTGGCGTCGCCGCTCCTGCCCGTCTGGGTGCTGCCGGGACTCGTCGTCCTCGCGGCGGTCGTCCTGCTGGTCGTGCCCGGGCGCGGTCACTGGGGCCGGGCGCTGCTGGTCGGGACGGGGGTCGCCGTGGTCGTCGCGGTCCTGGCGGTCGCGAGCTCGTCGCGGTTCCCCGGTTCCTGGTGACGAGTCCGGCGAGCGGGGTGCCGCCGCCCGGTCAGCCCCGGCGCGGTCCGAACAGCAGCCCGCGCACCGGAGAGCGGCGTGGCCGGGGAATGGCCGGTGCCGGCCACCAGTCGAGACTGGCGTAGCCGGCCCGGTTGAACCCCTCGCGGTAGACGAAGTTGTCGCCGCAGGCGCAGACCCATCGCTCGCCCACCTCGTGGTGCTCCTCGGGTGACGGTGCGCCCGCGGTCTCCAGGCAGATGTGGATCAGCGTCGAGTCCATGTGCAGCCCTCCCGTGCCTCGCCCGAACGACTCGGGTGCCGCCATCGTGGGCGGCGGGGACGGCGAAAGCCATGGGGGACCGCGGAACTTCGAGCGGTCTTGACGCAACCTCGAACGTTCGTGCCGAGTTGCCCCGCAGCGCTCGGTATCCGCGGGCGCCGGCGACGCCCGGGTTGCGATCCCCGGCGAGCCGGGGAAACCCGAGGTTCCGGTGCGAAGTTTCGGGGGTGAGGCTCGAGTTTGAGCGGCTAGCCGGGGATCGCAACAGCCGCCCCCCCGACGGTCAGATCCAGCGCTGGAACCAGATCCGCGCGTCCCACTCGGACTTCGTCAGCAGGACGTCGGTCCACACCGGCCAGAACCAGGCGAAGGCGACCAGGGCGAGCACGGTGTAGCTCCCCGCGACGACCACGCCGAACGTACGCCGCGGCGTCGGCACGTCCGAGGTGCCGATCAGGTGCCCGGCGGCCAGGGCGATCGACAGCACCATGAACGGCAGGCACGCGATCGCGTAGAAGAAGAAGATCGGGCGGTCGTCGTAGAGGAACCACGGCAGCCAGGTGCTGGCCAGGCCTGTCACGGCGACGCCGTGGCGCCAGTCGCGAGCGCCGATCCACAGCAGCAGCGAGGCGACCATGGCCAGGCAGCCGCCCCACCAGATGACGGGGTTGCCGATCAGCAGGATCTGCCGGATGCAGGTCGACCCGCTGGGCGCGTCACAGCCCTGCGAGCCGGGCTGGATGTCGGTCTGGGCATCGACCCCCACGGGGCGGCCCATCACCAGCCAGGTGGAGGGCCGCGAGGCGTAGACGTGCGTCGAGTCGTCGAGGAAGTGGCTGTGGAACGTGTAGACGTCCTGGTGGTACGACCACAGCGACCGCAGCGACTGGGTCACCTCGCCGAGGCCGTCGGCGTCGGGCTCGCTCGCGGTCGGCCACGGCTCGCCGCCGCCGTACGTCGTGTACTGGGTGTTGCTGAACGCCTGCTCGTAGGCGTCGGCGTGGAGGAGCCAGCCGGTCCACGAGGCGACGTACGTCACCAGCGCGACGCCGACCAGCGCCAGGAACGCCGGTACGCCGTCGAGGAACACCGAGCGGAGCAGTGGCCGGCGCTGGCCGAACGCGCGACGCGCGCCCGCGCTCCACAGCCAGGCGAGGAGGCCGAAGACCGCGAGGGTGTAGATCGCCGACCACTTCGTGCCGCAAGCCAGGCCGAACGCCACCCCGCCGGCCGGCAGCCACGGCCGCCACAGCACCCGGGTCGCGCCCGCCGCGAGCCGGTCGCGCAGCCACTGCCGGTCGGCGACGACGCAGTGCACCCCGCACAGCAGGAAGAAGGCGAGGAAGATGTCGAGCAGCGCGAGTCGCGACAGCACCAGCTGGAGTCCGTCGATCGAGAGCAGCAGGCCGGCGAGCAGCCCGAGCACGGTCGAGCCGGTGACGCGGCGCACGAAGCGGCACATCAGCAGCACCATGAGGGCGCCGACCACGGCCGATGCCGTACGCCAGCCAGCCGGGTCCATCCCGAAGACCTCGATGCCGGCGGCGATCAGCCACTTGCCCACCTCGGGGTGGACGATCATGGACGGACCGTCCTGCCACAGGCCTGTGACGTCCCCGTTGAGGATGGTCTTGTCCGCGTCCTCGACGTAGCTGCGGACGTAGCCGAAGTTCAGCAGCGACCAGGCGTCCTTGGCGTAGTAGGTCTCGTCGAACGAGAACTGGTGCGGCGTGCCGAGGTGCCACCGGCGCAGGAAGAAGGCCAGGGCCGTCAGGCACAGTGCCCCGACCCAGCCGAGGAGGGGCGACTCCGACCGCCAGGGCGCCCGGTTGCGCTCCTCGGCCGTCGGGGTCACGACGCGAACTCTAGCGAGCGACTCCTGCCAGCCCTTGACGTGACGCCCGACACATCCGAGACTCGGGTCACGATTCAGGAATGCGAACCGCGTTCGACATGTCGCTCCGAGAGGTCCTCGCGCCCGTGATCCAGCCTCCTCGCCGCCCGGGCACGCCGCCGCGCGACGTCCCGCGACGCGGGCTCGCGCGGCTGCAGGCCGCGCTCCTCGCCCTCGTCCTGGGCGCCTCCGTCGTGGCTGTCGCCGTCCTAGGTGGCGCGGTCGCGGCGACGGGCACCGCCGCTGCCGAGCACGCCCGCACCTGGGTGGTCGACGCGGTCGACGACGACCGGGGCACCCGGTGGGAGTCGGTGGACACCGGCGACAGCACGGTCACCATCGGCGTCGGCGACACGGTCGAGTGGCAGTTCGACCGTGCCCAGCAGGGCCACGACCTGACCTCGCTCGACGACGGCACCGACTGGTCGCCGCCGCTGCGCGAGGCGCGCAACGCAGGCGGCGAGCCGGTCCGGCGCACCTTCGACGAGCCGGGCACCTACTTCTACTACTGCGCCATGCACGGCACGGTGATGACGGGCGTCGTCGTCGTCACCGACGGCGGGGACAACCAGCAGCCCACCGCCGCCCCGGTGGTCACGCCCACCAGCGGCGACGCCCCTCTCGTGGTGCACGCGACCGCCAACGCGTCCGATCCCGACGGCGACCCGGTGGCGGTGAGCTGGGACTTCGGCACCGGTGCGGCTGCGACGTACGCCGACCACGCGATGTTCGAGTACACCACCCCCGGCACCTACGTCGCCCGGCTCCGCGTCACGGACGGACGCGGTGGGCTCCACGAGCAGGAGTTCCCGATCACCGTCACCGGGCAGCCCGCGCCACCGACGGGTCCGGAGCCGCCGACGGCGGACGGGGCGCTGCCGGCGGTCGACGCGAGCGCCGCAGCGGGCCCGGGCCTGGGCGTCTCGTTCGCCACGCAGGTGACGACGACCGGCACCCTGCGCCCGTTCGCCGACGCGCAGCCCCGCGACGCGGACCTGTCCGGGACCGCGGTCCTGGTGCGACGGCGTGGACAGACCTACACCTCGCTCGTCGTCACCGGGGCCCGGCCGCTCGCGGCCCACCCGGTGCACGTCCACGAGCGGCCCTGCGCGGTCTCCGACGGCGGCGCGCACTTCCGCTTCGACACCACCCGGCCCTTCGCGGAGGTCAACGAGATCTGGCCGGCCTTCACCGCCGACGCCGCCGGCTCGAGCGGCCTGGTCGAGGTGACCAAGCCGCAGCGGGCCGGACCCCTGGCCGTCTCCGTGGTCGTGCACGACCCGGACAACGCCGCGCGGCGCATCGGGTGCGCCGACCTGGGTCCCGGCACCGCCGACCTGACCTACGCCTGGGACTTCGGCGACGGCTCGACCGCGACGGGCCCCGACCCCGATCACACCTACGCTCGCCCCGGCACCTACACCGCCACGGTCACCGTCGCCCGCGGCTCCGGCGCGCACGCCGGGCACCTGTCGGTGAGCGACACGGTGCAGGTGACCGTCGGCGGCGGCGCAGCGCCGGTCGCTCCGCCGGTCGCCCCGCCGCCGGCCGACACCACCGGCCCGCGCATCTCCCGCGTCGCCCCGCGCCGCACCGTCCGCGACGTGACACCCACCGTCACGGCCCGGCTGCGTGACGGCGACTCCGGCGTCCGAGCGAGGTCGATCGTGCTCCGGGTCGACGGCCGGCGGATGTCCGGGGTGACGTACGCCGCCGGCCGGGGGCTGGTGCGCTGGACCCCGCGGCGGCGACTGACGCCCGGACGGCACGTCGTACGGCTGGTCGCCCGCGACACGGCGGGCAACCGCTCGACCGAGACGTGGCGGTTCCGCATCCGCCGCTGACGCCCGGCTCCGGGCGGCCTGCGATGATCGACCCATGGCTGGCGTCCTGGTCCTCGCGGGCACCCCGATCGGCCAGGCCGGCGACGCCCCGCCGCGACTGGCCGCCGAGCTCGCCGGCGCCGACGTGGTCGCCGCCGAGGACACCCGTCGCCTCAAGCGCCTCTGCGCCGACCTCGGCGTCACCCTCGCCGGCCGGGTGGTGTCCTACTTCGAGGGCAACGAGCAGGCGCGCACCCCCGCCCTGCTGGAGGCGCTCCTCGCCGGCGACCGGGTCGTGCTGGTCACCGACGCTGGGATGCCCAGCGTGTCCGACCCCGGCTACCGGCTCGTGGCCGCGGCGGTCGCGCACGACGTACGCGTCACGGCCGTGCCCGGCCCCAGCGCCGTGCTGACCGCGCTCGCGGTGAGCGGGCTGCCCGTCGACCGGTTCTGCTTCGAGGGGTTCCTGCCCCGGAAGGCCGGCGAGCGCGACCGGCGCCTCGCCGCGCTGGCCGCCGAGGAGCGCACGATGGTGTTCTTCGAGGCGCCGCACCGCGCCGAGGCCGCCCTCGCCGCGATGGCGGAGGCCTGGGGCGAGGACCGATCGGCCGCCGTGTGCCGCGAGCTCACCAAGACCCACGAGGAGGTCCGGCGCGGGCCCCTGGCCGAGCTCGCCGCGTGGGCTGCCGAGGGCGTCCGCGGCGAGGTCACCATCGTCGTCGAGGGCTCGAGCGGCGCGCCTGCGGTCGCCACCGACCCCGGCTCGCTGCGGACCGCCGTCGCCGAGCTCGAGGCCACCGGGTCCACGCGCAAGGAGGCGATCGCCGAGGTCGCCCGTCGCGCCGGCCTGCCCAAGCGGGAGGTGTACGACGTTGTCCACCGCTGAGCCGGCAGGCGCCGGTCCCACGCGCAGCCGCGCCGCCACCCAGGAGACGTCGGGTGCGCGGCGTGACCGGCAACGGCCGCCGGCCCCCGAGCCGCTGCCGCACCCGGTCGTCGACAACCACTGCCACCTCGACATCGCAGACGGCGACTGGATCTCCATCGACGACGCCGTCGCCGCCGCTGCAGCCGTGGGGGTGCCGCGCATCGTGCAGATCGGCTGCGACCTGCCCGGCGCCCGGTGGGCGGTGGCCGCCGCAGCCGAGCACGCGGCGCTGGTCGCCGGCGTCGCGCTGCACCCCAACGAGGCGCCCGTGCTCGCGGCGGCGGGGCGGCTCGAGGACGCGCTCGCCGAGATCGAGCGGCTGGCCGGCGCGCACGACAAGGTGCGCGCGGTGGGCGAGACGGGCCTCGACAGGTTCCGCACCGGCGAGGAGGGTCGCGCCGCGCAGGAGGAGAGCTTCCGGCGCCACATCGACCTGGCCAAGCGGCTCGACAAGACCCTGGTCATCCACGACCGCGACGCGCACGACGACGTGCTGCGGGTGCTCGACGAGGAGGGCGCCCCGCAGCGCTGGGTGATGCACTGCTTCTCCGGCGACGACGCCTTCGCCCGCCAGTGCCTCGACCGCGGCGCCCACCTGAGCTTCGCCGGGACCGTGACGTTCAAGAACGCCGCCTCGCTGCGCAACGCCCTCGCCGTGACGCCGCGCGACCGGATCCTGGTCGAGACCGACGCGCCGTTCCTGACCCCCACGCCCTACCGCGGCCGGCCGAACGCCTCCTACCTCGTGCCCCTCACCGTGCGCGCCATGGCCGAGGTGCTGCACGCCGACCTGGAGGAGCTGTGCCGGGCCATCGACGCCAACACCGAGGCGGCCTTCGGGGGACCCTGGTAGGGAGCGCGGCCGCTCTCCGGCTGGGGTCGCGTGAGCGGTGTCTCGCACGAATTCCGGCGTTCGAGTTTGCGACGGGGGCCTGTCTCGTTATCGTCTTGTGATGTTGGCCGGGATCGGGAGCGATGCCGGCAGCACACGAGGACCGGATCGGGCCGGTCCTGCGAGACCCCCGCTCGCACGTCGTACGGCTCCGCAGCTCGCTCGTGGCCGCCGCGCGCCTGGGACCGGGGAGTGCTGCCCACCCGAGGCCTGGAGAAGAACGACGTTCGGAGAATCGTGCGCTCTCGTCTCGCGCAGCTCAGCAAGTCCAAGACCGTCCTGGCGAGCCTCGCCGCAGTGGTGGTCGCCGCCGTCGCAGGTACGACGGCCGGCTACGCCGCCCTCACCAAGGACGTGACCCTCACCCTCGACGGCAGCACCACCCAGGTGAGCGCCATCGGCGGCACCGTCGGTGACGTGCTCGCCGCCGAGGGGGTCGAGCTCACCGACAAGGACCTCGTCGCCCCCGGCGTCGAGGAGCCGATCAGCGACGGCACCGCCATCGCGGTGCAGTTCGGGCGGCCGCTCGAGCTGTCCGTCGACGGCGAGAGCCGCACCTACTGGGTCAACTCGACCGACGTCGCGAGCGCGCTCGGCGAGATCGGCCGCCGCTTCGACGGCGCCGACCTGTCCGCCAGCCGCAGCTCGTCGATCGGCCGGCGCGGCCTCGCGCTCGAGGTGGTCACGCCGAAGGTGCTGCGCGTCAAGGTGGGCGCCCGGGAGGTGCAGCGACACAAGGTCACCGCGGTGACCGTCGCCGACGTGCTCGAGTCGATGGACGTCGAGCTCGGCAAGCGCGACGTCGTCGAGCCGCCGCTGCGCACCGAGATCACCGACGGCGACAAGGTGGTGGTCACCGACATCCGCGTCGCGACCCGCAAGGTCCGGCGCGAGGTCATCGACGCGGGCCTCATCGAGCGCGAGGACCCCTCGATGTACGAGGGCGAGGAGGAGGTCGTCCGCTCGGGCCGGGACGGCGTCCGCGCGGTGACGTACCGCCTGCGCTTCGTCAACGGCGAGCTGGTCACCCGCCGCGTGGTCCGCTCCGACGTGCGCGTCGAGGCGGTGCCGACGATCGTCAAGGTCGGCACCAAGGAGGAGCCCACCGCCGACTTCTCCACCGGCAGCACCGTGTGGGACGCGCTGGCACGCTGCGAGTCCGGCGGCAACTGGGCGATCAACACCGGCAACGGCTACTACGGCGGACTCCAGTTCAGCCTCTCCACCTGGCGTGCCTACGGCGGTGCGGGCTATCCGCACCAGGCCTCGCGCGAGACGCAGATCGCCGTGGCCACCAAGCTCCGCGACGCGACCGGCGGCTACGGCTCCTGGCCGGGCTGCGCCGCCAAGCTGGGACTGCCCCGCTGACTAGGCTGGACCCATGATCGAGAACCCGGCCGGCCCGAGGCTCCTCGGGCCGGCCGAGGTGCGCCGGCTCGCCGCCGAGCTCGACCTGCGCCCCACCAAGCAGCGCGGCCAGAACTTCGTCATCGACGCCAACACGGTCCGCCGGATCGTGCGCGAGTCGGGCGTCACCGGCGAGGACGTGGTCGTCGAGGTCGGCCCCGGCCTGGGGTCGCTGACGCTGGCCCTGCTCGAGGTCGCCCGCCGGGTGATCGCGATCGAGGTCGACCCGCTGCTCGCCGAGCGGCTGCCCGCCACGGTCGCGGCGTACGCCCCGGCGCAGGCGGACCGCTTCGAGGTCGTGCTGGCCGACGCGATGCGCGTCGAGTCGGTGCCGGGCCCGCCGCCCACCGCCCTGGTCGCCAACCTCCCCTACAACGTGTCCGTGCCGGTGCTCATCCACCTGCTGACGCTGCTGCCGTCCCTCGAGCGCGGCCTGGTCATGGTGCAGGCCGAGGTGGCCGACCGGCTCGCCGCGCGCCCGGGATCGAAGACCTACGGTGTGCCGAGCGTGAAGGCGGCCTGGTTCGCCGACGTCCGGCGAGCGGGTGCGATCGGGCGCAACGTGTTCTGGCCGGCCCCCAACGTCGACTCGGGCCTGGTCGCCTGGACCCGGCGCGAGCCGCCGGTGACCACCGCGAGCCGCGCGGAGGTGTTCGCGGTGGTCGACGCCGCCTTCGCCCAGCGGCGCAAGCAGGTGCGGGCCGCGCTGCGCGGGCTCGCCGGCTCCGCCGAGGCCGCCACCGCAGCGCTGGAGTCGGCGGGGGTCGATCCGACGGCGCGCGGCGAGGTGCTCGCGGTGGAGGACTTCGCCCGCATCGCCGAGGGCCTGGCCGCGGTGGGAGCCCGATGAGCATCACGGTCCGCGCGGCCGCGAAGATCAACCTCCACCTCGGCGTCGGCCGCGCCCGCGACGACGGGTTCCACCCGCTCGACACGGTCTACCAGGCGATCGGGATCCACGACGACCTGACGCTGACGCAGGCCGACCGGCTCTCGCTCACCACCCGGGTGGCTGACCACATCGATCCCGCGGCGGTGCCCGACGGCGCCGACAACATCGTGCTGCGCGCCGCCCGGGCGCTGGCGGCCCACCACGGCGTCACCGCCTCCGGCGCGTTCGAGGTGCGCAAGGACATCCCGGTGGCCGGCGGCATGGCCGGTGGCTCGGCGGACGCGGCGGCCGCCCTCGTGGCCTGCGACCGGCTGTGGGACCTGCACACCTCCGACGACGACCTGCTCGCGCTGGCGGCCGGGCTGGGCAGCGACGTGCCGTTCTCGCTCGTGGGAGGTACGGCGCGCGGCCTCGGCCGCGGCGAGCTGGTCACGCCGGTCGACGACGGCGGTGCTTGGTGGTGGGTCGCGGTCCCGTCGACCGCCGGCTTGTCGACGCCGGACGTCTATCGCCACTTCGACGCCCTGCGGCCCGACGCCCCCGAGGTGCCGGCCTCGGCCGAGCCGGTGCTCGCCGCGCTGGCCAGCCGCGAGCCCGTACGCCTGGCGCGCGCCCTGCACAACGACCTCCAGGAGCCGGCGGTGGACCTGCGTCCCGAGCTCGGCGACCTGATCGACCTCGGGGAGGCCGAGGGGGCGCTGCGCGGCATGGTGAGCGGCTCCGGCCCCACGGTGGTGTTCCTGTGCGACTCCGCCGAGGGCGCACGCGAGACCGCCGGCGCCCTGGCCGGCGCCGGGCACGGCGTCGTGCTCACCGCCACGGGCCCGGTGGCCGGCGCCCACGTGCTGGCCTGACCACCGCGGATGCGTCCCGGCGGGGTGCCGCCTGAGAGAATCGGGATGACATGGCGAACCTCATCAACCTCGAGCGGGTCTCGAAGTCCTACGGCGTGCGGCCCCTGCTCGACAACGTCTCCCTCGGCATCTCGGTGGGGGAGCGCGTCGGGATCGTCGGGCGCAACGGCGACGGCAAGACCACCCTGCTGGAGGTCATGACCGGCATCGAGGAACCCGACGCCGGTCGCGTCTCGCGCACCCGGGGCGCCGAGATCGGCTACCTCCACCAGGGCGACGAGCTCGTCGACAGCCACACCGTGCGCGAGGCGGTGCTCGGCGGGCGCCAGGACCACGAGTGGGCCGCGGACGCGACCATGCGCGAGGTCGTCGAGGAGCTGCTGGCCGGCGTGGCCCTCGACCGGGCGGTCGTCGGGCTGTCCGGTGGCGAGCGCCGTCGCTGCGCCCTCGCGGCGCTGCTGCTCTCGCGCCACGACCTCATCGTGCTCGACGAGCCGACCAACCACCTCGACGTCGAGGCCGTCGCCTGGCTGGCCTCGCACCTCGTCGCCCTGCCCTCCGCGCTGATCGTCGTGACGCACGACCGCTGGTTCCTCGACGCCGTCTGCCAGACGACGTGGGAGGTCCACGACGGCGCGGTCGACTCCTACGAGGGCGGCTACGCGGCGTACGTCCTGGCCAAGGCCGAGCGGCAGCGGCAGGCGGCCGCCACCGAGACGCGGCGGCTCAACCTCGCGCGCAAGGAGCTCGCCTGGCTGCGTCGCGGCGCGCCGGCGCGTACGTCGAAGCCGAAGTTCCGCATCGAGGCCGCCAACGCCCTCATCGACGACGTGCCCCCGCCGCGCGACCGGATGGAGCTGCAGCGGTTCGCCAGCCAGCGGCTCGGCAAGGACGTCGTCGACATCGAGGACGTCGACCTCGCGCGCGGCGAACGGGTGCTGCTCGAGCACGCGACGTGGCGCATCGGGCCGGGCGACCGGATCGGCATCGTGGGCGTCAACGGCGCCGGCAAGACCTCGCTGCTCTCGCTGATCTCCGGCGCGCTGCCGCCCGACGCCGGCCGGGTCAGGCACGGCCGCACGGTCCAGCTGCAGCACCTCACCCAGGCGCTCGACGACATCGACCCCGAGGCCCGGGTGCTGCCGACGGTCGAGTCCATCCGCCGCGTCACCCGCACCCTCGACGGCCAGGAGCTCACCGCGACCTCGCTGCTCGAGCGCTTCGGCTTCACCGGCGACCGGCTCACCGCCCGGCTCGGCGACCTCTCCGGCGGCGAGCGGAGGCGCTTCCAGCTGCTCAAGCTGCTGCTGACCGAGCCCAACGTGCTGCTGCTCGACGAGCCCACCAACGACCTCGACATCGACACCCTCAACGTGCTCGAGGACTTCCTCGACTCCTGGCCGGGCACCCTGGTCGTGGTCTCGCACGACCGCTACTTCCTCGAGCGGGTCACGGACTCGGTGTGGGCGCTGCTCGGCGACGGCCAGGTCTCGATGCTGCCGCGCGGCGTCGACGAGTACCTCGAGCGCCGGGCGGCCCTCCAGGCCGCATCCTCCCCGGCTCCCGCCGGCGCGTCATCGCGACCGGCAGGCACCGGTACGGCGTCCGATGACGGACCGCGGGCCGTCGGCGATCCGCCGCCCGGACCGGCGCCCGTGGGCGCGGACCGGGACGACGCAGCCGCGGGCACGCCGGCCAAGGTGCGGCCCGGCAGCGCGGAGGACCGCGCCGCGCGCAAGGTGCTGGCCCGGGTGGAGAAGCAGCTCGAGCGCATCGCCGTACGCGAGGCGGAGCTGCAGGCGGAGATGGAGGCCAACCTCACCGACTACGCCCTCCTCGCGCGCGTCGGCGACCAGCTCGGTCAGCTCGCCGCGGAGAAGGAGGAGCTGGAGCTGGAGTGGCTCGAGGCATCCGAGGTCGTCGAGTAGGCGCGCGGACATTGCTCGCCGTGCACGCGACGACTCAGCGTGCCGACACGCGCGCCGCCGGACCTTCGTCCGCGCGTGTGCGCCGCCCGGTCAGCTGAACGGCGCGAGCAGCGAGCGCAGGAGCGACGCCAACCGGGCCCGGTCGCGCTCCGGCAGGTCGGCGAGCAGGTCGGCCTCGGCCGCCAGCAGCGCCTCGAACGCCCCGTCGACCGCCGCCTTCCCCTCGGCGGTCAGCCGGACGAGCACCCCCCGGCGATCGTGCGGGTCGGGGAGGCGCTCGACGAGTCCGCGGCCCGTCAGCCGGTCGACCCGGTTGGTCATCGTGCCGCTGGTCACGAGCGTCTCGCGCAGCAGCCGGCCGGGGGAGAGCTCGTACGGGCTGCCCGCGCGCCGCAGCGCCGCCAGCACGTCGAACTCCCACGACTCGATGGCGTGGGCGGTGAACGCGTCGCGACGGGCGAGGTCGAGGTGGCGAGCCAGGCGGCTGATGCGCGAGAACACCTCGACGGGGGCGAGGTCCAGGTCGCCGCGCTCGCGGCTCCAGGCCTCGACCAGGTCGTCCACCTCGTCGCGCATGTCGGACATCCTGCCAGATCGGTCGAGAATCTTGACATCGAGAGGCTTCTCGCTGACAGTGGGGATGTCTCGACATCAAGACACTTGTGGAGGGTATCTAGGGACGTCCTGGTAGGACGATGGACGACAATCGCTACGACAACGTCCCTAGATACCCTCCACGAGGACTCGGCGAGGAGGAGAACGTCATGAGCCACACCTGGGATCCCGACCGCTACCTCGCGTACGCCGACGAGCGCGGGCGACCGTTCGTGGACCTCCTCGCCCGCGTGCCGGCCGAGACCCCGCGCGTCGTGGTCGACCTCGGCTGCGGCCCGGGCAACCTCACCGCCCTGCTGGCCGACCGGTGGAGCGGCGCTGTCGTCACGGGCGTCGACAGCAGTGCCGAGATGATCGCCGCCGCCCGCGAGATCCCCGGTGTCACGTGGGAGGTGGGCGACCTGCGCGAGTGGGCGGCGCCCGACCCGCTGGCGCTGCGGGAGCCGATCGACGTGCTCGTCTCCAACGCCACGCTGCAGTGGGTGCCCGAGCACCTCGACCTCCTGCCGGGGCTGCTCGACCGGGTCGCGCCGGGCGGCTGGCTGGCCTTCCAGGTGCCGGGCAACTTCGACGAGCCGAGCCACACCACGCGCACGGCGCTGGCTTCGCGCGAGCCGTACGCCGCGCACGTCCGGGACGCGCGGGTGCCCACCAGCCACGACCCTGTCGACTACGCCCGCGTGCTCCTCGACCTGGGCTGCGAGGTCGACGCGTGGGAGACGACGTACCTGCACGTGCTCACCGGCGAGGACCCCGTCTTCGAGTGGGTGTCCGGCACGGGGGCGCGACCGACGCTGCAGGCCCTGCCCGACGACCTGCGGCCGCTGTTCGAGGAGGAGTTCAAGGCGCTGCTGCGCGAGGCGTACCCCGCCGACGCCTCGGGACGGGTGGTCCTGCCCTTCCGGCGCATCTTCGTGGTGGCGCACAAGCCGGCCCGCGGCGCCGTACGGGCCGCCGGCTGATGCGCCTGCACCACGTCCAGGTGGCCTGCCCGCCGGGCGGCGAGGACGTCGCGCGCCGCTTCTGGGTCGACGGGCTCGGCATGACGGAGGTCGAGAAGCCGGCCGACCTCGCCGCGCGTGGCGGGTGCTGGTTCCGGGCGTACGACGACTCCGGCCGGGTCACCGCCGAGCTGCACGTCGGCGTCGAGGAGCCGTTCGCGCCCGCCCGCAAGGCGCACCCCGCCTTCGTGGTCGCCGACCTCGACGCGGTCGCCACCCGCCTGCGCGGCCTCGGCTTCGAGGTCGACGAGGGCCAGCGCGACAGCTTCCCCGGGCACGCCCGGCTGCACACGTACGACGGCCACGGCAACCGCGTCGAGGTGCTGGCCCCGACGTCCTGAGCCCCGGGCCGGCCGACGTTCCGCCCCGGGTCCGGTCAGACGCTAGAAGGGGCCCCGCTGGGACTGCGCCTCGCCCACCATCGGCACGTCGAGCACCTTCTTCTCGCCGACGAACTTGCGCTGCACCCACATGGCCAGCGCCGTCAGCAACAGGTTGACCACGACGTAGATCGCGGTGATGACGATGATCGTGGGCACGTGGTTGCCGAACTGCTGGTAGATCGGCTTGGCGATGCGGGTCAGGCCGAGCCCGGCGACCGCGTAGCCGAGGCTGGTGTCCTTGAGCGCCACGACCATCTGGCTGATGATCGCCGGGATCATGATCTTCACCGCCTGTGGCAGCAGCACGATCGTCATGACCTGCGTCTTGCGCATGCCGATGGCGTACGCCGCCTCGGCCTGGCCGCGCGGCACGGCGTTGATGCCGGCGCGGAAGACCTCCGCGAGAACGGCGCCGTTGTAGAGGGTGAGCGCGAGCACGACGGACCAGTACGTCCGCCGGCTGAGCTCGTCCATCCCCCCGAAGATCGCGTAGAAGCAGAAGATCATCAGCATGATCACGGGGACGGCGCGGAAGAACTCCACGACGAGCCAGCACGGCCAGCGCAGCCACCGGTGCTCGGAGAGCTTGCCGACGCCGAACACCACGCCGAACACCACGGCTCCGATGACGGCGCTGAACGCCATCTGCAGGGTGATCAGCAGGCCGTCGACGAGAATCGCCTCGATGTAGCGCGGGGTGACGAACGGCTCCCACTTCTCGTACTCGAGCTGGCCGGTGTCGTAGAGGCGCCACAGCACGAAGGCGAGCGCGGCGACCAGGGCGACGCCGGACAGGATGCTGTAGATCCGGTGGCGTGCGCGGGTCGCGGGACCGGGGCTGTCGAAGAGGACTCCGGCACTCATGTCAGGCCACCTTCCAACGACGTTCGATCAGGGTCGAGACCAGCGACACGATCTCGACGAGGATGACGTAGCCGATGGCGAAGGCCAGGAAGATGCCCCAGCGCTGGTCGGCGTAGTCGTTGGTGAAGCCCTTCATCCGCCCGACCGCCTCGATGACGCCGAAGACGCCGGCGACGGAGGTGTTCTTGAGCAGCGCGATCAAGGTGCTCGCCAGGGGCGGCACCGAGGCGCGGAACGCCTGGGGGAGCACGACCTGCGACATCACGCCGGAGAACGGCAGCCCGATGGCGCGGGCGGCCTCGGCCTGGCCCAGGGGCACCGCGTTGACGCCGGCCCGGATCGCCTCGCAGATGAAGGCGGCGGTGTAGAGGCTGAGCGCGGCGACGGCAGCGCTGAAGAAGGACGTGAAGTCGAAGGGGCCGATGTGGATGTCGACCCAGCTGAAGCGCAGCCAGTCGAAGATCTTGCCTGCGCCGAGCTGGAAGAACAGGAAGATCATGACGAGCGGGGTGTTGCGCACGAGGGTGACGTAGCCGGTGCCGAAGATCCGGAGAACGGCGACGGGGCCGACGCGCATGGCGGCGAGCAAGGTGCCGAGGAGCAACGAGATCACGGCGGACACGAGGAACAGGAAGACCGTGTAGCCGAAGGCCCTCAGCACCAGGTCGAAATTGTCCAGGACGGCGTTCACGCCACTCCTCTCACATGGGGGGCCGCCCCGGGCCCGTCACGTCGACGGGCCCGGGACGGCATCAGGGTGTGTTACTCGCAGGAGTCCATCTCGGGGAGCTCGGGCACCTCGACGCCCGAGGGGCCGAGCGTCGCCTCGAACGCCTCCTCGTAGGTCCCGTCCTCGTAGGCCTCGGTGATCGTGTCGACGATCCACTGGCACATCTCGGGGTAGTCCTGGGAGTAGCCGACGCCGATGCGCTCCTCGGAGAACTCCTCGCCGACGACCTTGAGCTCGCCCTCGTTCTGCGCGGCGTAGCCGGCGAGGATCGTGCCGTCGGTCGTCATCGCCTGCACCGTGCCGTCGAGCACCTTCTCCACGCACTCGGAGTAGGTGTCGAAGCCGACCGGCTTGGCGCCCTCGGCCTCGACGTTGTCCAGCGAGGTGGACCCGGTCACCGAGCACACCTCCTCGCCCTTCACGTCGGCCACGTCGGAGATGTCGCTGTCGGCGGTGACGAGGAGCTGCTGTCCGGTCACGAGGTACGGGCCGGCCTGGCCGACGACCTGGCGCCGCTCGTCGGTGATGGAGTACGACGCCAGCACGAGGTCGACCGTCTTGTCCTGCAGGAACGGCTCGCGGTTGTCCGAGATCGTCTCGACCCACTCCACGTCGGTCTCCGGATCGATACCGAGATCGGCCGCGAGCACCTTGGCCATCTCGACGTCGAAGCCGGTCGGGACGTCGGAGGCGGCGTCCTTGAAGCCGAGGCCGGGCTGGTCGAACTTCACGCCGATCTTGATGGAACCGGCCTCGGCGAGCTCCTTCATGCGGGTGCCGTCGTCGAACTCGTCGGCCGCGTTCTCGGCGACCTCGACGTCCGCGCCCTCGGTGTCTTCGCCGGCGTCGCCGCAGGCGGCCAGGCTCAGCGCGAGGCCGAGACCGGCCACCACCGCCTTCGTACGGATGAATCGCATGTGCATCTCCCTTGATCTGTGGGTGCGGGTAACTCGTGGGGGCGGGTCAGTGCTTGAGGATCTTGCCCAGGAAGTCCTGCGCGCGCTCGGACCTCGGGTTGGTGAAGAACTCCTCGGGGGTGTTCTCCTCGACGATGGCGCCGTCGGCCATGAACACGACGCGGTCGGCGGCGGTGCGCGCGAAGCCCATCTCGTGGGTCACCACGATCATGGTCATGCCCTGCTGGGCGAGGTCCACCATGACGTCGAGGACCTCCTTGATCATCTCCGGGTCGAGCGCGGAGGTCGGCTCGTCGAAGAGCATCACCTTGGGCTCCATCGCGAGGGCGCGGGCGATGGCCACGCGCTGCTGCTGGCCGCCGGAGAGCTGCGCGGGGTACTTCTCGGCCTGGTGGCCGACGCCGACGCGCTCGAGGAGCTCGCGCGCGCGGCGCTCCGCCTCGTCCTTCTTGACCCCGCGCACCTTGATGGGGCCGAGGGTGACGTTCTCGAGGATCGTCTTGTGGGCGAAGAGGTTGAAGCTCTGGAACACCATGCCGACCTCGGCGCGCAGCGCGGCGAGCGCCTTGCCCTCCTGAGGCAGGGGCTTGCCGTCGAGGGTGATGGAGCCCTCGTCGATCGTCTCGAGGCGGTTGATGGTGCGGCACAGCGTGGACTTGCCGGAGCCCGACGGGCCGATCACCACGACGACCTCGCCGCGGGTGACGGTGAGGTCGATGTCCCGGAGCGCGTGGAGGGCGCCGAAGTGCTTCTGGACGCCGCTGAGCACGACGAGGGCCTCGCCCCGGGCGGCGGTGACGGCTGCTGCTTCCTGCACGGTCATAGGCGGCAACCTATCCGTACGCGGCTCGCGCAGCCATCGGCGCCCGGCCCGGCCGGGTGACCGTCACCTATTCGTGATCCGTCACCGCGCCGCTGCGCGCGTCAGAGCGGGTGCACGACGCCCGCGTCGGGGTCCCAGCGTCGCAGGCCGGACAGGCTGAGCACCACGTCGTCGTGGCCCAGCACGTCGAGCGCGCGCGGCACGTCGGCCCGGGGGACCCGGCGCGCCAGCGTGACGTGCGGCAGCCAACCGGGGTGCTGCGGCTCGGTCACCGCGGCGCGGAGGTCGAGCACCGCGCGGACGAGGGGGTCGGGCACGTCGACGAGGCGCACGAGGGTCACCCGGGCGCCGCCCAGCAGCGCGATGCCCGCCGCCCTGACCTCGACGGGCAGCAGCGGCCCGAGCAGCTCGACCGCCCGCTGCTCCTCCAAAGGTCCGAGCGAAGGCGCGGCGATCAGCGTCAGGTGCGGGGTGTTGGTGGCGCCGCGGTGGTCGAGCTGCGAGGGGAGCCCGGCGTCGCGCAGCGCCTGCCAGTCCCGGCGTACGACGTCGCGGCCGGCCTCGTCGGGCAGCAGCTCGAGGGCGTGCATGCGGGCCATGCCCGTGAGCCTAGGTCGAGCGGGTCAGGCGGCGGGTCGGGCGGCCTTGCGGCCGAGCGTGATGCGGGAGGCCTGCTGCGAGGTGGCGTCGAAGACCCGCACCCAGTCGACCTGGGCGGTGTCGCCGAGCTCGTCGGCGGTGAGCTTGTCGAGTTCGTAGTCGGAGGTGAGGTTGGACAGGACGAGGTACTGCGGCGCCTGGGAGACGGCCCTGGTCTCGCGGTAGTACTCCCGACCGTCGATGCGGAAGATGTACTCGCTTGGGGTCCACTCGACCGAGAACACGTGGAACTCCTGCCACCAGCTGCGGCCGGCGCCGAGCGAGCGGCGGGCCGTGGGGAAGTAGTCGCCGAGGCTGACCTTGTGCCAGCCCGGCTCGTAGTAGTGGATGTGCGAGCCGACGGTCTCGGTGCCGCGGCCGTTCTCCCCGAAGAACTCCATCACGTCGATCTCGGTGCCGGCGGCCGGGACGCCGTCGACGTACGTCGTGCCCTGCGGCAGCATCCAGAAGCCGGAGTGCATGCCCTTGGCCCGCTGCGGCTTGATGCGGGCGGCGACGATGCCGTGCCGGAACGCGCGGGTGTGCTCGGTGGCGACCTGGCTGTTGAGCAGGTACCTGCTGGTGCCGGCGGTGCCGCCGCTCGTGTAGGCGCAGGGGAGTCCGGCGCGGGCCGGGTCGGCGGCGACGCCGAGATGGAGCACGCCGTCCTCGACGCGGCGGGCGGCGGGGTCGACCCGGGCGCAGGTGCGAGGGGCGTAGACGCTCTCGTGCTCCCGCTTCTGGTCGTTCCAGACGGCCGGGTCGAGGTCGGAGCCGGAGAAGGTGTCCTCGAACACGGGCTCCCACCGCGTGGTGGCGACGGTGCCGGTCACCCACGTGCGCCCGGCGGACGTGGTGAGGGCGCGATACGCGCCGCTGCGCGGGGAGAACGCGGCCGAGCCCCAGGCGTCCTCCCGGGCGCTGGCGACGACGCGCCAGCCGCGATCGGTACGTCGCTCGAGGGTGACGGTGCGTCCGGGCGCGGCAGGGGCGAACGTGGCGAGCAGCACCCCGCCGTCCTGCGGTGCGGCGGCGCTGGTGCCGGGCTGCACGATCGGGGGGAGCGCGGCGAGGGTGCCGCGCACGGCGCCGGAGCGGCGCGCGTCCGTAACGGTCGTGGTGGCGGCGGTGCTCATGGTCGCGTCGTCGGCGGCGTGGGCGGTGCCGGGCAGCAGCCCGACGAGCAGGCCGACGAGCAGGCCGACGAGCAGGCCGAGGACGAGCACCGTGGCACCGGACGTGACGACAAGGACGGCCGCCTCCCGGCTCGGCTGGGATCGATCACGGGCGCTGATGTGCTGCATGACGTCTCCCCCCACCGTGGACGTGGCGACCCGGGACGACGACGAGCTGGCGTTCCCGGGTGTTACCAGTTTGTGCATGTCTGAGGAGATCTTGAGTGGTTCAGAAGAGCCGCGTCGACCGGCTGGGACAGAACCACCCGATCGAGCGCCGGGCGTGGCCCGAAGTGACTAGGCGTGACCAGCGCCGGCTCACCCCCGGGGGTGAGCGGAGTTCGGATTCGGGCGACCTCGCTCGCCGCCGTACCCTTGACCGGTCATGAGCGCCACCGCAGAGACCGCAGCCCGCACCTACGAGGTCAAGACCCACGGGTGCCAGATGAACGTGCACGACTCCGAACGGCTCAGCGGCCTGCTGGAGGACGCGGGCTACGTCCGGGCCGGCAGGGGCGAGCAGGCCGACGTCGTGGTGTTCAACACCTGTGCGGTGCGCGAGAACGCCGACAACAAGCTCTACGGCAACCTCGGCCACCTCGCGCCGGTCAAGGCGCAGCGACCCGGGATGCAGATCGCGGTCGGCGGCTGCCTGGCGCAGAAGGACCGCGACACGATCACGCGGCGGGCGCCGTGGGTCGACGTCGTCTTCGGCACCCACAACATCGGCTCGCTGCCGGTGCTGCTCGAGCGGGCTCGCGTGGCCGAGGAGGCCCAGGTCGAGATCCTCGAGTCGCTGTCGGTGTTCCCGTCGACGCTGCCGACCAAGCGCGAGTCGGCGTACGCCGCCTGGGTGTCGATCTCGGTCGGGTGCAACAACACCTGCACGTTCTGCATCGTCCCGGCGCTGCGCGGCAAGGAGAAGGACCGCCGCCCCGGCGAGATCCTCGCCGAGGTCGAGGCGCTGGTGGCCGAGGGCGTCACCGAGATCACCCTGCTCGGCCAGAACGTCAACGCCTACGGCGTGGAGTTCGGCGACCGGCAGGCGTTCTCCAAGCTGCTGCGCGCCTGCGGGCAGGTCGACGGCCTGGAGCGGGTGCGGTTCACTTCGCCGCACCCGGCCGAGTTCACCGACGACGTCATCGAGGCGATGGCCGAGACGCCGACCGTCATGCCGTCGCTGCACATGCCGCTGCAGTCCGGGTCCGACAAGGTGCTGCGGGACATGCGTCGGTCCTACCGCCGCTCGAAGTACCTCGGGATCATCGAGCGCGTGCGCGCCGCCATCCCCGACGCCGCGATCACCACCGACATCATCGTGGGCTTCCCCGGCGAGACCGAGGAGGACTTCCAGGAGACGCTCGACGTGGTCCGCGCCGCCCGGTTCTCGGCGGCCTTCACGTTCCAGTACTCCAAGCGTCCCGGCACCCCCGCTGCCGTGCTCGAGGACCAGGTCGACCCGGCCGTGGTGACGGACCGCTACCAGCGGCTCGTGGCCGTGGTCGAGGAGATCGCCTGGGAGGAGAGCAAGCGTCTCGTCGGGCGCACCGTCGAGCTGATGGTCGCCGAGGGCGAGGGTCGCAAGGACGCCGCGACGCAGCGGCTCTCGGGCCGGGCCCCGGACAACCGGCTGGTGCACTTCGCCGCCGACTTCTCCGAGGTCGAGGCCGACTCGGTGCGCCCGGGCGACATGGTCACGGTCGAGATCACCTACGCCGCTCCGCACCACCTGGTGGCCGACGGCCCGGTCCGGTCGGTGCGCCGGACGCGTGCCGGCGACGCCTGGGAGCGGCGTACGTCCGCCCCGCCGGCCCCCTCGGCCGTCGGCCTCGGCATGCCCTCGGTCGGCGTACCGGCGCCGCTACCGGCGGCGCCGGCGTGCGGCTGAGCGCGGGCGTTGCGATCCCCGGCTAGCCGGGGAAACTTGCGCGCGGGCGTTGCGATCCCCGGCTAGCCGGGGAAATCACCAGGATCGTGGAGGATCCGAGCCACCTGGTGACCCGGATCCTCCACGATCCGATGGTTACTTCTGGTTACCGAAGCTTCGGGTCAGCGCCGGAACCGGCGGTACTGGCGCGCCACCTCCGACGCGCTGGCCACGTCGTCGAGGAACATCAGCGCGTCCATCCGGCAGTTGCACGGGTTGCGCTCGGTGCCGTTCTGCGGGAACGAGCCGCCGATCTTGATCCCGCGCGGGTTCGTCGCGGACGTGCCGGTGCCGTCGACCTGCCACGGGTCGTTGGTCGCGGTGTAGAAGCCGTCGACCTTCTTGCCGTTGCGGTAGAGCGCCATCGTCCCCTTCGCGAAGTCGAACGTCGCCGCCAGGTGGACCCACTCGCCCTGCGGGAGCAGCTCCTGCCAGTCCTGCGTCGCGGCGAAGGTCTGCGAGGCGCCGGTGTCGAGCCGCCGGCCCAACGCCACCAGCTTGAGCTCGCCGTTGACCTGGATGAGCTCGAGCAGCGCGCGTACGCCGTGGCCGTCGGAGTTGCCGGCCAGCACCCCGGCGAGGCCGATCGCGTTGTAGCCGGGCGTCGGGTTCTGGCCGGTCATCTTGAACCAGCCCATCACCGTCGTGCCCTTGGCGTTGTTGAACCTCGACAGGGACGCGACGCCGTCGGCGTCGGCCTCGTAGACCCCGGCCTTCCACGCCGTGCCGGTCGGCGACTCCGCAGCGCTGTGGACCTGCAGGGCGTTGTTGGAGCCGGGGTAGGCGCCGTCGTCGACGCGCATCCGCTCACCGCCGTTGATCAGCGAGATCAGCGTGCGGCTGGGGCCCTGGTCCTCCTCGTAGGAGTCGTTGGCCGCGAACGGGTGCTCGAAGTCGTACGACGCGACCAGGTGCTTGCGCAGCGCCGGCTCGACGTCGTCGGGCCACTGCTCCCGCTCGGTGTCGACGACCTTCCAGATCATCCCGTTGGCCTTCGCCAGCAGGTACAGGTTGCGCTCTGAGTCGGTGCCGAAGCGCAGGTCGATGCGGCCGTCGCCGACCAGGTCGGGCATCCGGACGCGCTGGCCGTCGGTGGTGAAGAGCTGCAGCTCGTGGACGGTCGCCTCGCGGTCGCGGTCGTCGCGCATCTGCGCGGCGTCGGTGTAGAACACCTTGCCCTCGACGAGGTCGCCGAAGACGTACTTGCCGTAGAGGCCCTTGAGGTCACCGCGGTGCACGTGCCCGCCGGAGATCGCGTGGCCGGAGTCGGAGTTGCAGCTCCAGTTGGCCGGGGTGTCGTGGGAGTACGACGCGACCGGGAAGTCGTAGCCCTTGGCGGCCTGCTCGGGCGTCATCGGGTCGAGACGGCACTGGGTGTCGTTCTGGTAGTCCAGCCGCGACTCGACGTCGGGCCAGCCGAAGTCGTCACCTGCGTCGACCTCGTAGACCGCCTCGATGGCGCGCTGCCCGATGTGCCCGAGGTACATGTCGTGCTTGCCCTCGAGGTCCCAGCTGAAGCGGTGCGGGTCGCGCATGCCGATCGCCCAGATCTCACCCAGCGCGCCCGGCTCGCCGACCCACGGGTTGCTGTCCGGGATGCCGTACTGGCCGTTGGGGCCGTCGGTGCCGAAGGGGTCGATGCGCAGGATCTTGCCGGCGGGGTTGTCGAGCTCCTGCGGGACCGTGCTCCGTACGCCGTTGCCGCCGTCGCCGACCGCGAGGTAGAGCAGGCCGTAGTCCTCGTCGCCCGGCTCGGCCGTCGGGTTGAAGTCGATCTGCTGGATGGCGTGGATCTGCTCGGTGAAGCCGAAGCGGAAGATCTCGCGCGAGGTGCCCTCGAAGGTGTCGGCAGAGGGGTCGCTCGCCGTCCACTCGGTCACCACGCTCTGCACGAAGGCGTTGGGCTGGTTGGGGTACGTCGGCGGCTGGGTCGCGATCGCGTCACGGTCCTCGGTGTGGACGGTGTAGAACTTGCCGTTGTCCGCGAACTCGGGGTGGAACGTC
Source organism: Nocardioides sp. SYSU D00065 (assembly GCF_017916425.1). GTDB lineage: Bacteria > Actinomycetota > Actinomycetes > Propionibacteriales > Nocardioidaceae > Nocardioides. The sequence continues at coordinate 1,203,119 of NZ_JAFMSX010000001.1, read as the reverse complement.
ACGAAGCCGAACCCCGAGCCCATGCCGCGGCCGGAGAAGAACTCCGGGAAGCGTGCCTTGATGTCGAGGTAGACGGTCTCCTCCCCGTCCCGCAGCAGGTAGAGCGGGCCGTTGAGGTCCGGGACGTAGAGGCGCCCGGAGCCGTCGGGGACCTCGCCGATGTAGTTGATCCGGTTGTGCCGCATGAGCCGGGCGTCCGTGGGCGCCGGGGTCGGCTCGGAGGCGGGCAGCTGTGCGTACTCCTCCAGCACCAGGCCGAGGTTGGACGGCTGCGGGTCGGGCGGGATCGGTGGCGCCCCCGGCCCGGAGGAGCGCGTGGCCGTGGCCGGGGCGGCCAGGGGGGAGAGGGCCGCTGCCACCAGGGAGGTGGTGAGGGCAGCGGTCCACCAGCGTGTGTGTCGCATGGGGGTCCCTATCGTTGAGGTGGTTGGAGACGACTGCTGCCGCGATTCCTTGCCCGGGTCCGCGGCAGCCCTCGTCGGTCCCCCGGTTCGCCGGGGGACCGACGGGGATCAGGGGGTGGTCACGGCGTGGTGACCGCGGTGCCGACCGCGCGGAAGTGGCGCGTGCGACCGAAGTTGTCGAACGAGCCGAAGCCCACGCGGCCGCCGGAGAACGTGGTGTCCGTGGCCGTCATGAGCGGCTCGTCGGCACCGTCGACGTAGACCTCGATGCGGCCGGTGTCCGCGTCGTAGGACACCCGCACGTCGTGCCAGTCGGCGTCGGTGACGGCGGGTGGGGCGCCCACCGAGCCGGTCCACTGGTCGTCGATGCGCCGGCGGTCGGCCTCGTCCACCACGAAGATCCCGTTGTGCGGATAGATCGTGTTGTCCTGCGAGAAGTGGGCGTAGTAGAAGCGCCGAGGTCCCTGGTAGTTCCAGATGACCACCACGTCGCGGTTGCTGACGGTGACCGACTCGTCGAGACGCACCTCGGCGCTGACGTCGACGTCGGCGAGCTCGGGCCCCTTGGTCACGACGGCGTACTCGAAGGGGCGACGCACGCCGTCGTTCGGGTTGGTGCCGGCGCGGGTGAGGACGACCTGGTTGCCCCGGTAGTCCCACAGCTCGTCGGTCAGCGGGTCCCAGTGCTGGGGGGTCGCCGGTGCGACGACCCTGACCGTCCGGTCGTGGTCGGGGGCGGCTGTCGCCGCCGTAGCGGGCGAGGCGAGGACCGCCGTGGTGAGGAGGGCGGTGCTGACGAGCGTGGTGGGGATGGTCCTGCGGTGCATGTGCTCCCGTTCCTTTCCGAGAATCCAGAGTGGGGGCGTGCAGTGGCCCGGCGGGCCGGTGAGGTCAGAGGTGCGGCTCCACGAGCTCGACGTAGCGGCGGGCGAGCGTGTCGACGACAGCCCGGCCGTCGGCGGCCCAGACGTCGGCGTTGAAGATCTCGACCTCGACGTCGCCGGTGTAGCCGGCGGCGGCGACGAGGGAGGTCAGTCGCGCGAAGTCGATGTGGCCGTCGCCCATCATCCCGCGGGACAGCAGGGCGTCCGGCGGGAGCGGGGTGATCCACTCGCAGACCTGGTAGGACGCGATCCGCTCGCCGGCGCGGGCGATCTGCTCCTCCACGCCCGGCTCCCACCACACGTGGAACGTGTCGACGACGACGCCGACGGCGGCCGACGGGAGCGGTTCGGCGATGTCGAGGGCCTGTGCCAGCGTGGAGACGACGCCGCGGTCGGCGGCGAAGATCGGGTGCATCGGCTCGATCGCGAGACGTACGCCGACGTCGAGCGCGTGCGGGACGAGCGCCTCGATCGCGTCGGCCGCGCGGGCGCGCGCGGCACCGAGGTCGCGGTCGCCGGCGGGCAGGCCGCCCGGCACCAGGACCAGGCACGGGGCGCCGAGCGCCGCGGCCTCGTCGAGGGCTCGACGGTTGTCGTCGTGCCGCTCGGCCCGCGACAGGTCGCCGGCGCCGGTGAAGAAGCCGCCGCGACACACCGAGGAGACCCGCAGGCCCGCCTCGCGCACCCAGCGAGCGGCCGTCTCGAGCCCGACCTCGGCGACCGGCTCGCGCCACGCACCGAGGGCCGGCAGCCCGGCAGCGACGCAGCCGTCGATCGCCTCTCGGAGGCTCCACCCGTCGACCGTCTTCTGGTTGAGGGAGAGCCGGGCCAGGCGGGGGTCGCCCGGGGCGGGTGTCGCGACTCGCGCGGGGGCACCCGAGGGGACGTCGAGGGCCACGTCGACGGCGGTCATCGCGTACGTCCCGGGCCGTCGAGGCCGGCGACCTGCAGGCACAGCTGCATCCGGTGCGCCGCCAGCTCGGGGTCGGGCAGCAGCCGGGCCTCGTTGGCCAGCGCGAAGAGCCGGCCGAGGTGCACCGCGCTGCGCGCGGACTGCAGGCCGCCGACCATGGTGAAGCCGGGCTGGTGGCCGCACAGCCACGACAGGAAGGCGATGCCGACCTTGTAGTGGTACGTCGGGGCTTCGAACACGTGCCGCGAGAGCGGCAGGGTGGGCGCCATCTCCGCGTCGTAGGTCTCGAGGTCGCCCTCGTCCAGCGCGGTCAGTGCCGCCGAGGCGGCCGGGGCGATGGCCGCGAACGCGCCGAGCAGCGCGTCGGAGTGGTGCCGTCCGTCGCCGCGGATGAGCTCGGGGTAGTTGAAGTCGTCGCCGGTGTAGAGGCGCACGCCGTCCGGCAGCTGCGCGCGCAGCCCGGTCTCGTGGTCGGCCGACAGCAGCGACACCTTCACCCCGTCGACCTTGTCGGCGTGCGCGCGCACGAGGTCGAGGAACGTCGCGGTGGCGGCGTCGACGTCGGCCGAGCCCCAGTAGCCGCGCAGCTGCGGGTCGAAGGCCTCGCCGAGCCAGTGCAGGATCACCGGCTCGCGCACCTGGCTGAGCAGCTCGGCGTAGACCGACAGGTAGTCGTCGGGTCCCGCCGCGACGGCGGCCAGCTGGCGCGACGCCATCAAGATCACCTGGGAGCCGGTCGACTCGACGAACGCCACCTGCTCGGCGTACGCCGCACGCACCTCGTCGAGGGTGGCGGCTGCCGGCGCGTGGTCGGTGCCGGCACCGGAGGCGATGCGGGCGTCGTACTCCCGCGCCTGCTCGGCGCTGCGGCGCACCAGCTCCTGCACCGCGGGCCAGTCCAGGCCCATGTTGCGCTGGGCGGTGTCCATCGCCTCGGCGACGCCGAAGCCGTAGCGGAACAGCTCGCGCCGGAAGGCGAGCGTGGCGTCCCAGTCGACCACCGCGGGCGCACCCGGGACGTTCTCCCCGCGGGGGTCGGCCACGACGTGGGCCGCGGCGAAGGCGACGCGCTGGGCGTAGGGCTGCGGGTGGTCCTTCCACTGGCGCGGCTCGGCGAGGGTGACCTCCTGCCACCCGCCGTCGGCCAGCGGGACCTCGACGCGGGCGGGGCTCATCGCAGCGCCACCCGCCGGCCCTCGCGCGAGGACGTGAGGCCGGCGTCGACGAGCTCGAGGCCGCGGACGCCGGCGGAGAAGTCGTAGCGGTGTGGACGGCCGTGGTGCACGTCGAGCAGGAACTGCTCCCACTGCGCGCGGAAGCCGTTGCCGAAGACCTGGTTGTCCGGGATCTCGCGCCACTGGCCGCGGAAGTCCTCGGTGGTCGGCAGGTCGGGGTTCCACACCGGCATCGGGGTCGACTCGCGCGGCTGGATGCGGCAGTTGAACAGGCCGGCGACCGCCGAGCCGTGGGTGCCGTCGACCTGGAACTCCACCAGCTCCTTGCGCTCCACGCGGACCGCCCAGGAGGAGTTGACCTGCGCGATGATGCCGCCGGCCAGCTCGAAGATGGCGTACGCCGCGTCGTCGGCGGTGGCGTCGTAGCGCTCGCCGTTCTCGTCCCACCGCTCCGGGATGTGCGTGACCGCCTTGGCGGTGACCGCCTCGACGCCGCCGAACAGGTTCTCGAGCACGTAGTTCCAGTGGCAGAACATGTCGAGCACCATCCCGCCGCCGTCCTCGGCGCGGTAGTTCCAGCTGGGTCGCTGGGCCGGGAGGTAGTCGCCCTCGAACACCCAGTAGCCGAACTCCCCGCGCACCGACAGGATGCGCCCGAAGAAGCCGGAGTCCACCAGGCGCTTGAGCTTCATCAGCCCGGGCAGGTAGAGCTTGTCGTGGACGACGCCGTTGATGATGCCGCTGCGCTCCGCGGCGTCCACGAGCTCCTGGCCCTCGGCGACGGTCTCGGCGATCGGCTTCTCGGTGTAGACGTGCTTGCCGGCGGCGGCGGCCTTGAGGATCGCCTTCTTGCGCTCGCTGGTGACCTGGGCGTCGAAGTAGATCGGGGCGGGGTCCTCGGCCAGCGCGGTGTCGAGGTCGGTGGACCAGTCGGCGATGCCGTGCTGGTCGGCCAGGCGCGCCAGCTTGTCGGCGTTGCGCCCCAGCAGCACCGGCTCCACCTGCAGCCGGGTGCCGTCGGGCAGCGCGATCCCGCCGTCGTCGCGGATGGCCAGGATCGAGCGCAGCAGGTGCTGGCGGTAGCCCATGCGTCCGGTGACGCCGTTCATCAGGATGCGGAGTGTGCTGTCAGGCATGGTGGGTCCTCACGTCGAGGTCGTCGGGTGGGCGTACGTCAGGCGGTGGGCGCGGCGCTCGGCCGTCCGCCCAGGTAGAGCTCGGCGAGCTGCGGGTCGCGCAGCAGCTCGTCGGCGGGGCCGGAGATGTGGACGCGCCCCAGGTCGAGCACGCAGCCGAGGTCGGCGGTCTCCAGCGCCCGGCGGGCGTTCTGCTCGACCAGCAGCACCGCGGTGCCGGCGTCGCGCATCCGCACGACCTGCTCGAAGACGGTGCCGGTCGCCTTGGGGTCCAGGCCCATGGAGGGCTCGTCGAGCAGCACGACCTGCGGGCTGACCATCAGCGAGCGGGCGAACTCGACCTGCTTCTGCTGCCCGCCCGAGAGGGCGCCCGCCAGCGCGTTCCAGCGGTCGGCGACGACCGGGAAGAGCGTCTTGACGAAGTCGATGCGGTCGTTGACCTCGCTCTTGTCCTTGACCGAGTAGGCGCCGAGGCGGACGTTCTCCTCGACCGTCATCTCCTTGAACACGCTGTGGCCCTGCAGGACGTGGGAGAGCCCGGCGGCCAGCATCTGCTGCGGCGAGTTCTTCGTGACGTCCTGCCCGGCCACCCGGATGGCGCCCGAGCGCGGGGTCAGCATGCCGCTGGCGACCTTGAGGACGGTGGACTTGCCGGCGCCGTTGGGGCCGACCAGGCACACCACCGTGGCGGGCGGGACCTTGACGGTGAGGCCGCGCAGGACGAGCGCGGCGCGGCCGTAGCCGGCCTCGATGTCGTCGAGCTCCAGCAGGTAGGGGGCGTCAGATGCCAAGGTAGGCCTCCAGGACTCGGGGGTCGTTCTGCACGACCGACGGGGTGCCTTCGCAGATGGGGCGGCCGCGGTCGAAGACCACGACGTGGTCGGAGAGCGACATGACCAGGTCCATGTTGTGCTCGACGACGATGAAGGTCTTGCCCTCGGCGTTGAGGGATCGCACGAGGTTGGCGATCCGGTCGATCAGCGCCGGGTTCACGCCCCCCGCCGGCTCGTCGAGCATGATCGTGTCGGGGTCGGCCATCAGCACGCCGGCGAGCTCGAGGAGCTTCTGCTGGCCGTAGGAGATGTCGCGCGCCAGCGAGTGCTCGAGGTGCTCGATGCCGACCCGGGCGAGCAGGCCGCGGGCACGGTCGAGCTCCTCGGGGTTGCGCGCCGAGGACAGCTGGCGGCGCAGGCTCGTGGACCGGACGGCGACGAGCATGTTCTCCATCACCGTCATCCGCGGGAAGATCCGGCACAGCTGGAAGCTGCGACCCACCCCGGCCCGCGCGATGCGGTGCGGGGCCTTGCCGGTGATGTCGGCGCCCCGGTAGCTCACCGAGCCGGAGTCGGGCTTGATCATGCCGGTGACGCAGTTGAAGAACGTCGTCTTGCCCGAGCCGTTGGGGCCGATCAGCGCGTTGACCTTGCCGTGGTGGAAGGTGACGGTCGCGCCGTCGACGGCGTGCACGCCGCCGAAGGACTTCCGGAGCTCGACCGTGGCCAGGCTCGGCGTGGACGGCGCGGCGGTGCTCGGGCCGGCGGTCTCGCTGGTGGCGGTCATCGGCGGGCTCCTTCCGTGACGCTGGTGTCGGTCGGGGTGTCGGTGCTGGGGATGTCGGTGCCGTCGTCGGTCCGCGCCTGCTGGTCGGCCTGTCCCGCCTCGGGTCCCGCCGTACGGCGTTGCTCGGCCAGGTCGGCCGCGCTGACCTCGCGGATGGAGGTCTTCTGCGGCCGGAACCGCTCGACGAGGTTCGTGGCGGCCGGGATGATGCCGTCGGGCATGAACAGCACGACCAGGCCCAGGAGCAGGCCCATCGCGACGAGGTGGAACTGGGAGTCGCCGTACTGGTTCTTGAAGTACTCCACCGCGTAGCCGACGATCACGGCGCCGAGGAACGGGCCGAAGAGGCTGCGGATGCCGCCGAGCAGGCTCATCAGCACCATGTAGGAGCCGACCAGGATCGAGAACTGGAAGATCGGGTCGAGGAAGCCGAACCACAGGGCGTAGAGGCCACCGCCGAGGGCGGTGAAGAACGCCGAGACGACGAACGCGATGAGCTTGTAGGTGAAGGTCGGCACGCCGAGGGCCTGCGCCTTGTCCTCGTCCTCGCGGATCGCCTTGAGGCCCGTGCCGAAGCGGGAGCGGTCGATGAGCCACCACACCAGCAGGGCGACGCCCAGCAGGAGCGCGTGGAGGTAGAAGAACCGCTCGTGCTGCTCGGGCCGCAGCACCTCGGGGCCGAACGGGCGCGGCACCCGCAGGCCGTTGGAGCCGCCGGTGAAGGAGCCCCACGACTGGAAGACCAGCAGGAGGATCAGCACCAGTGCGATCGAGACGATCACGAAGGAGGCGCCGCGCACCCGGAGGCTGGCGATCCCGATCGGGACCGCGAGCGCGGCGACGACCAGGCCGGCGAGCACCATCGCGAGCCACGGGTTGATCCCGGTGTGGATGACCAGGAGCCCGGTGGCGTAGCCGCCGAGGCCGGAGTAGGCGGCGTGGCCGAGGGAGATGTAGCCGGTGAAGCCCCCCACGAAGTTCCACGAGGTCGCCAGCACGGCGTAGCTCATGATGACCACGCCCACCGACAGGATGAACGGGTTGGCCGCGACGGACGGGAAGGACAGGACTCCCGCCGCGAGGACGGCCAGGGCGACCGCCTTGAGGAGCATGGACCCGCGGCGGCGGGTGGTGTCCCCGGTCGCGGCCGAGGTCACGGTCGTGGTGTCAGAAGCGCTGGGCAAGACGACCTCCGAAGAATCCCTGCGGTCGCACCATGAGGGTGGCGAACAACGCGATGTAGAAGAACGTCTGGGCCCACGTCGTCCCGAGCGGGATCTGGAGCAGGGACTGACCCATGCCCAGCACCATCGCGGCGATGGCCGCTCCGGGGATGCTGCCCAGTCCGCCGACGACGATGATCGCCATCAGCGGGCCGATCCAGTGCCAGTGCAGCGAGGGGTAGAACGTGGAGTCCAGGGCGAGCGCGGTGCCGCCGACGGCTGCGGTCGCCAGTCCGAGACCGAAGCCGTAGCCGGCCACGCGGTCGGTGTTGATCCCGATCAGCCGGGCCGCCTCCGGGTGCTGGATGGTGGCGCGCAGCGCCTGGCCGAACTGCGTCTTCTTCATGAGGAGGAAGAGCGCGGCGAGCGAGACGGCGGCGAGGGCGAAGGCGATGAGCTTGACCACCGCGACGTTGGCGCCGAACACCTCGAAGTTGGCACCGCCGTAGTCGAGGCGGATGCGCCGCTGGGTGCCGCTGAACGCGAAGCCGAGCATGCCCTCGATGACCAGCGCGATCGAGAAGGTGAGCAGCACCGACATCATCGTCAGGGTCGCCGGCCGCAGCCGGCTGATCAGCACCCGCTGCATGAAGACCCCCATCCCGAAGAAGAGCGGCACCGTCAGCACGAGGGACAGCAGCGGGTCGAGGCCGGTCTCGGTGGAGAACCACCAGGCGAGGTAGGCGGCGAGGATGAGGAAGGCCGAGTGGGCGATCATCACCACGCGCATCACGCCGAAGTAGAGGGTGAGGCCGGCTGCCAGGAGGGCGTAGAGCCCACCCAGCAGCACGCCCAGCACCAGGCTCTGCAAGAGCAAGGACATGACAGGGGCCTAACGGTCGGGAGCGTCGGTCGCTCGGACGGGGACGTCGTGGCGGGTCGGGGTCACCAGGCCGGCTTCTCGATGATGAGGTCGGCCTCCTTGGCCTCCTCGGGCAGCACGATGCGGATCTCCCCGTCGACGTACTGCTGGATCAGGTGGGCGCCCTCCGGCCGGCCCTCGGCGTCCCAGGTGAGCGGGCCGACGACGGTGTCGACCTCGTTCTCACGCAGCCAGTCGATGAGCTGGCTCTGGCACTCCGGGTCGGGGCTGGCGCACTCGACGGCCTCCACCGCGGCGGCGACCACCTGGCCGGTGGTCCAGGCGTTGGCCTCGTCCTCCGCCGGCGGCGTGCCGTTCTTCTCGGTGTAGTAGTCGACGAACTCCTGGTTGGTGGGGAAGTCCGCCTCCGGGGTGTAGCCGGTGGGGGAGAGGATGCCCTCGGTCTTGCTGCCGATCGCCTCGGGGAACTCGGGGTTGGTGGGCGCGGTGGAGAAGGCCGCCATCTTCGGCTGGTAGTCGAGCTGCTGGAGCGCGACGATCATGTTGACCGCGTCCTGGTACTGGGTGCCGCCGACGACCACGTCGGCCTCGCTGTCGGCGATCTTGGCGGCGATGGAGCCGAAGTCGGTGGTGTTGGGCGGGTAGACCTCGTCGACGACGGTCTCGACGCCCATCTCCTCCAGGCGGTCCTTCAGGCCGTAGGCCGTGCCCATCGCGAACGGGTCGTCCATCGCGGCGTACGCCGCGGTCTTGGGTCGCTGGTCCTCGGGAAGCGCCTCGATGGCGTCGGCGAGGTAGTTGTAGTGGTCGTCGGCCACGGCGGGGGCGGCGTAGAAGAGGTTGTCGAAGCCCTGCGTGAAGACCTCCTCGGCGGCACCGGCCGGCTCGACGAAGAGGAATCCGTAGTCCTGGGCGACCTGGGCCGCGGGCACGACGAGTCGGGTGGAGAACGGGCCGAAGACGAGGTCGACGCCGTCCTGGTTGATCAGCTTCTCGTAGTCGGCGGCGACCCGGTCGGCGTTGGACTGGTCGTCGAGGATGGTGAGCTCGACGTCGCGGCCGAGGAGGCCGCCGTTCTCGTTGACGTAGTCGGCCCACGCCTCGTAGCCGCGCTGCACGCCCTTGCCCGGCTCGGAGAAGTCGCCGGTCAGCGGGAGGGAGATGCCGATCTTGATCGGGCCGTCGCCGTCCTCGGCGGATCCGCTGTCCGAGCCGGAGCTCATGCACGCCGTCAGGGCCATGCAGGACGCCATCGCGAGTCCGGCCACGCGGTAGGGGGTCTTGACCTTCATGTCACTCCTCGGGTCCAATGCGTAAGCGCTTTCGTAAGCGCTTTCGGCTACTGTAGGCAGCATCCGCCGGATGTGGCAAGGGTCACAATCGGATCGACCGGGACGGACGCGAGGGGGCGAGATGCACAAGGAGCGGGCGACCGCGCTGCGCCTCAAGGACGTGGCCGAGGCGGCCGGCGTCTCGATCGCCACCGCCTCGCGCAGCCTGTCCGGGGCGCCCGGGGTGAGCGTGCCGGTGGCCGAGCGGGTCCGCGCGGTGGCGACCTCCTTGGGCTACGTCGCCAACGTCCACGCCCGCAGCCTCGCGGGCGGCCCGAGCCGCTCGGTCGGCCTGGTGGTCCACGAGATCGGCGACCCCTACTTCTCCGAGATCGCGAGCGGCCTGCTCGGCGTCGGCGCTCGCGAGGGGCTCACCGTCCAGATCTGCCACACCGGTCGCGACCCCGAGCGCGAGCTCGAACAGCTGCGGATGCTGGTCGCCAACCGCGTCGGCGCCATCGTCATCGCCGGATCCGGCCTGGTCGACCCGAGCCTGCAGGCGCCGGCCAAGGCCGAGCTCCAGGCCTTCCAGCGTGCGGGGGGTCGCGTGGCGGTGATCGGCCGGCACCACCTCGGCGTGGACGCCGTGCTGCCCGACAACACCGGCGGGGCCGGCTCGGTCGCCCAGCACCTGCTCGACCTCGGCCATCGCAGGGTGGCAGTGGCGACCGGCTCGCGCGGGCTCACCACGGTCGCCGACCGGATCACCGGTCTGGAGGCGGCCTTCACCGCCGCCGGCCTCGACTTCGCCGACGTACCTCTCGTGGAGGCCGACTTCACCCGCGCCGGCGGCAAGGCCGCCGCCGAGGAGATCCTCGACCGACACCCGGGCGTCACCGCCGTGCTCGCGCTCAACGACGACATGGCGATCGGCGTGCTGTCGGCCCTCCGCGCCCGCGGCATCTCGGTCCCAGGACAAGTGTCGGTCACCGGCTTCGACGACGTCGCCGTCGCGGGCGACCTGGCCCCCTCGCTCACCACCGTCCGGCTGCCCATGGGGGAGATGGGCGAGCAGGCGCTGCTCCTCGCGCTCAAGGAGCCGGGGGCCCGCCCCCGCCGCCGACCGGTCGGCGCCGAGCTGGTGGTCCGCGACTCGACCGCACCGCCGCCCGCATGACGACGCCACGCGTGCTGGTCGCGCCCGACAAGTTCAAGGGGTCCCTCCCCGCCCACGAGGTCGCGCGCGCCCTGGCGACGGGCCTGCGCCGGGTGCGACCCGAGGCGGTCGTCGACGTCCTACCCGTCGCCGACGGCGGCGACGGCACCCTCGACGCGGCCGTCGCGAGTGGGTTCGAGCGGGTGCCGGTGGTCGCGAGCGGGCCGACCGGCGAGCCGGTGGCGACGGCGTACGCCCGGCGCGGCACGACCGCGGTCGTGGAGATGGCCGACGCGTGCGGGCTGGCCCGCCTGCCCGGCGGCGTACCTGCTCCGACGACCGCGACGAGCCGCGGGCTCGGCGAGGTCGTCGCGGCCGCGCTGGACGCGGGGTGCCGCGACCTCGTGATCGGGATCGGCGGCAGCGCCAGCACCGACGGCGGGGTCGGGATGCTGGCTGCGCTGGGGGCGGCGGTCGACCCGCACGACCTGTCGTCGGACGTGCACCTCGACCTGTCCGGCCTGCACCCCGCGCTCGCACAGTCGCGCATCGTGGTCGCCTGCGACGTGGACAACCCGCTGACCGGTCCGGAGGGCGCGGCCGCGGTGTACGCGCCGCAGAAGGGCGCCACGCCCGAGCAGGTCGCCCTCCTCGACGCCCGGCTGGTGCGCTGGGCCGATGCGGTCGCAGCCGCAACCGGGACCGACCGCCGAGACCAGCCGGGCGCGGGAGCGGCCGGCGGCGTGGGCTTCGGCCTCGTCGCGGTGCTCGGCGCCGAGCTGCGGCCCGGCATCGACCTGATGCTCGACCTGCTCGGGTTCGCCGACCGGGTGCCCGGGGCGGACCTGGTCATCACCGGCGAGGGGTCGCTCGACGAGCAGAGCCTGCGCGGCAAGGCGCCGGTCGGCGTGGCCACCGCCGCCGCGCGGGTCGGCGTTCCGGTGGTCGCGGTGTGCGGGCGCAGCCTGCTCACCGCCGACCAGGTGGCCGCCGCCGGCTTCGCCGGCGCCCACGCGCTGACCGACCTCGAGCCCGACGTCGACGTCTGCCTGCGCGAGCCGGACCGGCTGCTGACCGACCTGGGCGCGCTGGTCGCGCGCCGCTACCTGGGCTGAGGTCTCGCGGCGGGCCTGCGGGGGTCGCTGCGGGGGTCGCTGCGGTTGCGATCCCCGGCTAGCCGGGGATCCCTGCAGGATCGTGGAGGATCCGAGCCACCCAGCGACACGGATCCTCCACGATGGTGTTGTCCACAGCCTGTGGAGAGTCGGTCGCGCGGCGTCGGCCGGTGCCGGAAGGTGAGCGGCATGGACCGACTGCAGGCACTGCTCGCTCGCCAGGGCGGCGTCGTGACCCGCGCGCAGCTGCTCGATCTCGACCTGGCGCTGCACGACGTACGCCGCCTGGTGCGCCGCCGCGAGCTCACGCCGCTCTTCGCAGGGGTGTACGTCGACCACACCGGGTCGCCGACGTGGGTGCAGCGGGCCTGGGGAGCCGTCCTGGTGTGCGGGCGCCCGGTCGCAGGATCGACGCGCGAACGGGGCGCAGCCCTCGCCGGCGAGTCGGCCATGCGTGCCGCCGACGGGCCCGGGCGCGCCGGGGGCGTCGAGCGAGGTCCGATGGTGGTGGCGGTGCCACGCGAGCGGCGGGTCGTCGCGCCCGCGGGCGTCAACGTCGTGCGCACCTTCGATCTCGACGAACGCGTCCAGTGGCACCTCGGGCCGCCGCGGCTGCGCTACGAGGAGGCGGCGCTCGACGTGGCGCTGGCGGCCGCAGAGGACATCGCGGCGATTGGCGTGGTCGCCCGCGCCGTCCAGGGGCGACACACGACCGCCGTACGCATGCAGGCAGCCCTGGCGAGCCGCAGCCGCGCTTCCCGGCGGGACTTCCTCGCCGGGGTGCTGAGCGACGTGGCGGCCGGCACCTGCTCGGTGCTCGAGCACGCCTTCCTCACACTGGTCGAGCAGCCGCACGGGTTGCCGCGCGCTCAGCGCCAGCTCCGTGCCGGGACGGCGAGCGGGGTCGTCTACCGGGACGTGGCATACGGCGAGCGCCTCGTCGAGCTCGACGGCCGGCTCTGGCACGACACGGCCGAGCAGCGCGACCGCGACTTCGAGCGCGACCTCGACGCGGCGGTCGAGGGCCGCGGCACCGTGCGGTTGACGTACGGGCAGGTGGTCGGCCGGCCGTGCTCCACCGCGGCCAAGCTGTCAGCGCTGCTCGAGCGCGACGGCTGGCCCGCTGCGCGGCCGTGCGGGGTCGACTGCGCGGTGGCGCGGGTCGCTTGAGACGGGCGGGTGGGAATCCCCGGCTAGCCGGGGATCCCTGCAGGATCATGGAGGATCCGAGCCACTAGGTGACCCGGATCCTCCACGCTGTTGGCGCGGGCCAGTCACGGGGCTAGCCAAAGACCTCAGCCAGGCGACCTCAGCCACAGACCTCACTCGAAGCCCCAGCCGAAGACCCCGAGAACGCTCAGGCCGGAGGCTCCGGCGAACCGTCCTCGGCCTCCTGACCGGCGTCCGGGTCACCGACGGGCTCCCCGGCCTCCTGGTGCGAGGTGTCCTCGTCAGGAGCCTGCTGCTTGTCGTCCGGCTCCGAGATCGCCTCGGGCACGTCGTCCGCGGCGGGGTTCCCCTCCGGCTGCAGGTCGCGCCCCAGGCCGTTGTCCGCGGGGTCCTCCTCGAGCGCGTCCGCGCCGCCCGGGTGCAGCTCGGGGTCCTCGGTGGTCGGCGTGGGCATCGGGCTCAGGTTGTCGCTGTCCATGGTTTCCCTCCCTGTTCAGGTCGCACGATCCTGTCGTCCCGCCGTCGTCCCGGCTACCCCCGGGGGGCGGGACGAGGCCGGTCCTGCTGCTCCCACCCGAAGGTGAGGTACGCCGCCCCGCTGCCGAGGTGCGCCAGTGCGTGCGCCTCGTGCGGGACCATCGGCTCCGGCAGCCGGTCGAGCCGGCACCACCGGATCTCCGCACACTTCTCCGGCTCCACGACTCGGGGCTTGCCCGTCCACGACCGGGCGGTGAAGAACCAGTCCACCCGCTCGTCGATCGCGTCCGCGTGCTGGGTGCGCTGCATCGTGAAGGCGAACTCGAGCTCCAGGTCGGTGATGCCGAGCTCCTCCACCGCCTCGCGGCGCGCGGCGTCGTACGCCGTCTCGCCGCGCTCCACGTGCCCGGCAGCGGCGGCCGCCCAGTGCCCGTTCATGTAGGGCGTGCCCTGTCGCAGCTGGAGCAGGACCTCGGGGCCCTCGGCGCCGTCGCGCAGCAGGTAGACGTAGGAGGCGGGGACGAGCACGAAGCGGTCGGTCACCGGCCCAACCTAGGGGCTGCTCAGCCGGTGGCAGGGTTGGTGGGGTCGGTGGGCAGTCCGGGCTGCTGAGTCTCGGGGCGCAGGGGGTCGCCCGCGGGACCGGCCGGCGGCGGGGTGGCGGGAGCGTCGTCCGTGCCGCCAGCGGTGCCGCCCGTGCTGCGGTGCTGGTCGAGCGTCTCGCGCGCCTTGCCGGTGGCCTTCTCGACCTTGTCCGCGTGCTTGCCGCCGGTCCTCTCGTTGACGACCTGCCCGGCCTTGTCGATGCCCTGGGTGATCTTGTCGCCGTGCTCGTCGACGACCTTGGTCAGCTTGTCCTTGGCCTTGTCCAGGAATCCCATGCCGGCGAGCGTAGCCGGGCTGGGACAATCGACTTGTGCCCGATCCGATGCCGCAGCCGATCGTCGCCGTCGTGGGCGCCACCGCGTCGGGCAAGACCGGGCTCAGCCTCGACCTCGCCGAGCGGGTCGGGGGAGAGGTCGTCAACACCGACGCGATGCAGGTCTACCGCGGCATGGACATCGGCACCGCCAAGCTGCCGGCGGGGGAGCGGCGCGGCATCGCACACCACCTCCTCGACGTCCTCGAGGTCACCGAACCGGCCACCGTGGCGCTGTTCCAGGAGTGGGCGCGTGAGGCGGTCGCCGACGTCCGCAGCCGCGGCGCCACACCGGTGCTCGTGGGCGGGTCCGCGCTCTACACCCGCGCGATCGTCGACCGCTTCGAGTTCCCCGGCACCGACGACTCCCTGCGCCGCGAGCTCGAGGCCGAGCTCGAGCGGCTGGGCAGCCGGGCGCTGCACGCCCGGCTGGCCGGCGTGGACCCGGAGGCTGCCGCACAGATCCAGCCCGACAACGGGCGCCGCGTCGTACGCGCACTGGAGGTGGTCGCCCTCACGGGGCGACCGTTCAGCGCGAGCCTGCCGCGCCTGGAGTACGCCGACCCGCTGACCGTGCAGGTCGGGGTGGACATCGACCGGCCGACGCTCGACGAGCGGATCGGCCGGCGGGTGGACCAGATGTTCGCCGCCGGGTTCGTCGAGGAGGTGGAGGCGCTGCTGGCGCGCGGCCTCGCCGCGGGTCGCACCGCTCCTCGCGCCATCGGATACCGCGAGGTGATGGGCTTCCTCGCCGGAGACCGCACGCTCGCTGAGGCGATCGAGCAGACGAAGACCGCCACGCGGCGCTTCGCCCGACGCCAGGACTCCTGGTTCCGCAAGGACCCCCGCACCGTCTGGGTCGCGCACGACGACCCGGGCCGCGTCGAGCAGGCGGTCCGGGCAGTCGAGCGGCTGCAGGGCTGAGGTTCAGCGGCTCGCGGCCGTGAGCTCACGGCGTACGCCGCCGGCGCGGGCGGCGTCGCTCGCCCCCAGGTCGGCCGCCTCGCGGATCCAGGCCGCGATCTCGGCCTCGCTGCGCCCGCGTACGCCGGCGTAGCGGGTGAGCCGGGTGGGCTTGATCCCGCAGAACTCCATAGTCCGCCCGCGCACCTGCTTGGCAGTGGTGTCGCCGACGAGCGGGAGGTACCACCGGGGCGAGTCCGAGGTGACCGCGAGCCGGCCGGTGCGCCCGGCCAGCAGGCCCTCGGGCATGCCGTTGTCCTTGTAGCGGAAGGCCCAGCCGCGCTCGAGGGTGCGGTCGAAGAACCCCTTGAGCAGGGCGGGCACCGAGCCCCACCACAGCGGGGTGAAGACGGCGACGTGATCGGCCCAGCGCAGCAGCTCCTGGGCTCGGACGAGGTCGGGCTCGAGGTCCTGCGGCGTGCGGTAGCCGGTGCGCAGGTTCACGTCGAAGTGGAGGTCGCGCAGAGGGAGTGCGAGTGCGTCGGCGCCCGCACCGGCCGCATAGCTCGAGGCGAGCGCGGCGGTGAGCGAGCGCGGGTCGGGGTGGCCGTCGATGACGAGGACGTGGGACATGGCGATTCCGATCTGGACGGTGTCAAGAAAGTGGACACTGCCAACATTGGAGTACGATGTTGCGCATGTCAAGATCCAGCGGGGGCTATCACCACGGAAACCTCCATGTCGCGCTGGAGGACGCCGCGCTCGAGCTGCTCGAGACCACCTCGGCGGCGAAGATCAGCCTCCGCGAGGTCGCCCGGCGCGCCGGGGTCAGCCACAACGCGCCCTACCACCACTTCGGCGACCGCGCGGCGCTGCTCGGCGCGCTCGGGGTCCGCGGCATGGCTGCGCTGCTCGACGCCCAGGAGAAGGCCGTCGCTGCGGCCGAGGGGCCGGTCGAACGGGTCCGCGCGCTCGGGCTGGCCTACGTGCGCTACGCCGCGGCGCATCCCCAGGCGTTCTCCCTCGTCTTCGACCCCGACTACTGCGCAGCAGGCTCGCCCAGCGCGGGAATGGCGCCCCTGATCGCCCGCAACGAGGAGCTGCTGGGCAGCGAGGTGGCCGCGCTGGTGCGGGAGCCGGGCTACGAGGGACGCGACCCGATGGCGCTGTCGGCCGCGCTCTGGTCCACGGTCCACGGGATGGCGCAGCTGATCACGCTCGGGCACCTGCCGCTCGAGGCGGCCGAGCCCGCCCTGCACGCGCTCGTGCAGTAGCTCGTCGACCCGGCGCCGGATGTCGGTGCCGGCTGTCATGGTGGTGCGATGGCGACCATCTACTACACCGGGTGCACCCTCGACGGCTTCATCGCGACCACGGACCACTCCCTCGACTGGCTGACCTCGCGCGACATCGACCTGGACGGCCCCATGGCCTACCCCGCGTTCCAGCGGCGGCTCGGCGCCTGCGTCATGGGCGCCTCGACCTGGCAGTGGATCCTCGACCACGACGAGGAGCCGTGGGGCTCGTTGCCGACGTGGGTGCTGACCCACCGCACGTTCCCCGAGGCGCCCGCCAGCGTCCGGTTCGACCGTGACGACGTGGCTCGCGTGCACGCGGACATGACCGAGGCGGCCGGCGGCCGGGACATCTGGGTGGTGGGTGGAGGAGAGCTCGCCGGTCAGTTCCACGACGCCGGGCTGCTCGACGAGGTGTGGCTGCAGTACGCACCGGTCGCCCTCGGGGGCGGCGCTCCCGTGCTGCCGCGCCACGTGGAGCTGCGGCTCGAGGAGACCGCGCGCAACCGCGACTTCATGTGCGGGCGCTACTCGGTGGTCCGGTGAGCCGCGGACCGAAGGGTGCCGGTCCCGACCCACCCCCGGGGTCGTGGACAACCGCCGGTCACGGCGGCAAGGTGGAGTGATCGTCACTTCGGAGGTCTTCATGCACCAGCACGCCCGGCGGCTCACCGCCGTCCTGTCCGCCACCAGCGGGCTCACCCTGGCCGTCGGCCTCCTCGTCGCGCCCAGCGCGTCGACGGCCGCGTCGTCGCCGTCCCTCGCGCCCGCCGGGGCCGAGGAGCGCCGCCCGACCGTCAAGGACCCCACCGCGGTCGGCAAGGGCGGCGCGATCAGCACCGTCGACCCCGAGGCCAGCGCAGCCGGCCTCAAGGTCCTCAAGGCGGGCGGCAACGCCGTCGACGCCGCCGTGGCAGCCGCCGCGACGCTCGGCGTCACTGAGCCCTACAGCGCCGGCATCGGCGGCGGCGGCTACTTCGTGTTCTACAACGCCAAGTCGGGCAAGGTGCGCACGCTCGACGGCCGCGAGACCGCGCCGATGAAGATGCCGCAGGACGCGTTCATCGACCCGGCCACCGGCAAGCCCTACAACTTCACTCCCGAGCTCGTCACCAGCGGCGCGAGCGTCGGCACGCCCGGCACGCTCGCGACGTGGGACAAGGCCCTGGCCAACTGGGGGACCCTGTCGCTGGCCGACGCGCTGGCACCCGCGACCAAGGTCGCGCGCCGCGGGTTCAAGGTCGACGAGACCTTCCGGCAGCAGACCCTCGACAACGAGGAGCGCTTCGCCGCCTTCAAGGACTCCAAGAAGCTGTTCCTGCCCAAGGGCGACGCACCCCGGGTCGGCTCGGTGTTCCGCAACCCGGAGCTCGCCGCGACGTACGACATGATCGCCGAGCGCGGCCCCCGGGCGTTCTACCGCGGCCCGCTGGCCCGGCTGATGTCCGAGGTGGTCCGCAAGCCGCGCACGACCAACAACACCGACCTGCCCGTGCCGGCCGGCTGGCTCACCCCGCGCGACCTGCGCGACTACAAGGTGCGCTCGCAGAAGGCGACCCGGACGACCTACCGCGGGCACGACGTCTACGGCATGGCGCCGTCGTCGTCGGGTGGCACGACGGTCGGCGAGGCGCTCAACATCCTCGAGCGCTACGACCTGTCCGCGATGACGCCCGAGCAGGCCCTGCACCACTACCTCGAGGCCAGCGCCCTCGCCTTCGCCGACCGCGGCAAGTACGTCGGCGACCCGGCCTACGTCGACGTCCCGGTCAAGCGCCTGCTCGACGATCGGTTCGCGGCGGAGCGCGCCTGCCTGCTCGACCCGACCAAGGCGGCGGCCAAGCCGGTCCCGGCCGGCGACGTGACGTCGTACGACGGCGTGTGCGGCCCGGCGGCGGCGAAGGGCACGGTCGACGCCGACACCGAGAACATCTCCACCACCAACCTCACCGTCGCGGACAAGTGGGGCAACGTCGTGGAGTACACCCTCACCATCGAGCAGACCGGCGGCTCGGGCATGGTCGTGCCGGGCCACGGCTTCCTGCTCAACAACGAGCTGACCGACTTCTCGACGGTGTACGACGCCGCCGACCCCAACCGGATCCAGCCGGGCAAGCGCCCGCGCAGCTCCATGTCGCCGACGATCGTGCTCAAGGACGGCAAACCGTTCCTCGCGCTGGGGTCCCCGGGCGGCTCGACGATCATCACCACCGTGCTCCAGATGCTCGTCAACCGCATCGACCTCGGGATGAGCATCGAGGAGGCGATCGCAGCACCCCGCGCCACGCAGCGCAACACCACGAGCGTGACGGCGGAGCCGGCGTTCATCGCCGCCTTCGGGCCGGCGCTGACCGCCCTCGGGCACACCCTGGTGCCCGCGGGCGACGCCTTCACCAGCGCTGCCGAGATCGGCGCGGCGACGGCGATCGAGCTCGGGCCACGCCGCCAGATGACGGCGGTCGCCGAGCCGAGCCGCCGCGGCAAGGGCTCGGCCAAGGTGGTCGACCCGCGGTAGCCACTTCGGACGGTCGTGGGGTCCGCGCATCCCGGGGAGCCCACGACCGTCCGGCTGCTCTCCGCACGGCTGCCACACTGGAGGCGTGAGCTATCGCTTCCTCAAGGGCCACGGCACCGAGAACGACTTCGTGGTCCTGCCCGACCCCGACGGCTCGGTCCACGGCGACCTGGCCGCCGAGCGGGTGCGGGCGCTGTGCGACCGCCGCGCGGGCCTGGGGGCGGACGGGGTCCTGCGTGCGGTCCACCGCGGCGACGGCTGGTTCATGGACTACCGCAACGCCGACGGTTCGGTCAGCGAGATGTGCGGCAACGGCGTCCGCGTGCTCGCGCGCTACCTCCACGACCACGAGGGTGAGCCGTTCCCGATGCGCATCCAGACGCGGGCCGGGGTCAAGGTGCTCGACGCCGCCGGCGAGGAGTACACCGCAGACATGGGCGCGCCGGAGGTGCTGGGGGAGACGGAGGTGTCCGTCGGCGACCGGGCCTGGGCGGCCCGCCACGTGTCGATGGGCAACCCGCACGCGGTGGCGTTCGTCGACGACCTCGCCGACGCCGGCTCGCTGCTCGAGCCGCCCGCGCACGACGCCGAGATCTACCCCGACGGCGTGAACGTCGAGTTCGTCGTACGCCGCGGCGAGCACCACGTCGCGATGCGGGTCCACGAGCGCGGGTCCGGGGAGACCCGGTCCTGCGGAACGGGCGCCTGCGCAGTGGCCGTCGCGACCGCGCTCGCCGACGGGGCGCCGCGCGGTACGGCGTACCGCGTCGACGTCCCCGGCGGCACGCTCTGCATCGTGTGGACCGAGGACGACCGGGTCCTGATGACCGGCCCCGCCGTCCTGGTCGCCGAGGGCGTCACCGACCTCTGAACCGCTCGCCGCCGCCCGTCACGCTGGCCCCACATTCATCACGGTATGTCGGTGAGTAGGCACTTCCCCGGGTGAGTTCCGCACGGGAAGTGCCCGTTCGGCGACGTACCGTGATGGACCATCAACGCCCCCGACCCGGGCCCGCCGAGCGCAATCCCTGGGACGTCCTAGGATCCGAGCCATGGACATCACCGGATCCTCCGCCATCGTCACCGGCGGCGCCAGCGGCATCGGTGCCGCCGTCGCCCGAGCGCTCGCCGCGAAGGGCGCCACCGTCGTGGTCGCCGACCTCAACGCCGAGAAGGGCCAGGCGCTGGCCGACGAGGTGGGCGGCTTGTTCGTGTCCGTCGACGTGACCCGGACCGACCAGGTCGCCGCCGCGGTCGAGGCGGCGGCCGAGGTCGCGCCGCTGCGCGCCTGCGTGAACTCCGCCGGCATCGGCTGGGCCCAGCGCACCATCGGTCGCGACGGCCTGCTGGAGTCGGCCCACGACCTCGACGCGTTCCGCAGGGTCATCGAGATCAACCTCATCGGCACCTTCGACATGACCCGGCAGGCCGCGACCGTGATGAGCCGCAACGAGCCGGACGCCGACGGCCAGCGCGGCGCGATCGTCAACCTCGCCTCGGTCGCCGCCTTCGACGGCCAGATCGGTCAGGCGTCGTACTCCGCCTCCAAGGGCGGCGTGGTCGGCATGACCCTGCCCGTCGCGCGCGACCTGTCCGCCGCCGGAATCCGGCTCAACACCGTGGCGCCGGGCCTGATCGACACCCCGATCTACGACTCGTTTCCCGAGCCCGAGGCGTTCAAGGCCAACCTGGGCGCCAACGTGCTGTTCCCCAAGCGTCTCGGCCGCGCCGAGGAGCTGGCCAGCATGGTGGTCGAGTGCCTCACCAACTCCTACATGAACGGCGAGACGATCCGCGTCGACGGCGGCATCCGGATGCCCCCCAAGTAGGCCGTCGCCGCGGCCGCGCCCGGCCGCCGCACGGGCCCGTCGCAAACCGGCTCGCGCAGGTGGGTTCGCCGACCTACTCTTGAGGGCATATGACGAACGCACCTGACTTCAACCTGCGCGACGCACTCGACGCCACCCGCGGCTGGGACGACGAGGCCATCGAGCTCGACGACGAGCTGCTCGCCGACGAGGACGAGGCCGACGACGGCTTCGAGTCGGGCTACGCCGACGACGCGTCGTACGACGAGCCGGACCCCGAGGAGCTCACCGTCGGCGCCCAGGAGCTGGCCGAGCGCCACGCCCTGCGCCGCGTGGCGAGCCTGCGCACCGAGCTCGAGGACATCACCGAGGTCGAGTACCGCCAGCTCCGCCTGGAGAAGGTCGTGCTCGTCGGCGTGTGGACCGAGGGCAGCGTCACCGACGCGGAGAACTCGATGGCTGAGCTCGCGCTGCTGGCCGAGACCGCCGGCTCCGAGGTGCTCGAGGCCGTCTTCCAGCGCCGCCAGAAGCCCGACCCGGCCACCTACATCGGCCGCGGCAAGGTCGACGCGATCCGCGAAATCGTGCAGGCCACCGGCGCCGACACTGTGATCTGCGACGGCGAGCTCGCGCCCAGCCAGCTGCGCAACCTCGAGGACCGGCTCAAGGTGAAGGTCGTCGACCGCACCGCGCTGATCCTCGACATCTTCGCGCAGCACGCGAAGAGCAAGGAGGGCCAGGCGCAGGTCGAGCTGGCTCAGCTGCAGTACATGAAGCAGCGCCTGCGCGGCTGGGGCGGCAACCTGTCGCGCCAGGCCGGTGGCCGGGCCGCCGGCGGTGAGGGCATCGGTGGCCGTGGTCCCGGTGAGACCAAGATCGAGACCGACCGCCGGCGCATCAACACCAAGATCGCCAAGCTGCGCCGCGACCTCAAGGAGATGCGCGGCACCCGCGAGGTCAAGCGACAGTCGCGTCGCCGCAACCACATCCCCAGCGTCGCGATCGCCGGCTACACGAACGCCGGCAAGTCCTCGCTGCTCAACCGGCTGACCGACGCGGGGGTGCTGGTGGAGGACGCACTGTTCGCGACCCTCGACCCCACCACGCGGCGTACGACGACCGCGGACGGACGCATCTACACGATGTCCGACACCGTCGGGTTCGTCCGGCACCTCCCGCACGACCTCGTCGAGGCGTTCCGCTCGACGCTGGAGGAGATCGCCGACTCCGACCTGCTGCTCCACGTCGTCGACGGCTCGCACCCCGACCCCGAGGGCCAGATCGCCGCGGTGCGCCAGGTCCTCGCCGAGATCGGTGCCAACAAGGTTCCCGAGATCATCGTCATCAACAAGGCCGACGCGGCCGACCCGCTCGTCATCAGCCGGCTGCGGGCGCGTGAGCCGCACAGCGTGGTGGTGAGCGCGAAGACCGGCGAGGGCATCGCCGAAGCCCTCGCGACGATCGAGTCGGAGCTGCCTCGTCCCCAGGTCGAGTTCGACGTGCTCCTGCCCTACGAGCGCGGCGACCTGGTCAACCGCATCCACCAGGAGGCGGAGATCGGCACGCTCGAGCACACCGGCGACGGCACCCTCGTCGTGGGTCGGGCCAACGCCGACCTGGCCGGCGAGCTGGCGGCGTACGCGCGCTGAGGTTGGCGGTCGGTCGTCCGGTCGTCCCTCGGGCATCAGGAATCCCCGGCTGCCCGGGGATTCCTCAGGTTGTCAGGCCTTGCATGGGCCGACAACCTCAGCGATCCCCGGCCGACCGGGGATCGCTAAGGTTGTCAGGCACTTCAGCGCTTGTAGCTGCCCCGCCGACAGACGTCCCCGACGCCGACGACCTCACCGCGGTCGACGACCACCGAGCGCGTGCCGAGCACCAGGCCGCGCCGGTCGGTGCAGGAGACGAGCCACGACTCCTTGACGCCGGTCTCGATGGGCGGGTCCGGGCTCTCGAAGGTGACCTCGCCGGTCCAGTCGTGCTCCGCGGAGCCGCCGGCGTAGTTGTCGGCGACGACCGTGTACGTGCCGGGCTGCGGGTCGGGGATCCGGATCACCTCGGGATTGTTCAGCGTCGCGCCCGAGCCGACCGGCGTACCGTCCGGCCCGATCACCGTGAAGTCCCAGTCCTGCGCCTCCGGGTCGTCCGAGGGCCACGAGATCGAGACCACCGCGTAGCCGTTGTCGGCCGCCGGCAGCCCCTGCACCTCGAACGTGGTGGACTCGCTGCCGCCCACCGGCGGGACCTCCGCGGGGTTCACCAGCGGGACCGTCGCCTGCGGCGGGGCCTCGGGGTAGCGGCCGTAGCGGCCCGCGACCAGCGGCCTCGTCGACGGGTTGACGTCCACGACGAAGCGCCCGCCGCGGTCGGTGGCGTACTGGTTGACGAGGGTGTCCTCGTAGAGGATCGGCTCGCCGACCGACCCGTCCGGCTGGATCACCGGCGAGGTCGGGGACACGACGTGCTTGGACACGGTGATCGTGCGACCCGCCGGTGCCTTCCCGCGGATGCGGGAGTGCAGTGAGTCGTCGGCCGCCGCCTCGGCCGCCAGCCAGTACGCCTCCTGGTTGCCGCCGAGACCGGCGCTGTCGGCGGGCGCCTCGCCGAGGTACTCCCCGACCACGGCCTCCTCGTAGGGCGGGTGGAACCCCTCGTCGCCGATCTCGATCGTGTAGCCGAGCCCGCCGGTGATCCAGTAGCTCCAGTCCTCGGTCGACCCGGAGGTGTCGTAGAGCTGGTACGACGCCTGGCTGGTGTAGGCGTTCTGCGCGGCCATCGCGTCGCCGAGAGCCTTCAGCTCCGGCTCGTCGGGCGCGAGCCCGGTGGCCGCGATGGCCGGCGGCCGCAGCACGAGGTTGCTGTAGGTGTGGTTGGAGATCATCACCGTCACCGCGCGCTCGGAGATCAGCTGGCGCACCGCGTCCGTCTCCGGCTCGCTGCCCGGGGCGTCGCCGCGGTAGGTGTCGCTGGACCAGATCGGGCTGGCCCCACCGCCGCCCCAGAAGCCGGGGTAGTTGCGGTTGAGGTCGGTGCCGCGCAGCCGGCCGGCGGGGTTGTCCGCGCAGGTGCCGCCGAGGTACTGCTCGGGCGTCGCCGCGGAGATCGAGCAGTTCTTGCGCTTCATCTCGTAGTCGAACGTGCTGAAGTCGCCGAGCGGCTGGGCGCCGCGCGAGACCTTGAAGCCGTCGACGTTGACGACCGGGACGACGATGACCCGCGACGTCGAGAGCACCCGCCGGGCGCGGTCGCGTACGGCCCGGTCACGGTCGTAGTAGGACTCGAGCAGGTCGAAGGCGAACTCCATGGTGTGCTCGGCGCTCGGCCACTCGCGGGCATGGTGGGCGCCCATCAGCAGGAACACCGGCTTGCCGTCACGTACGTCGCGGGCGTCGACGCTGATCTCGAGGCCGCGGATCGGCTCGCCGAGCACCGTCCGGTTGGGCAGCGTGAGCGGGCGGGTGAGGGTCGGGTAGTGGCGCGCGAGGCGGAACATGTCGCGCAGGTAGTCGTCGTAGGTGCGGTACGACGTGCGCCCGCTGGGCAGGTCCGACCTCGTCGTGGTGGCGGCGTACCGGGCGTCCTGGCGGCGGTTGGCCTCGGTCAGGGCCTCGAGGTCGTCGACCGTGACGGTCCAGGTGAACCCGGCGTCCTTCAGCGTCTGGGCGTCCTCGGCGTCGTGGAGGACGACCTCGATGCCGCGGCTGTTCGCGTGCTCGGTGACGTCGAGCCCGAGCTCGATCACCTCGTTGCGGTCCTCGACCTCCGGTGCGCGGACCATGACGATCTGGGTCGTGTCGTCGGCGGCCGTCCGCGCGAGCTGGCGGCGGCCGTCGTCGAGGCCGGAGCCCGAGGCGACGCCCGCCCCGGCGGCCAGGCCGGCGGTCACCAGACCCGCCACGGCCACGAGTCTGGTGCTGCTGAGCTTCTTCGTGCGTATGGACATGTGTCCTCCCGAGAGTGCGGCCCGGAGCCGGCCGCGGTGCGATCCACACAACACCCGCGGCCGCCCCCTGTCGAGGCCTCTGACGGGCGGAACCTTCCCCCTGAGCCGTCCGTTGGGGTTTCCGTGCCCGGATTCGGGCGATGGAGTCTCGTGGTGGAGGATGTCGCGCATGTCCCGTGGTGTCTGGATTCGCTTCATCCTCGTGCTCGGCCTCCTGGCCGGGTGCGCGGCGCTCGCGATCAACGTCAAGCCCAACCTCGGCCTCGACCTGCGCGGTGGCGCACAGTTCGTGTTCGAGGCCGAGGGCACCGAGCAGACCCCCGCCAGCGCCGAGAACGTCGACAAGACCCTGCAGGTCCTCCGCGGCCGCGTCGACGCCCTCGGCGTCGCCGAGTCGACCCTGGTCCGCCAGGGCGAGAACCGCATCCTCGTCGAGCTGCCGGGCGTCACCAGCGACGCCGAGGCGCAGGAGGCGGAGGAGCGCATCGGCACCACCGCCAAGCTGACCATCCACGAGGTGCTGGCGGCCGCGCAGCCGGACGCCAAGCCGAGCAAGAAGGGCAACCTGGTGCTGCCCTCCGACCAGGGCGACACCATCGAGGTCGGGCCCACCGTCATCCAGGGCGACGAGATCAGCGGCGCCAACGCCGTCCAGCGCGAGCAGAGCGTCCAGTGGGTCGTGGCCATCGACTTCAACGGCAAGGGCGGCGACACCTGGGCGGACATCACCGGCAAGGCCGCGTGCAACCCGTCGGGCGACCCCAAGCGGCGCATCGCGATCGTCCTCGACAACGAGGTGATCTCCTCGCCCGAGGTCGAGACGAGCGTCGGATGCAACGTCGGCATCCGCGGCGGCTCGACGGACATCACCGGCGACTACACCTCCGAGGAGGCCAGGGACCTGGCCGCCCTCATCGAGGGCGGCGCGCTGCCGCTGGAGCTGCGTGCGATCTCCGACCGCCTCGTCGGTCCCTCGCTGGGCGCCGCGGCGATCGACGCCTCGATCGAGGCCGGCATCATCGGCTTGATCCTCACCGGCCTGTTCATCATCGTCGCCTACCGGCTCGTCGGGCTGATGGCGACCCTCGCGCTCACGTCGTACGCGCTGCTGGCGTACGCGATGCTGGTCGGGCTCGGCTCGACGCTGACGCTGCCCGGCCTCGCCGGCTTCGTGCTGGCCATCGGCATGGCGATCGACGCCAACGTCCTCGTGTTCGAGCGAGCACGCGAGGAGTACGCCGCCTACCCGTCCGCGGGGTTGCGGCGCGCCCTCGCGGTCGGCTTCAACAAGGCCTGGACCGCGATCATCGACTCCAACGTCACCACGCTGCTCGCGGCGGGGCTGCTGTTCTTCCTCGGCTCGGGTCCGATCAAGGGCTTCGGGGTGACCCTCACCATCGGTGTCATCGCCTCGATGATCTCCGCGCTGATCATCGCCCGGGTGCTGTGCGACCTCGCCGTCTCCAACCGCAAGGTCGGCCGCTCGCCCAAGGTCAGCGGTCTCAGCGACGTCGGCAAGGTGCGGGCCTGGCTGGACCGCAAGGACCCCAACATCATGAAGAACCGCGGTCGCTGGCTGGCCGTGTCGGGTGCGGCGACGGTGTTCGCCATCGCCGGCATCGTGACCCAGGGTCTCAACCTCGGCGTCGAGTTCACCGGCGGCCGCCAGCTGGACTACTCGGTGACCGACGACGTCTCGATCGATGAGGCGCGCGACGCGGTGGCTGCTGCCGGGTTCTCCGAGGCCGTCGTCCAGACCGCCGACACGCCCGCGGACTTCACCGTGCGCACCGGCGAGATCTCGAACGAGGACGAGCAGCGCATCGAGGACGAGCTCGCCAAGGTCGGCGGTGACGTCTCCAAGATCGACGACCAGCAGATCGGTGCGTCCCTCGGTGAGGAGCTGCGCAACAACGCCCTCATCGCGTTCGGCGTGGCCTTCCTGGCCCAGCTGCTCTACCTCGCCGTCCGGTTCAAGTGGACCTTCGGCGCCTCGGCCGTCATCGCGATGGCGCACGACGTGCTGATCGTCGTCGGCATCTTCGCGTGGCTGCACAAGCCGATCGACGGCATCTTCCTGGCCGCCGCGATGACCATCATCGGTCTCTCGGTCAACGACACCGTCGTCGTCTTCGACCGTGTCCGCGAACGCTGGTTCGGCTCGAAGCCGGAGGACGACTTCAACACGCTGGCCAACAAGGCCGCGGTCGAGACGGTGCCGCGCACGGTCAACACCGGTCTCGGCACGATGTTCATCCTCGCCGCGCTCGCGATCCTCGGCGGCGACTCGCTGCGTGACTTCTCGATCGCGCTGCTCATCGGACTCATCGTCGGCACCTACTCGTCGGTCTTCACCGCCACGCCCCTGGTGACCTACTTCCAGGAGAAGTGGCCGATGAGCCGAGTGCAGAAGGAGAAGGTCGTCCGCGCGCCCGAGGACTCCGGCGCCGTCGTCTGACGGACGGGCGTTCCGCGCCGGCGCTGGCGCGGAACCCCCGAGCGGTTGGCGCCGGGCGTACGCTCTGCCCATGCTGTGGATCCTGCTGATCGTCGTCCTGGGCGTGGTCGCCTACCGCTACCGGGTCAAGATCCTGGCCCGCCTGCTCGGCCAGCCCGAGCGCCGCATCGAGCGCCAGATCGGGCGCAAGAAGAACTACTGAGTCCTCCGCGCGCCTGCGGCGAACGGCCGCGGCGCGTTGTGGACGGCGTACGCCGTGGTGTCGGCGCCGCCCCGTAGGGTTCTCTGGTGCCCGAGACCGCCACCGCCACCCAGCCCGTCGGCGAGGTGCTGGCGCGCGCTGTGACAGCGCTCGGCGGGCAGCAGCGCGACGGCCAGGTGCAGATGGCCGCCGAGGTGGCCGAGGCCATGGAGGAGGGCCGGCACCTGCTCGTGCAGGCCGGCACCGGCACCGGCAAGTCGCTGGGCTACCTCGTGCCGGCGCTGCTCCACGACAAGCGCGTCGTGGTCGCCACCGCCACGCTCGCCCTGCAGCACCAGCTCGTCGAGCGCGACCTCCCACGCCTGGTCGAGGCGGTCAAGGACGTGCCCGGCCTCGACACGTCGTACGCCGTGCTCAAGGGCCGTTCCAACTACGCCTGCCTCCACCGGGTCCGCGCCGGCGTGCCCGACGACCAGGGCACCCTCGTCGACGTCCCGCTGGGCGCGATGGCCGAGAAGGTGCTCGAGCTGCGCGCGTGGGCGGAGCAGGAGACCGAGCAGGGCGGCAGCGGCGAGCGCGACAACGCCCCGCGCCACACCGACCGCGAGTGGCGTCAGGTCTCGGTCAACCACCGCGAGTGCCTCGGTGCCGCCAAGTGCCCGTTCGGCGCGGAGTGCTTCGCCGAGCTGGCGCGCGAGAAGGCGCAGCGCAGTCACCTCATCGTCACCAACCACTCCCTGCTCGCGATCGACGCGATCGAGGACGTGCCGATGATCCCCGACTACGACACCGTCGTCATCGACGAGGCGCACGAGCTGACCGCCCGCGTGACCCAGGCCGCGACCGACGAGCTGGGCGTGTCCGACATCGAGCGCGCGGCTCGACGAGCCACCCGCTGGACCGACGCGGCCGACGGCGATCCGGCCGGCGACCTGGAGGACGCGGCCGCGCAGCTCGCCGAGGCCATCGAGGCGACACCGCCCGGGCGCATCGACCAGCTCTCCACGCAGCTGTCCGACGCGCTCGTGCTCGTGCGCGACGCCGCGCGGGCGTGCCTGTCGGCGTTCCCCCGCGAGTCAGGCGGCGGCGAGGGGGAGGGCGACGCGGGCCGCACCCAGGCCAAGGGCATGGTGCAGGAGGTCTTCGCCAACGCCGAGCGGATGGCGGCCGGGTCGCAGGCCGACGTGATGTGGCTCGGCGAGGCCCGCGACCGGTTCCCGGCCCGGCTCCACGTCGCGCCACTCCAGGTGTGGGGCCCGATGCGCGACAAGCTGCTCACCGACAAGACCGTCGTCTTCACCAGCGCCACGCTCATGCTCGGTGGCGAGTTCGGCGCGGTCGCGACATCGCTGGGACTCAAGCCCACCGAGCGGGTCGGGTCGCAGGTCGTGACCACCGACCCCGACACCGCGCTGCCGTGGAAGGGCCTGGACGTCGGCTCGCCCTTCGACTACGGCCAGCAGTCGATCCTCTACGTCGCCCGCCACCTGCCGCAGCCGGGCCGTGACGGCCTCGGGCCGGCCCAGCTCGACGAGATCTGCGACCTCGTCGACGCGCTCGAGGGCCGTACGCTCGGGCTGTTCTCCTCGCGCCGCGCCGCGGAGGCCGCCGCCGAGGCGGTGCGGGCGCGGCTGCCGCACCTGACCACGCTGGCCCAGGGCGACGCCCAGCTCCCCGAGCTCGCCAAGCAGTTCGTCGAGGACCCGCACACCTGCCTGTTCGGGACCCTGTCGCTGTGGCAGGGGCTCGATGTGCCGGGCGACACCTGCCAGCTCGTGATCATCGACCGCATCCCGTTCCCGCGTCCCGACGACCCGCTGATGTCGGCGCGCCAGCGCGCCGCCGATCAGGCCGGCGGCAACGGGTTCATGCAGGTCGCCGCCACCCATGCGGCGCTGCTGCTCGCGCAGGGCGCCGGCCGGCTGATCCGGACGACGTCCGACCGCGGGGTCGTCGCGGTCCTCGACCCGCGCCTGGAGACCGCCCGCTACGGCCGCTTCCTCAAGGCGTCGCTGCCGCCCATGTGGTCGACGACCGACCCGGCGCTCGTCCGCCAGGCGTTGGCGCGGCTGGGGCAGACGAGGGCCTGAGGCCTACGCCGGATAGCCGAAGACCTGGTAGTCGCGCCGGTACATCCGCGCCACCAGGTCGCGCAGCTCGTCGGACACCTGCCGGTCCCGACCGCCGGGTGCGGTCTGGTTCTGCGGCGCGGTCGGCACCGCCGGCGCGCCCACCCGCTCGCACACCTCCGCGAAGTCGCGGTCGAAAGTCTCCAGGCGACCGACGAAGTCGACACGGTTGAGGTCGATCATCCTGCTCTGGAGCGTGAGGTGCTGGTCGGTGCCCGGCACGGCGGAGAGGTCCTGCGCCGCGGTCCAGCGGGCGAACTCCTCCACGACCTGCATCCGCTCGTGCGTCGCCTCGTCGAAGGCGTAGTAGTTGTTGTGGACGACCTTGTCCTGCCACGCCGAGACAAACCGGTCGAGCGGGTCGCGCACGAACGCGAACGTGAAGTAGTCGGCGAACGCCGCCAGCGGGTAGCGCACGCGCATCGCGTGGTCGACGTCGAGGCTGACGCCGTGGCTCTCGCAGTGGTGACGGATGGTCCGCGTCGCCACCTTCGCCACCCGGTACCAGACGAACCGGTGGCTGTGGCTGATCGTGAGGTTGTACGCCAGCGGGCTGAGCCAGCCGGACTCCTCGCCGGCGGCCGTCAGCCGGCCGAGCTCGGCCTCGGCGGCCGGTACGAGCCGGCGCCGGTTGCCCGGACGGGTGCGGAACAGCGCGGGGTCGGGTGCGTCGGCGGACATCGCCGCGAGGCTACACCGGGGGCGAGCGCGCCGTACGCCGAGCGCGGCGCCCCCGGCGTACGCCTCAGACGCTGCGCAGCACCGCCGTGACGACACCGAGGATCGTGGCGTTGTCGCCGGGGATGGGGTCGTAGGCCTCGTTGTGGGGCAGCAGCCAGACGTGCCCGTCCTTGCGCTGGAACGTCTTGACGGTCGCCTCGCCGTCGATGAGCGCGGCGACGATCTGGCCGTTGTCGGCCGTCTGCTCCTGGCGGATCACGACGTAGTCGCCGTTGCAGATGGCGGCGTCGACCATGGAGTCGCCTGAGACCTCGAGGAGGAACAGCGTGCCGTCGCCGACGAGCTGCTTGGGCAGCGGGAACACGTCGGTGACCTGCTCCTCGGCGAGGATCGGACCGCCGGCGGCGATCCGGCCGACGACCGGGATGTTGACCGCGGTCGGCGCGACGTCGCCGATGCCGGTCTCGTCGATGCTCGATTCCTCGCCGCTGGAGATCGAGCGGCGGGCCGCCATCACCTCGGGCAGGAAGACCTCGAGGGCGCGCGGGCGGTTGGGGTCGCGCTTGAGGAAGCCCTTGCCCTCCAGCACGCGCAGCTGGTGCGCGACGCTGGAGGAGGAGGTCAGGCCGACCGCCTGTCCGATCTCGCGCATGCTGGGCGGGTAGCCCTTGGTCTCGATCGAGTCCTTGATCGTCGCCAGCACGCGCTGCTGACGAGGGGTCAGGCCCGTCGCGTCCGGGGGGCCGTCGGGCATCTCGATGACGTTGGGGTCGTCTGACTTGGCCATGCGGTCCTCCACTACGGTTGCCCACCCCGCGGCCCGCGTCGGCCCGGGAGTGGCTGGTGCGCCCACCGTAGTGCGCGCGGCCGGGCCGGATCAAACACCTGTTCGAAGTCCGCGTGTCGAGGCGTCTCGATGCATGCCGGCGAACACGTGTTCGACGGATGCTTGCGTTGTTCGAACACGTGCTCTAAGGTCGTACATGTGTTCGATCGAACGTCTGATCGACGCCGCTGCCGGGCCAGGCCCGTTGTCGGTGGCTCCGACTAGACATTCGCTCGACCGACCACCCGGCTGATCTTCCCCAGGAGGCCACCATGAGCACCCTCAGCCTTGCACCCGCTTTCACGCCCACCTCCGCTCGTTCCCGATCGACCGTGCGCCTGACGCGCCGTGGCCGGCTTGTCGTCTTCCTGACGTCGCTGTTCCTGGCCCTCGGTGTGGCGTTCCTCCTCGCCGGCGGCGCGGTCGGCACGGACCGCGCAGGAGAGCCGGTGCCGACCGAGATCGTCCAGGTCGCGCCCGGCGACACGCTGTGGGAGATCGCCAGCGACGCCGCCACCGACGGCGACGTCCGATCGATGATGAGCGAGATCGAGCGCCTCAACGCGCTCGAGTCCACCGGCCTCGCGGCCGGCCAGAAGCTCCGCGTCCCAGTCGTCTCCGACTGACGCGAGAGGCCTCCACCAGCCGCTTCGACCCCGGCTGGTGGACCAAAGGGGAGGACGAGGGGCGGGCCAGCTGGCCCGCCCCTCGGCGCCATTTCGAGGCAGTCGCTCGTTCGCTGCCACTATCAGCAAGTTCTCCACAGGGTTTGCCTCAGGGGTGGTTCATTCCCCGCCCGGATGGGTAGTTTCGCGGTGCTGACGTTGTTCTCGGGAAGGCACCTTCATGCACGTACGCCGCGCGCTCGCCGTCACCCTCGTCGCTCCGCTGCTCCTCGCCGGGTGCACCGACGAGGCCGAGCCCACGCCGAAGATGCCCGATCCCACGACGTCGTCTCCTGCGTCGACGCCGACGGAGACGGAGACTGCGGAGCAGGAGAGTCCGGAGGAGTTCATTCGGCGGTGGGTAAAGGCCGGCGACGAAATGCAAGTGACAGGGGCGACGGAGGAGTACGACCGAATGGCGCCAAGGTGCGAACCGTGCCAGGCGTTTGTTGACAACGTTCGCAAGGTGTATGCCGACGGCGGTAGCGCAGAGTTTGCCGGGTCTCGCGTTGTAAGCATGGTGCGGAGAGGGTCGAGTCCGCCGACCTATGACGTCACGAAGGTGCTGCCCGAGACGATCATCAAGAGCGGCGACGGCCGAACTGAAACGCTGCCGGGCGGGCGGACGACGATTCGCGTAACCCTCGGTCTGACCAAGGGCGTGTGGACAGTGACGCACTTCGGGATCCTGTGATGGCTGTCCTTCGAGGTCTCGTTGCGGCAAGCATCCTGACTTCGGTGCTTGTTGCCTTGCTCGCATCGCAGGCGACCGCTGAATCGTCGTGTGTATCGGTCGGTTGGGAACAGCTGGACGCGGACTGCACTTGGACCTACGCGGACTATTCCGCTAGCGCGAGCTCTGGCGATGGGCAGACGTGGGTTGTGACTATCCAGTGCGGCAACGGGGGGATTTGCTCTGAGCACGTCGAGTGCGAGGAGGGCGGCGCGGCGGGCTTCTGGCATGACGTCTTCCTCAATGGGAACGACGTCGGTGACGTCTGCGTGCCGGAGAACGAGGTCGACCAGGTCAACATCGCCCAACTGATCCTCCGCGAATTCAGACGGATCGCCTGGCCGGACTCAGAGCTCGTCGTGCAGCCGCCCGGCGGCAAGACGCTGGTGAACTTCGAGACGAACTTCTACACGCCGGACCACGCTGCGATCACGCAGGACGTCGTCCTGGCGGGCCGGCGCGTTGCTATCCGCGCGGTGCCGACGTCGTACACGTTCCACTTCGGCGACGGGACCAGCACGACGACGGACAGCCCGGGCGCACCGCACCCCGACCTCGACGTCACGCACGCCTACCAGCGCACCGGAAAGGTAACGCTCGGCCTGGACACGACGTACGCGGGGGAGTACCGGATCGGGGACGGCGACTGGGTCGCCATCACGGAGACGCTCACCGTCGCGGGCGACGGGCAACCGCTCGAGATCGTGGAGGCGCTTCCGCAGCTCGTGATCCGCTGACACCCGACATCGTGGAAGTTCCGAGCCACCAGGTGACTCGGATCCTCCACGATCAGGTGGATCAGCGAGCCGCGCGCTTCCCGCCGACGGGTCGGGGAACGGCTGGCTCGTCGGCGGAGGCGCCGGCGGAGGTAGGTGGCGGCGCGGTGATCCCGAGCGCGCGCGAGAGCCGGGCGACCAGGAGCAGGCCGACGAACAGGCAGGCGACCGCGCCCAGGCTGGCCAGCCCCATGAATGCCCAGGCCGAGCCGCCGGATCCCTCGCGCGCCGCCGTACCGAAGTCGATGGCGGCGTAGACCAGGTAGCCCCACGCGATGACGCACAGGGTGATGGCGGCGCCGATGACGAGGGCGGCCTTGTTCAGCGTCCGGGGTGGCCGGGCGCCCTTGCGCGACCCTGCTCTCTTCCCCGTGGACACGCGCCCATTGTGGCGGATGGGGCATGGGCGAGGATGCGATTTCGACCAGGTGCGGGGGTCGACACGCCGGGACGCGAGAGGTGGAACGGCCACTGACCTGCGGTTTTAGCGAGCCGGTGGAATCGGTCCGACGAGGTTCGGCATTCGCTTGCCAAGCGTCGTGGCCGGGGCGTACGGTTACCACTACATCTAGTAGTTACACCGCTGTAGTTATCCACATCTGGTGCACAGGCCAGGCGGCGAAGCGCACAGCTCCAGGCTAGTTGTCCACAGGAACATCCCCAGGCGACACCCTGTTGAGACGGGTGTACGTGCCATGCCTCGACGTACCCGGGAGGAGGACCCATGCACTGTCCCTACTGCAAGAACGAGGACACCAAGGTCCTCGACTCCCGAGTCGCTGACGACGGCGGTTCCATCCGTCGCCGCCGCACCTGCGCCGAGTGCGACCGCAGGTTCACCACGGTCGAGAAGATGCAGCTCACTGTGCTCAAGCGCTCCGGCGCCACCGAGCCGTTCAACCGCGACAAGGCGATCGCCGGCGTCCGCAAGGCCTGCAAGGGCCGTCCGGTCACCGACGCCCAGCTCGCCTGCCTCGGCCAGGAGGTCGAGGACGCCCTGCGCCTCAGCGGACAGGCCGAGTTCGACGCCAACGACGTCGGTCTCGCGATCCTGGCGCCGCTGCGCGCGCTCGACGAGGTGGCGTACCTCCGGTTCGCCTCCGTCTACCGCGCGTTCGAGTCCGCCGACGACTTCGAGCAGGAGATCCAGATCCTGCGCATGGAGCGCACGGCGGAGGCACACCCAGCCCAGTCGGGCTGACCACAGACGGCCCGGCAGGTAGTGGGGAAGCTGCCTGCCGGGCTCACCAACCGTGCGGACGACCGTCCGCAATTCACACACAGGAGAGCGCATGACCGAGACGGTGAGCACCCGCAGGGGCGCTGCACGGGGCAAGGGCCTCAAGCTGGAGCGCATCTTCAGCACCGAGGGCACCCACCCCTACGACGCCATCACGTGGGAGCGTCGCGACGTCGTCCAGCAGAACTGGAAGACCGGCGAGACCGTCTTCGAGCAGCGCGGCGTGGAGTTCCCCGACTTCTGGTCGGTCAACGCCTCGACGATCGTCACGACCAAGTACTTCCGCGGCGCGGTCGGCACCGACGCCCGCGAGTGGAGCCTCAAGCAGCTCATCGACCGGGTCGTCAAGACGTACACCAAGGCCGGCATCGAGCACGGCTACTTCGCCACGGACGCCGACGCCGAGGTCTTCGAGCACGAGCTGACCTGGCTGCTGGTCAACCAGTACTTCTCCTTCAACTCCCCGGTGTGGTTCAACGTCGGCACGCCCTCGCCGCAGCAGGTCAGCGCCTGCTTCATCCTGAGCGTCGACGACTCGATGGACTCGATCCTCAACTGGTACAAGGAGGAGGGCTTCATCTTCAAGGGCGGCTCCGGCGCCGGCCTCAACCTCTCCCGCATCCGCTCGTCCAAGGAGCTGCTCTCCAGCGGCGGTACGGCGTCGGGTCCGGTCTCCTTCATGCGCGGCGCCGACGCGTCCGCGGGCACCATCAAGTCGGGCGGCGCGACGCGCCGTGCGGCCAAGATGGTCGTCCTCGACGTCGACCACCCCGACATCGAGGAGTTCGTGATGACGAAGGCGCGCGAGGAGGACAAGATCCGCGCGCTGCGTGACGCCGGCTTCGACATGGACCTCGGCGGCGCCGACATCACCTCCGTGCAGTACCAGAACGCCAACAACTCCGTCCGCGTCAGCGACGAGTTCATGCGCGCGGTCGAGGACGGCACCGAGTTCGGCCTGCGGGCGCGCGGCACCGGCGAGGTCATCGAGACCGTCGACGCCCGCGACCTGTTCCGCAAGATCAGCCAGGCCGCGTGGGAGTGCGCCGACCCGGGCCTGCAGTACGACGACACGATCAACGACTGGCACACCAACCCGGAGACCGGCCGCATCACCGCGTCCAACCCGTGCTCGGAGTACATGTCGCTCGACAACTCCTCGTGCAACCTCGCCAGCCTCAACCTGCTGAAGTTCCTCAAGGACGACGACACCTTCGACGCGGAGCTGTTCGCCAAGGCCGTCGAGTTCATCATCACCGCGATGGACATCTCCATCTGCTTCGCGGACTTCCCGACCGAGCCGATCGGCCAGACCACCCGCGACTACCGCCAGCTCGGCATCGGCTACGCCAACCTCGGCGCCCTGCTCATGGCGATGGGCCTCGGCTACGACTCCGAGGGCGGCCGGTCGATGGCCGCGGCCATCACGTCGCTGATGACCGGTACGTCGTACAAGCGCAGCGCCGAGCTCGCCGGCATCGTCGGCCCCTACGCCGGCTACGCCCGCAACGCCGACGCCCACAAGCGCGTGATGCGCAAGCACCAGGCGGCCAACGACGTCGTGCGCGTGCTGCACACCGAGGACGGCCGCGTGCACAAGCTGGCCACCAAGGCGTGGGCCGACGTCATCAAGCTGGGCGAGAAGAACGGGTTCCGCAACGCGCAGGCCTCCGTGCTCGCGCCCACCGGCACCATCGGCTTCATGATGGACTGCGACACCACCGGCATCGAGCCCGACTTCTCCCTGGTGAAGTTCAAGAAGCTCGTCGGCGGCGGCTCCATGCAGATCGTCAACCAGACGATCCCGCGGGCGCTGAAGAAGCTCGGCTACCAGCAGGAGCAGATCGAGGCGATCGTCGCCTACATCGCCGAGCACGGTCACGTCGTCGACGCGCCGGGCCTCAAGACCGAGCACTACGAGGTCTTCGACACCGCGATGGGCGCCCGCTCGCTCAAGCCGATGGGTCACGTGCGGATGATGGCGGCGGCGCAGCCGTTCCTGTCCGGCGCGATCTCCAAGACGGTCAACCTGCCCGAGACGGCCACGGTCGAGGAGATCGAGGACGTCTACATGCAGTCCTGGAAGCTCGGCCTCAAGGCCACCGCCGTCTACCGCGACAACTGCAAGGTCGGCCAGCCCCTGGCCGACGGTGGCGGCAAGGCCAAGAAGGACGCCGCCGACAAGGCGGCGGCCGACTCCGCAGCCGAGGTCGAGACCAAGGTCGTCGAGAAGGTCGTCTACGCCCCGGTCCGCAAGCGCCTGCCGAAGTCGCGCACCGCGCGCACCACGTCGTTCACCGTCGGCGGTGCCGAGGGCTACATGACCTCCGGCGCCCACGACGACGGAACCCTCGGCGAGGTGTTCCTCAAGCTCGGCAAGCAGGGCTCGACCCTGGCCGGCGTGATGGACGCCTTCTCGATCGCGGTGTCGGTCGGCCTGCAGTACGGCGTCCCGCTGGAGACCTACGTCTCGAAGTTCACCAACCTCCGCTTCGAGCCCGCCGGCCTCACCGACGACCCGGACGTGCGGATGTCGCAGTCGATCATGGACTACATCTTCCGCCGCCTCGCCCTGGACTACCTGTCCTTCGAGGAGCGCTCGATGCTCGGCATCTACTCCGCCGAGGAGCGCCAGCGCCACCTCGAGACCGGCTCGTACGAGCCGCTGGTCGAGGAGACCGGCTCGGCCGCCGAGCTCGTCGAGCCGGCGTCCTCGTCCGCGTCGTCCTCCACGGACGTCGTCGAGGCCGAGGAGGTCGAGACCAAGGACACCCACGGCAACGAGGCCCGCGAGGTCCCGGCTCAGGTGTCCACCGGTACGGCGCACACCACCGCCGAGCTGTTCGAGAAGCTCACCGGCACCGCCGTTGACTCCCCGCTCTGCATGACCTGCGGGACGAAGATGCGCCCGGCTGGGTCCTGCTACGTGTGCGAGGGCTGCGGGAGCACCAGCGGCTGCAGCTGATCAGTGAATGCGTCGAGGGCGGGCCGCGTGGTGCGGTCCGCCCTCGACGCGTTCCTTCGCGACACCAAGCCGATCGAGCTACGGTCTGCGGTGCTGAGCACAGCCTCTCGGGTTCACCGACATTCTGGAGCGACTGGTCTCAGCGAGACCTACCATCGTGCGCATGCAGCTGCCGAGCCCGCCCGCTAGCCACTACATCAGCCGACCACCCAAGTGGCTGTGGATGCTCCCCGTCTTCTCGATGGGTCTGTTGTCCGCGGTGCCGCCGATCGTCATAGCAGCCAAGGCGAGGGCGCGACAGGCATGGACGTGGGCTGTGGGGTTGGCGGGGACATGGCTGCTCGGCTTCATGCTCGTTGGCACGGACGAGTCCGACAGCTTGCTCTCCGATGTCGGCTTGGCGCTGTACTTCGCTGCATGGATCGGCGCTGTCGTGTATGCCCTGGTGATGGGGCCGAGGGTCCCGTGGCCGCCCAAGGGGAGCTACGTGCCGGTGGCGCGTCCAGTGCCAGCGCCGTACGACCCCAACTCGAGCGCTGTGGCGAGCGTCCAGGGTGCGCGACTCAAGCGGGAGGAGGCGCGTGCCATCGCGAGCCGCGACCCCGCGATGGCGCGCGACCTGCGAATCGGTCGTCCGGACCTGCCGCGGCAGTACGACGACGGAGGACTGGTTGATGTCAACAGTGCTCCCGTCGAGGTCCTGCGGGAGTCGCTCGGATTGACCGCCGACCAGGCTGCGAAGCTTGTTGAGGCACGTCATCAGCTGAGCAGGTTCGAGCACCCCGAGGACCTGGTGAACTTCGCAGGCCTTGAGCTCAGCGCCTTCGACAGCGTCAGGGACCGCGTCATCATCATGTGACGTGAACGCTTGAACGATTGAGCCGTCCCTGTGCCACCGCGCTCACGCGCCCCCGGCCAGCCTCCCGAGCCGACGACGACGTCAGCTGCCGCTCCCTCCGGCTCGGCGGTGGGCAGCAGGAGTCGTGACAACCTTTCAGGTTGTTGCCCAGTCACAAGGGTTCGTGCACGATCAGGGGGAATCATGAGGAACACCAGCCTGACTGCCGCCGCGCTCCTCGGCGCGGCCCTGCTCGCGCCGATCAGCACGGCCACCGCGGCGGCCGAGACATGTCAGGGACAGTCGGCGACCATCGTCGGGACGCCCGGGAGCCAGATCACGGGAACGGAGGGCGCGGACGTCATCGTCACGAACGGCGCGACGCGTGTCGACGCGCTCGGCGGGGATGACCTCGTGTGCGCGACCAGCGAGGACGGCGTCGGCTACAACCCCGTCTTCGCCATCCTCGGCGCGGGGGCCGACACGTTCAC
Organism: Nocardioides sp. SYSU D00065; assembly: GCF_017916425.1. Taxonomy (GTDB): domain Bacteria; phylum Actinomycetota; class Actinomycetes; order Propionibacteriales; family Nocardioidaceae; genus Nocardioides. Next base: position 1,164,425 of record NZ_JAFMSX010000001.1, on the reverse strand, counting down.
CGCCTCCAACGGCGGATCGCACGTGATCTACGCGGGCACCATCGTTGGCCCCGACAACGTGGTCGCCCCCGACAGCACCGACACCGAGGCCGACGTCATCCGGTCCAGCGGTCACAGCCTCGTCAGGTCCGGCATGGCTGGCCAGTCGAACGCCGACATCATCGACCTCGCGTCCGGCGAAGTCAGTTGGAGCGGCATCCAGACCGCCCCGGGCGCGGTGTCCGTGGGTACGGACGGCATCCTGGGCGTTCGATCCGCCAACGGCGACGTCACCATGGACGCCAGCGGCACCGTGACCGGCGCCGACACGATGCTCACCTGGACAGGCCAGTTCGACCGGTTGGTCTTCACCACATCAGCCGCGAACGGACGGTTCACGTTCCGCGGCACCGGCGGCACCGAGCACCTGAAGGTCGACGCGCCGATGACGTATGACCGCGACATCGCGCTCGGCGGCGGCAAGGACTCCTACGAGTCGAACAGCCTGGGCGGGAAAGCGACGCGGATCAAGGGCGACGGCGGGCGCAACCAGCTGCTGCTCGAGCTCGGCAGCCACGACCGGGTGCGCGCCGACCCGAGCCGTTCCCGGGTGACGGCCACCGAGGATGGTGTCACGGACTCGATCCGCGTGCGCGGCTTCGATGACCTCATCGTGACCGCGAAGCGCGCCGACGTCGTCGGCACCAACCGCGCGAACGAGATCGGCGTCATCGCGTGCCGGACGACGATCAAGGGCAAGAAGGGCCGGGACGAGCTCTACGTCGACTCCAAGTACAAGGGCCTCGGCTCGTGGGCCACGCCGCGGTGCGCGACGTATCGATCCACGATGTACGGCGGCTCGGGCAACGACAGCCTCGCCGGGAGCTACGTCAGCAACGACCGCCTCATCGGCGGCCCGGGCAAGGACAACGTGAGCGGTGGGTGGGCCGGGCGCGACGTGTGCCAGGGCGAGAAGCTTCGGAACTGCGAGAAGCGCATCTGACCGCGCGCGCACGCGTCTCGGTGTGTCCTGCAGCTGAGCCAAGCACGGAGGGCGCCCCCAGAGCCCGATGGGCCCTCGAATCGCTCACGGCAGAGCGGGTTGATCCTCGCGCTCCGATGGGGGAGATGCCTCGACGACGTGGCCCGGCGCGGCTCCGCCCCGGCTGAGGCGGCTGCTACAAGAGGCCGGCGGCCTCAGAGGTCGGTCTCGACCACGTACGCGTCGTGGTCGGAGAGCCGCTTCCCGTGGTGCTCCGCCGACACGCGCCTTGCCGAAGCGGCGGTGCCGGCAGGTACGGCGATGTGGTCGATGCTGAGCAGGCCGTCGATCGCGTGCGGCAGCTCGGCGGTCGGGACTGCGAGGTCGAGCTCGCCCAGCGCCCGGGTGATGGCCGCGCGGCCACCTGCGGAGCCGGCGTACTCGCGCCCGGACAGGGCGTGGTTCCAGTCGCCGCCCCACACCAGCGAGCCGGCTGGCCGCAGCCGCAGCAGCAGGTCGTCGACGGCGTTCGACGTCCTGTCGGCGTGCCGATCGCCGACCCACACCGGACCGGACCGGGCGCTGCGCCATGGCAGGACCGAGCTGACGTACGTCGTCGCGCCGATGCGGGCCTGGGCGCTGGCGTGGTGCGGATCCGGACTCGACGCCATCGGCACCCGGCTCGCGACGCCTGCCCAGCGTCGGCGCCGAGCCGCGAGGGACTGGGACAGGTGCAGCGCGTAGCCGGGCAGGCTGGTTTGCTCGTTCACCTCGGTCAGCAGCCACACGTCGCAGTCCGCGTCCAGCAGCAGTGCCCGATGGGCCGCCGACCAGCGGCCGGCGAGGTTCCAGGTTCCGATGCGCACGCCGCGCATCATGGCGGAGTCGCGGACGCGCACGCGCATTCGCTGCGCAGTGGGGCCGCGGGCAGGCGGTCGCGGCGACGGCCGAAATGACCCTTGCGGGCCACGCCGGTCAGGCCCCGCCCCGTTCCTCGAGGTACTGCTCGACCTGCCTGAGGGCCTCCGGGTCGAGTGTGTCGCGCAGGTCGACCACCAGGTCGCGTCGGAGGCCCTCCACGGCTGCGGCGTAGAGGGGTCGGCCCAGCCTCCGCTCCGGGTCGCGGGAGTACCAGTCCCGGTATCTCCGCGCACCCCAGCGCTGCAGCGTGCCTGCGATCAGTCCTGGCCGGCCCCTCCTGCCCCAGAAGCCGACGAGCTGACCAAGGGCAAAGGCGACGATGAATGCCGCCGCCATGACGAAGACCGTGCCGGCGACCTCGTCCCCGGCGAAGTTGTCGGAGGCGGCGAACAGGCCGCCGTAGTAGACAGGAACCAGCTCCCGCACGTGCTCGACGTACGGGCTTGCCTGCTCGGCCGCCGCGGCCAGGTCCCGCAGGGAGCCGGTATCGGGTATCGCGGCCCACGCAGCGTCCAGGTGGTCGACCAGCTCGCGGGCCGTCTCCGGGATGTTGGTGATCCCCAGGTCGCCCACGGTCTCCCTCGCCGCCCCGACCTCGCCGGACACCCGCTCGATGTCACGGAGCGTCTCGACGCTCCGGTCGACACTCGCCTGGAGCTCCGCCTGAGGCGGGGTGTGGTCGCGCAGATGCTCGAGGGCGCCCTGGATCTCCTGGCGGTGGTCGGCGACGTACTTGGCGGCGCGGTACCTGTCCGTCAGGTTGGACACCGCGGCGACCGCGTCGCGGCCCTTGCCGCCCACTGTCTCCGCATCGCTGAGCGCCACGCTCGCTGCCGCGGCGGCGCCATAGGCCTTGAACCCGACCTCACCGATCCAGCCGACGACTCGTCGACCGATCTCGATGTTGCGGGCGCCCGAGGGGCGGTCATGGCCGGTTGTCACAGGGCGTCCTCCAACAAGTCGGTCACGTCCTCGCGGGTGGGAACAGCCCCGCCGGTCCCGAGGATGTTCTCAAACACCACCGTCACGACCGGTCTTGTCGCGCTACCGGCGGACGTGAGAAGTGCTGTCCGCCGGGGAGATGACCCGTTCTCGGTGACGCTCCCGGCGGACGCGATTCATCACTCGTCGGCACCCCGATGGGGCGGTTCGAGGCGCCGGCCGTCGGCCGCACCGGCGGGGGTGACGTACCGATGCGCACCGACGGATTCTCTCGGACCGACATCGCGAAGCCCGCGCGCGCAACGCCGAGGCTGTCTACCGTTGTGGGCGGAGGTGGTCGAGATGGTGGGGGATTCGGCGGGACGGTCGGCACACGACGTCGCGAGGCGGCAGCGTGAGCGCGCCGAGCGGCTGCAGCGATCGGCAGCGCTGTGGGAGCAGGGGGCCGAGGGTGAGGTGGCCGTCGCCCGCGCCCTCGAGGCGTTGCCCGAGGGCTGGGTGGCGCTGCACGATCTCCCATGGCCCGGCCGGCAGCGAGCCAACCTCGACCACGTGGTGGTCGGCCCAGGTGGCGTGTTCGTGGTCGACGCCAAGAACTGGTCGGGCCGGATCGAGGTGCGCGACCAGGTGCTGACCCAGAACGGGCGCCGGCGTGAGGAGGCGGTCGCCGGCGCGGCGGAGGCGGCGATCACCCTGCAGAGCATCGTGTCGGTGTCCCACTCGTGCACGGGCGTCCTGTGCTTCGTGCGGGACGAGCCGATGACTGGGTGGGCCCGCGGGGTCATGGTCTGCTCGACGAGCAACCTCACGACGATGTTGACGTCGCGCCCGCCCGTGCTCGGCGCGGACGACGTACGCGCGTGCGTCGAGGCGATCCGGGCGGGCGCCCAGCGCACCATGCGGACGACGGTGTCCCGATCGGAGCGTCGTACGACGAAGCGGCGGGGCGGTCGGCCGGTGGCGGTGCTGGTGGGCGGGCTCGCGCTGCTGGCGGCCATCGCGAGTGGCGGACTCCAGGACGCGGCCGACTGGGCGGGCCGACAGTTCGCCGGGGTGATCGTGCCGGGTGAGCCGGAGCAGCCGGTCGCGCCGAGCGACAGGGACGAGCGGAACAAGAAGGACAAGCAGAAGCGGATAGACCAGCAGCGTCAGTAGCGGTCGCTCACCCCACCTCCCGCGCCAGCCGCACCACAGCGTCAGCCACCCGCGGCCCGAACATCACCGCGTCGTTGTGGTCCGCGCCCCAGAGGACGACGCGTTCGGCGAGCGAGCCGACGCCATCGGCGACCCGGGCGCTCAGCTCGGTCGGCACGACGCCGTCGCGGTCGCCGTACACCACGGCGACGGGTACGTCGCTCGCTGCGAGCGGGTCGAGCACGGGGAACCGGTCGCGGAGCAGGGTGCGCACCGGCAGCCACGGGTAGTGGTGACGACCCACGTCGGCAAGCTCGGTGAACGGCGAGCGCAGCACGACTCCCGCCGGGCGGTGGCGCTGCTGCAGCGCGGCGACCACGCCCGTGCCGAGGGACTCGCCGAAGTAGATCGTGCGGTCGAGAGGGTGGCCGAGGGTGGCGAGCGCTTGCACCGCAGCGTCCGCGTCGGCGGCCAGGCCCTCCTCGCTGGGGCTGCCGGGGTTGCCGCCGTAGCCGCGGTAGTCCATCACCAGCACGCTGAACCCGCGGTCGGCGAGCAGGCGGGCGAGGCCGGTCCGGCCGGCGCGGTTGCCGCCGTTGCCGGGGGCCATCAGCACGGCCATCCCGGTGTCGCTCGCCGCGTCGGCGGGCAGGTACCACGCGCCCAGCGCGAGCCCGTCGGACGTGTGGAGCGCGACATCGCGAGCGCCGGGCAGCACCTCGCCGGCAGGCGGTACGTCGCTCGCGTCGGGGAAGTAGATCAGCTGACGCTGCAGCCCCCAGACGGCCGCCAGCACGAGGCCGACCAGCACCACCACGGCCACGAGCCCCAAGCCGAGCCTCCTCGCGCGTGATCGAGCCACCGGCTCATCGTGGCACGGAGCGGGCTGTTCAGGACCCGTCGAGCGGCACGACCAGGTCCGCCGCGCCGCGGGTCGCGCGCACGAGCTCGGCGTTGGGCTCGTCGACCCGCTCCACCCAGGCGCGGGCGGCCTCGGGCGACTTGCCGAACTGCTCGTGTCGCCCGACCAGCCGGAGCCGGCGTACATCGTCGTCCACCTCGACGAACCACACCTCGGCGAGCAGCGGACGTACGCGCTCCCAGCCGCCGCCGGGCAGCAGCAGGTAGTTGCCCTCGGTGAGGACCAGCTGCGCCGACGGCGGGATCGCGAGAGCCGCGGCGATCGGCTGCTCGAGGTCGCGCTCGAAGCCCGGCGCGAACAGCGCGCGGTCGGGTTCGTCGTGCAGGCGTCGCAGGGCGGCGACGTAGCCGTCGACGTCGAAGGTGTCCGGCGCGCCCTTGCGGTCGCGTCGCCCGAGCCGGTCGAGCTGGGCGTCGGCGAGGTGGAAGCCGTCCATCGGCAGGTGGCCGACGGCGTCAGGACCGAGCGAGTCGCGCAGGGACGCCAGCAGCGTCGAGGTCAGCGTGGACTTGCCGGACCCCGGCGCCCCGGCGATGCCCAGCACCGCGCGACCCGGCCGCGCCACCAGGGCCGCGGCCTGCGCGAGCAGGGCGGCACGCGAAGTCATGAGGGGAGCGTAGTTGCCTGCCGCGCGCCCGGCCCGAGGCGAAGACCGGCGGCACGCATGCCAAACTGCGCAAACCGCGCAACTTAGTTGCGCAGAACTCTTGCTTATGACGGTCGTCACAGGTCAAGATGGCGCGAGGCCCCGACCGTCGGGCCCTGCGCCATCTGGAGGTTCGATGGATCTGCAACTGCTCCTCGCGCTCGTGCTCGGCATCGGGACGATCATCTTCCTGGTCCTGCGCACCCGCATCGACGCCTTCGTGGCGCTCCTGATCGCCGCGCTGGTGACCGGGTTCGTGGCTGGCTCGCCGGCTCTCGAGACGATCACCTCGATGACAACGGGCTTCGGCAACACGCTCGCCTCGATCGGCATCGTCATCGGCCTCGGCGTCGCGATCGGCAAGATCCTCGAGGTCTCCGGTGCCGCCGACGCGCTGGCGAAGACCTTCGTCAAGGCGCTCGGGCGCGGTCGCGAGCACTGGGCCATGGCGGGCACCGGCGCTGTCGTCTCGATCCCGGTGTTCTGCGACTCGGGCTACGTCATCATGAACCCGTTGGCGCGCTCCATCGCCCGGCGGCTGAAGGGTCGCTACGTCACCCTCGCGCTGGCCCTCGGCTGCGGCATGACCCTCACGCACCACCTCGTGCCGCCGACTCCCGGGCCTCTCGGCGTCGCCGGCATCCTCGGCGCCGACCTCGGTGGCCTGATCCTCGCCGGCCTGATCTTCTCGGTCCTCCTGCTGCCGATCGTGATCCTCTACGCCGCGTGGATGGGCCCCAAGCTGGAGAGCGAGGTCAACGACACCGTGCGCGAGGCGGTCTACGGCACCGCCGCCGTGCAGACCGGGTCGCGCTCCGCCGGCACCTCGACGACCACTGTGGACGACCCGTCGAGCTCGGTGGCGGACGAGGCGCCCGTGCACCAGCTCGGGGAGCCGCCGGCCGGCGGCAAGCCGCACAGCATCTCCTTCGCCCTCGCCGCCCTCCCGCTGCTCGTGCCGCTGCTGCTGATCGTGCTCAACACCGTCGCCACCGCCATCGACCGCAACAGCCAGGGCGCGCTCGGCCCCGAGGACGAGTACACGCCCTCGCGGTGGGCGGAGGTGCTGGCCTTCATCGGCAACCCCGTCGTCGCGCTGATCATCGGCATCGTGCTCGCGGTGTACGTCCTGCTCCCGCGCTGGACCCCGCGCAAGCAGGTCCACGGCTGGATGGCGGACGCCGCGGCCTCCGCGGGACTCATCATCCTGATCACCGGCGCCGGCGGCGCGCTCGGCCAGGTGCTTCGCGACTCCGGCGTGGGCGACGCGCTCGCCGAGGCGATCGCCGACCTGAGCCTGCCGGGGGTCCTCGTGCCCTTCCTGATCGCGAGCCTCGTGCGGCTCGCGCAGGGGTCCGGCACCGTCGCCATGATCACCGCTGCGTCCGTGAGCGCCCCGCTCGTGGTCGGCCTGGACCTGTCCCCGCTGGCTGCGGCGCTGGCCTGCTGCGCCGGGTCGATGGTGTTCAGCTACTTCAACGACTCCTACTTCTGGGTGGTCACCAGGTTCACCGGTCTCGAGGGCACTGCGGCCCTGCGCGGCTGGTCCGGCATCACGACCGCCGTGTGGCTCGGCTCGCTGCCGCTGGTGCTCATCGCGGGCGCGGTCCTCTGACGTGACCGGCGTCCTCGTCGTCGCGGACGACCTGACCGGGGCGAATGCCGCCGCGGCCGGGTTCGCCCGGGCCGGCTTCCGCGCCGCGACCGCCAGCGCCGGCGAGCACGCGGACGTCGTCGCCGAGATGGTGGCGCGCTTCGACGTCGTCGTGGCGACCACCGACAGCCGCCACCTCGACCCGGCCAAGGCGCGGCAGCGCGTGGGTCGCGTGGTCCGCGCCGGCTGGCCCGCCCGGCTGGTCTGCAACCGCATCGACACCACCCTGCGGGGCAACGTCGGCGCCACCACCCGCGAGGTGCTCGAACGCGTCCGCGAGCTGACCGGCGCGCGCGTCGCGGTGCTCTGCGCGCCGGCCCACCCGGAGGCGGCGCGGCAGACCATCGGCTCGATCCAGCTGCTCGACGGTCGCCGGCTCGAGGACACCGAGGTCGCGCGGGACGCCCGGAGTCCCGTGCGTACGTCGAACGTCGTCACCATGCTGGTCGAGCAGGCGGACCTCGACGTGGTCGCGGTGCACCTCGAGGACGTCACCGGCGACGTCGACGCGCTCGCCCGCAGGATCCGTCAGCACCTGGACGACGGCGCCGAGGTGATCGTCGCCGACGCGACGACCACCGACCACCTCGACCGCGTCGCGACCGCAGCGGTGGCCGCGACCGCCGGCACCGGCACGGTGTGGACCACCAGCGACCCGGGGCCGGCCTCCGTGGCTCTGGCCCGGGCGATGGGACTGGCCGACGACGTGCCCGGCGCTCCGTTGCTCGTCCTGTCCGGCTCGGCGACCGAGCTCACCCGGCAGCAGCTGCGCCAGCTCGTGGCCGAGCGCGGTGCCCGCGCGTTCCGTACGCCGGGCACGCACGCCGTACCGGACGTCGACGCCACGGTCGCGGTGCTCGACGAGGCCCTGGCCGAGGCCGGGCCCGGCGGCATCGTCGTGCTGGCCACCGTCCTCGAGGAGTCCGACCTCTGGTCGCCGACACCGCAGGAGGCTCAGCAGATCCCGCTCGCCCTGGCCCGCGCCGCTCGGCGTGCGCTGGAGTCACGTCGGGTGGACGGCGTCTTCAGCACCGGGGGCGACGTCACCGCCGCCCTCCTCGCCGAGCTCGGGTCGCACGGTCTCGAGGTGTCCGACGAGGTGGAGCCGCTGGCGGTGTCCGGCTCGCTGGTGGGCGGCCCCTGGGACGGCCTCCAGGTCGTCACCAAGGGCGGTCTCATCGGCGACGCGCGGACGACGGTCGCCTGCCTCGACCACCTCCGCAGCCAGGTCGACGCGCACCGCAGGCAGGTCACCGCCGCCGAGTCGCGCGAACGCCACTGAAGCCGGCACCACCGCTCCGATCCCGCACAGAAAGAGAGCACCATGACCCGACACGTACTCGCCCTGACCCTCGGAGACCCCGTGGGCATCGGCCCCGAGATCACCGCCAAGACCCTCGTCGAGCAGGCCGGCGCCAGTGACCACCACGGCGTGGCCGTGGGTGACCCCGCCGCCCTGCGCCGCGGGGCGCAGGCGATGGGCCTCGACGTCGAGGTCCGGGTGGTCGACGACTTCGACGTGGAGCCGGCCGACGGCGTCATCGACTGCTACGACACCGGAGTCCTCGGCGACGACCTGCCCGAGTGGGGCGTGGTCGACGAGCGCGCCGGACGGGCGGCCGTGAGGTCCATCGAGGTCGCCACCCAGGCGGCGATGGACCGCAAGGTCGCGGGCATCGTCACCGGCCCGATCAACAAGGAGGCCATCTGGGCGGCGGGCTCGGAGCACCTCGGCCACACCGAGATGCTCGGCGCCCTGACCGGGGTCACCAAGCAGGACACGATGTTCGTCGTCCGCAACGACGCCGCGGGCGGGCACCACCTGCGGATCTTCTTCACCACCCGCCACGTGTCCCTGCGCCAGGCCCTCGACCAGGTCACCCGGGAGTCGGTCGGCGAGTCGATCGTCAAGGCCCACACGGCGCTGAAGGTCTTCGGCGTCGAGGAGCCCCGGCTCGCCATCGCCGCGATCAACCCGCACGGCGGGGAGAACGGCGCGTTCGGCGACGAGGAGATCGTCCACCTGGCCCCGGCGGTCGAGGACGCCAGGGCCGCTGGGCTCGACGTCGCCGGGCCGGTCCCCGCCGACTCGGTCTTCCACCAGGGGCTCGTCGGAAAGTACGACGGGGTGCTCTCGCACTACCACGACCAGGGCCACATCCCCGCGAAGACCTTCGACTTCGACGGGACCATCTCGGTCACGGTGGGGCTGCCGATCCTGCGGACCTCGGTCGACCACGGCACCGCCTTCGACATCGCCGGGTCCGGCAAGGCCGGGCACGGCACGATGCTGTCGGCCTACCTGGCGGCGGTGGACTACGCGCCGTACGTCGATAACATCCGGGCGACGTACGGCTCCTGAGCGCCAGGCGCCGGGGTAGGAGACCTGTGGCCGGCGAGACCCGCGTCCGACGCGCGACGCAGGCGCGCCACGACGCGATGGTGGCCCTCGTCCGCGAGGGCGTGGACAGCGTCGAGGTGCTGTCCGAGCGGCTCCGGGTCTCCGCCTCGACGGTCCGCCGCGACCTGGCGACCCTGCAGCGCGACGGCCGGCTCGCGAGGACGTACGGCGGCGCGCTGGCGCGCGACGTGTTCCACGAGCGGTCCTTCCGCGAGAGCGAGCGGCTCAACCTCGCCGCGAAGTCCGCCATCGCCGCGACGGCCGTCGACCTCGTGCCCGCCGGGGGGACGGTGTTCATCGATGCCGGGACGACCTGCCTGGCCCTCGCACGGCTGCTGGTGGACCGCGGCCCGCTGACGGTCGTGACGCGCGGCCTCGAGGCCGCGCTCCTGCTGTCGCGGTCCGGGGGCGTCGACGTGGTCGTGGTGGGCGGGCGCGTGCAGCCGCTGAGCCACGGGGTGATCGGTCCGCTGTCGGCGCTGGCGCTGGAGCGCTACCACTTCGACGTCGCCTTCCTCGGCGCAGACGCGGTGGACCCGGTGCGCGGGCTCGGTGAGCCGACGGTCGACGAGACGTGGATCAAGGAGCGGGCGAGCGCGGTGGCCGACGAGGTCGTGCTGCTCGCCGATGCGACGAAGCTCGAGCAGCCCGCGCCGGCGTGGCTGCCGATGGGACCGACCTGGACCGTGGTGATCGACGCCGCTGCCCCGGACGCGGCAGTGGCGCAGCTGCGCGAGCGCCGGGTGCGGGTCCTGCTCGCCTGACCCGCACCCAGCATCACCGCCGGCCCGTCGCCGCGCGGGCGCCGGTCAGGGCTGGAAGACCACCTTGACCATGCCCTCCTCCTTCTTCTGGAAGTGCTCGTAGGCGCTGGGGGCCTCGGCGAGCGGGAGGTGGTGGGTGGCGAACGCGTCGACGCCGAACGGGTCGTCCTCGACCAGCATGGCGAGCAGCTCGTCGGTCCAGCGGCGCACGTTGGCCTGCCCCATCCGGATCTGGATCTGCTTGTCGAACAGCTGCATCATCGGCATCGGGTCGGCGGAGCCGCCGTACACGCCCGAGATCGAGATCGTGCCGCCGCGGCGCACGGCGTCGATGGCGGTGTGCAGCGCGGCCAGGCGGTCGAGGCCGGCCTTCTTCATCATCGGCTCGGCGACGGCGTCGGGAAGCAGGCCGGTCATCTTCTGCACGACCTGGGCGCCGCCGGAGCCGTGTGCCTCCATGCCGACGGCGTCGATGACGGCGTCCGGACCGCGGCCGCCGGTCGCCTCGCGCACGACGTCGCCCACGCTGCCGACCTCCATGGCGTCGTCGAGGTTCAGCGGCTCGGCGCCGAACGCCTCGACGCGGGCGAGCCGCTCGGGGACGCGGTCCACCGAGATCACCCGGTGCCCGGCGCGGACGGCCATGCGGGCGCTCATGTCGCCGATCGGACCGGCGCCGAGGACCAGGAGGGTGCCGCCGGCGGGGACGTCGGCGTACTGCAGCGCCTGCCACGCGGTCGGCAGCACGTCGGAGAGGAACAGGAACCGGTCGTCGGCATGCTCGTGCGGCACCTTGACCGGCAGGAAGTCGGCGAAGGGCACGCGCAGGTACTCCGCCTGTCCGCCGGGGACCTGGCCGTAGAGCTTGCTGTAGCCGAAGAAGCTCGCGCCGGTGCCGTGCTCGTGGTTCTGCGTCGTCTCGCACTGGCTGTAGAGCTGCTGCTCGCACATCCAGCACGAGCCGCACGACACGTTGAACGGCACCACGACGCGGTCGCCCACCTCGAGCGACGAGACGCCGGAGCCGACCTCCTCGACGATGCCCATCGGCTCGTGACCGACGATGTCGCCCGCCTCCATGAAGGGCGCCAGGGTCTCGTAGAGGTGCAGGTCGGAGCCGCAGAGCCCGGTCGAGGTGACCTTGATGATCACGTCCGTCGGCTCCTCGATGCGGGGGTCGGGGACCTCCGTGACCTGCATGTCGTGGACGCCTTGCCAGGTGACTGCCTTCATGCCGATGTACCGCCTTCGCTCGAGGGTCGTCGAAGCGGTCCCGTACCCGGGCGCCGGGCGGGCATGCGACGGTGCCGCGCTACCCCCGGTGGCTCGCGATGCACGCGCGGAAGAACTCCACCAGGTCGTCGACCCACGCGTCGAAGGTGAAGAGCGCGCGCTGCGACCACACGCTCTTGCGCAGCCCCTCCATCAGCTCGCGGTCGCGCAGCTGGGCCACCAGGTCGTCGGGCGTGCGCCAGAAGAGGCCGAGCTCGCGCTCGCGGGCCAGCGTCTGGCTGGCCACCACCGAGCCCGAGCTGTCGCGCTGGATCATCGGCACGCCGGCCGCGGCCAGGGTGGCCATCCGGGCGGGGAGGTTGAGGTCGTCCCAGGACGCGGCGTGCAGGTCGCCGCCGTTGGTGCTGGTGAAGTCGTGCAGCCACCCGGCGTCGTACTGCGAGAACTCGCTCACCCAGTCGGACTGCGTCACCTGCCCGTGCAGGTGAAGGTGGTCCGGAGCGGCCCGGCGGCAGTCCTCCACCCACGCACGCATCTGGTGGTGCGCCTTCTCGCTGTAGACGTGGACGTGGATGCCGGCCTCGGCGAGCGTGCCGACGACCTCCGGCGGCGGGCCCATCGGCCGTCCGGCGATGACGGTGTGCACCTCGCCGTCGCGCGCCGACAGCAGGTCGGACTGCTCGCCCACCATGCCCTCCGCACGGGGCAGGTCGCCGTCGAGCAGCATGCTGGGCCGCGAGGCGCTCGCGGGCACCGTGACCGCGAACCAGTCGCGGAGCTCGGGCGAGGAGTAGACGACCCCGTCCGAGCGCGTGTGCAGGTCCACCAGCCGGTCCCAGTGCCCGTGGTGGCGGCTGAAGAACGGCCCCTCCTTGAAGTGCCACACGAACGGGATGCCCAGGTCCTCGGCCAGCACCTCGTGGGCGAACGGCACCGCCTGCCAGTTGAGGAGGGCGTACACCAGGTCGGGCTGCAGCTCGCGCACCGCCTCGCGCCAACGCTCGCGCGGCACCTCGGTGACGTGGCCGAACGGCACCGGCCCGACGGTGTTGAACCACACCGGCGTGTCGGTCCACAGACCGTGGAGCTCGTGGCCGCGCTCGTGCAGGGCGAGGATCCGCTCGGGGTTGTGGGCGAGCTCGCCGACGAGCAGGATCTTCAGGCCATCGGCTGCGCGCGGCGTCGCCGGGCGCTCGCGCAGGTGCCGATAGTGCGCGACCTCGTCGTGCAGGTGGCCGGCGGTGCTCTGGAAGCGCAGCGGCTCCTGCACGCCGTACTTGCTGCGGTAAGGGTTGAGCCCGCCCCACGGCTCGCGCATCGCGCGGTGCCGCTGGCCAGGGTGCGCCACCCACGAGCAGGTGATCCGCCCGGTCTCGACCGGGTCGCGGCCGTCGAGGAGCCGGTCCCACAGCATCCGGTCGAGGTCGTCGGTGGTCAGCTCGCTGCGCTCGAGCCACCGCTCGTCGGTGCGCCGGTGCATCACCTGCACGAGCTGCAGCGGCTCCCCCTCGATCCGGCCGGTCGCCGCTCCGTGCTCGTGCCGGACCCCGGCGACCGCCAGCGGCGCCTCGGGGTGCGCGTTCAGCGTGTCCAGCAGGGACTCCAGGTGGCCGGCGTGCAGGACGTCGTCGGCGGGCAGGTAGGCGACGTACGGCGCCGTGCCGAGGTCGAGGCCCCAGTTGAGCGCTGCCCCCAGGCCTCGGTTGCGCTCGTGCCGCACCAGCCGGAACCGCCGGTCGTCGGCCACCGCGCCCATCGCGGCGGCGACGTCGCCCGGCGACCCGTCGTCGACGACGACGCACTCCCAGGACGCGAGCGTCTGGCGCAGGAGGCTGTCGAGCGCGGCGGGCAGCCAGGCCTCCTGGTCGTGGACCGGCACCACCACGGTGACCTGGGCTGCGTGGGCCATCGGGACGCTCCGTTCTCGCTGGGCGTCACCCTCCACAGCGATGCCTGATCGGGTCCAGTACCCACAAACGACGGGTTCAGGCGACGCCGCACGGCGGCCCCGCACGGCCCGGCCGGGCCGGTGCGCGTCGCTCGAAGTGGGCGGGGACACGCTCGATCTGAACGTTCCATCCCCGGTTCTGCCGTCGAGGACGCATAATCGAAGGATGGCGAGCTCCTACAACTCCCGGCCGAAGCACCTCCCGAGTAGTCCGTTCGCCCCGGCTCCAGAGGTGGTCGTGGAGACCTTCGAGGTCGGCGACCGCGTCAGCCACGACCTCTACGGCCTCGGCAAGGTCGTCAAGGTCGACAGCCACGCGGCGACCGTCGACTTCGGCTCGCAGCTGGTGCGCATCACGCCTCCCTACGCCAAGCTGCACCACCTCTGAGCCAGCACTGGCAGCTCTCGGTACGACCCGCACTCGACCCCTGACCCCGACCCCTCAGCCGACTGCCCCGCGCAGGCCACCCCGAAGGGCGCTTGTGCCACCACGGGCCCTCGTTACCGTGGGACGCATGACCGATGAGACCGACCAGGCAGTAGTCGAGGCAGCAGTCGAGGCAGCTCAGCGCGTGGTGGAGGAGGTCACCTCGTGGGAGTACAGCGCCGAGGAGGGCACCATCGCCGACAAGCTCGACGAGGGGCTGCGTGCCGCCGGGGTGGCGCTCGACGACGACGAGCGGGCGCGCATCCTCGCCGAGATCGACGACATGAAGGACGAGCACTCCGCCGAGCCGCGGGTGCGCAGCGCACGGCCGGTGGCCTGATCCCATGGACGTCCGCGGCGTGCTGACCGAGGCCTACGGCCGCGTCACCGAGCTCTACGACGACGTGGCCGACGGCCTCGACGCCCAGGCGCTCGCGCACCGGCCGGGCGGCACCGGCAACCCGATCGGCTGGCTGCTGTGGCACCTGGCGCGGGTGCAGGACGACCACGTCGCCGGACTCGCCGGGGAGCCCCAGGTCTGGGAGCGGTTCCAGGACCGCTTCGGGCTGCCCAACGGCACCGACGACATCGGCTACGGCCACACGAGCGAGCAGGTGGCGGCGATCCGCATCGAGGACCCGCAGCTGCTCGTGGAGTACCACCACGAAGTCACCCTCGCGACCGCGCGCTACCTGCAGACGGTCGACGAGGCGGAGCTCGAGCGCGAGGTCGACCAGAGCTGGGACCCGCCGGTCACCGCCGGCGTACGGCTGGTCAGCATCCTCGGCGACTGCCTCCAGCACCTCGGACAGGCGGCGTACGTCAAGGGCCTGCTGGCCACATGACCACCCGGTGGCTCTTCGGCGACCAGCTCGGACCGTCCTTCGCCGAGGACCACCACGGGCCGCTGCTGATGGTCGAGGCCCGGTCGGTGCTCCGGCGTCGCCGCTTCCACCGGGCCAAGGCGCACCTCGTGCTGAGCGCGATGCGGCACCGCGCCGAGGAGCTCGGTGACCGGCTGACCTACGTGCGGGCGGAGACGTACGCCGAGGTGGTGCGCGAGCACGCCGACGTCGAGGTCGTGCACCCGACGTCGTACGCCGCGCTGGGCCTGGTCGAGCGGCTCGGTTGCACCGTCCTGCCGGCGCGCGGCTACGCCACCGCCCGCGAGGACTTCGAACGCTGGGCGGAGGGCCGCCGGGGCAAGCGCCTGCTGATGGAGGACTTCTACCGCCGGGCCCGGGTGGCCCACGGCGTGCTCGTCGAGGACGGCGAGCCCGTCGGCGGCCAGTGGAACTTCGACCACGACAACCGTCAGCCACCGCCCAGGGGCGCCGAGACGCTCGGCGTCGCCGAGCCGTGGTGGCCGAGCGAGGACGACATCGACGCGCAGGTGCGCAAGGACCTCGACCGGTGGGAGCGCGACGGCGAGGTGGCGTTCATCGGGCGCGACAGCCCGCGGTTGTTCGCCGCCACCCGCTCCGAGGCGCTGTCCGCGCTGGAACACTTCGCGGAGCACCGGCTGCCGGAGTTCGGCGCCCACGAGGACGCCATCCTCGAGGGCGACCCGTGGATGGCGCACAGCCTGCTCAGCGTCACCCTGAACCTCGGCCTGCTCGACCCCCTCGAGGTCGTCGAGCGCGCCGAGGCGGCGTACCGCAGTGGCGCGGCGCCGATCGCCAGCGTCGAGGGGTTCGTGCGGCAGGTGATCGGCTGGCGCGACTACGTGTGGCACACCTACTGGCACCAGGGCGACGACTACCGTCACGCGAACTTGCTGGGCGCGCACGAGGACATGCCGCGGTGGTTCGCCGAGCTCGACGCCGACGCAACCGACGCGCGCTGCCTGTCGCACACGCTCGGGCAGCTGTCGGAGCGCGGCTGGGTGCACCACATCCCGCGGCTCATGGTGCTGGGGTCGTACGCCCTGCAGCGAGGCTGGTCGCCGCAGCAGGTGAGCGACTGGTTCCACCGGTCGTTCGTCGACGGCTACGACTGGGTCATGGTGGCCAACATCATCGGCATGTCGCAGCACGCCGACGGCGGGGCGATGATGACGAAGCCGTACACCTCGGGCGGTGCGTACATCAACACGATGAGCGACCACTGCGGGTCCTGCCGGTTCGACCCCAAGGTGCGGGTGGGGGAGGACGCGTGCCCGTTCAGCGCCGGCTACTGGTGGTTCCTCGACCGGCACCGCGAGACCTTCGCCGCCAACCACCGCATGCGGCGGGCGCTCAACGGGCTCGACCGGCTCAAGGACCTCCCCGAGCTGGTGGCGCAGGAGGACGCGCGCGGCAGCCGGGCCCCCTGACGTACGTCGCCGCGGGCTCTTCGCAGGGTCAGCCGCAGGTCAGCTGCAGGTCAGCTGCAGGGGAGCGACCCGAGCCGCGCGAGACCCTCGCGGTCGCCGGGGCCGAGCTCGACCTGGCCGGTGTTGTCGGCGTACATCAGCTCCATCGGTTCGTCGACGTGGTCGAGGCCCACCACGTGGGCGAGCTCGTGCAGCACGATCGCCTCCATGACCCGCGGCTCCTGGGCGATGGCGGCCGCGGTGAACGCCTCGACGTCGAGGACGACGCCGCCGCCCACGAAGTGGAGCCGGCCGTCGCTGCCCCGCTCGGCGGCCGGTCCGCCCAGCCCCGCCACCCGTCCGGCAAGGCCCGGGTACTCCGCGGGTGTGCCCCAGCCGATCACGACCGGGTCGGGACGCCCGAACAGCCTGACGCCGTCGGGGAAGGGTCGCCGGTCGGTCTCACCCTCGTCCTCGAAGGCCAGCCCCGTCGCCCGGCTCACCCGGTCGAGGGCCCGGTCGATGAGACCGCGGCCGCCGGGCGGCTCGCCCGCCGGGTTCACCTCGAACCGGATCTTCTCGCACGGGTCCCAGCCGACGGGGTCGCCGGCCGTGCCCGGTTGGGTCCTGGTGAAGGCGTATGCACCGCCCTGCCGTACGACGCTGGGCGCGGGCAGCGCTCGCTCCGGGCCCAACCCGATGGCGCGTCGCACGGTCACGAACTCGTCGGCGGGGTGCCACCTGATGACCGCGACCAGCATCGCGGCGGTGACCAGCAGGGTCAGCCAGGTGGAGGAGCGGCGGGACACGCGTCCAGTGTGGCGCGTGGGTGGGGGAGCCGGCGGGAGAACGAGTGTTGGACTATTCCTGCTCGCTTCGCGATCGGGTGGCGGCGAGGGAGCTGCGCAGCTGCTCGCTCACATCAGCGCACGCGCTTGGGCGTGAATCTCTCTGAGCCAGTCGACGTGTGCCGTGGGTGAGTCGCCCGGTGACCGGTAGTTGCCCATGCCGTCCAGCGTCGAAGCGACGTCGTCGTCGGTCTCCGACTGCTCGAGGAGTCTCGTGATGTCCGCGAGCAGCCCCGGTACGCGGTCCGGAGACCGCCGTGCGTAGTCCGCCACGGCCGCCTGCCACGAGCCGTCGTACTCGGCCGACCAGTCCTGGTGGAAGTACGCAGCCATCAGGTGCCGAAGATCGTCCACAGTCGTCCTATCGGGGGAATGCGGTGAGGACCTGCCAGCCGCCGGGTTGAGTCTTGCTCGGTATCAGCACCACGCGCACGCCCCTCGTCGCCGTCGAGGTGCCGTGAACATCGGTGGTCATGCCTGTGTGGTGCTCGAACGCGGCGTCGAGCAACAGCTTTTCGTCGCTGCCAGTTCGGAGCCAACGCTCGATCACGTCAGTCTTCCGTGCGAGCACGGCGTCGATCAACCGCTCTGCCTCCGCCTCGTCTGTGAAGGTTGAGGCGCGCTTCAGACCATCTGTTCGGCAGCGCTCGAGCAGCTCCTGCTCCGTCTTGCCCACGTGCCGCTCGAGCGTGTGCCCGGGCGGCACCTCGTGCTGGCGAAGCCAGCCGGGTCCGCGACGCGGAGGCAGCCAGCCGCCTGGGTGCCGTAACGTCCCGAGCTCGGTGCGGGCCGGCACTCGCGCGAACTTCTCCAGTCCCCGCCGCACGCCGTCGAGCTCGTCCCAAGCGCCCTGCAGGCGGGTGGTGGCGGTAGCGACGCCGGCGCGGAGGGTGTCGAGAAGGGCGTGGAAACGCGGAGCGTTGCTGCGCACTCGGGCAGCGGCCGCAGCCACCGCGGCGCCGCCCCCGAAGCCGCCCGTGACGCCGGTCGCCAGCACCGAGATCGCGGCGCCTTCGACGATCATCTGTGCCACCTCGGCCAGCAGCGCCCGGGTCCGATCCCGCGCGTCCTCGACCGCGTCGGCGTACTCGTCGCAGGCGGTCGCCAGGTGGCTGAGCTGCCAGCCGGTGTCGCCGACCAGGGTCGCCAGGTCGCTGAGCGCGTCAGCGGCGAGCGGGATCTCCGGAGACCGCTGCATGCGGACGAGGGCCACCGCAACGTCCACGTGGTCGGCGAGGCCGGCGACGGAAGCGGCGGCGCGGCGCCAGGCCGAAGCGGCGGTGCGGAGCTGCTCCACATCGGCGCCGGGCCAGACGAACCCCTCGACCCGGTCGAGGATCCACGCGTCCACGGAGCCGAGGGACGGCTCCTGCGCGCCGCGGCACGACACCAGAACTCGAGGTTGAACGCGCACGAAGGCGCCGTCGTCGAGGCTGCCGCCGTCGTAGCCGAGGACCTTCATGGCGTCGCCGGCCGCCGCTGCTTCCGCCCGGGAGTGGCTGTCGGCTGTCGCGGTGAGCAGGCGGCCCATGCCGGTGAACGCGTTCGTGAGGTCGATGAGCGCTCCGAACGCCTGCCGCGCGGCGACGTCGTACGCCGTTGCAAAGGCGCTGCTGGTCGCGTCGTCGCCTGCCATACCCGCGCACCGCGCGAGCCGGCCAGCCAGTGACTCGGTGAGCACAGCGCTGATGTGGTTGGCGGTGCGGCAAGCGTCGGCCGCCTCGGTGAACCCGCCGCACTCCACGCTGATCCGCATGACGACCACCTTGGCGGCCCCGAATGCATGCGCGCCACCCCGGCCCAGCGATCTGTGGAGATGGCTTTGCGACTGTATTCGAACAGGTGTACAGTCGAAGCAGCACGCCGAACCAACCGGATCACCGCATCCGGCGGACGCGACTCCTGAGGAGACGGTTGGGTCCGAGGTCCGGGAGAGCCACCCATAGAACCCGTCGCTGGTGCCGGCGGGACGTCCCCAGGCGACTGGTCCGACTCACGGGTGGCGAGCTGGCAGCCGAGCCGACATGCCTCACCGCCCACCCCGGGGACCGGGTGGAGGTCGAGCGTCGTGTCGAGGAGGTGAGTGGTGGTGCATCCGATCATCGCGTGCGCCGAGTCCATGGCGGCCGCTCTCAAGGGCGCGGCAGGGGTCGAGCCGACGTTGATGACGACGGCCGACAAGGAGGCCGCGCTCGTCGCGCTCACGGAGGTGGGGTCGCAGCTCGCCGCGCTCACCGTGCGCGTGCTGGCCGAGGCCGGTGACGTCGCCGAGGCGCACGGGCTCCCGCAGGCGGCCGACTGGCTAGCGTCGACCACGCGTACGACGCGGCGCGCAGCCCGGGCGGACCTCGCCCTGGGACAGGCGCTCCTGCGTCACGCGAGCGTGTCCGACGCACTGTGGTCCGGCTCGATCCGGCTCGATCAGGCGCGCGCCATCACGCGGGCCGTCGACGCACTGCCGGCGCAGGTCGACGACGACGTCCGGGATGACGCGCGGAGCGCGCTCCTCAGTCTCGCCGGCGAGCACGACGCCGACGCCCTTCGGCATCTGGGCAAGCGCATCCTCGACGTCGTCGCGCCGCAGGTCGGCGAGTCGCACGAGGCGGCCGTGCTGGCTGCCGAGGAGGCGCGAGCCGACGCGACCGCTGCGCTGACGCTGGTCGACGACGGTGCAGGTCGGTGCCACGGGCGATTCACGGTGCCCGCCCACGTCGGCAAGGTGCTGCGGCGGCACCTCCTGGCGCTCGCCAACCCCGCCCGCCACGCACCGGACGACCTGACCGACGACCAGGGCGCGTGGAAGCCGCTCGACCGACGGCTGGGGGAGGCGTTCGTCGAGTACGTCGAGCGCTGTCCCGCCGACCGCAGCCCGACCACCGCCGGTGTCAACCGCGACCGTGGTGGTCACCATGACGCTGGAGCAGCTCCTCGCGGACGGTGCCACCGCAGTGCTCGACGACGGGAGCCGGATGAGCGCCGGCCAGGCGCGGCGCCTGGCCTGCGAGGCGGGCATCGTCCCGGTCGTGCTGGGCTCACGGTCCGTTCCGCTGGACATGGGGCGTCAGGTACGGCTCTTCACCAAGCACCAGCGGATCGCCCTCGGCCTCCGCGACGGCGGCTGCACAGCCGAGGGCTGCGGGACGTCAGCGTCGGGGTGCCACGCACACCACGAGGACCCCTGGTCGAGACGGGGTCGCACCGATCTCGCCAACGGCCGCCTGCTGTGCCCCCGCCACCACCGCCTGGCCCACGACGCCCGCTACGCCATGACCGTGCATGGGGGCCGCGTCGCCTTCACGAGGCGGACGTGAGCCGCCGCGCGGGAGACGCGGTTGTCCACAGGCGGCGGCCGGCGGGTTTCCGGACGCGCCGGCCGGGCAGGGACTCCTGCACGTCTCGCGAAACAGGAGGTCCTCATGCCACGCGACCCGGACATCGTCGGCTGCATCCGCGTCCACCCTGCCCTCAACGAGGCGGAGCGCGACTTCCTCCTTGACCTGCTCGCCTCCGAGCGCACCCTGCGCGGCACCCCGACGGGCCGTGGGGATGCGAGCGTGCCGTTCGCGCGCCTGGCGTGGGAGCCGTGTCGCGACGGGTGCTGCCTGGAGTGGAACGGCGACGAAGAGGGCAGGTGGATGGAGGAGTCCCTCCTCTTCCTCGTCGCGCACCTGTTCGCGCCGGGTGCGAAGGCGCAGGGGCGAGCGAGGTTCGCCGCTTTCACCTTCGACCACGTGCTCGACGGGGCCGTCATCGCACGTCCCTTCGACGACTCCTCCGCCGATCTCGTCACCGTCGTCGCCAACCAGGTGAGCGGACGGACCGTCCCCTCGCCGTGCGAGTCGCAGCAGGCCGACGCCGCCGTCGACACGCGTCCGCGACCGGACAACGTCATCGAGCTCCGCCCGCGCCGTGCTCGCGGCATGTAGAAAGGCGTCATGAGTCTGATCCCTGCCGGCGCCAAGGCAGTAAAGCTGGCCGCGAAGTACGGCCCCCAGGCAAAGCTGGTCTGGGACGCGGCGGGTCAGGCCGCGGCGGACCAGGTGAAGGCCCGTCGTGCCGCGGCGACCCAGCGCAGGCGGGCCGTCGAGAAGGCGCGCACCGTCGTCGACGGCACGGTCCTGCGCCAGCTTCACGGCGACCAGGTCGTGTGGGTGGTCTACTCCGGCGACGAGCCCATCACCGCCTACCCGTTGCCCGACGTCGACCTCACGGAGCTCACCAGCCGGGCGGAGCTGTCGCAGCGCATCACTCCCGAGCAGTACGACCAGTCCCGCGCGCGGGCGCGCGCAAAGCGGGTGGCGGCCAGGGCGCGACGGCGCGGCGCCCGCGAACCGGGTGCAGGTCCTCAGCCGCTGACCTGACGCCACAGGGCGACGTTGGCCTCGGCGGCACGCGAGTAGCAGGCGTCGGCGCCGGCGACCATCCCCCGCATCGCCGCAAGGGCGGTGACCATCTCGGCGCAGCGGTCGCGTCACGAGTCGTACGACGACGCCTCGCCGATGGCCGCCCGTCCTGACCAGTCCTCGTGCAGGCGCGCATGGGCGCGGTCGATCTCGCCGGCCAGGACGACGAGGTCGCGCTGGCAGGCGGCGAGCTCGCCGATGGCGCGGCGCAGCTCGGCGAGGTCGACGTCGTAGCTGGTCATCCGAGCCGCCCCGAGACCCGGTGGGCCGCCTCGCTGCGGCGGTCGTCGGCGGCGGTGGTGTCGCGGCGCGCGAGGTCGAGCGCCTCGGCGGCGGCCGCGAGGTCCTCGACGACTCCGCAGGCGGCGAGGCGCCACTCTGCCCACCGCTCGCGGAACGCGTCGGCGGCGGACCCGTGCCAGCACGCGAGCACCGCCTCGACGCGGCGATCCGTGGCGTGCCGCCGCGCGTCGAGGGCGTCGAGCCGCTCGCGCAGCACCGCTGTCGACGTCGCATGCGCAGCTGGGTCGAGGTCGATCGTTCCCGAGAGGATCATGGTCCGATGGTGGCGGTTCGCACCGACCTGCGACACCCAGCCCGGACGACCTGTGGAGAACCGTGCAGGGCCCGCCGCTCGCCCCAGGACCAGCGAGCGAGGTGGTCCGCAGACCACTCGCTGAGGCGCACAAGCGGCCCTTGACAGCGCATGGAAGCGCTCTCATAACGTGACGGCCGTCACACTCTCTCGGGAAGAAGGTTCGACCATGCGCATCCTGCGTGCCGCCACCGCCCTGCTCGCCGCACTCGCGGCCTCGCTCTCGCTCACCAGTCTGCCCGGCCCGGCTCGTGCCGTCGGCCCTGACCGGTTGCCGTTCAGCATCGTCAACCAGTCCCAGCGCGGCGAGGAGGTGTTCCTCTACGTCGTCGGCGTCGACCTCGCGTCGGGCCGGCTGGGCTACGTCCGGCAGGACGGCACGTTCAGCCCGTGGCCTGCGGGCAGCAACCCCCCGAGCCCGGCCCCCGACGTGTCGATCCGCATGGGTGGCACCGGATCGAGCACGCCCCTTCACGTCCCGCGCGGGTTCTCCGGCCGGGTGTACATGTCGTTCGGTGAGCGGCTGCCGTTCCGGCTGACCCCGGACGGGCTCGTGCAGCCGGCGCCGTGGGCGCCGGGCGACCCCAGCGAGAACATCCTGTTCGACTGGAGCGAGTTCACGTACAACGACGCCGGACTGTGGCTCAACAGCTCGCAGGTCGACATGTTCGCGGTGCCGCACGCCATCTCGGTGACCGGCGCGGACGGAGCGACCCGGACCACGGGGCGACTCGTGGACGACGGTCGCAACAAGGTGATCGCCGGGATCCGCAACCAGCCGGGCTGGTCCGGGCTGGTCCGGACCCGCGCCGACGGCACGGTGCTGCGAGTGCTGGCGCCCGGCAAGGCCGCCGACGCCGGGTACTTCGACCGCGCCTACCTCGACCCCTACATCGCGCAGGCGTGGAACGCCTACACCACCAAGACGCTGACCGTCGTGCCGTTCGGTGACCGCCCCGACGTCCGCTACTACGGGCGTACGACGGGCGCGACGATGACGTTCGCCAACGGCGCGGGCCAGCAGGTGGCGTCGTTCCAGCGTCCCACGACCGGCGACGTGTGGGGATGCGACGGCGCACTGCACGCCCCCAACGACCAGGTCGTCGGGCCGATCGCCCGGACGCTGTGCGCCGCGCTGCACCGCTCCACGCTGGGCCGCCTCGACACGCAGCCGAGCGGCACGGCGGCCGACTTCTACCAAGGTGCCATCACCAACCACTACTCCCGGCTGGTGCACCAGAACATGGTCGACGGCCGCGCCTACGGCTTCGCGTTCGACGACGTCCAGGCGCAGGAGTCGCTCGTGCACAGCGGCGACCCGCGCTCGGCCGCGATCACGCTCACGCCCTTCGGCCCCGGCGGCGGCACCACGCCGCCGACCGGGTCCACCGGCAGCACTCTCGTCAGCCAGCTCAACGGCAGGTGCATCGACGTCCCGAACTGGCGGTTCGAGGACGGCCAGCGCCTGGTCATGTGGGACTGCGCCGGTGGGACCAACCAGCGGTGGGAGCGCGTCGGCGGCACGCTCCGCTCGCAGAACGGCATGTGCATGGACGTCGCCGGCGGCAGCGTGGCCGACGGCGCGCCGATCCAGCTCGCGCGCTGCAGCACCAACCCGGCGCAGCAGTTCGTGCTCAGTGCCGCGGGCGACCTGGTGAACCCGCAGGCGAACAAGTGCGTCGACATCGTCGACCGCAACGCCGCCAACGGGGCGCAGCTGCAGCTGTGGACCTGTGCCGGCACGCCGAACCAGAAGTGGCGCCTGGGCTGAGGAGAGCCGGCGGGGAGGCGGGCTGGCCCGCCTCTCCGTCGCCGGCCAGGTAGGTCAGCCTCGCCTTACTGGAATCATTCAAGAAAAAGGTGTTCAGTAGGTGGTGTCCGACAGAGAGGAAGTGCCATGACCCAGACCGCCACCCAGTCCACCGGCCAGTCCGCCGGCCAGACCCGCTCCACCCACACCGCGCACCCGGCGTTCCAGGCCTCCGAGCGTCTCGCGGGCCACCTCCAGCAGCTGCTGGTCGACCTGACCGACCTGCACCTGCAGGGCAAGCAGGCCCACTGGAACGTCGTCGGCAAGAACTTCCGTGACATGCACCTGGCCCTCGACGAGGTGGTCGAGGCCGCACGCGGGTTCTCCGACGACGTCGCCGAGCGGATGCGCGCCGTCTACGCCACGCCCGACGCCCGCTCCACGACCGTCGCCGCGCAGTCCACGCTGCCGGAGTTCCCCTCCGCCGAGGTCAACACCGGCGACTGCGTCGACCTCATCGTCGCCGCGATCTACGCGGTGGCGGGCACGGGCCGCCGCATCCACGACGAGGTGGACGCCGAGGACCCGACGTCCGCCGACCTGATCCACACGATCCTCGAGCGGCTCGAGCAGCTGGCCTGGATGATCGACGCCGAGAACCGCGTCGCCAACAGCAGCCTCCCGCGCTCCTGGAGCGAGTGAGACAGACACCTCCCCGACGGGGCCGGCTCAGCGGAGCCGGCCCCGTCGTCGTGTCGGAGCGGGCCCGGCAGCGCCGCTCGTACGAGCCACACATGCGGTGTTGCCCCTAGGGTGAGGCGACCCACCCGGCGAAACTCGGAGGCACTCCACGTGGACACCATGGACCCCGTCTACGGCTCCGGCACGCTGCTGCTCATCGCAGCCGCGGCCGTCGCCGTGCTGCTCGTGCTCATCATCGTGCTGCGCATGCACGCCTTCGTCGCGCTGGTGCTGGTCAGCCTCGGCACGGCCGTGGCGGCCGGCATCCCGGTGGCCGAGGTGCCGACGGTCGCCATCGCGGCCTTCGGCAGCACGCTGGGGTCGGTCGCGCTGCTCGTCGGCCTCGGCGTGATGATCGGCAGGCTGCTGGAGGTGACCGGCGGCGCCCAGGTGCTGGCCGACACGCTCGTGAGCCGGTTCGGCGAGAAGCGCGCTCCGCTGGCGCTCGGCGTCGCCGCCCTGCTGTTCGGCCTGCCGATCTTCTTCGACGCCGGGCTCGTGGTGTTCCTGCCGATCATCTTCTCCGTCGCGAAGCGGTTCGGCGGCTCGGTGCTGATGTACGCCCTGCCCGCCGCCGGCGCCTTCGCCGCCATGCACGCGATCGTCCCGCCGCACCCGGGACCGGTCACCGCGGCCACCGAGCTCGACGCCAGCATCGGCCTGACGCTGCTGGTCGGCGTGGTCGTCGCGGTGCTCGCCTGGATCGTCGGCGTGTACGTCGTCACGACCGCGTGGCTGGGCAAGGTGCAGGTCCCGGTCGACGACTCGGTGCTCACCGGCGGCCGGGCGGCCGACACCGACAACCCGCCGGCCTTCGCCCACGTCCTCGGCATCCTGCTGCTCCCCCTGGTGCTGATCGGCGCCAACACGGTCCTCACCACCCTGCGGACCAACGGCACCATCGCCGAGGACGGCGGGCTCGTGGACGCGCTCGTCTTCCTGGGCCAGACCCCGGTCGCGCTGCTCATCGCGCTCCTCGTCGCGACGTACACGCTCGCTATCCGCCGCCACTCGCGCGAGGAGGTCGAGACCCTGCTCAACGACGCCCTCGGCCCCATCTGCGCGATCATCCTCATCACCGGTGCCGGCGGGATGTTCGGCGGCGTGCTGCGCTACAGCGGCATCGGCGCCGCGCTGTCGGAGTCGCTCGCCGACCTCGGCCTCCCGCTGGTCGTCTCGGCCTTCGTGATCGCGACGATCCTGCGCGTCGCGCAGGGATCGGCGACCGTCGCGCTGACCACCACCGCCGGGCTCCTGTCCGCAGCCGTGACCGAGGCGGACCCCTCGTCGCTGCAGCTCGTCGCGCTGGTGCTCGCGATCGCCGCCGGGGCCACGGTGCTTTCGCACGTCAACGACTCGGGCTTCTGGCTGGTCAGCCGGTTCTTCGGGATGGACGTCAAGACCACGCTGCGCACGTGGACGGTCCTCGAGACGACCCTCGGCGTGTCGATCTTCGTGCTCGCCCTCGGTGTGTGGGCGGTCGGATGAGCGAGCCGCTGCACCTGGTCTTCATGGGCGTCTCCGGGTCGGGGAAGTCGAGCGTCGCGCAGGCGGTGCAGCAGCGGCTCGGCTGGGAGCTCGCGGAGGGTGACGACTTCCACCCACCGGCCAACGTCGCCAAGATGCGTGAGGGCATCGCGCTCACCGACGCCGACCGCTGGGGCTGGCTGGAGTCGCTGGCCGAGTGGACGGCCGAGCGGGACGCTCGCGACGAGCCGACGCTGATGACCTGCAGCGCCCTGCGACGGACCTACCGCGCGGTGCTGCTCCGCGGCGGCGCGGGAACGTTCTTCGTGCACTGCACGGGCGACAAGCACCTCATCCTCGACCGGATGAACGCCCGCGAGCACTTCATGCCGCCGAGCCTGCTCGAGTCGCAGCTCGACACCTTGGAGCCGCTGCAGCCCGACGAGCCCGGGATGGACGTCGACCCGGCGCTGCCCGTCGAGCGGATCGCCGCGCTGGTGCTGGCCCGGCTCGGTCTCATCGGCTGACACCGGCGCGGCGTCCGCCCGCCTCACGCGAGGCGGCGCGCCCGCAGCACCGCGTCGGCGACGGCGATCTCCTCACCGGTCTGCGGGTGCGGCTGCGTGCGCGGTCGGGACTCGCACACCTCGACCGCCCACTCACCCGCGCCGTCCCCGTCGAGCGCGGGCAGGAGCGACTCGGCGGTGAACAGGAACGTGCGGTGTCCGTGCCGCAGCCCGGTCGCCAGGTCCTCGGGGTCGTGCCCGACCACGAGCAGGGTCCCGCCGGGCGCCACTGCCGCGGCGAGGCGTCGTACGACGTCCACCATGCCGCCGTCGGGCAGGTGCACGAAGTGCGAGGTGACCAGGTCCCACGTCTCCCCGTCGGGCTCGAAGATGCGTACGTCGACACGGCGGGTGCTGACGCGGTCGCCCACCCCGGCCTCCTCGGCGTGGGTGGCGGTGCGGGCCAGGGCGGCGTCGGCGAAGTCGACGGCCGTCACGTCCCAACCGTGGGAGGCGAGCCAGATGGCGTCGCCACCCTCCCCGCAGCCGACCTCCAGCGCCCGGCCCGGCGTCATGGCGGCGACCTCCGCGACCAGCTGCACGTTGGCACGGCCGCTCCACACCTGCTCGCCGGAGTAGCGCTCCTCCCACGCGGGCCGCTCGAAGTGCGCGGCACGCCGCTCGGCCACGGCTCGCGCCGCGTCCTCGGCGGCGAGCTCGGCGTTGATCCACGCCCCGACCCGCATGCCGTGCGCGGCCGAGGCCATCAGCGTCATCGCGACGTCGGTGACGTTGCCTGCGGCGAAGACGCCCGGGACCGCAGTCGCGCCGGACGACTCCACCGCGATGACCGAGCCGAAGGCGACGCCGTTCATCTCGAACGGCTGTGGCTCCAGGCCCAGCGGGGCGAGGAAGTCGGCGCGCGCGTGCGGCTTGCTGGCCACCACGATGGCCTGCCGCTCCAGCACCGAGCCGTCGGCCAGCCGCAGCCCCACGAGCGCATCCCCCTCGGTGACGACCTCCTGCGGGGTGCCGTGCTCGATCCGGACGCCGATGGCGCTCATCTTCTCCAGCTCCTCGTCGGGCAGCTCCACGCCGTCGTGGACGATCATCACCACGTCGTCGGACAGCTGCCGGAACAGCAGGCCCTGGTGCCCGGCCATCGGAGTCGTGGCCAGGACGGCGATCGCCTGGTCGCGGACCTCCCAACCGTGACAGTAGGGGCAGTGCAGGACGTCGACGCCCCACCGCTCGGCCAGACCCGGCACGTCGGGCAGCTCGTCCACGACCCCCGCCGTCACGAGCACCCGGCGCGCGCCGTAGCGCCGTCCGCCCGCGGTCGTCACGAGGAAGTCGCCGGCCGCACCGGACAGGCCGACCACGCGATCGTCGACCAGATCGACGCCGTACTGCGCCACCTCGGTGCGGCCGATCTCGAGCAGCTCGCGCGGGGGGATGCCCTCGCGCCCCAGGTAGTTGTGGGCATGTCCGGCCGGGGCGTTGCGGGGCTCGCCCGCGTCGACCACCAGCACGGAGCGCTTGGAGCGCCCCAGCGCCATCGCACCGCTCAGGCCGGCCGCGCCGCCGCCGACCACCACCACGTCGTACATCGTGTTCTCAGTCATGCCGTCGAGAATGCACCCACCCTGCGGAACTGACAAACATTCTTGCCGATGTGGCAAACTCGCGGCATGGACGACGAGGGAGTGCTGCGCAACGTCGGACCGCGGCTGCGGCAGCTGCGGCTGGAGCGCGAGGCCACGCTGACCGACCTGGCGCAGGAGACCGGCATCTCCGTGAGCACGCTCTCGCGCCTGGAGTCCGGTCAGCGCAAGCCGACCCTCGAGCTGCTGCTGCCCCTGGCCCGCGCGCACCGGGTCGCACTCGACGAGCTGGTCGACGCGCCGGAGACGGGTGACCCGCGGGTGCGCCTCAAACCGGTGGTGCGGCACGGTCGCGTCCACATCCCCCTGACGCGCCGACCCGGCGGGCTGCAGTCGTTCAAGCTCGTCCTCCCGGTCGACCGGGACCCGGCGCCCACGCTGCAGACGCACGAGGGCTACGAGTGGTTCTACGTGCTCAGCGGCCGGGTGCGCCTGATCGTGGGCACCCGCGACCTGACCCTGGAGCCCGGGGAGGTCGTCGAGTTCGACACCCGTACGCCGCACTGGGTCGGCAACCCCGGGCCGGCACCCGCGGAGGTGCTGGCGATCTTCGGCCCCCAGGGCGAGCGGATGCACGTCCGCTCCTGAGGGGTGGTCCGCCCGCGTCCGGCCCGTGGCACCGTGGCGGGATGACGATCCGGACCGGCACGCTGGTGAAGTGGAAGTGGGGCTCCTCGTGGGCCGAGGGCAAGGTCGCCGAGATCCACCACGGCGACGTCTCGCGCACGACCAAGGGCAAGGAGATCACCCGGCACGGCAGCGACGACGACCCGGCGTACGTCATCGAGCAGGAGGACGGCACGACGGTCCTCAAGCTCCAGAGCGAGGTCGAGCGCGCCTGACCGTGCGCGAGCGCGCCCCTCGCGGGCCCGCTCCTCGCTAGGCTCCCCGCGACGGCGGCCAGGAGGGCCGCCACGACGACGGGGGAGCACCATGCGCAGCGAGCTGTTCGACCAGGCCAACCAGGAGAACGCGACCGCCCAGCGGTTCAGCCTGCACCACCGCAAGACGCTGCGGGCGGTGCTCGGCGAGCCGGTGCTCGCCGCGAAGGGCTCGATGGTGGCCTACCAGGGGCAGGTCACCTTCGAGCACAAGTCGGCGGGCTCGCTCGGCAAGATGATGCGCCGGCTGGTGACCTCCGAGGACACGCCGCTGATGACGGTCGCCGGGCAGGGCGAGGTCTTCTTCGCCGACACCGCCAAGGACGTCTTCCTCGTGCACCTCGAGGGCGACGCGCTGTCGGTCAACGGCACGGCGCTGCTCGCGATGGACGCCACGCTCGAGTACGACGTCCACCGGGTCAAGGGCGCCGGGATGATGAGCGGCGGGATGTTCAACACCCTGGTGCAGGGTCACGGCACGGTCGCGCTGACCAGCGACGGCCAGCCGCTGATCCTGGACTGCTCGCAGGCGCCGACCTACGTCGACATCAACGCCGCCGTGTGCTGGTCGGCCGGGCTGGTGCCGCAGGTCGTCAGCTCGATGAACATGCGCTCGATGCTGCGCGGCGGCACCGGCGAGGCGTTCCAGTACGCCTTCCAGGGCCCCGGGTTCGTCGTGGTCCAGCCGTCCGAGGGCCCGGTCGTGCCGCCGCACAGCCACGGCTCCGCCGGCTGAGCCTGCGGCGTTCCGGCACCAGTGGAGCCCGCGGCCGACAGGGTGTGACCGTGGGCTCCACTGTCGTTCCCGGTGGTGACCGATCCACGCGCCGCCCGCTCGCGAAACGGCTGGTCCAGCCCTTTACACCCCCGGGGCGCAACTTCTGCGAAAACGCCACGGAATGTCGCGAGACTCCTTAGGTTGAGTCTGCTCCGTCCCTCGGGGCACGTTTCGTCTCTCCGCAGTCGCTCACGAACGAGGCACACATGACCCAGGATGCAGCCCAGTCCCGGAAGGGAGCGGGCATGTCGGTAGCCGGCTGGCCCCTGCGCCGCAAGATCGCGCTCGCCCTGGCCATCCCGCTGCTGCTCGCGGCCACCCTGGGGGGCCTCCGTGTGCTGGGCGACTACAGCGACTCCCGGGAGGCGGCGAGCAGCGCCAAGCAGGTCACCATCATCCAGCCGGCGGTCGACTACCTGACCGCGTCCGAGGCCGCCATGGTGGCTGCGCAGTCCGACGACGCCGCGAGCCAGGGCGACCTGATCGACGCGATCGCCGACATCTCCACCAACGCCGAGGCCCTGACCGAGGCGCGGGACAGCGCCGACCTGACCGACCTGCAGGTGGCCCACGTCAACGCGCTGCTCGACCTGAGCCAGGCGATGCGCGGCGAGGGCGCGGAGTCCCTCGGCCCCGCCACCTGGATCGCCCTGGTCCGCCAGCTCGAGTCGAGCGTCACGCAGCTGATCACCAGCGTGAACGCCGCCCAGGACACGCCGGAGCCCCGCCTCGAGCAGCTGTCCCAGGCCATGAGCGGCCGGCTCTCGCTCGCGCTCCAGCAGGGTCTCATCGCCACCACGCTGTCG
Organism: Nocardioides sp. SYSU D00065; assembly: GCF_017916425.1. Classification (GTDB taxonomy): domain Bacteria; phylum Actinomycetota; class Actinomycetes; order Propionibacteriales; family Nocardioidaceae; genus Nocardioides. Next base: position 1,133,740 of record NZ_JAFMSX010000001.1, on the reverse strand, counting down.
CAGTCGAGCTCGCAGGACCTGTTCTCGGAGATCGGTGTGGAGGCTGCCGCCATCGACCGTCTCGCCGGCTCGGTCGAGGGCGCCGAGGAGCAGACCGCCCTCCTCCGCACGCAGAACACCCGGCACGCCGGCCAGGTCCGCGACGACTCCGCGAGCGACCTGGGCGGTCGCGACGCCTACGCTCCGTACGACGAGATCACCGCCTCGCTCATCAGCGGTGTCAGCGACACCCTCGACGAGGCGGCCTCCGACGCGCAGCGCAACGCGCTCCTCGGGGCGGCGCTCACGCTGCTCGCCCTCGCCGCGGCCATCGCCATCGCCTTCGTCATCGCCCGCAGCCTGCTCGACCCCATCGGCCGGGTGCGCGAGGGCGCGCTCGCCGTCGCGCGGCACCGCCTGCCCGATGCCGTCGCCCGGATCCGCGCCGGCCAGGAGCCGGAGCCGATCAAGACCATCGACGTCACCACCAACGAGGAGATCGGCCAGGTCGCCCGCGCGGTCGACGACCTGCACCGCCAGGCCATCCACCTCGCCTCCGGTGAGGCCCAGCTGCGCCAGACGGTCAACGCGATGTTCGTGACGCTCTCGCGCCGCTCCACCTCGCTGGTCAACCAGCAGCTGGCCCAGATCGAGCGCCTCGAGCACGACGAGGAGGACCCCAAGCGTCTCGAGTCGCTGTTCCGCCTCGACCACCTCGCCTCGCGCATGCGTCGCACGGCCGACTCGCTGCTGATCCTGGCCGACGCTCCCAACCGCGCCGCCGGCACGTACAGCCTCACGGTCGGCGAGGCGCTCCAGGCCGCGACCTCCGGTGTGCAGGACTACCAGCGCGTGCAGATCCTGTCGCACCTCGGCACCCGCGTCAGCGACGACGCCGCCCCCGACGTGGTCCACCTGCTCACCGAGCTCGTGGACAACGCGCTGACCTACTCCCCGCCCGCCGAGCCGGTGCGCCTCGCGGCCAAGCTCGGCGCGGACGGCGTGACCGTCACCATCACCGACGCCGGCCTGGGCGTGCCGCCCGCCGAGCTCGAGCAGCTCAACCGCGATCTGGCGCACGGCGCCGAGGCAACGCCGGACACCGCCCGCCGCATGGGCCTGTTCGTCGTCTCCCGCCTCGCCGAGCGGCACGGCATCCACGCCAGCCTGGCGCGCAACGCCGGTGGCGGCATGACGGCCACCGTGCTCCTGCCGCCGGCGATCCTTCCCGAGCTGCCGCAGAGCACTCCCGCGCCGCAGGCGGCCCCGGACGCCGCCCAGCCGGTCCCCGCCACGGTCGCCGCCCCCGAGGCGGAGATCCTCGAGACCACGGCGGTCGCCGCGCCCGCCGGTGCCAGGCGGAGCGCGCGCAAGCCCTCGCGTGCGGAGCGGGCCGAGGCCAAGGCGGCCGAGAAGGCCGAGAAGGCCGCCGCCGCGCAGGCGAAGGCGGCCCGGGACGCCGAGGCGCAGTCGGCCCCGCAGCCCGTGCAGCCGGAGCCCGTCCAGCCGGAGCCCGCGCAGCCGTCGCCGCAGCCGGTCGCTCGGACCGCCGCGGTGCCGTCCGTGACCGAGGACCGCCCGCCCCTGGAGAGCCTGCTGCCGCGCCGCGAGCCGGGAGCCAACATGCCGCGCACGGGAGCCGACGCCTTCCTGCCGCCGGAGACCTCCAGCGCCACCGGTCCGCTCTTCGGCAAGCGTCCCAGCCCGGCCGGCGAGTCTGCGACGGCCGCCGGTGCGGGATCCGCCGATGCGCCCGTTCCGGCCGCCGCCTCGCGTGCCGAGAAGGTGGCCTCGGTCGTCCCCATCACCGCGCTCGCCTCGCGCCAGCGCGCCCAGGCGGAGGAGGCGAAGGTCGAGCCGACGGCTCCTCAGCCGACCGCGCCGGCCACCCCGCCGACCACCCCGCCGACCACCCCGCCGGTCACCCAGCAGTCGGTGGCCGAGCCCGTCGTGCAGCCTCCCGCTCAGCCTGCAGTGGAGCCGGAGCCTGCCCGGGCACACGACCCGCTGTCGCGATCCGTGCCCACCGGCGCGGGCGACCGGGCGACGGCCGTCGACCCCGCCGACGAGGTGCAGGTCGACGTCGACGACCCCCTGGGTCTGGGCACCCCCACCCGCCGCGTGACCCCGCCCGTCGCGGAGCCCGTCGCGCAGCCGGTCGCCCCACCTGCCGCGCAGCCGGTCGCCGACGTACCGGCCGCCTCCCTCGGGACGGACCACGGCACCAACGGCCTGTCCCAGGACAGGGGCGCCCCGGCTCGCGCCGGCGGCGACTCGCCGATCTTCAAGTCCATGCGCTCGGGGTGGCTCACCGGCGACGCCAGCGCGATCCACGAGACCGAGGTCGACCGCGGTTGGGAGATCGCCGAGCAGGTGGCCGAGGAGACCCCGGCCGTCGAGGCCACCCCCGCCGGGCTCCCGCGACGCGCCCCCGGGGAGCGTCTCGTGCCCGGTAGCGTTACCCCGCCCACGGCCGCCAAGACGCGTGACCCCGAAGCGATCCGTCGCCGGCTCCAGGCCCACACCGCGGGTGTGTCCCGCGGTCGACGAGCAGCCCAAAGTTCCCCTCAGCACACGGAAGCAGGCCCCGTATGACGTACGAATCCGCCGCCCCCGCCGCCGGCTCCGCTGGTGACGACCGCGACCTCGACTGGGTGATGTCGCGCTTCGTCGACGACGTGCCCGACGCGGCCCACGCCATCCTGGTCTCCGCCGACGGTCTCCTGATGGCCTCGAGCACGAGCATCCCGGGCGAGCGCGCCGAGCAGGTCGCCGCCGTCTCCTCGGGTCTGGCCAGCCTCGCGGTGGGCGCCGCCCGACTCTTCGAGGGCGGATCGGTCATGCAGACCATCGTGGAGATGGAGATGGGCTTCCTGATGCTGATGAGCGTCGGAGACGGCTCGAACCTCACCGTCCTCACGACCGAGGAGGCCGACATCGGCCAGGTGGGCTACGAGATGGCCCTGCTGGTGGACCGCGTGGGACGTACCGTCGAGGCCCAGGCCCGCGTCGGTACGGGCGGCTGACCGGTTCCCGTGCCATGACGCCCCCACACGAGCCGGAGGACGAGGAGTACCGCCCTCGCCTCATCCGGTCCTACACGATCACCGCTGGCCGGACGGCGACCTCCGTCGACCTGGCCATGGAGGCCACGCTGCGCCTCCAGGCTGGTGCGGAGGCGCCCGTCCTCACCCCCTCTGCCGCGCAGGTTCTCGAGGTCTGCGACCGGCGATCCGTGGCCGAGGTGTCGGCCCTGACCAAGATGCCGATCGGTGTCACCCGGGTGCTGCTGGGTGACCTCATCGAGCAGGGCTTGGTCCGGATCCAGGCCACCATCACCGAGAAGACGTCGACAGATGAGCGTCTCGAGCTCATCGAAAGGACCCTCCGTGGACTTCGAAACTACTAAGGCACAGCGCGCTGCTGCGTCGACGAAGATCGTCATCGCCGGCGGCTTCGGCGTCGGCAAGTCGACGCTGGTCGGCGCCGTCTCGGAGATCGACCCGCTGCGCACCGAGGCGCTCGTGACCAACGAGTCCGAGGGCGTCGACGACCTCGCCGCCGTGCCCACCAAGGCGACCACCACGGTGGCCATGGACTTCGGCCGCCTCACCCTGGCCGAGGACCTCGTGCTCTACCTCTTCGGCACCCCCGGCCAGCGACGCTTCTGGTTCATGTGGGACGACCTGTGCCGCGGCGCCATCGGCGCCATCGTGCTGGTCGACGTGGCCCGGCTCGACGAGTCGTTCTCGCCGCTGGACTACTTCGAGTCCAAGGGCATCCCGTTCATCGTCGCCGTCAACGAGTTCGACGGCGTTCCGCGCTACCCGGCCGACGAGATCGCCGCCGCGCTGGCCCTGCCCGCCGACGTACCGATCATCAGCCTCGATGCCCGCGACCGCGAGCAGGCCAAGGGCGCGCTGGTGAAGATCACCGAATACTCCCTCATGCGACTTCGTGAGTCGCTCACCGTGAATGCGAACTGACCCATGACCCGCACCGACCGTCGCCTCGGCCCGGCCCGCACCGCCGTGGCCGCCCTGACCTCCGTGGCCCTGATGGGTGCGCTGAGCGCCTGCGGTGGCAGCGCCAGCGGCGAGACCGCCGACGCGCTCAGTGACGTGTCCCTCGTCTTCGAGGGCGCGCTGACCATGTGCACCGACAGCCCCTACCCGCCCTTCGTCTACGAGGAGAAGGGCAAGCTCGTCGGCTTCGACGTCGACCTGGGCAAGGCCGTGGCCAAGGCGCTCGACGCCGAGCTGGACGTGCTCGACGTCGCCTTCGACGACATCACCTCCGGCGACTCGCTCAACAACGACGTGTGCGACGTGGCGGTCTCGGCCATGACCATCACCGGCGAGCGGGCGCGCGTCCTGGACTTCTCCAGCCCCTACTTCGACGCCAAGCAGGCGCTCATCACGCCGCGCGGCTCCGGCCTGGACGAGCTGGAGGAGCTCGCCGGGCAGCGGGTCGGGGTGCAGAAGGACACCACCGGCGAGACCTACCTGAGCGACTTCGCGCCGGAGACCACCGAGGTGAAGGCGTACGACGACGCCGCCGGCGTGCAGGCCGCGCTCGACGCGGGCGAGCTGGACGCCGCGATGCTCGACAACACGGTCTCCGGCCAATTCGTCTCCGACAACCCCAGCCTCAAGCTGGCGCGTGAGTTCGACACCGGTGAGCAGTACGGCATGGCGGTGAAGAAAGACGGCAACATCCCGCTGCTGCGCGAGATCAACCGCACGCTCGCCGAGCTGCGCGAGGACGGGACCTACGACAAGATCTACGCGAAGTACTTCGGCTGATCGTCGCTCCCGACCCGTGGCCGGCGACCGACCGGTTGCGCGGGTCGGTCGCGGCAGACGTCCTACGGCGCGATCGTCAGGAACAGGAACGCCGCTAGCAGCACCAGGTGCACGCCGCCCTGGAGCGGCTTGGCCCGGCCCGGCACCACGGTGAGGATCGCGACGGCCGCGGTGAGCACCAGCAGCGTGGTCTGCAGCTGGTTGAGGCCCAGCGCGAGCGGGCCGTCGAGCCAGATGCCGGCCACGGCAATGGCCGGGATGGTCAGGCCGATCGACGCCATCGCCGAGCCCAGCGCGAGGTTGAGGCTGACCTGGACGCGGTTGCGCGCGGCGGCCCGGACGGCGGCGATCGTCTCCGGGGCGAGCACCAGCAGGGCGATCACGACACCGACGACGGCCTGGGGGAACCCCACCGCGGCGACGCCCGACTCGATCGCCGGTGACTCGATCTTCGCCAGCCCCACCACGGCGACGAGGGAGACGAGCAGCAGGCCCAGGCTGGTGAGGGTCGCCCGACCGGTGGGCGGGTCCGCGTGGCCGTCGTCGTCGAGGTCGACCGGCTCGTGCTGGAAGGAGTCGCCGCCACCGGAGGACGCGACGACCGGCGTGTGCTCGCCCGCCGCCACCGGCAGGAAGAAGTCACGGTGCCGGATGGTCTGGGTGAACACGAACATGCCGTAGAGCGCCAGGGACGCGGTGGCCGCGAAGGCGAGCTGTGCGCCGGTGAACTCCGGTCCGGGCTCCGACGTGGTCACCGACGGCACGACCAGGCACAGCACGGCCAGCGCGATCACCGTGGCCAGCGCCGCGCCGGTGCCCTCGGGGTTGAAGACGGCCAGGTGGTGCTTGAGCGCGCCCACCAGCAGCGCGAGGCCCACGATGCCGTTGACGGTGATCATCACCGCCGCGAAGACGGTGTCGCGCGCCAGCCCCGAGGTGTCCTTGTCGGTGGTCACCATGAGCGTGACGATCAGGCCGACCTCGATGATCGTGACCGCGACCGCCAGCACCAGCGAGCCGTAGGGCTCGCCCACGCGGTGCGCCACCACCTCGGCGTGGTGCACCGCCGCCAGGACGGCGCCGACCAGCAGCAGCGCGAGCACGCCGAGCACGACCGGTCCCGGGTGGCGGCCCCAGACCAGCGCGAGCGCCACGGCGGCCAGCAGGGGAGTGAGGGTGGTCCAGGAGGGCCGTCTCATGCGGCAACCCTAGGGGGTCCGGTCCAGGGGCTCGGGCGGGCTCTGGCGAGCGCTTCGGAACGAGCGCGGGCCGTGTGGCGCGTCAGCCCTCCGGCGTGGACAGCTTCTCCAGTCGCGCCCGCAGCAGCGGGACGCGGTGGCTGTTGCCCTCGAGGGTGACGTACTGCTCGCCGAAGATCGCCAGGAGCGCGTCGTCGAGGCGGCGTACGGCTCCGGCGGGATAGCGGTAGCCCATCCGCCGGATCACCGCATCGGCGTCGACCGAGGTCAGCAGGCCGGCGAGGTCGTCGACGGTGTCGATGCCGAGCTGTGCGAGCAGTCCGGCGATCCAGTCGTAGTGGTCGGTGTGCGACCAGCCGGCATCGCTGTAGTGGCCGGCCAGGAACGTGGCGAGGTCCTGCCCGACGATGTGGTCGGCCTCCGGCGCCGTGGTGCTGCCGGGGGCGGCCGCCTGGATGCGCTCGCGGATCGTCGCGAACTCCCGGTCGGCCAGCTCGATGAGCCCGGCGGCCAGCGTGAAGCGCCGATCGAGGTCGGCGGCGGCCTCGCCGGGGACGTTGCCCTTGTAGCGGATGTCGTGCTCGAACTCGGCCCACGCGTGCTGCAGCACCGTCCGCACCTGGACGCTGGCCCGCTCGCCGGCGAGGGACTCGTGCTGGTCGCCGTCACGCACCTGGACGAGGAGGTGGCGGCTCGCGTAGCCGAAGCGCCCCGAGCGGGCCGTCTCCGCGCCCAGGTCGCGGTCGTCGAGCAGGGTCAGCTCGTCGGCCAGCAGCTCGGCGACCGCGGCGACGTCGCTGTGCACGTAGGTGATCACGCGGACGCCGATCTGGTCGGTGATCTGCTCCAGCGGGTCGGGGTACACCGGCCGGCCGTTCTCGGCGCGGTTGGCCTTGGCGGCGAAGGACGCGACGCTCTTGGTCCGCCCGGTGACGCTGAGGTAGTCGATCCCCGCATCGTCGAGCAGGGTCCGGACGAGGGTGACGTACGCCGCGGTGGCGGCGGCGAGGGCCGGCTGCCGGGCGGCGTAGGCGCGGACGGCCTCACGCACCGGCTCGGCCTGCATGGCACTGCTCATGGCGCCCAGCCTGCCAGTGCGGGGGTGGCGGCGTCACTCCGCCGCCGATCCCGCACGCGCCTGCCCGGGGAGCCGCGCCGCGACGGTTATCGTCCCACCACCATGACCTCCCTTCCCACCCCGCGCGGCCGGCGCCGCGCTGCCACGCTCGCCGGCGGTCTCGCCCTCACCTCGGTCCTGGTGGCGGCCCTGTCGGCGTGCGCCTCCGACGGCGGCGACGACACCGCGTCGGACCCGGCGGCCTCGTCCACTGCGCCCAGTCCCTCGGAGTCGGCGTCGGACGCGCCCTCGGGGACCGACGAGCCCACCCCTGAGCCGGAGTCCGGCGACGGGTCGCAGACCATCCCGGCGACCGGCTCGGCGGGGGTCGCCGAGGCGCTGCTGATCAGCGCCACGGACGCCGGCGGCTCCGCCTCGACGTTCGCGTTCGCGCTGGACGGCGACCAGGCGGTCTCGGACTTCGTCACCGGGCTCGACGCCGGGTTCGCCGACACGGTGCGGGCCACCGTGGCGGAGGTGGCGCAGCAGGCGCCGGGATCGACGCCGTACGGCGCGACCGTGAGCGTCGGCTGCGAGGCGCCGACCGGCGTGGCCGTGGAGCAGGGTGAGGCCGGCTTCCAGGTCGTGGCGCAGCTGCCCAAGAGCACCGTGCAGTGCCTCGCGCCGATGACCTTCGTGGTCGTGTTCGCGGCGCCCGACGCCTGAGTCCCACGCCTGAGCTCGAGCCGGGCCGTCGTCGACCGGGCGGGCGGGGTCCTAGCGGCCCGGCGGCGGCGGGACCGTCGGCGTGGAGGTCGGCGTGGAGGTCGGCGTGGAGGTCGGCGTGGGAGTGATCGGCAGCACCGGCGGCAGCTCGCCGTTGTAGAAGACACCGAACGCGTTGGCGACCTTGCGCTCGCTGCCGTCCGAGGGCTCGTTGACCACGGCGCTCGCCCCGGAGGCGGTGCGGGTGTACATGGCCGAGGAGCCGCCGCCGTCGAGGTTGAGGGCGTTCTCCGCGCCCAGGGCCGTCATCAGGTCCGCGAGCTCGACCATCGTGTAGCCCCGGCTGGCCGACGAACGGCCGTCCACGACGAGGATGAGCAGCTTGCGGCCGTCAGCGTCGATGCCGACAGCCGTACGCGGGTGGGCGATGGTGTTGTTGATGACGGTGCGCACGCCGTTGACCAGCAGGGGCCGGTCGCCGCTGATGGCAGCGCTAGCGTTGCCGCCCTCGACGCGCTTCGACAAGGTGATTCTCTCGCCCTTGCGCAGGGACTTCAGCTGCACAGCCCCGCGGCCTACGCCGATGAGCACTCTGTCGCGAGGACCGATCTTCTTGCCGCGCGAGAGGGTGGCGCGATTGGTCAGGACCTTGTTTCTGCGCAGCACCACCTCCCGGGCGAACCTCTTCCCGTCGGTCACCTTGTAGCCCTGCGTTCGGTGCCAGTTCTTGTCGAACACCCCGATCTGGCCCTTGGGCACTTCGAAGTGATTCATGCCGCTCACAACCCAGTCACGGTGCTGTCGAATGGTGTACTGCACGCTCAGCGGGCTGATGTGGAGGCCGGCGTTGTCGATCCAGAATGACGAATTCACGTCCGGAATCCAGCCGTCGCGCGATCCGGTAAGGACCTTGCCGTCATCGATCGTCACGCCCTGCGGAGCATAGGTTCCCGGATTGTCGGAACTGCCGATGTCGAAGAAGTCACCGTTAACCGTCGCGAGCGCGCCGCTCCAGCGCGCAAACTCGCTCGGTGTGCGCCGGCTTGTGACGTACGTCGGTGAAAGAGGGCGGAAACTGATGTTCGGTGCGTCGAGGCTGACCGTCAGAAGGTTCATCCGGACCTGCCCGACGGGCTGCCGGCCGTCCACCTGGTCCCACTCGCGCAGCGTGACGCCGGGGGCGATCTCGTAGCTCACGTCGTTGCGGACCTGGGCGGCGCGGCCGCGCAGCTCGACCGGGGGGCCGACGACGGTGCCCGGCCTGCCGTCCGAGGTCTGGTTGCGGCCACGGTAGCCGGACCGAGCGGCCGCGGCGTGGGCATCGAGGCCCGCCGCGGCCCGAGCGCCGGGGGTGTCGCGGCCCTCGTCGGCGACGGACGGTCCCACGCCGAGCCCCGCGACCAGCACGGCCGCGGTGGCGAGCGTCAACGCCCGGCGACGGCGCGGCAGCGCGAGCGCGGAGGGGCGGGACGAAGGCCGGCTGACGGTCTGGGCGGAGGCGTTGGCGGAGGGCCGGGTGGAGGAAGGCACGCGTTCCAGGGTAAAGGACGTCGTGGGACTGGTGGGGATGTTGGGACCCACCTAGGCTGCCGCGCGTGCCCGCCGAGCCAGCGATACTGACCCCGGGACCGGCGTGGAACACCTTCGTCGCCGGCGACAACCTCGACGTGCTGCCCCGCCTCGCCCCCGGCTCGGTGGACGTGGTCTACACCGACCCGCCCTACAACACCGGCAACGACTTCGTCTACGCCGACCGGTTCCGCGACGGGTCGCAAGCCGACCCCTATGCCGGCCGGCACGCGGCGTGGACGGCGATGATGCGGCCCCGGCTGCAGGCGGTGCGCGAGGTCCTCGCCCCGCACGGCGCCGTCTTCGTCAGCATCGACGACAACGAGGCGGCGCACCTCAGGCTGTTGATGGACGAGGTGTTCGGCGAGGCCAACTTCCTCGCCCAGGTCGTGGTCAACCTCAACCCCAAGGGCCGCCAGCTCGGGCGCGGCTTCGCGACCAGCCACGAGTACGTGCTGGCGTACGCGCGACACCTCCCGGACTGCGCGATCGACGGCAGCACCACCGAGTCGGTCGACGAGGCCGACTTCCCGCGCAGCACCGCCGACGGCCGCCGGTTCCGCTACCTGCCGCTGCGCAACACCAACAAGAAGTTCAACCCGCTCACCGCGCCGACGCTGCACTTCGCCCTGTACGGCGACCCGGTGACCGGCCGCGTCGCGACGAGTGAGTTCCCCGGCAGCCAGGCGCTCACCCCGGTCTTCGGGGACGGGCGCCCGGCGGTGTGGCGCTGGTCGCGCCCGCGCGTCGACGAGCGGCCCGACGACCTCGAGTGCCGGGTGATCAGGGGCCGCGGGGGCGAGCGCGTCGACGTCTTCCAGCGCGACTGGCTGCACCGCGAGGGCGGCCGGCGCAAGAAGCTGCGCACGATCTGGCTGGCCGAGGAGATCGGCTCGACCGACACGGCCGTGGCCGAGCTCAAGGCACTGGTGGGCCACGTCTTCGAGTCGCCGAAGCCCACCGGCCTGGTGCGCCGGATCCTGTCGCTGCTCCCTGACGACGTCGTCGTGCTCGACCCCTTCGCTGGCAGCGGCACGACCGGCCACGCCGTCGCGCTGGCCAACGCCGCCGACGGCGGGACGCGCAGGTGCGTCAGCATCAACTCGGCCGAGCCGACGCGGCAGGGCTCCAACGCCCGGCTGGCGGGGCTGGAGACCGTCGCCGACATCACCCGGGCCCGGCTCGCCGCGGTCGCCGACCAGGTCGGCGGCGGCCTCGACGTCGTCGCCGGCTGACGCCACAGCCGACGCGGAGGGCGCCGCGTCAGGTGCTCAGCGAGTGGGCCAGCTCCTCGACCAGCGCGTCCACCACCGCGACCAGGTCGCCGCCCGACTCGTGGGCGACCGCCCGCTGCCGCTGGTAGGAGGCCCCGCGGGTGGGGATGTCGGCGACCGTGCGCAGCTCGGCCTCGCAGCCCAGGCGCCGGGCGACCGGCGTGAGCCGCTCGAGCAGGTCGTCGAGGTCCTCGGTGACCAGCCGCTCGCGGTTGTGCTCGTCGAGGATGACGATCGCCTCGAGGCCGTAGCGCGCCGCGCGCCACTTGTTCTCCTGCACCTGCCACGGCGGAAGCGTCGGCAGCCGCTCGCCCGCGGCCAGTCGGGTGTCGAGGTCGACGACCAGGCAGTGGACCAGAGCCGTCAGCGCGGCCACCTCGCCGAGGTCCGACATGCCGTCGCAGACCCGGTTCTCCAGCGTCCCCAGGTGCGGCGCGGGGCGCAGGTCCCACCGCACGTCGGCCATCGAGTCGATGATCCCGGTCGTCGTCTGGTCGGAGATGCACTTCTCGAACTCCGACCAGGTGTCGAAGGCGAACGGCAGGCCGGCGGTGGGCAGCTGCTGGAACATCAGCGCGCGGTTGGAGGCGTAGCCGGTGTCCTGGCCGGCCCAGATCGGCGAGCTCGCGGACAGCGCGAGCAGGTGCGGGTAGGTCGTGAGCATCGAGGCGAGGACCGGCATCACCCGGTCGCGCTCGGGCATGCCCACGTGGACGTGCACCCCCCAGATGAGCATCTGCCGACCCCACCACTGCGTGCGATTGATCAGCTCGGCGTATCGGTGGCCCTCGGTGAGCTGCTGGTGCGACCAGTCCGCGAACGGGTGCGAGCCGGCGCCGAGGAGGTCGACCCCCAGCTCGTCGGCGGCCGGGGCGACGACCGCGAGCGTGCCGCGCAGGTCGGCGGCCGCCTCGCCGACGGTGTCGCAGATGCCGGTGACGACCTCGATCGTGTTGCGCAGCAGCTCCTTGTGCAGCCGTTCGGGCTCGTCGAGCCGGCCGCCGGCCAGCTCGTGCAGCTCGGAGGCGACGCTGACGAGGTCGCGGTCGACCCGGTCGACGAGGGCGAACTCCCACTCCACGCCGAGGGTGGGCCGCGGCGACGCGTGGAAGTCGATGCGCATGCGTCCACTCTAGGGACGGCGGTGCCGGGGCTGGCTCACCCCTGCGACGGGCTGAGGACCCTGCTGCCACCATGGCCGCGTGGAGCAGCAGCACGACGGCCGGCACGACGACGGCCAGCACGACGGCCAGCAGGACGGTCGGGACGCCGAGGCGCAGGCGGTCGCGGAGCGGGCACGGGAGATCCACCTGACGATGGACCTCTGCCTGCGCATCGGGGAGATGCTGCTGTCGTCGGGCGCCGGGGCGGCTGACGTGACGGCGACGATGCGCTCGGTCGCCGACCACCTCGGGCTGCGCCAGGCCGAGATCGACGTGACGTTCACGGCACTGTCGATGAGCTACCAGCGCTCGACGGAGGACGTACCGGCGCTGATGCTGCGCCACGTGCAGCAGCGCGACATCGACTACCAGGACCTCACCGCGGTCGACCACCTCGTGCGCGACATCCTCACCGACCGCGTGGACCTCTACATGGCGAGGACGCGGATGGCGACCATCGTCTCGGTCGGCCACGACATCCCGCGCTGGGGCGTGACGCTGGCATCGGCTGTGATGTCGGCCGCGATCGGCGTCTCGCTCGGCGGCGGCCTGGTCGTGCTCGCCGTCGCCGCCGTGGCCGCCGTGCTGATCGACCGCGTCCAGCTCGCGCTCAGCCGGCGCCGGTTCCCCTACTTCTACCTGCAGGTCGCCGGAGGTGCCATCGCGACGCTGCTCGCGGCCGCGGTCGCCGCGACCCCGATTGCGGTGGACCCCTCGCTGGTCGTCACCGCCAACATCATCGTGCTCCTGGCCGGCATCGGGCTGATGGGCGCGGTGCAGGACGCGCTGACCGGCTTCTACCTGACCGCGGGCGCCCGGTTGATCGAGGTGATGATGGCGACCGCGGGCATCATCGCCGGCGTCGCGCTCGGCATCTCGGTGGCCGACGCCGTCCCCGGCCTGGCGCTCGGCGAGCTCGTGCCCGGTCGGCTCGGCTTCTCCGACCTGCCGGCCGTCATCCTCGGGTCGGCCGTGGCGGCCGCGGCGTTCAGCGTGTCGAGCTACGCCCCGCGGCGCGCCGTGCTGCCCGTCGCGGCCATCACGGCCGTGGCGGCGCTGGTGGCGCAGGCCTTCGCACTCAACGGCTTCGGCCGGGTCGCGTCGGCGGGTGCGGCGGCGTTCTTCATCGGCCTCGTGGCGTACGCCGTGGCCGGCCGGGTGCGGGTCCCGCCGCTCGTCGTCGCGGTGTCGGCGATCGTGCCGTTCCTGCCGGGCCTGTCGATCTACCGCGGCCTGAGCTTCCTCTCCGACGGCGGGTTCTTCGTCTCCCAGGGCATCCTCGCGCTGATGACCGCGATCTCGGTCGCGATCGCCCTCGCCTCGGGCGTGATCCTGGGAGAGTACGTCGCCCAGCCGCTCAAGCGGGAGGCGCGGCGACTGGAGAACCGGCTCGCCGGCCCGCGGCTGGTCGGCCCGTTCCGGGCGCTCACCCGTGCCGAGCGGCGGGCGCTCAAGCGGATGTCAGGCGGCTGAGCTCGTCGAGCCAGCGCCGGTGCGCGCCGTCGTACGGCGGCAGGCCGGCGCGCACGGCTGCGACCAACGCGTCGGCGCTGGACCGCGCGGCCGCGACGACGTCGGGCGGGTATCCGTAGGCCACCTGGTGCTCGGCGAACTCGTCCTCGTCGTCGAGAAAGGTCTCGCCGGGTCCCGCCATCCACGGCAGCGGGTCGCGCAGCGGCTCCGGCGACATCCGGATGACGTCGAGGTCGAGGTCGACGGCGCGCAGCACGTCGCCGTCCCAGCGTGCGGGCGTGGTGATGTCGACGTAGACCTCGCACCAGATGCCGGGGGCCTGGAAGGTGGCGAGGTGCCACCCGTCCACAGGCACCAGGGTCACCGCGTCGACGTCGGAGCGGAACTCGTGCCCCGGACGGTGGTTGTGCGTGCCTCGGGGGAAGCCGAGCCACTCGCCGTGCTCGTCGGAGCCGAGGTGGAGGCCGGCGAACTGCCAGTGGGGGCGGTCGCCCCACTTGGTCATCTCGCAGCGGATCGAGGTCCCGGGCTCCATGAGGCTCAACCTAGGCCACCGGACGTCATGCGGAGGTGCGGTCGGGGAGCCGGACCGTGACGGTCGTGTCACCCGGAGCGCTCGCGAGGTCGACCGAGCCGCCGTGGGCCCCGACGATCGCCTCGACCAGGGACAGTCCGAGCCCGGCGCCGCCGGCGCGGGTGCGGGCGACGTCACCGCGGGTGAACCGCTCGAAGGCGCGGGGCGCCAGGTCGGGGGCGAACCCGGGACCGTCGTCGTGCACGGCGAAGCCGCCAGCCGTCCCGGTCACCGTGACGGTGCTGCCGGCGGGGGTGTACTTGTGCGCGTTGGTCAGCAGGTTGCTCACGACCTGGTGCAGCCGCGCCTCGTCGCCGAGGACGGAGATCGGCTCGTCGGGCAGCACCAGCCGCCAGGAGCGCTCCCGGTCCACCACCCGCGCGTCGTCGACGGCCTCCAGCAGCAGCCGGGACAGGTCGACCGGCTCCCGCTGGAGGGGGCGCCCGGCGTCGAGGCGGGCCAGCAGCAGCAGGTCCTCGACGAGCGCGGTCATCCGCGCGGACTCGGTCTCCACCTTGTCCAGCGCGGTGCCCGTGGCCTCCGGCCGCTTGCGGGCGAGCTCGGTGTAGCCGGCGATGGTCGCCAGCGGCGTACGCAGCTCGTGGGAGGCGTCGGCGACGAACTGGCGCACCTGCTGCTCGCTGCGGTGGCGCTGGTCGAGGGAGGACTCGACGTGGTCGAGCATCGTGTTGAGGGCCGCGCCGACCTGCCCGACCTCGGTGCGCTCGTCGGTGAGCCGCTCGGGCACCCGCTCGGTGATCTCGATCTCCCCGGACGCGAGCGGGAGCTCGGCGACCCGGTGCGCGGTGCCCGCCACCTCGCGCAGCGGCGCGAGCTGGCGGCGTACGACGACGGTGCCGACGAGCGCCGCGGCGAGCACCCCGAGCAGGGTCGCCAGCAGCTCGAGCCGGACGAGCTCGGCGACCGTGCGGTTCACCTCGTCGCGAGGCAGGCCGTAGACGATCCATCCGTCGTCCGCCTGGTACGCCGCGATCCGGTAGCTGCCGAGCTCGGGCAGGCGGGCGGTCTGGACGTCGTCGGAGACGATGTCGGCGAGCGCCTCGAGCTGGTCGTGGCCGAGGTCCTCGACACCGCCCCAGCTGTCCCGGTCACGCTCCCCGCGGAGTCGGCCCACGGCCTCGCCCTCGTCGGGGAGCACGGCGACGAAGGCGCCCTCCTCCTGCTGCAGGAGGTCGCGTCCCGGGTCGAAGCCGGGCCCGCCCGGTTCCTCGGACCCGCGCGGGGCGTGCACCGTCAGGTAGAGCGACTCCCGCAGTCGCTGGTCGAGCTGCCCGTCGAGGTCGCTCTTCATCGCCAGCGTCGTCGCCGTGGCGATCGCGAGGGCCGTCGCCGCGACCAGGAGCACCGCGATCGCGACGAGGCGCGCGGTGAGGGTGCGCGGCACGCGGTGCAGCCGTCTCACGGGGCCGGCTTCAAGACGTAGCCGGCGCCGCGCATGGTGTGGATCATCGGCTCGCGGCCGGCGTCGACCTTCTTGCGGAGGTAGGAGATGTAGAGCTCGACGACGTTGGCCTGCCCGCCGAAGTCGTACTGCCACACCCGGTCGAGTATCTGGGCCTTGCTCAGCACCCGGCGCGGGTTGCGCATCAGGAAGCGCAGCAGCTCGAACTCGGTGGCGGTGAGGCTGAGCTCGGCGCCGCCGCGGTGCACCTCGTGGCTGTCCTCGTCGAGGGTGAGGTCGCCGACGACGAGCACGTTGCCGGCCTCGGCTTGGGCGGCCGTGCCGCCGCGGCGGATGAGCCCGCGCAGCCGGGCCACCACCTCCTCGAGCGAGAACGGCTTGGTGACGTAGTCGTCGCCACCCGCCGTCAGCCCGGCGATCCGGTCCTCGACGGCGTCCTTGGCGGTGAGGAAGAGGACGGGGACGTCGCTGCCGTCGGCGCGCATGCGCCGCAGCACCTCGAGCCCGTCGAGGTCGGGCAGCATGATGTCGAGCACCACGGCGTCGGGGCGGAAGTCGCGCGCGGCGGTCACCGCGTCGCTGCCCGAGTGCGCCATCCGCAGGTCCCACCCCTCGTAGCGCAGGGCCATGGCGAGGAGCTCGGCGATGTTGACCTCGTCGTCGACGACCAGGACGCGCACGGGCGAGCCGTCGACGCGGGTGAGCTGCTGCTGCATGAGCAGCATCCTGCCGCTCCTTGCTGTGCGATTGCTGTGCGAGTCCTGTCGCCGACCTGCCAGGTCCGAAGCGCGGACCTCGCGGTAGGTGCTGGGCCGGCTCAGGGCGTGGGCACAGGTCGCGCACAGGCGGGCGGCTCAGGCTCGTCCCATGACCGATGACACGACCCGAGACCCTCGACCCGACGACCAGACCCAGCCGGTGCGTGCGCAGGGCACGCCGTCCGACGTGCCCGCGGCGCCCGCCGATCCGGCTCCGGCTGTCGACCACGCTCCCTCCGCCGCCGGCGGTCCCGCGCGGCGCGGACTGCGCGCGCGGCTACGTACGCTGCGCTCCTCCGGTGGGAGCCGTACGTTCGGCCTGGCGGCCCTGATCGCCTCGACGCTCGCCGGAGTGATCGTCGGCGGCATCGGTGCCGCGACCGTCGGTGCGCTCACCCACGACCGCCCGGACTGGGGCGAGCACCGCGGCCGCATGGGACGCGACGCCGGCGACGACGGGCGCGGTCCGGCGTTCGGGGACCGCGGCCCGGGCCAGATGCAGCCCACGACCCCGCCCGAGGACGACGAGTCGGACGGTTCCACCTCCTGACCTCCGGCCGTCGGCCACCGGCCACCGTCGGCCCGACACGGGGACCGCGCGGGGTGCGCCGGAAACCAGGTTGCCGACGTGGGCGAGAATGGCGCGGTTGTGAAGATCACCTATCCCGCCGAGCTGCCGGTCTCCGCGCGCCGGGACGACATCGCCGCGGCCATCCGCGACCATCAGGTCGTCATCGTCGCCGGCGAGACCGGCTCGGGGAAGACCACCCAGCTGCCCAAGATCTGCCTGGAGCTGGGCCGCGGGCTGGGAGCCGCCGGCGGTGGCAAGCTCATCGGGCACACCCAGCCCCGCCGGATCGCGGCCCGGTCGGTGGCCGAGCGGATCGCCGAGGAGCTCGGCACCGAGCTGGGCGACGTCGTCGGCTACCAGGTGCGCTTCACCGACCGGACCAGCCGTGCCAGCCGGGTCAAGCTGATGACCGACGGCATCCTGCTCGCCGAGCTCCAGCGCGACCGCGACCTGCGCAAGTACGACACGATCATCATCGACGAGGCGCACGAGCGCAGCCTCAACATCGACTTCCTGCTGGGCTACCTCAAGCGCCTGCTCCCGCGCCGGCCCGACCTCAAGGTGGTCATCACCAGCGCCACCATCGACGTGGAGCGGTTCGCCACCCACTTCGGGGCGCCGGTCGTGGAGGTCTCGGGACGTACGTACCCGGTCGAGGTCCGCTACCGGCCCCTCATCGCGCTGCCCGAGGAGGACGACGAGGGCGAGCCGGTGCAGCGGGACCAGACCGAGGCGATCCTCGAGGCGGTCCGCGAGCTCTCCGCCGAGGGGCCCGGCGACGTGCTGGTCTTCCTGCCGGGCGAGCGGGAGATCCGCGACACCGCGGACGCCTTCGAGGCGCTGAGGAGCGACCGCCTCGAGGTCGTGCCGCTCTACTCCCGCCTCAGCGCGGCCGACCAGCACCGGGTGTTCTCCAGCCACCCCTCGACGGTGCGCCGGGTGGTGCTCGCGACCAACGTCGCCGAGACGTCGCTGACGGTCCCGGGCATCCGCTACGTCGTCGACACCGGGGTCGCGCGGATCAGCCGCTACTCGGTGCGCACCAAGGTGCAGCGGCTGCCGATCGAGCCGATCAGCCAGGCCTCGGCCAACCAGCGCTCCGGCCGGTGCGGTCGTGTGTCGGAGGGCATCGCGATCCGGCTCTACTCCGAGGAGGACTTCGAGGCGCGCCCGCAGTTCACCGACCCCGAGATTCTGCGCACCAACCTGGCCAGCGTCATCCTGCAGATGGCGTCGCTCCGCCTGGGCGACATCGCCCGGTTCCCGTTCGTCGAGCCACCGGACCGGCGCAACGTCAAGGCCGGCACGGACCTGCTGGAGGAGCTCGGCGCCATCACCACCTCGCAACGTCATACGGACGGGGCATCCGCTCGCCCCGACCGTATGACGTCCCGGGGGGCCGAGGGGCGCCCCGGCGTACGTCTCACCGAGGTCGGCAAGCGCCTGGCCCGGCTCCCGATCGACCCCCGGCTCGGCCGGATGATCCTCGAGGCCGACCGCCGCGGCTGCCTGCGCGACGTCCTGGTCATCGCGGCCGCCCTCTCGGTGCAGGACCCCCGCGAGCGGCCCGAGGAGCAGCGGGCACAGGCCGACCAGCTCCACGCGCGCTTCACCCACGAGTCGAGCGACTTCCTCACCTGGCTCAACCTGTGGCGTCACCTCAGGCAGCAGCAGCGCGAGCTGTCCTCGAGCGCCTTCCGCCGGATGTGCCGCCGTGAGCACCTCAACTACCTGCGGATCCGCGAGTGGCAGGACTACGAGTCGCAGCTGCGACAGGTGTGCAAGGAGATGGGCCTCGAGCTCGGCAGGGCGCGCGACGCGGGTCCGACCGAGGGCGGGGCGGCGTACGACGAGGACGGCATCCACCAGGCGCTGCTCTCTGGGCTGCTGAGCCACATCGGCGCGCTCGAGGAGCGCGAGAAGGCCCGGCCGGGGGAGCGGCGGCCCATGCGGGAGTACCTCGGTGCCCGCAACGCGCGCTTCGCGATCTTCCCGGGCAGCGTGCTCAAGGGGCGCAACCCGAGCTTCCTGATGAGCGCCGAGCTCGTCGAGACCTCGCGCCTGTGGGCGCGCCAGAACGCAGCCATCCAGCCGGAGTGGGCCGAGCGGCTGGGGGCGCACCTGGTCAAGCGGACGTACTCCGAGCCGCACTGGTCGCGCAAGCGCGCCGCAGTGATGGCGCGCGAGCGCGTCACGCTGTACGGCGTGCCGCTGGTCGCCGACCGGCTGGTGTCCTACGGCAAGGTGGACCCGCCGCTGGCCCGCGAGCTGTTCATCCGCCACGCCCTGGTGCAGCGGGAGTGGGACTCGCGCCACCGCTTCCTCGCCGAGAACGCCCGCCTGCTCGAGGAGGCCGAGGAGCTCGAGCACCGAGCGCGCCGCCGCGACATCGTCGTCGACGAGGAGACGCTCTTCGCCTTCTATGACGCGCGGGTGGGCGCCGAGGTGGTCAGCGGGCAGCACTTCGACCAGTGGTGGAAGCGCGCGCGGAACAAGCGGCCGGACCTGCTCACCTTCGACCCGTCGATGCTGACGCACGACACCGCCGGCGAGGTGCGCGCGCAGGACTTCCCCACCGAGTGGCACGACAGCGACGAGGCGGGACTGACGTTCCCGATCAGCTACCACTTCGAGCCCGGTGCCGCCGACGACGGGCTCACCATCGACGTACCCGTCGCGACGCTCAACCGGGTCGAGGCCGAGGACTTCTCCTGGCTGGTGCCCGGGCTGCGCGAGGAGCTCGTCACCGAGCTGATCCGCTCGCTGCCCAAGCACCTGCGCGTGGCGATGGTCCCGGCGCCCAACACCGCGCGCGAGTTCCTCGCCGCGACGCCTCCCGGCGCCGAGCCGCTGCTCGACGCCCTCGAGCGCTTCGCCCGCAGCACTCGCAGCCTGGTGATCGACCGCGACGCGTGGGACTGGTCCAAGGTGCCCGCGCACCTGCAGCCGACCTACCGGGTGGTGACCGAGGAGGGCACCGAGGCCGCCCGCGGCAAGGACCTCGACGCGCTCAAGGAGCCGCTGCGGCCCACCTTCGAGCAGGCGATGGCCGACGTCGCCGCCGACTCCGGGGTCGCGACGACCGGGCAGACCGCGTGGACCTTCGGCACCGTCGACGAGTCCTTCGTGCAGCGCCGCGCCGGCCACGAGGTGCGCGGCTTCCCCGCGCTCGTCGACGAGGGCGAGACCGTGGGCCTGCAGGTCCTCGCGACCGCCGAGGCCGCCGCGGCGCACCACCGCCTCGGCGTACGCCGCCTCGTGCTGCTCGCGCTCGGTCCCGCCGCCCCGGTGGACGAGGTGCTCGCCAGCGCCGGTCTCGACCAGCGCGCCCGGCTCGCGCTCGTCGGCTCGCCCCACCCCTCCGTCGCGGCCCTGCTCGACGACGTCCGGGCGGGCATCGTGGCCGACGTCGTCGACGCCCGCCCCACGGTGCGCGACGAGGCGGCGTACGACGACGTGGTGTCCGCCGCGCGGGAGGCCGTCGAGAGGGGCACGAGTGCCGCGGTGCACGACGTGATGCGCGTGCTGGACGCGTGGCGCACCGCCGACAAGGCGATCTCCGGCCGCGCCGACCTGATGACGCTGCCCGCCCTCACCGACATGCGGGCCCAGGTCGCCCGCCTGATGACCGACGGCTTCGTCGGCGAGGCCGGCGCCACGCGGCTGCGCGACCTCGCGCGCTACCTCGCCGCGGTCACCTACCGCCGGGAGCGGTTGGACGCGCAGGTGGCGCGGGACCGAGCGCAGATGGACCAGCTGATGGGGCTCCAGGACGCGTGGCTGCACGCGGTGGCGGCGCTGCCCGAGGGCCAGCCGCTGCCGCAGCACCTGCGCGAGGCGCGGTGGCTGCTGGAGGAGTACCGCGTCTCGCTGTTCGCCCAGCAGCTCGGCACCCGGGAGAAGGTCAGCGACCAGCGGATCCGCAAGGTGCTCAGCCGGGCTGGCTGAGCCTCCTAGGCTGGCACCATGACGGATCGTCCCCACCACCGTCCGATGACGCCCGGTGACGGCTTCTTCGCCGACATCGCCGGGGGCACCGACCCGGCGCGCCTGCGGGAGGCCGGTGACCTCGCCGCGACCGTGCTGGTGCGCGGGGCGCGCGACGCGCAGGACCCGGCGCTGGCCGAGCGCATCGTGCACCTGGTCGAGAACGAGGGCCTCGAGACCCTGGCCGAGGTGTGGTCGGGGGCGCCCGCCGACACCCTCGCGGGGAGTCTGTGGCGGCTGTTCCTGCTCCGCACCTGGGTGTACGCCGCCCCGGAGCGGGTCTCTGCCGAGTACCAGGCCGGGCAGCGCCGGGTCGACGTGGCCCGCGTCGTCGCGGGCGTGGCCGACCCGCCGGGGCCCGACGAGCTGCGGCGGATGGTCGACGACGTGCTGCGTGGCATCGCGCGCGGCGACTTCGCGGTCACGCTGTTCCGCGCGGCGGCCTTCGCCCGCATCGTCGCGGCCGGTCGCGCGAGCCTCGGTGCGTCGTCCCACGAGGAGATCACCCGGATGCTGACGCTCTCCGAGCAGCTGGAGGCGGCCGGACACGAGGAAATCAGGCACACGCTGGGCTGAGGTTTTACAATGGTGGTGAGTGCGTCGGGCTGTGGCAGCCCCGGGTCCCAAATGAAGCCGCTACGAGCGGCCACGCGCCGTGAGGCGCTCCCGGTCCGGCGCACTCGCCCTCCGGCTCCGCCCGGCGGGCTCCGCGCCGGCCCGCGTGGGCAGGCACGCGCGTTGCCCTCGACCGTTAGGGTTTCGCCGTGCTCCGTCCCCTTACCGCCCGCCTGAGTCCTCGCCGCTTCGCCGCCGCCGGGTGCGCCCTGGCGGTCGCGCTCACGACCGCCGCGTGCACCGGGGACGCCGACCCGGCGTCCGGGCCGGCCCGGCCGCCTACGAAGCCGGCCCCGTCGCAGCCTCGGGAGGTCGTCTTCGGCGCCTACGGCAGCGACGAGCAGGTGGCGGCCTTCCAGAGCGTCGTCGACTCGTTCAACGCCGCCTCCACCACCCGCAAGGTCACCTTGAAGTCCTGGCCCGACCACGAGTCCGCGCTCGCCGACGTGCTCGCCGGCAACGCGCCGGACGCGTTCTTGACCTCTCGCATCGACCTCGGCCAGCTCGTCGACGCCGGAGCCCTCCAGCCGGTGAGCCTGCTGCTCGACGAGCGCGGCGTCGACTTCGGCGACCGCTTCTCCCGCGACGCCGTCGACGCCTTCGCCATGGACGACGAGCTGCAGTGCATGGCGTACTCGGTCTCTCCGATGGTCATCTACTACAACACCGACATCGTCGACTTCGACAAGATGGAGCGCCGCGAGCTCGACGTGCCGACCCCCGACGAGGAAGGCGTGCGGGACCGCTGGACCCTCGCGGAGTTCGGTGCCGCCGCGAAGTTCGCCGCCCGTCGCGGCGACCGTCGCGGCATCTGGATCGACCCGACCCTGCAGGGGCTGAGCCCGTTCATCTACTCCGGCGACGGGCAGGTCTTCGACGACGACCGGGAGCCGACCTCGCTCGCCTTCTCCGACGACGACACGCGCGAGGCACTCACCCTGACGCTGGAGATCCTGCGCGACCCCACGCTGACGCCCACCAACGCGCAGCTCGCGCGGGCCACCCCGGTGCAGCTGTTCAAGCGCGGCGAGCTGGCCATGATCGCGGGCTTCCGCGACCTCGTGCCGGAGCTGCGCGAGGCCGAGGACCTCGACTTCGACGTGCTGCCGATGCCGACGATCGACAACCGGGCGACCGTCGGGGACATCAGCGGCCTGTGCCTGTCGGCCGACTCCGAGGTCACCCAGGACGCGGCCGACTTCATCGCCTACGCCGTCTCGGACGCCGCGATCGCCACCGTCGCCTCGACCGGCTACATCGTCCCGGCCAATACCGAGGTCGCCTCCTCGCCCGACTTCCTCGCTCCGGGCAACGAGCCGGCCACCGCCGAGGTCTACAACTCCAGCATCCGCTACATGGAGGTGCCGCCGTTCATCGACCAGCGCGAGGAGCTCGTCGAAGCCGTCACCCCCCACCTCGAGCGTCTCGTGACCGAGCCGGGGGTGCTCGACCTCGAGCAGGTCACCGAGGAGATCGACGAGGCCTCGCGGACGGTGCTCGCTCCCGAGGAGGAGACGGAGGAGGACACCGAGGAGTCGGAGGACCCCACCGACTCCTCGACCGGGTCAGCGAGCGAGTCGCCGACGGAGTGAGGCCTACTCCGCCTCGGCGCCCAGGATCGCGCCGACGAGGGCGCCGGTGACCAGCTCGGCCTGCCACGGCCGGGCGCCGTACGCCGCCAGCTGCGAGCGCACGGCCTCCGCCAGTGCGGCCGGCTCCCGGGTCGCCGGCGGCGCCCACATGAGACGGCGCAGGTAGTCGGGGGTCAGCAGGTTCTCGACCGGCAGGTGGTGGACCTCGGCGAGGTTGAGCATCGCCTCACGGGCCGCCTTGAAGCGGCGGTCGGCGACCGGTTCGCGGTCGGCCCACGTGCGCGGGTGCGGGGGACCCTCGCCGCGCGGCGCCCGGGCCGGCAGCTCGTCCTCGGGCATGTCGCGGACCCGCTGCAGCGCCTCGACCCAGGTCGCCGCGTAGCGGCTCGCCCCGCGGCCGTGGAAGCCCGGGGTCGCCAGCAGGGCCCGTCGGTCGGTGGGCATCGCCGTGGCGGCCGCGACGATCGCGGAGTCCGGCAGGATCCGGCCGGGGGTCACGTCCCGCTCGGCGGCGAGCGCGTCGCGCGCCTCCCACAGCGCCCGCGCCGCGCCGAGCGCGCGTCGGCCGCGCAGCCGGTGCACCCCCGACGTACGCCGCCACGCGTCGACCCGGACGGCCGGCTCGAAGCCCAGCAGGTGGTCGAACTCCTGGCGCGCCCACTCGGCCTTGCCGGCCTTCTCGAGCTCCGCGGCCATGTGGTCGCGCAGCTCGACGAGCACCTCGACGTCGAGGGCGGCGTACTCCAGCCAGGGCGTGGGCAGCGGCCGGGTGGACCAGTCGGCCGCGGAGTGCTCCTTGCGCATCCGCTGGCCGAGCAGGGTCTCCACCAGGGTGGCCAGGCCCACCCGTGGGTAGCCGAGCAGGCGGCCGGCCAGCTCGGTGTCGAACAGGCTGGTGGGGGTCAGCCCGACCTCGCGCAGGCAGGGCAGGTCCTGGGTGGCGGCGTGCAGGATCCACTCGACACCTTCGAGCGCCTCCTGCAGCGGCGCGAGGGTGGTCAGCGGGATGGGGTCGACCAGCCAGGTGCCGGCCCCCTCGCGACGCAGCTGGATGAGGTAGGCGCGGTTGGAGTAGCGGTAGCCCGAGGCGCGCTCGGCGTCGATCGCGACCGGCCCGGTCGCGCGGGCGAGAGCGGCGCACGCCTCGGCCAGGCGCTCGTCGGTCTCGACGACCTCGGGCAGCCCGTCGCGCAGCACGAGCAGCGGCGCCGGCGCGGCCTCGGTCTCCGAGGTCGGGTCATCGGTGGGGTCGTCGCTCGGGTCGTCGATGACGTCGGTGGGGTCGTCGCTGGGGTCGGCGCTGAGGTCGGCGGTGAGGTCGGCGGTGGGCTCGTCCGGGATGTCGGGCATCGGCTCAGCCGCCGCGCTGTCCACGCCGGCTCGGGATGGCGGTGACCCCCTCCGGGACCGGCGGCAGGCCGACGGCGGTGCACATCAGCTCGCCCCAGGCCTCGACGTGCGGTGTCATGTCGAGCCCGCCGTCCTCGTCGACGTCCGGCGTCCACGACGCCCGGATCTCGACCTGGGCGGTGCCGGGCTCGTCGGCCATGCCGCCGAAGCTCTCGGTGCTCACGCAGGTGACGGTGCCCGATGCGGCGTGGAACTCGGCGGCGTGCGCCTCGAGCGCCTCCGTCAGCCACGACCAGCCGACCGCGGCCAGCATCGGGTCCGCGCCCAGCTCGGGGTCGATGTCGGCGCGGGCGTAGGCCACGCAGCGGAACGTGCCGTCCCAGGCGTCGTTGCCGGCGGGGTCGTGCAGGAGGATCAGCCGGCCGGTGCCGAGGTCCTCGTCGTCGACCGTGACGTCGCCGCTGAGCGCGGCGGACCACGGCGCGATGCGCTGGGGCGCCGGCATCTCCTCGCAGAGCACCTCGGGACGCAGCGATGCGCGACGCATCGACTCCACAGCCGCGCGGAACTCCGCAGGCCCAGCCGTGGCAGCGTTGCCCGGGTGGGTCTCGTGACGGGCCACCATGGGCCCACAGTAGGCCAGCCCGCGGCTCCGCCGATGTGCCGCCACGCCGCCTGACCTGCGAAGATTCAGGCGTGATCGACGCTGCCGCCGCCCCGCACCCCGGCCTGGCCGGAAGCCCCTTCCTCGCGGCCGCTCGCGGGGAGACGCCGTCCCACACGCCGGTCTGGTACATGCGGCAGGCGGGTCGCTCGCTCCCGGAGTACCTGAAGGTGCGCGAGGGCGTCGGAATGCTGGAGTCCTGCATGGACCCCGACCTGGTCACCGAGATCACCCTGCAGCCGGTGCGGCGCTACGGCGTCGACGCGGCGATCTTCTTCTCCGACATCGTGCTGCCGCTCAAGGCGGTGGGCGTCGACCTCGACATCAGGCCCGGTGTCGGCCCGGTCGTCGCCTCGCCGGTGCGCACGCTCGCCGACGTCGAGGCGATCCCGGACCTCACCCCCGACCACGTGCCCTACATCTCCCAGGCGGTGCGCCAGCTCGTCGCCGAGCTGGGGGCGACCCCGCTGATCGGCTTCGCGGGGGCTCCGTTCACGGTCGCCTCCTACCTGGTGGAGGGCGGGCCGTCCAAGGAGCACGCGCAGACCAAGGCCATGATGTTCGGCGCCCCGGACGTCTGGGACGCGCTGATGCGCAAGATCGCCGGCATCGCCGCGACGTACCTCCGCATCCAGGTCGAGGCCGGCGCCTCGGCCGTGCAGCTGTTCGACTCCTGGGCGGGCGCGCTCACCCCGGCCGACTACCGCGCGTCGGTGATGCCGCACTCGCAGCGGGTCCTCGCGGCTGCCGGCGAGCTCGGCGTGCCGCGGATCCACTTCGGCGTCGGCACCTCGAACCTGCTCGACCTGATGGGGGAGGCCGGGGCGGACGTCGTGGGCGTCGACTGGCGTACGCCGCTGGAGCGGGCGATCCCGCTGGTGGGCGACCGGGTCGTGCAGGGCAACCTCGACCCCACCCTCGTCTTCGCCCCCACCGAGGTCATGACCAGGCGTGCCGGCGAGATCATCGCCGCCGGCCGAGCGGCCAAGGGCCACATCTTCAACCTCGGCCACGGGGTGATCCCGTCGACCGACCCGGATCAGCTGCTGGCGCTCACGGAGTTCGTGCACGGCTGCTGATGGGCGTCACCGGCGTGAGGTCGGAGGCCGTCGGCGCCAGCTCGAGCGAGGCCAGGTAGGAGCGCGCCTGTCGCGCCAGCGCGGTCTGCAGGTCGCGCAGCGTCTCCGGGGTGCGCTCGGCGCGGCGACGCAGCATGAGCAGGGTGACCACGGTGTGGTCGGTGTGGATCGGCCGGGTCGTGAGCACGCCGGCGCGCACCAACGGGTCCGCGACGATGGAGAAGTCGGGCAGGATCGCGATGCCGAGCCCGGCGGCCACCATCGCCTTGCCCATCTCGGCACCGTCGGTGGCGTACGTCGTCTCGGGCAGGACGCCGGCGAACAGCCGGTGCGCGTAGCGGTGCATCACGAAGCCCGGACGCATCAGGACGTGCGCCTCCGCCCGCAGGTCGTCGACGGCGATCCGCTCCCTCGAGGCGAGCGGGTGGTCGGCGCGCAGGCACGCGACGGGTCGGCCCTCGATCAACCGGTCGGCGACCAGGCCCGGGGGCACCTCGTCGCCGGGGAGCACGTTGACCAGCCCGAGGTCGAGCGAGCCCTCGGCGAGTCCCTGCTGGATGTCGGCCTGCCGGCCGGTGACGACCTCGACGCCGCCCGAGCCATGCCGCGCGTGGAGGTCGCGCAGGGCCGGGGCGAGCAGGCTGGAGGAGGCGGTGTTCACCGTGCCGATGCGCAGGTCGCGACGACGGAGGGACTGCTGACCGGCGGCGGTGCGCAGGCGGTCGACGGCCTCGAGCACGTCGGTCATGTTCTGCAGGAGGTCGAGCCCCTGCCGGCTGATGCGGGAGCCCGTACGCCGCCGGTCCAGCAGTGTCGTGCCGAGCTCCTTCTCGAGCTTGGTCAGCGCCTCGCTCAGCGCCGGTTGCGAGATGTGCATGGCCTCGCTCGCCCGGCGCAGCGACCCGTGCTCGGTCACCGCCGCCAGGTACTCCAGCTGTTCGATCCGCACGCGCGCGCTCCCTCGATGGTCAAATACTTAAAGTCAATGTAAACACTATACAAAGCGCGCCGGCGATGGTGTGCAAGGTAAGGGCGCCAGGCGACGCCTTGCGCCCCATCGAGATCCCCGGCAGTCGAGCACGCCGGCGCTGGAGCACCGGCCTGCTAGGTTTGTCTACAAGATTGGTAGAGATAGTCATCTACCGACGCCGAGCACGAGAGAGGTCCGATGAAGTTCCACTGGTTCCTGCCCACCAACGGCGGCGACGGCCGCCAGGTCGTCAGCGGCGGCCACGGCGTCGACCACGGCGCCGCCGGGCGACCCGCGAGCGTGCCCTACCTCGGCCAGGTCGCCCGCAGCGCCGAGCAGCTCGGCTTCGAGGCCGCGCTCACGCCGACGGGCGCCTGGTGCGAGGACGCCTGGCTGACCACGGCGATGCTGGCCCCGCTCTCGGAGCGGTTGAAGTTCCTGGTCGCCTTCCGCCCGGGGCTCACCTCGCCGACCCTCGCCGCACAGATGGCGGCGACGTTCCAGAACCTCAGCGGCGGACGCCTCCTGCTCAACGTCGTCACCGGCGGCGAGTCCCACGAACAGCGCGCCTACGGCGACTTCCTCGACAAGGACGAGCGCTACGAGCGATGCGGGGAGTTCCTCACCATCGTCCGGCGGCTCTGGGCGGGCGAGGAGGTGACCTTCGCCGGCACGCACCTGCGCGTCGAGGGCGCCCGGCTCCAGCAGCTGCCCGACCCGATCCCGCAGATCTACTTCGGCGGCTCCTCACCGGCCGCCGGCCGGGTCGCGGCCGAGCACGCCGACGTCTACCTGACGTGGGGCGAGCCGCCCGCGGCCGTGGCCGAGAAGGTCGCCTGGATCAGGTCGCTGGCCGCCGAGCGGGGTCGCGAGCTGACGTACGGCCTCCGGGTCCACACCATCACCCGCGACACCTCCGAGGAGGCCTGGGCCGAGGCCGACCGCCTGCTGGCCGGGATCTCCGACGAGGACATCCGGCGCGTGCAGGAGGGCTTGCGGCGCTCGGAGTCGGTGGGCCAGCGCAACATGCTCGCCCTCAACCAGGGCAGCCGCGACGGCCTGGAAATCCACCCGAACCTCTGGGCGGGCGTGGGCCTGGTCCGCGGGGGCGCGGGCACCGCGCTGGTCGGCAGCCACGAGGAGGTGGCCGACCTCATCGAGCAGTACGCCGCTGTCGGCATCGAGGAGTTCGTGCTGTCGGCCTACCCCCACCTCGAGGGCGCCTACCACTTCGGGGAGGGCGTGCTGCCGGTGCTGGAGAAGCGTGGGCTGTGGACCAACCCGGTGCCGGCCGGCGCGCAGACCTCGGTGCCGTTCGGCGCCGAGCGGGCGGCGTCGTGAGCGCGCGCGTCGCGGTCGTCGTCGGCAACCCGAAGCCGCGCTCGCGCACCTACGACTCTGCCCTGGCCCTCGCCGAGCGGCTCGGCGGCGCGGACCTCGTGGTCGACCTCGCCGACCACGCCTCCGAGCTCTTCGAGTGGGGCTCCGAGACGATCGGCGGGCTCGTCGAGGAGGTGGCCGGCAGCCTGGTCGTGGTCGTCGCCAGCCCGACGTACAAGGCCACCTACACCGGGCTGCTCAAGGCGTTCCTCGACCGGTTCCCCCATCAGGGGCTCGGTGGGGTCACCGCCGTGCCGCTGATGCTCGGCGCCTCGCCGGTGCACGCGCTGGCGATCGAGCACGGCCTGCGACCCCTGCTCGTCGAGCTGGGGGCGTCCGTGCCGACCCGCGGGCTGTACCTCCTCGACTCCCAGCACGCCGACGCGGAGCCGTACGACGCCTGGTACGCCACGGCGGAGCACCTGCTGCCCGCACTCGGGTCCGCGCCCGGATCCGGGCCCGTGCCGGCTCCCCAGTCCACCCTCGAACCCAGCCAGGCGGTGTCCGCATGACCATCCAGTCCACCACCCCACCCACCTCCCCGCCCGAGGGCGCGGCGGCGATCGACCAGCGCACGCTGCGCGACGCGTTCGGGGCGTTCCCTTCGGGCGTGGTCGCGGTCGCGGCCTCGGTCAAGGGCCAGCTCACCGGCATCGCGGCCTCGTCGTTCACATCGGTCAGCATCGACCCGCCGCTCGTGTCGTTCTCGATCGCCGCCACCAGCTCGACGTGGCCGCTGCTGCGCGAGGCCGGCCGCATGGGGATCAGCGTGCTCGCCGACCACCACGACGTGGTGTGCCGCCAGCTCGCCGGCCCGCGTGAGGAGCGCTTCACCGGGTTGCCCTTCAAGGTCACCACCGACGGCGCCGTGCTGCTCGACGAGGCGGTCGCGACCTACGACTGCTCGGTGCACGCCGAGGTCACCGCCGGCGACCACGTCATCGTGGTGCTCCGGGTGCACCGCGTCGGCGCCGGCGACGGCCACCACCCGCTGGTCTTCCACCGCTCGGCCTTCGCCAAGCTGCACCGCGACGACCTCGACCCGTCCCGCCTCGACGGCCGGATCAACGGCGCCGACGTCGACCGGGGGGCCGCCGAAGGCGCCCCGGAGCGATCCGCGCGCGACGAGGCGGAGGACGCGGCATGAGCGACACGCGCTCCGGCCAGGCGGCGCCCAGCCCCCGCCGCGTCGCCCTCGCCTCGGCCGTCGGCGCCACCATCGAGTGGTACGACTTCTTCCTCTACGGCACCGCCGCCGCGGTCGTCTTCGACAAGCTCTACTTCAACGGCCTCGACGGGCCGGCGGCGCAGTTCGCGGCGTTCGCCACCTTCGCGGTCGGCTTCCTCGCCCGCCCCATCGGCGGGCTGGTGTTCGGGCACTTCGGCGACCGCATCGGGCGCAAGCAGATGCTGCTGCTGACGCTCGTGATCATGGGCGTCGGGACGGCGCTGATCGGCCTGCTGCCGACCTACGACCAGATCGGCGTCTGGGCCCCGGTCGCGCTCGTCGTCCTGCGGGTGCTGCAGGGCATCGGCGTCGGCGGCGAGTACGGCGGCGCCGTGCTCCTCGCGGTCGAGTACGCCCCGGCGGAGCGCCGCGGCTTCTACGGCAGCTTCGCGCACATCGGCGTGCCCGGAGGGCTCGCCCTGGCTGCCGGAGCGTTCTCCCTGGCCGGCCTGCTGCCCGAGGAGGCGTTCCTGGCGTGGGGCTGGCGCGCGTGCTTCCTGGTGAGCATCGTGCTGCTCGGCATCGGCGCCTACATCCGCCTGTCGGTGATGGAGACACCGGAGTTCGCCAAGGTGCAGGAGCGCAAGGAGATCTCCCGGCTCCCGCTGCGCGACCTCCTCGCGCAGCAGCCGCGACCCCTGCTGCTCGGCATGGGCACCCGGTTCATCGAGGGCTTCACGTTCAACCTGTTCTCGGTCTACCTGCTGGCCTACGTCGCCACGAACCTCGAGCTGCCGCGCAGCTGGGCCCTCGACGCGATCCTGGTCGGCGCGGTGCTGGGCGTCGTCCTGGTGCCGATCTCCGGGGCGCTGTCCGACCTCGTGGGCCGCAAGCCGGTCTTCCGGGTCGGCGCCTGGATCGGTCTGGTGTTCGCGTTCCCGGCCGCCTTCTTGATCCAGACGGAGGACCGCTGGGCGATCTCGGTCGTCTTCGTCGTCGGCCTGGGCCTCGTCTACGGCACGGTCTACGGACCGCTGGCCGCGTTCTGGTCCGAGCTGTTCGACACGCGCTACCGCTACACCGCGCTGAGCACGCTCTACCAGGTCTCCGGCATCCTCGCGTCGGGCCTGACGCCGCTCATCGCCGCCTGGCTGGTCACCCGTGGTGACGGGACCCTGTGGTGGGTGGCGGGCTACAACGTGCTGGTGGCGGCGATCTCCCTGGTCTGCGCGCGGTTCCTCCCCGAGACCCGGGGGCGCGCGCTCGACGGCGCGGCCGCTGCCCGGGAGCTCGAGCCCGCCGAGCAGGTGGCGGCACCCGCGTAGACGCGCGGACATTCCTCCCCGCCGGGCGCCGCCGCGCGCGCGGCGGGGAGGTGGGCCGCGGACCATGGTCCGCGCGTCTCCGCCTGCTAGATGCCCGCCTGCGTCAGGACCTGCCCGACGACCGCCGGCCCCCGCCCTTGAGCCGGACCCGCAGCGCGTTGCCCGTGCCCTCGGTCTCGAGGTAGGGCTGCGCTGCCACGAGGGTGCTCAGCCGGCCACCGGGCCCGGCGAAGTTGCGCGCGTCGAACGACGGGTGCGTGCGGATCAGCTGGTTGCCGAGCGCCGGCAGGAGCGCCCAGCCCTCGTCGTCGGAGACGGCGTTGACCGCGCGGGTCAGGGCGCTCTCCAGGTTGATCGACGGGGCCTTCACCGTCTCGTCGTCGGTCCCGCCCTCGTCCGTGTCGACCGCATCGGCGTCGTCGGCCTCGTCGGCGTCGGCGACCACGGCCAGGTCGATGAACTTGTCGCAGGCGTTCCTCAGCGACTCCGGCGCCTTGTTCTCACCGAGCACGTAGACGGCCTTGCCCGACTCGCGCAGCCGGTGCGCCAGGCTGGTGAAGTCGCTGTCGCTGGTCACCAGCGCGAACGCCTCGACGTTGCCGTCGTAGAGCAGGTCCATCGCGTCGATGACCAGCGCGAGGTCGGTGGAGTTCTTGCCGGTCGTGTACGCGTTCTGGTGCATCGCCCGCAGGCCGAGGCTGTTGAGCTTGCGCGCCCACTGGTTCAGGTGCGGGTTGGTCCAGTCGCCGTAGACCCGCCGGATCGTCGGGTTGCCGTACTTGGCGACCTCGCTCAGCACCTCACCGGCGTACGCCGGCCGGGTGTTGTCGGCGTCGATCATCACTGCGATGCGGTCGGCACCGCCGTTGGCTTCCATGCCGTGCAGCCTAGGGCCGTGCAGCCTAGGGGCCGTGCAGCCTAGGGTGGCGGTGTGGTGCAGGACAGGCGGGACGTGGTCGTCGTCGGCGCCGGGATCGCCGGCCTGGTCGCTGCGCGGGACCTCGCAGCCGCCGGACGCGACGTGCTCGTGCTGGAGGCCTCGCCCCGCATCGGCGGCAAGCTCAGCAGCGCCGAGGTCGCCGGGCTCCCCGTCGACGTCGGTGCCGAGGCGATGCTGGCCCGCCGGCCGGAGGGCGTCGACCTGGCCCGCGAGATCGGCGCCGACCTGGTCCACCCGACGGCCGCCACGTCCGGCCTGTGGTCGCGCGGAGCGCTGCGCGCGATGCCGCGCTCGCTCATGGGCGTGCCATTCGACCTGGAGCAGCTCGCCGCCAGCGGCGTGCTGAGTCCCGACGGCCTCGCCCGAGCCGCGGCGGAGACCAGTGCCACCGTCGACGACGACGTGTCGGTCGGGGACCTGGTCGCCGCACGCCTGGGCGACGAGCTGGTCGACCGGCTCGTCGAGCCGCTCCTCGGCGGCGTGTACGCCGGCCGCGCGCGCCGCATCTCGGCGGCCGCGGCCGTGCCTCAGCTGCTCGCCATGGCGCGACGGGGGAGCCTGCTCGAGCAGGCCGCCGCCGTGCCGACGAGCACCGCTCCGGTCTTCGCCGCCCCTCGCGGCGGGATGGGCACGCTTCCCGGGCTGGTGCGCGACGAGGGTGGCTTCGAGGTGCGCACCTCGACGACCGTGCGGGCGCTGCGACGTACGGCGACCGGGTGGGCGCTCACCGTCGGCCCGACCACCCACGCCGAGACGATCGAGGCGGGCGCGGTCGTCCTGGCCACGCCGGCCGCGCCCACCGCCCGGCTGCTCACCGACGTGCTGCCCGAGGCGTCGGCGGAGCTCGCCGCGGTGCAGTCGGCCAGCGTCGCGGTCGTGACGCTGGCCTTCCGGGCCCGCGACGTGCCGGAGGCACTGTTCGAGCGCTCGGGCTTCCTGGTGCCGCCGGTCGAGGGGCGCGCCATCAAGGCCTCGACGTTCTCCTTCGCCAAGTGGGGATGGGTGCACGACCTCGACCCGGACGTGGTGGTGCTGCGCACCTCGCTGGGCCGGCACGGGGAGGAGGCGACGCTGCGGGCCCCCGACGACGACCTGGTGCGCGCCTCGCTCGCCGACCTCGCCGCGATGGCCGGCATCACCGCCCGCCCCGTCGACAGCCACGTCCAGCGGTGGGGCGGAGCGCTGCCGCAGTACGCCGTGGGCCACCTCGACCGGGTGGCCCGGATCCGTGCCGCGCTCGCCGGGCAGCCGGGCCTGGCGGTGTGCGGCGCGGCGTACGACGGCGTCGGCGTCCCGGCCGTCATCGGCTCGGCCCGGCGCGCTGCCGCCGCGGTGACCCGGGCAGAATGAGCACATGAGCGACAAGACGAACGCCGCCCGCACCAAGGAGCTCAACGAGACGATCCGCTACACGATGTGGTCGGTGTTCCGGCTCCGCGACGTCCTCGGCGACGCCGACCGGGACGCGGAGGCGACCGACGTCGAGGCGCTCGTCGAGGTGCTGGCCGAGCAGGACGTGGTGGTCCGTGGCATCTACGACGTCAGCGGCCTGCGCGCCGATGCCGACGTGATGGTGTGGTGGCACGCACCCGACTCCGAGCAGCTCCAGGCGGCGTACAACGCCTTCCGGCGCACCGCGTTCGGCCGCCGGCTCGACCCGGTGTGGTCGCAGATGGCGCTGCACCGGCCGGCGGAGTTCAACAAGTCGCACATCCCCGCGTTCCTCGCCGACGAGGAGCCGCGCGCCCACGTCTGCGTCTACCCGTTCGTCCGCTCCTACGAGTGGTACCTCCTCGAGGACGGCGAGCGCCGCCGGATGCTCGCCGAGCACGGGCAGCTCGCGCGGGGCTACGCCGACGTCCGCGCCAACACGGTCGCCTCGTTCGCGCTCGGCGACTACGAGTGGATGCTCGCCTTCGAGTCCGACGAGCTGCACCGCATCGTCGACCTCATGCGCGACCTGCGTGCCTCCGACGCCCGCCGCCACGTGCGCGAGGAGGTGCCGTTCTACACCGGCGCCCGCGTCACGCCGGCTGAGCTGCTCGCCCGGCTGCCCTGACGCCGGACCGGGTCCGGCTCGGAACCGGCCCGGTCGCGGTAACGTCCCACAGCCATGAGGACACTTCCGCTGTCGCTTGCCCTGGCCGCCGTCGCGCTCAGCGCCTGCTCGACCGAGAGCGAGATGCGCGCCGTCGACCCGGCCGCCGCCGATGACGCCACGAGCGCGCCGGCCGACGCCGTGCCCACCCCGGTCCCGGACGGCGAGGTGCGCACCAGCGGGCTGGTCACGGTGCTCGACGACGGCGACGGCCCGCAGCTGTGCCTGGGGGTGGTGGCCGAGTCGCACCCGCCGCAGTGCGGCGGCCCCGCGCTCGAGGGGTTCGAGTGGGGCGAGGTGGGCTCGGAGCAGGCCGCCGGGGTGACCTGGGGCTCGTACGCCGTGACCGGGACGTTCG
Organism: Nocardioides sp. SYSU D00065; assembly: GCF_017916425.1. GTDB lineage: Bacteria > Actinomycetota > Actinomycetes > Propionibacteriales > Nocardioidaceae > Nocardioides. The sequence goes on along the minus strand of NZ_JAFMSX010000001.1, from coordinate 1,099,643 downwards.
ACGGGACGACGTTCACCGTCTCCGAGGCCGTGCCGGCGGCGCTGTACGACGCGCTGGCCGAGCCGGAGGAGCAGCCGCTCGACGCGGCCTGCGACGCGCCGGCATCCACGGACCCCGCCAAGGCCACGCCCGAGGACATGGACGCCACCCTCGCCGCCGCGTCCACGCTGCCGGGTTACGCCACGGCGTGGCTGTCGGGCGACACCGTCAACGTCGCCGTCACCGAGGACGCCGCGGGCGCCGAGAGCACGCTGCGGGAGACGTGGGGCGGCCCCCTGTGCGTGACGATCGTCGAGCGCACCGACGCCGACCTCAACGCCGTCAACCAGGAGCTGCAGGCGGAGCTGGGGGACCAGCTGCTCAGCAGCGGCTCGACCGCGCCCGACTCCCTCGACGCGCACGTCGTCTACGACGACGGGTCGATCCAGGAGTGGGCCGACGCGACGTACGGCGAGGGGCTGGTGCGGGTCGGCTCCGCGCTGGTGCCCGCGGAGTGACTACTTCTCGTTGAGCGTGATGCTGATCGAGTTGATGCAGTAGCGGTCACCGGTTGGCGTGCCGAAGCCGTCGGGGAAGACGTGGCCGAGGTGGGAGCCGCACTTCGCGCACCGCACCTCGACGCGCTTCATGCCGTGGGAGTTGTCCTCGATGTACTCCACCGTGTCGGTCATCGGCTGGTAGAAGCTCGGCCAGCCGCAGCCGGAGTGGAACTTGGTGTCGCTGGTGAACAGCTCGTTGCCGCAGGCCTTGCACGAGTAGGTGCCCTCGGTCTCGGTGTCGGTGTACTCACCGGTGAAGGCGCGCTCGGTGCCGGCCTGTCGCAGGACGGCGTACTCCTCGGGGGTGAGCTCCTCGCGCCACTGCTCGTCGGTCTTCTGCACGTCGTAGGCCATGGGCCCAGTTTACGGCGCGACCGAAGGTCACGATCCGGCCACACCCCTCGCGCGCCGGGCCCGGCGTGCGCGACGGTGTCGCCATGAGGGGGAGATGGCTGGCGGCCGGGGCGCTCGTGGTGGCGACGGGCTGCGGTGAGGTGTCTGGGGCACCGACGGTTGAGCCGCTGGACGCGGCCTCCGACGAGCCGGTCCGCCGACCGACCGCCGTGCCGGGCGCGGAGGGTCGGGTGGTCACGTCGACACCGGTGGTCGTGACCGATGACGGCTCGGGCGCACATCTCTGCTTCAGCAACGCGACCTTCGGAGGCGGGGTGCCCGACCCGCTCCTGTGCGACGACGTCGCCCTGGCGGGCTGGGACTGGGACCGCCACGGCGGCGCGCCCGCCGCGGATCGGGGAGTGCGGGCGGGCACCTACGAGCTGGTCGGCACCTTCGACGGCGCGACCTTCACGGTGGAGGAAGCCAGTCCGCCCGACCCGTCGCCGGACGACTGGGACTTCGAGATCCCGTGCCCGACGCCCACCGGCGGGTGGCGGGTGCCCGACCCCAACCGGGTCACCCAGGACGATTACCTCCGAGCCAGTGCGCTCGCGCAGGAGCTCGACGGCTTCGCGATGGCTGCCGTGAGCACCCCGGACGGCTCGCCGGGTCCGCGCGACCCCGCCAACACGGTCCTGTCGGTCTACGTGGCCGGCGACCCCGCAGCTGCCGAGGCGGCGGTCCGGGAGGTCTGGGGCGGCATGCTGTGCGTGACAGGGGTCGAGCGCTCGGCGGAGGAGCTGGAGGAGATCCAGATGCGCCTCGTGAGGCTCGACCTGCCCGGCGTGACGGAGGTCGGCGGCAACCTCGACAACGAGATGGAGCTGGCGGTCTTCCACGACGACGGCAGCATCCAGCGGTGGGCGGACCGCGAGTTCGGCGACGGCGTCGTCGTCGTCGAGTCGAACCTGCAGCCTGCCAGCGCCCCCCGCTAGGGTCGGGACATGGCGAAGGCGTCGGAGGCGTACGTCCGGGCGGGGGAGCGCGAGGTGCGCATCTCCTCTCCGGAGCGGGTGATCTACGAGGCGACGGACACGACGCCCGAGATCACCAAGCTGATGGTCGCGGAGTACTTCGCCAGCGTCGAGGACGGCCTGATGCGGGCGCTGCGCGACCGGCCGACGGCGCTCGAGCGCTGGACCTCGGGCGTGCGCGAGGGGATGCGGCTCGCCACCGGGCCGCAGGACCGCGACGCGGACGCGTTCTACCAAAAGCGCGTCCCGAAGGGCGCTCCGGACTACCTGGAGTCCGTGCAGATCACCTTCCCGTCGGGGCGCACCGCCGATGAGATCTGCCCGACGGAGATCGCGGTGCCGGTGTGGTGCGCCCAGATGGGCACGCTGACCTTCCACCCCTGGCCGGTGCGGCGCGACGACGTGGACCACCCCGACGAGCTGCGCATCGACCTCGACCCGCAGCCGGGCACGACCTTCGCAGACGTCGTGCGCGTCGCCGGGGTCGCCCGCGAGCTCCTCGACGACCTCGGCATGACCGGCTTCGCGAAGACCTCAGGCAACCGGGGCGTCCACATCTACGTCCGCATCGAGCCGCGCTGGGACTTCAGCGAGGTGCGGCACGCCGCCATCGCGTTCGGCCGTGAGCTCGAGAAGCGCGACGGCGGCGTGACGACCGCCTGGTGGAAGGAGGAGCGGGGCGAGCGGATCTTCGTCGACTACAACCAGAACACCCGCGACCGCACCATCGCCTCCGCCTACTCCCTGCGGCCGATCCCCGGCGCGCCGGTCTCGACTCCCGTGACGTGGGACGAGCTGGCCGGGCTGACCTCGCCGAAGGACTTCACCCTCTTCACCGTCCCCGACCGCCTCGACTCCGACGGCGACCCGTGGGCGGCCATCGACGACGAGCACCACTCGCTCCAGCCGCTGCTCGACCTCTGGGCCGAGCACCCCGTCGAGCTCAACTACCCGCCCGACCACCCGAAGATGCCCGGCGAGCCGCCGCGCGTGCAGCCGTCGAAGAAGGTCGAGTCGCACTGGGACGCCGAGGGCAACCGCATCGCCGACTGACGTGCTGCGGCAGCGGTGTCCCAGCAACATCGCGAGCCGCGAGGATGTGGCTCACGCACCGCCCGGCAGCGCGTCGTGTGCGGCCACGCCGGCAGCGGTGTCCCAACCACATCGCGAGCCGCGAGATTGTGGCTCACGCACCGCCCGGCAGCGCGTCGTGTGCCGCCACGCCGGCAGCGGTGTCCCAGCCACATCGCGAGCCGCGAGGATGTGGCTCACGCACCGCCCGGCAGCAGCTCCCAGGGCGCCGGGATCGGGAAGTACCGCTGCAGGAAGTCGAGCAGCAGCCCGTCGGCCCGCTCCTCGTCGAAGGCCGAGACGTGGTTGTCGGCCACACAGAAGAAGTCACGGTCGCGCTTGAGCATCGCCTTGAGCTGCACCGGCAGCTGCTGGTGGCCGAGGTCGACGTAGCCGTGGTGGGCGCCGGCGCGGACGGCCTGACCGGTCACGAGGCCGTAGCTCTGCGCAAAGGACGAGAGCATCGACAGGTCCGTGGGGGACCGGAACGGAGCATGCGTGGTGCGGTCCACCTCGTCGGGGAAGCGGGCCGCGATCTCCGCCAGGACCGTACGCCGCTGCGGGTGCGGGCTGTGCATCATCGTGTGCGTGAGCACCACGCCGAAGGCGTCGGCGAGCACCCGGCGGTTGTTCTGCGCCGCGGAGAGGTAGGGGCGGTCGTCGGTGCCGGGCAGTCCGACGGCACGGTGATCAGCCACGAAGGCGGCGAACTGCCCACCGGGGGTGAAGAAGTGCTCGGGCCGTCGCGGCCGGCCGAGGAAGACGTCGTCGTTGACGTAGACGAAGTGCTCGGCCAGGTCGGGCACGGCGTGCAGCCGGGTCTCGATGGCGTGCGAGCTGAACGTCGGCAGCGCCGACGCGGGCAGGATGTCGCGGTGGTCGACCACCCGGATGCTCGGGTGGGCGGTGTCGAGCCAGGACGGCACCTGGCCGGCGGTGACGAGGTGGATGCGCCGCACCCACGGGGCGAACAGGTGGATGCTGCGCATCGAGTAGCGCAGCTCGTCGCGGCTGCGGTAGCGCGCGGCGCCGGTGGCCCGCCGGTCCGGGGTGCCGCCGAGGGCCACGATCCGGGCGTCGCGAGCGGCCAGCCACTCCTCGTCGTCGCCGTCGACCCAGGTGTAGACGACGTCGACGTCGAAGCGGCAGTCGTCGAGGGTCGGCAGCGCCATCGCCTCGAGCGTGGGCACCGCGACCCCGTCGACCTCGATCGTCGTGCGGGGGCTGCCCGCCGGGACCCGGTCGCCGAACCGGTTGTGGGCTGGCGCCAGCAGGTCGCCGTCGGGCGACTCCTCCCAGAACTGCACGGACACCTCGACGCCCTCCGCGAGCAGGCCGTCGTGCCCGCCGCGCATCGGCCACGGCTCGAGGAACAGCGAGGCCGTACGCGTGCGCGCCAGGTCGGCGGTCATCGCGGCCACCGTGCCGCGGCGCTCGTGCCAGCCGCGTTCGGCGGGGTCGCGCACCGAGAGCCAATCGGGGACCGCGGCCTCGGCCAGCGCCGCGAGGAAGTCGACCCGTCGCGACGACGGCACGACGACGACGGGATGCGGGTCGAGGCCGCGCGCGGGCATCACGAACCACCCGTCCCCGGTGGCCGCGGCGGCGGAGGCGACCACCCGCAGGGTCGTCGTACGCGCCTCAGCGGGGGTGGTCCCGGCCGCCGAGGAGGTCTCCGGCAGGTCGCCGAGCGGGCCGGGCCGCAGCCCGTGCAGCACGCGGCGCGGCGCCAGCGGGTCGGCGCGCCGCTCGACGGCGCGCCGGAAGGTCTCGACCCACTGGCGCGCCAGCACCCGGCCGTCCCAGCGCCGTGAGCGCTCGAGCGCCGCCGCGCCCAGCCGGCTGCGCAGCTCGTCGTCCGCGGCCACCCGCAGCATGGCCGCGGCGAGGGCGGCCTTGGAGCCCGGCGGCACGAGCAGGCCGTCGACGTCGTGGGTGATGATCTCGCGCGGCCCCGACGGGCAGTCGTACGACACCGCGGGGACGCCCGCGGACATCGCCTCCTGCAGGACCAGCGGGTAGCCCTCGCCGCGCGAGGCGAGCACGGCCACGCTGGTGCGGGCCCACTCGGCGGCGAGGTCGTCGGTCGAGCCGGGGAGATCGACGCGGTCCTCGAGCCCGAGCTTGCGGACCTGCGCGGCGAGGTTGTCCGCGCGCGGGCCGTCGCCCCAGATGCGCAGCCTCCACCCGGGCAGCTGCTCGTGGATGCGCCAGAACGCGTCGACGACGTGCTCGAACTGCTTCTCCGGCGCCAGCCGCCCGGCCGTCACGAACGTCCTCTGGTCCAGCGGCGAGCGCGGCTGGGGCTCGGCCGGCAGCGGGTTGGGGACCACCAGCAGCTCGGGGGCGGCGCCGCCGAGCCGGCCCGCCAGCCAGCGCGACATCGACTCGGTCAGCGACACCACGATGTCGGCGCGCGGCGCGAACTCCAGCAGCGCGCCCAGGTCGTTGACGCGGCTGGAGGACGCCCGGTGCTCCTGGTGGACGAGCGCCACGCCCGGGGGCGCGAGCTGCGCGACCACCGCCAGCAGCTCGGGGGTGGTGGTGACGAGGACGTCGGCGTCGAGGGCACCCAGGGCCTCGCGCAGCGTCGCGTCGGTGAGGCCGTTGTAGAGCGCGTCCCAGGAGCGGGGCACGATCACCGACTCGCGCCGGGCCAGCTCGGCGGCGACGTCGGGGGCGGGCCGGTCGGCGACCGCGCTCGGCTGCGCGCCGCGTACGTCGACGAGGTAGGTGACCTCGACTCCGTCGGCCAGCCGGTAGTGGGTGGACGCACCGCTGCGCGTCACGCTGAGGATGCGGACCCGGTGCCCCTCACCCAGGCCGACCAGCGCATTGGCCTGCTCGATGCCGGAGCGGGCGGTGCCGCCCATGCCGTCGGCGTTGAAGAGGACGAAGACGATGTCGAGCGGGCCGTCGCGGCGGGTGCGGCGCATCGCCGAACGCACCTTGTCGGTGAGTGCCACGTGTGTCTCGATCCTGTCCGGGAGCGGGGTCCGCCGATCGGGTCGGCACGATCCTAGAGGCCCGGCCCCGGCCGATAGGGTGACCCGCATGCCGACGTCCCCCTCGCAGCCGGGCACCCCGCTGGTGCTGGTCTCCGGATCCGGCCGCAGCGGCACCAGCTCCCTCGCCGGCACGCTCAAGCGGCTCGGGCTGCACGTGCCGCAGCCCGAGGTCGAGGCGTCGGAGACCAACCCGCGCGGCTTCTACGAGCCGCAGTGGGTCATCGACTTCCACAAGCGCCACCTGCGCGAGCTGGCGCTGTTCAACATCGACAGCCGCCCGGCGGCGGTCGACATCGTCGCCCGCTACGTCGCGGAGGGCCTGCCCGCCGCCGAGCTGCGCGAGTGGCTGGCCGGGCAGCTCGACGCCGACCAGGTGGTCGTCAAGGACCCGCACGCGTTCTGGTTCGCCCGCGTGTGGGCGGAGGTGGCCGGCGAGCTCGGCGCCGACCTGCGGTGGTTGACCGCGCTGCGCCACCCGGCCGAGGTCGTCGGCTCCCGCGACATCGCCTACCTCTCGAGCCAGTCCGACGACCTGCGGCTGACCAAGGAGACCTCCAACGTCGCCGGCTGGGTGCACGCGGCCCTGCTCACCGAGAAGGCCGGACGGGGCGCGAAGCGGTCCTTCGTGCGCTACGTCGACCTCCTCGCCGACTGGCGCGCGGCGCTCACGCCGGTGCAGGAGCAGCTCGGGCTCGACCTCGCCGCCGACCTCACCTCGCGCGAGCACCACGCCGTCGACGACTTCATCGAGCCGTCGATGCGCAAGTCGCAGCTGACCTGGGACGACGTACGCACGCCCGGGTGGCTGCGGGAGATGGCCGAGGAGGTGTGGCAGCTCCTCGGCGTGCTGATCGCGACGCCGCACGACCCCGCGACGCTGGCGGCGCTCGACCGGATCCACGAGGACTACAACGCCCGCTACGCCGACGCCGTGGCGCTCACCTTCGACCACACCAAGGCCGAGTCGACGCTGGCCGCGCGCGAGGCGCGGGAGGCGCAGCGGGCGACGGTGCAGCAGCTGCGGCGCGAGCTGGAGCAGGCGCGCCGTGCCGAGGCGCCGGCGGTCGGTGGTCGGGAGGCCGCCGCGATCCTGCGCCGCGCCGTCGTACGCCGGGTGCGCTCCCCGCGCGGGTGACGCCGGCTCGCGGCTGAGGCCACCGCAGGACCAGGGCCTCAGACGCCGCTGACGCCCTCGCCGGAGCCGGAGGCCTGCTCGGCGAACGTCTCGTGCTCGATCAGGTGCAGCACCGGCACGCCGAGCCGGCGGCGCGCGCGCGAGGTCCAGTCGACGTGGAAGAACTCCGCCACCACGTGCGGGCGGGTCAGGATGATCGCCTCGCGGGCGTCGACCGCCGTGACGAGCGCGGCCAGGGCGTCGACCGGGGGCTCGGAGGTCACCTTGCCGGTCGCCTCGCCGCCGGCGGCGGCCAGCGCGGCGAGCGTCTTCTGCAGGTCCGACGACGAGCTCTCCCGGCACTCGCGCCGCAGCGCCTCGATGTCGACGTCGTTCATCGCCAGCGCCGGGGCGGCCATCAGGTCGCCGGCGCCGAGCGTGCCGAGGGACGCCTCGATCCGGGCCGCGGCGTCCTCGAGCGGCAGCAGGACGTGGTAGACCACCCGATCCTCGATCTCGGCGTGCAGGGAGCGCACCTGCTGGGCGTCGGCTGCGGTGAGCGCCTGCTCGACCAGCAGCACCACGTCGTAGGTGCCCTGGCCGTCGTGGATGCTGTCGTTCGCGCGAACGGGATCGCTGTGCTCGGTCATGACTCGCCTCCGGGGTCGGTGCTGAGGATTCTAGTGAGGTCGTAGCCCGCCGGCTCGTCGAGCTGGTCGTAGCGGCAGGTCTCCGGGTCGCGGTCGGTGCGCCACCGCTTGAAGTGCGCGGTGTGCCGGAACCGGCGGCCCTCCATGTGGTCGTACTTGACCTCCAGCACCCGCTCTGGCCGCAGCGCGGTGAAGCCGAGGTCCTTTCCGGCGCTCCAGCGGCTCTGGGTGCCCGGGACCCGGTCGGGGTTGGCGGTGAGGAGCTCGTTCCAGCGGCCCCACGGGTGGTCGGCGATGTCGCAGACCAGCGGCTGGAGCTCGCGCCACAGCTCCGCACGCCGCTTCGCGGTGAAGCTGGCCGAGACGCCGATGTGCTGCAGCTCGCCGGCGTCGTCGTACAGCCCGAGCAGCAGCGAGCCGATCAGCGGCTCCTCAGGGGTCGAGGTCTTGTGCTCGCGGTAGCCGGCGAGCACGACGTCGGCGGTGCGCTCGTGCTTGATCTTGAGCATCGTGCGCTTGTTGGGCTCGTACGCCGCCCCCAGGGGCTTGGCGACGACGCCGTCCAGGCCGGCGCCCTCGAACTCCTCGAACCACCGCTCGGCCTCGGCGGCGTCCTCGGTCGTGCGGGTGAGGAAGCAGGGGCCGCTGCCGTCGAGGTGTCCCAGCGCGGCCACCAGCGCGGCGCGGCGCTCGGCGAAGGGGCGCCCGAGGAGGGACTCGTCGCCGAGGGCGAGCAGGTCGAAGGCGACGAACCCCGCGGGCGTCTCGACGGACAGCTTGTCGACGCGGCTCGCGGCCGGGTGGATGCGCTCCTGGAGGGTCTCGAACTCCAGCCGCCATCCCGCGGACCCGCGGAGGCCGACGAAGATCTCGCCGTCCAGGACCACCCGGTCGGGCAGCTGGCGACGACAGGCCTCGACCACCTCGGGGAAGTAGCGGGTGAGCGGCTTGGTGTTGCGGCTGGCCAGCTCGACCTCGTCGCCGTCCTTGAAGACCAGGCAGCGGAAGCCGTCCCACTTGGGCTCGAAGCTCAGGCCGCCGTGCTTGACCGGGTCCGGCACCCCGCTGACGCTCTTGGCGAGCATCGGCAGGAGGGGCGGCATCACGGGGAGGTCCACGACCCCGAGCGTAGTGCTCCGGTGGACTCCTAGAATCGCGACATGAGCCCGCCGCCCGCTGTCCGGTTCGCCGGACGGCAGAAGTGGGGCGAGGTGGCGGCCGACCTGGCGCTCGCCGGCGGCGGCACGCTGCTCGCCGCGCTGGGCGCCGCGGCGATGACCGGTCGGGACCCCGTCGGGCTCCTGCTGCTCGTCGCCTACACCGCGTACGCCGTGGCCGCCACGCTCGTGCTGGCGGGCGTGGTGGCGGCGACCAGGCAGCTGCCGACCCTCACCGAGGGCGTGGTCGACCAGAAGCGGGCGGTGGTCGCCCGCAGCTGGGCGGCGCCCTGGTGGCACACCGTGGCGCTCGACGCCGGGCTGGCCGCGGTGGGCATCGCCCTGCTCGGCGCCGGCGTCGGGGCGGGGGCCGACTGGGGCCTCGTCGCCACCGTCCCCGGCGTGGTCGGGCTGTGGTTCCTCGTCCGGGTCGTCCTCGTGCTGGTCGGCCGCCGCCGCCGCCCCGCGCTCTGGCTCACCGACGACGAGCTCGTCCTCGACTTCCCCGCCGGCCGGGCCCGGTCCGCACGCGCCGACGTCGCGAGCGTCCGATCGCGCGCGCGCCGCCTGGTCGTGGACCTGGACCGGGACGCGGCCTGGGAGCTGTGCCCTCGTCCGTGGCGCTCCGCCGTCGCCGACCGGCGCACCCTCGTGCTGGACTGCTCCGACCTGGGGCACCGCGCCGACGACCTCGCCGCCTGGCTGGCCGGTGAGCTCGACGGGTCCGGCTCGGCGCCCCCGGTTTCGTCCGGGCGCAGGCGGGAAAGGAACCACCGAGCACCGTGACGACACGATCCCGAGGAGTGACTGCTTCCGTGACCACCCCCCAGACGGCACCTCCCCCGACGAGCGAGCGGCAGCGTCCGCAGCTGCCGCCCGTGGTGTACGTCCCGACCACCGACGAGGCCGACGTCGCCTCCCGGCGGGTGCTCCTGCACCGGGTGGAGGACGGACGGACCGCCCTCTACGCGTACTCCGCGATCGACCGCCTCCACACCTGGTACCTGCCGGACGCGCCGTGGCTGCTGTGCGACGTGGCGGCGCTCCAGCGGATCCACGACCAGACGCCGTACGACTTGCTCTTCCTCGATGTCGATCCCGGTCTGCGCGACGATGCCGAGGAGACGGCGTGAGCGGCGGCATCGACGTCGACCTCGGAGTCCTCGACACCATCGCGAGCGACCTCGACGGCGCGGCGGACGGCATCGAGGGGCTCGCCGGCAGCGTGCCGCGCGGTGTCGACGCCGGTCCCATGACGGCCGTGATCGCGAGCATGCTCAGCCAGGTCGTCAGCAGCGCCGGCAACGCCTCCACGGCGCTGAGCGGCTCGGCGGAGTCCGTCCGCCTGGCCCGCAGCTACTACCAGCGCGCCGACGCCGACTCCTCGGCCGGCATGGAGCAGATCCGGCGAGTGATGCAGCAGTGAGCATCGACACCGAGATCCAGGGCTCGCCGAGCAGCATCGAGGGTGCCGCCACGTGGCTGCGAGGCAGCCTCGAGCCGAAGCTGACCGCCGCCGGCGACGCAGCCAACGACTCGCGCCGCAACGCCGAGTCGTCGTGGCGCTCGGTGGCCGGCGAGGAGTTCGCGGACATGGCCGGCCGGGCGCGCGACAAGATCGACGACCTGGCCGGCGCGACCAAGAAGATGGCCGGCGACCTCGACGACTTCGCGGAGAAGCTGCGCCGCTCCCAGGAGCAGATGGCCGACGTCCGTACGGCGGCGCGCGGCGCGGGGCTGACGGTCTCCGGGTTCGTCGTGGAGCACCCCGGCGCCGGACCGGCGCGGCCGCCCTCGGACTTCGTGGGCACTCCGCAGGAGGTCGAGGACCACAACCGCCGCGTGGCGGCGTACGACGCCCACCAGGCGCTGCTCCAGGCCTACTACGACGCGGAGGGCGAGGCCGCCCGCATCGACCGCTACTACGCCGCCGCCTGCCGGGAGCTGCAGAACGACTACCAGCCCGGCACCCACGCCGCGTGGCTGGTCACCGTGACCGACATCGTGGGCAAGGTCGCCGCCGGCGCCATGGGCGTCAGCATCGCCTTGCACCAGTCCCGGCTCGTGCAGTCCGCCCAGGACCTCGTCGCCGAGGCACACCGGGCGATGGACGACCTGCAGGCCCACCCCGAGCGCTACCTGAAGCGCAAGTGGTTCTTCTTCGAGACGATCGACCACGCCAGGCTCGAGGCCGACCGGCTCGCGATCGAGGGCAAGCTCGACCAGGCCGAGGACCTGCTGCGCCGGGCCGACGAGGCGGCCGACTCGCGCGGACTGCGCCACCTCGGCCGCGCCGGCAAGATCCTCGGGCCGCTCGGGATCGGGATCGGGATCTACAACGACTGGCAGGAGGGCGAGACGACCGAGCAGATCGCGGTCTCGCAGGGAGTCTCCGCCGGCCTCGGCGCGGCCGCCGGCTTCGGCGCCAGCGTGGGCACCGCGGCGCTCATCGGCGCCACGGCCGGCTCGGTCGTGCCCGGTGTCGGGACCGCTGTCGGAGCGGTCGTCGGCACGGTCATCGGCGCCGGCGTCGCGATCTTCGCCGACGGCGCCATCGACTCGCTCTTCGAGAACGGCCCCGACGTGGGCAAGGCCTGGGACGAGGGCGTCGACGCGCTCGAGGACACCGGAGAGGCCATCGTCGACGGCGTCTCGAGCGTCGGGGAGACGATCGGCGGGTGGTTCAGCTGAGCGCGCGACCCCGGATCGGGAAGGTCTCGGCGGCGTTCGGCGTCGGCGCGGGGCTGCTGGCCGTCGCGCTGGGCACGGGACTCGTCCTCGAGGCCGACAGCGCCTTCGGGCGCGCGTGGGCGGCGGCCTTCGTCGTCTTCGGGGTGGTCTCGGTGCTGGGCGCGGTCGTCGCCGCCCGCCCCCTCGACCCCGGCTCCCGGGCCGCGCGGACCCCGGGCCTGGTGGCGCTGGTGCTGCTCGCCGCGTGGGCGGGCGTCACTGCCGTGGTCGGCGCGGTCGAGGAGAGCTGGCTGTGGGCGGTCCTCCTGGGCGTGCCGGCGGTCTACCTGCTGTGGGCCGCCGGCCGGCTGTGGCGTGCCCGGGCGGTCGTGGCCGACTAGTCCTCGCCGCGCAGCGAGAACGACCGCAGCCGGTCGCCGGCGAACCACACGCCGCCGAGGGTGACCACCAGGGCGGCGAGAACGGCGTAGGGCAGGTTGGCCGGGTCGGGCAGCCGGTCGGAGATCTCGTGGCCCACCCGCAGGCCCCACTGGCCGATGCTGAGCCAGGCGACGCCGGTGAAGAGGTTGCCGAGCAGGCTCTCCCAGATCAGCACGAACATCAGCGACGCGATGACGGCGTGGCGGGTGACGGCGGAGATGGCGAGGAACAGCGCGGAGTACGTCGTGCCGGCGACGATCGCGCCGACGAACATCCCGACCGCCCGGTCGCTGTCGCCGGCGATGAGCGAGGCGACGAGGATCGGCAGCGCGCCCGCGGTCAGCGTCGCGCCGAGGGCGACGAGCCACTTGCTGATCGCGACGCCGTAGCGGCTGACCGGCTTGGAGAGCAGGTAGACGATCGATCCGTCGTCGACCTCGGGACCGAGCACCGACGACGCGGCGAGGATCGCCACCAGCGGGAGCACGAGCGGGTAGCCCAGACCGGGCAGGATGTCGAAGGCGGCGTCACCGTCGGTGAGCGCGGTGACCAGCGCGACCAGCGCGACGAGCAGGACCGGGAAGGCCAGCAACAGGAAGAAGCGGCGGCGACCCAGGAGTGCCTGCAGGGCCAGCTTGGCGATCGTCGTGTTGATCATCGCGCCACCAGGTAGGCGAAGACGCTCTCCAGCGACTCGTCGCTGGGGGAGAGCTCGTAGAGGGTCACGTCGTGCTCCTTGGCCAGGCCGGGCAGTCCCACGGCGAAGCTGCCGAGGTCGTCGACCTGGATGTCGAGGTGGTCGGCGCGCAGGCTGACCGCACGCACGGACTCCTGCGCCATCAAGGCCGCGGCCAGCCGGCGGTTGTCGCTGGACTGCAGGGCGTACTGCACCGGCCGGTCGGTCATCAGCCGGCGGATCGCGCCGAAGTCGCCGGAGGCGGCGTGCCGACCCGAGACCACGACCTCGATGTGCCGGGCGAGACGCTCGACCTCCTCGAGGATGTGCGAGCTGAACAGCACGGTGCGCCCCTCGTCGCCCAGGCGGCGCAGCAGGTCCATCAGGTGCATGCGCTGGCGCGGGTCGACGCCGTTGAAGGGCTCGTCGAGCAGCAGCACGGACGGGTCGTGCACGAGCGCGGCGGCGATCTTCACCCGCTGGCGCATGCCCTTGGAGTAGGTGTCGAGGCGGCGCCCGGCCGGCTCCACCATGTCGACCACCTCGAGGATGCGCTCGGTCGCCGCGGCCGCGTCGGGCAGGCGGTGGAGGTCGGCGTTGGCGCGCACGAACTGGCGCCCGGTGAGGTAGCCGAAGCTCAGCTCGCGCTCCGGCACCAGCCCGATGTGCCGGTAGATCTCGGTGTTGCGCCACACCGGCTGGCCGTCGAGGGTGACGTGGCCGGCCGAGGGGGCGAGGAAGCCGGACATCATCGCCATCAGTGTCGTCTTGCCGGCACCGTTGGGACCGAGCAGGCCGGTCACGCCCGGGCCGATCGACAGCGACACGTCGTTGACCGCGACCACGTTGCCGAACCAGCGCGAGGCCGAGTCGAGGACCAGGGTGCTCATCGCGAACCCACCTTCCGGAAGCGGGCGACCAGCCCCAGGAGACAGCCGGCGACGAGCAGCACCGCCACCAGGGCGTACGCCGGGACCCACGCGCCGTCCACGGGCGCCGGGGTGTTGACCCCCGCGTCCCAGGCGTCGGCGAGGCCGGCGAACAGCGACCATGGGGAGAACAGCCCGACGGCCACCGATGCGGAGTCCGCGTCCTCGAAGGCGGCGATGTTCTGCACGACGCTGACCACGCCGGTCAGCACGATCAGCACCATCACCGATCCGACCACCGCGAAGCCGCGGCGCAGCGACACCGAGGAGATCAGGCCCGTGATGCCGGCGACGAGCGTGGCGAGCAGGACCTGGAGCACGAGCGCCTTGAGCAGGCCGGCGACCTGGTCGCCCGTGTCGAGCTCGGCCAGCAGCGCGCCGAGGAACAACACGAGCGTCGGCACGAGCATGAACAGCAGCAGCGCCAGGCTCAGCGACAGCCATCGCATCAGGGCGAACATCGGCGCGGACAGCGGCCGAGCCAGGTAGAGCACGATCGAGCGGTGGCGCAGGTCGCGCGAGAACAGCACCGGCGCCTGCGCCGCGGCGAACAGGCTGACCAGGAGCTGCGTCTGGTTGGTGTAGTCGGCGTACGACACAGGCAGGTCGCCGAGGCCGGTGAGGACGACGACGCCCACGACGATCGCGGCCGGCAGCAACGACATGCCCAGCAGGAGGAAGGGCATCACCTTCGACTTCCCGGAGCGCCCCAAGCCGTACGCGTGGCGCAGGCCGGTGACGAACAGGGTGCGCGCGATGGCCGGCGTGCCCTCGCGGACGCCGGAGTAGTGGCGGTAGCCGAGGTCGTGGATGACTCCGGAGCGGCCGAGGTCGGGAGCGGACTCAGACACGGGCTCCTCCTTCGAGGAAGACGTCCTCGAGGTGGCCGCGGTCCGGCTCGAGGCGCATCAGTCCCAGGCCCAGCTCGACGGCGACGTCGCGGATGAGGTCGTGGGCGGCGCCCTCGGCGGCGAGGTCTGCCGGCGGCGGGTCGACGGCGACCATCGAGCCGCGTGGCCGACAGGTCAGTCCGCGCCGGGCCAGCTCCTCGCCGAGCCGGTCGCGCTCGGTCTCGGTGCCGACGACCTCGACCAGCAGGCTGCCGGTCTGCCGGAGGAAGTCGGTGGTCGCGCTGGAGCGCAGCAGGCGTCCTCCGTCGAGCACGATGACGTGGTCGCTGACCTGCTCGAGCTCACCGAGCAGGTGGGACGTGACGAGCACGGCGATGCCGAAGTCACTGCCGATGCGCTGCACGAGCCGCAGCATGTCGGTGCGCGCGGCGGGGTCGAGGCCGTTGGTCGGCTCGTCGAGGAAGACCAGCTGCGGGTCGTGCGCCAGCGCCTGGGCCAGCTTGGCGCGCTGCTTCATGCCGGTGGAGTAGCCGCCCATCGGCCGGTAGCGCTCCTCGTCGAGCCCGACGTGGCGCAGCACGTCGGCCGAGCGCTCCCGGGCCGCCGACGCGCCGAGCCCGGACATCCGCGCCATGTGCACGACGAAGTCGCTGGCACTGACGTCGGGCGGCAGGCAGTCGTGCTCGGGCATGTAGCCCACGAGCCGGCGGATGTCCTGGCTGGCCTGCTCGATGTCGTGACCCAGCACGGAGGCGTGCCCGGCCGTCGGCTCGAGGAGGCCGAGCAGGATCTTGATCAGCGTCGACTTGCCGGCACCGTTCGCGCCCACGAGACCCGTCACGCCCGGGCCGACGTCGACCGTGAGGTCGGTCAGCGCGTGCACCGACCCGTAGTGCTTGGTGAGGCCGGCGGTCGCGATGACCGGCGTGCGGCCGATGAGTTCCCCCGTCACGGTCGTCACGCTAGCGGCTGGGACCGGCGTACGGCATCAGGGATCGCCCCGATCGTCGCGAAGGCTGATGGCTCTAGGCTGGGGCGCACATTCCCCGGTTGGTCTGCCGGCAGGGCCCGCCTGACTTTGAATCAGGACTAGCGACGTAGGTTCGACTCCTACCCGGGGAGCTCCTGTCCTGTCGCCTGAGGAATTGCTCCGGACCTGGTCCTCAGCGTCCCGCGCCGACCTCCGCGAGGAAGGCGCGGTAGTCGGCGGCGACGCGGCCGGGCGCCTCCAGCATCGGCATGTGGCCCAGTCCGGGGTAGCGCACGGACCGCGCGCCGGCGATCCCGGCGGCCCACGTCGTCGCGGTGCTCGGGTGCACCAGCCGGTCCTCCTCGCCCCACATCACCAGGGTCGGTGCGACGACCTCGCCGAGCCGGTCGTCCAGCGTGCCGACGCCGTGGAAGTCCGCGAAGATCTCGGCCAGCTGCTCGCGGCGAGCGACGTGGTCGGCGGCGATGGCGGACCGCAGGAAGCCGGGGAGGAACGGCGGGCGCGCCATCGTCATCGCGTAGAAGGCCGGGAAGTCGCCGGCGTGGTCGAGCAGGAAGGGGTTGCGGCCATCGCGGATCAGCAGCTCCGCCTCGCTCGGCTCGGGCGAGCTCACGCCCACCGCGTCGCTGAGCAGCAGCGACCGGACCCGCTCGGGGTGCGAGAGTGCGAGGGTCGCGGCGACGAAGCCGCCCATGGAGTTGCCCGCGACGTGCGCGGCGTCGATGCCGAGCCGGTCCATCAGCACGGCGACCCGGTCGGCCTGGGCGGCGGCGGAGTAGCCGGCGCCGGTGGTGAACCCGGACGCACCGTGGCCGGCGAGCTCGGGCACCACGACACGGTGGTCGCGCAGCAGGTGACGCGCGAAGCGCACCCACACGACTCGGTCGGCGGAGTAGCCGTGCAGCAGCACTGCTGCGGGGGCGTCCGCAGGCCCGCCCTCGAGCACGGCCAGGGTCGCGTCGCCGACGTCCACGCGGCGCTCGCGCAGGCCGTACGCCCTCGCCTCGGCGCCGGTCGCGGCGGCGTACAGGCGACCGGCGAGGGCGGTGCGGACGCCGCTCACTTCCCGCCTCGCGAGCGGACGACGCCGGTGACGAGCCGCTGGTAGCCGGCGGGTGTGAGGCGCGCCATCGCGTCGAAGACCCGGGCGTCGGGTCCCACCAGCACGCGCCGCTTGTCCTTGCGCACCGCGTCGACGATGACGTCGGCGGCCTTGGCGGGGGAGGTGAGGAAGGACTTCTCCAGCTCGCGGGCGGCGGCGTCCGACGGCTTGCCCGTCGCGTTCGCGACGCTGGGATGCACGCGGGCGGAGCGGGCGATGTTGGTCTTGATGCCGCCGGGGTGGACGCACGTGGCGCTGACGCACGAGCCGGTCAGCTCGAGGTCCTGGCGCAGCGACTCGGTGAAGCCGCGTACGGCGTACTTGCTGGCGTTGTAGCCGCTCATCAACGGCTGGGCGGTCAGCCCGAAGACGCTGGAGATGTTCACGACGTGGCCGGCGCCGGAGCGCTCGAGGTGGGGCAGGAAGGCCTTGGTGCCGTGCACCACGCCCCAGAAGTTCACGCCCATGATCCAGCGGTAGTCGTCGGTGGAGAGCGACGCGACGGTGCCCGAGAGCGCGACGCCGGCGTTGTTCACGATGAGGTTGACGCGCCCGTGGTCGGCCACGACCGCGTCGGCCCAGGCCAGGACGGCGGCCTCGTCGGCGACGTCGACGACGGCCGTGGTGACGGCGCGGGCGCGACCGGCGAGCAGCCGCTCGGTCTCGGCGAGGCCGTCGGCGTCCACGTCGGCCAGGGCGAGCCGGCACCCGTCCTGGGCCAGCCGCAGCGCGAGGGCACGGCCGATCCCGGAGCCGGCGCCGGTGACGGCGGCGACCTTGTCGTCCAGGTCGTGCAACAGCTTCATGCGTGCGTCCTCTCGGAGGGGGTGGGCGTACCGGCGGGGTCGGAAGTGCCGACGGGGGTGGGAGCGTGCCGGATGACGTGGTGCTCGGGCCGGAAGCGGCGGGCGAGGCGGCGGAACGAGAAGGAGAAGCCGGGGAACATCGCGACCACCCGGCCCGAGCGCGACTGGTACCAGGACGTGCAGCCGCCGTCGTGCCACACCGTCCGCTCCATCTCGCGGTGGATCCTGCGGGTGTACGCGTCCTCGGCTTGGGCGGTGACCTCGATGCTCGTCGCACCGGCGTCGAGGACCGCGTCGAGCGCGCGCCCGATGTACTCCATCTGCGACTCGATGACGAAGATCGCGCTGGTGTGGCCGATGCCCGTGTTGGGGCCGGTGACGACGAACAGGTTGGGGAAGTTCGGCACGGTCGTGCCGAGGTAGGCCCGCGGGAACTCGTGCCAGAAGTCCGCCAGGGTCGCTCCGTCGCGCCCGCGCACCTCGTAGGGGATGAGCCCGTCGGTGGCGTCGTAGCCGGTGGAGAACACGACGACGTCGACGTCGAGGTGCTCGCCCGATGCGGTGACGATGCCGGTGGCGTCGAAGTGGTCGATGCCGTCGTGACGGTCGTGGAGCGTCACGTGGGGAGCGGACAGGGCGGGGTAGAGCGTGTCGGACAGGATGATCCGCTTGCACCCGATGGTGTAGTCCGGGGTCAGCCGGGCACGCAGGTCGGGGTCGGGGACCTGGGCCTCGAGGTGGCGCAGTGCGGCGCGCTGGGCGACGCGGCGCAGCAGCCACCGGCTGTGCTTGAACCCGATGACCCGGCTCTCGAGCCGCCAGTAGATGGCGGTGCGCAGCAGCCGGTGCAGGGGACGCAGCCGCAGCAGGCGCCGCTGGAGGGGGCCGAACGTGCGGTCGGGCCGCGGCAGCACCCAGTGGGGACTGCGCTGGAACACGTGGAGCTCGCCCACCAACGGCTGGATCGCCGGAATGGCCTGGGCGGCGCTGGCGCCGGAACCGACCACCGCGACCCGCTTGCCGGCCAGCTCGGCCCCGTGGTCCCAGCCGTTGGTGTGGAAGGTGGTGCCCGTGTAGTCCTCGAGTCCGCGGAACGGCGGCACCACCGGGGTGCTCAGCGGCCCCGAGGCGTTGACGAGGAACCGGCCGCGGTGCAGCCCGCCGTCGCGGGTGCGCACGGTCCAGACCCGGCCGTCCCACTCGGCGGCGACCACCTCGGCACCCAGCACCGTGTGCTCGCGCAGGGACCAGCGGTCGATGACGTGCTCGGTGTAGTCGCGCAGCTCGGCCTGCTCGGCGTACATCCGCGTCCAGGGATAGGGCTCCGCGGCGATGGAGTAGAGCGGCGACGGCACGTCGACGGCGGCGCCGGGGTAGGAGTTCTGGCACCAGGTGCCGCCCATGAAGTCGCGCCGCTCGAGGATGCGGAAGTCGGTGATCCCGCGGCGCAGCAGGTTGATGGCGCTCAGCTGGCCGCCGAAGCCGCTGCCGATGACGAGCACGGTGACGGGTGGCTCCACGGCGCGCCTCCGATCTGGGACCTGTCCGTCGCCACCCTAAAGTGATGACGTCCGATTCCGCATCGTGGGGTGACGCAGGTCACCGACCGGTGGGCTCGAGGAGGGCGGCGGCCGCTCCGGAGAGGAACTGGGCCAGCGCGTCCACCACGACCGCGCGGGCGGGGGTGAACCCGGCACTCGCCCACGTGACGACGCTCTGGCTCACCGCTCCGGCACAGGCGCTGGCCAGCAGCTCGCGCGCCTGCTGGGTCAGCGCCTGGTCGCCGGCGCGCTCGGCGACCACGCCCAGCATGAGGTGGCCGAAGGACTGCATCCGCGCCAGGTACGTCGACTCGACCCGCGGGCTGACCCCGAGCACCTCGAACCAGACGACCCGCGCCAGCCGCGGGTCGGACTCCACCACGGTGAGGAACGCGTCGAGGCCGTGCCGCGCGAGCTCGCCGACCGGGCCCTGCCGGTCGCCGAGCGCAGCCAGCGCCGCCTCCTCCAGGCGGGCGGTGCACTCGCCGTAGACCGCGAGCAGCAGGTCCTCGGTGGAGTCGAACTGCTCGTAGAAGTAGCGGTCGCTGACCCTGGCCGCCCGGCAGATCTGACGCACGGTCGTCGACTGGTAGCCCGCGGTGCCGAACAGCTCGAGACCCGCCGCGAGCAGCTGCCGGCGCCGCCGCGCCAGCCGGTCGGTCGCCGACTCCCCGCCGTAGGTGCGTCCGGTCACGTCGACATTCGACCACAGGCCGCGGAGGCGACCGGGTCGAGTGCCGGCGCCCCTACGGTGGTGGCGCACGCGGCGGGCGATGACAGACTGCGGCCATGGACAACCTCACCGTCATCGTCCTCGCCGCCGGCGGCGGCACCCGGATGAAGTCGAAGACGATCAAGATGCTGCACCCGGTCTGCGGGCGCTCGATGATCGGCCACGTCCTGCGCGCGGTTCAGGCGGTGGAGCCGTCGAAGGTCGTCACCGTCGTGGGTCATCAACGCGAGCAGGTCGCAAGGCACGTCACCGACCTCGTGTCCGACGTCGTTCTGGCGGTCCAGGAGACCCAGGAGGGCACCGCGCACGCCGTACGGGTGGCCGTCGAGGCGGCGGGTACGACTACCGGCACGGTGATCGTCACGGCCGGGGACACCCCGATGCTGGAGGGCGAGACCCTGCGCGCGTTCGCCGAGGAGCACGAGGCGGCGCAGCGGGCGGTCTCCATCCTCAGCGGGCGGGTCGCTGACCCGTTCGGCTACGGCCGGATCCTCCGCGACGCCGAGGGCGACGTCGAGGCGATCGTCGAGGAGAAGGACGCGACGCCCGAGCAGCGCGAGATCGACGAGATCAGCTCGGGCATCTTCGCTTTCGACGCCGAGTTCCTCGTCGACGCGCTGCCGCGGATCTCCAACGACAACGCGCAGGGGGAGTACTACCTGCCCGACACCGTCCAGCTCGCTCGCGAGGCCGGGCTCACGGTGGGGGCGTACGTGATCGACGACGTCATCCAGACCCAGGGCGCGAACGACCGTGCCCAGCTCGCCGAGCTCGGTCGCCTCATGAACCAGAGAATCGTGACCCGTTGGATGAAGGACGGCGTCACGGTCATGGACCCCGCGACGACATGGATCGAGGCCGACGTGGTGCTCGAGCCCGACGTCACGATCCTGCCCGGCACCCAGCTCCTGGGCGCGACGATCGTCCACGAGGACGCGGTCGTCGGGCCGGACACCACGCTCAAGGACTGCGAGGTCGGCGCCGGCGCCCGCGTCGTACGCACCCACGGCGAGCTCGCGATCGTCGGCGACGGGGCCAGCGTCGGGCCGTTCGCCTACCTCCGCCCGGGCACGCAGCTCGGCACCGGCGGCAAGATCGGGACCTTCGTGGAGACCAAGAACTCGCAGATCGGCGACGGTGCCAAGGTGCCGCACCTGTCCTACGTCGGCGACGCGGAGATCGGCGAGGGGACCAACATCGGTGCCGGCACGATCTTCGCCAACTACGACGGTGTCGCCAAGCACCGCACCGTCATCGGCCGCCACGCCAAGACCGGCTCCAACAACACCTTCGTCGCACCGGTGGCGGTGGGGGACGGGGCCGGCACCGCCGGCGGGACCGTCGTACGGCGTGACGTGCCGCCGGGCGCGCTGGCGGTCAGCAGCAGCCCCCAGCGCAACCTCGAGGGCTGGACGGAGTCGCGGCGAGCCGGGACGGCGCAGGCCGAGGCCGCCCGAACGGCGCGTGAACGGCAGGAGAAGACCGACGGGTGACCCCGGGGTTGGGGACGGCCGGTTCGTGGGCGAGAATCCTGTGCAGCACCGTCGAACGAGCCCCCCGATCGAGGAGACGCGTCGCGTGACCGGAATGAAGCGGACCACCGAGAAGAACCTCATGGTCTTCAGCGGCCGGGCGCACCCCGACCTCTCCCACGAGGTCGCCGACCTCCTCGAGACCGGGCTGGTCCCGCAGAAGGCGTACGCCTTCGCCAACGGCGAGCTCTACGTGCGCTACGAGGAGTCCGTGCGCGGGTGCGACGCCTTCGTGATCCAGAGCCACACGGCTCCGATCAACGAGTGGATCATGGAGCACCTGATCATGGTCGACGCGCTCAAGCGCGCCTCGGCCAAGCGGATCACCGTCGTGATGCCGTTCTACGGCTACGCCCGCCAGGACAAGAAGCACCGCGGCCGCGAGCCGATCTCGGCCCGCCTCGTCGCCGACCTGTTCAAGACCGCCGGCGCGGACCGGCTGATCACCGTCGACCTGCACGCCGACCAGATCCAGGGGTTCTTCAACGGCCCCGTCGACCACCTGATGGCGCTGCCGATCCTCACCGACTACGTCAAGGAGAAGTACGGCGACCAGCCGCTGGCGGTCGTCTCGCCCGACGCCGGGCGGATCAAGGTCGCCGAGCGCTGGTCGGCGCGCCTCGACGGTGCGCCGCTGGCGTTCATCCACAAGACCCGTCGCACGGACGTGGCCAACGAGGTCGTCGCGAACCGGGTCGTCGGTGAGGTCGCCGGCAAGATCTGCATCCTGACCGACGACATGATCGACACCGGCGGCACGATCGTGAAGGCCGCCGAGGCGTGCATGGCCGACGGAGCCGCGGGCGTCATCATCGCCGCGACCCACCCGATTCTGTCCGAGCCCGCCGTCGACCGGCTGAAGAACTCCTCGGCCATGGAGGTCGTGGTCACCAACACGCTGCCGGTCGGGCCGGAGAAGCAGTTCGACAAGCTGACCACCCTCTCCATCGCGCCGCTCATCGCGCGGGCCATCCGCGAGGTCTTCGAGGACGGCTCGGTCACCTCGATGTTCGACGGGCACGCGTAGGTACCTGCGCCGTACGGGCTCGCCCTTCGCCGGGCGGCGCTGCGGCCGCCGCGTTGCGATCCCCGGCTAGCCGGGGAAACTCGAGCCTCACCCCCGAAACTTCGCACTGGAACCTCCAGTTTCCCCGGCTAGCCGGGGATCGCTGCGTCCCCTCGACAGCCCGTTCAGCGCTGGCCGTGGGGCCGAGCCCCGGAGAGCCGGGGCGCGGCCCTCAGAGCGTGCGGTCGAGGTCGTCGAGGGAGTCGTTCCACGACCGCGCCAGCACGGTCGGCACGTCCCCGCCGGCGAGCGCCGCGGCGACGGTCTCCCGCAGCTCGCGGCGTACGTCCGTCGTGAGCGGCAGGCGCGGGAAGGCGTCGCCGATGACGTCGCCCATGGCCTGGCCGGACCGGCGGGCGAGGTCGAGGCCGTCGGTGACGTAGCGGGCGAGGTAGGGGCGGACCAGGTCGGCCTGCTCCCAGCCCCAGAAACCTGCGCCGACGGCGTGGAACTCGTGGCTGCCCAGGTCGCCGCTCATCAGGCTCTTCCACGCGGCGGCCTTTGCCTCGGCCGTGGGTACGGCGGCGCGGGCGGTGAGCGCGGCGTGGTGACCGGAGACCGACCGGTCGCGCTCGGACTCGGTGTCGATGTGCGAGGGGTCGCCGAGCTCGGCGAGGCGGTGGACGGCGGCCCACCGCACACCGGGGTCGACCTCGTCCTGCCCCAGCCAGGCGCGGAGGAAGTCGCGGTCGGCGCTGAGCCGCGCGAGCGTGCGCGAGGCGCCGGGTGCCAGCGCCGGGTCGCCGCCCTCGACCGCCCCGCGGGCGATGTCGGCAACGACAGCGAGGTGCGCCGCGACCTCCGCCGGCTCGGCGTAGCGGCGCAGCACCAGCTGCAGCGACCGCATCACGCCCTCGAAGACGAGCGGGTGCGTCTCGGGGCGCAGGTGCCGGTCGGCCAGCGCGACCAGGTCGCCGACCCCGATCACCCGCGACTCGCAGAGGTCCACCGCGGTCCACCACAGCATCGCCCGGGTCAGCTGCGACTCGACGCTCGACAGGCCGGCGGTGATCGCGGCCCACGACTGCTCGTCGGGACGCACGACCGCGAACGTCTCGTCGCCGGAGTTGGGCACGACCACGCGTCCGGCGAACTCCTCGAGCCGCACAGGCTCCGCGCCGAGGTGCACGTCGCGGGATTCCAGCAGCCGCATCGCGTCGTCGTACGCCGACACGGTGAGCCGGTGCGGCCGCGACCCCTCGCGGGTCAGGACCGGGACGTCGCCCTCACGCGTCACCACGAGGGTGTCGAACCCGGTGGTGCGCAGCCACGCCTGCGCCCACGCGCGTACGTCCTTGTCGGTGGCCGAGTCGAGCGAGTCGAGGAAGTCGGCGAGGTCGGCATTGCCGAACGCGTGTGCGGTCAGGTGCCGGTTGACCCCGGCCAGGAAGTCGTCCTCGCCCAGCCAGTGGCCGAGCTGGGCGAGCGCCGCGTTGCCCTTGGCGTAGGTGATCATGTCGAAGTTCGCGAACGCCGTGTCGACGTCGACGATCTTGTCGGTGTCCTCGGCGATCGGATGGGTGGAGCGGCGCCGGTCCGCGCGGTAGCCGGTCGGCTTGCGGGTGATCGCCGCCGACGTCCACGCGTCGGTGTAGCCCGCGGCCCTGCCGGCCACGTCGAAGCCCATGAAGTCGGCGAACGACTCGTTGAGCCACGAGTCCTCCCACCACCGCATCGTGACGAGGTCGCCGAACCACATGTGCGCCATCTCGTGGGCGATCGTCGAGGCCAGCCACTCGCGCTCGAGCTCGGTCGGGGTGCCCTGGGTGAGCGCCTGGTCGCGGAAGACCACGCAGCCGGGGAACTCCATGGCGCCCCAGTTGAGCCCGGGCGCGAAGACCTGCTGGTAGTCGGCGTAGGGGTACTCCGGCTCGAAGACGGTCGTGTAGTGCTGGAAGCAGGCGCTGGTGATGCGCCGCAGCTCCTCGGCGTCACGCCGCAGCTCGCGCTCCTGCGAGGCCCGCGCGTGCCAGCCGAACGGCAGCGTGCCGCCCGGCGCCGGGGCGTACGGCTCGTCCCAGGTGACCGACACCCAGGGGCCGCCGACGAGCGTGAAGAGGTACGACGAGAAGGGCGGCGTCGTGCCGAACGTCCACGTGTCGGAGCCGTCGCCGGCCGCGCGCTCCTCGAGCGGCCCGTTGGCGAGCACCGTCCAGTGCGACGGCGCGGTGACGCGGACCGAGAACGTCGACTTGAGGTCGGGCTGGTCGAAGCAGGGGACCACCTTCTGGCTGATGTCCATCGAGGTGTGCGCGCAGACGTAGCGCTCGCCGTCGGCGGGGTCGACGGTGACCGTCATGCCGTCGCCGTCGGTGACGTAGGGCATCCGGGCGGTGACGCGGACCGTGTTGGTCGCGGCGAGGTCGGTCAGCGCGATGCGCCCGTCGGCGTACGGCGCAGGAGCCCCGTCGAGGGTGACGTCGGTGCCGCCGTTGAGCTCGAGGAACGTCGAGGCGCCGGGCCGGGTGCAGCCGAAGGAGATCGTCGCGTCGACGGTGAAGTCCTCGGTCGAGGTGAGGTCGAGGTGGACCTCGGTGCGGACGTCGGTCAGCAGGGCGGCGCGCTCGCGCGCCTCGGGGAGCATCAGGGGCACCGGCTCACCCTAGTGACCGGCTCCGACGAGTTGCACCTCCGTCTCGACCGGTGCCGGACGAGGATTCGACCCGGCTCCGGGTCGAGGTCTAGAGTTCACGGGTTGCCTCGGCGAGGGAGCCCGGACCACCGGAGCTCCGTGATCGACTGGGCCGGCCCGCCCCGCTGCGCCGCGCTCACGATCCGGAGCGCGGCGTTCGTCGTCTCCGGACCGCTGGCCCACCGACCCCGATCACGCCCTGATCACCGCCCGATCACAGGAGAAACCATGTCTGCCCCCGAGAAGATCATCGCCGAGGCGCGCACCGAGTTCGGCAAGGGTGCCGCCCGCCGGATCCGCCGCGAGAACAAGATCCCCGCCGTCATCTACGGCCACGGCAACGAGCCGGTGCACGTGATCCTGCCGGGCCACCAGACAATGATGGCGCTCAAGCACGCCGGCGCCAACGCACTCCTCGCGCTCGACGTCGACGGCTCCGAGCAGCTCGCGCTGGCCAAGGACGTCCAGATCGACCCGATCCGCCGCCTCATCGAGCACGTCGACTTCGTCGCCGTCGTGCGGGGCGAGAAGGTCGTCGTCGACGTCCCGATCAACGTCGTCGGCGACGCTGCCTCCGAGACGCTCGTCGTCACCGAGAACGCGGTCGTCTCCGTCGAGGCCGAGGCCACGCACATCCCCGAGTCCTTCGACGTCTCCATCGAGGGCGCCGAGGCCGGCACCCAGATCCTCGCCCGCGACCTCGACCTCCCGACCGGTACCACGCTGCTCGCCGACGAGGACCTGCTCATCGTCAACGTGACCGCCCAGATCTCCGCGGAGGCCCTCGAGGCCGACCTGGAGGAGGCCGAGGCCGACGCCGGCATCGAGCACGACGCACCCGAGTCCGCTCCCGCCGGGGACGCCGACTCCGAGTGAGCTTGGGACGTCCCGCGGTGCTGCTTCACCACGGGATGTCGCTGGATGGGCACTTCCCCGGGTGAACTGACCTGGGGGAGTGCCCATTCGTCTACATACCTTGATGGGCAGGCAGCCCGTTGGACAGGCAGCCGGGTGGACAGGCAGCCGGGTGGACAGGCAGCCGGGTGGACCGGCAGCCGAACGGATCGGGAAGGATGGGGCCGTGAGCGATGACGTGTGGCTGGTCGTCGGCCTCGGCAACCCCGGTCCGGCCTACGCCGGGCACCGCCACAACATCGGCTACCTCGTCACCGACGAGCTCGCCTCCCGCATGGGCGGCAGGTGGCGCTCGCACAAGTCGGGGCGCGCCGACGTGGTCGAGGGCCGGCTCGCGATGGGCGGCCCCCGGGTCGTGCTGGCCCGCGGCCGGGGCTACATGAACGAGTCGGGCGGACCCGTCAAGGCGCTGGCCACCTTCTACAAGGTGCCGGCCGACCACGTGATCGCGATCCACGACGAGCTCGACATCGCGTTCGGGACGCTGCGCATCAAGCTCGGCGGCGGGGACAACGGGCACAACGGCCTGAAGTCGCTGCGCTCCTCGCTGGGCACCGGGGACTTCTACCGGGTCCGTGCCGGCATCGGCCGGCCACCGGGCCGCCAGGACGTCGCGGACTTCGTGCTGTCGAACTACAGCACCGCCGAGCGCAAGGAGCTGCCGTTCCAGGTCTCCGACGCCGCCGACGCGGTCGAGTCGCTGATCTCCGATGGGCTGGAGAAGACCCAGCAGCGCTTCAACTCCTGACCGGCTCCCCAAAATCGGTCAAAGAGCCGGCGCGCGCCGTGGCGCCGAGCGGCGCGTCCTGAGGATGTGCACGTGCCGCCAGGGGGGCGGCGTCCCGAACCCGGACGGTGGCAGATGGCGATGTACGTCGGCGGCAGCGATGCCGGTCCCGCACAGCCCGCCGCGCCGCAGTCCGGCCCCAGACCGCCGCGTCGGGCGGTGGCCGCTCCTGGTCCCCGCAACCATGGGCGTCCTGCACGAGGCTCGCTGAACGCCGGAACTCACCCCCGGGTCCCTGGCGCACCGATGGCCCTCGCTGCCCGACGCGGCGCCCAGGGGCGGTCCGGCGCATGACGGGCCTGCTGCTCGTCGGTGCCACCGGCCTGGCCCGCGAGGCCACGGCGGTGGCGGTGATGGTGCGCCACCCCGGTCCGGTGCAGGTCGTCGACGACGACGCGGCCCGCTGGGGCACCCTGCACGGCCTCGCGCCGGTGCTGGGCGCGGTCGAGACGGCGATCGAGCTCGACCACGACGTGGTGCTGACCCTCGGCAAGGGCCGGGTACGCCGGCGCACCGCCGCGCGGCTGGAGATGCTGGGCCTCGACGCCGGACGCTACGCCTCCCTCGTCCACCCGCGGGTCGTGCTGCCGGGCAGCTGCTGGCTCGGCACCGGCTGCGTCGCCCTGGACGGTGTCGTCCTCACCGCCGACGTCGAGGTGGGGGACCACGTCGTGCTCATGTCCCACGTCAGCCTGACCGTCGGGTGCGTCGTGGAGTCGTTCGCCACGCTCGGTGCCGGCGTGGCCCTCGGCGCGGGCGTGCACGTCGGCTCCGGGGCGGAGATCGGCATGAACGCCTCGGTCCGCGAGGGCGTGCGCATCGGCAGGGACGCCACCGTCGGGATGGGGTCAGTCGTGCTGGAGGACGTCCCCGCCGGCGAGACGTGGGCCGGCGTCCCGGCACGCCGCCTCCGGACCCGCGTCACCAGCTTCGGCTGACCGCCCCGGGGCGCTGGGGCGCCCAGGCGAAGTACGCCCGCAGCTCCCGGTTCCACCGGTTGGCGGGCAGTCCGTGGTCGAGCACCGCCATCCCCACGCAGTACTTGCTCAGCGAGACCGGACGGGCGCCCAGCGACCGGAGCACACGGTCCGTCGGCGCATCCCCGCCCCGGCTCTTCGACTCCAGCACGACGAGGCCGGTCGCCGGCCCGTACGACTGCCCCGACGGTCGCTCGAACCGGAGGTCGACGTCGCAGGTGACCCGGGTGCCGCGGACCGTGTCGACCAGTGTCGTGCGCCGGTAGAGCGTGGTGAGGGTCGGCTCGAGAGCCGGCACGTCGGTGGTCGCCCCCAGCCGCGCGGCGGCCAGGGCGCGCGCGTCGGCGTCGAGGTCGAAGCGGGATCCCAGCGGGTACGGGTAGCGCTCCTTGACGGTCTCGCCGCGGGACCCGACCCGCTTGAACTCCAGGAGGCACTCGCCGGAGTCGAGGTAGGCGCGGGTCCTGACCTTGGTGCGGCGCCGGCGCCCGTGGGCGTGCTGGTGGTAGCTCAGCAGCCCCGGAGTGTCGAAGTACACCGACTCGTAGCGGAACGCCCGGTGCTCGCCGATCTGCAGGACGTGGAGCTGGTCGCCGACGCGGTCGAGCAGCGCGCTCAGGCACTCGAGCCGGACGACGTACTTGCGGTCCACCCGAGCCTGCAGGTCGGCCGCGGCGAGGACCTCGTCGAGCGACGCGCGCCGCAGACCCGCCGTGAGGGCGGTTAGGAGCGGCTCGGCGGACACGCCGTCACCGCAGGTCGGTGGTCAGGCTCGTGCGGGGGGTGTCGCCGTCGCGACCGGTGAGGGACACCAGTGCGTCGGACAGCGGCGTGGCTGCCGGCAGCGTGGGCCCGCTCGCGGTGGCCGTCGCGGTGGCCGGCGCGGTGCCTGACGTGGTGGCGGG
This sequence comes from Nocardioides sp. SYSU D00065, assembly GCF_017916425.1. GTDB lineage: Bacteria > Actinomycetota > Actinomycetes > Propionibacteriales > Nocardioidaceae > Nocardioides. The sequence continues at coordinate 1,071,180 of NZ_JAFMSX010000001.1, read as the reverse complement.
GAGGTCTGGCGCGACCAGCGGCACGAGGCTGGACCGAGCGCGGTATCGGACGTCGACGACGGTGAGGTCGCGCACCAGGTCGAGCTCCTGGACGATCAGGTGCCGCACGTCGATGCCGAGGTGCCGGATGTGGTCGCGCAGCACGGCCTCGTCCGCGATGGCGGTGTCGAGCGTGAGGAGCTGGCGCCGCGCGCGCGGCAGCAGCCGGGGGTGGTCGGCGACGTACATCACCGCGACGAGGAGGGCGGTGAGGACCGGCACCAGGGCCGGCGGTCCCCCGCCGACGCCGGCGAGGAGACCCAGCGCCAGCGCGACGAAGTAGTAGGCGATCTCCTCCTGGGTGATCATGTCGGAGCGCAGCCGGATGATCGACAGGATGCCGAACAGGCCGAGGCCGAGGCCGACGCCGACCGCCGTCGACGAGGTCAGCATCGCCGTGACGCTCAGGATCCCGATGTTGAGCGCGACGTAGGCGAGCAGCAGGTCGCGGCGCTGGTGGCGGCGGAAGTAGAGCGCGGCGATCGCGGTGATCGCCACGACGTCGCAGGCGATGGGCAGCAGGTGTTCGGTCACGGTTCCCCCTTGGGCCTCACTCAGCACCGTAGGTGGCCGTGCAGCGACTGCCGTCACCAAATCTGTCTATCTTCCGTTCACCTTCCAGGCGCATTCCGTTCACTCGCGACGGAGCGTGCTGGTCAGTCGTCCAGGGGCAGCAGGATCGTCCACATCGTGGCGTTGCCGGCCACGCTGTCGGCGGTCGCGGTCAGCTGGCCGTACGCGCCCGCGGGCACCGGCCCGCCGGAGTCGGCGAGGACGCTGCAGACCCGGCCGGCGTTGGCGGCACACGTCGCCTCGCGGGGGACGAGTCCGTCGGGCAGCGAGAACCCGGTGGTCGCGGAGGACTTGTCGGCCCAGTAGGACAGCGCCCAGTCGCCCGCGGACGCGTCGACGACCGGGGTGGTGTGAGCCGCGCGCGCCGCCGTCTCGGCGGCGCCGGCCAGCTGCGGGGCGAGCACGTCCCCGCGGTAGGTCGCGAGGCTCAGGGTGTACTTGGCCGCCGCGTCCATCGCGAAGCGCACCGTCCTGCCGCCGTCCCCGGACGCCGCGACCCGCGTGTAGACGAAGGTGCTCATCGTGCCCGACACGACACTGTCGGCGAGGGTCCATCCGGTCACACCGCCACCGGGTGCGCCGGGGACGCGGGTGGCGTCGTTGAGCGACAGCACCAGGACCAGGCGGTCCCCCGCGGAGGTGCCGGGGGGCACGACGGTGTTCGGGGTGGAGACGTTGCCCTGGTTGGCGCTGCTGCCCACGTAGGAGATCGGCCGCACCGCGACCGCAGCCACGTCTCGCGTGGTGCTGGCGGTGTCCTCGTCGTTGTCGGTGACCGTGAGCGTCACGGCGTACGAGCCCTCGGTGGCGAAGGTGTGGCTCGTGGTGGCCGTGCCCGTGCGGTCGCTCGAGCCGTCGCCGAAGTCCCAGTCGTACGACGTCACGCTGCCGTCGGCGTCGGAGGAGGCGCCCGCGTCGAAGGTGCACGCGAGGTAGCGGCACGTCGTGGTGAACGACGCGGCGGGCGGCGCGTTGGTGCGCCGCACCTGGACCGGCACCACCACCGACCCGGACGTGCCCTCGTCGTCGGTCACCGTCAGCGTGACGTCACGCGTGCCGGAGGTGACGAAGTCGTGGTGGGGCGTGGCCCCGGTGGCGGTGCTGCCGTCCCCGAAGTCCCAGGCGTAGGAGACCAGCGACCCGTCCGGGTCGCTCGAGGGCGTGGCGTCGAACGCGCAGGCGGCGCTCGAGCACGTGGAGGTGAAGGCGGCCGTCGGCGCCTGGTTGGGCTCGACGGTGCGCAGCACGACCGACCAGGTGGTCGCGGTCGCCGTGGCGGTGTCGGCGGTGGCGACGAGCCCGCCGTAGGCGCCGGCGGGGACCGCGGCGGCCGAGTCGGCCAGGACGCTGCACACGTGCCCCGAGCCGGTGCTGCACGCGGCGGAACGGCCGGTGACCGCGTCCGGCAGTGTGAAGCCGGTGGTGAGGGCGGACTTGTCCGCCCAGTAGGACACGACCCACGACCCGGGGGGCGCGTCGACGACGGGCGTCGGGTGGCCGGCCCGCGTCACGGTCTCGGCCCAGTCGGCGTGCACCAGTGCGCCGGCCCGCGCGCCGGAGTACGCGGCGACGGTCATGGTGTACTTCGCGGCGCCGTCGAGGGTGACCGTCACCCGCCGGTCCGCGTCGGCCGCCTCGGCGACCTTGCTGTAGACACGGGTCTGCATGCTCCCGGAGGTGGTGGTGCCCAGCACCGTCCACCCGGTGACGCCGGTCGGCTCGCCCATGGCGCGGGCCGTGTTGAGGGTCAGCGCCATGACCAACCGGTCCCCGGCCGACACGGTGCTCGGGAGCGTCACGTTGGGGGTGGCCACGTTGCCCTGGTTCGCCGCGCCCCCGACGTACGACACGGTGCTGGCCACCGGCGCGGCCACCACGACCTGCGCCACCGACGCCTCGTCGCTCGCCCCGTCGTCGTCGGTCACCGCCAGCGAGATCTGATAGGTGCCCGGGCGCTCGTAGGCGTGCGTCGTCGTGGCGCCGTCGCCGGTGTTGCCGTCGCCGAAGTCCCAGGCGTGGTCGACGAGGGTGCCGTCGCTGTCGGCCGAGGCGCTCGCGTCGACCTCGCACGTGAGGTAGGTGCAGCTGATGTCGAACGACGCCGTGGGGGCGACGTTGGGCTTGACCACCGACACCTGCTGGGTGGTGGTGCTCGTCAGGCCGCCGTCGTCGGTCACGGTGAGCGTCACGTCGTAGGTGCCGGTCTCCGCGAAGTCCTTCTGCGGGGTCGGCCCACCGGCCTCGTCGCCGTCGCTGAACGACCACTCGTAGGAGACCACGGTGCCGTCCGCGTCGCTCGAGCCGGTGGCGTCGAAGCTGCACGAGATGCCGCTGCAGCTCGAGGTGAACGCCGCGCTCGGGGCCGTGTTGGGCAGGACCGAGGCGAGGAAGACCGCCCTGCCGCGCCAGTCGAGGGTGGTGTCCGCGACCGTGGGGGAGCCGGTCGGGGCACCGTTCTCGAAGCCGATGCGCAGCAGCTGGCCGTTCGTCGAGCTCACGACGTAGAGGTCGGTGCCGTCGAGGAACATCCCCCGTGTGGCGCTCCAGCTGATGGTGCCGCCGGCGACGGTGCCCTCGACACCCCCGACGATGCCGCTGTCGGGCGAGAACCAGCGCCAGTAGAGGGAGTTCTGGCCGCTGCGCGTGTAGTAGATGCGACCGTGGGCGTAGAACATGCCGGTGACCGAGGCGAGCTGCGCGTACCAGGTGGGCAGGACGCCCGCGTAGGTCTGCCCCACCGTGCCGCTGCCTGTCTCAACGGTGCTCCACAGCGGGTCCTGGTACGGGTTGACCGCCGTCGGCGGGCCGAACGTGGTGCCGTCGAACGAGCGTCGGTAGAGCATCCCGTCGCTCTGCCCGTAGAACAGCGTGCGGCCGGCCATCACCGCGTGGCGCACGGTCGTCCAGTCGAACGAGCCCGTGCTCACGTCCGAGGCCGAGCTCACGGTGGAGCCGGTGAAGGAGACCACCCGCGCGACGGTGGCGTTGGGCGCGGCCGACAGGTTCAGGATCTCGATGGCGTTGACCTGCGGGTTGCCGAAGACGGTGTGGGTGAAGTCGATGTTGACGACGCCGTCGCTGGTGACGTCGAAGGACTTCATCGTGCCGCGGTTCACGCCCGGGTCGACGTTCGGGTCGTAGGACGAGAGCCGGCTGACGCCGTCGATCGACACGTTGAAGCGACGCGTGGTCGTGGACCGGCTCGCGAAGTAGAGCCGCACCCGCGCGCTCGTGCCGGCGGGCACCGGGAAGGCCCACTGCATCTCGTTGCCCCCGGCCGGGTCGTTGCGCTCGGAGGTCCAGATGCCGAGGGGTGTCGACGAAGGCACGTCGACCAGGCTGGCCGCGCTCAGCGCGCTGAAGCTCGCCGTGGTGCTGCCGGTGTTGCGCACGCTGCTGGTCGCTCCGCTGTCAGCCGCCCAGTCAGGTCCACCGTCCGTGGACGCGATGGCGGCGCCGCCCGCGTTGACCCGGTGCAGGACGTTGGTCGCGGCGAGCGGGGCGCCGATGTAGACGTTGCCCGGCAGGGAGCCCCGGCTCGTCGATGCGGTCTGGTAGCCCTCCGAGTAGGGGAAGAAGGCCAGCCTCGGGCGCTGGTAGCGGCGGTTGCCGACCCAGTCGGTGTCGCTGACCACCCACACCCCGGCGTCGGTCTCGTACACCTCGTAGGCGGCCTCCCCGCGCGGGTTGCGGCCGGGGTTCCACCTCAGCGGGATGCCCGTCTCCGGGTCGAGCGCGGAGAGCCCCGGCCGGGGGACGGCGCCCTGGGCGGCACGGTCGGAGCCGCTGGGGTTGTTCATCCAGCGGTTGTGGCCACCGACGTAGACGGCCGTGGAGGTCACCTCGACGCCCCAGAGCGTGTCGCCGCCCGAAGCGTTGGTCCAGGTGGGGCTCAGCGTCGTGCCGACGGCGTACGTCTCGAACCGGGCCGCGGTGTCGCACAGCGTGCCGCCGTGCGGACCGCCGGTCGTGGCCACCACGAAGAAGGTGCCGTCGGGTGACATCTCCACGTCGCGCATGTAGCTGTCGAAGGCCTGGGGGGAGCAGATCGGCGTGTAGCCGGTCGTGTACCAGTCCGGGGCGACCGCCGCGGTGGCCCCGCTCAGGTCGAGCATCACGATCTGGTCGCGCGCCAGCCCGCCCACCGTGCGGAAGTTGCCCACCACGACCATCCGGTCGCCGGCCGGTGTGACTCCCGCCTCGCGGATGCCCACCGGCGCCTTGGCGCCCGTCCCGGTGTTGTGGTTCCCCGCGACGGTGAGGTCGAGGAAGGGGTCGAGCGTCCCGGTCGTCGCGTCCAGCGTGGCCAGCTGGCCGTGTGGCACCCCGCCGACGCGGGTGAAGAAGCCTCCGATGAACAGGCGGTCGTCCGGCAGCAGCTCCATCGTCTGGATCCCGCCGTTGGTGGAGGGCGCGCGGAAGGACGTCACCGCCTGGCCGGTGTCGAGGTCGAGCAGCTGGACGTGGTTGGGACCCCTGCCGTTGATCTTGGTGAAGTCGCCGGCGACGTAGACGGTGTCGGGCGTGGGTCCGGGAAGCAGCTCCTGCACCCGGCCGTCGACCGTCGGGGCGAACGCCTGGTTCACCAGTCCCGTCGCGGCGTCGAACGCGACGAGGTTCTGCCGCGTGTGCAGGGTCCCGTTCATCGGGTCGGTGACCTGGGTGAACAGTCCGCCGGCGACCATCGTGTCGCCGACCTGGACGATCTCGGTGACCTCGCCGTCGAGCACCCAGGGCGTCCGCTTGCTCGGCACGTCGCCGGGCATCCGGTCGGCGGCAGGTGTCGACAGGGTCGCCGCGGCGACCGCCGGGGTGGCGAGTGTCGGAGTGGCGACTGTCGGGGCGGCTCCCGCGGCTGCCGCAGTGAGGGCGCCGGCCGGCAGCGACGCCGCCAGGCACGAGACGAGCGTGACGATCCGTCGCAGCCGCACGGGAGCCTCCTGGGTGACTGGTGGGTCCGAGAGCCGGTGGCGGGTCAGGGTCGCCGACCCCTGGGTCATTCGAGCCCGGTGCCGCGTCGACGGACCGGTCCGTGCACCGCTCTAGCCACGTTTGGGTAGGTAGGCGCGCTGGACGCGCCAGCCGCCGGGGCGGTATCCCGGGTCCTCGACCTGCTCGACCGTCAGCGAGCCGAACATCGGCAGACCGGTCGTCCGGCGCAGGACCCCCCAGGTGAGCGGCACCATCGCCACCATGGCGATGCCGACGCCCACGACGAGGCCCGGGTGTACCTCGTGCTCGCCGGCACCGAGCACGGACCACCCCGCCTTGTCGAGCAGGGCCACGCCCGACATGGTCAGCACCACGACGATCCCACGTCGGACGAACGACTGCCGCACCCGCGGCGCGAGCAGGCTCCCGAGCACCGTGCCGAGCACGGAGCCCAGCACGAGGGGCACCGTCACGCCCATGTCCAGCCCGTGGAGGGCGATGTTGGAGACCGCCGCGGCCAGCACGAGCGGCACCGCCTGCACCAGGTCGGTGCCGACGAGCCGTACGGCGGGCAGGCCGGGGTAGAGCATCAGCAGGGCGATCATGATGACCGAGCCCGAGCCGACGCTGGTGATGCCGACCAGGAGTCCGCCGAGCGCGCCGACGAGCAACGTCGGCACCGGCCGCACCTGCGGGGCCGCCGCCGCGGTGACGCCCCGGCGCATCCGGACGAGGTTGACGTAGAGCCGCACCGCGTAGGTCAGCGCAGCGAACAGCAGGGCGAAACCGATGCTGAGCTTCAGCACCCGGTCCAGGCCACCCGGCGGGGACAGCCAGCTGATCAGGTAGGGGCCGGCGAGCGCCGTGGGGACGGAGCCCGCGACGAGCCAACCGGCGAGACGCAGGTCGGGCGATCCCTCGCGCTTGTGCACCAGGGCGCCGCCGGACTTGTAGATCGCCGCGGCGGTCAGGTCGGCGGTGACCACCGTGGGCGCATCGCCGACTCCCAGGAAGATCAGCGCCGGGGTCATCAGCGCACCGCCTCCCATCCCGGTCAGTCCCACGACTGCCCCGACGAGGAAGCCCGCCACCAGGATCGACACGAAGGTCGTCGTCACGACGTCACCCATGTCCCACCTCTCATGTCGGGCGCCTTGCAGCGCCACCGGTCCTCGCGGCGCCTCCCGCCCCTCCGCGGCGCCACTCTGGGCGTGCGTCCGCCGGCCACGGGGTCTCCCGTGCGGATCCCCCACAAGTTGGGGAGGCGCGGAAGCCAGAGTCCGGGGGCCGAGCGGTACGGGTCCCCGGCGCGGCGGAGCGGTTCCTCGATTTCGGTGATAAGCCCCCGGAGCCCGGTGGACGGCTCCGGAGGCTACTTACGTTGCCGACGACACAGGTCCCCGGTCGGCACGCCGTGCCGCGAGCCGATCGGACCGAGAACTGCTCTGCGAGGGAGTGCAGCATGAACGGAACGCAGTCGGGTGGGCGCACGCTGCGCGGTGCCGCCATGGCGTCGGTGGCAGCGCTCGTCGGAGCACTCCTGGGCGTGGTCGCGCTCGCGCCGCCCGCCTCCGCGGCGGACGTGATCACGTTCCGGGCCGCCACCGAGGCGTCGTGGAACCAGACCACCGCACGGGTGACCATCCCAGCCGCCGTGCGGGCCACGGACGGCATGCTGCTGTTCGTCACGACCAACAAGGACGTCACGCTCACCGCCCCGGCCGGGTGGACGCTGGAGGGGACCCGGCTCTCGAACGTGGACACCGAGACCACCCTCTACAGCCGCGTCGCCGAGGCCGCAGACGCGGGCCGCAACGCGGCGGTGACGCTCTCGGAGACGGCCAAGACCTCGATGACGCTGCTGGCCTACGACGGGACCGCCGCCGACCCCGTCGCTGCGTTCGCCTCCGCGGCGGAGGTGTCGCCGGCCAAGGCCGCGCACGCGACCCCGGGCGCCGCAGTGGGCACCGCCGGCTCGTACGTCGTGTCCTACTGGGCCGACAAGTACGGCGAGGAGACCAACGGCTGGACCCTCCCGGCCGGCCAGACCCGGCGCAGCACCGTCTCCGGCGTCGGGGCCGGGCGCATCTCCGCCGTCGCCGCCGACGAGGGCGCGCCCGTCGGGGTCGGCGCCAGCCCGAGCCGTACGGCGACCAGCGCCGTCTCCAGCTCGAAGGCGACCATGTGGACCGTCGTGCTGCAGGCCGATCCCGACACGAACCCCAACGTCGCCCCGGTCGCCTCGTTCACCGTCGCCTGTCCCACCGCGACCTGCACGGTGGACGCGTCGGGCTCGACCGACACCGCTCCCGGCACGATCGCCTCGTACGCCTGGGACTTCGGCGACGACACCACCGGCACCGGCGTGACCACGACCCACACCTACGCGACCAGCGGCACCAAGACGATCACCTTGACGGTCACCGACAACCAGGGACTCACGCACTCGACGACGCGGACCGCGAGCGTCACCGTCGGCGGTGGCGGTGGGGCCGGTGCGCAGCCGGTGCCCGGTCACAACCGGCTGGTGCCACAGACGCCGCGCAGCAACACCCCGCGCATCAGCAACGGCGAGATCTGGGACATCGAGGTGGTGCCGCAGCTCAACCGGGTGTTCATCGCCGGCAACTTCACCTCGATCCAGAACACCGCGAGCGGCAACACCACGACCTACCAGCAGTCCGGGCTGGCCAGCTACAACATCTCGACCGGGCTCGTCGACGCCCAGTTCCGCCCGACGTTCAACGGCGGCGTCGCGGCCGTCGAGGCGACGCCGGACGGGACCAAGCTCTTTGTGGGCGGCTCGTTCAACACCGTCGGCGGCGTGACGAAGCAGAAGGTCGCCAGCCTCAACCTCACGACGGGTGCGCCGCTGTCCACCTTCGGCTTCACCAACAACACCAACAACCAGGTGCAGTCGCTGGCCGCGAGCAACTCCACGCTGTACGTCGGCGGTCGCTACTCGCGGATCAACGGCCAGCTGCGCACCGGCGTGGCCGCCGTCAACGCCGCGTCCGGCGCGGTCGACCTGGGCTTCGACAACTCCATCTCCGGCGGCATCGGGGTCAACGGCCAGCTCGGCGTCCCCCAGCTCAAGCTGACCCACGACAACAGCAAGCTGCTGGTCGTCCACACCGGCCGGCAGATCGACGGCCAGGACCGGCTCGGCATGGCCCTCATCGACACCGCCACCAAGCAGCTCCTGCCATGGCGCAGCCGGCTGTGGGACGAGAACCTGTCGCGCGTCGGCGGGGTGACCCGCATCTGCTGCGCCGACATCGCGCCCGACGACTCCTACTTCGTGGTCTCCAGCGGGTCCGGCGGCGACGCCCCGCCCATCAGCGACACCGCGATCCGCTACGACCTGGACGCGGAGTCCCTGCAGGACGACGACGCCCAGTACACGTGGATCTCCCGCCACTTCGACAGCATCTACTCGGTGGCGATCACCGAGCAGGCGGTCTACCTCGGCGGGCACTTCCAGTTCATCGAGTCCCCGAGCTCCGACGACCCGTGGCCCGGCCTCGACAACGTCGGCTACGGCACCGGGCAGGGCCTGTCCGGCTACGGCCTCGGCGACCAGGTGGTCCGCCGCGACCACATCGCCGCGGTCTCCACGGCGACCGGCAAGGCGCTCGAGTGGAACCCCACCGGCGGCTCGAACTCCTTCGAGGGCGACAAGGCCATGGAGGCGACCGCACGCGGGTTGTTCGTCGGCGGCGACGGCATGTTCAAGGGCGGCGTGCGCACCGGCCGGGTCGGGTTCTTCGACCTCACCACCGAGACGTTCCCCGCGCCGGCGCCCGACACCACGATCACCACGCCCATCGAGGGCCGGGTCGTGGCCAACAACGCGCCCTTCGACGTCACCGGCACCGCCCGCGTGGCGACCGGCACCGTCGGGCGGGTGCAGGTGTCGATCCGCGACCGGGACAGCGGCCAGTACCTGCAGGACAACGGCACCGCCTTCACGACGTTCGGCAGCACGAACAACACGCTGAACGCCACGCTGTCGGGCACGGGCACCACGCGCACCTGGTCGGTCCCGGCCACCGTCACGGTCAACCGCAACATGATCGTCACCGCCACGGCGTTCACCGCGGCCACCGGCGGGACGGGTGACTCCACGCCCGCCACGAAGAAGTTCGAGTCCTTCAGCCTCGAGGACCAGACACCCACCACCAGCATCAACGGCCCGAGCGGCGTCCAGACCTCGACCACCTTCACGATGACGGGCACCGCTGTCGACGACAAGGGTGTCAACTCGCTCACCTACTGGTTCCGTGACGAGCAGCAGCGCTACCTGCAGGCCGACGGCACGGTCGACAGCATCTTCCACACCTTCCGCGGCGAGCCGGACGTCATCGGTGCCACCAACGCCACGTGGTCCTACGAGGTGACACTGCCGCACGAGGGCCTCTGGCGCGGCAGCGCGACCGCGGTCGACACCACCGGCCAGGCCGACCTCCGCAGTGCGACCCGGGACTGGACCGTGGACTCCACAGCGGTGGCCCCCACGGTCGCGATCCGCGCGCCCGCCGAGATGACGCCGCCCTTCGCCGTCCCGGCGGTCAACGTCGAGCCGGGGAGCCGGGTCACCTTCTCCGGCACGGCGGCCGACGACGCGGGCCTGAAGAACGTCGAGATCTCGCTGCGCAACACCTCGACCGGCCAGAACCTCGGCAGCGATTGCACCTGGGGCAACGTCAACGCCGGCAACTGCCGGATCTCGCCGGTCGACATCAGCGGGTCCACCTACGGCTGGAGCTGGACCACGCCGTTCGACCTGACGCCCGGCACCTACACGTTCACCGTCCGGGCCACCGACGACGAGGACCTGACGACCTCCTCGACGAACAGGGGCTCGCTCACCCTCAACGCGCAGTATCCCGGCGACCTGCCGCCGGACACGATCATGTCCTTCTCACCCCCCACCGACCAGTCGCTCACGGTCAACCTGCTCGGCTCGGCCAGCGACGACCTCGGGGTGGAGAGCGTGCGGGTCTCGCTGCAGGACCGCGACACCGGGCGCTACCTGCAGGCCAACGGCACCATGTCGTCGACCCTGGCCACCCGCACCGCGACCCTGGGGACCCCGGGCGGCACCAGCACCACCTGGTCGCTGCCTCCCATCACCCTGCCCAGCGGCGGCAACTGGCGCTTCACCGCGACCGCGTTCGACGCCGCGCGCGGCCAGCAGGACGGCACCCCGGCGACGGGCAGCTACCGGGTCTACCCCGGCGACGGCCTGCCCACGCTGTCGGACACGCTCGGGCAGCCGCAGAGCGGGGCCACCTTCGAGGGCGGCAAGATCGTGGTGACCGGCCGCGCGGAGGACGCCCCGGACCAGTACGCCGGCATCGCCGCGGTCCAGGTGGCGATTGTGAACTCGGCCGGCCAGTACATGAGCTCGACGGGCACCTTCACCAGCACCGCGCCGAGCTTCCGCACGGCCTTCCTCAACAGCCCCGGCAGCGTCGGCTCGAACTACTCCTACACCACGCCGGTGATCCCGGCCGGCACCTACAGCGTGGTCGTGCAGTCCGTCGACGTCCACGACCAGGTGATGAACCCGCCGCGCACCAGCACCGGGGTCGTCGTCTCGCAGCCGCCGAACAACCCGCCGGTGCCGAGCTTCACCTACAGCTGCAACCAGAACGTCTGCACCTTCGACGGACGCGGGTCGACCGACGAGAACGCGGCGTCGCTGACCTACACCTGGAGCTTCGGCGCCTCGACGGGCACGACGACCAACGCCAGCGGACCGCTGCCGACCCGGACGTTCAGCGGGCCCGGCACGTTCCCGGTCACCCTGACCGTGCGCGACGAGTGGCAGTCCTCGGTCACCTCGGCGGCGCAGAACGTGACGATCACCGAGCCCGCGGGCAACAGCGCGCCGGTGCCGACGTTCACGCAGAGCTGCCTGGGCACCACCTGCTCGGTGAGCAGCCAGGGCACGGCGGATCCCAACACCGGTGACACGATCTCGTACTCGTGGAACTGGGGCGACGGCACGCCGGTCAGCACGGGGGCGTCCCCGGCGGCGCACGCCTACGCCGCTCCAGGCGCGTACACGATCACGCTGACCACGACGGACGGGTGGGGCAAGGCCGCCTCGACGACCCGCAACATCAACCTCGTCGAGCCGAACGGCAACACCGCCCCGGTGCCGCAGTTCACGGCGAGCTGCGTGTCCTTCACGACCTGCACGTTCAACAGCGCCGGCACGACGGACGCCCAGGGCGACACCATCAGGTATGCGTGGAGCTTCGGTGACACCGCCACGAGCACCGCGGCGAACCCCTCGCGCACCTACGCCGGACCGGGCACCTACACGGTGACCCTCGTCGTCTCCGACGTCTGGGGCAAGAGCGCCACGGCCACCCGCACGGTGACGATCGAGGAGCCGTCGAGCAACAACGCGCCCACCGCGGTGATCGCCTCGGGGACCTGCACGACCTTCACCACGTGCGCCATGAGCGCCACGGGGAGCAGCGACCCGGACACCGCGAGCGGCGACGGCATCCGCAACTACCAGTGGTCGTGGGGCGACGGCACCGCCGACACGCTGGGCACGTCGGCGAGCCAGTCGCACGTGTTTCCCCAGGCCGGCACCTACACGGTGACGCTGCGGGTGATCGACAAGTGGGGACGCTCCAGCGCGCCGGTCACCCGTACCGTCACCACCCAGGCCGAGCCGGCGGGGAACAACGCCCCGAGCGTCACCTTCACGACCAGCTGCAGCGCCCGCACCTGCACCACCAACAGCTCGGGCACGAGCGACGCGGACGGCGGCATCCGGAGCTACTCCTACGACTGGGGCGACGGCACGGCGACCAGCACGACGGCCAACGCGACGCACGCCTACGTCGCGGCCGGGACGTACACGATCGCGCTGACGGTGACCGACAACTGGGGCCGCAGCACGACGGTGAACCGCACCGTCACGGTCACCTGAGGCGGCCTCGGAGGGTCTCGCGAGGCGGGCCGCGGACCCGAGGGGTCCGCGGCCCTCCCACGTGCCTCCCACGCGTCGGGGCTTGGACTCGCGGGGTCGTTCGCCCCTAGACTCCCGAGCGCTTGGCGTGGATCGTTCACCGGCAACGGGGGCTCGTGTCGGTGGACGCGTCAAGCCGGCATCCGTCCCGGGATGTCGTGCCCCGTCCCAGCGGCGCGGCCCCGCGGTGCTCGCGAGCACCCCCGTCGGGGCGTGCGCCGACACTCGGAAGGTCCCCATGCAGCACGTCTCCCGCCGCCATGTCCTCGGCTTGGTCGGTGCCGCCGGCGCCGGCGTCGCGGTCGCATCGACCCAGCCCGCCGGCGCCTCCGCCGGCGACACCGCTCTCCACGACCACGGCCGCCGCCGGCAGCGCGGCCGCCGCACCGGGATCAAGGGCGTCAGCGCCCTGGGCGTCCCGCTGATCGGCATGAGCGCGCCCGCCGAGGTGTGGCACGCACGCCACCGCGCCGTGGGACCGGGTGTGGGCGCCCGCCGCATCTTCGCCGATCTCGCCGACGGTCCGACCAGCCAGCTCTCGCTCGTGCGGGAGGCGCACGCGGCGGGCCAGCTCCCCGTCATCTCCTACAAGGCGGGCGGCGACGTCGACGCCGTGGTCGCCGGTCAGTACGACGCCGCCGCCGCCGCGGCGGCGGCGCGGCTGGCCGCCTTCGACAGGCCCACGGCGGTGGTGTTCTGGCACGAGCCGCACGGCGACATGACCCCCGCGCAGTACGTCGCCGCCAGCATGCGGATCCTGCCCTTCTTCAAGCGCGACCGGCTCGAGGTGGGGCCGCTGCTCAACGGTTGGCTGCTCGACCGCCAGGCCGAGGTGTTCGCCCAGTACGCCCCCGACGAGCTGCTGCGGACGTGGGACTGGTTCGGCTTCGACACCTACGAGTCCGGGACGATGGAGAGCCCCGGCGCGGTGAAGCCCGCGTCACGGATCCCGGCGGCGGCGGCCTTCCTGGCGCAACGCGGGTTCCAGCTCCCGCTGGGTGTCGGCGAGTACAACGGCTACTCGGCGCAGTCCATCACCGATGTCGGCAACGCCCTGCTGTCGACGCCCAACGTGTGGTTCGGCTGTCTGTGGAACACCACCGGCGGCAAGGGCGTCGAGCTCAGTGGCGACCGGCTCGAGGCCTTCCGCGGCACCCTGGCGAAGGCCCGCGCGCGCCGCGCCCGTCGCCGCCGGCGCCGCTGAGTCGGATCGTCGGCGGCGCCGTCGGCGTGCCGGGGCGTCAGCGAGGCACCACGTTGGCGGAGCGTGCCGAGGCCGGGCCGGTGCCGACCGCGTTGATCGCGACGACCTCGAAGCGGTAGTTGCCGGCGGGGAGCGTGAACTCGCGCTGCCGCACCGACGGACCGAGGATGCGCGAGGTCGTGCGCGACAGCACGGTGGCATCGGCCGCCGAGGAGCTCATCCGCAGGGCGGTGACCCGGTAGCCGGTGATCGCGGAGCCTCCCGTGCTGGTGGGTGCCGACCAGCGCGCGATCGCGGTCAGGTCGCCGCCGAGGGGCCCCGGCGACGGGGTGCCGATGATCGGCGCGCCGGGCGCGGTGGCAGTGTTGGTGGGCGTGACGGAGTTGGACAGGGCGGAGTACGCGCCGGTGCCGGCGTCGTTGGTGGCCGCGACCTGGAGGCGGTAGCTCGTGCCGTTGGTCAGGCCGGTGACGGTGAGGCCGGTGGCCGACGCGGGGGCGGGTCGCAGTGCCCCGACCTGGGCGCCGGTGGGCCCGACCACGCGGACCAGGTAGCCGGTGAGCGGTGCGCCGCCGTCGCTGCTGGGCGCGGTCCAGGTCAGGGTGGCGCTGGTGTTGCCGGCCGTGGCGGTGCCGACCGTCGGCGCGGACGGGGCGGTCACCACGGGGCCCGCGCCGCGGGGGGTGCCGGGCGTGCCGGCGCCGCTGGAGAGTGCCCAGCTCGAGCCCAGGTCGTTGTCCGCGGCGGGGTCCTGCAGCTCGAGCGACTGACCGCTGGTGGGCACCGGCCAGCCCGCGCCGCCATAGGTCACGGTGTCCGCCGTCGTCCCGTCGGCCCGGGTGAGGGTGAGGGTCCCTGCTGCGGGGAGCGCGCCGGAGAAGCGGTCGCCGACGAAGACCCCGGCGCCGTGGGCGGCGCGGAACGCGGGGTCGTTGCCGACGAAGGTCATCGCGGTCCTCGGCAGGATCACCGTGCCGGGCTGCACCGTGAGGGCGGTCGCGCCGCCGATCGACCAGCCGGAGAGGTCGACGGCCTGGGTCCCGGGGTTGTAGAGCTCGACGAACTCCGCCGGGTCGCCGCCGGCGGGGGAGTGCTGGATCTCGCTGACGATGACGTCCGGGGTCGCCTGCTGGGCGCCCGGGACGCGGGAGTCGTTCGCGAACGCCGTACGCCGTGCGGCGATGTCGTCGAAGAGCCGCTTGCGGAAGGTCGCCCAGCTCACCGGGTTGCCGGGGTAGGGCCACGCGGCGTAGTCCAGGGGCGCGACCGGCTGCGCCGCCCCCAGCCGGGCGTCGTACAGCGCCTCCATCCGCCCGGGCGCCAGCAGGTCGTCGACGAGCGTGCGCAGGCGCCGGAAGTACATGGTGCGCCACGTCGGCTCGGCCAGGATGGCGCGCATGAGGGCGCTGGTGTTGTCGCCGGGCTCGGCCGGGGTCACGAAGGCGCTGT
Source organism: Nocardioides sp. SYSU D00065 (assembly GCF_017916425.1). Lineage (GTDB taxonomy): Bacteria > Actinomycetota > Actinomycetes > Propionibacteriales > Nocardioidaceae > Nocardioides. The sequence continues at coordinate 1,055,986 of NZ_JAFMSX010000001.1, read as the reverse complement.
CGACGTTGCAGCACCCGTTGCCGAGCGTGTGGTCGAGGTCCCACGGCAGGATGCGCCACCGGCCCGTGGTCGGCTCCTGCGCGAGGTAGAAGTTCTTCGACGCGGAGTCGTGGTGCTCGACGATGGCGGTCACCGCCGCGTAGTTGAGCATCTGGGGCAGGTCGGCGTTGGCGAGCAGGTGGTTGCGCTGGGCGGTCCCGGTCAGCCGGACGCCGCTGACGAAGGCCGCGATGGGCGCGAAGTCGGTCTCGTCGGGCGACTTCTTGGAGAACTGCACGGAGATCGGCCGGGTGGAGAAGGCGCTCGTCTCAGCCTCGTAGAACTGGTCGTCGTCGTACCCCTCGCGCTCGCGCCAGGTCCCGTCGTAGGTCTCCTGCAGCGTGTACAGGCCTTGGAAGGCGCCGTTGCGCTGGGTGCGGACCGGGAACATCGTGTGGTCCTCGAAGCCGGCCCGGGCGTAGGCGTCCCAGGACAGGATCGCCCGGCCGTGGGAGCGGTCGCTCCAGTCGGCCTGCATGTCGAGCTCGTCGACCGGCTCCACGAGGAGCCCGGGCATGTCGAAGTCGTAGCCCGCAGGGGTCTTGAACTTCCAGCTGACCTTGGGGTCGCGCTGCGAGGCGTGCCCCTTGATCTCCATCGAGACGTTGTCGTAGACGCGGCCCTCGTAGGCGATCGCCCCCTGGACGACGATGTCGACGGTCGGGTTGTTGACCAGGTTGGTGTAGTCCGAGGGGGCGATGAACCACTCCCACTGCGGGATCGGGCTGCTGATGCCGCTCGGCACCACGACGCCCCGATAGGTGACGGTGTCGTCGCTGCGGGGGGAGGTCGTCGTGGCGGTCGCGTTGGTGGCCTGCACCCGGTAGCGGATGAGGTGGCCGGCCGCGGCGCCGGGGATGGTCGCGGTCCACGTGTCGCCGCCGGTCGCGGTCATCGGCACGGTCTGCTCGGCGGCGAAGTCGGTGCGGTATCGCACGACCGCGCTGGCGTGGCCGGTGATCGTGGCGCTGATGGTGACGGCCTCGCCGGCGGCGGGGGTCGTGGTGCTCGGCGTGACGGCGGTGATCCGCGGGCCCAGCCCGCTGCGACGCACCGAGTTCGCCGCTCCGGGGGTCCGGCCGGCGGCATTGGTCGCGGCGGCCCAGTTGAGGAAGTCGTTGTTGTCGAGGCGGGCGTCGACGAGCTCGAGGGAGGGACCGGTGCCGTCGGCCTTCACGGGCCAGGGGTCGGCCTCGCCGTAGGCGACGGTGTCGATGGTCGTGCCCGCGGCGTCCTTGAGCGAGACGGTCTCTCCGGAGTTGGACAGGTTGCCGCCGTAGACGGCGGCGGGGGCGAACCCGTAGCTGGCCTGGAACTGCGCGGCGTCCTTGGCGACGACCAGGAAGCCACCGGGGGCGATCGTGGTGCCGGCGGGGAGGGTGAGCGTGATGCCGCTGAAGGTCCACCCGGACAGGTCGACGGGGGTGGTGCCGATGTTCGTCAGCTCGAGGTAGTCGTCGCCGTCGAGGTCGGACACGGCGTGGTACATCATCTCGTTGATCACCACGTCCGTGGCGGCCGCGCTCGCCGGGGAGACGGTGGTGGTGCTCAGCGCGCCCGCCGCGGTGGCGGTCGCAGCCAGCAGCGTCACGAGCTTGGTGCGTGGTCCGGTCATGTCGTTCAGGCCCGTCTGTCGGTGTCGCTCGCGTCGCTGGTCGCACCGGCCGTTGCCGGCGGACGCCTGGAGCCTCGAACGTAGGTCGGCCGTCGGAGAGGCCTCAACCTCAGTTTTGGTGAAAGCCCGGGCGCGGGGTCAGGCGGCGGTGGGGCCGGGGCGCGCCGGTGCGTGCCGTGGCCTGAGCGCGGTGCGGAACGCGGCGAGCTCGAGGGGCCCGCGCCACGTCCACAGCACGGCGCCGTAGCCGATCGCGGCCGCGGCGGTGAGCGAGATGCCGACGACCAGGGGCAGGTCGGCGAGCCACAGCACCGCGTCCACGAGGCCGAAGCACCCGAGCGCGGCGAGGCCGACGCGCAGCGACGGCGCCGTTCCGGGCCACATGTCGAGGTGGCGGCGGACCTGGAACAGCGGCAGGAGGTTGCGCACCACGATCGCGACCGCCCAGGCGATCGCCGCGCCCCGGATGCCCAGAGGCGGGATGAGGACGAGGTTGAGGCCGACGTTGACGGCGAGCGCGACGGTGCTGTTGCGGAGGCTCAGCCAGCTGCGCCCGGCCATGAGCAGCACCGAGTCGACGGGGCCGCAGGCGGTCGCCAGGAGCATCGTCAGGGAGAGGATCACCACCACGTCGGAGGCCGACGCGTAGCCCTCGCCGAAGAGGGCCATGAGCGCCGGCGCGAAGCCGGCTGTGACGAGGTAGAGCGGCCAGGCCGCGATCATGCTCCACCGGGTGGCGGCCTGGAACACCGCGTTGGCAGCGCGCTGCTCGCCGCGCGCGAACAGCGAGCTCATCTGCGGCGAGAGCGCCTGCTGCACCGACTGCACGAACAGCTGCCCGAGCACGATGAACCGGCTGGCTGCGGTGTAGAGGGCGGCCTCGGCCGGCGAGGCCAGCGCGGCGACCATCACGATGTCGGAGCGCTTGAGGGCGGTCTGGGTGACGCGAGCGATGCCGCGGGCCGCGGTGTAGGACCAGAACTCGCGTGCCAGCACCGCCCAGGGCGTGGCCGGCGCCCGCCCGCCCGCCCCACGACGCAACAGGCGAGAGAGCCAGACCGTCGAGACGGCCAGGCCCGGGACGTAGGGAACCGCCCAGGCCAGGGCCAGCATCACCGTGCCGCCGCCGGCCAGGTAGGTGAGGACGACCAGCAGGGACTGCAGCCCGAGGCGGCCGATGTTCTCGACGATCACGGTCGGGCGCATCGAGCCGGCTCCGCGGGTGGCGGCCAGCACCAGGTCGTGCAGGGCCGCGACGGGGAGGACCAGCGCGAGGGCGCGGAGCATCCCCGCCATCGTGTCGGCCTCCGCGTCCCCGACGAGGTACGGCGCGACACCGGACGCGACGGTGTGCAGACCTGCCGCGACGACCACGGAGAACAGCAGCACGGGGGCCACCGCGACCACGACCGTGCGGCGGAGATCGCCGGCACGGTCGGAGCCGAGCTGGGTGGGCAGCCACCGCACGAGGCCGGTGTCGGTGCCCAGCAGCGCGACCGACTCCAGGATCAGGAAGGCTGCCGTCGCAGCGAACAGGGTGCCGGCCACCGCCGGGGAGAAGCCGTTGGTGACGATGACGACCAGCACGACCCCGAAGACCCCGCTGAAGCCGGCGCCGATCATGCTGGCGGTGCCCCGCCTGGCCAGCCGCTCCAGCTGGCCGCTGTGCGGCGAGGCCCGACCAGCGGGGGACACCGGGGCCAAGGGGGTCACGCTCGCGCCCGGGGCGCGCCGTGCGAGGTGTCGCGTCGGGCGTTGCGTCGGGCGTCGCGACCCGTCGCGGTCGGTGTCGAGTCCGCGTGGCGGCTGGGTCGGGACCGCTGCGCGAGGTCCCGGGGGCCGACGACGAGCGCGACGACCGAGGACAGCGAGGCGCGCGCCTCACCCACGACCTCCTCGAGCGCCCGGCGCCGGGTCCGCGACCTGGTGACCACCACCACCCCGAGATCGGCCGCCGCGAGGTGGGCCTCGCCGTCCGCGGTGCCGCGGCCGGGCGCCTCGATCACGACGATGTTGCCCTCGTCCACGAGGGGTTGCAGCACCTCCCGCACCCGGTCCGCGGTCAGCAGCTCCCGGGTCTCCGCGGTCCAGGCGCCGCCGTCGAGCACGCTCAGCAGCGGCTCGACGCTCGGGCGCAGCACGTCGTGGACGTCGAGCCGCTCGTGCAGCAGCAGCTGGGCCAGGCCGCGCTCGTCAACGGCGAGGTCCTCGGCCCCGGGCGCGTGGCCGGGCCGCACCAGCACCACCCGGTGCCCCGCCCTGGTGAACGACCCGGCGAGGGCCTCCGCGGCGCCGGCGTCGCTCGTGTCGGACGTCGTACCGGTGACGGTGATGACGCCGGGGCGGTCGTCGAGGTCGAGGATCGTGGTGCGGAGGCGACGTACGGCTGCGTCGACGGCCTCCCGCCTGCTGTCCGGGCGCCGGCGGTCACGCCACCCGGCCGCGGGGACGGCCGCGACGACCGGGACACCGACGTCCTGGGCCTCCCTCGCGGACCGCACCACGCCACGCGTGCGCTCGAGCACGACGGCGAGCAGCAGGCCCAGAGCGAGTCCCGCCAGGGCGCCTCCCACCGGCCACACGAGCGTGGTCAGGAGCGGCGGTCCGGCCGGCACGGACGCCGGGGCGATGACGGTGCCCGGAGGCGAGGTCAGGTTCTCCAGCGAGGTGCGCTGGGCGCGCAGGTTGACCAGCTCGTTGCGCAGCGCGTCGGCGAGCTCGTTGTTGAAGGCGCGCTGGGCCGGGGTGCCCCTCTGCGCCGCGGACGTCGCTGCGCGCAGGTCCTCGACGGTGCGCACCGTCTGGGTCTCGAGCCGTCCGACGCGCTCGTCCTGGATGCGCTGGAAGCGGGCGTCGCGGTTGTCGAGGTAGGCCGTCGCGACGGCTCCGGCCACCTGCCGGGCGAAGCTCGCGTCGCCGGCTGAGTAGGTGATCTCGAGGATCTGGGTGCTGGGCGGCACGCTCACCTGCAACCGCGAGGCGAGGCCCTCGACCGTGAGGCCGTCGCCGCGCTCGACGACCGCGGCGAGCACCTCGGCGGACCGGACCATCTGCGCCTCGGTCTCCAGGCTGGTGACCTCGTCCTGGCGTACCGACGCGGGGGTCGCAGAGAACGGGTTGCCGACCGATGGGTTGATCAGCACGCGTGTGGTGCTGGTGTACGTCGCAGGCTGCGCGCCCGCGACGTACCACCCGGCGCCCAGGCCCAGGGCCGTGAGGACGGCGACGAGGACGATGTGGTGACGAGCGGCCCGGGCGAGCTTCCCGCCCGGTGCGGCGGCGTGGGTGTCATGCGGCATGTTCGTCCTCCTTGGGGACGGAGTGCTCGTCCCTCGATCGATCTCGTGCGGCGCCGACCAGGCAGCCGATGACCAGTCCGAGAGCGGCTCCCGAGGTCACCGGGACCTCGCTGTTGGCGTAGACCGCCTGCCCGCGATCAGGGGCCGGCTCGATGACCTCCGCAGGCGTGCGCCTGGCGCTCTCGAGCTCGTCCAGCCGCGTGCGCAGCTCGAGGAGCTCGGCGAAGAGGTCGTCGCGGGCGGGGACGACGAGGCGTCGAGCCTGCTGCCGGGCCAGCGCCGCCTCGGTCGCGACGACGTGGAACCGCAGCTGGCGGATCTGCTCGTTGGTGATGGCGCCGAGCGCGGTGCGGCGCACCTCGAGCAGCGCGAGTGCCGCGGCGTCGGCCGCGCGGGCGGCCGCGGCGGCGTCGGTGGCGGTGACGGTGACGTGGAGGATGCTCGTGTTGGGCGAGGCCGTCACCGACATGTGCTCCTCGCTCCGGGCGCCGTCGACGTCCAGCTCCTCGGCGACCGCGGCCAGCACCGCGGGACTGCGCAGCAGCTGCGCGTCGGTGTCGATGCTCACCGGGGGCGGAGCCAGCTCGGAGGTCGCCGCCATGACGTAGAGCGGGACGGGCGTGAGCGCCACCGACGCGGTGGCGGAGTACGTGGTGGACTGGGTCGCCGACAGCGCGAGGCCACCCAGCACGCCGGCCGCCACGGCTGCAGCGATCCGTGCGCGGTGCCTGCGGACGAACCGGGTGTAGTCGGCGACCAGCGGCAGGCCGCCGGTCCGGTTCAGCTCGCCCATGCCGGCGGCCGCCCCAGGAAGTCGGACAGCGCGTCGTCGTGGCTGCGGAAGTGCCGGCGCAGGCGGGCCCGGGTGGAGTCCGACATCGGGGCGCTGGGCCGGCCGTTCCACCTGTCGAAGCGCTCGGGCATGACGATCGGCAGCCCGAGGAAGTCCAAGACGCCGGCGAAGGTCCGCTCCGGGTGCTCGAAGAACGACTCGCTCTCCACGACGTGGATGTGCTCGCGCGGGAAGAGCTCGCCGATCCGGCGCAGCTGCTCGGCGTACTGCCCGCGCCGCACGTAGGCGTGGTGGCGGTGGCTGACGCTCTGGTACAGCGGGTCCTGTGCCATCCGCTCGGCCTGCCCGGCGAGCCGCTCGTCCTCGAGCGCGAGCGCGCGGTCGAAGCTCTCGGACTCGAAGCCGCGGGCGTGCTCGTGCTTGTAGGCCGACCACGCGCGCTCGACCGGGTCGCGCAGCATCGCCAGGATCCGCACGTCGGGCAGGTGCTGGGCCATCCGCTCGGGGGCGCACGGGTGGAACATGTAGTAGCCGCTCGCCTCGAACGTGATCGGCTCCCCGCGCAGCCCCTGGGTGCGGCCCCGCAGCGAGGCCGCGAGCGGGAAGTGGCCCTGGTACCAGTCGAAGCCGCGGTGGTAGTTGACGTCGAAGTAGTTGACGCCCTTGTGGTAGTTCGCCGAGTGCACCAGGGGATGCGACTGCAGCGCGCGGAACAGCGAGGTCGTCCCCGCCCGCTGGGCGCCGACCAGGATGAAGGTGGGGAGCTGACGACGCGAGGCGGTGACCGTCCCCACGCCTACGGAGACCAACCTTCCCGCGTGCTTGACCGGCTGGGGCAGTGCCCGACGAATAGTCATGATTCTCCGTTCCGTGCGTGACCTGGGTGGTGCAGCTGGCGTTCGAGGAGCGAGGCGACCCAGTCGGTGCGCAGCCGGAGCACCGGCGTCGCGCCGTGCCGCAGCGCCTCGAGGTAGCGGGCCGACATCTCGGCGAGGTAGAGCAGCAGGGTGAGCCGGTGCTGGCCGGACGGCACGTCGAGTCGCGCCAGGTGCGCGTCGCACGCGGCGAGGAACGCTCGCTCCTGCTCGCCCGCGGCCCGCTCCTCGGGCCGCACCGACTGCGCGGCGAAGTGGAGCTCGTCGAAGCCGAGCGGGACGTCCGGCTCGTGCCGCTCCCAGTCCCACACCTGCAGGACCCCTTGCGACATGGCCATGTTCCAGTGCCCCCAGTCGCCGTGCCAGCCGCCGAACGTCAGGGCGTCGCCGCCGTGGCGCTGCGCGAGGACCTCGACGCAGTCGAGCAGCCGGTCGGCGCCGTCGAGCTGCGTGAGCCCGAGGGCGCGAGCGACCAGCCGGGTGAAGTAGGCGCTCTGCCCGAGCGTGGTCGTGGTGGGATTGCCGAGGCGGATGACCTCGCCGGCGGCGGCGATGCGGGCCGTACGCGGAACCCGGGGACCGTCGCCGGACGCGAGGGGTGACATGACGAGGACCTCGAGCCCGCCCCAGCTGTCATGGTGCAGCACGCGGGGGGCGCGGAAGCGCTGCGGCTGCGCCGCGGCGAGTGCCGTGAGGGCGGCTGCTTCCCGGCGCACCAGTGCCGAGGTCAGCTCGTTGTGCCCGATCTTGGCGTAGCCCAGCACCGCGCCGTCGGCTCCGAAGAGCTGGAGGACCGGCTTCTGGTTGACCCGCCGGGTCCCCAGCAGCACGCCGACCCGCACCTCGGCGCCCAGGGCCGCGGTGAGGTGCCGCTCGATCGAGTCGGCGTCCGGGTCGTCGCCCTGCACCCGCAGCCGCGGCCACCCCAGGAGCGGGAACGCGCGCGAGCGCACCGTCCGCTCGAGCACCCGGCGGGCGGGCCCGGCCCACCCGGACCGGGAGCCGCCGAGCCGGCGGATCATCACCGAGGACCCGGGCAGGTCGGCGGGCACCAGCAGCCGCGGGTTGGTGTCGCTGGGGAACAGGTAGACGTCTCGGTGGCTCGACCCGGCCGGACGCCGGGCGCGGGTGAGCTGCGGCGTCCCCCAGGGAGCGGGCCACAGCAGCCGGGCGACCTCTGCGGCGTAGGAGCCCGACGGGCTCACCAGTTCGGCGCTCATGACGCCTCCTCGATCGGGTCGTCGGCGCGGGCCATGAGGCCGACGGCCACCATCACGGTGAACATGGCCGAGCCGAGGGAGTCGTAGACGAAGAAGCACAGGACCGCGACCAGCAGCACCGTGCAGCAGGTGACGTCCAGGGGCGCGGGCCCGCGGGCTCGTCGCAGGAACTGGTGGGCGAAGAACGCCAGGCACAGCACCGTGCCGCCGAACCCGGTGGTCAGCACCAGGCGCCACATGAAGCCCTGGGTGCCGAGCGGGGGAGCCGCGCACTGGTGGCACTGGTCGGTCTCGCCGCCCGCCAGGGAGCTGAAGCTCCCCTGCATCGTCCGCGTGGTGCCGTAGCCGACGACCGGGGACCCCTGGGCGGTCACCGACACGACCGTCTCCGCGGTCCCGGCCCGCCGGTCGTTGCTGTGCGGCGTCTCGACCCGCAGCAGCAGGGTGTCGTACAGCGGGGAGGAGACGAACGCGATGCCACCGACGAGCACCGCGGCGACGAGGGCCTGCAGCGCACGCGCCCTCCCGTTGGCGGCCAGCCGGAACGCCGCGTAGACCGCCGCCACCGCCAGCGAGATCCACAGTCCCCGGTTGAGCGAGAACGTGATGGGGAAGACCGCGGCGACCAGGACGAGCGGAGCCACCTTGCGACGCCAGCCGCCGTCGCGCCCCATCCAGGCCAGGACGAAGAACGGCAGGTAGAGCGCGATGTTGTTGCCCCACGCGTTGGAGTAGGGGAACGGCGCGGTGGGCCTGGCCTGCACGTAGCCCAGGAAGTCGCTGGACGAGGACAGGGACGGGTGCACCAGGGTGCGCACGAAGTTCTTCGACGTCAGCTGCTGCGGCAGCACCATCTCGACCGGCGACTCGAACTCCAGCGTGGGGGCGACCATGGCCAGCACCCCGAACCCGGTGGTGACGACGAACATCCACGCGAGCAGGCGCACGATGCGCTGGGAGGACACCTCCCGGGCGGTGTTGACGACGTAGAGCATCACGACGGTGATGGCGACGTACCAGCCGCCCCAGACCACGAAGCCCGCGAGCCGGCCGAGACCGCCTCCGGGGACCGTGCCGGGGGCCTGGGCGTAGGTGACGAAGACGCCGGCGCCCATCCAGATCAGGAACAGCAGCCAGAGCGCGAAACCGCGGGGCACGCGCAGCGCGCCCTGCCGCCGCAGGAGAACGGCCATGGCGGCCGCCGAGAAGAAGAAGATGAGCTGGGCCAGGCCGAGCGCCCACCACAGCGGGAAGCCGAGGTAGAGCACGGCGAGCGGCCAGCCCGGGCGCAGCAGCCGGCGCTCGCGGGTAGGGACGTCGGTCCGGACGGCCGGCGCGGCGAGGCTCAGCGCCATGCGGTCGTCCCCGTCCGCTCGTCCGCCGCGTGCCGGCCGGCGTAGCCGTAGCTGACCAGCTGCGGCCAGGTGACGGCCGTGACGACCCGCCTGGAGGCGGATGGAAGGCTCGAGCGCCAGGCGTCGTCGAGCCGCAGCTCGACGTGGCCGGTGGTGAAGCGGGTGCGGCTGCCGGCGACCCCGTGGCTGGCCGGCAGCTCCACGCTGTGGTCGCCCACGTGGGCCAGCGATCCCGGCGCGGCGGGAAGGCCCACCTCCTCCAGGGCCCGCTCCAGGGTGGGCCGCGGGTCGCTGACCAGGTCCTCGTAGCGCATCCGCGTGGCGTACGGCGCAGCCGCGCACAGCATCGCCGACTCGGCCTGCAGCGCCGACCAGAGCACCGCGAGGCGCTGGGGCGAGTAGGTGCCCATCGACTCGCCGTCGCGTGACTGCGGCTTGACCAGGCCGGGCTTGTTCCACGAGTTGGCGACGCCCCGCGAGTCGCGCACCAGGTTGAGAACGCGCAGGTCGAGCGAAGCGATCCGGCGCAGGGCGAACAGCTGGGCGGTCGACTTGCTCGCGTCGACGACCACCTCGGCGCCGGCGACGTCGGCGATCGCGCGGTACAGCCGGTCGTGGCACTCGAGGTACACGCCGAGCTCGCGGCGCGCGTCGTCACTCATCACGCCCGACACCAGCCGTGGGACGTAGCGCTGTCGCACCACCCGCGGCTGCAGCCGGCTCATCTCGGCGGTCACCTCGGACCAGCCGCCGAACGCCTGCTGTCCGACGGCCTGCCAGAAGTCGCAGGAGGAGAACGGCGTTCCGCACCCGCAGCGCTGGTCCTGCCGGGCGACCCGGGAGAAGACGGCGTTGAGCTCGCCGGCGTTGTGCCATCCCGGCAGCGTGCCGAGGGTCCGTTCGAGCAGGGTGCTACCGGACCTGCCCACGCCTACGATATAGAGGACCTTCATCCCCGTTCCTCCCCGTCGTGCCCCACCCGGCCACCGCCGGGGGTGGCCGAGGTGCCGACGCTAGGTCTCGCTCGTGGGCGTGGGCGGGGCAGTCGTCGGGCATCCCCAATTCGGGGTAGCCAGTCAGGACCGACGTGCGAACAGGGGGCTCGCGATCGTGTGGACCAGCAGGTGGCGCCGGGCAGCGCTCTGGTCGGCCGCGTTAGCGATGCTCGCGGCGGGCGCCTGCGCTGCGCCCGAGCCCGCGCCGCCGGACGAGGGGCTCACCGACCCGCCGTCGAGCGGAGGCGCCGATCTCGACGTGTCGGGCGCCGAGCTGTGGCTGTCGTTCGACGACGCCCAGGTCGGCTTCGACGGCTCGCCGGAGTACGCCGACGCCCAGGAGGGGCCGTTCGCCGGCCGGGTCCTCACCGCCAACGGCGGCACGGCGCGGCCCGTCGCCGGAGCTCCGGGGCGCGGTCGCGCCCTCGCCTTCCCCGAGCGGTGCACCGACGACTCGGGGTGCCCCCGGGCGCTCGTGGAGGTACCGGCCGACCCGGCCCTCGAGCCGGGCGCCGCGCCGTTCGCCTACGGGGCCAGCGTGCTGCTGGAGAGGGACCAGACCGCCATCGGCTCCAACATCGTGCAGAGCGGCCGCTTCGGCTCGGCGGGCGGTCAGTGGAAGCTGCAGGTCGACGGCGCGGACGGCCGGCCCAGCTGCGTCATCCGTTCGGGCGACGAGGTCCTCAGCGTCCGCTCCGAGACGGGGGTCGCCGACGGCGACTGGCACCGCATCGTGTGCCGCCGCGACGGTCGCGGCATCAGCATCGACGTGGACGGGTCGGTCGAGCGCCGAGCCGGCCCGAGCGGACCGCTGGAGACGGGCCTGCCGGTCCGCATCGGCAGCCCGGGCACCGGGGACCACGACGACCAGTTCCACGGCATCGTCGACGACGTCGTGGTCGACATCGACCCGGAGGACTGAGGTCAGGCGGGCCGGGCCACCCACGCGGAGGCCAGCTGCTCGGCGAACGCCGACTCCATCGGCTCGGTCAGCTCCCACGAGCCCTCCGGCCCGCTCGTGCGCGAGTTGTAGTACGACAGCGACACGACGCCGTGCGTACGGGCGTAGTCGGCGGCGTCGCGGATCCACTGCGCGGCGATGCCGGGGTTGGCCGGGTCGTCGCGACAGCCGTGCTCGCCGATCACGATCGGCTTGTCGCCCAGCCAGGGCAGGACCTCGTCCATCTTGCTGCCGAAGCTGCGCCACTCCTTGCCGTTGAGCGGCGACCACGGGTTGTAGACGTCGAACCCGGCGACGGGAGCCTCCTCGACCAGCCAGGCCCCCGGGTCGACGTCGTGCCGAGCGGGGTCGAACGTCCAGTGCTGGAGCACCGGGGCGACGACCACCGACGGTGCCAGGTCGGCCGCGAGGCCGAGCGCGCGCCGCTGCATGCCCACGAAGTCCGCCGGCTGCATGCCCGGAGGGCCGGCGTCGTTCTCCGGCTCGTGGTGCAGCGTGAAGATGACGGGTCCCGCGAGCTCGCCGAGGGGGGCGAGCATGCTGGCCAGCCACGAGTCGCGCCGACCGGCGGCCACGTCGGACCACGTCCCGTGCGGCTTGATCGAGACGTGCGGCATCCGGCCGTGCGCGAGGTCGTCGCGGCAGCGCGCCACCAGCTGGGACACCTCGTTGTCGTCGGGGGTGAAGTAGGAGCGGTTGAGCCCGAGCCTCGTGCCCAGGTCGGACTCCCAGTCCGACAGGGACCGGTGGTAGGGCACCGAGGCGCCGTAGTAGAGCGTCCCGGGTGCCGGCTGCCCCGGGAAGAGGTCCGGTCGAGGCACCCGCGCGGTCGTCGCGGTCGGGTCCGCAGGTGCCGTCACGGTCCCGGAGCTGCCCGGCTCTGCGTCGTGGCACGACGTCGTCGCCGCGGACAGCGCCACGCAGGCGCCCGCGCCCAGCAGCTGACGTCGCCCGATGCGCATGTCTCGACAGTAGGTACACCGCGCCCCCTGCGGGAGTGCGCTGCGCGTGGGCCTGTCTGCATACCCCCAAAATGGAGGATTCCCCCCGGCTGCCGGCGGGCCTCCTGCGCGGGGTGCCACAGCCTGTGCCCATGGCGCGAGACGACGGACGTGCGGGACCCGTTCTGCTGGTGAGCTCCCAGGGAGGGCACCTGGCGCACCTGCTCGCGCTGCGGCCCTGGTGGGAGGGCCGGGAGCGGCTGTGGGTGTGCCCGGGGACGCCGGACGTGGCGGACCGGCTCGACGGCGAGCGGGTGACGAGCTCGCACCACCCGACGACGCGCAACGTGCCGAACCTCCTGCGCAACACCGTCCTCGCCCTGCGTCTGCTGCGCCGTGAGCGCCCCGCCCTCGTGGTCAGCGCCGGCGCCGGGGTGGCGGTCCCCTTCTTCGTCCTCGCCTGGCTCCTGCGCATCCCGACGGTCTTCATCGAGGTCTACGACCGGGTGGACTCACCCACGATGACCGGACGGCTGTGCGGCCCCTTCACCACGCGGCGGCTGGTGCAGTGGCCCAGCCAGCTGGAGTTCTACCCGGACGCCCACCTCGTCGGGCCGCTGCTGTGAGCGCCGTCGTCCTCGCCCTCGCCGGCACGGACCACCACCCCTTCGACCGGCTCGTGGAGTGGATGGACGTGGCCGCGACGCGCCGCGCCGACGTGCGCTTCGTCGTGCAGCACGGCTCCGCCCCGCCGCCCCGCGTCGCCGAGGGGCACGCCTTCCTCGCCCACGACGTCATGGTCGGGCTCATCCAGCAGTCGTCCGTCGTGGTCTGTCACGGTGGTCCCGGCACCATCATGGACGCGCGCGAGGCCGGCCGTGTGCCGCTCTGCATGCCGCGCGACCCGCGCCTCGGGGAGCACGTCGACGACCACCAGCAACGGTTCGTCGCGGTGGTCGGGGCCGTCGGCCTGGTCCGCCCGATCGGGACGCTCGAGGGCCTGCTTGCCGAGCTCGACGGAGGGCTCGCGGGCGGGCTGCACGAGGGCGAGCCCGCCGCGATCGACGGGACCCGCCAGGCGGCCCGCGCGCGAGCCGCCGCGGAGCTCGACCACCTCATGTCCGTACGCATCCCGCGGCCGCGTCGGCACCGCCCCACGCAGCTGTCCGGGCCCATGTGAGCGCCGACGGCGACGAGGGGGAGAGCTGATGGGGGTCTGCGTCGTCTATCTCGGGGGCTTCGGCCGGTCGGGGTCCACGCTGGTCGAGCGGGTGCTGGGGTCGGTGCCCGGCTGGGTGAACGTCGGAGAGCTGGTCGACCTCGCCCGCTCGGTCGCGCCGCGCGACGAGCTGTGCGGCTGCGGACGCTCCTTCTCGAGCTGCCCGCTGTGGAACGAAGTGGGCCGGCTCGCCTTCGGCGGCTGGTCGGAGGAGGTGCTGGCCCGCATCCGGTCCTCGCACCACGCATCCGCGCGCCAGCGCCACCTGCCCGGCCTGCTGCGCCCGCGAGGAGAGCCCTCCGCCGCCCTCGCCTCCCTGCGCGCGGACTACAGCGCCATCTACCGTGCCGTCGCGGAGGTGACCGGCGCCCGCGTCGTGGTGGACGCGTCCAAGGGCCCGGCCCTCGGGCAGGCCCTGGCCGGCGCTCCCGGCGTCGACCTGAGGGTGCTCAACGTCGTGCGCGATCCCCGCGCCGTCGCCTGGTCGTGGCAGCGCGAGGTGCTCCGTCCCCACGACGTCTCGGGCACGGACACCATGTGGCGCATCCCGGCGCGGCGGTCGGCGGCCCAGTGGAGCGCCCTCCAGCTCGAGATGGAGCTGGTGGCGCGCGCAGGCGTGCCCAGCGCGCGGCTGCGCTACGAGGACTTCGTGGCCGACCCGGTGGGCTCCGTGGTGGCCGCGTCGACCGCGCTCGGGCTACCGGTGGTGGCCGACGAGCTGCCCGGCACGGACGACGGCGGGCTCGTCCTCGAGCCCAGTCACGGGCTGTCCGGGAACCCGTCGCGGTTCCGGTCCGGCACGGTGCGGCTGCGCCGGGACGACTCCTGGACCACCGACATGCCGGCAGCGGCGCGCGCCGTCGTGACGGGCCTGACCCTGCCCCTGCTGGCCCGCTACGGCTACGCGGGCGCTCGCGCCCCGCGGCCGCCCCAGCAGCGCACGCACGCCGACGTACGGCACGGACTCGACGAGAGGATCGCGAAGTGACGACACAGCAACCACGAGCGGCGGCGGGGCGGGAAGGCCCGCTGGTGAGCGTCGTCATCCCGACGCACGGGCGACCCGACCTGCTCCGCGAGACGCTGGCCACGATCCTCGACCAGGACTACGCCGGCCCGATGGAGGTGCTCGTGGTGCACGACGGGGAGCCGGCCGACCAGGACCTGGAGGCGCTCTCGTGCCCCGGCCGCCTCGTGCGCACGACGACGAATCTGCGCACCCGTGGGCTGTGCGGCGCCCGCAACACCGGCGTGCTCGCCTCCCGGGGCGACCTCGTGGCCAGCTGCGACGACGACGACCTGTGGCACCCGACGAAGGTGCGCAAGCAGGTGCAGCGCCTCGAGGAGGACCCGTCGCTGGTCGTCGTCGGCACCGGCATCCGGCTGCTGATGGGATCGCAGGCCGACGTGGAGTGGGTGGCCACCCAGGGCGTCGTCACGCACGAGCGGCTGTTGCACAACCGCGTCAAGGAGCTGCACAGCTCCAACCTCATGATGCGCCGCTCGGCCTTCGACCTCGCCGGCCTCTACGACGAGCAGCTGCCGCACGGCTACGGCGAGGACTACGACTGGCTGCTGCGGGCGAGCCTCGTCGGGCGGGTCGGCGTCGTCCAGGAGACCCTCGCCGACATCCGCAAGGACGTCCCGTCCTGGTTCCGTGACCGCTGGCTCAACACCGCGACGGCGCTGGAGTACCTGCTGGACAAGCACCCGGACTTCGGCTCGCACCGGCGCGGGCACGCGCGCATCCTCGGACAGATCGCCTACGCCCGCGCGGCCGCCGGCGAGCGACGGGTCGCTGCCCGCCTGGCCGGCCGGGCGCTGCGCCGCCACCCCGCGGTGCCGTACGCCTGGCTCGCCCTCGCCGTCGCCGGACCCGGCACGGACCACCAGCGCCTGCTCACCATGGCGCGTCGCTTCGGAAGGGGACTGTCATGAGCCGTCTGCCCAACTTCCTCTACGTCGGCCCGGACAAGGCCGGGTCGTCGTGGCTGCACGAGACGCTGATCAAGCACCCGGACTGCTACCTCACGCCCTCGAAGGACCTCTACTTCTTCGACCGCTACCACGACCGCGGCCTGGACTGGTACGCCGCGCAGTTCAAGGACGCGCGGGAGGAGAAGGTCGTCGGTGAGGTCTGTCAGGACTACCTGTTCCACCCCGAGGCGGCGCAGCGCATCCACGACGCGCTCGGCGACATCAAGATCATGGTCTCGCTGCGCGACCCGGTGGACCGCGCCTGGTCGTCGTACCTCTACATGCGCAAGCACGGCATCGGGCCCGACACCTTCGCCGAGGCGCTGCGCAGCTGTCCCGAGCTGCTGGAGCACGGGCGCTACGCGACCGGGCTGGACCGCTTCCTGCAGCACTTCTCCCGAGACAACGTCCACGTCGCCCTCTTCGACGACCTCGAGGCCGACCCGCAGGCGTTCCTCGACGGCGTCACGGACACGCTCGGGATCGCCCGGCTCCCGCTCGCGCCCAAGGACCTCGAGGCCAAGCTCCCGGCGGCGAGGGCGCGGTCGGTGCGGGTGGCCGCGACCGTGCGACGCGGCGCCGACTGGGTGCGCGAGCACGACGGCGCCCGGCTGGTCGGGGCGGTCAAGCGCTCGCCGCTGGTGCATCGCGCCCTCTACCGCCCGATCGACCGCGCCGCGGTGCGGCCCGGGGCCAGCGACGTGATGTTCGTGCGCCGGGCACTGGCCTCGGAGGTCGAGGCTCTCGAGAGCACCTTCGGGTTCAGGCTGCGGGAGTCCTGGGGCTGGTAGCGCCAGGCGTCGTCCCTCCGTCGTCCCCCGGCCGTCATCGGCGCGGCGGTATGGATCGGGCGCCGGGACGTGACCTTCGTGCGCCGGGCACTGGCCTCGCAAGTCAGGCGCTCGGCGGCCCCTTGGAGTTTCGAGCTGCGGCCGTCTCAGGGTGGGTGGCTCCACACGTCGTCCCCGACGTCCCTGCATCCGGCCGTGGTCCTGCCCCGGCTTGGGCACGGCTGCGCCGGTGGGATCCAGGCGGCGGCGGCCGAGGAGTGCAGTGGCTCCTGACCAGGCGCTACGGGCGACGGTATTCGGCCACCGCGTCGTCCGTGCGTGCTCGAGGCTCCGCCGTCAATGGAGCGGCGGGGGTAGAGCTGCGTCCAGGACCACCGTGCGCCCGGCACTGGCCTCGGAGAGCCGGCGCTCGGGACACCTTGGCCGTCCAGCTGCGGTGGTTTGAGGGCTGGTAGCGCCACACGTCGTCCCCGACGTGCCTGCAGCCGGCCGGCGGTCCTGCCCCGGCTTGGGCAGGCCTGCGCCAGTGGGATCAGGCGTGGCGGACCGAGGAGGGCAGGCGCCTGCACTGCGGGCGACGGCGTTTGGGCCACCGCGTCGTCCGCACGTGCTCGAGGCTCCGCCGTCAAGGGAGCGGCGGGGGTAGAGCTGCGTCCAGGACCACCGTGCGCCCGGCACTGGCCTCGGAGAGCCGGCGCTCGCGAACACTTGGCCGTCCAGCTGCGGTGGTTTGAGGGCTGGTAGCGCCACACGTCGTCCCCGACGTCCCTGCACCCGGCCGGTGGTCCTGCCCAGGCTTGGGGCACGGCTGCGCCAGTGCGATGCAGGCGGCGGCGGACCGAGGAGGGGAGGCGCCTGACGGGTCACTACGGGCGACGGTGTTCCGGCCACCGCGGCATCCGTGCGTGCTCGTACCCCCGCCGTCATCGGAGCGGCGGGGTGTGGGGCGGGGTCATTGTCGGCGTGGCAGCGGGACCGGTGGTGGGTCGTCGAGTGCGGTGGTGCCGGACGGATCTCGTCTGAACCGGTGGCCGTGGGGGCTGGTCCACTCCAACGCATCTGGTCCGGTGATGCTGTACCGCCAGGCGGAGTGAGTCTTCAATCGGTGGTGGCGCCGACACAACGCGGCGAGATTCGACGTGGTGGTCGGTCCGGGCTGCGGCCGGCCGCCTGCGTGCGCGTCCGGGTCGTAGGGGATGACGTGGTCGATGTCGCAGCCACGGGCGGGCCGGCTGCACCAGGGGAAGACGCACGTCCGGTCGCGGAGGACGACCTGCTCGCGGATGCGGTCGGGGATGTCGTAGCCCGGCGAGGTGAGCTCGGCGGTGAGGTCGATGACCGGCTTGATGGTGACCTTGGTGCGCGTGTCGGCGCACCACCCCTTGACCTGGTCGAGCAGCAGGAGCCGCTGGCCTTCCTCCATGCGACCCGTGGGCCCGAACACCGTCTGGTCGCCGCAAGCCGTGGCGTCGAAGTGGGCGTGGAGGACGACCTCCCGCGCGACGGGGAGCCCGTCAGCTGCCCGCGCCTCGGCATTGCCTTGGGTGTGGAGGTCGAGGGCGGTCTGGGTGCGGGCCAGGTCGCCGAGCGCTTTGGCGCGCCGGGCGTCCAGCGTTTCAGCGGAGCCGAGCGCGGCCAGCGTCGCGGCGCCATGCGCGAGCGCCCGGTCGAGGTCGAGGGCGTCGGCGAGATCGAGCTCGGCCTCGAGGCGCATGGTCCCGGCGTAGTGCACGTCCTGCGTGTCGATCGTGGCGTGGCGCGGGTCCACGGACAGGTAGCCGTCCTCCGGATCCCCAGCGGGATCGGGCGCGGCCAGGTCGAACCGCTTGATCGTCTCAGCGACCAGCCTGTCCAGCTGCGCCGGCCCCACCCGCCCGGCGACCGCGGCGACCTGGGAGTCGACCCAGCCCGCTGCCTCGGGGGTGAGCGCGGGTGTGGCGTGGATCGTGGCCTCGGCGACCGACCGCGCCCGCCACGCCGGCACGGCACCTGACTGGACCTGCGCCCACAGCCGCGGCAGCCGGTGCCGCAGCTCGAGCGCGTGCCCGATGAGCCGCTTCGCCGACGTCGTCGAGATCCCGAGGACGGCGCCGAGCTCGGCGACGCAGAACTCCGCCACCAACGGCGCACCCTCGCCGGCGATGGGCTCCTCGTGATCACATCCGGGCACGGTGAACGAGGCGGCGGAGTGGATGGACTCCGGTGGGTGCAGGTCGGCCCATCGTGCGGCGAGGTCGAGTTGGTCGGCGGCGGCGCGGTGCTCTGTGGCCTTCCGCTCCTTGATCGCAGCCAGCAGCGCGGTGGCGGAGAGGTCCTCGACCCCTGCGCCTCGCGGTCCTGCCAGCGTCTCGATCATGTGTTCGATTATATCGTATTCGACTGACGGTGGCCATGGCTCGGGGCGCATCCGGTGGAGATCGCGGAAGCAAGTGTGGCGCCCGTGTGGCGGGATCCCGTCCTCGGCCCCAGCCCGCCGGCCCCAGGCCCGCCGCGTCCTTCTCCGCCACCGCCTCCAGCGCCGTGTCAGTCGTCCTCGGCGACTCCCTCCGAGATGGCCCGCCCGCTTGAGCCGAGCAGGGCGGACGCCGGCACCGCCCTCCGACGACGCGCGCTCAGTACGCGCCGCGGTGGCCGAGGACGGCCCGGACGGTGCGGACCAGGATCTTCACGTCCAGGGCCAGCGACCAGTTGTCGACGTACTTGAGGTCCAGCCGGACCGACTCCGCCCAGGTCAGGTCCGAGCGACCGGAGACCTGCCACAGGCCGGTCACGCCGGGCTTGACGACCAGGCGCCGCCGCGGGTCGATGTCGTACTGGGCGACCTCGCTCGGCAGCGCCGGCCGGGGTCCGACCAGCGACATGTCGCCACGCACCACGTTCCACAGCTGGGGCAGCTCGTCGAGGGAGTAGCGGCGCAGCATCCGTCCGAGCGGCGTGATGCGGGGATCCTGCTGGATCTTGAACAGCACGCCGTCCTTCTCGTTCACGGCGGTGAGGGCGGATCGCACGTGCTCGGCCTCGACGCACATCGAGCGCAGCTTGAGCATCGTGAAGGCCACGCCGTTGCGGCCGATGCGCTCCTGGCGGAACAGGGCGGGCCCGGGCGTCTCCAGCCGGATGGCCAGGCACAGCGCCGCCAGCAGCGGCAGCGCGAGGAGCCAGGCGACCAGGGCGAGCGAGCGCTCGACGACGTCCTTGAGGAGACGCCGGGGCCCGTCCAGGACGGGCGGGGTGACGTGCAGGATGTCGATGCCGGCGGCGGACACGACTCGCGTGCGCTGCGGCTCGACGTCCAGCAGGCCCGTGCCAAGGTACAGCTCGGCGCCGACGCCGGCCAGTGCCCAGTGCAGGCGGCGCACCTCGTGGTGGGTCAGGCGCGCGCCGGGGAGCACCACCAGCGCGTCGGCCTGGTGGCGGTGCGCCACGGTGGAGGAGTCCGCGAAGCCGACGTACGTCGGCAGGTCGCCGAGAGGCACCTTCGAGGGGCGGGTCAAGCATGCGGCGACGATCTCCGGGCTGCCGGAGGAGCGCAGCTCCGCCATCGCCTCCCGGACGTCGCGCGGGCGCCCGGCCAGCACGAGTCGGAGGCGGCGCCGTCGCGCGCCGACGACCGGGGGGACGGAGCTGGCGAGGCTCATGATGGCGACCAGCGCGGCCAGCGCGGTCAGGTCGACCGTGAAGAACAGGGGCGACACCGCCAGTGCCAGCACCGCCGCACGCACGCCGGTGCCCAGGACGATGCCCAACCGGGCGCCGGCAGTCCCGCCGAGACCTGGGTACCGGTAGTGCCCGGCCGCCAGCAGCAGCAGCGGCCAGGACGCGGCGGAGAGAGCCGCCACCGGCGCCGGGACGACTCCCATGGCCGCCGCGGCGCCTGCGAGGGCGAGCGCGAGCAGGGTGTCGACGCCGATGGCCGATCGAGTCGTGCGTCGCCCGGACGAGACCCGGGTCGCGAACTCGACCACGGCCGGCGGGGGAGCGACCGGCGACAGGGCCGTCGTCGACGGCTCGGCGGGCTCCGCGCCCCGCGGGCGGGGGACCGGTGTCGTCGTCAGCTCGGCCTCGGACGCGACGGCCCTGATCGGCGTGTACGTCATGCTCTGCCCCCCACCCCGTTGCTGCCCACCGGATGCCCTCTGCCCCGGTGGTGCGAGCCTAGGAACGCTGGTCGGTCACGGCATGCCGCAAATGAGCGAAAGCCGTGCAGACGCCCGGGACACGCCACCGACGGGCCGGCCCGGAGATACCCATTCGGTGGGATGGGCGGCGCGGGCGCCAGAACCTAGTCTTGCGGCGGGTGCACCACGCTGGGTGGCACGCCGTCCCACCTCGAGCGCCGTGACGGCTGCCGAGGACGATGAGATCCCCACGACTCGTCGTTCCGACCCGGCGGACCAGCAGCGGCGGTCGAGGATCCCCCACCTCGGCCGCCGCCTCGGTGTGCCGCCCGTGCGTGGTGGCGCGTGCGTTGCAGCGCGTGCGTTGCGGTGCGGCAGGGACCTCAGCCGCGCTGCCCCGGAACGGCGACGCGGCGGTGCTCCCGCCGCGGTCCCGGGACGGGCGGCGGGGCACCGAAGAAGCTGTCGTGCCACATCTCGAGGCTCAACAGGGTCCACAGCCGGAGGGCCTGTCGTCCTCCGAGCTCGTGCCGGTCGAGCACGTCGTGGACCGCGCGCGGGTCGAACGTCTGGCCGATCCACGACCCCTCGGCCGTCAGCCGCTCGCGCGCCACGTCCCGCAGCCCGTCGCGGAACCAGGAGCGGAGCGGAACCCGGGGCTCCGCGCCGGCGCGGTCCAGGACCGCGTCGGGCAGGAACGGCCGGGCGGCCTCACGCAGCACCCAGTGGTCGATGCCGCCGCGCCACTTGACCGACGCCGGCAGCCTGGAGGCCAGCTCGACCAGGCGGTGGTCCAGCAGGCACGGACGCGTCCCGACGGAGGCGGCTGCGGCCATGCGGTCCTCGCGCTCGAGGACGTCGTCGGACAGCCGGTGCCGCAGGTCCTCGCGCAGCATCCGGTCGACGGGGTCCACGCCGAGGGCCGGCGACGACCGCCGCTCGGCGGGCGGGGGCGATCCGAGCAGCCGCTCGCGCTCGGCGGGGGTGAACGTCCCGCACAGGTGACGTTCGACGGTCCCCGCGACGCGCGAGCGCAACCCGGTCGTCCGCTGGGTGGACTGGTCGACGATCCGAGCCAGCAGGTGGCTGCCGTGTCCCCCGAACAGGGCCTCGCTGCCCTCTCCGGTGAGCAGCACGTCGACGTGCTCACGGGCGGCGCGGGCGAGCACGAAGGTCGCGACGTCGCCCGGGTCCGACAGGGGGGCTTCGCGGGCCCAGGTGAGCCGGCCCCAGAGAGCGTCGAGGCCAGCCGCGTCGAGCCTGACCTCGTGGTGCAGGGTGCCCAACATGGCGCTGGTGCGCGCCTCCCGGGACTGCGTGCCGCGGTGGCGGTCGCCGAGGTCGACGGAGAACGTGTGCAGCGGCTCGTCGCCGCGCTGCTGCTGGGCGTGGGCGGCGACCAGGCTGCCGGCGAGGCCGGACAGGTGTACGCCGACCCGGGTGCCCGGCGTACCGGCGCGCAGCGCGGCCTCGACCGCCGCCCGCACGCCGTCGCCGACCGCCTCGATGGCGTCCGCGGCGCTCCACGTGCCGTCCGGGTCGCACTCGGGCGGAGCCCAGTAGCGGACCTCCTCGACATGGCCGCCGGCGGTGACGGTGACCCGGTGCGCGGGTCGCACCTTCTTCACGCCCTCGAACAGCGTGTCGGGTGCGGGCACCGACCGGGTGGCGAGGTAGGCGTCGAGGCTGCGGCGGTCCACCTGCGGGGCCGGGCCGACGTCCAGCAGCGCCTTCACCTCGGAGGCGAACGCGACGCCACCGGGGACCTGGCGGTAGTGCAGGGGCACGACGCCGAGCCGGTCACGCACCAGGTGGGTGGTGCCGGTCCGCAGGTCGTGCGCCACGAAGGCGAACTGCCCGAGCAGCCGTTCGGCGAAGCTGATGCCCTCGACGGCCAGACCGGCCGCGACCACCTCGTCGTCGTCGCAGTCGGACGGTCGGTCGAGGTAGTGGCGCAGGCTGTCGCGGTTGAGGACCACCCCGTCCAGGACGAGCACCCATCGCCCGTCGGCGGAGTGCACGGGTCGCTCGGGAGGCGCGTGGTGCGACGCCGACAGCCCGGTGTGGACGAGGCCGATGTCGGAGCCCACCCACACCGAGGTCCGGTCCGGCCCGCGGTGGTGCAGGTGCCCGGCCATCCGGTGCAGCCCCTCGGTCGCCACCCCCGGACCGGCGCCGGCTTCAGCACCTGCCCCCGCCCCGAAGGCACGCACGCCCCCGATGCCGCTCATCCGGTCGCCCTCATGCGCCCTGCCTCCATCCGACCTGGTTCGCCATCCCGACCGCGGCGAGCTGGGAGGACACCTCGAGCTTGTTGAGTATCGACTTGACCTGGGTCCGCACGGTCGCCTCCGAGACCACGCTCTCCTGCGCGATCGCGCGCACCGTCCGGCCCTCGATCAGCGCCGCCAGCACCTGCCGCTCACGCGGGGTCAGGAGGTCGAGGCGGCGGCGCAGGTCGTCGTGCGCCCGTCGCTCGCGAGCCCACGCGTCGAGGAGCAGCTCCAGCTCCTCACGGTTCATCACCGGCAGGCCCTGGTTCAGGCGCCTGACCGTGGACAGGGCCGACTGCAGGGCACCGCTCTTCGGCAGCACGCGGCGCGCACCCAGGCGCATGCACCCGCCCCAGCGACCGAGCTCCTCCGACGCGGTCAGCACGACCACGTTGATGCCGGCCTTCGCCAGCGGCGCGACCAGGTTGACCCCGTCGCCGAACCGACCGAGGTCGAGGTCGAGGAGCACGGTGCGCGGCCCGGCACGCAGCGCCAGCGACCGCACGGTGGCCATCGAGCCGCCCTCCTCGGGCAGCTCGAGGCGGCGTACGTCGTAGCCCTCGACCGACAGCGCGAGCTCGAGCGACTCCGCGAACAGCACGTGGTCGTCGATGATCAGCACGCGGTGGTCAGCTCGAGCGGCGCCAGGCACTGTCGCCCCCCATCACCAGGTCCTCCTGCGAGCGGCGCACCGCCGGCAGGGAGATCACGAACGACGAGCCGGTGCCGGTGGGCTCGGCCAGCTGCAGCGAGCCGCCGTCCTCGGTCATCAGCCGCTGCGCGACGTGGAGGCCGATGCCCTCACCGGGCGAGCGGCTGCCCCGCTTGCCCCACGCGAAGATCTGCGATCGATGCTCCTCGGGGATCCCGCGGCCGAAGTCGGTCACCGTGATGTCGACGGTGTCCTCGTCGCGGCGCACGACCTCCACCACGCTGCGATCGGTCCGGCCGTGGGTGACGGCGTTGTCCATGAGGATGTTGACGACCTCCGCGAGCGCGTCGAAGCGGGCACGCACGGTGGTGCCGGTGCTGCGCAGCTCGACCTGGCGGCCCTTGAGCCGCTGGAGGTCGAGGATCATGGTGAGCGCCTCGTCGAGGTCGAGCTCGGTCGCCGGCTCGTCCTTGCCGGACAGCAGTCGCTCCATGCGTCCGAGCTCGCGGCGGACCGACTCCCAGAGCCGCCGGCGGACGTCCTCGGGCAGGTCGGGTTCGTCCATGAGCGCCGACCCGTGTACGAGCCCCGCCACCGTGCTGCGCAGCTCGTGGAGGCGCTCGCGCTGCTCGCGCGTCGTGTCGACCAGGACGTGCTCGAAGCTGTCGATGCGTCGTCGGTCCTCCTCGATCGCGCGCCGGAGGCTGACGCAGGCGACGGTGAGCCAGGCCGCGCCCACACCGGCCCTCGCCAGCGCCACCGCGGCGTCGGCGGCGCCGCCGGTCACGCCGAAGACGTTCAGCAGCAGGCCTCCGTCGACCACGAGCACGGTGACGACGATCAGCGCCGCGACGCTCGGGGCCAGCGAGCGCTGCCTGAGCACCAGGGCGGCGACCGCCACGTGGGTGGCGACCAGCACGCCGACCAGGACCTCGACCGTCGCCGCCGGCGGGCGGCTGATCGGGAACTGCAGCAGGAGGTGACCGGCCGCGACCAGCCCCATGCCGAGGCCGATCGCGAAGCTCTTGTCCACCACGTGCCCGACGTCGGCCAGGCCGCGCAGCGAGCCCACCACGCACCCCAGGCCCGCGACTGCGCCGAGGAGCATGAGCGTGAGGGTGACGACGTCACGGGGCGGGGCGCTGTGCAGCGCCAGCAGGGTGACGACGAGGGCCTGGCCCGCGACCAGCGCTCCCGCGGCCAGGACCCACCGGGTCCTCGGGCCGGCGTGCCGGCGCCACGACACCACGGCGGCGGAGATCGCACCGGCGACGAACACACCGCCGACGATCCCGTCGGCGAGTGGTGGCAGTGCCGTGCCCGGTGGCGCCACGCTCCCCACGTGCCCGCCGCTCGACCCGACGTAGACCAGGAAGGCGAAGCAGGAGGCGGCGACGCCTCCGATGCCGATCCAGCGATGAACCCCTTGGAAATGCTCGTGCATGTCTCTCCCCACAAACAGCTGTACGACCGCGACGTACGACCCCGAGGTCTTCGACACGCGCCTGACCCCAACTGCGGGACGGGTTCCCCGGTGCCGATCGCCCCCCATCTGGGGGACTGCGGTGATTGTGTGCGGCGACGCGGCCCGCGTTAAGGCCGGTCTGGTCCGCCCCCTTGAGAGGTCCACGAGGAATGGTCAAGAACGCCACTAGGGCACCGGAAGCCCGCTGCGAGGCATCGACAAGAGCCCGGCTCCACCAACGGTCGGTACCCCGTCGGCGGACCTCCCTCGCGCCGGCCGCCTTCCCCAAATAGGTGCACGTGCGGCACGAGCCACCTTCGTGACGGCGGCGACCCCTCAGGGTTTGTCGTAGGTCCGGCAGGGAGGGAGAGGTCATGGCGGCCCCACCAGTTGACGTGCGCGCGAAGCGCTCCCGGGCGACCGGTCCTGCGCCGGTCGTCTGGGTGGTGTCGCCGCACCGGCTGGTGGCCCAGGCGGTGGTGGCGGCGCTGCAGTCCACGGGGGCGCGGGTGCAGTTCCACGCGTGGGAGAACCTGCGCGACGAGCTGTCGTCGAGCAAGGACGAGGGGCGCGTCCGCCACCTCCTCGTCGTGATCGACGGCGGCGGCCAGGCAGCGGCCGTCGAGGAGATCGGTCGCGTCCTGGCCCTGGGAGACGTGCGCGTCGCAGTCGTGACGTCGCTCCCGAGCGACCCCGGGTGGGGGGCTCTGGTCGCGGACCCTGCGGTCGACATCGTCATGATGACCACGTCCCTCAGCCAGCTGCACGAGGTCGTCGACCGCCTCGTCGCCGGGGACCGGCTCATGGAGCAAGAACGCCGACAAGAACTGCGAGCGGCCTGGATCGAGGCCCTTGACAAGCGTCAACAACTCGTTCAACGCGTGGAGACGCTCAGCGGGCAGCAGCGCCGTGTCCTCGAGCTGCTGGCCTCGGGGCGGCGGGTACCGGAGGTCGCCCAGCTGCTGGGCATCACCGACGGGACGGTGCGCAGCCACGTCAAGAGCCTGCGCGCCAAGCTCGGGGCGAAGACCCAGCTCGAGGCCGTGGCCATCCTGCGTCAGGTCCAGCAGGTGGGCACGGGTGCCGGTGTCGTACCTCGCCAGCGCGCCGCGCCCGCCGACGCCGAGCGAGCCGTCGAGCGTGGCTAGGGTGGGCGCCATGATCGACCCCACCACGCTCGACGACCACGCCTTCGCCGCCTGGGCAGCCGAACGAGCCGGGACGGTGCTGCTCGACGTACGCGCCGGTGCCGCGGCCGAGGGCCTCGAGGGCAAGGCGCTCAAGGACGCCGGCGACGCGGCCGCCCAGGCCGAGCTCGACCGGGTGCTCACCGCCCACCGGCCGGAGGACGCGGTGCTGTCGGAGGAGGCCGCGGACGACAAGTCGCGGCTCACCGCCCGCCGGGTCTGGATCATCGACCCGCTCGACGGCACACGGGAGTTCTCCGAGCCGCCGCGCGACGACTGGGCCGTCCACGTCGCGCTGTGGGAGGACGGCGACCTCGTCGCGGGCGCCGTCGCCCAGCCGGCACTAGGGGAGACGTTCAGCACCGGGCGCCCCAGCGTCGTACCGCCGCGCACCTCTTCGCGTCCGCGCATCGCGGTGTCCCGCAGCCGACCGCCGGCGTTCGTGGAGGCGCTGGCCGCCGAGCTCGACGCCGAGCTGGTGCCGATGGGCAGCGCGGGGGTCAAGGTGATGAGCGTGGTGCGTGACGTGGCCGACGCCTACGTCCACGCCGGCGGCCAGTACCAGTGGGACAACGCTGCACCCGTCGTGGTCGCCCGGGCGGCGGGACTGCACTGCAGCCGTGTCGACGGCTCCCCCCTCGTCTACAACGAGGACGACACCTCCCTGCCCGACCTCATCGTGTGCCGCCCCGAGCTGGCCGAGCAGATCGTCGACTTCGTGCGGCGTCACGGCACGGACTGACCAGCCCGGCCGCCCGCGGGGGCCGCTCGCGCCCCGCGCGCTCAGTGGACGAGCTTGAGGCCGATGATGCAGCCCACGAGCCCGGCCAGCAGCAGTCCCTTGACGACCGAGAACGACTCCGTGCCGGTGGCCATCGCGATGACGAGGGTCAGCACGGACCCGATGCCGACCCAGACGGCGTACGACGTGCCCACCGGCAAGGTGCGCATGGCGTAGCCCAGCCCGCCCATGCTCAGCGCCAGCGCGACGAGGAACGTCGCGGTCGGGACAGGGCGGGTGAGCCCCTCGGACCGGCCGAGTGCGGTGGCCCACACCGCCTCCATCAGTCCGGACAGGACGAGCACGAACCAGGCCATCGACGACGCTCCTCGGTGGCCGTCTTGTCGCTGTCCGGGTACGGCTCCCTCGTCCGGTCGCCCTCTGCTCGGGGCACGACCGACCGTGCCACCGCGGTGCCCTCCCGGGCAAGCCGAGGCGAGGACCGAAACGCGCTTGCGGAGGTGCGTGCGCCTTGCCAGCGTGGCCCCATGACCTCCTTCGTCTCGCACACCACCGTGGACTGCCACGACGCCTACGCGCTCTCGGAGTGGTGGAAGTCCCTGCTCGGCTACGTCGACGTCGAGGACGACCCCAACGAGCCCGGCCACGACGAGTGCACGATCGTCGACCCCGACAGCGGCCACACCATCTTGTTCATCGAGGTGCCCGACGCGCAGCTGCCGGACAAGCGGATCCACTTCGACCTGCGCCCGCGCGAGGGGACCCGGGACGAGGAGGTCGAGCGCGTGCGCGGGCTGGGGGCCACCGAGGTCGCCGACCATCGCGGGGAGTGGGGACCGGGCACGGGCTGGGTCGTCTTCGCCGACCCCGAAGGCAACCAGTTCTGCATCCTCCGCTCGACGGCCGAGATGGAGGCGCCCACGCCGGCCTGATCAGGGGAGGCGCTCCGGATGCGCCTCGACGTACGCCCGCACCGGCACGGGCTGCCGGTGGGCATACCCCTCCGGCAGCCACACGCTGCCGATGCGGGTCAGGTAATAGACCTCCCACGCCAGGTAGCCGTGCAGCTGGCGCGGGTCGCGGCGCATCACCTCGGCGTGGAGGGTGACACCGCGGACGTAGGCCCAGGAGTTGTTGTAGCGCCACAGGGCGGCACCCCGGTCGCGGCGGAAGCCGTTGGCCTGCAGCAGCCTGCCTGCGGCGAGGATCGCGTCGTGCGTGTCGTGGATGTCGCCGCCCGCGCCGTAGATGTCCCACGTCGTCGGGATGAACTGCATCGGTCCCTGCGCCCCGGCGACCGACGTGCCGCGGATGCGGCCGAACGCGGTCTCGACCAGGTGGATGGCAGCGAGGTACTCCCAGTCGACGCCGAAGCGCCGCTCAGCCTCGCGATAGCTGCGCAGCACCATCCGGGCGGGCGCCGGCGACACGATCCGCCAGGCGGGGAGCTCGTCGGCGAGGTCGGCGTTCGAGGTGGGGTGCATCGAGCGGAACTCGCGGCGCGCGGCCACGTTGGCGCGCACCCAGCGTCGCTCGCGAGGGCCGAGCCGCTCCAGCACCCGCGGCAGCCACGCGGGGCGCACCGCGATCTCCCGCACCGCCAGCTGGCCGGTGTGCCCGGCCGCGGCCACCGCGGCGGGGTCCGGGCGCGCCGAGCCGATCACGCGCTGGGAGGCTCGCACCATGGCCGCCGCCTCCCCGGGCGTCGCCGGGCGCTGCGGAGCGCCCGCGAGCGCCGGGCTCAGCTCCTCGGGTACGTCGGACCCGCCCTGCGCATCCGAGGGCTCGGTCGAGGGTTGCTGGGACGTCGGCGCGTCGCTGGGGCGCGGCGAGCCGTCGGTGCCGGCGCCGGAGCGTGGTGCAGCCGTGCAGGCGGTCAGGACGACCAGCAGCGCCGCGAGCAGCCAGGACCGGGACATGCGCCCACTGTCACACAGCGGGCGGCACCGCGAGGCTCCACCGACTCTCAGCCGGGTGCCACCCGAAATGCCACCGACCCGGCAGGGAGCGAGTCTCTGCCGGGTCGGTGTGGGGAGCGTTCAGGTCAGGAGACCCAGGTCTTCCAGACGAATCCGGTGCCGAGGTACTTGGCGTCACCCTTGACGGTGAAGCTCCAGTACCAGGTGCCGCCGCGCTTGGGCAGCGTGACGCGGTACTTGCCGGCCTTGTTGGTCTTGATGGTCTTGAAGCCCTTGAAGCCCTTGTTCTGCTTCTTGCTGACCTTGATGACGATCTTCTTCTTGCCGTAGTTCGGCGTCACCTTGCCCTTGAGCACGAAGCCGGAGCTCGGGTAGGTGATCTTGCGCGCGACGCCCACGGTGAAGGGGGCCGACTCGCTGGCCGCGTAGTTGTCCTCGTAGGTCGAGGTGGCGGCGTAGCCGCTGTAGACCACCTTGTACGTGGTGTTGATCTTCGGCTTGACGTCGAAGAACGTGGAGCTCGCCGAGGTGCCGGTGGCGACCGGGGCCCACGCGGTGGAGCCGGCCTCCATGGCGTAGAGCGTCGAGGTGCCGCGGTAGGCCGACGAGCCGTTGGAGGCGTCGACGTCGACGCTGATGTAGATGTCGTCGCCGTACTCGACCTCGGTGGCGCTCGGCGTGGCGACCGTGGTGGTGGTCAGGTTCTCGGTGGCGTGGCTGGGCGCGGCGATGGCGATCGGCGTGAGGCCGAGCAGTCCGGCGGTGACCGTGCCGGCGACGAGACGGTTGATGCGCATGTCCCCGTGGTTCCTCTCAGTGGATTCTGGTCGACCGGCGCTCGGGCGCCGGGCGTTGAGGTGCTTGCTACCCCAGCGGCGCCCGGGACAAACCCTCCGCGTCGGCCCTCAGGCTCGGTGGTGGATCGGTCCCATCCCGCACGCGCTGTTGTCGGACAGCACCCGTAGACTCTCAAAGCCCCCCGGCGCCCGGCGATCGGGGGTCGCTCTGCGTGCTCTCGAAGGGATTCCCGGTGTCCTCCGCGCCGTCCACACCACTCCACGCCGTCGCCCGGCGACTCGCCACCGCGCCCACCCTGGGTGGTGCGCTGGCCGACGCCGCGGTGCAGTCGACGCTCGACCTGACCGGACCGGGAGCGGTCCGGCCGTTCGTGGTCCACGGGCTGGTGGAGCGGGGTCGGACCGTCCTGGCCGTGACGGCGACCTCGCGCGAGGCCGAGGACCTGGTCGAGGAGCTGGCCGACCTCGTCGACCCCGACACGGTGGCCTACTACCCGAGCTGGGAGACCCTTCCCCACGAGCGGCTCAGCCCGCGCAGCGACACCGTGGGGCGTCGACTCGCCGTGCTGCGGCGGCTGCGCCACCCGGGCACCGACCCGGCCAACGGCCCGCTGTCGGTGGTCGTCGCGCCCATCCGCAGCCTGCTCCAGCCGCAGGTCCCCGGCCTGGCCGACATCGAGCCGGTCGAGCTCGCACCCGGCGACTCCCGTGCCCTGGACGACGTCGTGCGCGGCCTGGCCGACGCGGCGTACACCCGCGTCGACATGGTCGAGCGCCGCGGCGAGTTCGCGGTGCGCGGCGGCATCGTCGACGTCTTCCCGCCGACCGAGGAGCACCCGCTGCGCGTGGAGTTCTGGGGCGACGACGTCGAGGAGATCCGCGCCTTCTCCGTCGCCGACCAGCGCACGCTGGAGACGGTGCAGCGGCTGTGGGCGCCGCCGTGCCGCGAGCTGCTGCTCACCGACGACGTACGCCGGCGTGCCGCAGAGCTCGGGCAGGCGCACCCGCAGCTCCTCGAGCTCACCGACAAGATGGCGGCCGGCATCGCGGTGGAGGGCATGGAGTCCCTCGCCCCGGTGCTCGTCGACTCGATGGAGCTGCTCGTCGACCTGATGCCCGCCGACACCACCGTGCTCGTCCTCGACCCCGAGCGCGCCCGCAGCCGCGCCCACGACCTCGTCGCCACCAGCGAGGAGTTCCTGAGCGCGTCGTGGGCCGCGGCCGCCGGCGGCGGCACCGCCCCGATCGACCTCGGCGCCGCGTCGTACCGCGAGATCGCCGACGTCCGCCTCCACGCGCTCGGCCTCGGCCACGCGTGGTGGACGGTGAGCCCGTTCGGGATCGACACCGACGACGTCCCGGCCGCGGCCCTCGCGGACGCGCAGACCGCCGGCGTCCCGAGCCGCACCCTGCCCACCCAGCCCGCCGAGGCCTACCGTGGCGACCTGCAGAAGGCCGTCGACGACATCCGCGAGTGGGTGGGCGAGGGGCTCGACGTGGTCGTGGTCCACGCCGGGCACGGGCCGGCCGAGCGCTTCGTGGAGCTCCTCGGCGAGAACGACATCGCCGCCCGGATGGTGGAGGACGGCGACACCGCCGGCGCCGGCGTCGTCACGGTCACGTGCGGCCACCTCGTGCACGGCGTGGTCGACGACGAGGCGCGGGTCGCGGTGGTCACCGGCGACGACCTGTCGGGCCAGAAGACCTCGACCCGCGACATGCGCCGGATGCCGACGCGCCGCAAGAAGCAGATCGACCCGCTCGAGCTCAAGGCCGGCGACTACGTCGTCCACGAGCAGCACGGCGTCGGCCGGTTCGTGGAGATGCGGCAGCGCGAGGTCGGCGGCGCGACCCGCGAGTACCTGGTGCTCGAGTACGGCCCGAGCAAGCGCGGCGGTCCCAACGACATGCTCTACGTCCCCGCCGACACCCTCGACCAGGTCACCCGCTACGTCGGCGGCGAGAACCCGAGCCTGGACCGGCTCGGCGGTGGCGACTGGACCAAGCGCAAGGCCAAGGCGCGCCGCGCGGTCCGCGAGATCGCCGCCGAGCTGATCAAGCTCTACGCCGCGCGGCAGGCGACCAGGGGCTACGCCTACGGCCCGGACACCCCCTGGCAGCGCGAGCTCGAGGACGCGTTCCCGTTCACCGAGACCGTCGACCAGCTCACGACCGTCGACGAGGTCAAGGCCGACATGCGCCAGGTGGTGCCGATGGACCGCCTGGTGTGCGGCGACGTCGGCTACGGCAAGACCGAGATCGCGGTGCGCGCGGCGTTCAAGGCCGTGCAGGACGGCAAGCAGGTGGCGGTGCTCGTGCCCACCACGCTGCTGGTCACCCAGCACCTGTCGACGTTCACCGAGCGGATGAGCGGCTTCCCGGTCGTCATCAAGCCCCTGTCGCGCTTCCAGACCGACAAGGAGGCCAAGGAGGTCGTCGACGGTCTCGCCGACGGGTCGATCGACATCGTGATCGGCACCCACCGCCTGCTCAACCCCGACATCAAGGTGAAGGACCTCGGCCTGATCATCGTCGACGAGGAGCAGCGCTTCGGTGTCGAGCACAAGGAGCAGATGAAGCGGATGCGCACCTCGGTCGACGTGCTCTCGATGAGCGCGACGCCGATCCCGCGCACCCTCGAGATGGCGGTCACGGGCATCCGCGAGATGTCGACGATCACCACCCCGCCCGAGGAGCGGCACCCGGTGCTCACCTACGTCGGGGCCTACGAGGACCGGC
This sequence comes from Nocardioides sp. SYSU D00065, assembly GCF_017916425.1. GTDB lineage: Bacteria > Actinomycetota > Actinomycetes > Propionibacteriales > Nocardioidaceae > Nocardioides. The sequence goes on along the minus strand of NZ_JAFMSX010000001.1, from coordinate 1,024,014 downwards.
AGGTGGTGGCGGCGGTGCGCCGGGAGCTGCTGCGCGAGGGCCAGGTGTTCTACATCCACAACCGGGTCAACTCGATCGAGAAGGCCGCCGCCCGCATCCGCGAGCTGGTGCCCGAGGCGCGGGTGGCGACGGCGCACGGCCAGATGAACGAGCGCCAGCTCGAGCAAGTCATGCTCGACTTCTGGGAGAAGCGCTTCGACGTGCTGGTGTGCACGACCCTGGTGGAGTCGGGACTCGACGTGTCCAACGCCAACACGATGATCATCGAGCGGGCCGACACCCTCGGCCTGTCCCAGCTGCACCAGCTCCGCGGGCGGGTGGGCCGCTCGCGCGAGCGGGCCTACGCCTACTTCCTCTACCCGGCGGAGAAGCCGCTGACCGAGACCGCCCACGAGCGGCTCGCGACGCTGGCCCAGCACTCCGACCTGGGTGGCGGCATGGCGATCGCGATGAAGGACCTGGAGATCCGCGGCGCCGGCAACCTGCTCGGCGGCGAGCAGTCCGGGCACATCGCCGACGTCGGCTTCGACCTCTACGTCCGGCTGGTGGGGGAGGCGGTCGCCGACTTCAAGGGCGGCGCCGAGGAGGAGCTCGCCGAGGTCCGCATCGAGCTTCCCGTCGACGCGCACCTGCCCCACGACTACATCCCGAGCGAGCGGCTCCGGCTGGAGATCTACAAGCGCCTGGCCGAGGTGCGCGCCGACGCCGACGTCGACGAGGTCCGCGCCGAGCTGGTCGACCGCTACGGTCCGCCGCCGGAGGTCGTGGAGTCGCTGCTCGTCGTGGCGCGCTTCCGGGCCCGGTGCCGCCAGGCCGGTGTCGGGGAGGTCACGGTGGCCGGCAAGTACGTCCGCTTCGCGCCGGTCGACCTGCCCGACTCGCGCGTCGTACGCCTGCAGCGGCTGCACCCGCGCAGCATCGTCAAGGCGCCGGTCAGCACGATCCTCGTGCCGCGGCCGCAGAGCGCCGGGTTCCCCGTCCGCCCGGTGGCGGGCGTGGCCCTGCTTGAATGGGCCCGCGGCGTGATCGACGAGGTGATCGACCCGCCGGTGCCGGCCACCACCGCAGCGTCCAGCTAGGAGTGAACTCGTGAGGAAGACCCGCCTGACCACGGCCGCGACGACGGCCGTCGCCGCCCTGCTGCTGACCGGGTGCGGGAGCGCCGCGCCGGGGGTGGCGGTCAAGGTGGGCGACGAGGAGCTCACGGTCCGCGAGGTCGACCGCACCACGGCCGACTACTGCACGTCGGTGAGCGACCAGCTCGAGGCGGCCGTCCCGATGGGCTTCGTGCGCCAGTACGTCGTGCAGCTGATGACGCTGCGCTCGCAGGCGATGCAGATCGCCGACGACTACGGCGTGGAGCCGGGCTCGACCTACCGCGGCGACGTCGCCCAGCGTCGGCAGGCCGCCGCCGGCATGCCGGCCGACGTGCAGGACACCTTCGTCGAGCTGGCCTCGACCCCCGCGCTCGCCAACGACGTCGTCAACCAGATCGGCGCGATCGTCCTCGAGGACGAGGGCGTCAGCGATCCCACCGAGGAGCAGCTGTCCGAGGCCGGGGTCGACGTGTTCAACCAGTGGCCCGACGCCCACGGCATCGAGATCGACCCGCGCTACGGGCTGGAGAGCGTCGACGGCGTCCTGACCCCCGTCGACACGAACACGTCGGTGGCCGTGGGCGAGACCGCGACGGCCGGCCAGGCGACCGAGCCGGACACCGCGTACGCCGAGACGCTGCCGCTCACGCACCGCTGCGGGTGAGTGATCGTCCGATGACGGCGGGCGGATCGGGCGAGCACGGCTCGGCGCTGGAGGCGTTCGCCGACCAGATGCGGCTGCTGCGGCGCGAGTGCGCCTGGAAGCGCGAGCAGACCCACGCCTCCCTGGTCCCGTTCGTGCGCGAGGAGGCCGAGGAGGTCGTCGAGGCCATCGAGTCGGGCGACCCCGCGGCGCTGTGCGACGAGCTGGGCGACCTTCTGCTCCAGGTGGTCATCCACTCGGTCATCGCCGAGGAGGCGGGCGACTTCACGCTCGACGACGTCGCGCGGGGCGTGATCGCGAAGATGGAGCGCCGCAACCCGCACGTCTTCGGCGACGCGATCGCCACCGACGCCGCGCAGGTGCAGCGGCTGTGGAACGCGGCCAAGGCCGCCGAGAAGGCCCAAAAGGCGGAGAAGGCCGAGAAGGCGGAGAAGGCGCAGGCGCGCGACCGGACGTCATGAGGATCGCCGGTGCGCACCGGCGATCCCCATGACGTCAGCGGGTCAGCGGACGGTGACCCGCTCGACCGTGCGCGAGCGCCGCGTGCGTGCGTCGCCGAGGTAGGTAACCACGACCGTGTGGCGGCCGCCCGTCAGGCGCAGGTCGAGCACCGCGCGTCCGTCGTCCAGCCGGACCTTGCGCCGCAGCTCGGTCTCGCCGCCGCGCCGGACGAAGACCCGGACCTTGCCGGTGGCGGTGCCGGGGCGGACCCTGGCGACCAGGCGCACCGGGCGGCCCGGCCGGTCCCGGACGGTGAGCGCCACCCGCGACTCCGCCTTGGCGACCGGCCCGGGGGTGGGAGCCGGGGTGGGAGCCGGGGCGACGGGCGTCGGGGCCGGCGTGGCGGGCACCGTGGGCGTGGTGGTTGGGGGAGTGGTCGGCGGGGTGGTCGGCGGCGCCGTCGGCTCCGGTGCGAAGACCGTGGCCGCCGCGCCGAGGCGCAGCAGCTGCGTCTCGCCGGTGGCGTCGTCGAGCCCGTCGTTGTCGGTGACGGCGTACACCTGGCCGTCGGCGCCGATGGTCAGGCCCTCGAGCTTCTCCTGCGTCCAGCCCTTCAGCGCGCGCAGCCGCGGCAGCACGTCGACGGCGAGCCGCTTCGTCAGCGGCACGGGCGTGGTGGTGCCGCCGGTGGCGGGCAGGTCGACGGTGTAGACCCGCTTCACCGCGGCCGCCGGCCCGTTGAGCTTGTCGCGCTCGATCACCGCGAGCGTGTCGGCGTCGACGGCCGTCACCTCGGAGACGCCGATCCAGTCCCCGGCGGTGGCGGTGGTCGCCAGCGGGTAGGCGAACCAGCTCCACGTGCCGGTCGCGACGTCGTAGCGGCCGATCCGGGTGCTGGTGCCCTCGAGCGGGGTCAGGGCGCCGCTCGTGGTGGTCCAGAGGGGGCGCTGCAGCGCGACGTACACGACCTCCGAGGAGCCGGTGCCGGTGGCGGTCACGCCCTCTAGGCCCCAGCTGCGGACGTGGTCGGTCACCGACGCGGGCAGCGGGACGGTCTGGACGACCCGGCCCCGCGCGTCGGTGCGCAGGACCTGGTTGCCGGCGCCGGTCGCGCCCTCAACGGCGAGCCAGAAGCCGCCGTCCGGGCGTGCGGACAGGCCCTCGATGTCGAGCGCCGGCGTGGTGCCGCCGTCGGTCACCTCGACGACCTTCTCGATGACCGCGGGCTCGGCGCCCACGTCGAGCCGGTAGATCCGGCCGGTGGCGTACGCCGCGTCGCTGGCCGCCCAGAGGTGGCCGGCGTTGCCGGGGTCGGCCGACAGCGCGCCGAGGGCGCCCCAGCCGATGTGGGTCCCGTCCGCGTCGGCGTCGGAGACCACCGACGGGAAGGCCGGCCGCCCGGCGCCGAGCTGGTAGATCGCCACGCTCGCGCGCACCTGCGCGGCGGCGTCGTCGGTCTCCGAGGAGATCACCACGAGGTCCCGCGACGGCACGGGCAGCAGGCCCTCGGGTCCGTTGGTGGTCGGCAGCGCCTGGGTGAACCGCGGCTGGGTCGGGTCCGTCATGTCGTAGACCGCGACGAAGTTGCTGCGCTCGGAGCCGACGAAGGCGTACGGCGTGCCGCCGATCTCGGCGAACGCCAGGCCCTCGGGCTCGGCGCCCTTGTTGTCGGCGCGGTCGTTGTTGAAGAGCCCGTGCTCCACGGCGAGCTGCTCGAACGAGCGACCGGCGTCCCAGACGACGTCGCCGGTGGCGGCGTCGAACACCGTCCATCCGCGGGTGCCGCCGAGCCAGTCGCCCTCGTTGGCGGTGGCGACCAGGCCGTCGCCGACCCACTGCACGGCGTCGGGCTCGCGGGGGAGGTCGAGGTCGACGGTGAAGTCGAAGACGCCGTCGTTGTCGTCGTCGACGCCCGGCACCTGGGCGCGGCCGGCCGAGAAGGCGGAGACGATCCGCTTCGACGGCAGGTCGATGACGACGAGGCCGTTGTTCTCCTGGAGGGTGAGGACGTACTGGTCGTCGGCGTTGATGTCGCCGTACTCCGGCTCGGCGTCCTCGGGCGTGTTCATCCCCTCCAGCGCGGCGGCGGGAAGGTCCACGCGGGTGGTCGTCCAGGCGGCGGGGCCGCCGCTCAGCTCGATGACCTGGGCGAACCCGGCGGGCGCCTGGGGGAGGTCGCCCTCGTCCCCGCCGGCCGGGGCGGCGTCCTCGTCGCGCTGGTTCTCCACGGCGACGACGGCGTACGTCCCGTGGGGGCTGGTCGCGATCGAGTCGGGCTGCCCCTCCATGTCGATGCTGCGCACCAGGTCCCGGCTCGCGACGTCGTAGACGTCGACGCGGCCCGACGGGTCGGTGAAGTCGCCGTCCGTGCTGTCGACCGCGACCAGGAGGTGGTCGCCGACGACGGCGACCGAGGTGGGGGAGTCGCCGGGCGCTCCGGCGGCGTCGGCCGCGGTGACGTCGATGGACCCCTTGCCCACCGGGTTCGCCGGGTCGGTGATGTCGAGCAAGCCGATCCGGCGCCCGGCGGCGTCGGTGTAGACCACCGTGCGCCCGTCGTCGGTGACGTCGGAGATCTCCGCGACCGTCTCGTCAGCCGGGTCGACGCCCGCCGGGACGTTCTGGAAGACCGGGTAGGTGGCCAGCCGGTGGAACGACTCCGCGGGCTGCGCGGCACCGGAGGAGGCGCCGGTCACGGCCAGCAGGGAGAGGGGCAGGGCGGCGCCGGCGAGGTACGCCAACGGTCGTCGGGAGTGCAATGCGATGCCTTTCGCGCGGTCGGGTCCGAGACGTCAGGCGAAGGATCGCCGCGGCGCGTGGCGCGGCGGTGACGCCGACGTGAACGGCGTACGTCCTGGGCGGACTCAGGCCCGCAGCGGCGGCCGTCGGTCCGCGAGCAGCGGGTCGTCGATCCCACAGGCGCGCAGGCACGCGACGGCCAGCACGCGGTCGTGGGCGGAGGTGAGCACCTGGGCGACCGCCGCGCCGTGGGAGAGCATCCGCGCCCCGGGCGCGAACGCCGCGACGACCACCTCGTCGAGGCGGCCGGCCCCCGCCGTCACCGCCACCGCCTCGACGAACGCCGACCCGGCGAGGTCGAGGCGCCGTCTCAGGGCGGCGACGGAGTGCTTGCCGGCGACGTCCGGCTCCGCGTCGACCCGGGCCCCACCGCCCAGGACCTCGGCGCAGGCGGCGATCTCGTCGACCAGCCGCGACAGCGCGCCCCGCAGGGTGTCCGCGTCCTCGTCCGGCCACCGGGCGCGCCGGTCCAGGTCGGTGTCCGCGACCGGGCCGGAGCGGTCGAGGAGCTCTGCGACGAGCCGCACGTGGTGCTCGGCCATCTCCACGACCAGGTCGCCGCCGTCGCTCCGCTGCCGGGCCGGCAGGCGGAGATGGGCCGGCGGGTGGAAGTGCACGTCACCGGGCGCGTCGACGACGTACGACGTCGGCTCCGCGCGCCACGCCGACGGCAGCACGCCGAACTCGCGGCGGAACGCGCGCGTGAACACGTCGTAGCGCGCGAAGCCGCAGTCGGCCGCGATCTCGTGCAGGCTCAGGTCGCTCTCGCGTGCCAGGTGTGCCGCCCGCTCGAGCAGCACCCGCCCGCGGAACCTGAGCGGCGCCTCGCCGGCGAGGGCCCGCCCGAGCCGCGCCGCGTCCGGACCGGCGAGACCGCTCACGAAGGCGGCGAGGTGGTCGGCGGCGGTGGGCACGGCCCGCACGCTAGCCGCGCCCGCGGACACCGCCGAGACGCCGTCCGGCCTCGTGACTAGGCTGGCCGCCGGCCGTCGAGGTCGCCACTCCGACCTCCCCCGTACGCCATCCCACACGCGATCCCACACCCCATCCCACACAGGAGTGCTCCATGTCGATCATCGCTGCAGTCGGCGCCCGCGAGATCCTTGACTCGCGCGGCAACCCCACCGTCGAGGTGGAGGTGCTGCTGGAGGACGGCGCGTTCGGTCGCGCCGCGGTGCCCAGCGGTGCGTCGACCGGCGCCTTCGAGGCGGTGGAGCTGCGCGACGGTGGCAAGCGCTACCTCGGCAAGGGTGTGCAGAAGGCCGTGGCCGGCGTCGTGGACACCATCTCCGGCGCGATCGTCGGCCTGGACGCCGACGACCAGCGGCTCATCGACCAGGTGATGCTCGACCTCGACGGCACCGCCAACAAGGCCAAGCTCGGCGCCAACGCGATCCTGGGCGTCTCGCTGGCCACCGCCAAGGCGGCCGCGGAGTCGGCCGGCCTGCCGCTGTTCCGCTACGTCGGTGGTCCCAACGCCCACCTGCTGCCCGTGCCGATGATGAACATCCTCAACGGCGGCGCCCACGCCGACTCCAACGTCGACGTCCAGGAGTTCATGATCGCCCCGATCGGCGCGCCGACCTTCCGCGAGGCGCTCCAGCAGGGCGCGGAGGTCTACCACGCGCTCAAGTCGGTGCTGAAGCAGAAGGGCCTCGCGACCGGTCTGGGCGACGAGGGCGGCTTCGCCCCGAACCTCGACAGCAACCGCGCCGCGCTCGACCTGATCGCCGAGGCCGTGGGGGCCGCGGGCTTCACGCTCGGCACGGACATCGCGCTGGCGATGGACGTCGCCGCGAGCGAGTTCCACGACGACGGCGGCTACACCTTCGAGGGCAAGGCGACCACGACCGACCAGATGGTCGCCTACTACGCCGACCTGGTCGCCTCCTACCCGATCGTCTCGATCGAGGACCCGCTGGACGAGGAGGACTGGGAGGGCTGGAAGGCCATCACCGACGTCCTCGGCACCCGCACCCAGCTCGTCGGCGACGATCTCTTCGTGACCAACGTCGAGCGGCTGCAGCGCGGCATCGACGGCGGGCAGGCCAACGCGATGCTGGTCAAGGTCAACCAGATCGGCTCGCTGACCGAGACCCTCGACGCCGTCGAGCTCGCCCACCGCAGCGGCTTCCGCAACATGATGAGCCACCGCTCCGGCGAGACCGAGGACACCACGATCGCCGACCTGGCGGTCGCCACCAACTGCGGCCAGATCAAGACCGGTGCGCCGGCCCGCTCGGACCGCGTCGCCAAGTACAACCAGCTGCTCCGCATCGAGGACGAGCTGGGTGACGCGGCTCGCTACGCCGGCCGGGGCGCCTTCCCGCGTTTCGCCGGCTGAACGAGGCAGACTGGGGCGCATGCCGTCGCAGCGCCGTACGCCTCGCCGCGGCCCGGCGCGAGGATCGCGCGGGCCGGGACAGGTCAGTCCCGGCACGCGCGGCGCCCGGCTCCGGCGGGGCCCGGCACCGACGACGATCGCCCGGACCGGGGAGCTGCCCGCCGCGGGCGGTCCTGTCGGCCCGAGCAGTCGCGCACGCCGACCGCGCTTCACCGGTCGCGCCGCCGTGCTCGTCCTCGTGCTGGCCGTGCTGACGGTGTCGTACGCCTCGTCGGCGCGTGCCTACCTGCAGCAGCGCTCGCACATCGGCGACCTCAAGGCGCAGATCGCCGAGCGCGAGGCCAGCATCAACGACCTCGAGCGGGAGAAGAAGCGCTGGGACGACCCCGCCTACGTCAAGGCGCAGGCCCGGGCCCGCTTCGGCTACCTGATGCCGGGTGAGTCCGGCTACGAGGTGATCGGCCCCGACGGCCGGCCCTTGGAGGCGCAGGCGTCTCTCAACGACCCCGACGAGGTGCTCAAGACCGTGCCGAAGGCGTGGTGGACCGCCGCGTGGGAGTCGATGGAGCTCGCCGGCAACCCACCCCCGCCCGAGGAAGAACCCGCGAAGCTGATCGACGGGACCCAGCAGTGACCGAGCCGACCCCCTCACCCACACCGCCCGCGCCGAAGATCGACCCCGCCGACGAGGCCGCGATCCGCGCCCAGCTCGACCGGCGCCCGCGCGGCATCGACTCCGTGGGCCACCGGTGCCCGTGCGGCAACCCCGACGTGGTCACGACCGAGCCGCGGCTGCCCGACGGCACGCCGTTCCCCACCACCTTCTACCTCACGTGCCCGCGCGCGGCCTCGCGCATCGGCACGCTCGAGGGCAACGGCGTGATGAAGCAGATGCAGGAGCGGCTCGGCACCGACCCGGAGCTCGCCGCGGCCTACCGCGCCGCGCACGAGCGCTACCTGCAGGCCCGCGCCGAGGTGGGCGAGCGGGCCGGGCTGGACGTGCCGGAGATCGACGGCATCTCGGCCGGCGGCATGCCGGACCGCGTCAAGTGCCTGCACGTGCTGGCCGGCCAGTCGCTGGCGATGGGCCGCGGCGTGAACCCGCTCGGCGACGAGGTGCTCGACGCGCTCGGCGAGTGGTGGTCCGCCGGTCCCTGCGTCGAGCGCTGAGCCGCTCGGCACAATGAGGCCATGACCGACCCGGCACGGCTCGTCGCGGCCATCGACTGCGGCACCAACTCCATCAAGGTGCTCATCGGCAGCCCCCGCGGCGACGGGCGGCTCGACGTGGTGGTGCGCGACTCGCGCGTCGTACGCCTCGGGCAGGGGGTGGACCGGACGGGGGTGCTCGCCGAGGAGGCGCTGACACGCACGTTCGCCGCTGTCGACGACCTCGCCGAGACCATCCGCAGCCACGGCGTCGAGCCGGGGCGGGTCCGGTTCTGCGCGACCTCGGCCACCCGCGACGCAGCCAACGCCGCGGTGTTCCGCGACGGCGTACGCCGACGGCTGGGCGTCGAGCCGGAGGTCCTGTCGGGAGAGGAGGAGGCCGCGCTCGTGTTCGCCGGCGCCATCGCCGCCCAGGACCCGGTCCCGCCGGAGCCCGTGCTGGTCGTCGACATCGGCGGCGGCTCGACCGAGCTCGTCCTCGGCGAGGCGGGGGAGCGGCAGGCGGTGTCGATGGACATCGGGTCGGTGCGGCTGCACGAGCGGCACCTCCACAGCGACCCGCCGACTGCCGACGAGGTCGCGGCCTGCGTGGCCGACATCGACGCCCACCTCGACGCCTCCGGCATCCCGCTCGAGCGGACCCGGACCGTCATCGGCACCTCCGGCACCATCAAGACCCTCGCCTGCGGGGTGCTCGCGCTGCCGACGTACGACCGGGACGCCTTCGACCAGGCGGTGCTGTCCAACGCCGCGACCGCCTCCTTCGTCGACGGTCTGGTCGCGATGACCGTGGCGGAGCGGCGCGCGCTGCCCTACATGCACCCCGGCCGCGCCGACGTCATCGGCGCCGGCGCGCTGATCTGGACCCGGATCCTCGCCCGGGTGCCCGTCCCGGACCACGTGGTCTCCGAGGCCGACATCCTGCACGGCATGGCCGCGGCCATCGGCCGATGACCCTGCTGCCGCACCCGCTCGTCGGGGGCAGGTTCACCAGCCCGGTCGCCCCGGGCACCGGCTGGCCCGACGACCCGGCCGCACCGGACACCCCCGTGGCCCGCGACGCCGACGACGTACGTCGCCTGGCGCGGGACGCGCCGCTCGCCGAGCTCGAGGCGCGGGTCAGCGTCTGCTCGGCCTGCCCGCGGCTGGTGGCCTGGCGCGAGGGGGTGGCGCGCGAGAAGCGCGCCTCGTTCGCCGACCAGCCCTACTGGGGGCGGCCGATCCCGGGGTGGGGGGATCCGGAGCCGTCGCTGCTGGTCGTCGGCCTGGCGCCGGCCGCCAACGGTGGCAACCGGACTGGGCGCATCTTCACCGGCGACCCGAGTGCGGACTGGCTCTTCGCCAGCCTGCACCGCACCGGGTGGGCGGTGCAGGCGACCAGCGAGCACGCAGGCGACGGTCAGCGGCTGGTCGGGGCACGGATGGTCGCGACGGTCCGGTGCGCGCCACCGGACAACAAGCCGACGCCGGCCGAGCGCGACGCGTGCGCACCGTGGATCGCGGCCGAGCTGGCGCTGCTGCCCACCGTCCGCGTGGTGGTCGCGCTGGGCTCGTTCGGCTGGGACGGAGCGGTGCGGTCGCTGGTCGCGGCCGGGGCGCCGGCGCCGGCCCGCAGGCCGAAGTTCGCCCACGGCGCCGAGGTGGAGCTGGGTGCAGTCACGCTCGTGGGGTGCTACCACCCCTCCCCGCACAACACCTACACCGGTCGACTCACCCGGGACATGACGGACGAGGTCTTCGCCCGCGCCCGCGCGCTGACACAATGACCGCCGTGACCCTCCACGCCATCACCGTCCTCGGCCACGACCGCCCCGGCATCATCGCCGAGACCACCGACCGGTTGGCGGGACTGGGCCTCAACCTCGAGGACTCCACGATGACGCTGCTGCGCGGTCACTTCGCGATGACTCTGGTGTGCGAGGGCGCCGCCGGCGACGCCGAGATCGAGGCGGCCCTCGCGCCGCTGACCACCGACGGCACCCTCACCGTGACGGTGCGGGAGGTGCCCGTCGAGCAGGTGCCGGCCGCCGACGGCACGTCGTGGATCCTCTCCGTGCACGGTGGCGACCGTCCGGGCATCGTCTCCGCCGTGGTCGGCGTGCTCGCCGCCGTCGGCGGCAACATCACCGACCTCACCACCCGCCTGGCCGGTGACCTCTACCTGCTCGTCGCGGAGGTGGATCTTCCCGCCGATGCCGACGCGGCGGCTGTCGAGCATGACCTCGCGGCGGTGGCCGCGGACCTCGGCGTCGGCGTGACCCTGCGCGCCGCCGAGACCGACGAGCTCTGAGCGGCCGCCGATGAGTGTCAACCCCCGGGTCCGGGACTGGGCCGTGACCGACCTCGCCGTGACCGGGGCGGTGCGCGCCGTCGTACGCGCTCCCGCGCCGGTGCTGTCCACCGCCGGCGCCGCCGTCGACCCGACGTCGCCCGAGGTCGTGCAGCTCGCCGCGGACCTGGTCGCCACCATGCGGGTGTCCCCGGGCTGCGTGGGCCTGGCCGCGCCCCAGGTCGGTGTCGCCGCCCAGGTCTTCTGCGTCGACGTGTCCCAGCATCCCAAGACCCGCGAGCATCACGGGACGTTCGTGCTCTGCAACGCCGCCGTGGTCGCGAGCACTCGCAACGAGAAGGCCCGCGAGGGCTGCATGTCCGTCCCCGACCTCACCGGCGACGTCAAGCGGCCCAGCCGCATCGTCGTACGCGGGCAGCTGCCCGGCACCGGCGAGGAGGTCGAGCTCGAGGCGGAGGCGTTCGAGGCGCGGGCGCTCCAGCACGAGATCGACCACTGCGACGGCCTGCTCTTCCTCGACCGGGCGGCCGGGGCGCACGCCGTCTACGCTCGCAAGACCTACCTGTAGGACAGCTGGACCGGCCCCGGTATCCCAACCGGTAGAGGAAGCGGTCTTAAAAACCGCACAGTCTGGGTTCGAACCCCAGCCGGGGCACGAACCTGAGAAGTTGCTGTGACGGGAACAGCAGACACCGCGCGCACGTTTGAACAGGTGTCACCCCGGCTAGAGTGGTGTGACGTGACAGGCGCCGTCACCGCGACGGCGTCGGAACCCCCGGAAGCTCCGGGGGCGGCCTCCAAGGAGAGACCATGAAGAGCAACAACCCCGTTTTCAACCGTTCCGAGGAGTTCAGCCGAGCCTCGTCGAACGCCTACGGCAACCAGACGTACGCCGGTGGCGGCGCGGCCTACCCCGGCTACGGCGACACCAGCAGCGACCCGTCCACGTGGGGCACCGGGACGCCCGGCGGCCAGGTGGACCAGGGTCGGATGACGATCGACTCGGTCATCCAGAAGACGGCGATCTCGGTCGCGCTCATCTTCGTGACGGCCACCATCACCTGGTGGTGGATCGGTGACTTCTCCGGCACCGACACCGAGGTCAACGCCGCTGCGTCCCGCGCGCTGATGCTCGCCGGCCTGGGTGCGGGCGCTGCGTTCCTGCTGTCGCTGGTGAACTCGTTCAAGCGCGTCATCAGCCCGGCTCTCGTGCTCGCGTTCGCGGCTGCAGAGGGCGTCGCGCTGGGCGCGGTGAGCAAGGTCTTCGAGACCCAGTTCGAGGGCGTCGTCACCAGCGCGGTGATCGGCACGTTCGGTGCCCTGGCGGGCACGCTCGCCGCCTACAAGTTCCTCAACATCAAGGTGGGCGACAAGTTCCGCCGCGGTGTCGTGGCCGCGATGTTCGGCATGGTCGGTCTCGGCCTGCTGTCGCTGGTGCTGAGCTTCTTCGGCGTCAACACCGGCCTCTACGGCATGGGTGGGCTCGGCTTCGTCTTCGCCCTCGCCGGCCTCGTGCTCGGTGTCCTCATGCTGATCCTCGACTTCGACTTCGTCGAGAACGGCGTCGCCGCCGGCCTCCCGGAGCGCGAGTCGTGGCGGGCCGCCTTCGGCCTGACGGTCAGCCTGGTGTGGATCTACACCAACCTGCTGCGGATCCTCGCGATCCTGCGCGGTGGGGACTGATCCTCGCCTGACCTGCTCCCTGCTGGACCGTTCGCCGGCCCGTCCGAGTCACCTCGGGCGGGCCGGCGCCATGTCCGGGCGCTGCGCCACGGGTGTGCGTCACTGACCGCTGGTGTCGCCCGACGCCGCGGCCAGCTCGGGGTCCTCCTGCTCGTCCTGCTCGGGCGACTCCGCGTCGGTGGAGGGGCGGCGGCGCCGGTGCCGCAGCTCGACCCAGCGCCCGCGCAGGCCGCGCTGGTGGCCGCCGACCTCCGTGCCGTCGACCTCGGTGCCGGGCGTACGGGCGGCGCGGACCGCCGCGGCCGCGACGGGCAGGATCCCCTCGCGGCGGCGCGGCTCGGGCAGCGCCTCGTCCTCCGGCACCAGGCCGAGCGCGGCCAGGCACGACGGGACGAGCACCGACGCGAGCTGCTTGTAGCCGTCGGCCGACGGGTGGAAGCGGTCGGGGCCGAAGAGGACGGCCGGAGCGGCATCGAACTCCGGGCCGAGGATGTCGCCGAGCGACACCGACCGGCCGCCGTTCTCGACCACCGTGATCGTCTGGGCGGCAGCGAGACGGCGCGACCACTCGCGCGCCACCTGCTTGAGCGGTGGCGGGATGGGCCGGACGGTGCCGAGGTCCGGGCAGGTCCCGACCACGACGGCCACGCCGGCCTCGCGGAGCCGGCGTACGCCCTCGGCCAGGTGCCGCACGGACGCGGACGGCAGGACGGTGTGGGTGACGTCGTTGGCGCCGATCAGCACGACGGCGAGGTCGGGGTGGGTGCCGAGCGCGCCATCGACCTGGTCGGCCAGGTCGCTGGACTGCGCGCCCACGACCGCCAAGGAGCGCAGGTGCACGCGGCGGTCGGCCTGGGCGGCCACGCCGGTGGCCAGGTGGGCGCCGGTCGTGTCCTCGACCCGCTGGACGCCGTAGCCGGCGGCGCTGGAGTCGCCCAGCAGCGCGATCCGGATCGCCGGCGCCGGCCGGCCCCGTCCGTACCAGCCGGTGGCGTCGGGAGGCGCGTCGGTGGCGTTGCCGATCACCTTTCGGGCGATCTTCGCCTCGGCGACCAGGACCCCGTAGAGGCCCGCGCCGAGCACGGACAGGCCGCCCCCGCCCAGGGCGGCGGCCGATGCCAGCTTGCGTGCTGCTCCTGTTGCCCCCACGGCGCCGATGCTACGCAACCGGCGTTGACGCGAACGGAGCAGGAGGTGGCTAGATTGAGTGGGTGCAGTACGTGAACTCGCTCCTCGACCTCATCGGCAACACCCCGCTCGTGCGGCTGAGCCGGACCCTCGACCTGCCGGACGGGGGACCGCTCGTCCTCGCCAAGGTCGAGTACCTCAACCCCGGCGGCTCGGTGAAGGACCGCATCGCCTCGCGGATGATCGAGGCGGCCGAGGCCTCCGGTGCCCTCCAGCCCGGCGGCACGATCGTCGAGCCGACCTCCGGCAACACCGGCGTCGGGTTGGCGATGGTGGCCCAGCAGAAGGGCTACAAGTGCGTCTTCGTGTGCCCGGACAAGGTCAGCGAGGACAAGCGCAACGTGCTCAAGGCCTACGGCGCCGAGGTCGTGGTGTGCCCGACCGCTGTCGCGCCGGAGCACCCCGACTCCTACTACAACGTCAGCGACCGGCTCGCCGCCGAGCCCGGCTCGTGGAAGCCCGACCAGTACTCCAACCCCCACAACCCGCGCTCGCACTACGAGACCACGGGGCCGGAGATCTGGGCGCAGACCGAGGGGCGGATCACCCACTTCGTCACCGGCATGGGCACCGGCGGCACGATCAGCGGCGTCGGGCGCTACCTCAAGGAGCAGAACCCCGACGTCCAGGTCGTCGGCGCCGACCCGTCCGGGTCGGTCTACTCCGGCGGCACCGGCCGCCCCTACCTCGTCGAGGGCGTCGGCGAGGACTTCTGGCCCGACACCTACGACCGCACCGTCGCCGACCGGGTCATCGAGGTCTCCGACGCCGACTCCTTCGCCTTCACCCGGCGTCTGGCCCGCGAGGAGGCGATGCTCGTCGGCGGCTCCGCCGGGATGGCGGCCTTCGCGGCCCGCCAGCTGGCGCACGAGCTGGCCGAGCAGGGACGCAGCGACGCGGTGGTCGTCGTGCTGCTGCCCGACTCCGGTCGCGGCTACCTCACCAAGGTCTTCAACGACGACTGGCTGGGCCAGTACGGCTTCGCCACCGGCGCGCAGGCCGACGCCCGCACGGTCGGCGAGGTGCTGCGCGGCAAGTCCGGCCAGCTGCCCGACCTCGTGCACACGCACCCGGGCGAGACCATCGCCGAGGCGGTCCACATCCTGCAGGAGTACGGCGTGAGCCAGATGCCGGTCGTGCGCGCCGAGCCGCCCATCGTGGCGGCCGAGGTGGCCGGCTCGGTGTCGGTGTCCGCACTCCTCGACGCGCTGTACGCCGGCACCGCCCGGCTCACCGACCGGGTCGAGGACCACATGTCGCCCGCGCTGCCGACGATCGGCTCGGCCGAGCCGGCGGCGGACGCCGTCGCGCTGCTCGGCGAGGCCGACGCGGTGCTGGTCCACGAGGAGGGCAAGCCCATCGGCGTGCTCACCCGCCAGGACCTGCTCACCTTCGTGGCCGCCTCGTGAGGCGGGGCACGCGGCTGCCCGCCGCGCTGCTCGCGCTCGCCTGCCTGGGCGCGCTCGGCGCGTGCACGGAGGACGCCGAGGACGCCCGGGATGCCGCGCCCAGCACCGACCCGGTGGAGGTCGAGGTCGGCAAGGCCTTCGAGTGGAACGGCTTCGCCGTGGAGGACGGGTGGGAGCTCAATCCCATCGAGCGCTCCGCCGGTGTCGACGAGGTCACCACCCCGGAGGTCAAGGGCACGATCACCAACCGGTCGGACGAGGAGCGTGCGGCCATCTTCCAGATGGTGTTCTCCACCGACGGCGAGCCCGTGGCCACCCTCAACTGCTCGGCCGCGACGATGGAGACCGACCAGTCCCAGCAGCTGGTCTGCCCCGGACTCGGCGCGACCATGCCCGAGGACTACGACGCCGTCGTGGTGCAGGAGTTCAGCCGGGACTCCGGCTCGGGCGACGACTCCACGTCCGGCTGACGTGGCGGACCTGTCCCTCGAGGTCGTCTGCTTCCTGCTCCTCGCGGCCCTGTGCGCCGGCTTCGTCGACGCCGTCGTCGGCGGCGGCGGGCTCGTGCAGCTGCCCGCCCTGCTCGTCGGGCTGCCCGGCGCGTCGGTCGTGCAGATCGCGGCCACGAACAAGCTCGCGTCCTTCTGCGGCACCAGCATCAGCGCGGCGACGTACGTCCGGCGCATCCGCCCCGACCCACGGACCTTCCTGCCGCTGATGCTGGCCGCGTTCGTCGGCTCCGCGGGCGGGGCACTCGTCGCCTCGCTGCTGCCGCGCAGCGCCTTCGACCCGATCATCCTCGTCGTGCTCGTGCTGGTCGGCGGCTACGTGGTGGCCAGGCCGAGCGTCGGCGAGCTGACCAAGCTGCGCTTCGAGGGCGGTCGGCACCTCGCCGTCGTCGCGCTGACCGGCCTGACGATCGGCTTCTACGACGGGGCGATCGGGCCGGGCACCGGCTCGTTCCTCGTCTTCGCGCTGGTCGGGCTGCTCGGCTACAACTTCCTCGAGGCCTCGGCCAAGGCCAAGCTCGCCAACTGGGCCACGAACCTGGCCGCCCTCGCCGTCTTCATCCCGCAGGGCGCGGTCATCTGGGACCTGGCGCTGGTGATGGCGGCGGCCAACGTCACCGGCGGCTACGTCGGTGCGCGGCTGGCGATGGCGCGCGGCGCGAAGTTCGTGCGGGTGTTCTTCCTGCTGGTCGTCTCGGGCTTCGTGGTGCGCATCGGCGGGCAGCTGCTCGGCTGGTGGTGAGCGCCGGCGGCCACCGGGAGCGGTAGCCTCCCCTCGTGGGAGCGGTCTCGGCAGTCGACGGGTTCCAGCGCCGTCACCCCGTGCTCGGCTTCCCCCTGGCCGTGGTCTACAAGTACTTCGACGACCAGGGCCCCTACCTCGCCTCGGCGCTGACCTACTACGCGTTCATCGCGATCTTCCCGCTGATGCTGCTGGGGACGTCGATCCTCGGGCTCGTGCTCCGCGGCGAGCCGCAGTGGCAGGAGCAGATCCTCGACTCCGCACTGTCGCAGTTCCCCATCATCGGCGACGAGCTCGGCCGGCCCTCGGGCCTGCAGGGATCGGTGGCCGGTGTCGCGGTCGGCGGCATCGCCGCGCTGTACGGCGCGATGGGTCTGGGCCAGGCACTGCAGAACACCCAGCACGTCGCCTGGTCGGTGCCGCGCAACAGCCGGCCCAACCCGTTCTACGCCCGGGTGAAGACGCTTCTCCTGCTGGTCACGGCGGGCTTCTCGCTTCTCGCGGTGACGATCGTGTCCACCGTCGCCAGCACCACCGACGCCTTCACCGAGTGGCTGGGCGAGGGGATCCGGCTGTTCCTGCCGCTGCTCACCGTGGCGGTCGTGGGCACGTTCCTCACCGTGCTGTTCCGCTTCGCCGCCACCGGCCAGCACTCGTTCCGGCGCGCGGCCCCCGGCGGGTACTCGCTCGCCGTCATGTGGCAGGTCCTCCAGCTCGGCGGTGCGGCGTACGTCAACAACGTGCTGGTCGACACGAGCTCGATGACCAAGACCTTCGGGCTGGTGCTGGGGCTGATCGGCTTCCTGTGGATCGGCGCGGTGATGGCCGTGCTCGCGATGGAGATCAACGTGGTCGCGGCCCGCCGGCTGTGGCCGCGCGCGCTGCTGACGCCGTTCACCGACAACGTCGAGCTCACCGACGCCGACCGGCGCGCCTACGCCGCCTACGCCGCGATGCAGCGCCACAAGGGCTTCGAGAAGGTGCAGGTGGTCTGGGAGCCGGGGCCGGCGGAGCTCCAGGCGAGCGGCGAGCCCGAGCCGGCGCCGGACCGCGGCGCGTGACGTCGTACCTCACGCCGGCCCGTCCGGCCACCGCCGAGGTCGAGGACCGAGGCTCGCGCTTCGTGTGCACGCTGCGCCGGGTCGACGACGAGGACGAGGCGCGCCGGCTCGTCGCCGAGCTACGCAAGCTGCACCCGGACGCTCGGCACCACTGCTCGGCCTTCGTGCTGGGTCCGCGCGGGGAGGTGCAGCGCTCCTCCGACGACGGCGAGCCGGCGGGCACGGCCGGCGCGCCGATGCTCGAGGTGCTGCGCGGTGCCGGGATCAGCGACGTGGCCGCCGTGGTCACCCGCTGGTTCGGCGGCACCCTGCTCGGTGCCGGCGGACTCGTGCGCGCCTACGGCGACGCCGTGCGCGGCGCGGTGGCCGCAGCCGGCACGCGGCGCCGCTCCCTGCTCACCGAGCTGTCCCTCGACCTCGACCACGCCGACGCCGGGCGGGTCGAGGGAGAGCTGCGCTCGCGCGGGGCGACCGTCCTCGAGGTGGTCCACGAGGCGCGGGTGCGGCTGCTGCTCGCGGCGGCGCCCGACGAGGTGGAACGGCTGGCCCAGACGGTCGCCGCGGTCACCTCGGGACGGGCCCGGCCGGTGCCCGTGGGCGAGCGTTGGGTCGACGCGCTCAGCTGACGTCGCCGTCGACGTACACCCAGCGCCCCGCGCGCTGCTCGAACCGGCTCACCTCGTGCATCTCGCCGCCCTCCCACGTCGCGACGAACTCCACGGTGTCCGCGTCGACCGCCAGGATCCGCAGCCCGGTCCAGCGCGTCGCGGGGTCGGGGACGACGTCGTCGGGGCGCGTGCGGGGGTGCCAGGTGCGGAACAGGTGATGCGCGTCGCCGCGGACGTAGGCGGTGTAGCGCGACCGCATCAGCTGCTCCGGCGAGGACGCCTGCGCCGTGTTGGCCAGCAGCGGCCCGCAGCACGCGTCGTACGCCGCCCCCGTGCCGCACGGGCAGGTCGGTGTCAGCACGTCGCCGAGGGTAGCGGCAGCGGGCTGGCTAACCTGCCCGCATGACGCGCGACAGCACCCCGGCGCTCGACGCCCTCGCCCAGCTCGCCCGCGACCGGGTCGAGCGCGACGGCGTCGTGGCCCAGCTCGAGGCGGCCCGGCGACGGCTCGAGGGTGCCGCCGAGCGGTGCGAGCGCACGACCGAGCAGCTCGCGGTCGAGCTCGAGGATGTGTCCCGGCTCGAGCAGGTCTCGATGACCCGGATCCTCGCCAGCCTGCGGGGGCGCCGCGACCTCGACCTCGACCGCGAGCGAGCCGAGGCGGAGGCCGCGCGCTACGCCGCCACCGAGGCGGAGTCGCGGCGCCGCGCCGCCCAGGCCGACGTCGACGCGCTCGCGGCCCGCCTGGCCGGGTTCGGCGACCTGGCGGCCCGGCGCACCGAGCTGCTGGCCCAGCGCGAGGCCGAGGTGGCGGCCGACCCCGCGGCACGGGAGACGGCGGCGCGGCTCGACGAGCTCGCAGCCGGCATCGGCGCCCAGCAGGCCGAGCGCCAGCAGCTCGAGGAGGCGCTCGCGGCCGCCGGCGACGCCGCCCACAGCCTCGACGAGGCGGCGCGCCACCTCGGCAGCGCCGGGGACTGGGCCGCGTACGACACGTTCTTCGGCGGCGGGATGCTCACCGACATGGTCAAGTACGACAACCTCGACAAGGCCGGCGCGCTGATGCGGGAGGCCGACGACGCCCTGGCCCACCTCGCCACCGAGCTCGCCGACGTCGGCATGACCTCGGTCGGCACGATCGAGATCACCCAGATGACCGGCTTCTTCGACGTCTGGTTCGACAACATCTTCAGCGACTGGGCCGTGCGCGACCGGATCCGCCAGGCGGCCGACCGGGTGTCGGCGGCCCGCGCCGGGGTGGCCGAGGCCGCCGCAGCCCTCGACCGGCGACTGGCCGCGTGCGCCGCCGAGCTCGACCGGCTGACCGCCCAGCGCCACGAGCTGCTCGGCGCCTGACGCGTAGACACGCGGACATTGGTCGCCCGGCTGCCGTCCGCAGAGCGTGGCGGCCGGCCGAAATCCGGTGTTCTGTCCGCGCGTCTCCCACTAGGTTCGCCGGCATGACCACCGACCGGACCTCGCCGCCGTACGCCGCCGACGAGCTCACGACGCTGCGCTGGTTCCTCGACCACTACCGCGCGACCCTGCGCCGCCAGGCCCAGGGCCTCGACGCCGAGCAGCTCACCCGGACGCTGCCGCCGTCGCCGGTCACGCTCGGCGGGCTGCTCAAGCACCTGGCCTACGTCGAGCACTGGTGGTTCACCGAGGTGCTGCACGGGCGTCCCGCGACCGGCGTGTGGGCCGACGTCGACTGGGAGGCCGACGCCGACTGGGACTGGCACAGCGCCGCCGACGACAGCCCCGAGGAGCTCGACGCCCTGCTGGTCGAGGAGATCGCGCGCGCCGACGCGGCGATCGACGACGCGCTCGCCGACGGCGGCGGCCTCGACCGGCTCGCGGTGCGCCCGCGAGGGGACGGCAGCGTCGCCAGCCTGCGCTGGATCCTGGTCCACATGATCGAGGAGTACGCCCGCCACTGCGGGCACGCCGACCTCGTCCGCGAGTCCGTCGACGGGGCGAGGAACCTGTGACCGTCCGCGAGGCGACCGACGCCGACTGGCCGGCCATCTGGCCGTTCTGGCGCGACATCGTCGAGGCCGGCGAGACGTACGCGTACCCGCTCGGCGCCACGTCCGAGCAGGCCCGCGAGTGGTGGTTCGACGGCAGCCACGTCGTGGTGCTCACCGAGGCCGAGGCGGGCGAGCGCGTCCTCGGCTCGGCGAAGATGGGTCCCAACCGGCCCGGGCGCGGAGCCCACGTCGGGACGGCGTCGGTCATGGTGGACAGCGCCGCCCGCGGTCGCGGTGTCGGTCGTCGGCTCGGTGAGCACGTCGTCGCCTGGCACCGCGAGCAGGGGTTCGCCGGCATCCAGTTCAATGCGGTCGTCGAGACGAACGCCGCCGCGGTGCGCCTGTGGCGTGACCTCGGCTTCGAGGTGGTCGGCACGGTGCCCGAGGCGTTCGACAGCGCGAGCCACGGCCGAGTCGGGCTGCACGTGATGTACCTGGACCTCGGCTGAGCGAGCGACTTCGAGCGCGCTCCACGTTGCGCGGCCGGTCTAGCGTGGAGGTCGTGACGGACCCGACCCAGCACCCCGCCGCCAGCACCCTCGGAGAGCTGCGTGCCAGCGGCCATCGACTCAAGTCCCTGCGGCAGGAGATCCGCGACAACCTGCTCGCCCGCCTCGCCGCCGGGGAGGACCCGTGGCCCGGGCTGCACGGCTTCGCGGACTCGGTGATCCCGCAGGTCGAGCGCGCGCTGCTGGCGGGCCACGACATCGTGCTGCTCGGCGAGCGCGGCCAGGGCAAGACCCGGCTGCTGCGCTCCCTGGTGGGCCTGCTCGACGAGTGGACGCCGGTGATCTCCGGCTCCGAGCTCGGCGAGCACCCCTACGAGCCGATCACCGTGACCTCGCGGCAGGCGGCGGCGACGTACGGCGACGACCTGCGGATCTCGTGGCGCCACCGCGACGAGCGGTACGCCGAGAAGCTCGCGACGCCCGACACCTCGGTCGCCGACCTGATCGGCGACGTCGACCCGATGAAGGTCGCCGAGGGCCGCCACCTCGGTGACCCGGAGACGATCCACTTCGGGCTGATCCCGCGCAGCCACCGCGGCATCATCGCGATCAACGAGCTGCCCGACCTCGCCGAGCGCATCCAGGTCGCGATGCTCAACGTGATGGAGGAGCGCGACATCCAGATCCGCGGCTACGTGCTGCGCCTGCCGCTCGACGTCCTCGTCGTGGCCAGCGCGAACCCCGAGGACTACACCAACCGGGGGCGCATCATCACCCCGCTCAAGGACCGCTTCGGCGCCGAGATCCGCACCCACTACCCGCGCGAGGTGGCGGAGGAGATCGCCGTCATCGAGCAGGAGGCCGACCTCGTGGCCGAGGTGCCGGCGTACCTGCTGGAGGTGCTCGCCCGCTTCACCCGCCACCTACGCGACTCGCAGTCGGTCGACCAGCGCTCCGGCGTCAGCGCGCGGTTCGCGATCGCCGGCGCGGAGAC
Source organism: Nocardioides sp. SYSU D00065 (assembly GCF_017916425.1). Lineage (GTDB taxonomy): Bacteria > Actinomycetota > Actinomycetes > Propionibacteriales > Nocardioidaceae > Nocardioides. Next base: position 1,002,536 of record NZ_JAFMSX010000001.1, on the reverse strand, counting down.
CATCGCGGCCGCCGCCCTGCACCGCGCGACCACGCAGGGCGAGGAGGAGGCGGTGGCCCGCGTCGTCGACCTGGAGACCGCCGTCGACGTGCTCGGCGGCAAGATCGAGTTCGAGACGGGGGAGGAGGGCCGCGAGACCGAGATCCTCACCCACCTGCTGCGGACCGCGATCGCCGAGACCGTGCGCGCCCACCTCGCCGGCATCGACCTGCGGCTGCTCGTCGACGCCATCGAGGCGGGCGCGATGGTCAGCACCGGCGCCCGCGTCGGCGCGCGCGACTTCCTCGCCGGCCTGCCGGTGCTGGGCGAGTCCGACCTCTACGACGCGGTGTGCGACCGGCTCGGCGCGACCAACGACGGCGAGCGGGCGGCCGCCCTCGAGCTGGCGCTGGAGGGGCTCTACCTGGCCCGCAAGATCGGCAAGGACACCGACGGCGGCGAGACCGTCTATGGCTGAGACCCGCTCGAGCGCCGAGATCACCGTCCGGCGCGGCACGGTCGACGACATCCCGCAGTTCCGGGCGCTGGGCGAGGCGGTGGTGCCGCCGACGTACGGCCCCATCGACCCGGCGTACGCCCAGCGGATGCTCGACGAGTGGTGGATCCCGGAGGTGTTCGAGAAGTCGCTGGCCCGCAACGCGCACCTCGTCGCCGAGCGCGACGGGCGGGTCGTGGCGTTGGGCAGCTTCGGTCGGCTCTCCCGCTCGTACCGCGACTTCCCCTACGTCACCGGCGACCGCGAGGTGATGTGGAAGCTCTACGTCCACCCCGACCACCAGGGCCTGGGCATCGGCAGTCGGCTGCTGGGGCAGGTGGAGGCGCTGGTCGAGGGCGACGAGCTGTGGCTGGAGGTGGTCGACGGCAACGACCCGGCCTTCGACTTCTACCGCTCGCACGGCTTCGAGGAGGTGGAGCGGATCAGCGACGACGGGCCGTTCCCCGACGACGTCTGGATGAGGAAGGTCCTGCGATGAGCCGGTTCCGCAGGTACGACGGCGGCGACCCGCTGGCGCCACCGGTGGACCTGTCCGAGGCGCTCGACGCGATCGGGCAGGACGTGATGGCCGGCTACTCGCCGGAGCGCGCGATGCGCGAGTTCCTGCGCCGCGGCGGCACCGACCAGGCCGGGCTCGACGACCTCGCCCGCCGCGTCGCCGAGCGGCGCCGTGAGATCCTCCAGCGCAACAACCTCGATGGGACCATGCGCGAGGTGCGCGAGCTGCTCGACAAGGCGGTCCTGGCCGAGCGGGGACAGCTCGCCCGCGACATCACCATGGACGATGCCGACCGCGACTTCCGCGAGATGGTGCTCGACAACCTGCCCACCTCGACCCCGGCCGCGGTGGGCGAGCTGGCGTCGTACGACTGGCAGTCCGCCGAGGCGCGCGCGGCGTACGAGGAGATCAAGGACCTGCTCGGTCGCGAGCTGCTCGACCAGCGCTTCGCCGGCATGAAGCAGGCGCTGGAGGGGGCCACGGAGGAGGACCGCCAGGCCGTCGCGGAGATGCTGTCCGACCTCAACGACCTGCTCGAGAAGCACGCGCGCGGCGAGGACACTGACGAGGACTTCCGCGACTTCATGGACAAGCACGGGGACTTCTTCCCCGAGCAGCCGAAGGACATGGACGAGCTGCTCGACTCGCTGGCCCAGCGGGCGGCCGCGGCCCAGCGGATGCTGAACTCGATGAGCGAGGAGCAGCGGCGCGAGCTGATGGAGCTCTCGCAGCAGGCCTTCGGCTCGCCGCAGCTCATGGAGCAGCTCGCCCGCATGGACGCCAACCTGCAGGCGCTGCGACCCGGGGAGGACTGGTCGGGTTCGGAGAGCTTCGAGGGCGAGCAGGGGATGGGGCTCGGTGACGGCACCGGCGCGCTGCAGGACCTCGCCCAGCTCGACGCGCTGGCCGACCAGCTGGCTCAGTCCCACTCGGGCGCCCGGATGGACGACGTCGACCTCGACGCCCTGGCTCGCCAGCTGGGCCAGGACGCGGCGGTGGCGGCGAAGACACTGCAGGAGCTGGAGCGGGCGCTGCGCGACAGCGGCTACCTCAAGCGCGGCTCCGACGGCGAGCTGCGCCTGTCGCCCAAGGCGATGCGCCAGCTGGGCAAGGCCCTGCTGCGCGACGTCGCCGACCGGATGAGCGGGCGCGCCGGCGCCCGGGAGACGCGTACGACCGGCCTCGCCGGCGAGCCGTCGGGTGCGAGCCGGCGGTGGGAGTTCGGCGACACCGAGCCGTGGGACGTGCCCCGCACGATCACCAACGCGGTCCTGCGCGACGGCGGGTCACCGGTGCGCATCCAGGTCGACGACATCGAGGTGGTGGAGACCGAGGCCCGCACCCAGGCGGCCGTCGCGCTGCTCGTCGACACGTCGTTCTCGATGGCGATGGACGGGCGGTGGGTGCCGATGAAGCGCACGGCGCTGGCGCTGCACCAGCTGGTCCGCTCGCGCTTCCGCGGCGACGACCTGCAGCTGATCGCCTTCGGGCGGCACGCGCAGGTGATGGAGATCGAGGAGCTCACCGCGCTCGACGCGCGGTGGGACAAGGGCACCAACCTCCACCACGGGCTGCTGCTCGCGAACCGGTTCTTCCGCAAGCACCCCAACGCCCAGCCGGTGCTGCTCGTCGTCACCGACGGCGAGCCGACCGCCCACCTCGAGGCGGACGGCGAGGTGTGGTTCTCCTACCCGCCGCACCCACTGACGATCGCGCAGTCCGTGCGCGAGCTCGACGCGGCCGCGCGCCTCGGCGCGCAGGTGACGTTCTTCCGGCTGGGTGAGGACCCGGGGCTCGCCCGGTTCATCGACTCGATGGCCCGACGGGTCGACGGCCGGATGGTGAGCCCCGAGCTCGACGACCTCGGCGCCGCGGTGGTCGGGTCGTACCTCGGCTCGCGCGGGCCCGGGTCGTCGTACCGCGAGCAGTTCGGGGACTTCTACGGCGGGCGCGGGTTCTGGGCGTGAGGTTCGGGGTGTCGGTTCGCCGAGCCAGGGAAGTGCCTGTTCGGCGACATACCTTGGTGGATGTCGCGGAGCTCCGCCTGCTGCTTCATCAAGGGATGTCGGTCGATGGGCACTTCCCGTGCTGAGTTGACCCGGGGAAGTGCCTGTTCGGCGACATACCTTGATGGATGTCGCGGAGCCCCGCCCGCTGCTCCATCAAGGGATGTCGGTCGATGGGCACTTCCCGTGCCGAGTTGACCCGGGGAAGTGCCTGTTCGGCGACATACCTTGATGATTGTCGCGGAGCCCCGCCCGCTGCTCCACCAAGGGATGTCGCCGAACAGGCACCCGCGGATCAGTCGGCCGCGAACCCCGGCAGCGACTCCTCGAGGATCTCGCGGAAGGGGGCCGACGCGCCGAGCTGGCTGAGCAGGCCCAGTGCGCCGAGCCAGGTGCGGTGGATGAGGAGGTACGACGGGGGCAGGTTGAGCTTGGTGGCCAGGGTGAAGGTCTCGGCGCGGGGGTCGTTGATCCGCTCGAACTGCTCGCGCATCCAGTCGCGGGTGAAGGTGAAGCGCTCCTCCCCGGCGGGCTCGACGAACGGGGAGAGGTAGTCCAGGAGCAGGGCCGGGTCGACCGTCGTGCGCTCCTTGATGAAGCCCTCCTCGCGCAGTCCCGCGACCAGCGACTCCTCGTCGGACTCCAGCGCGATGCGGATCAACCGGCCCATCGCCTCCGGCAGGCCGCCGTTCGGCAGCCGGGCGACGGCGCCGAAGTCGAGGACGCCGAGCCGGCCGGGCCCGCCGTCGGGCGCCGGGATCACGCGGTAGTTGCCGGGGTGCGGGTCGGCGTGGAGCATGCCGGTGCGCCGGGGACCCTCGAACAGGAACCGGACGAACAGCTCGCCGTAGTGGTCGCGCTCGGCCTGGGTGCCCTCGCGGATGACGTGCGCCAGGGAGTAGGCGGAGTCCATCCACTCCGTGACCAGCACCTCGTTGCCCACCGCGACCACGGCCGGCACGACGATGTCGGGGTGGTCGGCGAAGGCCTCGGCGTACGCCGCCTGCGCCTCGGCCTCGAGGTGGTAGTCGAGCTCGTCGGCGGCCCGGGCCTGGAGCTCGGCGACGAGCGGCTTGATGTCGATGCCCGGGAAGACGGGCGCGACGCCGCGCGCCACGCGCGCGATCTGCCGCAGGTCGGACATGAGCGCCTCGCCCGCACCGGGGTACTGGACCTTGACCGCGACCTCGCGCTCCCCGGAAACCCCGGAGGCATGGTCGACGGCGTGGTCGACCCAGCGGCCCCGGTGGACCTGCCCGATCGAGGCGGCCGCGGTGGGGGCACCGTCGAGCCACACCAGCCGCTCGGCCCAGTCCTCGCCGAGGTGCGCGGCGAGCTGCTCGCGGACCGTCGCCGTCGCCATCGGCGGCGCGGAGTCCTGCAGGGCGGTGAGGTGCTCGCGGTAGGGCGCGCTGACCTCCTCCGGCAGCGCCGCCTCGAGCACCGACAGCGCCTGTCCGAACTTCATCGCGCCGCCCTTGAGCTCGCCCAGCGTGCGGAACAGCTGCTCGGCGGTGCGCTGCTGGACCTCCGTCAGCACCGCCTCGGCCGGCTTGCCGCCGAGGCGCTTGCCCAGGCCCATCGCCTGGCGCCCGGCGTAGCCGAGGGGCAACGCGGCCAGACGGGCCGTGCGGGCGGCGGCCTTGCGCGGCAACTCGGTCATGGGCCCAGTGTCGCAGTGCGGGCAATGGGGGTACGGGGGTCGGTCCCCGCGTGACCTGGTGCGGGTCGCGTCGTTGGGCAGGCGACGTATCCGATCTCGGGAGGACCAGATGCGACCCGAGCCGGACCCAGACCCTCCAGGGAGGGCCGCCGCGCGACAGGGGCGCGGCGGAAGGGGACGGGCGGGAGTCCTGCGACTTCCGCCCGTCTCCGGTCCCGGGGCTGGTCCGCGGACGCGGCGGGCTGCCAGGGTGGGGGCATGGAGATCGAGTGCCGCGGCGAGGTGGTCGAGTGGCGCGGGCCGGCGCCGTACCACTTCGTGCGCCTGCCGCTCGATGCCGCCGACCTCGTCGACGAGGTCAAGGCGGACGTCGTCTACTGGGGCGTCGTGCCGGTGCGCGCCTGGATCGGCGGCACCGAGTTCACCACGTCCATGTTCCCGCGCGAGGAGACCTGGTTCCTGCCGGTGAAGGACGCGGTGCGCCGTGCGGAGCAGGTCGAGCTCGGCGACCTGGTCGACGTACGCATCCGGGTCGGTCGCGACTGAGCGACGCGCGGCGGCGGTGGTCCACACCAGTGCCGCAGGTTCGGCGAAAACGCCACGGGCCCGCGATCGGTGTGGAAGCGTCCTCCTGTCATCGTCGGCGCACACAGGATCGATCTCACACGGGTGGACGCACGCATACCGCTGGTCTCGACCGCTGCCACGCGCAGGACGGTGGTCGCCGCAGGCGTCGCGACCGTGGCGACCGTGGCCGCTCCGGACGTCGCCGAGGCGGCGCGCGCTCCGAGACGGTCCCGGTTCGACAAGCTCGTCGGGGAGACGTTCGTCGCCACGCGGGACGGCCGGCGCGTCGCGCTGCGCCTCGACGCGGTGCAGGACGCGCCCTACCGTCCGCCCGGGCTCCGCGGCGAGCGGCTGGCCCGCTGGCGCCGCCAGTCCTACGTGCTCGTCTTCACCACGCGCGGCGTGGTCGAGCAGGGCACGTGGAGCCTGCGCGCGCGCCGATCCCGGCGGTTCCGGCTCTTCGTCGTCCCTGGTGCTGACCGGGGCAGGCGCACGGTCGTGACCGCGACCTTCAACGGCTGGAGAGGCTGATGGCCGAGCCCTTCATCGGCGAGCTCCGCATGTTCGCCGGCACCTTCGAGCCCGTCGGCTGGGGCTTCTGCGACGGACGCGAGCTGCAGATCGCGGAACACGATGTGCTCTACCAGCTCATCGGGACGATGTACGGCGGCAACGGTGTGACGACGTTCCGCCTGCCCGACCTGCGCGGTCGGGTGCCGCTGCACGCGGGCCCGGGCCACCAGCTCGCCAGCCTCGGCGGGGTCGAGACCGTCACCCTGACGGCCAGCCAGCTCCCGCCGCACACCCACGGCCTGCCCGTCTCCTCGACCCCGGCCGGCAGCCGCTCGGCCGTCGGCGGCGTCCCGGCCGCGGCGCCCAGCGAGGTCGTGTGGTCGTCCGAGGCTGCGTCCGAGCCCATGGCCACGACGACTCCCGCGGGCGGCTCGCAGCCGCACGACAACATGCAGCCCTACCTGGGCATCAACTTCATTCTCGCGCTCTACGGCGCGTACCCGCCGATGCCCTGACCGGGAGGACCCTGTGGCCAGCGATCCCTTCGTGGGTGAGATCAACCTGTTCCCCTACACCATGTGCCCGCAGAACTGGGCATGGTGCAACGGCCAGATCCTGCCCATCTCGCAGAACACCGCACTCTTCGCCCTGCTCGGCATCACGTACGGCGGGAACGGCAAGACCACGTTCGCGCTGCCGAACCTCAACGGCTCGGTCGCGCTGCACCCGGGCCAGGGTCCCGGACTGAGCGAGCGGCACCTGGGGGAGGTGGGTGGCTCGGAGACCGTGACCCTCAGCCAGGCCGAGATGCCTTGGCACGTCCACTCGGTGAACGCCGCTCCCGGCCCGGCGACGACGGCCAACCCGGTCACGTCGGCCCCGGCGACGAGCGAGGTGCCTCTCTACCACTCCACCGGCGGCGCCGACAGCATCCTGCACCCCTCCGGCAGCGACCTGCCCCACAACAACATGCAGCCCTATCTCACCCTGTACTACGCGATCGCGCTCCAGGGCGTGTTCCCCACCCGGTCCTGAGAGGTTCACCATGCTCGAACCGCACCTCGGCGAGATCCAGTGGGTCGCCTTCACCTACGCGCCAAGAGGCTGGGCGCTTTGCAACGGCCAGCTGCTGCCCATCAACCAGAACCAGGCCCTGTTCTCCCTGCTCGGCACCCACTACGGCGGCAACGGGCAGACCACGTTCGCCCTGCCCAACCTCCAGGGGCGCGTCATCGTCGGTGCCGGGACGCCGGGTCCCGGTCAGATGGGCGGTGCGGCGGAGCACAGGCTCACCGCCGCGGAGATGCCGGCGCACCTCCACACCTACCCGGCCAGCGACCACCGCGGCACCACCGGGGACCCCGGGGCACCGGCCGGCGCGGCCTTCGCGAGCGGCGAGCGCACCTACACGACGCAGGCGGCGGTCAACGGCACCTTCCATCCCTCGGCCGTATCCGTCGTCGGCGGCAGCGTGCCGCACCAGAACATGCAGCCCTACCTGACCCTCAACGCGATCATCGCCACCCAGGGCATCTTCCCGACCTTCGGCTGACCCGTCCGGGTCCGCCCAGGACCCGACGCGGGCCGAGCCATCACACCTCAAGGACTCCCGTGCCTCTTCGCCACCGCCTCGCCGGGGCCACCGCTCTGACCCTGGCCGCGTCGCTGCCGACGGCCTTTGGCGCTCCTGCCCACGCCGGCGCCTTCGGCCCGGGGGAGACCATCGTGTCCGGGACCACCACGCCGGCCGGCGCCGGCGAGTCCGTCGTCGCCGCGCTGCCCGACGGCCGCACGCTCGTGGTGTGGGAGGGCGCCCGCACCGTGACGACCGGGACGGCGCAGGGGATCAAGCGCGAGATCTTCGGCCGGCTGCTCGACGTGTCCGGCGCGGCCGTCGGCAGCCCGGTCCTGCTGGCCCGGATGGGCGGCGTCGACGACGCGACCACCGACGCGACGGACCCAGCGGTGGCGACGCTGCCGGACGGCCGGGTGGCACTGGTGTTCGCGGGCGACACGATCGCGGACAAAGCTGGAGCGCCGACGCCGAACGACCTCACCGGCTGGCAGATCCAGCACGCGGTGATCGACCCGAGCGCCCTCGGACTCGTCGCCCCCACCCCCGTCACGGCGGTCGCGCCGGGCGACGCCGCCTACGACCAGCAGCACCCCGACGTCGCGATGGACCACGGCGTGCTCCGCGTGGTCTGGGACGGCGACACCCCGGCCACCGGCGAGGGCCAGACCCACGTCTGGACCGCCCAGCTCCCGCTCGATCCGGCCACCGTCCCCACGGCCGTCCGGGTCAGCCCGGCGGCGCCCGCGGGAGCGGCGTACGACCACGCGCGGCCGCGGGTGGCCTCGGCGAGCACCGGCTCGCGGAGCTCGGTCGTCGTCTGGGAGGGCGTCACGGCGCTCGACGGCGGCGCCCCGCTGCGGCGCATCCACGCGGCACGGGTGGACGACGAGGCCGTCACCGCGCTCGACAGCCCGGGTGTCGGCGCGACCGCCCTGGGGTCCGCGGTCGAGGAGCTCTCGCCCGACATCGCCGCGAGCGACGCCGGCTACCGCGTGGTGTGGTCCTCCAACTCCGCAGGGTCCTACCGGATCACCAGCGCGCGGCTGGCCGTCGACGGCGCCATGACGGGGTGGGCGATCCTGACGGCCGGCCACGACACGTGGCCCTCGGTGGCGACCGACCCCGCCCAGCCGGGCCAGTACGTCGTGGACTTCTCGCGCCGCACCCCGGGCACCGGGCACTACGAGGTCATGTCCGCCCGCTTCGGCAACACGGGACGGCTCGAACCCTTCACCCAGCTCAGCACGACCGACGCGAACATGTCCCACCCCAACGCCGAGTCGATGCGACCCGCCCTCGTCGCGCACGCCAGCGGCGCCGTGCACCACGTCTGGGCGCGGGTGCGGCAGGACGCCGGGCCCGGCGTGGCCGTACGCCGCTCGGCCGCGCTCGTCGACCTCACCACCACCATCGCCGTCAGCCCGGCCCGGCCGAGCCCCGCACGTGCGGGGGTCAACCCGGCCGACCAGGTCACGGTCACCGTCGGCTACGGGTCCAGTGCCACGTCCAGCGGTCGCGCGCCCAGCCGGCTGACCGTAGACTTCCCCGGCTTCACCGTCACCAGGAGCGCCGTGACCGGACCGGCCGTCGCGTCCGGTGGCGGCTGGGACGTCCCGCGCATGGAGCCCGGCGCCAGCGGCACGATCACCCTCACCGGCACGATGGCCGCCGGTGCCGAGGGCACGATCCGGACCGCGACCGCCGCGGTCGCGGCGACCGACGCCGTCGTCGACGACCCCGCGCTCACCAACACCGCCACCGCCTCCGTCACCCTCGACCACCCGCTGGCGGTCGAGAGCGTCACCCGGCTCGACTCCTCGCCCACCAGCGCCGCGGTGCGCTGGCGCGTCACCTTCGACCAGCCGGTGACCGGGTTCGACGCCTCGGACGTCGTCCTCGTGCCCGTCGACGTCACCGACCCGACCGTCACGGGCATCACCTGCGCGGGCTCGAGCTGCGTGGTGAGCGCCCGGGCCACCGGCACCGGCACGCTCGCCGTTCGCGTCCCGGCGTCCGCCACGGCGACCGACCCGACCGGCCGCGGGCTGGCGACCGACAACCTCCCGATGACCGGCGCCGCGTACGCGATCGACACCGTCGCGCCGGCGGTCACCACGACCGCGCTCGGGCCCGACCCGACCAACGCCGATCTCATCGGCTTCCGGCTGGACTTCAGCGAGGCCGTGACCGCGCCGGCCCCCGGCCGGCTGACGGTCGGCGGGGGCGCCGTCTCCTCGGTCGGCGTCACCGGCGGCGGCTCCGGTCCTGCCGCGTCGTGGACGGTCCAGGTGACACCGAGCGGCGACGGACCCGTGTCGGTCACACCGGAGGCGGGCGCCGCCAGCGACGCGGCGGGCAACCCCAGCACGGCCGGCAACCGTGCCTCGCGGACCTCCGACCGCACCGCCCCGGTCCTCACGCTGACCGGTCCGACCGACCCGCAGCGGGCGGCGTACGACGTGGTGGTGAGCGCCAGCGAGGAGGTGGCCGCGCTGACGATGGGCGACCTCGTGGTCTCCGGCGGCACCGCGGAGTCCCTCACCGGGTCCGGCCCCTGGACCGTCCGGGTCCGGCCCACGGCCGAGGGCCCGGTGGTCCTGCGAGTACCGGCCGGGTCCGTCGCCGACGCCGCCGGCAACGGCAACGCCGCGGCGGCGAGCACGACGACGTACGACGCCACCGCTCCGGGCGTCACGGTCTCCTCGGCGGCCGGCGAGCGGACGGGTGACAACCCCATCGGCTTCACGCTCACCTTCACCGAGCCCGTGACCGGGCTGGACGTCGACGAGCTCGCGGTCTCGGGCGGTACGGCGACCCTGTCCGGGTCCGGCGCGACGCGGACGGTGCTGGTGGTGCCGGCCGGCGAGGGACCCGTGTCCGTCGCGGTCCCCGCGGGCGTCGCGAGCGACGCGGCGGGCAACACCAACACCGCCGGCGCAGCGGCCACCCGCACCTACGACCAGACAGGCCCGACCCCGCAGGTCACGTCTCCGGTCACCTCACCGAGCAACGCCGCCTCCTTCGCGGTCACCGTCACCTGGCCCGAGGACGTCACCGGCTTCGCCGTCGATGACGTGCAGGTCGTCAACGGAGCCGTCTCCGACTGGGCCGCCAGCGGCCCCCGGTCCTGGACCTTCACCCTGATTCCTGCCGCCGACGGCACGGTCCGCGTGTCGGTGCCGGCCGGCGCCGCGCAGGACCGGGCAGGCAACGCCTCCCTCGCCGCCACGCGCCTGGAGGTGGAGGTCGACCGCGCCGCTCCGGCGGTCACGCTCGACTCGTCGGACCCCGACCCCACCAACGCGTCCTCGATCACCGTCGACGTGGTCTTCGACGAGCCGGTCACGGGCCTGTCCTCGGGCGACTTCACTGCGACCGGCGCCACGGTCAGCAACCTCACGGGCAGCAGTGACACCTGGACGCTCACGCTCTCGCCGAGTGGCGAGGGCCCCTTCGGCGTGCGACTCCCCGCCGGCGCCGTGACCGACGCCGCAGGCAACCCCAACACCGCCAGCAACACGCTCAGCCGCACCCGCGACGTCACCGCCACCGCCCAGCTGACCCGCACCGGGCCCCCGGTCGTGAACGCGCCGATCGCGCTCCAGCTCACCCTGAGCGACGACGCCACCATCGCCCCCGGCGACTTCGTCACCACCAACGGCACGGTGACCTCGCTCGCCGGCGGCCCGCGCCGCTACGACGTCGTGTACACCCCGACCGCGGACGGCCCCGCCTCGGTGCGGCTGCGTGCCGGTGCCTTCACCGACGCCGCCGGCAACACCAGCAGCGCTTCCGCCGAGGTCGCCGTCACCTACGACGCGACCGCGCCCACCGTGACCGGCCTCCGGGCCCCGGCATGGGCGACGGCGCCCTACCCGGTCGAGGTCACCTTCTCCGAGCCGGTGCTGTCCCTCGCCACCGCGAACATCGCCGTCACCAACGGCGTCGCCGGCCAGGCGTCAGGAGCGGAGCGCGACTGGACCTTCGTCGTCACTCCGGACGCGGACGGCCAGGTCACCGTCACGGTCGGAGCGGACACAGCCCGTGACGCCGCCGGCAACGCGAGCGTCAGCAGTGGCACGGTGTCGACGACGTACGACACGACGGCACCCACCGTCACGGTCACCTCGCCGACCGCTGCGGTGGTGACCACGTCGCCCATCCCGGTGGAGATCCGCTTCTCCGAGCCCGTCACCGGCCTCGACGTCGACGACTTCGAGACCGGCAACGCCACCGTGACCAACCTCGCCGGCGGCGGCACCCGGTGGACCGCCGACCTGGTGCCGGCCGCCGAGGGCCTCGTGACCCTGCGGGTGGTCGCCGGTGCCGCGGCCGACCAGACGGGCCACCCGACGTCGGCGAGCGACGTCCTGAGCCGCGAGTTCGACTCGGAGCGGCCCACGCTGGCGCTGACCTCGCCGGTGTCCGGCGTGACGACGGCCTCGACGATCCCGGTGACGGCGACCTTCAGCAAGCCCGTCCTGGGCTTCGAGGAGGACGACCTGCGCACCACCGGCGCCACGGTCACCGACCTCACCCGGGTGGACGCCCGCACGTGGCGCTTCGTCCTGGCCGTCGTGGCCGACGGCGAGGTGTCGGTGCGGGTGCCGGACAACGCAGCCGCGTCCGCCGGCGGGCACCTCGCCTTCGGGGCGACCTACTCGGTCACCGTCGACCGCACCGCCCCGTCGCTGAGGGTCGCCGGGCCGGCCTCGGTCACCGACGACAGGCCGGTCGTCTTCGACGTGGTCGCGAGCGAATCCGTCACCGGCCTCGACGAGGCCGACCTCTCCGTCTCCGGGGCCGCGCGGCCCGGCGCGGTCGTGCTCGCCCAGACGTCGCCGGACAGCTGGCGGGTCACCGTGAGCGGGATGACCCAGGCCGGCGACGTGCAGCTGGCGGTGCGCGACGGCGCGGTGAGCGACGCGGCGGGCAACACCTCCGTACGCGCCGCCGGGCAGGCCGCCTGGCGTCCGTCCGGACGGCTGCGGTCCTTCCGGCTCCTGCAGCAGCCGGGCTCCCGCGAGGGCAATCGGGTGAGCCTCCCGGTGCTGGTGCGGGGGAGCGAGGTGACCTTCACCGCCCGCTCGTCGAACGGCCGGCTCCTGCCGGAGTCGGCGGTCGGCGTCACGGGCAGCGGCGCCACGCGCCAGCTGACCCTGGCCGCCCGCAGCGGCCGGTCCGGCGCGAGCACGGTCGTCGTCACCGCGCACGCCGGCTCGACGAGCCGCACGATCCGGGTGCGCCTGGTCGTCGGTGGAGAGGGCGACGAGCGCCTCCGCGGCGGCCCCGGCACCGACGTCATGCTCGCCCGCGAGGGCGTGGACGCCATGCTCGGTCGCGGTGGCGACGACCACCTCTACGGCGGCTTCGGCTACGACCGACTCGTGGGCGGGGCCGGTGACGACCTGATGGTCGGCGGCCCCGGTGCGGACGAGCTGGTCGGCGGCGCCGGCAGCGACGTCTTCGTGGCTTGGGGCTCGGACCGGCTGGTCGACGTGCGCCGGGGCCGGGGTGACCGGGTCGTCCGCCCGTCGAAGGCGCAGCGTCGCCTGCTCGGCCCCTGAGCCGCTGCTTTCTGCCGCACGCCGTGGGGACAGCTGGTCCAGACCAGCTGTCCCGGGCAGGCAACCCCGCGTACGTCGATCGCGTCCCTCCTCCGTCCCCACCCGGGGGGACCGGACACGAGAACGGACCTGCACCATGCGCACCACCATCTTGAGCATCGCGACCCTCGCGGTCACCACCGTCGCCCTGACCCAGCTCGCGCCGGCCAACGCCGACGGCATCGGCGTCCGGGACCCCAGGGACCTCGACCACGGCGTCGACCTCCGGTCCGTGGTCGTCGACCACCGCGCCGACGACGTCGTGGTGACGACCACGCACCGCGACCTGCGCAGGTCCTTCCGCAGCGGCTCGGCCGGGTCGGTGTTCATCGACACCGACCCCACTGACCGCGGCCCGGAGTACGTCTTCGTCGGCGGCTACTTCGTCGGCACCGACTACCAGCTCCTCACCACCGACGGCTTCAGCAACAAGCTGTGGGGCGAGCCGGTCGAGGGGTCCTACCGGATGCGCGTCGACTACGACCGCGAGCACGTCCGGATGCGGATGTCGCGCGAGGCCCTCGGTCACCCGGAGCAGGTCCGGGTCGCCGTACGCGTCGCCGGGACCCGTCCCGACGGGAGCACCACCGGGCTGGACTGGCTCGGCGACCCGCGCAGCTTCACCGACTGGGTGGCGCAGTAGCCCGCGGGGGTCCCGGCCGGCTGACGGGTCAGGTCGTCGGGACCGGCCCGAAGCGTCGTACCTCCTGCGGCCAGCCGCACGCCTCCGCGAGCCGGCCGGCCCACGTCCGGGCCTCGTCCTCGGTGGCGACGTCGACGACCGTGAGCCCACCGATGACCTCGGTGGTCTCCGCGTAGGGGCCGTCGGAGAAGGTCAGCGTGCCGCTGGTCGCGTCGGCGTGGAAGACGGTGAAGAGGGGGCTGCCCTCCTCCTCGAGCCCACCGGCGACCCGGAGGACGCCCGCCCGTTCCATGTCGTTCACGACGGCCATGGCCAGCGGCGCGCGGCTGCGGGACCACTCCTCGCTGTGGTCGCCGACCCACTGCTGGTTGAAGTAGATGAGGTACTGCGTCATGTCGCTCCTCGGCTGGCGGCCGCCTCGTGCGACCTCTCACCACTGTGACGGACGAGCGCCGGCCTGATCGACACTCGGCACGGTCGCAACGCTTCGTGCGTGTCCCAGGAGCCCGGATGTCACCGTGGGGTGGGTGACGCGTGGCACGACGTTGGTGATTCCGTCATCGTGGCGTGATCATCTCGGTATCCTCGTCCTCGCCGCATCCCCAGCAGAAAAACAGGCTACGCATGACCAACGGTCCCCGCCCCAGTCGTCGGACTCTCACCCGAGGGGCGGCATGGACCCTGCCTGTCGTGGCGGTGGCCAGCACGGCGCCGGCGTTCGCGGCGTCCCCGTGCAACTGCCCGGAGTTCTTCGTCCCCGCCTTCCCGGCGAGCGGGACGGCCGGAAACGGGTGGAGCTTCACGGCGTCGGGCGGCACCTCCGGTGGCGGCAACGACGGGTTTAGCAACGGCTCGTTCGTGACGGTCGCCGACCCGGCCGGCGGCGGGGTGTTGAGCAGTGCACCCACACGACGAGCCGTCGCGAGCCGCACCATCTGCGTCACCCAGGGCCGCACCTACCGGTTCAGCTACAGCTGGACGGCGTACCTCGTCAACCCGCGCCCGATGACCTCGGTGCTGACGGTGGCGGGCGCGGCCGTCGCCGGCAGCCTGATCGACACGGACGCCCACCCGGGCAGCGGCACCCGATCGGTGACCTGGACCGCCACCACGACAGGCAACGTCGAGATGGCGTTCGTGCACACCACCGTCGCGCAGAGCACGTTGCTCGGCTGGACGACCACGGCCGACGACATCACGATCAGCAACCTGACCGGCACCTGCGCCTGACGGCGCTCGCCGGCCGCTAGATCGGCTCGGCGAACCAGATGGTGCGGTGGCTCCAGTCACCCGGCCCGCGGCGGACGCCTGAGCAGACGAGGATCGCGAGACGCGGCCGCCCGGTGGAGGTGTAGTACGCCTGCGCGATCTGCCCGGCGGGCACGCGCGTAATCTTCGTCACCCGGTAGCACATCCGCTGGCCCGCCGGGCCCTCGACCGTGATGCGCGCGCCGTTGCGCAGGCTCGTCAGCAGCCGGTTGCCGAGCGCGAGTCCGTAGGCGCCGCTCCACGGGTAGGTGTGCGCGGTGAGTCGTACGACGCCTCGCTCGCTGCCGGGCCGGATGCGCGAGATCCGGTCCCAGCCGAGCTGCCACTTGCCCCGGTCGGTCAGCGGCGGCGTGCGCGGGACGCCGTTGCGGTCGCGGCCGAGGGCGAGCACGCGGGTCGGACCGACGACGCCGTCGATGCGCAGCGACGTCGGCGTGAACGGTCGGTCGGCGGTCGTGCAGCGCGGTCCGGACGCCGCCGGGGCGGAGGCGGCCTTGGCGGGCGCAGCGGCGCCCGCGCCGGGGTGGAGGAAGCCAGCCAGGAGGACCGGCACCACCAGGAGGAGCGCGGCGCGATGCCGTCGTCGGGCCGCGACGGTGTTGTCCATGTGCACGTTGCCTTTCCCCACGTCGACGGCCTCGGTGGCCGGCAGCAGCATAGGCGACCAGCCGGCCGCATCGGCCAGAAGTCGCACAATCCGCGGAGATCCCGCGCCGTCAGGATCGTTCTGCTCCGGCTCATTCGGTTCACACTCAGAGTTTTCCGCGTTCTCCTGATTTTACTTCCGGCACCTGCGAGTGTCTGGCTCGTTGATGTGATGTAGCGCTCGCGTTCGCGGGAGTCCTTTGGGGGAATCCGCCGATCGCTGCCTCGACCTAAGGAGACTCATGAACACTCGAGCTCGGCGCCCGCGCGCCGACGGACTCCCGCCCGGGCGCTCGCGCCTGGCCCGGCTGGCTCGCCAGCCTTTCCTGTTCCTGCTCGCACTCGTAGTCGCCCTCGGCACCCTGGCGGCCGGTGCCTCGCCGGCCTCGGCGGCGCCGACCTACGAGTTCGTGGCCGAGTGGGAGGCGGGCACCCCGGGTCAGCCGGGTGTCGCCGATCCCGACGCGGCCAAGGGTGACGTGGTCACCGGTCTGTTCCGCATCAGCGTGAACAGCGACCTGGAGGCACCGACGAACGAACCCGTCGACAACGTGTTCGCCACGGTGACGTTGGCCAACGGTTCGTTCGGTGAGATCCCGGACGTGTGCTTCACCGGTGCGGCCTACACCCCGCGCTCGAGCATCTCGGCGGACAAGCGGACGCTGACGTGCAACATCGGCACCGTCCACGAGGGCACTGCTGCGCTGCTGCAGGTGCCGATCGTGGCCGACGGCCCGACCGGCAGCGCGATCACCGCGACGGCCGACGCCATGGGCGTGCCGGCCTCACTGCCCCCGGTGCCCATCCGCAACACCTTCGGCATGAACATGCACTGGGGCACTCCGACGGGCGCCACCATCGTGAAGTCCGACCCCGACGCCATCGGCTTCGACTTCGAGTGGACCCTGTTCCAGGACCAGGGCAGCGACGAGGGTCCGCAGACGGTCACCTACGACCTGTCGATCCCGCTGGCCAACGGGATGAACCTCGAGCTCAGCGAGCTGAACCAGCAGTGGAACACGCCGTGCACGCCGCACGTCACCGGTATCGCAGGCGGCCACCCGTTCTCCTCACCCAATCCCAGCACGGACCCGAGGTTCGCTCCGTTCGTCGAGACGTGCACGCTGACGAAGCTGCCGGGCTACAACAACTTCCGGATGACGATTTCGGGCATCGACTACTCGCAGACCCAGGTCCCGACCACCGACTCGGCCGGCGACCCGATGCCGACCGACCGGGTCGCGATCGCCGCCGGCTCGATCTGGCTGGAGGTGCGGGGGCTGACTGCGGCCACGTCCGCCCGGCTGGACGCTACCGAGCCGACCTACCAGTCCATCACGGGGCAGACGGACGTCGACGACCCCTCGGACAACATCAGCACCAAGACGATCAACTTCCCGGGCACCTGGTCGCAGACGTGGGCTCGCACCAACGGCGGCACGGCGTGGGACTACTCGTTCAAGCTGCCTCCGGAGTCCTCGGTGGTCTCCCAGACCGTCGACCTCATGGCCGCCCAGGCGAATGTCGCCGGTAGCACCGTGGTGGCGGCCTGCACGCTGCTCGACAACGCGTATGTCGACTATGACTCGGTCTCGCTGAACATCTGGGAGAACGAGCAGCCGCAGGCTCCCGGGGCGCTTCCGGCCGGTGCCTACTACGAGTGGTACGTCGGCAACGACCCGCTCCTGACGCCGGGCGCCACCTACAACCCGGACGAGTCCGAGGCGTGCGGCGCGGCCACCGGGTGGACGCGCACCGAGCCCGCCGACAAGACGCTGGTCAAGGGCGTGCGGGTCACCGGCACCGCCGAGCAGTGGGGCTACCGCAACATCAACCTGCGGGTCGCCCAGGTGATCGAGGCCGACGCGCCGACCGGTCAGCACATCTGGACCTTCGGCACGATCTTCCGCAACGGCGCGTGGAACTACGACTACCTCCACGGTGACGTCCCGATCGGCCAGGGTGGTCGCACCGAGGTCACCGAACCTGGCGGGCGCTACGAGACCACCACGCCCGCTCGTGACGTGCTGCGCGTGGTCTACGCCGTCCCCGCGGTGACCAAGCGTGCCGACCGGGCCCAGGTGCGTCCGGGCGTCCCGGCGACGTTCACGCTGGTCTACTCCGCCAACGGCGCGGGATCGGTCCCGCCGACGGTGGACGACTACACGATCGTCGACGTGCTGCCGGTGGGGATGACGTACGTGACCGGGTCGGCCACGCCGGCTCCCACGACGATCACCACCAACGCGCAGGGCCAGCAGGTGCTCACGTGGAGCCTGGACGAGGTCCCGACGAACGTCCGGAACACGCTGACCTACCAAGCCGTGGTGGGCCCGAACGTGACCCCGGGCGTCACGCTGACCAACACGGTCAGCACCTCGCTGCGTGGCGAGACCTCGCGGCCGGCCACCGCCCAGGTGACGACCTCGACGAACGGCTACACGCAGATCTCGAAGGTCACCGACACCCCGTTCATCCCCAACGTGGACGGCTCGGGTGACGGTGCCGGCTCGTGGACGGTGAACCTGCGCTCGTTCGACCCGCTGCCCAACAGCTTCACCGACGTGATCGACATCCTCCCCTACGAGGGTGACGGTCGTGGCACGGACTTCGACGGGACCTACGACCTGTCGCGTCCGGTGGAGATCCTGGGCGCGGCGGCAGGGACCACGGTCTACTACACGACCGCGGACCCGGCCACCCTGCAGGACGACCCCCGCAACCCGACCAACGGCAATGCTGCCGGCACCACGACCGGGAACACGGTGGGGTGGACGACGACCTACACGCCGGCCGCGACCGCGGTGCGGGTGATCGGTCCCCGGCTGGACCCGGGCGCGCTGCGTCAGTTCCGGGTGCACATCGTCACCGACGGCGCCTCGCCTGCCGACGTGTACGTCAACCGGGCCGACGGCAACGCCGGGCACACCCGCCTGGCGATGCGGACCTCGGCGCCGATGCAGATGGCGCCGCACTACTCGGCGAACCTGAAGAAGTACGTCCAGGACGTCGACGGCAACTGGCACGACGCGCAGGACGTGACGGACTACCCGGCGTTCCGCTACGGCGACACGGTGCGGTACCGGGTCGTGGTGACCAACACCGGCCAGGGCACGTTGAACGACATCGTGCTCGAGGACGACAAGCAGCCCGAGCTGGGCGCGTTCACCATCGACTCGCTTGCTCCGGGGCAGTCGCAGAGCCACGAGTACTCGTTCGTGCTGGACGAGGACCAGTCGGGGACCGTGGTGAACACCGCATGTGCAGAGGCGGACGTCCCGGCCGATTCGGGCAGCACGGTGCCGCCGGCGATCAACTGTGACCCGGCGGGTATCGAGATCACCAACTACAAGACGGTGAAGACGTCGGTCCCGGCCGAGCTGACCACGGTGAAGCCGGGTGACAAGGTCACCTACACGGTGCGGGTCACCCAGCAGGGCACTGCGCCGGCGAACGCGGTGTTCACCGACGACTTGAGCGACGTGTTCGACGACGCGACGTACAACGGTGACGTCACGTCTTCGATCGGGGAGGCGACCCTGACCGGCAACCGGCTCGCCTGGGCCGGCACCATCCCGGTCGGGCAGGTCGCGACGGTCACCTACTCGGTGACGGTCAAGCCGATCGCGAACCTCAAGGCGAACGGCGACTTCGGTCTGGACAACGTGGTGTCGTCGCCGGGCTGTGACCCGAAGGCCGGTGAGGACGCGGACTGCAAGACCCGTCACGACGTGGGTGTGTACGAGTACTCCAAGACTTCGGACCCGAAGAGCACCTCGAAGGTGAGCATCGGTGACGAGGTGACGTACACGGTGCGGGTCAAGCAGGTCGGCAAGGCTGCGGTCCCGGGTGCGACGCTGACCGACGACCTGTCGGCGGTCCTGGACGACGCGACGTACAACGGTGACGCTGCGGCGAGCAGCGGCTCGGTGTCGGTGTCGGGCTCGACGCTGTCGTGGACCGGGGACCTGGCGGTGGGCGCGAGTGCGACCATCACCTACTCGGTGACGGTGCGCGCCAACGGCGACAACCGGCTGCGCAACGTGGTCACGAGCAACGACCCGCGCAGCGTGTGCGTGCCGGCGCCGGACCAGAACGCCGACTGCACCACGACCCACATCAAGACCGAGTTCGACTTGAAGCTGAAGAAGTCGATCGTGTCGGGTCCGCGGGCCACGGTGGGCGACAACGTCCGCTACCGCCTCGACGTCACCAACCGCGGTCCGGGCGTGGCGCCGGCCCCGATCAAGCTCTCCGACAAGCTCCCCGCGGGCTTGGAGCTGGTCTCGGCCAGCGGCAAGGGCTGGGACTGCACGGTCAAGAAGGCCACCGACAGGGTCGTGTGCGAGATGGACACGAACCTGAAGGCCGGTCAGAAGGCCAAGCCGGTGTTCGTGGTGGCCAAGACCACCGCGGCGGCTGCGGGCAAGAAGCTCGTCAACGTCGCGGAGGTCAAGGCGGCCGGTGACACGGTCAAGGCCAACAACGAGGACAAGGCGAAGGTCAAGGTCGCCGGTCGTCCGGAGGTCCTGCCCAACACCGGGTTCCGCCCGGGGTTCCGCGCCGGATGGGTGTGATCGATTGACCGCTGATGCAGGTCAGACCTGAGCCATCCGAGACCGGGTGAGGCGGGCGGCCCCTCGACACCAAGAGGGAGCCGACCCGGCTCACCCGGTCTCGGCTTTTCAGAGACCGTGGGATGGGGCGGCGGGGATGGGTCGGCAAATGGTCGGCCTCCGGAGCGATCAGGCACGAATCGGCGTGGAGCGGGGTCTGCCGTCTCGCCGATGCGGCAGCGACGTCCAACATGAATTCGACGACGTCCACGAGATCGGTCGTCGGCCCCGACCTCCTCCCGTGCTCGAGCCGGAAAGACGCCCAAGCAAGCGCGGGGTGTTCCTCCGTTCGACACACAGGTGGGTCGCCTGTGGTGGAAACTGTCGACGGTCGATTGCTGTCGAGAGGGCGCGCGCCTTCGCGAGCTGCGGTGACCGTGCGGTCACGGGGTCAACGGGACCCCGACGCACTGAGCTGATGGAGATCGAGCATGAAGTGGTTCATTTCGGGGAGTCATGCCACCGCCCTCGCGCCGGGGAGGGAGGGCGGGCGCAGTCGGCGGGCCGCTGGTCGCCCCGTGCTGTCTCGCATCGCGCGGTCGGGTGCGGTGCTGGCGATGTCCGCGGCCGCGCTTCCGGTCGTCGGTGTCCTCGGTGCGGCGCCGGCCAACGCGTTGGCGCCGATCTCCTGCGACACGATCTATGCCATGGAGAACGGCGTCGTTGGCCCGAGGCCGGGGGTGGACGCGCTCGACGCGACGACGGGTGCCCTGACTCAGGTCGTGCCACTGTCATCCTCCCTGTACAACGCGCTGGCCGTTGACGGCAGGAACAGCTACGCCTACCTCTTCAGGGGCAGCATCCTCACACGGGTCGACACCGTAACCGGAGCAACGAAGCCCTACAGCGATGTCGTCTTCCCTGTCACCCCGCCGGTCATGGGCGCCTACGACGCCACCAGCGGGATCTACTATCACGGCATCATCAACGCCGGCGTGGTCGAGATCCGGGCCTTCGACACCACGACGGAGACCCCCATCCCGGGCATCATCGGCCGGGTCACGATCGGAGTTGGCGGCAACGGTGACTTCGCCTTCGATGGTGGTGGCCGCCTGTACGTCGTGAGTGCTGGAGTGCTGCTGAGACTCAACGACCCCTTGCCGACGACGGGGACAGTCGACGGACCGCTCCTGGCGACCACAACCATCGCGAACCCGCCCGTAGGCCAGATCAACTCGATGGCCTTCGGGGCGGACGGGTATCTGTACCTCGGTGGGGGCCGGGCTCCCCAGAGCGTGTACAAGGTCAACCCCAGTAGTGGGGCAGTCGTCTCGTCGGTGCCGTACACCCCAACGACGGCAGTGATCTCCGACTACGCCTCGTGCGCGCTGCCGAACGCGATCCAGGTGCGCAAGACGCTGCCCGATGGCCGAGTGGCCGCCACGGACCAGTTCGGGCTGTCGGTGACGGGCGGGGGACTGACCACCGGCAACACCGGCACCACAGCCGGTGACGAGACCGGGCTGCAGGACCAGGACGCGGCTGAGGTCGCCGGACCTGTCCTCGGTCTGTCCGGCGTCACGTACACGATCGCCGAGACCGCGGCCGGTACCACGGACCTGGCCGACTACGCCAGCTCGTGGGAGTGCGTCAACACCCTCACCGACACCGTGGTTGCCAGCGGCACGGGCAGCACCGGAACGTTCACGATGCCCAACGGTGGCGCCAACGGCACCAACGTCGTGTGCACCTTCGCCAACGACGCGCTGCTGCCGGAGCTCGAGGTGAGCAAGTCCGCGACCCCGGCCTCGGGTGCCACCGTTCCTGCGGGCGACACGATCACCTACACCCACACGTTCGACAACACCGCGGGTGACGCTCCGGCGAGCGTGGACTGGGACGACGTGGTCGCGGGTGTCCTCGATGACGCCACGATGCTCGCGCCCCCCGTTGCCTCGGCCGGGTCGCTAACGGCGTCCCCGGTCGAGTCCGGCCGGTTCTCGGTCACCGGCACGGTGCCGGCGGGTCAGGCGATCACAGTGTCCTACACCGTGCGGGTCAGCCCCGAGGCCCAGCGCGGCGACGATGTGCTGGAGAACTTCCTGGTCCCCGCCGGTGACCGACCTCCGGCGGGCTGCGTGGAGAGCTCCCCCCTATGCACCGTCCACATCCCCTCAGACGCACCCGCGAACGTGGTCGACGCCAAGACCGTGAGCCCGGCCTCCGGAACGCTGGTCGGCCAGGGCCAGCAGGTGACGTACACCCTCAGCTTCACCAACCAGGGTGGGCTGACGGGACCCGTGGACCGGGTCGACGACCTGACCCACGTCCTCGACGACGCCGCCATCACCGCCGCGCCGGTGTCCTCGGATCCCGCACTGGCGGTCTCTCCGGTCGTCGGCGGCCGGTTCGCGATCACCGGCGACCTTGCCGCGGGGCAGACCGTCACGGTCACCTACACCGCAACGGTGAAGCCGGTCGAGGCCCAGGGGGACCGCGTGCTGAGCAACTTCCTGCTCGGCCAGGACGACCCCACGCCACCCGCCGCAGCGTGCCCCGCCGGGTCACAGGACTGCACCAGCCATCCCGTCGCACCGCCCGTCGTGCCCCCCGCCCCACCCGCGCCCCCTGTCGCACCGCCGGCGGGCGCGGCGACGTTCGACTTGGACCTCGACAAGACCGCGATCTCGGGTGCCAAGGCCACGGTGGGCGACGAGGTCCGCTACCGGCTGCAGGTCACGAACACCGGCCCCGACGCAGCACCGGGCCCGATCAGGCTCGTCGACCGGCTCCCCGACGGACTCCAGCTCGTCTCCGTCAGCGGCAAGGGCTGGAACTGCCGGGTCAACAAGGCCACCGACACCGTCAGGTGCAGTCGCCAGAACGGGTTGGCAGCCGACACGGCAGCACCGTCCGTGGTCGTGACCACGAAGGCGACCAAGGCCGCGGTCGGCCGCGTCGTCAACATCGCCCGGGTCCGCGCCCCTGGCGACGCCGACGTCGCCAGCAACAGGGACAAGGCCAAGGTCGTCGTGGCCCCCGTCCCGGCGCTGCCCAGCACCGGCTTCCGGACCAACATCCACGGCTGGAGCTGAAGCCCTGAGCGGCCGGCGCCTCCCGCGCCGGCCGCTCGCCCATGCACAACTCTCGCGTCGAGGCGCACGCAGCCCCGGCGCGGTGCGGGCTCGGCCGAGCGGAGGCACGGCTTCGTGCCCCGCCAGCACCGACCGGGTGAGGTGCGCGACGTCCCTTCCGCGACGTCGCGCACCTCACCCGGTTAGTGCCTTCTCCGCACCAAGACAAACAGGTTATGGCGATTTCTGTTTCTCCTACGTTTCCTTGCGAAACGTGCAAGTGTCTGTCTCGTTGATCTGATGTAGCGCTCGCGTTCGTGGGAGTCCTTTGGGGGAATCCGCCGATCGCTGCTTCGACCCAAGGAGACTCATGAACACTCACGCTCGGCGCCCGCGCGCCGGTGGACTCCCGCCCGGGCGCTCGCGCCTGGTCCGGCTGGCTCGCCAGCCTTTCCTGTTTCTGTTGGCGCTGATGGTCGCGCTGGGCACGGTGGCTGTGGGCGCCGTGCCCGCGTCTGCTGCGCCCGTGTATCAGCTCGAGGCCGAGTGGGAGGCCAATACTCCCGGCCAGCCCGGTGTCGCTGATCCGAATGTCGCGCGCGGTGAGCTCGTGAACGCGAAGTTCCGGGTCAACGTCAACAGCGACCTCGCGGCGCCGACCAACGACCCGGTGCCGAATGTGACCGCCAGGGTGACGGTGGAGAACGGCACGTTCGACAACCTGCCGAACGTGTGCTTCACCGGTGCCGGCTACGAGCCCCAGTCGAGCTTGTCCGCGGACCGCAAGACGCTGACGTGCAATATCGGCACCGTCCATGAGGGCACAGCCGCGGTCATCATCACCCCGATCATCGCCAGCGGCGCCACCGGGTCCAACATCAACGTCGACGCATCTTTCGGCGACCCGGCGAACCCGGTCACCGCGGAGTTGCCGCCTGTCCCGATCGTCAACTCCTTCGGCATGGACATCCGGTGGGAAACCCCGTCGGGTGACATCGCGCTGGTCCCCGGTACGAACGACACGATCCGATTCCCCATCCAATGGACCCTGTTCCAGGACAAGGGGAGCGACCCCGGCCCGAGCACCGTCTCGTACGACCTGACCATCAGCCTGGCCAACGGCCAGGCTCTCGCTCCAGGAAGCTGGGCCGGCGGCGGGTACAACGATGCGCCATGCTCCCCCCAAGTCGCCACCGTTACGGGTCACCCGTACTCCAACCCCGCGCCCGCCGCGAGTGAACAGCACACGGCGTTTCCCACGTGCACGCTGACTCAGAGCGCAACAGATCCCACGCGTTTCACCCTCACGCTGAGCAACATCGATTACTCCTTGACGACCGTCCCGTCGCGCGACTCAGCAGGCGCCCCCATGCCGGTCGACAAGACTGCGATCGCCAGCGGCATGGTGAACCTGCGGATGACGGCCCCGCTCGCGTCTAACACGTCGGTGACGCTCGTGTCCAGCACGCCCACGTACGTGGCCCCGACCGGGCAAAGCGACGTCGACGACGCAGCCAACAACACCAGCAGCAAGACGCTCACACTGCCCGGCACGTGGAGCAACTAC
Organism: Nocardioides sp. SYSU D00065; assembly: GCF_017916425.1. Taxonomy (GTDB): domain Bacteria; phylum Actinomycetota; class Actinomycetes; order Propionibacteriales; family Nocardioidaceae; genus Nocardioides. The sequence goes on along the minus strand of NZ_JAFMSX010000001.1, from coordinate 977,856 downwards.
ATCAACCGGCAGTATGGCGGCACGCCGTGGGACAACAGCGGGGAATACCCCCAGGGCGCCGAGTTCTTCAATCTCGTCAACGACTTCCACGCCGTCAGCATCCCGGACAACGAGGTCATGGGCAGCTGCTCCATCCTCGACAGCCAGTTCGTCGACTACACCAAAGTCGAACTGTGGTCGTGGCCCGACAACACTCAGGCCTACGAGTTGTATACCCCCGCAACGATCGGCAATCGCGGCACCTTCGCCTGGTATGTCGGCAACGACCCCACCGTCACCCCGGGCAGTGGCAGCTACAACCCCGACGCCTTCCGCGGCTGTGGCGGTACCGCAGGTTGGGTGACCACAGAGCCGGCCGACAAGACCACCATCAAGGCGGTCCGCATCACCGGAACCGGTGGCAGCTTCCGCCACCAGAACATCCAGCTCCGCCCGTACCAGACCGTGCAGACCGACGCCGCCATCGGCCAGGACATCTGGTCGTGGGGAGCGCCGCTGCGCGATGGTGCCTGGCACTACTGGGGACGCGACGGCGCGGACAGCCCTCAGATCGGCGAGTACTTCCCGTTCAACCGTCCTGGTCGCCCGTCGGCGCGTTACAACAGCACCAACGGCGCCCGCGACCTCATCCGGGTTATCTTCGCCCAGCCGGCGATCACTAAGCGAGTCGACCGACCTGTGCTGAGCCCGGGGGAGTCGGCAACCTTCAGCCTGACCTACTCGGCCAACGGGTCCGGTGCCGTTCCGCCTACGGTGGATGACTACACCATCGAGGACCACCTGCCCATCGGAATGACCTACGTCGCCGGGAGTGCGACGCCGGCGCCGGTCATCTCCATCGCGGGCGACGGGCACCAGGTGTTGACCTGGAACCTCGACGACGTGCCGACCAACGTGCCGAACACCATTACGTACCAGGCCGCGGTGGGCCGCGTCGAGCCAGGAGTGGTGCTTCGCAACACGGTGACCTCGTCACTGCTCGGGGAGACCTCTCCGGTGGCCGCCGCCCAGATCACCACAGCCTCCAACGGGTACACGCAGATCTCGAAGACGACAGACACGCCGTTCATCCCGAATGTGGACGGCTCGGGTGACGGGTCGGGTTCGTGGACGGTGAGTCTGCGGTCGTTCGACCCGCTGGTGAGCCCTTACACCGATGTGATCGACATCCTTCCCTACGAGGGTGATGGTCGTGGGACGGACTTCGACGGTGACTATGCGCTTGACCGGGTCGAGATCCTCGGCAACACCGGCGGCACGGTCTACTACACGACGGCCGACCCGGCCACGCTGTCGGACAACCCGCGTGAGGCGGTCAACGGCACCAATCCTGGCTCGATCGCGGGCAACACCTCGGGGTGGACGACCACGTTCACTCCGAACGCGACCGCGGTCCGGGTGATCGGTCCGGCGTTGAACCCGGGTGCGACCCGTCAGTTCCGGGTCCACATCGTCACCGACGGTGCGTCCCCGGCCGACATGTTCGTCAACCGGGCTCAGGGCGTGGCTCAGCACACCCGTCTGGTGATGCGGACCTCGGCTCCGATGTCGGTGGCTGCGTTCTACTCGGCGAACCTGAAGAAGTACGTCCAGGACCGCAACGGCGAGTGGCACGACGCGCAGGACGCGGCGGACTACCCGGCGTTCCGCTACGGCGACACGGTGCGCTACCGGATCGTGGTGACCAACACCGGGCAGGGCACGCTGCGCGACGTCGAGATCAGCGACGACAAGCAGCCCGAGCTGGGTGGTTTCACGATCGACTCGTTGGCTCCGGGGGAGCAGCAGACGCACGAGTACGAGTTCGTGCTGGATGAGTCGACGTCGGGCACGGTGGTTAACACCGCGTGCGGCACGGCTGACATCCCGAGCGACTCCCAGGTGCCGCCGGCGATCAACTGTGACCCGGCGGGTATCGAGATCACCAACTACAAGACGGTGAAGACGTCGGTCCCGGCCGAGCTGACCACGGTGAAGCCGGGTGACAAGGTCACCTACACGGTGCGGGTCACCCAGCAGGGCACTGCGCCGGCGAACGCGGTGTTCACCGACGACTTGAGCGACGTGTTCGACGACGCGACGTACAACGGTGACGTCACGTCCTCGATCGGGGAGGCGACCCTGACCGGCAACCGGCTCGCCTGGGCCGGCACCATCCCGGTCGGGCAGGTCGCGACGGTCACCTACTCGGTGACGGTCAAGCCGATCGCGAACCTCAAGGCGAACGGCGACTTCGGTCTGGACAACGTGGTGTCGTCGCCGGGCTGTGACCCGAAGGCCGGTGAGGACGCGGACTGCAAGACCCGTCACGACGTGGGTGTGTACGAGTACTCCAAGACTTCGGACCCGAAGAGCACCTCGAAGGTGAGCATCGGTGACGAGGTGACGTACACGGTGCGGGTCAAGCAGGTCGGCAAGGCTGCGGTCCCCGGTGCGACGCTGACCGACGACCTGTCGGCGGTCCTGGACGACGCGACGTACAACGGTGACGCTGCGGCGAGCAGCGGCTCGGTGTCGGTGTCGGGCTCGACGCTGTCGTGGACCGGTGACCTGGCGGTGGGCGCGAGTGCGACCATCACCTACTCGGTGACGGTGCGCGCCAACGGCGACAACCGGCTGCGCAACGTGGTCACGAGCAACGACCCGCGCAGCGTGTGTGTCCCGGCGCCGGACCAGAACGCCGACTGCACCACGACCCACACCAAGACCGAGTTCGACTTGAAGCTGAAGAAGTCGATCGTGTCGGGTCCGCGGGCCACGGTGGGCGACAACGTCCGCTACCGCCTCGACGTCACCAACCGCGGTCCGGGCGTGGCGCCGGCCCCGATCAAGCTCACCGACAAGCTCCCCGCGGGCTTGGAGCTGGTCTCGGCCAACGGCAAGGGCTGGGACTGCACGGCCAAGAAGGCCACCGACAAGGTCGTGTGCGAGATGGACAGCGACCTGAAGGCCGGTCAGAAGGCCAAGCCGGTGTTCGTGGTGGCCAAGACCACCGCGGCGGCTGCGGGCAAGAAGCTCGTCAACGTCGCGGAGGTCAAGGCGGCCGGTGACACGGTCAAGGCCAACAACGAGGACAAGGCGAAGGTCAAGGTCGCCGGTCGTCCCGAGGTCCTGCCCAACACCGGGTTCCGCCCGGGGTTCCGGCCCGGGTTCCGTGCCGGCTGGGTGTGATCTGACACCAGCCAGGACCTGACTCACCACAACCGGGTGAGGTGCGCGACGTCCCTCGGGACGCTCGCCCACCTCACCCGGTTCCAGGTGGCGGGTCCGGCCCGTGCCGCGTCGCGTCGTGCCCGTCTTCTCCTTGACGAGCCGGCCGGCGTAGACGAGGCCGTGTCGTCGGCGACGCGCGAGCGCAGGCTGACGGCTGCACCGACGGCACCCCTCGTCAAGGCCGGGGGCGTCTGGGACCCCCCAACTCAGGCGCTTCCGGCCGCTCTGGCGCTCGTCGCCTAGCGGTGGCTGAGCCACATGTGCGTCGGCGTGGTTGTGGCTGGCTCACCGCCGAGCGTGCGCGCGGCCGGTGTACGGCGGGTGGCGGTGGCTGAGCCACATGTGCGGCCGCGTGGTTGTGGCTGGCTCACCGCTGGGGGTGCTCGCCGGCCGGTGTACGTCGTCTAGCGGTGGCTGAGCCACATGTGCGGCCGCGTGGATGTGGCTGGCTCACCGCCGAGCGTGCGCGCGGCCGGTGTACGGCGGGTGGCGGTGGCTGAGCCACATGTGCGGCCGCGTGGTTGTGGCTGGCTCACCGCTGGGGGTGCGCGCCGCCGGCGTACGGCCGGTAGCGGTGGCTGAGCCACATCTGGGTCGGCGTGGTTGTGGCTGGCTCACCGCTGGGGGGTGCGCGCGGCCGGTGTACGGCGGGTGGCGGTGGCTGAGCCACATCTCGGTCCTCGTGGATGTGGCTGGCTCACCGCCGAGCGTGGTGCGAGCCAAGCCATCGTGTCGTCTAGACTGCCGCTGTATTTGCGTCCGCCTGGCCAAGGCGTGACTGAATTGTCACCAACTGCCGGAAGCCGGGGTCGCAGGATTGAGGTCGTCGTGAACGACACCAGGTTGATACACGAGTTCAGCCAGCTGGCGCAGGCCATCGCCTCCGCCACGGACGAGAACGCCCGGCTGCAGGTGGCGGTCGACGCGGCGGTGTCACTCGTGTCCCGGTGCGACCACGCCGGCATCACCATCAACGAGAAGCGCGGCCTGGTCACGCGGGCCAGTAGCGACGACGTCGTGAGGCGCGCCAACGAGCTGCAGCGCGAGCTCGGCGAAGGCCCGTGCCTCGACGTCAGGCGCGACCAGGAGACGCTCGTCAGCACCGACCTGACCCAAGAACGGCGGTGGCCCCGCTGGTCGCGCCAGGCCCACGACGAGCTCGGCGTGTGCACGATGATGTCGCTGCTCATCTACACCGACAAGCACTCCTACGGCGCGCTGAGCCTCTACGCACGTGAGGGGCACCGCTTCGATGCGGATGACCTGACGGTCGGGCAGGCCATCGCCAGGCACATGTCGGTGATCATGAGCGCCGGGCGCGAAATCGACCAGCTCGGCGCCGCCCTGCACAACCGCATCACGATCGGACAGGCCGAAGGCATCCTCATGGAGCGTCTGGACATCTCCGTCGACCAGGCCTTCGACTACCTGCGCCGCGCCTCGATGCACCTCAACCGCAAGGTCGTCGACGTCGCTGCCGACATCGCGAGCACGCGCAAGCTGCCCGACCTGAACTAGCGGTGCGCGCTCCTCGTACGCCGACGGGGTCCCGGCGTCGGCTCGGACCGTGCAAGCGGCCCGGGTGCCCGCTGGCTTGAGCACCCGGGCCTCGTCGTCAAGGCACCCATGGCTGCCTTGTGGACGTGGCCGGTCGGTACCCCGATGCCGGCGTCCGATTCGCAGCCGGGCGGTTCACCGGCGCGTGGCCGGGAGTTCGGCCCGCGGACACCGCCGTCGTGGACCCTGCACCGTCGACGATCGAGGAGCAGCAGTGGCAGACATGCGCGGGGCCGCGGCCGCGGCGGTCATCACCGCTGCCCTGGTGCTGGGCGCCGGTCCTGCTCAGGCGCACCCCTTCGGCGACCCGCAGACCGTCGAGGTGTCCGCGACCCCCGACGGCGTCCGCGTGGACTGGGCGGCCGCCCCCGATGACGTGACCGCGCTGGCGGCGTACGTCGGCGTGGTGGGCGGCAGCCACGTCGTGGTCTTCGAGGACGGGGAGTACGCCGAGGACCAGTCGTCGGTCGCGGCCGGCATCCGCCTCGCCGAGGAGCCGGAGGTCCTCGAGGCGTACCTGCTCGAGCACATCGCGGTCACCGTCGGCGGCGAGGACTGCGCCGGCTCGCTCGAGCCGGTCGACAACGTGCAGGACACCGGCGCCGGTCTGGCCTTCGACTGCGGCGGTCCCGTGTCGAGCGCCGACGTGACCGTCCGGATGCTCACCGACATCGACCCGGCCTACCGGACGCTGGCCACGAGCGAGGACGGTCAGCGCCGGGTCTACACCGCCGCCGACGACACGTTCACCTGGCGGCTGGGCAAGCCGCCGTCGGCCTCGGGGGAGCCGGCGCAGAGCGGCCCGGACGCCGCCGCGAGCGCCGTACGACAGCTCGGAGCGGTCGCGGCGGGCGCGGCACTGGTCGCGCTCGCGGCCGTCGTCGTCCGCCGGCGGCGAACGGCACGGTCCGGCTGAGCATCGACAGCCAGCCTTCGTGCGTCGTCCAGACCGCGGTCCGTCGCCGGTCACCGTCCGTTCACCTGTGCCGGAGAGCGTGACGCCGCCGTTGGGTCTATCGGGAAGTCGGCGGTACACACCTCCGCCATCCCCCGTTGTGAAGGACGTCCGTGCCCAGTCGAGGCCGCCTCGCCATGCCCGCTCCTGCGCCCGCTCCCGCCGTCTCCCCGCGCACGTCGGCGCGGCGAGCCCTGCTGCTCCTGCTGACCGGCACGGTCGCCCTGGTCGGGCTGCTGCCCGCCACGGCGCACGCCGCCTCCGTCGGTGACCTCGAGGGCGACGGCTCGCCGGCCGACCCGGTGCTGATCGCCGACGCGGCGGACCTCGACGCGGTGGCCGCCGCGGTGAACTCGGAACCGGCGACGTACGCGTCGCTGTCCTACCGGCTCGTCGCCGACATCGACTACGACGGCGCCACGTTCGCAGGCTTCACGACGTTCTCCGGCACCTTCGACGGCGACGGCCACGCGATCGAGGACATCGTCTACAGCAACGCGCGCAACTCGGTCGGCCTCTTCGCGGCGCTGACCCGGGCGACCGTGCGCGACCTCACGCTGACCGACGTCTCCGGCACCACCCGGGACGGCACCGGAAGCGCGGGCGTGGTTGCCACCACCGCCACCGACTCCGTCATCACCGGCACGAGCGTCGTCGACGCACGGGTCACGGTGGCCCCGGGAGGAGCGGTCAACACGCAGGCCGCGGGCCTCGTCGCCGGTTCCTTCGGAGCCACCCGGATCACCGACAACGTCGTGTGGGCCTCGACGGTCACCGGCCACAAGTACGCCGCCGGCCTGGTCGCCTACCCGCGCGCGGGCACCACCCTCGCGCGCAACCTGGTCGTCGACGTCGACGTCGTGGCCGACGCGGGCGGTGCCGGCTCCACCGCGGGCATGCTCATCGCCCAGCACCAGGCCACGCCCGGCTTCGACGTCTCCGCGAACGTCGTCGTGCGCGGCAGCGCGACCGGCCTCGCGCTCACCAAGGGCGCCGGGCCGGCTGCACTGACCGGCACCGCGCCCAACCTCGTCGACTCGAGCACCCGGCTCGGCAGCGGCACCGTCGCCGGCAACACCGGGACCGCGGCGACGCCCGAGGAGCTGGCCACCGAGGCGACGTACGTCGCAGCGGGCTGGGACCTCGCCGGTGCCTGGCGCTGGCTCGCGGGCGTGCGGCACCCGGCCCCCGCAGCGGCGGTGCCGCCCACCTACACGCTCGACTACGACCTCGCCGGCGGTTCGCTGGCGACGGCCAACCCCGCGTCGTACCGGCTCGGCGACGCTGCCGTCGAGGTCGCCGCCCCCGTCCGGGACGGCTACCTCTTCACGGGCTGGACCGGCACCGGCCTGTCGTCCCCGACGCTCGGCCTGCAGATCCCCGCCGGCGCGACCGGCGACCGGGCCTACACCGCCACCTGGACGGCGGCCGAGTACGTCGTGCGCTACGACCTGGCCGGCGGGTCCGTAGCGGGCGGCAACCCGGTCTCGTACACCGTCGAGTCGGACGCCTTCACCCTGACCAACCCGACCCGCCTCGGCTACACCTTCCTCGGGTGGAGCGGCACCGGTCTGAGCTCCCCGGCCATGACGGTGCGGGTCCCGACGGGCTCGCTCGGCGACCGGACCTACACCGCCACCTGGTCGTCCGCGACCGCCTATCCGGTGACGTACGACCTCGCCGGCGGCACGGGCGCGGCGAGCAACCCGTCGTCGATCACGATCGAGTCCGGTGCCGTCACGCTGGCCGACCCGACCCGCGAGGGCTACCGGTTCGCCGGCTGGACCGGCACCGGACTCGCCGGTCCGACGATCTCGGTGACCATCCCCGCGGGCGCGGTCGGCGCGCGCAGCTACTCCGCGACCTGGGTCGCGATCGACTACCCGATCACCTACGACGCGCAGGGCGGCACCCTGCCCGACGGCAACCGGGGCACCTACACGGTCGAGACGGGTGCGTTCACGCTGCTCGACCCGGTCCGCACGGGCTACCGGTTCGCCGGCTGGACCGGCACCGGCCTCACCGCCGCGACGACCGCGGTCACCGTGCCCGCCGGCGCCACCGGCGTGCGCTCCTACCGCGCCACGTGGACGCCCGTGCGCTACCCGCTGACGTACGACCTCGCGGGCGGCCAGGTGAGCAACCCGGGCGACTACCACGTCGAGTCCGGCCCGATCACGCTGGCCAACCCGACCCGCACCGGACACGAGTTCGCCGGCTGGGTGGGCACCGGGCTGGCCGGCCCGAGCACCCTCGTCACCATCGCCACCGGCTCGCTGGGCGCGCGCAGCTACGTCGCCACCTGGCGGGAGGTCGCCGCCCCGAGGACGGCCACGACCGTCGGGCTCTCGGTCGTCGACCGGGCCACGCAGCGCGTGCGCGTGCGGCTCTCGGGTGCCGGGGCAGCCAGGGCGACCGGCACGGTGACCGTGACCGCCACGGCGAAGGTCCGGACGGACCGCGGCACGCGGGTCCGCACGGTCACCAGGACGCGCACGGTGCGCGTGGACGGCGCGTCGACCACGCTGCGGCTGCGCGGGCTCCGGCCCGGGAGGTGGCGGCTCACCGCGTCCTACTCCGGCGACGCCGACCGCCTCGGTGCGACGTCGCGCGCGGTGAACCTCCGCGTCCCGAAGCCGGCCAAGGGCCCGAAGGGCTAGCCGCTACCGGCCCGGTGCCCCACCGGTCCCACCCGATCCACTCCGTCTCCCGCGCCCCCGAGCACCTCAGACCTGCCTCCAGGAGTCCCTCCGTGTCGTCCCGCCCCATGCAGTCGCGCAGGCTGCGCCAGCTCGTCCTCCCCGTGATCACCCTCGCCGTCGGCGTGCTCACGGTCATCCCGGCCACCGCCGGCTCCGCGAGCGCGGCGACCGTTCCCGGCCTGGAGGGCTCGGGCAGCACGGGGGACCCGCTGCTCATCGACTCGGCCGCCGACCTCGACGCGGCGACCGCCGCCATCAACAGCGAGCCCGCGACCTTTGCCTCGCTGTCCTACCGCCTCTCCGGCGACGTCGACTACGAAGGCGGCACCTACCCCGGCATCGCCGCCTTCTCCGGCACCTTCGACGGTGCCGGCCACACCATCAGCAACCTCGCCTACGCCAACACCGCCGACTCGGTCGGGTTCTTCCGCAGCCTGACCGGCGCGACGGTCACCGGCCTGACGCTGGCCAGCGTCCAGGCCTCCACGGCCACCGGTGACGGCACCGGCGGCCTCGTCGCGACCGTCGCCGCCGACTCTCGCGTCGTGGGCAACACGGTGCTCGACTCCTCGGTCCGCCTCGGCAGCGGCGGCGCGGTCAACACCCAGTCCGGCGGGCTCGTGGGCGGCAGCACCGGCACCACGACGGTCACCGACAACGTGCTCTGGAACGTCAGCGTGACGGGCCACAAGTACGCCGCCGGCCTCGTGGCCTACCCCCGCGCCGGCACCACGATCGCGCGCAACCTGCTCGTCGACGTGACCGTGCGCAGTGACGCTGGCGGCGCGGGCGCGACCGCGGGACTGATCCTGTCGCAGGGCGTGGGCGCCGCCTCCACCGGCGGGAACGTCGTGATCCGCGGCGCCGTGTCGAAGTCCGGCTCGGGCACCGCCGCCGTCGGGCCCGAGGGCATGACCGTCACCCGGCCCAACCTGGTGAGCACGGCGACCACCATCACCGCCGGTTCGGTGCCCGGAGCGGTCGCGACCCGCGGCACCCTCGCCCCCGCCACCGAGACCGACCTCCCCGACCTCACCGCGCAGCCGACCTACGAGGGCCTCGGCTGGGACTTCGCCGAGGGCACCGGCGCCTGGCGCTGGGAGCCCGCCGTCTCCCACCCCGCGCCGCGGCTGGCGGCGCTGCCGCCGCTCAAGCAGGCCGGCGTCCCGGGCGCGGGCACGTCCGCCGACCCGTTCCTCATCTCGTCGGTCCGCTCCTTCGAGGCGATGGCCGCGGCGGTCAACGCGGACCCCGCGACGTACGGCTCCGGCTCCTACCGGCTCACCGCCGACCTCGACTTCGACGCTCGCACCTTCCCCGGACTCGACACCTTCGCCGGCGACCTCGACGGCGCCGGCCACACCCTCACCGACATCGGCTACGGGCCGGGCTCCGGCGCGGGCGCCACCGACCTCGGGCTCGTGCGCGACCTGACCGGCCGGGTGCGCAACCTCGCGGTGGAGGGCATCAGCCTGCACCCGACCGCGACGACCGAGCACGTCGCGGGCGTCGCCGTACGCGCCCTGCCGGGCTCCTCGGTGTCCCTGGTCCGCGTCGAGTCCGACCTCGACGCTCCCGACGCCGACGTCGCCGGCGGCCTCGTCGCGGTGGCGGACGACGCCACCCTCCACGCCAACGTCGTGGACGTCACCGTGCGCGCAGCCGGCGCCGCCGGCGGCATCGCGGGCCGCGCGAGCGGCGGCACCGAGGTCGCCGAGAGCCTCGTCGACGCCGAGGTCTCGGCCCTGACCGCCGGCGGCGTCGTCGCGACCGTGTCCGGCGACGGCACCGTCGTACGCCGCAACGTCGTGCACGGTGGCTCGACCACCGGCACCAGCGCCGGACGCGTCCTCGGCAGCACGAGCGGCACCGGCGACTGGACCGTCGCCGACAACCTCGCCGAGCGCACGGTCACCGTCTCCGGCTCGACGGTCACCGGACCGGGCGAGCGCAACCAGCACGGCACCGACGTGACCGCGGAGCAGCTGCGGGTCCGCTCGACCTACCGCGACCTCGAGTGGAACTTCGTCGACACCTGGCGCTGGGACACCGCCGCGCTCGTGCCGGCCATCAAGTACGTCACCGCGGCCGAGCAGCCCAACCGGATCACCACGACCTTCCACGGCGACCCGACGACCCGGCGCGCCTTCACCTGGTATCAGGACCTCGACGCCGAGGACCCGGGCGTCCTGCTCAGCACCGACCCCACGTTCCCCGACAGCGCGACCACCCTCGTGCCCGCCACCGAGGAGGAGTCCGAGCACGGGGAGACCGTCTTCCGTGCCGTGGCGTCCGGGCTGACCCCCGGCGTGACCTACCACTACCGCGTCGGCGACGACCTGACCGGCCTGTGGAGCGACCTGGGGCACTTCCGGACTCCCACCGGCGAGGGCGACTTCAGCTTCATCGACCTGACCGACACCCAGGCCCGCGGGGCAGGGGAGGCGGCGGTCTCGGCCGCGACGATGGCCAAGGCGCTGCGCACCGTGCCCGACGCCGAGTTCATGGTGCACAACGGCGACGTCGTGCAGACCGGCGAGGAGGAGTCGGAATGGCAGGACCTGCTCGGCGCCGCGCAGGAGAGCCTGCTGGCCACGACGATCGCCCCCGTGGCCGGCAACCACGACCTCGCGAGGAACTCGTTCAGCGACCACTTCACCCTCGAGCGGCCCAACGGCCAGGACCCCAGCACCGGCGCCTACTACTCCTACGACTACAACGGCGCCCACTTCGTCATGCTCAACACCAACGAGGGCAACGACCGCACCCCGCTCAGCGTGGGTGACGTCGACTACGAGCCGATCTCGGACGCGCAGCTGGGGTGGGCGCGCCGCGACGTCGCCGCCGCCCGCGAGCGGGGCAGCGACTGGATCGTCCTCACCCTGCACAAGGGCCCCTACTCGGCCGCGGACCACCCCACCGAGCCCGACGCCGTCAGCCTGCGCGAGCGCCTCGTCCCGCTGATCGACGAGCTCGACATCGACCTCGTGCTGCAGGGCCACGACCACTTCTGGTCGCGCACGCAGGTGCTCCAGTCCGACCCCGCCGGCGTCGCCGGCGCCAAGGTCGTGCCGACCGAGGTGATCACCGAGGTCCGGGGTGGGGTCCACGTCGACTACAAGGTCGACCCCGACGGCACCGTCTTCGTCCTGCCCGGCACCGCCGGCACCAAGCACTACCCGCAGCTCACCGACCCCGCGGGCGCCTTCGACCTGGAGTCCTACTTCGGCCTGTTCGAGCGTCTCGGGGGCGGCCTGCGGTGGGGCAACGCGGGGGAGTCGTTCGTCGAGGTGCAGGTCACCGACGAGCGGCTCACCGTCAACCGCTACGAGATCGTCGGGCGGGGCGAGCCGACCTTCGCCGAGGGCTTCGGCATCGACCGCCAGGTCTCCTCCGTCGACGCCACCCTCGGCGAGCTGCCCGACGCCGCGTCGGTCACCCTCGACGACGAGCCGGCGATCGTGGCCGCGCGCCGGCTGGTGCGGGCCCTGACGAAGGCGCAGCGGGCGCACCTGTCGAACCTCGACCGGCTCCGGGCCGCCGAGGAGGCGCTCCGGGTGCTGCGCCGCACCGTGGCCGTCGACGGCTCCGAGGTCGCCTGGGCCGACCCGGCTGCGACGAGCCGTCAGCCCATCACGGTCCGCAACGACCAGCGCCGCGCACTGGAGGACGTGCCCGTCCGCCTCGCGATCACCGACACCCCGGACGTCGACGCCGCCACCCTCGCGATCACCACCTCGCGCAGCGTCCCGCTCTCCTTCGAGGTGGAGACCTGGCAGCCCGGCGGCACCTCGGTGGTCTGGGTCAAGCTCCCGGAGCTGGCCAAGGTCTCTCAGCAGATCGTGTGGGCGTACTTCGGCGGCACCGGTGCCGCCGACAACGACCCGGCCGACGTGTGGAGCGACGAGTTCGAGCTCGTCGAGCACTTCGCGGCCGACACCGAGGCGGGCGGCACGCGTCCCGACTCCAGCGGCACCACGACCGGCACGCTCGTGGGCGAGCCGCTTGCCGGTGAGGTCGCCGACGGCCGCGGTCTGCCCGGCGGCATGGTCAGCCGGTTCTCCGGCTCCCGCCTGCAGTACGGCGGCAACCTCGGCCGCTTCACCCGCGAGTTCACCGTGTCGGGGATCTACTCGCTCACCCAGGCCGACCTCGACGCCGTCGGCGGCGTCGAGACCGCGCTCCTCGGCAAGCGGGCGCCGGGTGCCGAGACCCCCACCTTGACCCTCGGCCCGGTGAAGGCCACCGGCCAGGCCCGCACCCGGACGCCGTTCGGCGGCGCGATCTCGGACGTGCCGGTCGACGGCGAGCCGCACCTGGTCACCATGACCTTCGACGGCATGACGTTCGCCGTCTTCGTCGACGGCGAGATCGTCCACGAGCAGATGGCCGAGGGGCGGCAGTTCCCCGACCAGCCGGGCGTGCTCACCGCGATCGGCGACACCGGCGTCGACCCCGAGCGCCCCGACACCCTCGTCGAGCCGTTCCACGGCGTCGCCGACGAGGTGTGGGTCGCCAGCACCGAGTTCATCCCCGAGTACGACGCCTTCCGCACCGACAACTACTTCGGCGACGCCGTCGTCCTGGGCGACCGCGAGCAGCGCACCGACGCCGGCCTGTCCCTGGCCCTCGGCAACCCGAGCGACGGCACCGCCGTCGAGGCGGGCACCGTCGACGTGTTCGGCAGCGTCACCCGCCGCTCACGGCTGGTGGCCACCATCGACGGCGAGGAGGTCTTCTCCCAGCAGGTGGACGCCGGCACCTTCACCGTGCCCGTGCCCGTGCTGAGTGCCGGCGACGACGTCCGCGTCGCGTTCACCGCGACCGCCGTCACGGACCCGTCGCGGTCCGCCGCGGCCGCGCTGACCCTCGATGTCACCGACACCACGGGCCCGGCCGAGCCCCGCGTGAGCGACGTACGTCCCGCGGGGCAGCCGCTGACGCTGAGCGTCCAGCCGCGCACGGACGTGGCCGAGAAGGTCGAGGCGCGCTTCTACGCCAATTCCAGCGTCGCCCTCGGGTCCGACAACGTCACGGTGCGGACCGGCTCGACCACGGACCGCGTGCCGTCCTCGCTCACGCCTGCCAGCGGCGTCGCGAGCGACGCGCTCACGCCCACCACCGTCGGCGACGACCGCAACCCCTACCAGATCTACCGCGTCCGGCTCACCCCCGAGCAGACCGCCGAGCCCGAGCAGCACTTCTCCTGGCGCGGCACCGGAGGCGACCGCACCGTGTCGGCGTGGGTCTGGGACACCACCACGTCGGCATGGGTGCTCAAGGACTCCGCGGCCGACCGCGACGGCGGTCAGCTCAACCTGGACGTCCGGACCACCAGCGCGGACCACGCCGTCGACGGCGACGGCGTGCTGACCGTGCTCGTGTGGCGCGGGCTCACCGAGCTGCCGTGGGGTGAGGACCGCGACTACGACAACACGGTGCCGTCCCCCGACGACTACGACTGGTCGTTCAACCACGTCGGCGACACGCAGCTCTACACCGAGGCGACGCCGTGGACGATGACCGAGCAGTTCGAGTACATCCGCGACCGAGCGGAGGAGCGCAAGACCGCGCTGGTGCTGCAGGCCGGCGACTGGGTCAACCGCGAGGAGTACGAGGACGAGTGGCAGTGGCGCAACGCCGAGCCGTCGGCCCGCATCCTCGAGGACGCGGACATCCCCTACATGATCTCGTGGGGCAACCACGACTACAACGAGACCCGCAACGGCCGCCAGATGCTCCAGAAGTACTTCCCCGCGGAGCGCTTCGCAGCCAGCCTCGAGGGCTCCCCGTGGTCGATGGGCGGCACCCACGACATCGACAACTACTACTACACCGGCGAGATCGACGGCGCGAAGCTGCTCTGGCTCGAGGTCGGCTTCTGGTCGGCCGAGAGCGACGACGACCCGGCCTTCGCGTGGGCGCAGGACGTCATCGAGTCCCACCCCGACCACACCGTCATCCTCGCCACGCACAACTACCTGGTCGCCTCCGGCGGCGGTGGCTACTCCAACCCGCGGATCAACACCCTGCTCGTCGACCCCTACCCCAACGTGAAGCTGGTGCTCACCGGCCACAACTCCGGCACGTTCGTCTCCTCGCGCACCAACAGCGGCGGCACCCGGGTCTACGGCATCCTCACCGACTACCAGACCCGCGCGTGGGGCGGCCACGGCTTCTTGAAGAACCTCAGCGTCGACGCCGAGAACGGCCTGATCTACGTCAACACCTACTCGCCGTGGCTGCAGACGACCACCTCCGACGGTCGCTGGAACAACCCGATCGAGGAGTCGTCGACGCCCGGCTTCCACGGCGACAACGCCGAGAACTACGTCCTCGAGCTCGACCTGGGCGGCACCCAGACCCGCACCCTCGCCGCTGACCGGGTGACCTTCTCCTCCGGGGTCCCCGAGCAGGTCGGCGAGCCCGTCGACCTCACCGGTGAGGACGTCGGCAGCGTGGACTTCAGCCCGGACCTGGGCGTGACCCACGAGTGGTACGCCGTCCTGACGGACCGCTCCGGCAACTCGGTCACGTCCGCGACGCGCACCGTGCGCCGGATGCAGGCCCACCCCATCGGCTACGACCTGGCCGGCGGCACGCTGCCGCCCGGCGCGGCGAACCCGGTCACGCACACCGCCGACGACGAGCCGCTCACGCTGGTCAACCCGACCCGCGCCGGCTACGAGTTCGCCGGCTGGACCGGGACCGGCCTGGCCGGCCCCACGGTGGACGTGACGATCCCGACCGGCTCGGCCGAGGCCCGCAGCTACGTCGCCACCTGGCGCCGGGTGGACTACCCGCTGTCCTACGACCTCGCCGGCGGTGTCCTGCCGAGCCTCAACCCGTCGAGCTACCACGTCGAGTCCGGGCCGACGAGGCTCGTCGACCCGATCCGCGGCGGTCACGAGTTCGTCGGCTGGCTCGGCACCGACCTCGACCGGCCGACGACCGCCCTGACGATCCCGGCCGGCTCCACCGGTGCGCGCTCGTACGTCGCCGTGTGGTCCCCGCTGGCGCCGGCGGCGGAGGACTCGACCGTGCAGATCGAGCCGGTCCCGGCCGGCACCTACGGGCAAGGCACGCCCGTCGCCGTACGCGTCACGGGCGTCGGCGGCGGCGCGGCGAGCGGCGAGGTCGTGCTCAGCGGCGTCGGGCAGCCCGTCGTCGCACAGCTCGCCGGGGGCCGAGCGGTCCTGGTCGTACCCCCGAGCACCGGCGCGGGGAGCCACGTCGTCAGCGTCACCTACACCGGCTCCGCCACGCTGCGCCCCTCCGTGAGCAGCGCGCGGCTGGTGCGGGCGAAGGCGTCCGGTCCGAGGCTCGGTCTGAGCAGGGTGCGGGCGCGGGGGCGCACGGGGCGGGCGGTCGTGAGCGTCGCGTACGCCGACGGCGTCCCGGCGCCGAGTGGTGTGCTGCGGCTCGTGGCGACCCGGACCAGCGACGGTGCCACCCGCACCCGAGCGCTCACCCTGCGCGAGGGCCGGACCCGGGCGAAGCTCCCGGCGCGGATGGGACGGGGCCGCTGGAAGGTCACCGTGACCTGGGCCGGCAGCGCGGACCTCGAGGCGTCGCGCTCGCGGACCATGACCGTGCGGGTGCGCCGATGACGCTCGACCTGCTCGGCGCCTCGGCGCTGGCCGACCGCCTCGTGGCGGCGGTCGGGTCGGACTCCTTCACGCCGGTCGCCCTCCTGGTCGCGGTCGCGGCCGGGGCGGCGCACGGCGTCGGACCCGGTCACGGCAAGAGCCTCGCCGCGGCCTACCTGGTCGGGTCCGACGGCCGCGTGCGCGACGCCGCCTGGCTCGGTGGCTCGGTCGCGGTGATGCACACGTTCTCGGTGCTCGTGCTGGCCCTCGCGTGGACCTTCCTCGACCTCTCCGACATGGTCAGCCTGGGGCGCCTCACCAGCGGCCTCGAGGTCGTGGCGGGACTGCTCGTCCTCGGGCTCGGCCTGTGGCTCGTACGACGCCGGCTGGGCGCGCACGGCCACGGGCACTTCCACGGGCACGGGCACTCCCACGGGCACTCCCACGGGCACTCCCACGGGCACGGTCACGCCCACGACCACGTCCATGCCCTGCGGGTGAGCCGGCCCAGCCTCGCCCTGCTCGGCGCGTCCGGCGGCCTGACACCGTCGCCGGCGGCGTTCCTGGTCCTGGTCACGGGCCTGTTCAGCGGTCGCTCCGCGCTGGCGCTGCTGCTCGTCGTCGCCTTCGGGCTCGGCCTGGCCTCCGTGCTGTTCGCGACGGGCCTGCTGGCCCTGGCCGGCAAGTCCGTCGTGGTGCGCGTCGCCGGGCAGGGCCGGGTCGTCGCCCTTGCGGGCCGGGTCGGGCCGATCCTGGCCGCAGGCATGATCGCGGTCATCGGGTCCGCGATCACCCTGGTCGGGGTCTCGGGCCTGACCCAGGCCTGAGCGGCCCCGCGCCCGCAACCGGCGGGAGAATTACACGATTGATCTTCACTCATCGGCGTGGCGCGCTTGACGACCGGCCCATACGATCGCTCACTGTGCAACAACAGCCTCATCGGTCACAGCCGTCACAGCCGACCCGCCCCGTCTCGTCCGGTGTTCGGCTGGTCCTCCGACGGGCTGGCCGTGCCACCAAGCTGATCACCGGCGTCTTGGCGCTCGTGCTGCTCGTCACGCCGACCACCGCGGACAAGATCAGCCTGACCACCTCGACGTACCTCTGCTCGGGCTACGCCGGCTGCCAGGCGGCCGGCTACGGGAACGGCGGTTACCGGCAGGCGTCGTCCACCATGTACTGGCGCATGTACGCCGGGCACAACTGCACCAACTACGTCGCCTACCGGCTGATCCAGTCCGGCATGCCCGACGTCCGTCCCTGGGAGGGCAGCGGCAACGCCTCGAACTGGGGCGTGGCGATGGCGAGCATCACCGACCAGACCCCCGCGGTCGGGTCCGTCGCCTGGTACAAGCCGCACGTGACGCCGGCAGGTGGCAGCGGCCACGTCGCCTACGTCGAACAGGTCATCTCCGACACCGAGATCATCGTCTCGGAGGACTACTGGGGCGGTGACTTCTACTGGCGGCGCATCACGAAGTCCGGCGGGGGCTGGCCCACGGGCTTCATCCACTTCAACGACCGCGTGGTCGCGCCCACGACGGCTCCCGCCATCGTCGGCACTCCGGCGGTCGGTGCACCGTTGGAGGTGGCGGGTGGCGCGTGGACGCCGACGCCCAGCAGCGTCTCCGTCCGTTGGCTCGCCGACGGTGTCGCCATCCCCGGTGCCACCGCGTCCAGCTACGTCCCGACACCCGACGTGAAGGGCAAGGCGCTCACCGCCGAGGTGACGGCTCAGCTCGACGGCTACACCGCTGGGCGAGCAGTCCTGGCGACGGCTCCCGTTGCCCCCGGCAGGTTCCAGGTCGCAGCGCAGCCGACCATCCAGGGCGTCGCGGAGGTCGGCCAGACGTTGTCCCTCGCCCCCTCGTCGTGGTCGCCGCAGCCCGCGAAGGTCACGACCCAGTGGTACGCCGACGGGGTCGCCCTTCCCGAGGCCACGGGGACGTCCCTCGTGCTCACCCGGGACCACATCGGCAAGCGGATCAGTGCACGTACCACGGCAAGTGCGCGCGGCTACAAGAAGTCGAGGTCGGACGCGGCCGCGACCGCGCCCGTCCTGGCCAAGCCGATCGCGATCACCCGGCCATCCCGCGTGACAGGCACGCCCGTGGTGGGCCAGAAGCTGGTCGCCCGGGTCGGGGCCACGAAGCCCGGGGACGCGACCGCCACGTACGCCTGGTTCCGGGACGGCCAGCGCATCGCCAAGACCACGAAGCCCACGTACACGGTCCGCCGGGCGGACGTCGGCCGCAACCTGTCCGTCCAGGTCACGCTGACCCGGCGCCACTTCCGCAGCACCACGGAGTTGGTTGCCGTCCCCGCCCCGGTGACGACCGTTCCCGAGATCAAGGTGCGCGCTGACGCGTCGCGCAAACGCGTCACCGTGGACGTGCGCGTCCGTGCTCCCGGAGCGCCGAAGCCGGACGGGCAAGCGACCGTCAGCGTGGGAGGACGCACGGTCGAGGTCCAGCTGGTCGGAGGCAAGGCGCGGGCCGTCGCACGCGGCGTCCGCCCGGGCACGAAGCCCGTCGTCGTGCGCTATGCCGGGACCGATGTCGTGCTGCCTGCAGTCGCCCGTACGAGCGTCACCGTGCCGTCACGGCGCTAGCCGCCGCGACGGGGCGCGGTCTCGCGGCGGAACGGCTTCGCCGCGGTACTGCTGGTGTCAGCGGGCTGTCGATCTCGGATCAGGTCCGGTAGGGCTTGTGCTCGTGCCGGGGGTCCAGCCGGGGATAGCCCGCCTTCGGCTCCACGCCGTCCGGCTGCGGCTCCGCGCCACCCGATGCTTGCTCCGGCGGCCCCTCTGCCGGGGTGTCCGACGTGGAGGTGTCCCGCACGCCGTCGGTCCCCACCTGGCCGCGGCCGGTGGGACCGACACGCTCACTGCTGGAGCCCATGGTCCCTGCCGCTCCCTCGGGGCCGGACGAGTTCGGCGTCGCCCGTCCCGCCTCGGATGCTGGCTTGGCCGTCTTGTCGTCCGGGCTGGTCATCAACTCGTCCCCTCACTCATGGATCGCAGTCACCTTGTTCCCAGGTCGGCGCTCGCGATGCGCCCCACGACGACCGTGCCGGCCGAGCGGCGATCACATGCACGGTTTGCCCGCGGGGTACCGGACGGGCCAGCAAGCGTACGAACGTGCGAGCGGCCGAACCGTCGAGAGGAGCGCTGATGCTCCTCGTCGCGTCCGCCGATGTCACAGCTCCCGAGAAGATCGTGCTGAGCTCGGCCCAGCACGACCTGATCGTCTTCAGCATCGTGGCGGCGGGCTTCGCCCTGCTCACCCACTTCCTCTACAACTGGGCCAGCATGGGCGAGGTCAGCTCGCGCTACCGGCCGGCCGTGCTCGCGAGCCTGTGCATCGCCGGGGTTGCGACCGTGTCCTACCTCCTCGTGTTCCTGAAGGTCGACGGTGGCTACGACTACTCAGGCGGCGGCTACGTGCCGAACCCCGAGGCGCTGTCCAGCATCACGTCGCGCTACATGGACTGGGCCGTCACCGTGCCGCTGCTGATGGCCGAGCTCCTCGCCGTGTGCACGCTGGTCGGCCGCAAGCTCGCCGGCACGCGGGCGGTTGCGATGGCTGCGGCGTTCGCGATGATCGTCACCGGCTACCTGGGGGACCAGGTCTTCAGGGAGGGTGAGAGCACCTTCTGGCTGTGGCTCTGGTGGGGCATCAGCATGGCCTGCTTCGTGCTGATCTACGTCGTCCTCGTGCCGGCGGTGGTGACTTCGGTCAGGAGCCTGCCCCAGGACGCGGGACGCGGCCTCGGCCAGGCCGCGACGGTGCTGCTGTCCGTCTTCTTCGTCTACCCGATCGTCTATCTAATCCCGATCTTCTTCGATGGCGGCTGGTGGACCACGACCATCCACGTGTCGTTGTCAGCCGCCGACGTCATCGCGAAGGTCGGTTTCGGCATGTTGATCCACAAGGTCGCCAAGCTCCGGACCGCGGCCGACGTGACCGCTGGTGAGGAGACCCACCCCGAGCCGGTCTGGGTGAACAGCGTCCACCACAGCGACGGCGTCCAGCCGGTTCAGCGGCCTCTTGAGGAACTGCCTCGACCTCGCGGCGACGTCCACTGAGCGGTGGGCGAGCACGCGTCACGGCACCCTCGTCGACGGGCGACCGCGTCGCGAGCAGCGCCGATCGCGGTGTACGCGCGGCAGATTCGCGGGTGCCTCGCACGAACCGACACCGAAACCGGCTACATGGGCGACTAGCGAACCGGATCTGCAGCAACCAAGTCCATGTTCGGCGGGGAGGCGGGGTCTACTTCCCAGCACTTCTTCCACCCTGCGGTGGAACCCGTCTCTCCCTCTTACCTGCCGGGATGGCCGGGACCCACCCTACGGACGAGGAACATCCGGATCTCCGTCCTTGAGGGCGGCCACGCTCGCGGGACCTGCCGGGTGTCGGTGGAATCTGCTGCGATCGGAGACGTCGTCGGGCTGGAGTGCGCGCGGGGCGTCATGGGTTCGAGCGGTTCGAACCGGTGGTTCTCATGACGTCATGGAGGGGGCGCTGGGACACGTCCTCCTGCCGAGCGTCGAGCGACTCGACTCCTGGAACTGACGGGGCAAGAAGTTGCGCGGCACGCCAGCGGGGATCTCGCACGATCCGGAAGTTCGTGGCGCTGGTCGACACCG
Source organism: Nocardioides sp. SYSU D00065 (assembly GCF_017916425.1). Classification (GTDB taxonomy): domain Bacteria; phylum Actinomycetota; class Actinomycetes; order Propionibacteriales; family Nocardioidaceae; genus Nocardioides. Next base: position 957,189 of record NZ_JAFMSX010000001.1, on the reverse strand, counting down.
ACCATGCCTCTTACTGGTGACCGCTCCCGTTGAAGCGGTGTCGTTGCCCTCTGGGGCCGTACCCGCGCCACGCAGGAACAAGGGGTGCAATCACCGCGACCGCTAGGACGGCGACGCCTGTAGCCAACGTCTTCAGCAGTGACCCCGCCACGTTCAGCCCGAGTGTGACGACACGTCAGATCCGCTTTCCGAACCATGCCGACACAGCTGTTCCTGACGCCTGGCAGGAGTCCGGGAACCGGAGTGACCGGGCCAGTTCGGCGCGCGACTGTTGCCGGAGCGATCGGATGATCGATAGGCATCTCTGGCATCCTGCGTCGGGTGAGGGAGACGATCGAGGCCACGCGGGTCGATTGGCCGGACGTGCCGACCAGCGCGTGGGCACTCGGGTACTCCTTCGTGGTGGGGCAGTCCCTGGCGCTGTTCGAGCGCGGCACGCAACCGCCGGAGGATTGGCTCATCTCGATCGCGCTCAGCGTCGCTCTCGTGGTCCTGGGCGCACACGGGGTCATGCGTGCGCGCATGATCCGCTTCTGGCTGGTGGTGGCCGTGGTGATCATCGCCGCCGTCGGGGGCGTCGTGAGCCTCTTCGTCGCGCCGTCAGCCTGGGACGTGCTAGAGCTCGGGCTGACGGTTGTCCAGCTCATCCTGCTCCGCACCTACTACCGGAGCGAATGGTTCGCGCTCCATCGCCAGAACGTACCCGGCGCCCCGTCGCTCGCGCCGATCATGTTCGTCGCCGTGCTCGTGGGCGTGATGGGCGGCATGCTCGGGGCCGGCTCCAACGGTGTGAGCGTGACCTTCAACGTCGGCTCCTGAGACGTGCGAGTCTCAGCGGACCTCCACGGGGTCGCCGACGCTGATCCGGCCGGCCGTGTCCGGGATCAGGTTCACGGCGAACAGGACCTTCTTATCGACCAACCGGTGCCTGGCCAGGGTCCGGAGCGGCTCCCTGCCCGTCTGCAGCGACACAGGATCAAGCGTCGTCATGACGCACCGGGCGTTCAGCTTCGCGGCCCGGAAGCGGACGTCCCCGATGACCACCGAGCTCCAGCCGTCCTCGGCGAACGGCTCGTCGCCGTCCACGACGACGTTGGGCCGAAACCGCTCCATCTGGAGCGGCGGGGGCGGGTCCTCGCCGCGCTCGACCGCAGCCTCGGCGACCCAGTCGTTGAGCCGGCGCAGGGAAGAGAGCGACGCGATCGTGACTGGGTATCCGTCGGCGAACGCGGTGTGGTCCCCGGGCGAGGAGAACGCGGGGTCCAGATGCCGCTGGGCCGGGTCGTCGCACCAGACCAGGCGGACGTCGTCGCGGCCAAGCACGGTTCGGAGCCACGCATCTGCCTCCCGGCCGGCGACAACGCCGTCGACCTGCTGGCCGAACACCAGGGTGCGGACCCGTTCGCCGCTCGGTTCGTCCACGAGCAGGTCCGGCATGCTGGGGGACCGCAGCCGCAGTCCTCGCTCGAGTGCGGGATCGGTGGCCGGCGTGTCAGCGACGATCCTGAACAGCGCATGGGTCTTGCGCGCGGTGAGCATGGTCCCGTCGCCGTCGACGACCATCCAGGTCCGGTCGCCCTCGAGGCCTCCGGGCAGCACCAGCGCACTGTCCACCGGCCGGGTCGCGGTGCTCTTGACGGGATAGACGGCCAGGCCGGTCACGAGCACGACGTCAGCTCTCGGGGAACTTCACACCCGTCTTCGCGTGGCACCGGTACCCGAACGGGTTCTTCGCGAGGTACTGCTGATGGGCGTCCTCGGCGTAGTAGTACGGCGTCTCGCTCGCGGGGCGGATCTCGGTGGTGATCTCGCCCAGGCCGCGGCGCGCCAGCTCCTCGCCGTACACCTTGGTCAGCTCGCGCGCGGTCTGCTCCTGCTCGGGGGTGGTCCAGTAGATCGCCGAGCGGTACTGGGTGCCGACGTCGTTGCCCTGGCGCATGCCCTGGGTCGGGTCGTGGATCTCGAAGAACGTCTTGAGCAGGTCGGCGTAGGAGACGACCGAGGGGTCGAACACGACGCGGACGGCCTCCGTGTGGCCGGTGCGACCGCTGCAGACCTCCTCGTAAGTGGGGTGCGGGGTGCTGCCACCGGCGTAGCCGACCGACGTCGACCAGACGCCCGGCACCTGCCAGTAGACCTCCTCCGCGCCCCAGAAGCAGCCCAGGCCGAGCACCGCGACCTCGTGGCCGGGCGGCACGTCGTCGCTGACCACGGGCGTGCCGAGAACGAGGTGCTGGCCGAGGGACCACGGCTGCTCCGCGCGCCCAGGCAGGGCCTCGTCGGGGCTGGGCAGGGTGGTGGGCTTGCCGAATCCGAACATGCCCCCATTCTCCCCGGTCGGACAAGGCCCGGCGTAGCGGTCTCGCCGCCGGGCATCGGTGAAATTACGCGGTCTAGTCGTCGTGCTGTCACCGATGCGCGATCGCCGTGCGCGGAGGAACGTCGGTGGCATCCCATCCGCACGCACCCCCTTGGAAGGCACGCACATGTTGTTCCGATCAGGCCGCTACGCCAACGTCGCGTCGACCCTCGCGCTCGTCGTCGCACTCGGCGGCACGAGCTACGCCGCCGTCGCCATCCCGAAGAGCTCCGTCGGCTCGAAGCAGATCATCGACTCGTCCGTGAAGAGCAAGGACATCAAGAACGGCACCCTCAAGGGCACCGACTTCAAGACCGGCGAGCTCCCCGCGGGCTCGCAGGGCCCCGCCGGCCCCGCCGGCCCCGCCGGTCCGCAGGGCCCGGTCGGACCCAGCAACGGCTACAGGTTCGACTCCGGCAGCGACATCCTCGACTGGACCGCCACCGACCAGACGGTCGCGACGCTGAGCCTGCCGGCTGGCAGCTACGTGCTGTTCGCCAAGACCATGGGCAACAACAACGCCGCCACCGTCGCGACGATGAACTGCAAGCTGAGGTTCAACGGCACCGTGGTGGACGACGGCCTGGGCTACCTCAGCCTCGACGGGTCCGGCGTGGACCGGGGCTACGTGCCGCTGGCGGGCACCGCGACGTCCGCGGGCCCGGCCACGGCGAGCGTGACCTGCCAGGCCAGCGCGAACACCGGCAACTGGCTCAGCCGCACCATCACCGCGGTGAAGGTCGGCTCCATCGGCTGAGCTCGGCCGTCGACGGCCGCCACACCGGGGGAGTGTGGCGGCCGTTGCGCTGTCCGCAGCGTCGGCGGCGGGGTCTACGCTCGGAGGGTGACCCAGGAACGCGCCAACAAGACCGGGTTCGAGACGCGTGCGATCCACGCCGGCTACGAGCCCGACGCGATGACCGGGGCGGTCATCCCTCCCATCTACGCCAGCAGCACCTACAAGCAGGACGGCGTCGGCGGCCTGCGTGGCGGCTACGAGTACAGCCGCTCCGCCAACCCCACGCGTACGGCGCTCGAGGGCGCCCTCGCCGCCGTCGAGGACGGCGTGCGGGGGTTCGCCTTCGCGTCCGGCCTGGCCGCCGAGGACACGATCATCCGGGCCCTGACGGGCACGGGCGGGCACGTGGTCATCCCCGACGACGCCTACGGCGGCACGTACCGCCTCTTCGACAAGGTCGCCAAGGTCTGGGGCCTCGACCACAGCCCGGCGCCCGTGGCCGACACGGAGGCCGTCGCCGCGGCCATCGAGCCGGGTCGGACGCGGCTGGTGTGGGTCGAGACACCCACCAACCCGATGCTCACCATCGGCGACATCGAGGCGCTCGCCACGGTCGCCCACGACGCCGGCGCGCTGCTCGTCGTCGACAACACCTTCGCCTCGCCCTACCTCCAGCAGCCGCTGACCCTCGGCGCCGACGTGGTCGTGCACTCGACCACCAAGTACGTCGGCGGGCACAGCGACGTCGTCGGGGGAGCGGTGATCGTGCGCGACCTCGAGCTGGCCGAGAAGATCGCCTTCCACCAGAACGCCATGGGAGCGGTGGCCGGCCCCTTCGACTCGTTCCTGGTCAACCGCGGGCTCAAGACCCTGCACGTGCGCATGGACCGCCACTGCGACAACGCCGAGCGCGTCGTGGCCTTCCTCGACGCCGACCCGCGGGTCACCGAGGTGATCTACCCTGGCCTGACCAGCCACCCCGGCCACGAGGTCGCCGCGCGCCAGATGAAGCGCTTCGGCGGGATGGTCTCCTTCCGGGTCGCCGGCGGCGTCGAGCGGGCCCTCGCCGTGTGCGAGCGGGCCGAGGTCTTCACCCTGGCGGAGTCGCTGGGCGGCATCGAGTCCCTCATCGAGCACCCGGGCCGGATGACCCACGCCAGCGTCGCCGGCACCGACCTCGAGGTGCCCGACGACCTCATCCGGCTCAGCGTCGGCATCGAGAGCGTCGAGGACCTGCTCGCCGACCTCGACCGAGCGTTGGGGTGAGCACGCCCGAGGGCCCCGACGTCCGGTTCTCGCTGGCCAACGAACGCACCTTCCTCGCCTACGAGCGCACGGCCGTCGGGCTCGTCGCCGCCGCGCTCGCGGTCTTCCACCTGCTCGACCCGTCCTGGTCGCAGCGACTGCTTGGCATGCTGCTGGTCGCCTCCGCCCTGGTCGCCGCCGGTGGCGGCTGGCTCCGCTTCCGCCAGGCCGACCGGGCGATCCGGGAGGGCCGTGAGCTTCCCGTCGGGCGCACGGTGCACGTCCTGGCGTTCGCCGTGGTGGCCCTGATCGTGGTGGCCGGCATCTCGGTGGTGGTGTGAGCAGCGTCGTGTGCGTCGACTTCGGCTCGACCTTCACCAAGGCGGCCCTGGTCGACCTGGCCACGGGCGCGCTCCTGGCCACCGCGAGCCACCCCACCACGCTGCCCGGCCCCAACGGGACCGGCGACGTGCTCGACGGGTACGACGCCTGCTTGGCGGCCCTGCGCGAGCAGGACCCGCGGGCTGAGGACGCCGACGTACGGGCATGCTCCAGCGCCGGCGGCGGGCTGCGGATCGCGGTCGTCGGCAACGAGGAGCTGGTGACCGCCGAGGCGGGCCGCCGGGTCGCGCTGTCCAGCGGCGGCAAGGTGGTGCTGGTGCTGTCCGGCGGGCTGACCGCCGCCAAGCTGGCCGAGCTCCGCGGCTGCGAGCCCGACGTGGTGCTGCTGGTCGGCGGCACCGACGGCGGCAACTCCGAGGTGCTCGAGGGCGACACGGCGTTCCTCGCGAGCGCGCCCTGGCCGGGGCCCGTCGTCGTCGCCGGCAACGTCGAGTCCCAGCCGCAGGTCCAGGCCCTGCTCGAGCAGGCGGGAACGCCGTACGTCCTGGCCGACAACGTCGTGCCGCGCATCGGCGTCCTGGCTCCCGACAGCGCCCGGCGGGCCATCCGGGAGATCTTCTTGAGCCACGTCATCGGCGGCAAGCACCTCAGCAGCCGCACCGACGGACGGGGCCGGTCGTTCACCGACCTGGTCCGCGGCGCCACCCCTGACGTCGTGCTCACCGGCGTCGAGCTGCTCGCCCGCGGTCTCGACGACGCGCACCCGGGAGCCGGCGACGTGGTGGTCGTCGACGTCGGCGGCGCCACCACCGACGTGCACAGCGTCGTCGAGCTCGACCCCGAGGACAGCGGGCTGGCGCGCGAGGTCGTCGCCACGACGCCGGTGACCCGCACCGTCGAGGGCGACCTCGGCATGCGCTGGTCGGCCGTGTCAACGGTCGAGGCGGCCGGGCTCGACCACCTGGCCGACGCCGCGCGCCGCCGTCGCGCGCATCCCGACCTCCTGCCCGACACCTGCCCCGACCCGGCGCTCGAGCGCGACGCCGACCTCGACATCGCGGCCGCCGCGGTCCGGCTCGCCCTGGAGCGTCACGCCGGTCGCAGCCGGGTGGTCGTCAGCCCCGAGGGACGCGTCGTGGAGCGCAGCGGCAAGGACCTGCGCGAGGTCGACCTGCTGGTCGGGTCGGGCGGCGTGCTGCGCCACGGCGGCCCCGACGGCGTACGCCGGGTCCTGCTGCCGGCGACCGGCGACGCGTTCGAGGGCGGGTGGCAGCTGCCCCGCGACCCGGTCGTCGTCGTGGACCACGACTACGTCCTGGCGGCGGCCGGCCTGCTGGCCGAGGAGCACCCCCTGACGGCGCACCGGCTGGTGAGCCGCCTGCGCACGGCCGGTGATGGGTAGCGTGGCCGATGTGAGCGAGCAGCGCGCGTCCGACCCCGACCGGAGCCTCGAGACCGAGGAGGACTCGATCCGGCGTCGGCTCTTCGCCGCCCTGCAGCGCGGCGACGACGAGGACCGCCTCACCGAGCGGATTCTCGGCCAGTGGGCGCAGATGCGCGCCGAGCGCCGCAGCGAGCCGGCCTTCACGACCGGACCGTCCAACTTCAGCCGGGCGCAGGTGCCGTGGGGGCTCGACCTGGCCGCTGCCTGGTCGTGGCGGCTGATCGTCATCTGCATCGCCGCGCTCGGGCTGCTGTGGACGCTGCGCCACTTCGCGGTGGTCACCCTCCCACTGGCGGTGTCGCTGCTCGCCGCGGCGCTGGCCGTGCCGCTGGTGACCGCGCTGCGCAGGATCGGCCTGCCACGAGGACCCGCGGCAGGCATCGTGCTGGTGCTCGGCCTGGGCACCGTCTCGCTGCTGCTGACCTTCGTGGGGCAGCAGGTCGCGCAGGGCGCGAGCGACCTGGCCGACTCCGTCGTGGACGGGCTCGAGCAGATCCGCGCGTGGCTGCGTACGGGTCCGCTCCACGTCTCCGACTCCCAGCTCGACGGCTACATCGAGCAGTTGCAGGGGGCGGTGACCGACAGCACGGACACCGACGGCGTGGTCACCCGCGTCACCGAGGTGGGCACCGCGCTGGGGCACGTGGTCGCCGGGTTCTTCATCGTGCTGTTCTCCACCTACTTCTTCCTCGCCGACGGCGACCGCATCTGGGCCTGGCTCGTACGCATCGCGCCCCGCGCCGCGCGCGAGCGGGTCGACGCCTCCGGTCGCGTCGCGTGGGTCTCGCTCACCCAGTTCGTACGAGCGACCGTGCTGGTCGCGCTGGCCGACGCGATCGGGATCATGATCGTCGCCTGGCTCCTCGGCGTGCCCTTCGTGGTCGCGATCGGGGTGCTGGTGTTCCTCGGCGCCTTCGTGCCGATGATCGGCGCCACGGTCGCCGGCTCCGTCGCCGTGCTCGTCGCGCTCGTCGACCAAGGCCCGTGGACCGCGGTGCTGATGCTCGGCGGGGTGATCCTGGTGCAGCAGATCGAGGGCCACATCCTGCAGCCGTTCCTCATGGGCCGCTTCGTGTCCCTGCACCCGCTGGGCGTGATCGTCGCCATCGCGTGCGGGGTGATCGCGGCCGGGATCGCCGGCGCGCTGATCGCCGTACCGCTCGCGGCGGCCGGCAACGCCGTCGCCCAGCACCTGGCCAGCTACACCGCCATCGGCGAGGACGACCCCGACGACGCCCTCGACGTCGACCTCGCCACCGACGGCGTACCCCCCGACGTCGTGCCCGAGGACGACAGCCCCCTCGCCGGCCCCGACGCTCCGTCGGACGGCCGGCGCGTCGACCACCACCCGCACGTGGAGGACCCCTCATGACCCAGCAGGTGACCCTGGCCGACATCGTGGCCGCGCGGGAGATGCTGGACGGCGTCACCGTGACCACGCCCATGGAGGAGTCCCGGTGGCTCTCCGCGCTCGCCGGGGGACCGGTGGCGCTCAAGTGCGAGAACCTGCAGCGGACCGGGTCGTTCAAGTCGCGCGGCGCGTACGTCCGCATCGCCCGGCTGTCGGCGCAGGAGCGCGCCAACGGGGTCGTCGCCGCGTCCGCCGGCAACCACGCCCAGGGCGTGGCCCTGGCCGCCGCGACGCTCGGCATCCGCGCGACCGTCTTCATGCCCGAGGGGGCGCCGATCCCGAAGGAGAAGGCGACCCGGGGCTACGGCGCCGACGTCGTCTTCCACGGCCGCTACCTCGAGGACTCGCTCGCCGCCGCCCGGGAGTTCTCCGAGCAGACCGGGGCGGTGCTGATCCACCCCTTCGACCACGTCGACATCGTCGCCGGTCAGGGCACGCTCGGGCTCGAGGTCCTCGAGCAGTCGCCCGACGTACGCACCGTGCTGGTGCCCACCGGCGGGGGCGGCCTGCTCGCGGGGGTCGCGATCGCGGTCAAGGCCGTACGTCCCGACGTACGCGTCGTCGGCGTGCAGGCCGAGGGCGCGGCCGCCTACCCCGGCTCGCTGGCCGCCGGACAGCCGGTGCCGCTGGAGTCGATGAACACGATGGCCGACGGCATCGCGGTCGGGCGACCCGGCGAGATCACCTTCGCCGCGGTGCGCGACCACGTCGACGAGATCATCACGGTGTCCGAGGAGTCGCTGTCGCGGGCGCTGCTGGCGCTGGTGGAGCGGGCCAAACAGGTCGTCGAGCCGGCCGGTGCGGCGGCGGTGGCGGCGATGCTCGACAACCCGAGCGGCTTCGAGACCCCCGCGGTCGCGGTCCTCTCCGGCGGCAACATCGACCCCCTGCTGCTGAGCAAGGTCATCCGGCACGGCCTCGCCGCCGCCGGGCGCTACCTCTACCTCCGGGTGTGTATCCCCGACCTTCCCGGCGGGCTGGCCTCGCTGCTCTCGGAGGTCGGTGCGGAGGGGGCCAACGTGCTCGAGGTGGCCCACGAGCGGATCTCGCCCTCGCTGACCCTCAACGAGGTCGAGGTACGCATCCAGCTCGAGACGCGCGGCGACGCGCACGCCGAGCACCTGATGGACCGCCTGCGCGAGCGCGGGTACCGCGTCAACGACTGACCGGCGCGCGTTGGGGGTGCGGGTGGGGCCGGTGTTGGGGCCCGGCCCTGGGGCCTGGCCCGATGTGGGAATCCCCGGCTAGCCGGGGAAACTCGAGGTTACCGGCCGAAACTTCGGGGGTGAGGCTCCAGCTTCCCCGGCTAGCCGGGGATCGCAACCGGGGCCTGATCCCCGAGAAACGGCGGAGCGGTGCCCCAGCCAGATTCAAAGACGTTGGGATGTGGCTGGCGCACCGCTCCGGCGGTGACGGGGTGACGGGGGTGACGGGGTGACGGCGGTGACCGGGCAGGTCAGGCGCGGTACGGCTCCGCGTCGACGATCGTGACGGTCAGGTCCTTGCCGTTGGGCGCGGTGTAGGTGACCTCGTCGCCCTTCGACTTGCCGTTGATCGCAGCGCCCATCGCCGACTGCGGCGAGTAGACGTCGAGGTCGTCGCCCTCGGTGAGGTTCTCGCGGGCACCGAGCAGGAACTTCTCGGTGTCGCCGCCGCCGAAGTCGATCGTGACGACCATGCCGGGCTCCACGACGCCGTCGTTGGCGGGCGTCTCGCCCACCTCGGCGCGCCGGAGCATGTCCTCGAGCTGGCGGATGCGGGCCTCCTGCTTGCCCTGCTCGTCCTTGGCGGCGTGGTAGCCGCCGTTCTCCTTGAGGTCGCCCTCGTCGCGGGCGGCAGAGATGCGCTCGATGATCTCCTGGCGCTTGGGACCCTTGAGGTCCTCCAGCTCGGCCTGCAGCTTGTCGTAGGCCTCCTGGGTCAGCCAGATGGTGCCCTGGTCGGTCATGTCACTACTCCTGCTTCGCGTGGTGCTGATGCGCATGTGCTGGGGATGTGCCTCAGCGCAACCGCATCCGGTCGGTGTGCTCTTCCGTCCGATCAGGGTCAGCGCGGCAGCAGACGTGGGCCAGCGCTGCCGGACGGGCAGACCGACAGGCTAGCAAGCCGGACCGAAAAGCGCAGGTCGCGTTCTCCGGGGCGGCCGTACGCTCAGCGCGGGCGCGGCTGGTCGTCCGTGGTGCAGCCCAGCTTCTCCACCGAGGTGGCCCGCCGCTCGGTGCGGATGACGACCTCGTTGGTGCCCGCGACGGGCGTGAACGCCAGCTCGCCGACAGGGGTGTGGTCCTCGGCGTGGGCGCGTACGCGACAGGTGGCCTCGACCCCGTCCGCGAGCGTGACGTCGACGCGCGCCTGCGTCTCGTGCTCGCTGGTCACCTCGAAGGTCACGACCTCCGACTCCACCTGCGGCGTGCTGTGGAACCAGGCGGTCCAGGCCAGCCAGGTGAGGCCAGCCACCGCGAGGACGACCGCGAGAGCGACGATGACCGGGCGCTGCCACCGCGAGGGGGCGCCGTACCGGTCGGCGAGGTCGGTGGTCACGGACACGAGCCTAAGCGCCTGCTCCTAGACTCAGGCCCATGGCCCAGCCCTCCGCAGACCGGCCCCGCGCCGGACTCCGACTCATGCACGTCCACGCCCACCCCGACGACGAGTCGAGCAAGGGCGCCGCGTCGACGGCGAAGTACGTCGCCGAGGGCGTCGACGTGCACGTCGTCACCTGCACCGGCGGCGAGCGGGGCTCGGTCCTCAACGCCAAGATGGACCGCCCCGAGGTCTGGGAGAACATCACCGAGATCCGGCGCGAGGAGATGCACCGCGCCCGCGACATCCTCGGGATCCGGCAGGACTGGCTCGGGTTCATCGACTCCGGCTGGCCCGAGGGCGACCCGCTGCCGCCGCTGCCCGAGGGCTGCTTCGCCCTGGTCCCCCTGGAGGAGGCCGCCGAGCGCCTGGTCCGGCTGATCCGTGAGTTCCGCCCGCACGTGATGACGACGTACGACGAGCGCGGCGGCTACCCGCACCCCGACCACATCCGCTGCCACGAGGTCTCCGTCGCCGCCTACGCCGCGGCCGGCGACCCCGACCGGTTCCCCGACGCCGGCGAGCCGTGGCAGCCGATGAAGCTCTACTACCACCACGGCTGGAGCTGGGCGAAGACCAACGCCCTGCACGAGGCGATGCTGGCCCACGGCCTGGAGTCGCCCTACACCGAGCGCCTGGAGAAGTGGGAGCGCGAGCCGGAGTGGGATGAGCGCATCACCACCCGCGTCCCGTGCGGCGACTACTTCGGGGTGCGCGACCAGGCGCTGCTGGCCCACGCGACGCAGATCGACCCCGACGGCATGTGGTTCGCGATCCCGCGCGAGATCCAGCAGAACGTCTGGCCCACCGAGGACTTCGAGCTGGTCGAGTCGACGGTGGAGACCAGCCTTCCCGAGGACGACCTCTTCGCCGGCATTCCGGCCCCCGCTCCCTGAGCCGTCGGCCGACTCGGACCCGTCAGGGGGTGAGTGGGACACTGGGAGCATGCTCGACCTGCTGATCGTTCTTGCCGCCGACCCCACCCCGGAGCCCACCGAGGTCAAGGCGGGACCGCTGGGCTTCGCCATCTGGATCTTCATGATCCTCGCGGTGGTCGTGCTCGCCTTCAGCCTGGTCAAGCAGCTGCGCAAGGCGCAGGCCGCCAAGGACGCCGGTCTCTACGGCGACCAGCCGGCCGACGGGTCGACCGAAGGATCGGTCGACGATTCGGCGTCGACGCCCAACCGCGACGAGCGCTAGGCCGGGTCGGCGGCAGCAGCCTGACGAGCTCGCCCCGGCACCCACCAGTTCCACCTGCCGAGCAGGGTCATCGCCGCCGGCAGCAGCAGACCGCGTACGAGCGTGACGTCGATCAGCACGGCCACGGTCATGCCGACCCCGATCTCCTTGACCGCGATGAGTTCCCCGGCCACGAAGCCGAGGAAGACGATCCCGATCGCCACCGCCGCCAGGGTCACGACCGGGCCGGAGGCGGTGATGCCGCTCATCACGGCACGGTCGCTGAGCACGCGCGGGTCGACGGCTCGCTCCTTGCGCCGCCGCGGCCGGGCCAGGGACTCGTCCCAGGCCTCACGGATCCGGGCGACCAGGAACACGTGGTAGTCCATCGAGAGCCCGAACGCGAACATGAACAGCAGCAGCGGGGTGGTGACGTCGAGCGCGCCCCAGGAGTCGAAGCCGAGCAGGGACGACGCCCAGCCCCACTGGAACACCGCGACCACGACGCCGAGGGTGGCGCCGAGGGAGAGCAGGTTCATCGCGACCGCCTTGAGGGGTACGACGACCGAGCGGGTGAGGCGACCGAGCAGGAGCGCGGTGAGGAGCGTGACGACGAGGATCGCCCACGGTGCGCGGTCGGCGAGGGCGGCGCGGGTGTCGACGAGCTCGGCCACCGGTCCGCCGACGAGCACGTCGGAGCCCAGGTCGGCGGCCCGCAGCCGGCGTACGAGGTCTTGGCCGTCGGGACCGTCGTAGTCGCCGGCGGCGTCGGGCCGCGGCTCGACCAGGATCTGGCTCACGTCGTCGGGGAGGGGGTCGAGCAGGGTCACGTCGGCCACGCCGGGGATCCCGCCCAGGCGGGCGAGGGCGTCGGCGGTCTGCTGGGAGTCGTAGGCGCCGTCCACCAGGACCGTGATCGGGGTCGCGGCCTGCTCGGGGAAGTCGCGCTCGATCGTCTCCTGCGCGAGCCGCGGCTCGCTGTCGCGGGGGAGCGAGCGGGCGTCGGAGTTGCGCAGGTCGAGCGAGAGCAGCGGGGTGGCGAGCAGGAGCAGCAACGCGGTGCAGCCGAGCAGGACCGGCCACGGTCGCGCCTGCGCGAACCGGGCAAGGCGGGGCAGCAGCGCGTGCGCGCTCGGGGTGCCGCCGAGGAACCGACCCGGCTGGGGTGCCGGGATCCGGCGGTGGCCGAACGCCACCAGCACCGGCATGAGGGTCAGGCCGGCCAGCGTGGCCGCAGCCACGGCGACGAGGCCGCCGACCGCCATCGGGGACAGCACCGGGTCGCCGAGCAGCAGCAGACCGGCCAGCGCGGTGCCGACCGTCAGCCCCGACACGAGCACGGTGCGACCGGACGTCGCGAGCGTGCGGGCGAGGAGGTCGGCGGGATCGGCGCGGGGGCTGGCCTCGCGCTCCTCTCGGAACCGGCCCAGCACGAGCAGGGCGTAGTCGACGGCGAGGCCGAGCCCGAGCAGGGTCACCACGTTGACGGCGTACTCGCTCACCGCGCTCACCCGCGCCAGCCCGGCCAGCGCGAGCAGTGCCACGCACACCGACCCGAGGGCCGTGAGGACGGGGAGCACGCCGACGACGACACCGCCGAGCGCGAGGGCGAGCACCACCACCAGCACGAGGACTGCCGCCCCCTCGCCGCGGGCCGCGTCCTGGATCGCCTGCTCGCCGAAGGCCTCCTCGGCCAGCGAGGGGCCGCCGACGAGAACCTCGGGCATGGCGACCTTGCGCAGGGTGCGGTCCACCCGCTCGACGGCTGCGCGGGCCCGGTCGTCGTCGACGGTCGGGTCGATCTCGACCGTCACGACCGTGCCGAAGCGGTCGGGCGCGACGAGGTCCTGGGCGCCGGTGGTCCACGGGTCGCGCACCTCGACCACGTCGGGCAGGTCGCGCACCTCGTGCATGACCTTGCTCGCCTGGTCGATCAGGTCGACCCCGTAGAGGTCGGCTCCCGAGAACACGGCGACGACGAGCTCGCCCTCCGGGTCGACGGCGTCGAGCCGCTCCTGCAGACGCGCCGACTCGGCTCCCTCGCGCAGCGAGTCGGGGGACTCGGCCAGGTCGAACACCGCGCCCCCGAGAGTCGCGCCGAGCAGCACGACGATCACCCACACCCCGGCGATCCAGGTGCGCCAGCGGTGCAGGAGGCGTCCCAGGTCGTCGAGCACAGGCGTGACTGTAACCGGCGTCACCCCTTTTGACGATCAGCAGGCAAAAGTTGTTCACAAACCGCCGCATTCGACCTAGGGTGAGCGTCGTCACATCCCCCTGCCCGTGCCTCGTGCCCGGGTTCCCGAGAGGTATTGCCGGTGTCGAAGACCCCCTCCACCGCTCCACCCCGTCGCGTACGCCGCTGGGCTGCCGCGACCCTCGCCGCCTCCGTCGCGGCGAGCCTCGCCGCCACGGTGCCGAGCGCCGCGTCGGCCATCCCGCCGAACGACGAGCCCGGGCTGACGATGCGTGCCTACCAGCTCGGGCAGAGCATCTCGGAGCTCTGCACGCTCAAGAGCGGTCAGACGCCCAACGTCGACGTGCTCAAGCAGACGATTAACTGGAGCACCCCCGCCGACTTCGGCGGCCTCGAGGACAACTTCGTGGTCGAGGCGCTGGCCAGGCTCAGCGTCGAGACGAGCGGTACGTACCGCTTCCGGCTCACCAGCGACGACGGGTCCCGCCTGACCATCGGCGACCAGGTCGTCGTGGACCACGACGGCCTGCACGGTGACACCGCCATGGAGGGCAGCGTCCCTCTGACCGCAGGAGTGCACGAGCTGCGGGTCGACTACTTCGAGGCCGGTGGCGGGGAGCGTCTCCTGCTCGAGTGGATGCCGCCCGGTGCGACCGCGTTCACGACCGTCCCGACCTCCGTGCTCAGCACGGAAGCGAACGTGACCCGGGTCGTCGACCCGGGCTTCAAGTACTGCGAGGGACAGAACGACTCGGCCGGCGACGGCCTGCAGCTCGACGGGGTCAACCCGGCCTACGAGCTCACCGACCTGCGTCCCCAGGGTTTCGAGCCCCAGGTCACCGGACTCGAGTGGCTGGGCGACGACCTGCTCGTCCTCACGTGGGGCGGCAACAACAACGACGCGGGCGACACCGAGCTCGGTGAGCTGCACCGATTGAGCGGCGTCAAGGACGCCGCCTCGCCGGCCGACGTCGAGCGGACGCTGATCGCCAGCGGGCTCAAGGAGCCGCAGGGCATCAAGGTCGTGGACGGCGAGATCTACATCTCCGAGAAGACCGGCCTGATCAAGCTGACCGGCGAGGACGCCCAGGGCGTCTTCCAGTCGGAGGAGAAGATCGCTGACTACCCCTTCGACACGAACTTCCACGAGTTCGGCTTCGGCATGCTCTACAAGGACGGCAAGTTCCACGTGAACCTGTCGGTCTCGATCAACCGCGGCGGGGCGACGACCGTCCCGCAGGGATCGCAGGACCGCGGCACGCACATCACCATCGACAAGGAGACCGGCCGCATCGACTACGTCGCCGGCGGCCTCCGCACCCCGCACGGCATGGGCTGGGGCGCCAACGGTGAGATCTTCGTGACCGACAACCAGGGCGCCTGGCTGCCGGCCAACAAGCTCATCGAGATCAAGCCCGGCGAGTTCTACAACCACTTCACCACCGAGAAGGACGGCACGCCCGGTCGCTTCGACGACCAGCCGGTCACCAAGCCGGTGCTGTGGATGCCGCAGAACGAGATCGCCAACTCCCCGAGCACCCCGATCGTCGTCGAGGAGGGCCCCTACGCGGGCCAGATGTTCATCGGCGACGTCACCTACGGCGGCCTGCAGCGCGCCGACCTCGAGGAGGTCGACGGTGCCAAGCAGGGTGCGCTCTTCCGCATGACGCAGGGCCTCGAGGCCGGCGTCAGCCGCGTCCTCGCCGGTCCGGACGGCTCGCTGATCATCGGCGGCCTCGGCGCCGGCGGCAACTGGGGTCAGGCCGGCAAGAAGCGGTTCGGCCTGCAGAAGCTCTCCTTGAGCGGCAAGACCCCGTTCGACATGGCGTCGATGGACGTCGTCGAGGGCGGCTTCGAGATCGAGTACACCCAGCCCCTCTCCGAGGAGACCCTCGCCGGCCTGGCGGACGCCTACCAGCTCAAGCAGTGGCGCTACCGCCCGACCGCGCAGTACGGCGGCCCGAAGCTCGATGAGGAGAGCCTCGCGGTCACCAGCGCGACCGCCAGCGAGGACGGCAAGACCGTCACCCTCCAGGTCGACGGCATGAAGCCCGACCGCGTCGTCCACCTCCGCTCGCCCCGGCCGTTCGCATCGGCCTCCGGCGAGACGCTGTGGAGCACCGAGGCGTGGTACACCCTCAACAGCTACCCGGGCTACGTCGAGCCCGAGCCCGAGGCCCCGGCCGACGGCATCTACGAGCTCGAGGACGGCGTCCTCACCGGCACCGCCGGCATCGACACCGAGCACGCCGGCTACACCGGCTCAGGCTTCGTCGACGGGATCCAGACGATCGGCTCCGGTGTCACCGTCGACATCGTCGCTCCCCGCGCCGGCGCCTACGACCTGCAGCTGCGCTACGCCAACGGTCCGAACCCCCAGCCCAACCAGGCCAAGAAGATGAGCCTGTACGTCGGCGGGGTGCTCCAGACGATCGTCCTGCCGCCGCTGGGCGACTGGAAGACGTGGGGCACGCACACCGTCCGGGTGAACCTGCCGGCCGGGGTCACCACCGTGGAGATCGCCTACGAGACCGGTGACGACGGCAACGTCAACCTCGACCACCTCAAGGTCGTCGACCCGACCGGCGGTCGCGTCGAGGCCGAGGTCGGGACCATCACCGGTGACCGCAACCGGGTGCAGACCGAGCACGCCGGCTACAGCGGCGCCGGCTACGTCGGCGGCTTCGAGGTCGACGGCGCCTCCGTGACCTTCGACGTGACGGCGACGGCGGCCGGCTACCACAACGTGACGCTCGGCTACGCCAACGGCCCCAACCCGCAGGCCAACCAGACCAAGGTCATGTCGGTCTACGTCAACGATGTCTTCGCCAAGAAGATCTCGCTGCCGCCCTTCGCGACCTGGAAGGAGTGGGGCTCGGTCACCGACCAGCTCGAGCTGAGGGCCGGCGCCAACGTCGTGAAGATCCAGCGCGACGCCGGCGACAACGGCAACGTCAATCTCGACTACCTCGACCTCGGTGCTCGTCAGGCGTGCGCCCCCGGGCAGGTGCCGGGTGCCGACGACGAGTTCGACGGCACCACGCTCGACACCTGTCGCTGGAGCACGATCCTCAACAAGACGGCGACCGGCGTCACCGTGGCCGACGGCCAGCTGCGGATCACCGCGCAGGGCGGTGACCTCTCCGGAGGCGCCGTCGACGCGAAGAACATGGTGCTGCAGAACTCGCCCGCCGAGGGCCCCTGGGCCGCCGCGACGCAGCTCACGATGACCGGCACGGACGACTACCTGCAGGGCGGTCTGGTCGCCTGGACCAGCGCGACCAACTACGCCAAGTTCGTCGCGATGGAGAAGCCGGACGGCGACTGGGTGCTGGAGCTGGGTCGCCGCATCAACGGCGACATGGTCTACACCAACGCCGACCTGCCCGAGGGCGCCGCTCCGGACGACCTGCAGCTGCAGATGGTCTCCACCGGCAGCGCCATCCAGGGCCGTTGGTCGGTCGACCAGGGCGCGACGTGGCAGTCGATGGGCGCGGGCTACCCGTCCACGGGCCTGGTCGCCCCCAAGATCGGCGTCGCCGCCTACAACGGCACCGGCAGCCAGACCGGGGTGTTCGACTGGTTCAAGCTCGTCGACCCGGTCGTCGAGCCCGACACGTGCCAGGCCACCGAGGCCGACCCCGGCTACCGGATGCTCTTCGACGGCACCGCGTCGAGCCTCGAGGACTGGAACATGGCCGGCCCCGGCGTGTTCACCCGCGAGGCGGACTGCTCGCTGAAGACCAACGGGGGGATGGGCCTGCTCTGGCACTCCGAGCCGCTGGAGGGTGACTACTCGCTGCAGCTGGACTGGAAGCTCACCAAGGACGACAACGGCGGCGTGTTCGTCGGGTTCCCGAACCCGGAGACGACGCCTCGCCAGGACGGTGGCACGCCGAACCCGGCGGGCGACCCGTGGGTGGCTGTCGACCGGGGCTACGAGATCCAGATCGACGCCACGGACCTGCCTGACCGGACCACCGGCGCCATCTACACGTTCCAGGGGGCCAACGCCCAGCGGGACGCGGCGCTCAAGGGGCTCAACGAGTGGAACCACTACGAGATCCGGGTCGAGGGCCGGCGCATCCGCGTCTTCCTCAACGACGTGCTGGTGAACGACTTCACCAGCCCGGCGTCCGACCCCAACCAGGCGAATCGCCTCAAGTGGCCTTCGCACTTCGGCCTGCAGAACCACGGCGGGGGCGAGAACGTCTTCTACCGCGACGTGCAGGTGAAGGAGCTGGCCGACCCGGAGAACGTCCCCGCGACGGTCACCGTCACCGCGCCGGAGCAGGTCGAGACGGGCGAGAAGGCGCAGGTGCAGGTCGAGGTCACCTCGGCGGCCGAGGAGGTGCCGACCGGTGAGGTCGTGCTGTCGGTCGACGGCACGGACCTGCCCGGTGTGGAGCTCGAGGACGGGAAGGCGACGTTCGAGGTCGGACCGTTCGAGGCTGCCGGCACTGTGGAGCTGGTGGCTGACTACGCCGGCGACCTGGCGGTCGATGCCGGGCAGGGCACCGCGCAGCTCGAGGTGGTGACGTCGACGACCCCGCCGACGACTCCGCCGACGACCCCGCCGACGACCCCGCCGACCACCCCGCCGACCACCCCGCCGACGACCCCGCCGGACGGGCCGACGGTCAAGGTGATCAAGCGCGGCTCGGTCGACGCGACGTCCAACGGTCGCAAGGCGAAGCTCGCGCTCCGCTGCGGTCCGGTCGACTGCGAGGGCAAGGTCGTGCTGCGCACCACCGGGAAGAAGGGCAAGCGCCTCGGCGGTGGCTCCTTCGACCTGGAGGCGGGTGACAAGGGCACGGTCAAGCTCAAGCTGAACAAGCGGGCCCGCATGCTGCTCGGCACGAAGAAGTCGGTCAAGGCGGTGCTCGTCGTCCGCAACGAGGACGGCACCACGCAGCGGGTGAAGGTCCGCCTGAAGCGCTGACACCGCGGTCCGGGTGGGAGAGCGCAGTCAGCGCTCTCCCACTCGGACCACTGCACCCCCGGCCGTGCGCCATCCGGCACGGCCGTGGTCGCCGCCGCCGCCCGCCACCAGTGCGGGCGGCGGCGCTAGTTCTTCACGTCCACGGCGAACAGGCGCAGTACCCGCGCGTCCTCGGGATGCATGACGGGGAGCGCAACACCCGTGCCGGCCAGCGCCCGTCCGGTCAGGACGCGGCCGGAGGCGGCCCAGGAGTCGGTCAGGTCGGCGCCGCCCGGCTCCGGCGGCATCTCCTCGACGAGCCGGTAGGCCCGGTCGGGGTCGAGCCCGGTCAGTCGCAGGGGCGCCGGGTGCTGCGTCGCCGTGGCCGCGACGGTCGCCACCACGAAGCACGCCTCGGAGCGGTCGGCGGCGACCACGCCGGTGACGAGCACCGCCGGGTCCGGGTGGTCGGGGTGCACCAGCGTGCCGCTGCCGATGATCGGGCGCACCTGTTTGTGGAGCGCGACCCAGTCGCGCAGCGCGGCCAGCTGCGACTCGTCGAGCGTGGTGACGTCCCACTCGATCCCGAACGAGTACAGCAGGGCGGCGGCTGCCCGGTAGCGCAGCGGATGGGTGCGCCCGGTCGTGTGGGAGGTGGGGCCGCCCACGTGCGAGCCGATGAGCTCCGGCGGCACCAGCAGCGACGTCCATCGCTGCAGGTGCTGGCGCTCCAGCGGGTCGATGGTGTCGCTGGGCCAGATCCGGTCGGTGCGGCTGAGCACCTCGGCGTCCACACGCGCCCCGCCCGAGGAGCACGACTCGACCTCGAGCGCGGGATGCGCCTCGCGCAGCTCGTCGAGCAGCCGGTACGCCGCCCGGGTCTGCCCGTGCACCGCGGGGCGGCCGGCGTGGGTGACGTCGGTGAGGTCGCGGTTGTGGTCCCACTTGAGGTAGGCGACGTCCAGCTCGTCGAGCAGCGCCAGGAGGGCCTCGCGCAGGTCGGCGTACGCCGCCTCGTCCTGCAGGTCAAGCACCTGCTGCTGGCGCCACGGCGGGGAAGCGGCGGCGCGACCGCGCAGCACGCGCTCGGGGTGCCGGCGCGCGGTCTCCGAGTCGAGGTTGACCATCTCCGGCTCGACCCACAACCCGAACTGCATGCCACGGCCGGTCACGTGGTCGACCAGCGGTCCCAGCCCGTGCGGCCACGCCTCGGGGTCGACCCGCCAGTCACCGAGCCCCCGGGTGTCGTCGCGGCGGCCGAGGAACCAGCCGTCGTCGAGCACGAAGCGCTCGACGCCGATCGACGCGGCCACGTCGGCGAGCTCGGCGAGCCGCTCCAGCGACTGGTCGAAGTAGACCGCCTCCCAGGTGTTGGCGATCACCGGGCGCTCGGTGCGGGCTCGCGGGGTGACCGCGCGGAGGTGGGCGTGGAAGCGGTGGCTGAGCGGGTCGAGCCCCCGATCCGACCACGACCCCAGCAGCTCCGGTGAGCGGTAGGTGTCGCCGGGGCGGAGCACCACCTCGCCGGGCGCCAGCAGCTCGCCGCCGCCGAGGAGGCAGTCGCCCTCGGGTGTGCGCTCGGCGTACGTCGTGTGGTTGCCGCTCCAGGCGGTGTGGACTCCCCAGACCTCGCCGCGGCCGAACGCGAAGCCGGGGGTGCCCGCCACCATCAGCAGGGTCGCGTCGTGCCCGGTGCGGCCGTGGCGGGCGTCGCGGCGATGGGTCCCCTGGACCCAGGAATGGCGCTGCGGCGTGCGCTCGCGACACCAGCGTCCGGTCAGGTCGAGCAGCTCGGTGGCATGCGCGGCGACGGGTAGGACGGTGAGGACGGAGGCGAGGTGCAGGTCGCCGTCGGCCGTGTTGGTGACCTCGGTGCGAGCGTGCAGCAGCCCGGCGTCGTCGAGGCGCAGCACCACCTCGACCCGCCAGCCGGCCTCGTCGTCGGTGACCGTGCACGTCACCCCGGCCGCGTCGTCGCCGCGCACCTCCCAGTCCACCAGGCTGGGTGCGACGGCAGCGGCGGCGCCGCCGACGCGGTGCCCGGCGAGAGCGGGGGTGCCGGAGAACCCGCGGGTGCTGTCAGGGACCAGCCCCGTGCGGCGCGGCACGTCGTACGACGACCGCGCGACGCCGGGCCGGCGGGCGGCGACCAGGTCCGCCAGCGCGGCGTCGTCGAGGTCGCCGAGCGCGGCACCCCAGTGCAGCAGCACCGGGACCCCGGCCTCGTCACGTCCCACCACGACGCTCACGCCCGCGCGGGTCAGGTGCACCGCGCCGGGCGCGGCCGGCGCGCTCATGCGTCCTCCGCCGCGTCGAGGGCGTCGTCGTCGACCGGGTCGACGACCACCAGCTCGCCGACGTGGTCGGCCAGCGCTCCGCTGGCCTGCGCGGAGAGGCCGGAGTCGGTGACCAGCACCGCTGCCTCGGACAGGCTCGCCATGCTGCTGAGCCCGACGACTCCCCACTTGCTGGAGTCGGCGCACACGATCAGGCGCCGCGAGCGCTCGATCATCGCCCGGTTGGTCTCCGACTCCAGCAGGTTGGGCGTGCTGAAGCCGGCGCGCACGTCCATGCCGTGCACCCCCATGAAGAACGCGTCGACGTGCAGCGTGCGCAGCGAGGAGACCGCAACCGGACCGACGAGCGCGTCGGACGGGGTGCGCAGGCCGCCGGTGAGCAGCACCGACGTGGTGGCGTCACCGGTGCGGTGCAGCACGTCGGCCACCCACACCGAGTTGGTGACGACGGTCAGGTTGGGGATGCGCGCGATGTGCTCGGTGAGGGCGTGGGTGGTGGTGCCGGCCGAGACCGCGATGGCCATCCCGGTGTGCACCAGCTCGGCGGCGGCTGCCGCGATCGCCTCCTTCTCGCGCCGCAGCTGCACCGACTTGGCGGCGAACCCGGGCTCGGACGACGACGGCTCGGCGACCGCGAGTGCGCCGCCGTGCACCTTCTCCAGCAGGCCGTCCCGGTGCAGGGCGACGAGGTCGCGGCGCACCGTCATGTCGGAGACGCCGAGCAGCTCGACGAGGTCGGTCACGCGGACGGTGCCGTCCCGGCTGAGCTCGGCCAGGATGCGTCCCCGGCGCTGGGCGGCGAGCATCAGGCGACCTGCCCGCCGGCAGCGGCCTCGCGTACCACCGCGACGCCGCCCGCTGCGACGACGAGGTCGCCGGCGACCTCCTGCCCGCTGACGAGCTCCACGCCGTGGACCGCCACCTCGGCGGGCTCGCTGTCGTGGTTGACGACGAAGAGCCAGCTCGCGCCCTCGCCCACCCGGCGGGTCACCTCCACCAGGGGGGAGGCGCCGGGGAGACGCTCGAGCCTCACCTCGGTGACCAGTCGCTCGACCAGCCGGTCGGTGCCGGCCGCGTCGAGCCGGGTGGCGACGTACCACGCGGCGCCAGCGCCGACCGGACGCCGGGTGATCGCGGGCAGCCCGGCGGCGGGTCCGTCGACGTGCGTGGCGACCGCCTCGGCCCCGGCGAGCTCGAGGTCCTCGGTCCACACGTCGGCCGTCACCGGCCCGCCCTCGAGGCCCTCGACCCGCACCTGCTGACCGGCGAGCAGCGGCAGGAACTCGGTGGTGCGTACGCCGAGCAGGTCGCGGAAGGCGCCGGGATAGCCGCCGAGGCGGACGTGGTCGTGCTCGTCGACGATCCCGCTGAAGTAGGTCACGACCACCGTCGCCCCGGCCTCGGCAGCAGCAGTGAGCGCCGCGGCGGTCGCGTCGGAGACGAGGTAGAGCGTCGGCACCAGCACGAGACGGTACGACGACAGGTCGGCGCTGGGGTGCACGACGTCGACCCCGACGCCGAGCGCCGACAGCGCCCGGTGGAGGTCCTCGGCGCGATCGCGGTAGCGCACGTCGACGGTGGGGTGGGAGTCCAGCTCGCACCCCCACCACGCCTCGTAATCGAACAGGATCGCCGCCTCGTTGCGCGCCGTGCTGCCGGCGACCTCCTCCACCGCGTCGAGGACGCGCGAGAGCTCGACCACCTCGCGCCACTGGCGGGTGTCGGTGCCGGCGTGGGGGAGCAGGCCGGAGTGGAACTTCTCCGCGCCCGCCCGCGACGCCCGCCACTGGAAGAACAGCACCGCGTCGGCACCGCGCGCCACGTGGGAGAGGCTGTTGCGGATCATCTCGCCGGGCGTCTTGGCACGGTTGCGCGGCTGCCAGTTGACCGCGCTGGTGGAGTGCTCCATGAGCAGCCACGGTCGCCCGCCGGCCGTGCCCCGCGTGAGGTCGGCGCTGAACGCGAGCTCGCGGTGCCCGCCGGCCTCGGCGGCGATGAGGTAATGGTCGTTGGAGACCACGTCGAGCTCGCGCCCCCAGCGCAGGTAGTCCATCTCCGCCGTCTGGCGCATGACCATGAAGTTGGTCGTCACCGGCACGCCGGGGGAGACCCGGTGCAGCACGTCGCGCTCGGCGACGAAGTTGTCGAGCAGCTGGTCGGAGGAGAAGCGCAGGAAGTCCAGCTGCTGGGTGGGGTTGGCGTGCGTGGGAGCGACCCGCGGCGGCAGCACCTGCTCGAAGTCGTCGTAGCGCTGGGACCAGAAGGCCGTGCCCCAGGCGTCGTTGAGCACGGCCACGTCGTCGTCGTACCGGCGACGCAGCCAGGTCCGGAAGGCGGCGGCGCTGACGTCGCAGTAGCAGCGAGCGTTGTGGCAGCCCAGCTCGTTGGACACGTGCCACAGGGCGAGCGCCGGATGCTCGGAGTAGCGTTCGGCCAACGCCGTGCACAGCGTCAGCGCGTAGTCGCGGTAGAGCGGCGAGCTCGGGCAGAAGGCCTGGCGCCCGCCCGGCCAGAGCGTACGGCCGTCGTGGGTCACCGGGAGCACCTCGGGGTGCCGGTGGGTCAGCCACGGCGGCGGGCTGGCGGTGGCGGTGGCCAGGTCGACCCGGATGCCCGCGCTGTGCAGCGAGTCCATCTGGTCGTCAAGCCAGCCGAACTCCCAGCGGTCCGGCTCGGGTTGCAGCCAGGCCCACGAGAAGACGCCGAGGGTGACCAGGTCGACCCCGGCCTCGCGCATCAGCGCGCGGTCCTCCTCGTGGATCTCGCGGGACCACTGCTCGGGGTTGTAGTCGCCGCCGAAGGCGAGCGCCGGCAAGGGGACGGGCATGCCGCCCACTGTGGCGACCCTCACACGACGAAGTCAACGCCCCCGAGTCGAAATCCGTTCGGAAGTGTTCGATCCGGTGTCGATTGGCGGCTCGGAGAGGCTTGACGTCGGTGTGAGGGGCGTCACATGCTGTGCACCCCTGTTTGATTTTGTCCCCAGGAGGCCGTCATGCCCCGTCCCCGTTCCGCCGCCGTCCCCCGCTCCGCCGTGGCCACGGTGGCCGCGACGCGGCGCTCCGTGATCCGCGGCATGGCGCTCAGCGGCCTCGCGGTGGGCGGAGCGAACCTGCTGGCCGCGTGCGGCGGCGACGACGGGCCCGCCACCGGGTCGGGAGCCACGGTGAAGTTCGGCATCAACGAGGCCGAGGGGGTCGGCGCCGCCCACGACCGGCTGGCCGCGATGGCGGCGGCGTACACCGAGGAGACCGGCACCAAGGTCGACCTCAACGCGGTGGACCACAACACCTTCCAGGAGAGCATCAACACCTACCTGCAGGGCACTCCCGACGACGTCTTCACCTGGTTCGCCGGGTTCCGGATGGCGCAGTTCGCCGAGGCGGGGCTGATCACCGACCTGAGCGACATCTGGCCGATCGAGGGGCTCGACGACTCCTTCAAGCAGGCCTCGACCGCCGCCGACGGCAAGCAGTACTTCGTGCCCGTGCAGTACTACCCCTGGGCGGTCTTCTACCGGAAGTCGGTGTTCGAGAAGAACGGCTGGACCGCCCCCGAGTCCAACGACGACTTCATGGCGCTCATGGAGGACATGCAGGGCAAGGGCATCACGCCGTTCGCCTTCGGCGACAAGGACGGGTGGCCGGCGATGGGCACGTTCGACATCCTCAACATGCGGCTCAACGGCTTCGACTTCCACATGAGCCTGATGGCCGGCGACGAGCAGTGGGACGGCGACGAGGTCAAGCAGGTCTTCGAGACCTGGCGCACGCTACTGCCCTACCACCAGGAGGACCCGCTGGGCCGCACCTGGCAGGAGGCGGCCACGGCCATGGGCAAGGGCGAGTGCGGGATGTACCTGCTGGGGACCTTCGTGGTCGACGCCCTGGGTGAGAACGGCGAGGACCTCGACTTCTTCACCTTCCCCGAGCTCGACCCGGCCATCGGCTCCGACGCGCTCGACGCCCCCATCGACGGGTTCTGCGTCGCGGCGGCCGGGCAGAACCAGGAGGCCGGCAAGGAGATGGCCAAGTGGCTCGGCAGCGCCGCGGCCGCCGACGCGGCCAACAACGGCGCCGACGCCCCCTTCATCGCCGCCAACTCCGGCGCGAGCACGGCGACGTACAGCGACCTGCAGAAGAAGTCGGCCGAGGTCGTCAGCGCGGCGGCCAACATCGCGCAGTTCATGGACCGGGACACCAACGCCGACTTCGCCAACACCGTGATGATCCCGTCCATCCAGGAGTTCTTGAAGAACCCCGACGACATCGACGGCGTCACGGCCAGCATCCAGGAGCAGGCCGAGTCGATCTTCGCCTGAACCATGTCCGAGACCACCGAGGCGCCGCCGCGCCAGGCGGCCGCGTCCCCTCCGGGCAAGCGCCGGCTACCCCCGCGCGACCGGCTCACCGTCGTCGCGATGATCACCGTCCCCACCCTGCTGGTGGTCGGGCTCGTCTGGCTGCCCGCGCTCGGCTCGGTGCTGCTGTCCTTCACCCGCTGGAACGGCTTCGGCGGCCTCGACACCATCGAGTGGGTCGGACTGCAGAACTACGAGGACATCACCACCATCTACCCCCCGTTCTGGCCGGCGATCCAGCACAACCTCATCTGGTTGGCGTTCCTCTTCGTCCTGCCGACGATCCTCGGGGTCGTGCTGGCGGTGGTGCTGGACCGCGAGATGCGGGGGAGCCGGTTCTACCAGACCGCCTTCTACATGCCCGTGGTGCTGTCGCTGGCGCTCATCGGCTTCATCTGGCAGCTGTTCTACTCACGCGACCAGGGGCTGATCAACCAGGTGTTCGGCACCACGGTCGACTGGTACGGCGACCCCGACGTGAACCTGTGGGCGGTGCTCGTCGCCACCGCCTGGCGCCACACCGGCTACATCATGCTCATCTACCTGGCCGGGCTGAAGGGCGTGGACGCGTCGCTGCGCGAGGCGGCCGCGATGGACGGGGCCAGCGAGGTGCGCACCTTCTTCCACGTGATCTTCCCGGTGATGCGGCCGATCAACATGATCGTGATCGTCATCGTGGTCATCGAGTCGCTGCGCGCCTTCGACCTGGTGTGGGTGATCAACAAGGGCCGCAACGGACTCGAGATCATCGCCGCGCTGGTGAGCCAGAACGTCATCGGCGAGGCCACGCGCTACGGGTTCGGCTCGGCACTCGCGGTGATCATGATGCTCATCTCGTCGGTCTTCATCACCCTCTACCTGCGCGTGGTGTTCAAGGAGGAGCGGTCCCGATGACGTACGAGACACCCGTCGCGACCCCGCCTCCCACCGCCGCGCCGGCGGCCGGGACCACGTCCCGTACGGGTGGGGTGCTGAGCAGCCCGCGCGGCACCGTCGTCACGGTGCTCGTCGCGGTGCTCGCGCTCGCGTGGCTCTTCCCGCTGGTGTGGGCGCTGGTCAACTCGTTCCGCGACTACGACTACACCCAGGCCAACGGCTACCTGTCGCTGGGCGGGTGGACGCTCGACAACTACGAGGAGGCGTGGGCCCGCGGCAACTTCGGGCTGCACTTCAAGAACTCGCTGCTCATCACCGTGCCGGCGGTCCTGCTCACCCTATGGCTGTCGTCCATGGTGGCGTTCGTGCTCGCGCGGTTCAGCTTCCGGTTCAACCTGACGCTGCTCGGCGTGTTCCTGGCTGCGAACCTGCTGCCGCCGCAGGCCCTGCTGATCCCGGTCTTCCGGCTGTTCCGGGAGATCCCGCTGCCGCTGTTCATGAGCGACTCCGGATCGATGCTGAACAGCTTCTGGTCGCTCATCCTGGTCAACACCGCGTTCCAGCTCGGCTTCTGCACCTTCGTGCTCAGCAACTACATGAAGACGCTGCCGCACGAGCTCTACGAGTCGGCCGAGCTCGACGGCGCCAGCGTGTGGCGGCAGTACTGGCAGCTCACCATGCCGCTCGTACGCCCTGCGCTGGCAGCCTTGGCGACGCTGCAGGTCACCTGGGTCTACAACGAGTTCTTCTGGGCGACCGTGCTGCTGCAGCAGGGCAGCAAGTACCCGGTGACGTCCGCGCTCAACAACCTGCGTGGCCAGTTCTTCACCGACACCAACCTGGTCGCGGCGGGGTCGATCCTGGTCGCGCTGCCGGTGCTGGTCGTGTTCTTCGCCCTGCAGAAGCAGTTCGTGTCCGGATTGACGCTGGGCTCGACGAAGGGCTGAGGTGGGTTGGTCCGGGGGTCCGGGCGTTCGGTGTTCGGGCGTTTGGGGGTCCGGGTCGCCGTTGCTTCATCACGGTATGTCGGCGAGCAGGCACTTCCCCAGGCGAACTGATCGAGGGAAGTGCCCATCCAGCGACGTACCTTGATGGAGCTGGGGCCGCTGGGACTCTTGGGATCGCCGGCCGGCCGGCGGTGCCGGCGCTGGTGCTTCATCACGGTATGTCGGCGAGCAGGCACTTCCCCAGGCGAATGCACCTAGGGGAGTGCCCATCCAGCGACATACCTTGATGAAGCTGGGGCCGCTGGGACGTTGGGATCGCCGGCCGGCCGGCGGTGGCCGGCGCCTGTGCTTCATCAGGGTATGTCGGCGAGCAGGCACTTCCCCGGGCGAATTCGCCGAGGGAAGTGCCCATCCAGCGACATACCGTGATGAAGCTGGGGCCGGTGGGGCGCTCGGGATCGCCGGCGCCCAACCGACAGCCCGGTCAGCCCGCGACCCAGGCCCCCGCCCGCATCACCCGGACCACCTGCAGGTCGTCGTCGAGCACGACGAGGTCGGCCCGGCGACCGGGTTCCAGCGCGCCCACGTCGCCCAGCCCCCACGCGTTCGCAGGCGTCGTGCTCGCAGCGCGGACGACGTCGATGAGCGGCAGGCCGGCGGTGCGTACGGCGTGGCGCACGGCGGCGTCCATGGTGAGCGTCGAGCCGGCGATCGCCCCGCGGCCGTCGGCGGCGGCCAGCCGGGCCACGCCGTCGCGGACCTCGACGGTCATCGGTCCGAGCCGGTAGTCGCCGTCCGGAGCGCCCGCTGCGGCCATCGCGTCGGTGACCAGGATGCAGCGCCCCGGCTTCGCGGCGAACACGGTGCGCACCAGCGCGGGGTGCAGGTGCACGCCGTCGGCGATCAGCTCGACGTCGACGGGCGCGTCGAGCAGCGCTCCGACCGCGCCGGGGTCGCGGTGGTGCAGGGGCCGCATGGCGTTGAACAGGTGGGTGCCCAGCGGCGAGCCGGCGTCGAGCGCCGCGCGCGCCTCGTCGTACGTAGCGTCCGTGTGGCCCACCGCGGCGACCACGCCGGCGGCGGTGAGCCGCTGCACCGCCTCGATCCCGCCCGGCAGCTCCGGGGCGAGGGTGACCATGCGTACGGCGCCGTCGCCCGCGGCCAGGAGCGACTCCACGGCTGCCGGGTCAGGGGCGGACAGCGCACCGGGCTGGTGGGCGCCGGAGCGCTGGGGACTGAGCCACGGACCCTCGAGGTGGATCCCGGCGAGGAGGCCGTCGTCGACGAGCAGGCCCAGCTCACGCACGGCGGCGGTCATCCGCGCCGGCGTGTCGGTGACCAGGCTGGCCGCCATCGACGTCGTGCCGTGGGCGAGGTGGGCGGCGGCCACGACGCCCGCCGCGTCCGCCGTACCGGCGTCGAAGGACGCGCCGCCGCCGCCGTGCACGTGCAGGTCGACGAACCCGGGGACGACGGTGGCCTCGCCCAGGTCGAGGTCGGCCGCGCGCGGCGGCGCGCCCTCGCCCACCGCGGCGATGCGGTCACCCTCGACGGACAGCCACCCCGGCGCGAGGATCCGCGCCGGGGTGACCACCTGCCCTGCGGTGAGGATCACCCGCTCAGGCCTTGTTGTCCTGCTCGAGGACCGAGCCGCCGCCCGCCGCGTCGTCGTCCTCGCGGCCGGGCGTCTTGAGGTTCCACTTGCGGATGACGAACCGGAAGAGGAAGTAGTAGACCGCGCCGTAGGCCAGGCCGATCGGGATGATGAGCAGCGGCTTGGTCGCGATGCCGAAGTTCAGCACGTAGTCGAACAGGCCCGCCGAGAAGCCGAAGCCGTCCTTGATGCCGAGCGCGTTGGTCAGCGCCATCGACGAACCGGTCAGGAACGCGTGGATGACGTAGAGCGGGAACGCGACGAACATGAACGCGAACTCGAGCGGCTCGGTGACGCCGGTCAGGAACGCCGTCAGCGCGGCGGAGAGCATGATGCCGCCGACGAGCTTCTTGTTCTGCGGCTTGGCCTCGTGCCAGATGGCGATGGCCGCTGCGGGCAGGGCGAACATCATGATCGGGAAGAAGCCGGTCATGAACGCGCCGGCGGTCGGGTCGCCGGCGAGGAAGCGCTCGATGTCGCCGTGGTAGGTCTCCCCGCCGGAGGTGTACTCGCCGAAGATGAACCACGGCGGGTTGTTGAGGATGTGGTGCAGGCCGAGCGGGATCAGCAGCCGGTTGATGGTGCCGTAGACGAAGCCGCCGAGCACCGCGTTGTCGGTCACCCACTCGCCGAGGCCGGTGATGCCGGCGTCGAAGGCGGGGTAGACGAAGCTCATCAGCACCGAGACCACCAGCATCGCGAAGGCGGTGAGGATCGGCACGAACCGGCGACCGCCGAAGAAGGCGAGGTACGGCGGCAGGGAGGTGCGGTAGTACCTCTGCCACAGCCAGGCGCTCACCAGGCCGGACACGATGCCGCCGAGCACCCCGTAGTTGATGAGCTCGTCCCCGTCGAGGATGACCGGCGACATCGCGTCGCCGACGCCCTTGAAGACGAGGTAGCCGACGACGGCGGCCAGCGCCGTCGAGCCGTCGGACTTGCGAGCCATGCCGATGGCGATGCCGACCGCGAACAGCAGCGGCAGGTTGGCGAACAGCGCGTTGCCGGCCGCGCCGACGACGGCCGCGACGTCGACCCAGCCGAGGCCGTCCGCGCCGAGCAGGTCGGCTTGGCCGAGCCGCAGCAGCAGCGCCGCGACGGGGAGTGCGGCGATGGGCAGCATGAGGCTGCGGCCGAACTTCTGCACGGGCGCGAGGTTGAACCTGCGCTTCTCTGGGGCGGTGCCGCTCGCGGCGGCGTCCTGGGTTGTCACGAGGATGCTTCCCTTCCGGTGGTGCTGGTTTTCCCGGTGGCGCCGTTGTCGGCGCCGAGGTTCATGTGGACCTGGTAGCGGTCGCCGCGGTAGCGCGAGACGACGTACTCGACGGGTCGGCCCGCGGCGCTGGAGATGCGGCGGAAGACCAGGAGCGGGGTGTGCACGGGTGCCTCCAGTCGGCGGGCGGTCGCGCCCTCGGCCGCCTCGCCCCACAGCGTCTGCTCGGCGACGTCGATGACCAGGTCGTAGTGCGCCGCGAAGAGCGTGTAGAGCGAGCCGCTGAGGTCCTCGGTGTCGAGGGCGGGCAGGAGGGCGCGCGGGTACCAGCCCTGCTCGATGGCCATCGGCTGGCCGTCGGCCAGGCGGACCCGGTCGATGCGCCAGGCGGTCCCACGCGCACCCAGGCGCAATGCGTTGGCGACCTCGGCCGGCGGGCGCTCCTCGTCCACCAGCATCAACCGGGTCGACGGCTCGAGCCCGCGCCGGCGCATGTCCTCGGAGAATGACGCGAGGTGCAGCCGGCTCTCCACGCGCGGCCGCGCCACGAACGTGCCCTTGCCCTGGATCCGGTGGAGCAGGCCGCCGGCCACCAGGCTGTCGATGGCCTTGCGCACGGTGGCGCGCGAGACGTCGTACGTCGCCATCAGCTCGCGCTCCGAGGGGATCGCGGTGTCCGGCCCGAGCTCACGCGTCGCGAGGTCGGCCAGCACGTCGCTGAGCTGCGCGTGCTTGGGGCGGGGACCCTCGTCGATTCTGCGGGCCATGCCGTCCTCTCGACCTCGTGCCGACGAATTGGTACGGTCTGGTACGTACCAGCCGTCGAGCATCGCGCTGGCGCCCGGAGTTGTCAAGGACCACGATGGTGGTCGGCATCGACGGCACCACGGAAGGAACCCAGATGAGCAGCAAGGCAGAGCAGATCCTCGCCGGCCTCGGCGGCGCGCAGAACGTCGTGGAGATCGAGGCCTGCATCACCCGCCTCCGCACCGAGGTCAAGGACGGCTCCCTCGTGGACCAGGCCGCCCTCAAGGCCGCCGGCGCCCACGGCGTGATGGCCAGCGGCACCGTCGTGCAGGTCGTCGTCGGCCCCGAGGCCGACAACCTCGCCGACGACATCGAGGACCTGATGTGACGGCTCCCTCCGTCCGCGTCCTCGCCCCCTGCCCCGGCCGGGTGCTGGCGATGGCCGACGTGCCCGACCCGGTCTTCGCCGAGGAGATGGTGGGCCCCGGGGTCGCCATCGAGCCGGACGCCGGCCCGACCACCGTGGTCTCCCCGATCGCCGGCACGGTCGTCAAGGTGCTGCCGCACGCCTTCGTAGTGCTCGGCGACGGCGTCGGCGTGCTGGTGCACCTCGGCATCAACACCGTGCGGCTGCGCGGCGAGGGCTTCGAGGTGCACGCGACCCAGGGCAGCGAGGTCGCCGCCGGTGACCCGATGGTGACCTGGGACCCGTCGACGCTGCCCGCGTCCGCCGACGGGCAGGACGTCTCGCCCGTCGTGCCCGTGGTCCTCATGGACGCTCAGAAGGGCTCCGTCACCAGCGACGCGATCGGCAGCGCCGTCGCGGCGGGCGACGTGCTCTTCGTCACTCCATGAGCCGACCTCTCGCCGGTGTCTCGGCGCTCCTGCTGGACCTCGACGGCACCCTCGTCGACTCCGAGCCGCTGCACCGCCGCGGCTACGAGGCGTTCTTCGCCCACAAGGGCTGGGACGTCCCCGACCTGACGATCTTCACCGGCCGGCGCGCCGAGGACGTCTTCGCCACCGAACCGGGTCCGTGGGCCGGGCTCGACCCGGCGGCCGTCCTCGCCGAGGTGCTGCTGCACGTGCCCGACGAGGCAGCGCTGGCCGTGCCGGGCGCGCGCGAGCTGATCGAGGCGGCCCGCGCCACCCGTACGCCGGTCGCGATCGTCACCTCCGCGGGCCCCGCCTGGGTGGAGCGCTCGCTGGTGGAGTCGCTGTCGCTCGGGCTCGACAGCGTCGACGTGGTCGTCACCGCCCGCGACGTCGTGGACGGCAAGCCGCACCCGGCGGGGTTCGCGCTCGCCTGCGAGCGTCTGGGCGCCGATCCCGCGCAGGCGCTGGCGGCCGAGGACTCGCCGGCCGGCGTACGAGCCGCGCTGGGCGCCGGCGTACGACAGGTGCACGGCCTCAGCACCAGCCACGCGCCCGAGGTGCTGCTCGAGGCCGGTGCCGTCGAGGTGCACGACGACCTGCGTCCGCTTCGGGCCCTGCTGGACGGCTGAGGCGGCCGTCTCAGCCGTCGCTGTGGTCGCCGACGGTGCGTGCGTGCGGGCGCCCGGGGTCGTCCAGCGACGGGGCGGCCTCCCCGGCCCGCAGCGCCTCGAGCTGCGCGCAGACCGCGGTGCCGTAGAAGAGCGCGATGGAGGACAGCAGGGCCCACAGCAGCAGGGCGAAGATGCCGGCCAGCGGCCCGTAGACGTCGCCGAAGGAGCCGCTGAGGGAGACGTAGAGCGCCAGTCCCACGGTCGCGAGCGCGCTGAGCAGCACGGCGATGGCCGCGCCCAGCGCCAGCCACGACAGCGCCGGCTGCCGGCGGCGCGGGGCGTGGTCGAGCAGCACCGCGATCGTCAGGACCAGCAGGCTCAGACCCACCGGCCAGCGCAGCACGTTCCACCACGTCACCGTGCGCGCCGACCACCCGTAGCTCTGCGCCATCGCCTCGCCGAGCGCGGCGCCACCGACGATCATCACGAAGCCGGTCGCCACCGGCAGGGCCAGGACCGCGGTCAGCACGGCCGCGCGGCCGTACTTGAACATCGCCTTGCGGTCCCGCCGGATGCCGTAGATGCGGTTGGCGCCGCGCTCGACCTGGGCCATCGCGGTCGTCATCGACATCAGGGCGAAGCCGAGGCCGAGGACCAGGGCCACTTCGCCCGCCCGCTCGTCCTCGTCGCCCGTGCTGACCGCCGAGGCGAGGGCGTCGCTCTCACCGGCGCCGGGGGAGACGGAGTCGACGACGTGGGCGACGACCGCAGCCGGGCGCTCCTCGTCGAGGTCGGCGGCGAGCCCGGTCAGGGCCAGCAGGAAGGGCACGACCGCCAGGCACGCCTGCAGGGCGAGCGCGCGCGAGTTGGTGAACCCGTCGCCGTAGCGGAACCGCACGAACGACTCGACCGCGATGCTGCGCAGGCCGTGCTGGCGCGCGAGGTGCCACGCGTCGAGGGCGTCGAGCTCGTCGCCGTCCATCTCCGTGGTGACCGGGACGGTACGCGCGGTGGTCATGGGCGCACCCTAGGTGGACCGCGGCGCGGTCGGGGAGGACGGGTGGGGGCGGGTGGTGCCGGGTGTCGGTCCGGGCCACCACACTGGGGACATGCAGTCTCGGGAGCGCAGGGGAGCGGTCGTACGGCTCCCGCGGCAGGTGGCGCGTGAGCCGCGTCGCTTCTACGACGGCGGCACGCTGCCGAGTGCGGCGGGCCCGGGCGAGCCGCCCGACCGCGACGCCGACCCGCGCATCGTCCTCGAGCGGCACGCCGAGGAGGACGCGGAGCTCTTCGAGCTCGAGCGCCGTCTGGCCTACCTCGACCGCCACCTCGGGGAGCTGCTGGTCCCGGCGACTCCGGGCTTCCGCACCGACCTGACCTCGGTGCCGGCGCTGTTCACGTGGCTGGTGCCCAAGACCGGCGCCCACCTCCCGGCCGCCCTGCTGCACGACGCGCTGGTGGCCGGCGGCGACGACCCGGCGTCGTACGACTCCACCGACGGGCACGTCGTGGACCGGGTCGCGGCCGACCGCATCTTCCGCGACGCGATGGCCGACACCGGCACGGGCGTGATCCGCCGCTGGATCGTGTGGACCGCGGTCACGGTGGCGACGATCTTCGTAAGCGAGTCCGTGCCGTGGTCGCGGGCACGGCACTGGTCCTACCGCGTGGCGGCCGTCGTGACGATCACGACCATCCTCTTCCTCGGCTACTCCTCGACCAGCGACCTCCTCGACCGATCCTGGGTCGGTGCCGTCGACGTGCCGTGGATGGGTGAGCGGCCGTGGTGGCTCGAGCTGGTCGGCGGCCTCGCCGGCACCGTCGTGCTGCCGCTGGCGCTCAGCCTGCTGTGGGGGCGGCTGCGGATGGCCGGCGCGATCGCCGGGGTGATGCTCGCGGTGCTGTTCCACGTGACGATCGGGCTGGCGGCGATCGGGGCGTCCTACCTCGCGCTCGAGCGCCTGGCCCGGCGCGCGCCGGTGCTGGCGTGGGCGCTGGCCGCGCTCGTCGTGGCGAGCTCCCTCGCCACCTTCGCGCTGCTCACCCTCGGCTGAGCCGGCCCGCTAGCGCAGCGAGTACGTCGCCAGCGAGACACCGATGTAGTGGGCGGCGAACGCCAGCACGGTGAAGGAGTGGAACACCTCGTGGAAGCCGAACCACCGCGGCGAGGGGTTGGGTCGCTTGAGGCCGTAGACGACGCCGCCGAGCGTGTAGAGGATGCCGCCGATCGCGACCAGCACGAGCGTCGCGATCGCGATGCCCGAGCTGAACTTGTCGGCGCCCTCCATGAACTGCGGGATGAAGAAGACCGCGGCCCAGCCCAGCGCGATGTACATCGGCGTGTAGAGCCAGCGCGGGGCATCGGTCCAGAAGACCCGGAAGACCACTCCCGCGATCGCGGCGGCCCACACCACGACGAGCAACGTCGTGCGGGCGGAGCCGTCGAGGAACAGCAGCGCGTAGGGGGTGTAGGTGCCAGCGATCAGCACGAAGATGTTGGCGTGGTCGAAGCGCCGCAGGAACGCCCAGGTGCGCGGCGACCACTCGCCGCGGTGGTAGATCGCGGACACGGTGAACACCAGCAGCGCCGACAGCGCGAAGGCGGTGGACCCGATCCGCGTGGAGGCGGTGGGGGACAGGGCCACCAGCACGATGCCCGCGGCGAGGGCCAGCGGCGCGGTCGCGGCGTGCAGCCAACCGCGCAGTCGCGGCTTCACCTCGGCCATCTTGTCGGCCATGATCCCGCCGGCGCGCTCCACAGCGTGCTCGACGCGGTCGCGAGATGTCATGCCCTGGTCTCCATGGTGCCGAAAATACCCGGACGTCGGTGACGCGCGCAGCCGACCGTGCCGAGTGCTCGCTCGGGCGGCGTTACGATCGGTCGGTGGTCAACGTGAAGGACGCCGTGCGACGGGTGCTCTACCCGGCGTACGAGTCCCGGGTCGTGAAGTCCCTGTCCGCGGACCGCCTTCCCAAGCACGTCGGGGTGATGCTCGACGGCAACCGGCGCTGGGCCAAGGCCGTCGGCGCCAACACCGCCGAGGGCTACCAGGCGGGCGCCGACAACATCCGTCCGCTCCTCGGCTGGTGCGAGGAGGTCGGCATCGAGGTCGTCACGCTGTGGCTGCTGTCCAGCGACAACCTCACCAACCGTCCGCCCGAGCAGATCGCCGGCCTGCTGCGCATCATCGAGGGCGCCGTCGCCTCGCTCGCCGAGGCCGGTCGCTGGCGGATCCACCCCGTCGGCGCGCTCGACCTGCTGCCGACCGAGACGGCCGAGCAGCTCAAGGCGGCCGAGGAGGCCACCCGCCACATCGACGGCGTGCTGGTCAACGTCGCGGTCGGCTACGGCGGGAGGCGCGAGATCGCCGACGCCGTACGCGCGCTGCTGGCCGACCACGCGGCGCGCGGCACCTCGCTGGAGGAGCTCGCCGACCTCATCGACGTCGAGCACATCGCCGAGCACCTCTACACCAAGGGCCAGCCCGATCCCGACCTGGTCATCCGCACCTCCGGCGAGCAGCGCCTCGGCGGCTTCCTGCTGTGGCAGTCGGCCAACTCGGAGTTCTACTTCTGCGAGGCCCTGTGGCCGGACTTCCGGCGCGTCGACTTCCTGCGCGCGATACGGGCGTACGCCGCCCGCGAGCGTCGCTTCGGCGGCTGAGCCGGCCGCGGTCGAAGCGTCACCTGCTGCTCACCCCACGTTCGGGCGTGTCGGCGGTCCGGGTGTGGCGGACGGGCGTACGTTCGCCACATCGGCAGGTGGGGAAGCCTGCTGAACCGGGAGGCAGTCCTTGAGCACTCAGATGGGAGCTCTCCGGTCCGTTGAATGACATCGGGCCGGGCGAGGAGTGCGCGCGCCGACCCGCAGCTAGGGGTTAGTCGTGGCCAGCAACACCTCATCGCCCAGCACCGCACGTCGGACCTACGTCCTCGACACCAGCGTCCTCCTCGCCGACCCCGGGGCGCTCAAGCGCTTCGCCGAGCACGAGGTGGTGCTGCCGGTCGTCGTGATCACCGAGCTCGAGGGCAAGCGGCACCACCCGGAGCTCGGCTTCTTCGCGCGGTCGGCGCTGCGCTCCCTCGACGAGCTGCGGGTCGTCCACGGGCGGCTCGACGAGCCGGTCGCCATCGGCAGCGAGGGCGGCACCATCCGCGTCGAGCTCAACCACACCAGCCCCGACGCGCTGCCCTCGGGCTTCCGGCTCGGCGACAACGACACGCGCATCCTCGCCGTCGCGCGCAATCTCGCCGACGAGGGACATCGCGTCACGCTGGTCTCCAAGGACCTGCCGCTGCGCATCAAGGCCTCCGCCGTGGGCCTCGACGCCGAGGAGTACCGAGCCGAGGCGATCAGCAGCTCCGACACCGGCTACACCGGCATGGCCGAGCTCGAGGTCCCGGCCACCGACCTCGACGAGCTCTACGAGGACGGGGTCATCGACCTCGCGGAGGCGCGCGACCTGCCGTGCCACAACGGGCTGGTCCTGCTCTCGGAGAGGGGTACGGCGCTGGGCCGCGTCGGCGCGGACAAGCGCGTCCACCTCGTGCGCGGCGACCGGGACGCCTTCGGGATCCACGGGCGCTCCGCCGAGCAGCGGGTCGCCCTGGAGATGCTGCTCGACCCCGAGGTCGGCATCGTCTCGCTCGGCGGCCGTGCCGGCACGGGCAAGTCCGCCATGGCGCTGTGCGCCGGGCTCGAGGCGGTGATGGAGCGCCGCCAGCACAAGAAGGTCGTGGTCTTCCGCCCGCTGTTCGCCGTCGGCGGGCAGGAGCTGGGCTACCTGCCCGGCTCGGAGAACGAGAAGATGTCGCCGTGGGCCCAGGCGGTGTTCGACACGCTCGGGGCGCTGGTCTCGCGCGACGTGGTCGACGAGGTGATGGACCGCGGGATGCTCGAGGTGCTGCCGCTCACCCACATCCGCGGCCGGTCGCTGCACGACGCCTTCGTGATCGTCGACGAGGCGCAGTCGCTCGAGCGCAACGTGCTGCTGACCGTCTTGTCGCGCATCGGCGCGAACTCCAAGGTCGTGCTGACCCACGACGTCGCCCAGCGTGACAACCTGCGGGTCGGGCGTCACGACGGCATCGTCGCGGTGGTGGAGAAGCTCAAGGGCCACCCCCTGTTCGCCCACGTCACCCTGACCCGTTCGGAGCGCTCCCCGATCGCCGCCCTGGTGACCGAGATGCTGGAGGACGTCACCCTCTGAGCCGGGCGCGCGGCGGCTCCGGCCGCCGGCCGCTGTCGGCGCCCCCGCCCGATGTAACGCCGTGTTACTGCACCTACCCACCCCCGTACACGACCGGGCGTACAAGCAGTAACACGGCGTTACATCGCCGCTGCCAGCAGACGGATGTGACGTATGGGGCTGGTGGGCTCGATGTGGCGCGTTCCTTGCCGACGTGATCCACAAGACGTCATCAATCCGGGCGTTCGGTTTGCACGCCCCGAAGGCCTCGTGCATGGTGGCTGGTGACCTCCTCGTGACTCCGGTCGTCGGCTGGTGAGCGACCCCCGCAACCCCGCCGCCCGTACTGTCGCCCGAGTCGTCGAGGCCGGTCCGCCCGCGTCCTGCGACGTGCCCCCCCCTGTCGTCGACCCCCTCTGTGAACCCTGTGCCCAAGCCCGACAAGTACGTCCCCAAGCACCGCGCCCCTGGCAAGCACAAGGCCGTACGTGCCCCGCGCCGCGCCCTGCGCACCGGCGTCGCCCTCACCGGGGTGGCCGCCGCAGTGACCGGGGTGAGCGTCGCGGGCGGGATCTCCGCCAGCGACCCGGCCGTGCTGACCCCGGCCGCGGCCGACCTGGCGACCAGCTCGTCCAGCGCTTCTCCCCGCCCGGCGGCCGGCTCGTCGACGCCGGAGCCCGCGGCGGACCGGCTCGAGCAGCGCTCGCAGCGTTCGGTGGCCTCCCGCTCGGCACGACGTACCGATGCTGCCAAGGCGACGGCGCTGGCGATGTCGGGCGGCGCCGCGGTGACCCGCTCGCAGACGCTCTCCGAGGCAGACCCCCGCGACATCGCCCGGGCGCTCCTGCCGGTCTACGGCTTCTCCTCCGACCAGTTCTCGTGCCTGGACGCGCTCTACGTGAGCGAGTCCGACTGGCGCATCGACGCCGACAACCCCACCTCGTCGGCGTACGGCATCCCGCAGGCGCTGACGCAGCTGCACGAGCTGCCCGCCGACTACATGACGTCGGCTGAGTCGCAGATCCGTTGGGGCCTGGAGTACATCCGCGACACCTACGGGACCCCCTGCAGCGCCTGGGACTTCAAGCAGGGCAACGGCTGGTACTGACGCTGATCGTCGTCGAGCTGTCGGCGGTCCGGCGAGTGGTATTCCCGCGGGACTAGTGTGAGCCTGGAGTGCCGCGACCCTCTGCCACACATTCCTCCTCCACGCCGGGAGGCGTCATGAAGTTCCTGCTCACGTCGGGCGGCGTCACCAACCCGAGCATCCGCGGCGCGCTCGTGGAGCTGCTCGGCAGACCGATCGAGGAATGCCACGCCCTCTCCGTCCCGACGGCTCAGTGGGGCCATCCCATGTGTGGCCCCGGATCCGTACGTCGCTCCGTCGCCGGCGACGGGACCAACCTGACCGACCTCGGTTGGGCGTCGGTAGGCGTGCTGGAGCTCACGGCGCTCCCGACGATCGGCGCGGAGCGGTGGCAGTCGTGGGTGCGGGACGCCGACGTGCTGCTGGTCGATGGCGGCGACGCGACGTACCTCAGCCACTGGATGCGGGAGTCCGGCCTGGCTGACCTGCTGCCGTCGCTGACCGACATGGTGTGGGTCGGGGTGAGCGCGGGAAGCATGGTCCTCGCTCCACGGATCGGGTCCAGCTTCGTGGAGTGGCCGTCCGCGGTGGACGACCGCTCTCTGGGAGTCGTCGACTTCTCGATCTTCCCGCACCTCAACGCGTTCCCGGAGAACACCCTGGACGCGGAACGGTGGGCAGCCGAGCTCGGCGGGCCCGGTTACGCGAGTGACGAGCAGACCGCGATCCAGGTGGTCGACGGCACCGTCGAGGTGGTCTCCGAAGGTGAGTGGACGCGGTTCGGCGTCTAGTCACGCCACGGTCCCCATCCTGAGTCGACGAGCGCTTTCGCGCCCGAGATCTGCCCGGCGCTGAGCGCGCTCGTGCCGAGAAGCGTGCTCCGCGTCGGCGATCTTGCGCGAAGGGGATCTACGCTTCGCTGCGTGCATCGGCTCCTCGTCGCGATCGCGAGCATCGCCTTCCTCGGCGCGTGCTCCAGCCCCGACAAAGGCTTCGGCGAATCCGAGGAGATCGGGCGGAGCGAGCTCGGCTCCGAGTGGCCGCTCAACGTCGACTCTGCACTTCTGACGTGTCTCGAAGGCGATGTCTCAGTCACCATCGCAGGACGGACTGACTACATCGACACCGACGTAGAGCTTCAGGACCTCTCGCGCAGGTTCAGGAGGGCCTGGTCGCACGACCCCTTGCGCCCGGACTCGCGGATGAGTCTGCGACCGCTGGTCGATCGAGGGAAGTCGCTCTGCGACTGACCGTCCGGATCCGCCGCGGCGAGGGGCATCCGTCCCTGCCGAGATCGGAACGCCATCGGTCGCGGACCCAGGCGGGACATCTATGCACACCCACAGTTCGGCAGGGTGCAGCGGGGCTTTCCAGCCTTCATGTTCATAGCCGAGGACGGCACCATCGCAGGCGTGGCCTCCGGGGGAGTCGCCTCCGTAGCCGAGATCGAAGACTTGGTGGCGAAGCACCTCGGCGTGCGGCTCTGACCGCCAGCGAACGCCGTGGCTCGTCTGCCCGAGCGTCCGGATCCACCTGCGTGGCCTACGACTCCCGCAGGCTCGACATCGTGGTCGAGGTTCGTTCGAAGTGGTTCGCCAGCCCTGCCGAGCTGCGGCCGAGCCGAGTGGCCGAACGTGTCCGTACGAGCCGGTGGTGGTCATCGCCGCAGCGGCGACACGTCGGTGACCTCGTAGCACTCCTCGTCGTCGGTCACCTCGGACGACGGGTCGATGTTCAGACTGCTTGGGAGGCCCTTGTCGTCCACCGCCAGCGTCACCTCCGCGCCCGCCTCGGCCTGGTCGGCCCGGTCCAGCAGGCCGGCCAAGGTGGGTACGTCGGCGAGCTCCGGCCGCGCGACGGTGCCCTGCAGCGGCTCGGCGGATTGCACGGCGCCATCGCGCACCTCCACGCGGTAGCGACCGATGAGCGGGCGCTCGCCGCACGAGGAGGTGAGGACGAATCGGTAGTCCTGCGGGAGTTCAGGGCGCTCCGACGCCGGCGCTGGACCTCCGGGAGCCGGCTCGTACGTGGAGCAGCCGGTGACGGCCGCTGCCACGACCGACGCTGCAACGGCGTACGAATGTCTCCGTCCAGCCATGCCAAGCCCTCCCGCCAGCGGTCGACCTCCAAGGGACCATAGCCTCGGTGAGCTGCGCGAGCGGACTTCGGCAGGGAGGACGCGGCCGGCGCTGACCGCCAGCTGGGCGGCGCGGGTGGCTGGCGCCACGACGTCATACGGACGGGGCAGGCGCCGGCCCTGCCCGTATGACGTCCGGGGTCACTCCGAAGCGGCGGGTGGAGTCGCGAACACGGCGTCGACGGCGCCGGTGCGGTGCAGGCAGTCCACGACCGCGTCCGCGTCCACGCCCTCAAGGCCTCGGACGTGAGCCTCCCCGTAGTGCCCACCGCCGCCGGAGAAGCGGTCGCCGAGGGCGACCGACTGTCCTGAGTCGAAGACGACTGCTCGCTCGGTCGCGTCCCACGTGGTTCCGTCGGCCCAGAACGCCACCGAGTCCCCGACGAGGAGGCAGCCCGCGGCCAGCTCGAGGCGGCCAGACACCTGCGCTGCGGGGTACGCATCCCAGCCACGCACCGCGATCACGGGGCCCGCCGTCGTCGCGTCGTCCGCGGGCGCGCGGTCGTCGCCGCTGCACCCGGCTCCGGCGCCCATGGCAGTGATCGACGCGACCAGCCATCCCGTCGCCGTACGAGTCCGCATCGCGATCCCCCCTCCTGCTGAGCGTAGCCGGTCCAGGGCGCGCGGCACTCGTGCGAAAGGCCGCGTTCACCCAGCGGTCGCTCGGAGGAACGCTGCCTGCCACCCCGTCCTGAAACCTTTCAGGCCAGGCGCCTGCTCGCGGGGGCGCCTTCGTCATGTCTCCCTCCGAAAGGACCCGCCATGCCCCGACCCGGAGCCCCCTCCGGCGTCGGTCGACGTCGTCGCAGCAGCCTCGTGCTGGCAGCGACCGTCGGCCTCGGTCTGGTCGCGTCGAGCGCCTCGACCGCCACGGCCCAGCCGCCCCTGTCCGCGAGCGCAGCGGCGACGGCCGCCGCCTCGACCCTCGCCCCGTTCGACGCCGTCGACCAGTTCATCGGCACCGAGCTCGACACCACCCAGAACAAGAGCAACGACGCCTACGGCAACACCTACCCCGGCGCGGCGCTGCCGTTCGGCATGGTGCAGCCGAGCCCGACGACGTACAAGGTCGGCGAGACCAACGACCTGGTCCGCGAGAAGGGCGGCTACGAGTACACCGCGAACCAGATCCGCGGCTTCGGCATGACGCGCTACTCCGGCACGGGATGCCACACCCGCTTCGGCGGCTACGAGTTCCCGACGATCCCGTACGCCGGTGAGCTCGCGGCCGACGGCACGCTGCCGCGCAACCCCGCGGTCGACGGGCAGCACCGCTCCTACTTCCTCGACTTCAGCCACGACGACGAGGTCTCCGAGCCCGGCTACTACCAGGTGACGACTGCCGACGGCACGAGCACCGAGCTCACCGCGACGCGGCGCACGGCCGTCAGCCGCTTCGACTTCTCCGACGCCGACGGCTCGACGCTGGTCCTCGACGCCTCCGGCGCCAACAACCGCACCTTCGAGGTGGACCTCGACATCGACCCCGAGACCCGCACGGTCAGCGGCTCGATGTACGGCACCGACGTGTGCGACAACGGCAACTTCTACCGCGCCTACTTCTCCACGACGTACGACCAGGCGTTCGCCTCGTACGGCACGTGGACCAACGGCACGATGACCGCCGGCTCGACCGAGGCGTCCGTCGCCGGCGACACCGGCTCCGACCAGCGCCACCGCACCGGCGGCTGGGTCACCTTCGCCGACGACGCCGTCGTCACCGCGAAGACCGGGTTCAGCTACACCAGCGTCGACGCCGCGGCGGCCAACGCCGAGGCGGAGACCGCCGGCTCGTCCTTCGACGACGTCCGCGCCGACGCGAAGGCCGCCTGGGAGCAGGCCCTGGGCACCGTCGAGGTCGCCGGTGGCACGGACGCGGAGCGCACCAAGCTCTACACCGCGCTGTACCACGCGCTGCTGCAGCCGACCATCGGCCAGGACGCGGACGGCCGCTACCTCGGCTACGACGGCCAGGTGCACCAGGTCGAGGAAGGTCACGACTTCTTCCGCCGGATCAACTTCGCCGGCCAGGGCTGGGACATGTACCGCAGCCAGGCGCAGCTGATCGCCATGCTCTTCCCCGACGTCGCGGTCGACATCAACCGCTCGATCGTCGCGCTGACCCAGCAGACGGGCAAGTGGTCGCCCGGCGCCGCGCGGATGTCCGGCGACAACTACCAGGTCATCCTCTCCACGCTCGACGCGTTCGGTGCGACCGACTACGACCGGCGGGCTGCCCTCGACTCGATGCTGGCCACCCAGGAGCTGCCAGCCACGAACTCCACGCGCACGGAGGCCTTCCAGTTCGCGGCGGCCGGGTTCATCGAGAACCGCAAGGGCAACCACGCCACCTCGCGCACCCTCGAGTACGCCGTCGACGACTTCGCCATCGCGCAGCTCGCCGACCGCCTCGGCGACACGGCGGCGCACGACGCGTTCATGGTCCGCGCGCAGAACTGGCAGAACGTCTTCGACCCGCAGACCCAGCACATCCGCCCGCGCGAGCGCACCGGCTTCGACCGCAACCAGAACCTCGCCAACCGCGGCACCGGTACCTACGGCGAGCAGTTCAACCAGTCCACCGGCTACCAGTACGGCTGGATGGTCCCGCACAACATCGCCGAGCTGGTCGAGCGACGCGGCGGCCGGTCGGCCTCCCTGCGCGCGCTCGACGTGCTGATGGCCGAGCTCGACGCCGGTGCCTACGACAAGACCGGCAACTACCTCTCCAACGAGGCCGCGCTGAGCACGCCGTGGGTCTACAGCTGGCTGCAGGCGCCGCACAAGACCACCGACGTCCTGCGCCGCGCCGTCACCGAGCTCTACGACACCACTCCCTCGGGCCTGCCCGGCAACGACGACGAGGGCGCGCTGAGCGCCTGGTACGTCTTCGCGAACATCGGCGTCGCGCCGGTCATCCCCGGCACCTCGAACCTGCTGGTCACCGCCCCGATGTTCGACAAGGTCACCCTGC
The DNA here is from genome assembly GCF_017916425.1 of Nocardioides sp. SYSU D00065. Lineage (GTDB taxonomy): Bacteria > Actinomycetota > Actinomycetes > Propionibacteriales > Nocardioidaceae > Nocardioides. The sequence goes on along the minus strand of NZ_JAFMSX010000001.1, from coordinate 913,801 downwards.
GCAGCCTCGGCTCCGACCGGGTGTACGAGATCAACGCGCCGGGCGTCTCGGCAGGGCAGCGCTACACCACGGCGATGAAGGTCGACGGCGTCGCCACCACGAAGAGCTGGGTCGGCGAGGACTTCGCCCGTGACGGCGGCACGCTCGACCTCACCATGGCCGCCACCCCCGGCACGTGGGGCACCGGCGCGGACGACGTCCCGCCGTCGTACGGCGAGGGCATCGACGCGCGCAACAACGTCGGCACCTCGCCGGACGGCCAGGCCCGGATGGGCTCGATGGACCTCAGCGACTGGTCCTTCTCCCGCCAGACGCTCGCGAGCAAGGGCGCGGCACCGGGTCAGCAGATCCCCTTCGGGGACACCGGCCTCACCTTCACCTGGCCCGACACCGAGCCGGGCGAGCCGGACAACTGGATCCCCAACGGCCAGCGGGTGGACCTCGCGAACGGCAACGCCGGCAGCATCTCCTTCATGGGGCTGGCCACGAACGGCCCGTCCTCCGGCACCGCGGTCGTCGAGTACGCCGACGGCAGCACGCAGCGGGTCCCGGTCACGCTCAACGACTGGACCGGCAGCGGCAACGGCAACACCGAGCTGTTCAGCGTGAGCGGGCGCAACAACGCCAACGGCACGACCGGCGCCGGGACGTTCAAGGTCTTCGCGACCCGTCCGGCGCCGCTCGACCGCAGCAAGACCGTCGACGCCGTCGTGCTGCCGCAGGCGACGTACTCCGGGGTCATGCACATCTTCGACGTCGCCACCTCCCCGCAGGAGTACGTCGACCCGAACGCGCCCACCGGCACGCCGGACCGGGTCATCCTCACCAGCACCGAGGCCCCGGCGACCTCGCAGCACGTGACGTGGCGCAGCAGCAGCGCGCTGCCCATCGACGGCAAGGTCGAGTACCGCACCGTCGGCGGCACCGCGCAGACCGTGGACGCCGTCGAGCAGGCCGAGCGCACCGTCGGCGGCTACCCCTCGCGCAGCCACTCGGCGCGGCTCACCGGTCTCACGCCGGCCACGGCGTACGAGTACCGCGTCGGCGCGGGCAGCACCTGGAGCCCGTGGCAGACGTTCACGACCGCAGGCGACGAGGACGACGCGCTGTCGTTCCTCTACTTCGGCGACGCCCAGGAGGGCATCGACACGGTGTGGCCGAAGACGGTCGCCGACGCGTGGAAGGCCGTTCCCGACGCCAGCCTGCGCCTCTACGCCGGGGACATGGTCAACACCTCCACCAACGAGAAGGAGTGGGACGACTGGTTCTCCGGCGTGGGCTACCACGCGCGCACCACCACCTCGCTCGCCACGCCGGGCAACCACGAGGTCGGGCCCGAGCCCTTCATGGAGCACTACAAGGACACCTTCGAGTTCGACGGCAACGGCCCCGTGGCCGCCGACGCGGGGCCGTACGCCGCGACGTACGGCGAGCACCTCGCCTCGGTGCTGAAGGACACCGTGACCTACAGCGACCACCAGGGCGTCCGGTTCGTCGTGCTCAACGCCAACCGCGACGACATCTGCCCGATGACGACCGTCCCGGGCCTCGCGACGTGGAGCTGCGACGTCGCCCGGCACGTGTGGATGTCGATGCAGGCCACCTGGCTGGACCGGGTGCTGGAGGAGAACCCGCACAAGTGGAGCGTCGTGCTGGTCCACCAGCCGCAGTTCTCCACCGGCATCTCCGACAGCGGGGCCTTCCGCGACGAGGACAACTGGCGTCGCTACGTCGGCCCGGTGATCGAGCGTCACGACGTGGACCTGGTCCTGCAGGGCCACGACCACGCCTACGGCCGCGGCTTCATGAACCGGCACCGCACCGACACGCAGGGCGTCTCCACCGGTCCGGTGTACGTCGTCGCCAACGCGGGTCAGAAGCAGTACCGCGCGGCGCCCGAGAACGACAACGTGTGGACCCGCAACCGGGCCACCGCGGTCGTCAGGGCGCAGGACACCTCGACGTTCCAGCACATCCGCGTCGAGGGCGACACGCTGACCTACGAGTCGGTCGTGACCTACGTCGAGGCGGGCGGTGCCGCTCCGAAGGCGCCGGGGGAGACCCTGGACTCCTTCACCATCACCAAGTACGACGACGGCGCCAAGTGGGTCACCGAGGCCGGCGTGGCCGTGCCCGGACCCGAGGTGCCGGCGGCCGGCGTCGAGAAGCCGGGATCGGAGCCCTTCGATCCCGACACCTTCGGTGCCGTGGTCTGGGACGACGACTTCAGCACCGACAAGCTGGCGCAGTACGCCACCCGAGCGGGCGGCGAGCCGCTGCCCGCCCTGTCGGTCGACACCGCCGACGGCGTGCTGGAGGCGACGGCGACTGGGCGTGCCTGGGGCAACGTGGTGCCGCCCGTGGAGGGTGGCGAGCGCTGGGCGCTCGTCGTCGAGCCCCGGTCGTTCGCCGGCAACCGCGCCGCGGAGGACAGCATCTTCGTCGGGGCCTCGGCCGACAACCAGAACCAGTGGATGAACTGGTACAACCACAGCCGCAAGGAGACCGGCTACGACTTCGCCGCCTCCTCCGCGGGCAAGGCGGTCGGTCGTGCCAACGGCCCGCTCAGCGTGGACCCGGGCGACCGGGTGGCCTTCGTGGTCGACCACGGCGAGGTGAGCTCGTGGATCGAGGAGGACGGCGCGTGGCGACGCTACAACGGCGGCCTCGCGGCGTACGCCCTCGACGAGGGGACGCTCGAGTCCTGGAAGCCGACGCTGGGCCTGCGGCTCGACCCGGGCACGATCGCGATCGACCGGGTGACGGTCCTCGCGGGCGACCCGGTGGACCCGCCCGTCGACCCGCCGGTGGACCCGCCGGTGGACCCGCCGGTGGACCCGCCCGTGACCACCCCGGTGGACCCGCCGGTCGACCCGGCGCCTCCCACCGAGGCGGCGCCCGTCTCCCTCGCCCTGAGCGGCGCCGGACGGGCACACGGAAGGGCGACCATGATTACCGGGACGCTCCGCTCGGGCTCCCGGCCGGTCACCGGTGACGTGAGTGTCGCCGTCGACGGCAAGGCCTACCGCACCGTCACCGCCACAGGGGGCACGTTCACCGTCGCGCTCGACCGGTCGCTCGCGGCCGGACGGCACACGGTGACGGCGTCGTACGCCGGTGGCCGGGGGCTCCAGCCGGCCACCGCGGAGCTGGGCATCACGGTGGCGAAGGCGACGGCGCGGGTGAGGCTCGCGCTGCCGAAGGCCGTGGCGGCGGGCACGCGGCTCAGCGCCGTGGTCCGCGTGGTCCTGCGCGGCGGCGCCCCCGTCGACGGCGGCCGGGTGCGGCTCACGGTCGGCGGCACACGGGTGGTCGCCAAGGTGCGCGACGGCCGGGCGCGGATCCAGCTCCCGGTCCTCCGCAGGCCCGGCAAGGTCCGCGTGACGGCGCGATTCCTCGGCACGGACTCGGTGCGGAAGGCCACCGCGAACACGGTGGTCCGCGTACGGCGCTGACCGTACGCAGCACCACGCACCACACCGGCGGGCCGGGACGCGCCACGCGTCCCGGCCCGCCGGTCACACGTAGTGGATCTGCAGGTCGGTGCGCCCGGGCAGCACGTCGGCGCGCAACGCCCGGGTCTCCCGGTAGTCCCCGTCCCGCAGGGACCGGAAGCGCCGGGCCGGCTCGGACGCGATGCCGCTCAACCGCTCGCGCAAGCGCTCGACCTCTGCCTCGACCTCGCTCGCGGTGAGGCTGTCGGCGTCGTGGACCACGTGCAGGTCGAGCGTCTCGATGCCGACGTACCACAGCACGCCGTGGGTGACGGGGAACAGTAGCGAGTCCAGGTCGCCGCTGATCCCGCGCGGGCCGATGGACCGGGCGTCCTCGCCCGCGGTCACAACGACCAACGCCCGGCGCCCGGCGAGGCCGCCGTCGCCGTACCGTCTCGGCAGGCCCTGGGCATCGACGTCCCCGTGCGCGAAGCCGCCGGTCAGGACCCGGTCGAACCAGCCCTTGAGGATCGCGGGCGGCGCGTACCACCAGAGCGGGAACTGCAGGACCAGCAGCTCGGCCGCGGCCAGCTTGGCCTGCTCGGAGCGGATGTCGTCGGGCAGCGACCCGGAGGCGTAGGCGTCCTCGAGCTGCTGCCAGATCGGGCCACCGGTGCTGGCCGGGCGCAGGTCCGACTCGCGCAGCACCGGGTCGAAGCCCTGCGCATAGAGGTCGGAGGTCCGTACGTCGAAGTCGGTGCTGAGTGCCCGGACACCCTCGGCGAACAGTCGGCCGTTGAGCGAGTCCGAGCGCGGGTGGGCGTGGACCCACAGCGCGGTGCCCGGGGTGATCGGGTGCGTGATGGTCATGTGTCGCTCCGCCGGCTGTCGTCGCGGTCGCCGACCAACGCCGAGACCACCCGAGCCAGCACCCTGCGGGCGTCCGTCGCGGTGACGTCGCCGTCCAGGACGCTGCGGGCCAACGCGTCGCCCGCGCCGACGACGGCGCGCAGCGCCGACGCTGGGATCGGTCCGGCAAGGGGCTCGAGGGCTGCCCGTGCCATCACGAGGTAGGCGTCCTCGGCTTCCTGACGCAGCGACGTGAGCGCGACGGACCCGCTCAGGGCGGCCACGACGTCGGCCATCTCCCGCCCTTCAGCGACACAGCAGTCGAGGTAGGCCCCTGAGACCAGGTCGACGACCGTCGCCAGGTCGTGCCGCCCCTGCTCGAGCGCGGCGTCCAGCGTCTCGCGCTGGTGCGCCTCGAACTCGCGGTACAGCTCCGCCAGGACGCCCGCCCGGTCGCCGAAGTGGTCGTACACCAGGGGCTTGGTCACGCCGGCGCGCTCCGCGAGCCGGGCGAGGGTCAGCCCGTCGGTCCCGTCCTCCCGGATCAGCTCGCGCGCTGTCGCCAGCAGCTGCGCGCGCCGCTCCGACCGGGCCATCCGTCGAGGCTGTCTCGGTGTGGGTGTGGTCACGAAAGTTCCTCACGCTCGTCGCTAACTTACCTTTCGTAAGTTAGCAGCGGGCGCAAGCGCACGAGCGACCCCCGGTTCAGCGCCCGGTCATGGAGTCGACGTCGAGGGCGGCGTCGAGCTGCTCCTCGGTGAGCTCGCCGCGCTCGACGTAGCCCATCGCGATCACCGTCTCGCGGATCGTGGCGCCCTGGGCCAGCGCCTGCTTGGCGACCTTGGCCGCCTGCTCGTAGCCGATGTGAGCGTTGAGGGGCGTGACGACGGACGGGGACGACTCGGCGTAGCGGCGCATCCGGTCCGCGTCGGCGGTGATGCCGTCGACACACCGCTCGGCCAGCAGCACGCTGGACGTCGACAGGACGTGGATGGACTCGAGCAGCGCCTGCGCCATGACCGGCATCATCACGTTGAGCTCGAAGTTGCCGGCCGCTCCGGCCCAGGCGATCGTGGCGTCGTTGCCGACGACGCGGGCGCACACCATCAGCGTCGCCTCGGGCAGCACCGGGTTGACCTTGCCGGGCATGATGCTCGAGCCCGGCTGCAGGTCGGGCAGGTGGATCTCCGCGAGCCCCGTCGTCGGTCCCGAGGACATCCAGCGCAGGTCGTTGCAGATCTTGGTGAGGCCGACCGCGACCGTGCGCAGCACCCCGGACAGCTCCACGAGGGAGTCGCGCGTGCCCTGGGCCTCGAAGTGGTTGCGGGCCTCTGCGAACGGCTGGCCGGTGCGCTCGGACAGCGCGGCGATGGCGCGCTCGGCGAACGCGGCCGGCGTGTTGATCCCGGTGCCGACCGCCGTGCCGCCGAGGGGGAGCTCGCGGACCCGGGGCAGCACCGCCTCGAGCCGCTCGACGCCGAGCCGCAGCGTGGCGGCGTACGCGCCCATCTCCTGCCCCAGGGTGACCGGGGTGGCATCCATCAGGTGGGTGCGGCCGGACTTCACGAGGTCGGCGAACTCCTCCGCCTTGGCCTCGAACGCCGATGCCAGCCGGTCCAGGGCCGGAAGCAGGTCGTCGACGACGGCGAGCGTCGCGGCCACGTGGATGCTCGTCGGGAACGTGTCGTTGCTGCTCTGCGAGGCGTTGACGTGGTCGTTGGGGTGCACCTCCACGCCGGCGCGGGCGGCCAGCGTGGCGATGACCTCGTTGGTGTTCATGTTGGAGCTGGTGCCCGAGCCGGTCTGGAAGACGTCGATCGGGAACTCGCCGTCGTGCCGGCCCGCCACGATCTCGTCGGCGGCGGTCAGGATCGCCTGCGCCTGCTCGTCGGTGATCACGCCCAGCGCGGCGTTGGCGGTCGCGGCGGCCGCCTTGACGTGGGCCAGCGCCTGCACGTGCCGCGGTTGCAGCGTGAGACCGCTGATCGGGAAGTTCTCGACCGCGCGCTGGGTCTGGGCCCGCCACAGGGCGTCGCGAGGCACCTCGACCTCGCCCATGGAGTCGTGCTCGATGCGTGTCTCGCTCATGAGGAGACGGTAGCCCGAGTCCGACCGGGTCGGGCCGCCGGACCGGTGTCTGGAGCGGCGACGTCGTGCGTGACCGCGCCGAGCTCGGCTGACCCGGATCGGCGTGTGGGCCGCGCCTCGCGGCGGCGACGCTGCGAGCATCGGCCCATGCGATCACTGCGTCTCGGGATCGCCGCTGTGCTCGTGGGGGTGGCCGCCGGCTGCTCCGCGCTCGGCGGCGACGACAACGAACCCGCCTCCGGCACCGCCGACGACCTCGCGGCCGCACTGTCCGAGCACTCGCTCGGCGAGGTGCCGCTCACCGACGAGGCGGACCGCACCGCGTACGCCGAGCTGGTCGCGCCGCTCGACGACGTACCGGTCGCGGTCGAGGTGGTGTCGGTCGAGGAGACGGAGGCGAGCGGTGACGCCGAGGCGTCGGCGACGGCCACCCTGGGCTGGAGCTGGGAGCTCACCGACGACGCGGCGTGGGAGTACGAGTCGACCGTGGCGCTGCTCCCGGTCGAGTCCGGCTGGGAGGTCGACTGGACCCCCGCGGCGCTGTCCCAGGAGCTGGCCGAGGGCGACACGCTCGGGCTGCGGACGCTGAGCCCGCAGCGCGGTGAGATCACCGGCGCCGGCGGGGTCGCCCTGGTCACCGAGCGCCCGGTGCTGCGCTACGGACTGGACAAGACCAAGGTCGACGGGCCCCAGGTGGCGCGCAGCGCCAGGCGCATCGCCGCCATCCTCGACGTCGACGTCGACTCGTACGTCGCACGCGCGGAGGCGATGGGGCCGGAGGCCTTCGTCGAGGCGGTCGTGCTGCGCGAGGACGACGCCCGCGACGTGCTGCCGGCCTTCCGGCAGGTGCCGGGGGCGCTCGCGGTCCGCGACACGCTGCCGCTCGCGCCGACGCGGGAGTTCGCCGCCGCGCTGCTCGGTCGCGTCGGCCCGGCGACGGCCGAGATCGTGGAGGCGTCCGAGGGACGCATCCTCGCCGGGGACGAGGTCGGACTGTCCGGGCTGCAGGCGCGCTACGACGAGCAGCTCCGCGGCACGCCCGGCACGGCCGTGGTCGCCCGCGACGCCGAGGACCGGCTGCGCACGATCCACGAGGTGCCGGCCACCGACGGCGCCGACCTCGCCACCACCCTCGACCCGGCCCTGCAGCAGAAGGCCGAGCAGGCGCTGGCCGGCCTCGGTGCCGACGGTCCCGCCAGCGCCCTGGTCGCCATCCGGCCCTCCGACGGCGCGATCCTCGCGACCGCCAACGGCGCCGGGGCCGCCGGGGCGGACCTGGCCTCCACGGGCCAGTACGCACCCGGCTCCACCTTCAAGGTCGTCTCCTCGCTGGCGCTGCTGCGCGCCGGGCTGACCGTCGACGACGCGGTCGACTGCCCCGCGACGACGGTCGTGGACGGTCGGTCGTTCAAGAACTACGACGACTACCCGGCGACCTCGGTCGGGCGGATCACCCTCACCGAGGCCGTCGCGCAGTCCTGCAACACCGCCTTCATCGGCAACGCCGACCGGCTGGGCCGCGGTGACCTCGCCGCGGCGGCACAGGCGCTCGGCTTGGGCACCGACCACGACCTGGGGTTCCCGGTGTACTTCGGCCAGGTGCCGCCGCCGGAGACCGAGACCGGCGCCGCGGCCGACCTCATCGGCCAGGGGACGGTGCTCGCGAGCCCGTTCGCGATGGCGACGGTGGCCGCCTCGGTGTCGGCCGGCCGCGCAGTGCTGCCGGTCCTGCTCCCCGAGCACCAGGTGGAGCAGACGCAGCCCGAGGTGCCGCTGACCCCGCAGGAGGCCGACACGCTGCGCGGCCTGATGCGGGCCGTGGTGACGTCGGGCTCGGGACGGTTCCTGCTCGACGTACCAGGGGAGGTGGGCGCCAAGACGGGCACGGCCGAGTACGGCACGCCGGACGCCGCGGGGGAGCTGGCGACCCACGCCTGGATGATCGCCACGCGCGGCGACCTGGCGGTCGCGGTGTTCGTGGAGACCGGGGTCTCGGGGTCGCAGACCGCGGGGCCGGTGCTGGAGGCCTTCCTGCGCTGACCCGAGCCCTCAGCGGCCGGCTCTCAGCGGCGAGCTCTCAGCGGCGGGCTCAGCGGCGGGCTCAGCGGCGGGCGAGGTAGAGGTAGTACTTCTCCGGACGGTCCTGCAGCAGCACGTCGTGGGCCTGCTCCTCGGCGTGCCCGAACACCTCGCGCAGCGCCTCCAGCAGCGCGGGCGCGGCGGCGGCCGACCACACCACGAGCACGCCGCCCGGGCTGAGCAGGTCGCGGCAGCGGCGCAGGAACTGCTCCTCGTAGACCGCCTCGTTGGCGGCGTGCACGAGGTAGCCCGGGCCGTTGTCGACGTCGAGCAGCACCAGGTCGTACGTCGATCGCGCCTCGGCGATCGCCATCGCGATGTCGGCGTTGACGACCGTGGCCCGCGTGTCGGCGAGGATCGCCGGGCCGTGCGGCACCGTGCCGTCGCGCATCCACTGCACGAGCGGTTCCTCGATCTCCACGACCACCGCCCGCTCCACGCGAGGGTCGGCCAGCACCCGCTGGAGGGTGAACCCGAGTCCCAGCCCGCCGATCAGCACGGACGCCGGCCGCTCGACGAGCTCGAGCGCCTGCGCCGCGAGCTCGATCTCGCTGGTGGTCTCGAGGGTGTCCATGACGAAGACCCCGTTGACCCGCAGCTCCAGCACGTCGGCGGCCGCCTCGGACGTACGTCGTCGCAGGACGACCTCGCCGCGCTCGGTCTCGGCGCGGGCGATCTCGGCACTCTCCACGAGTCCATCCTGCCAACGCCGGCGCGGGACCGGCCACGGCGTCCATCCCGTCGTACGGGCACCTCCTCCACGTGTCGTCCACGCGGCGTCCAAGCCCCGTCCAACGTCGCCGCGCGGAAGTGCGCGCAAAGTACTGCCGAGCGCCCGGAGGCGTTCTACGTTGGAACACGTGTACACCGTCGGACGAGCCGCCGAGCTCACCGGCGTGCCCAGCGGCACCCTGCGCAAGTGGGAGCAGCGCTACGGCGTGGTCGCCCCACACCGTTCCCCGGGCAACTACCGGCTCTACGACGACGAGGCCGTCCGCAGGCTGAGCGTCATGCGCAGCCTCGTCGAGGCGGGATGGTCGGCGCAGGAGGCGGCGCGGCACGTGGTGCACGACGCGGCGGCCGCGGAGTCTGCGCTGCCGCGTCCGGAGGTGCCCTCGTCCGACCCGCGGTTCGCGGCGCTCGTCGAGTGCGCCCGCAGCTTCGACGGGCCCCGCCTGGAGCGGCTGCTGGCGCAGGCCTTCGCGGACGCCGACCTCGTCTCGCTGGTCGACGACTGGTTCCTGCCCTCTATGGTCCACCTCGGCAACGCCTGGCAGCGCGGCGAGATCACCGTCGCGGGGGAGCACTTCGTCACCGCGGCCATGCACCGCCGGCTCGCGCACGCCTTCCAGTCGCTGCCGCCTGCGCGCGATGGCGGACCCCGCGTCGTGGTCGGGCTGGCCCGCGGCTCGCGCCACGAGCTGGGCGTGCTGTCCTTCGCCGTCGTCCTCCGCTCGCGCGGCGTCGCGGTGACGTACCTCGGCGGTGACCTCCCGCTCGAGGCCTGGGTGGGCACGGTCTCGCTCGTCGCACCGGAGGCGGCCGTGCTGTCCGTGCCCACCGTCGAGGACCTGCCCGCCGTACGCGAGGTCACCGAGGCGCTCGCGCCGCTGACCGCGGTGCTGCTGGGTGGTGCCCACCAGGCGCAGGTCGAGGGACCCGAGCACCTCGGCCACCGCGCGGGCGCGGCTGCCGCCGCGCTGGCCCGGCAGCTGGGCGCGGTCGGCTAGGGCTGCCCGCCCTTCCGCCCCCGCCCCGGACGTCATACGGACGGGGCAAGCGTCCGCCCGCTCCGTATGACGTCCGGCGTGCCGCTGCCGTCCACAGAGGTCGGCGGAGGTGGGTTCTCCACAGCCGGTGCGCCGGGTCGTGGCGACGGGCGGCCGCGGCGAGAACCCTCGCCGCATGCCACGACGTACCCCGCACGACGACCCCCGCCCCGTCCAGGCCCGCCAGCTGGCCGCGCGCCAGGGCGGCGTCGTGTCCAGGCCCCAGCTGTACGACCTCGGACTGACCCGCTACGAGGTCAGGGGTCAGGTCCGCGGGGGCAGGTGGCAGCTCGTCGGGGACCAGTCGGTCTGCCTGCACAACAGCGAGATCTCCGACGCCGGCCACCGGTGGGCGGCGGTGTTCCAGAGTGGACCGAGAGCCTGCCTGGACGGTGCCTCCGCGCTGGTCGCCGGCGGCCTGGAGCGCTACGAGGTGCAGCGGCACCGCGTCTCCGTACCTCGCGGGGCACGCGTACGCCGCTCCGCCCACTACGACATCCGCCAGACGCGGCGGTGGGACGCGAGCGACCTCGCGGTGTCCGGGATCCCGCGCACCCGTCCGGACGTCGCCGCCGTCCGCGCGGCGCTGTGGGCGGCGTCCGACCGCCAGGCGACGTACGTGCTCACCCTCGTCGTGCAGCAGGGGCTCGCCACGGCCGAGGAGCTCGGACGGCAGTCGCTGCGCATCAGGCGTGACCGGCGGCGCCGCCTCGTGCACACCACGATCCTGGACCTGCTCGACGGGGCGCGGTCGCTCGGCGAGCTGGACGTCGTACGCGCGCTGCGCCGGCGCGGGCTCCCACCGCCGACCCGCCAGGTGCTGCGACGGGACGGGGCCCACCGCTACTACCTCGACCTCTACTGGGAGGACTACGCGCTGGTCGTCGAGGTCGACGGCATCCATCACACCTGGGCCACCAACGTCGTCGGCGACGCGCTGCGCCAGAACTCTCTCGTCATCGCCCGCGACCGCGTCCTCCGGCTCCCGCTGCTCGGCCTGCGGCTCGAGCCCGACGCCTTCTTCGCCCAGATCGAGGAGGCGCTCGTCGCGGGCGGCTGGCAGCGCGGCAACGTCATACGGACGGGGCAGGCGTCGGCCCGCCCCGTATGACGTCCGGGGCTACTGCGCGGAGCGGACCCGGATCCCGGACTGCAGCAGCGAGCCGAGCGGGACGGTGACGGCGCCGGAGGGGTCGGTGAAGAAGTCGTTGCCCTTGTCGTCGACGACGATGAAGGCCGGGAAGTCCTCGACCTCGATGCGCCACACCGCCTCCATGCCGAGCTCCTCGTACTCCAGCACCGAGACCGACCGGATGCAGTCCTGCGCCAGCCGCGCGGCGGGCCCGCCGATCGAGCCGAGGTAGAAGCCTCCGTGGGTGCCGCAGGCCTCGGTCACCTGCTTGGAGCGGTTGCCCTTGGCGAGCATCACCATCGACCCGCCCGCGGCCTGGAACTGCTCGACGTAGGAGTCCATCCGGCCGGCCGTCGTCGGACCGAAGGACCCCGACGGCAGGCCCTCGGGCGTCTTGGCGGGTCCGGCGTAGTAGACCGGGTGGTCCTTCATGTACGCCGGCATCTCCTCGCCGGCGTCGAGGCGCTCCTTGATCTTGGCGTGCGCGATGTCGCGGGCCACGACCAGCGGCCCGGTCAGCGACAGCCGGGTCTTCACCGGGTGCTTCGAGAGCTCGGCGAGGATGTCGGCCATCGGCTGGTTGAGGTCGATGGCGACCACCTCCCCGCCGGCGATGTCGTCGGCGAGCCCGGCCTCGGGCATGTAGTGGGCCGGGTCGGTCTCGAGCTGCTCGAGGAACACTCCCTCGGGCGTGATCTTGCCGAGCGCCTGGCGGTCGGCCGAGCAGGAGACGGCGATCGCGACGGGGCACGACGCGCCGTGGCGCGGCAGGCGGATCACGCGGACGTCGTGGCAGAAGTACTTCCCGCCGAACTGCGCACCGATGCCGAAGGAGCGGGTGAGCTCGAGGACCTTCTCCTCCAGCTCGGTGTCGCGGATGCCGTGGGCGGCCATCGAGCCCTCGGTCGGCAGGTCGTCGAGGTAGCGCGCGCTGGCGTACTTGGCGGTCTTCAGCGCGAACTCCGCGCTCGTGCCGCCGATGACGACGGCCAGGTGGTACGGCGGGCACGCGGCGGTGCCGAGGGAGCGGATCTTCTCGTCGAGGAACTCCATCAGCCGCGTCGGGTTGAGCACGGCCTTGGTCTCCTGGAAGAGGAACGACTTGTTCGCCGAGCCGCCGCCCTTGGCCATGAAGAGGAACTTGTACTCCGGGACGTCGGTGGCCGGCGTGGAGTAGATCTCGATCTGCGCCGGCAGGTTGGTGCCGGTGTTCCTCTCCTCGAACGTCGTCAGCGGCGCGAGCTGCGAGTAGCGCAGGTTGAGCCGGGTGTAGGCGTCGTACACGCCCCGGCTGATGGCCTCGCCGTCGTCGGCGCCGGTGAGGACGCCCTCGGACTTCTTGCCCATCACGATGGCGGTGCCGGTGTCCTGGCACATCGGCAGTACGCCGCCGGCGGAGATGTTGACGTTCTTGAGCAGGTCGAGGGCGACGAAGCGGTCGTTGCCCGACGCCTCCGGGTCGTCGATGATCCGGCGCAGCTGGGCGAGGTGGCCGGGCCGCAGGTAGTGGCTGATGTCGTGCATCGCCTCCTCGGTGAGCCGGCGAATCGCCTCGGGCTCGACCTGCAGGAGAGTGCGCCCGCCCACCTCGACGGTGGACACGCCCTCGGTCGTCACCAGCCGGTACGGCGTCTCGGGAGCGCCGTTGGAGCCGGCGGTGGGGAGGAGGTCGGAATAGCGGAACTCGGGGCCGGAAGGAGCGGTCACGAGCGCCGAGCGTACGCCGCCGCCGACTGCGACCGTGCCACCACCCGGGCCCGCACCGTCGGTCAGTCGCTGCCGCGGGTCCGGACGTGTGCCGGTGCGCCGAGCCGCTCGAGCTCCTCGCGCAGGATGCGCGTGAAGGTCACGCCCATGGGCGCCGGGATGACGCCCTTGCAGTCGACGTAGCCCTCGACCCCGTGCGGGGTCACGACCGGGTCGGCGGTGTAGTTGGGCGTGTAGAGGCCCTCGGTGAAGGCCGCGACCGCCGCGTCGTCGTCGGCGTGCTCGCGCCCCAGCTCGTCGACCAGCATGAACCGGCGGCCGGCGCGCGCGACCGCGTCGGCGACCGCGCGGGCCGATGCCGCGCTGGTGACGACGAAGTACTCCGAACCGGGGTCGCCCCACTCGTCCGGACCGAACACGTCGTCGTCGATGACCACCCGCCTGGAGGCGGCGTCAGTGGCGGGCGTGGGCTCCGGCTCGGGCTCCGGCTCGGGTACGCCGCGTCGCTGCCGCTCGGCGCGCTCGCGCACGGCACGCCGGTAGTCCTGCTCGGCGCGTGGGCTGTGCGGACGCACCGGGGGAGGAGCGGGCGACCCGCCACGACGCGCCGCGGCGCGGCGCTGCAGCAGCCGGACGACGACGTACACCCCGACCGCGAGGACCAGCAGGACGAGGGCGATGCGCACGCTTCCACCCTAGGACCCGTGCGCACGCGCGCCTGATGCTGACGGCGGCGGCTACCGCCAGGCGGCGACTAGTGCGGCCAGCTCCGGAGCGAGCTCCCTCTGCAGCAGCGGACCGAACGTCACCCGGTGCACCCCCATGACCTGGAGGTCCTCCAGCGATCCGGCCGCGGACCCGGTGCGGGGGTTGGCGATCACGTTGACCGGTCCGGCCAGGCCGTCGAGCAAGGCCTGCAGCGACGCGGCGTCCGGCACCTTGACCGGATAGCTGCAGCGCGAGCCCGCCTCCTCGCAGGCGGTCAGGCGGGCCAGCGCCTCGGCGACCGGGTCGTCGAAGCGGTCGGGATCCAGCCACACGTCGGTGCGCGCGTTGACGACGAGGTCGACCCCGGCGGCGTCCGCGGCCTGCCGGATGCCGCCGATGTAGTCGGCGTGCTCGGCCACCGACCGCAGCCGGCCGCCCTCGGAGTGCACGGTGTCCTCGATGTTGACTCCGACCGCACCGGCCTCGAGCAGCCGCTCGACCAGCTCGGCCGGGGCGGCGCCGTAGCCGGCCTCCATGTCGGCGGTGACCGGCACCTCGGGCACGGCCGCGCAGATGCGGCGCACGCCGTCGAGGGCGTCGTCGAGCGACATGTCCTCGTTGTCGCCCTGGCCGCGGGAGTCGGCCAGCGGGTGGCTGCCGATGCTCAGGGCGGGGAACCCGGCCTCGGCCACGACCCGGGCCGACCAGGCGTCCCAGACGTTGGGCAGGACCAGCGTGGTGCCGGTGTGGTGCAGCTCGAGGAGGGTGGTGGCGCGTGTGGTGATGTCCATGCCCCGAGGCTCCCACGCGGCCGAGGCGCGGGCATAGGGGCCGCCCGTCCCGCGTTGCACCCGACATGACGGTCGTCGGTGAGGTGCTCGACTCGGTGGTCGTCGGCGCCGGGCAGGCCGGCCTCGCCGCGTCGTACTTCCTGCGCCAGCGCGGCATCGACCACGTCGTCCTCGACGCAGACGCCGGACCGGGTGGCGCCTGGCAGCACCGCTGGGCGTCGCTGAGCATGGACGACGTGCACGGCGTGGCGGACCTGCCCGGCTCTCCGGCACCCGGCCGCTCCGAGCGGGCGGCGCGCGACGTCGTGCCGGACTACTTCGGCGCCTACGAGCGCCATCACCGCCTTCCGGTCGTGCGCCCCGTACGGGTGGACCGGGTCGACGACGACGGCGGACTGCTGGTGGTGCGGGCCGGCGACCGCACGTGGCGGACCAGGACCCTGGTCAACGCGACGGGAACGTGGCGGCGGCCCTTCGTCCCGTACTACCCAGGGATCGGCACGTTCGCCGGCGAGCAGCTCCACACCGCCGGCTACCCCGGTGCCGAGCACTTCGCCGGGCGTCGGGTGCTCGTGGTCGGTGGCGGCGCGTCCGCGGTGCAGCACCTGGGCGAGCTGGCCCCGGTGACCGACACCCTGTGGGCGACCCGCCGGCCCCCCGTGTGGCGCAGCGACGACTTCGACGAGGCGGCCGGGCTCGCCGCGGTGACCGCCGTCGAGGAGCGCGTACGCCGCGGGCTGCCGCCGACCAGCGTCGTGGGCGTGACCGGCCTCGCGCTGCGCCCCCAGGAGCAGCAGGCGGCCCGGCTCGGGGCGTACGAGCGGCTGCCGATGTTCGACCGGATCGAGGCGGACGGCGTCCGGTGGACGGCCGGCGCGGAGGCGGGTCGCGACGAACGGGTCGACGCCATCCTCTGGGCCACCGGCTTCCGGGCCGCGGTCGACCACCTCGCGCCGCTCAACCTGCGGACCCCGCAGGGCGGCATCGCGCTGGTGCCGGTGCCCGGCAACGTGCAGGGTGCCACGACCGCGGTGCGCGACCCGCGCGTGCAGCTGGTGGGCTACGGGCCCTCGGCCAGCACCATCGGCGCCTCGCGCGCCGCTCGCCAGGCGGCCCTGGCGGTCTCGCGGCACCTCGCGACCGCCGCCGCCTGAGGCGCCGCGCCACCGCGCGCCGGGCACAATCGGAGGATGGACGGACGCGTCGGACGGGTGGTGGCCGTCCTCGGCTGCGTCCTCCTCCTCGCCGGGTGCACCGCGTCGGCGCCGGGCGGGGAGACGCGACGGCCGGAGTCGGTGACCACCACGAC
Organism: Nocardioides sp. SYSU D00065; assembly: GCF_017916425.1. Lineage (GTDB taxonomy): Bacteria > Actinomycetota > Actinomycetes > Propionibacteriales > Nocardioidaceae > Nocardioides. The sequence continues at coordinate 897,935 of NZ_JAFMSX010000001.1, read as the reverse complement.
CGCTGCGTCCCCGGCCGGGGAGATCACCCTCGCCTTCGGGGGCGACGTCCACTTCGAGGGCCACGTCGCCGCGCTGCTCCGCCGGCCGGGAGCGACCCTCGGCCCGATCTCGCGCACGCTGCGCGCGGCGGACGTCGCGATGGTCAACCTCGAGACCGCGGTGACCGCCCGCGGCCGGCGCGACCCCAAGGAGCTCGAGCTACCCCAGGACCGGTACCACTTCCGCACGACCCCGCGTGCCCTCGACGTGCTCGCCGACTCGGGCGTGGACGTGGTCAGCGTGGCCAACAACCATGCCGGCGACTACGGCAGCGGCGGGCTCGCCGACACGCTCGCCGCGGCCCGGGCGCGCGGGCTGGCCCCGGTCGGCGCCGGCCGCGGTGCCGCCGCCCACGCCGCGCACGTGGTGGACGTGCGCGGCCGGGAGGTCGCGTTCCTCGCCGCCGACGGGGTGCAGCGCGAAGGAGCGAGCGAGGTGTGGAGCGCCGGCCCCGGCACCCTCGGCACGGCGTCGGCCCGCGGACGCAGCCCGGACCAGCTGCTCGACGCCGTCTCGGCCGCCGCCGCGAGGGACCAGATCGTCGTGGTCTACCTCCACTGGGGCAAGGAGTACCAGCGCTGCCCCACGCAGTCGCAGCGCCTGCTCGCCCGGGACCTCGCCGCTGCGGGCGCCGACGTCGTGGTCGGCGCGCACACCCACGTCCTCGGCGGCGCCGGCTGGTCCCGCGACACGTTCGTGGCCTACGGGCTGGGCAACCTCGCCTGGTACAACGCCCGACAGTCGGCCAGCGGCGTCCTGACGGTCACGCTGGACGGCGACGGCGGGAGCACGAAGTCCTGGACCCCGGCCCGCATCTCCGCCACCGACGGCCGGCCGGTGCCCCTCACCGGCGCCGCCCGCGCCCGCGCGGTCGCCGACTGGCGCGCCGGACAGCGGTGCAGCGGCCTGGCCGCGGAGCCCGGTGGGGCGCAGGCCGACGACCCTCCGTACGCCGCCACGGTGTCCCCGATCGACGCCGAGCTGGCCGAGCGGATGCGGGGCACCAGTCACCGGCCCGGCTGTCCGGTCCCGCTCGCCGACCTGCGCCACCTGACGATGACCCACCGGAGCTTCGACGGCGTCGCGCGCACCGGCGAGATGGTCGTGCACCGGCGCTTCGCGCGGGAGGTGACCGAGGTGTTCGGCCGGCTGTACGACGCCGGGTGGCCGATCGCGCGCATGCGGCTGGTCGACGACTACGGCGGCGACGACGACGCCTCGATGGCGGCCAACAACACCTCCGGCTTCAACTGCCGGCGCGTCGCGGGCCAGCCGAACTGGTCCGACCACGCCTACGGCGCAGCCATCGACCTCAACCCGCTGCAGAACCCCTACGTCCGGCCCGGATCGGTCGTCCCGCCCGCCGGGCGGCGGTACGCGCGCATCGACCGCAGCAGGTCGGCGCCGGTGCCGACCGGGGCGATCCGCGACGGCGACCTCCCCGTCGCCGCGTTCGCCCGCATCGGCTGGCAGTGGGGCGGTCACTGGAGCTCGACGAAGGACTACCAGCACGTCGCCGCGAGCGACGTACCGCGCTCGGATCCCTGACGCCCGTCACGGGCGCGTCCGGCGAGGGATCGCTAGTCTGGGCGCATGGGGGAGATGGAGCGCCCGTACGACCCGTCGCAGATGCGCATCTCCGACGCGGACCGCCAGCGCGTGGCCGACGTGCTCCGCGACGCTGCCGGTGACGGCCGCCTCGACCTCGACGAGCTCGAGGAGCGCCTCGAGCGCACCTGGCAGGCCAAGACGTACGGCGACCTGGTGCCGATCACCGTCGACCTCCAGGCGCCCGGTCCGGTGGCGCCGCACGCCGCCGCGCCCGTACGCCGTCCGCCGTCGTCGGTGCCGGCCGTGGGCCACAACTCCTCGGTGGCCATCATGAGCGAGTGCAAGCGGCAGGGCGTGTGGGCGGTGCCCGAGCACCACAGCGCCTTCGCCCTCATGGGCGGGGTGGTCATCGACCTCCGCCAGGCGCAGCTCGAGGCTCGCGAGACCCTCATCAACGCCAGCGCGGTGATGGGCGAGGTCAAGGTCATCGTGCCCGCCCACGTGCACGTCGTCGTCGACGGGACGCCGATCATGGGCGAGTACAGCCAGGCCCGGGACAAGGTGCCCGCCGAGCTCGGCCCGGACTCGCCGGTGGTCCGGGTGCGTGGCATGGCCATGATGGGCTCCGTCACCGTGCAGCGGCTCCCGCCGCCCGGCACGCCGCGGAAGATCCTCGGCACCTACTGACCCGGCCCACGACGCCGCCCGCGACCCGGCCCACGACGCTCACGACGCGGCCGACGACGCGGCGAGGCCCCGGTCGCTGATGCTCCCGGGGCCTCGGTTCCACGCCGACCTGCGGGGCCGGACATCACTGGTGGACGCTCAGGTGGTCGCCTGGTCCGAGCTCGACTCGACGTTGTCCTGCTGCTCGCCGACCCGCTCCGCCTTCGCCATCGCGTCGCCGCCCGGGACCGTACCGGCACGGGAGGCGTCGACGGTCAGGTTCTCGCCGGTGGCCGGGTCGAACAGGTGCATCTTGCGCGCGTCGACCCAGATGGTGGCTTCGTCGCCCTCGCGGATCCGGCTGGCCCCGTCGAGGGAGACGACCAGCTGCGTGCGCAGCGACTCGCCGTCGAGGTCGCGCTCGAGCTGCTGGAGCTGCCGCTGCACCTCCGGCGGCGCCTCGAAGGGCACGTAGGCGTACGCCTCGTTGCCGAGCCACTCGACGACGTCGACGGTGGCGGTGAACGTGGAGTCGGTCACCTTGTCGGCGTCGACGACGCTGGCGTCCTCGAAGTGCTCGGGCCGGATGCCGGCGATGAGCAGGTCCTTGCCCTGGGCCCGGGCCGCCTTCTCGGCCGGCAGCCGCACCCTGCCGAAGGGCAGCTCGACCGAGTCGCCGTCGACCCGCGCCGGGAGGAAGTTCATCGGCGGGGAGCCGATGAAGCCCGCGACGAACAGGTTGGCCGGGTTCTCGTAGAGCTCGCGCGGCGTGGCCAGCTGCTGCAGGACGCCACGCTTGAGCACCGCGACGCGGTCGCCCAGGGTCATGGCCTCGGTCTGGTCGTGGGTGACGTAGACGGTGGTGATCCCCAGCCGCTTCTGCAGGCGGGCGATCTCGGTGCGCATCTGCCCGCGCAGCTTGGCGTCGAGGTTGGACAGCGGCTCGTCGAAGAGGAACGCCTCCGCCTCGCGGACGATGGCGCGTCCCATGGCCACGCGCTGGCGCTGGCCGCCGGACAGGTTGCCCGGCTTGCGCTCGAGGTGCTCGTCGAGCTCGAGCGTCTTGGACGCCTCGCGCACCTTCTGGTCGACCTCCGCGTCCGAGGCACCGGCCAGGCGCAGGGGGAAGGCGATGTTCTCGTAGACGGTGAGGTGCGGGTAGAGCGCGTAGTTCTGGAACACCATGGCGAGGTTGCGGTCGCGCGGGGCGAGGTCGTTGACCCGCTTCCCGCCGATGACCATGTCGCCCTCGGTGATGTCCTCCAGCCCGACGATCATCCGCAGCAGCGTCGACTTCCCGCACCCGGACGGCCCGACGAGGATCAGGAACTCCCCGTCGGCGACGTCGATGCTCACGTCGTTGACGGCCGGGAACCCGTCGCCGTACTTCTTGACGATGTGCTTCATCTCGATGGCGGCCATGACAGCTTCACCCCTTCACTGCGCCGGAGGTGAGGCCGGCGACGATCTTGCGCTGGAACAGCAGGACGATGACGATGATCGGGATCGTCGAGACGACGGCTCCCGCGGCCAGCAGCGAGGCCGGCCGGTTGAACGGGTCGGAGCCCACGAAGAACGACAGCGCGGCGGGGATCGGCCGGGCCCGCTCGGTCGAGGTGAGGGAGATGCCGAAGACGAAGTCGTTCCACGCGAAGAAGAACGTCAGGATCGCCGCGGTGAAGACGCCGGGAGCGGCCAGCGGGACGATCACCTTGCGGAACGCCTGCCACGAGGTGGCCCCGTCGACCTGCGCCGCCTGCTCCATCTCCCACGGGATCTCGCGGAAGAAGGCCGACAGGGTCCAGATCGCCAGCGGCAGCGTGAAGGACATGTAGGGGATGATCAGTCCCGGCCAGGTGTCGTAGATGCCGAAGGTGCGCCACATGTCGAACAGCGGCCCCACCAGCGAGACCACCGGGAACATCGCGATGACCAGCGCGAGCGTCAGGACGAACTTCTTGCCGGTGAACTCCAGCCGCGCGATCGCGTACGCCGCCAGGGTCGCGATGATCACCGACAGGAGCGTCGCGATCAGCGAGATGCCGATGGAGTTGAGGATCGAGCGCAGGAACTGGTCGTCGGCCAGGACGTCGCGGTAGTTCTGCCATCCCGCGCCGCCGCCCTCCGACGGCAGGAACCCGGGGCTGCCGTTCGTGATCGCCTCCTGGCTCTTGAACGACAGCGAGATGATCCACGCCACCGGCAGCAGGCACCACAGCAGGATGAGTGCCGCGCCGATGACGACGCCGATCTTGTTCGTGGTGCTCATGTCAGCCCTCCTGTCGGGCAGCAGCGAGGTCGACCCGGAAGATCTTGACGATCAGGAAGGCGATCAGCAGCACCGAGAGGAACAGCAGCACCGACAGCGCCGACCCGATCCCGAGCTGGAACTGCTCGATGACCTGCCGGTAGGTGAGGAACGAGATGGACTCGGTGCCCTGGGCCCCGGCGGTCATCACGTAGATGTTGTCGAAGATGCGGTAGGCGTCGAGCGCGCGGAAGAGCACCGCCACCATGATCGCCGAGCGCATGTTGGGCAGGATGACCTTCCACAGCCGCTGCCACCACGTCGCCCCGTCGACCTTCGCCGCCTCGAGCATGTCCTCGGAGACCTGCGCGAGGCCGGCCAGCAGCAGCAGCGACATGAACGGCGTGGTCTTCCAGATCTCCGAGACCATGATCGCCGCCATCGCCGAGCCGTACTGGCCGAACCAGTTGAAGCCGTCCTCGACGAACGGCAGCCAGGCGTTCACGAAACCGTTGTTGTTGCTGAAGGCGAACTGCCAGGCGAAGCCCGAGACGACGGTGATGATGCCGTAGGGGATCAGGATCGAGGTGCGGATGACGCCGCGGGCGAAGATCACCCGGTGCATCACCATCGCGAAGGCGAACCCGATGACGAGCTCGATCGCGACGGTCACCACCATGATGAAGACCGTGTTGAGCGTCGTCTCCCAGAACAGCGAGTCGGTCAGGGCCGTCCAGTAGTTGGCGAACCCGACGAACTCGCGGTCGTCCGGTGCGGTCAGGCTGTAGTTGAAGACGCTGAGGTAGAGCGCGCGCAGCATCGGGAACGCCGTCACCAGGAGCATGAGGAAGATCGCCGGGGCGACCAGCTTCATGCCGAGGCGGTTCTCGGACTTCGACCGGTCGCTGGCGGCGGCCTTGTCGGCCCGCCGCACGTCGCGCTTGTCGTCGGGCGCCACGGTCGTGTGCGTCACAGCAGGCTCCTTCCGCTGAGGACGTCGTCGAGGAACTGCGCCGACTCACGGGGCGTGGAGTCCGGGCTCACCGACGTGGGGGAGTGCCAGACCGACTGCACGGCGCTGGAGATCTGGCTGTAGAAGGGACTCTTGGGCCGCGGGCCGCCCTCGTCGACGCTGGTGCGGTAGAGCTCGAGGAGGTCCTCGGGGAACTCGCCGCCCGCCGCCACCTCGTCGTACGCCGAGTTGGTGGACGGCATCAGGCCGTCGTTGACCGCCAGGTCGACCTGGGCCTCGGTGGAGGTGATGCACTGCGCCGCCTCCATCGCCCACTCGGGGTGCTCGGAGTAGGCGCCGATGCCGATGTCGATGCCGCCGATCGGGGGCTTGGACGGCTCGCCCTCGACGGTCGCGGGGTAGCGCGCCCAGCCGAGGTCCTCGAACTCCTGCTCGTCGGCGGGTCCGCCCGGGGCACCGACGAGGCCCTTGTAGTTGGCGTAGACGAAGGTCCAGTTGACCATGAACTCGCCGGGGCCCTCCTCGGGGAACATCTGTCCCAGGCTGGTGCCCTCGTTGGAGACGGTGAGGTCGGGCTGCGCCGCCTCGCTGTCGGCGAGCTTCTGGATGATCGCGGCGGCCTCACGCCCGGCGTCGCTGTCGAGCTCGACCTTCGCGTCGCGACCGGCCTCGGTGTCGGTGACGATCGCGCCGCCGGCGCCCTGCATCAGGGCGTTGATCCACACGACGTACGCCTCGTAGCGGTTGGCCTGGACCCCGACCGTGCCGCCCTGCGCGGCGGCGGCCTCGATGACCTGGTCCCAGGTCACCGGCTGGCTCATGTCGAGGCCGGCGGCCTCGGCGAGCGACTTGCGGTACCAGAGGACCTGGGTGTTGGCCCACAGCGGGATGGCGTAGACGCCGTCGTCCCACACGACGGTGTCGGCCGCGCCCTCGAGGTAGTCGCCGCCATCGGTGATCTCGGTGGCGATGTCCTCGGGCACCTCCTCCAGCCAGCCGGCGTTGGCGAACTCGGCCACGAAGACCGGGTCGAGGTTCATGATGTCGGTCGAGGAGTCCTCGGCCGCGAGCCGGCGCGCGAGCTGGGTCCGCTGGTCGGTGGCGCTGGCGGGCAGCTGCTGCACCGCGATGTCGTACTGGTCGGTGCTGCACTTCTCGGCGTACTCGCGGAACGTGTCGACCCCGTCGGGGTTGACGTACCAGTTGAGGGTCGGTGTGCCGCCGTCGCCGCCACAGGCGGACAGGAGACTGCTGGCGAGCGCCAGGGTGGCCACCGAGCCGGCGATCCGCCGGGCCCTCGGGCGGCCCGGCCGTGGGGTCGATGAACGTGAAGCCATGCGCCCTCCTCGTAGTGACTCGGGTCACTGGTCTATCGGCAAGGGCTAGGGTTTGGCAACCAACCCCAGCCCTTCGAATGAGCAACCGGAAAGGCCCGACGTGACTCGCTGGTTCGCGCCCGGACGGATCAACCTGATCGGCGAGCACACCGACTACAACGACGGCTTCGTGCTTCCGCTCGCCCTCCGGCACGGATGTACGACGACCCTCTCGGCGGCCGACGAGGGCTGGACCGTCGCCTCGGCCCAGGCCTCGGCCCCGGCCACCGTCCGACCCTCGGGGCTGGCCGGGCGCGACGACGCCCCCGACTGGGCGGCGTACGTCCTCGGGGCGCTGTGGCTGCTGCGCGACGACGGCGTCGACGTCCCGCCGATCCGCATCGAGGTCGACTCCGACGTGCCGTCGGGCGCGGGGCTGTCCTCGTCGGCCGCGCTGGTCTGCTCGGTCGTGTGCGCCCTCGACGACCACCTCGGTCTCGACCTCGGCCCCGACGGCCTGCTCGACCTCAGCCGGCGCGTGGAGAACGACGCCGTCGGTGCGCCGACCGGCGGGATGGACCAGCTCGCCAGCCTGCGGGGCGAGGCGGGCCACGCGCTGTTCTGCGACATGCGCGACCTGACCACGCAGTCGGTGCCCTTCGACGCAGCCGGCGCCGGGCTCGTCCTGCTCGTGGCCGACACGCGCGCCCCGCACCGCCACGCCGACGGGGAGTACGCCGCTCGCCGCAGCGGCTGCGAGGAGGCGGCCCGTCAGCTGGGCGTCCCGGCGCTGCGCGACGTCACGCTCGCCGGCCTCGACGACGCGCTCGGCCGTCTCGACGACGAGGAGCTGCGGCGCTACGTCCGCCACGTCGTCACCGAGGACGCCCGCGTCCTCGACGCCGTCGAGGTGCTCCGCGCAGGACGGACCGAAGACCTCGGACCGCTGCTGACCGCCTCGCACGCCTCGATGCGCGACGACTTCCGGATCACCGTCCCCGAGGTCGACACCGCGGTGGAGGCGATGCTGTCCGCCGGCGCGAGGGGGGCCCGGATGACCGGCGGCGGGTTCGGCGGCTGCGTCATCGCCCTGGTGCCGTCCGCTGACGTCGACGCGGCGGGCGACGCCGTACGCCGCGCCTCCGCCGACGCCGGCTTCGCCGAGCCTGCCCTCTTCACCGCCGAGGCGGCGGCGGGGGCGCGGCGGGTTTCCCCGGCTAGCCGGTGAAACTGGCGGCGGGGGCCGCGGTGGGTTTCCCCGGCTAGCCGGGGAAACTGGAGCCTCACCCCCGAAACTTCGGCCGGTAAGCTCGAGATTCCCCGGCTAGCCGGGGATCGCCACCGGGGTCCCCCGAGCACCGAGCCCCGAGCCCCGAGCCCGGGCTAGCCGGCGCGGGCGGCGGTGCGGGCGATCGCCTCGACGAAGGTGTCGAACAGCTCGGGGGGCAGGTCGTGGCCCATCCCGTCGATCAGCACCAGCTCGGCGCCGGGGATCGCGGCGGCGGTCGCGCGCCCGCCGCTGACGTGCACCATCTTGTCGGCCGTGCCGTGCAGCACCAGCGCCGGGATGCGCAGCTCGCGCAGGCGAGGGGTGCGGTCCGGCTGGGTGAGAATGGCCATCATCTGGCGCAGCACGCCGCTGGTGCTCACCCCGCGGTCGAACGTCTCGCCGGCTCGGGTGCGCAGCGACTCGGGGTCGCTGGGGTAGCCCGCGGACCCGATCAGCGCCCACATCGCGACGCTGCTGGCGATGTACGCCTCGCGCCCGGCCTTGCGCGGCGCGATCAGCCGCGGCAGCAGGGCGGGGTGCTGCCAGCCGACGGTGCGCCGACCGGTCGTGGAGCTGATGCTCGTCAGCGACCGCACCCGCGAGGGGTGCTCGATGGCGACCGTCTGGGCGATCATCCCGCCCATCGACACGCCGACCACGTGCGCGGACTCCAGCCCGAGGTGGTCGAGCAGGGCGACGGCGTCCCCCGCGAGGTCGGACATGCTGTACGGGGCGTGCGCCCGCCCGGTCGCGAAGGCGCGCAGGAGCTGGTCGTGGCGCACCGGCGCGGCGACCCGCGAGGACCGGCCGGTGTCACGGTTGTCGTAGCGCACGACGTGGAACCCGGCGGCGGCGAGCCGCTCACAGAACACCTGGTCCCACCAGGTCATCGGTCCGCTCAGCCCCATCACGAGCAGCAGCGGCTCGTCGTCGGGGTCGCCGAAGGTCTGGTAGCACAGCTCCACCTCGCCGATCGGCGCGTAGAGCTCCTCGGAGACGACGGGCCCGTCGGGGCTGTCTGCGGTCGGCATGCGCCCAGTGAACACGACGGCGCTCGCGCCGCCCAGCACGGCAGGGCGGTCAGCCCGCCGTTTCCGTCGACGGCGTCAGTTGTCGAAGTCGATGGAGGACAGCGCGCGCAGCTTGGACAGGCGGTGGTCGGCGGTGATCGAGCGGACGGTGCCGCTGCGCGAGCGCATGACCAGCGAGTGCGTCGTGACGCCGTCGCCGCGGTAGCGCACCCCGCGCATCAGCTCGCCGTCGGTGATGCCGGTGGCGACGAAGAAGGCGTCGTCGCCGGTCACCAGGTCGTCGGTGCCGAGCACCACGTCGGGGTCGAGGTCGTGGCCGGCGTCGATCGCACGCTGGCGCTCGTCGTCGTCCTGCGGCCACAGCCGGCCCTGGATGGTGCCGCCGAGGCACTTCATCGCGCAGGCCGCGATGATCCCCTCCGGCGTACCTCCGACACCCAGCAGCAGGTCGACCCCCGTGTCGGGGCGCGCGGCCATGATCGCCCCGGCGACGTCGCCGTCGGTGATGTACTTGATGCGGGCGCCGGTCTCGCGGATCTCCTCCACGAGCCGGGCGTGGCGGGGCCGGTCGAGCAGCACGACGGTGACGTCGCGGGGCGACATCTTCTTGGCCTTGGCGACCCGCGCGATGTTCTCCTTCACCGGCAGCCGGATGTCCACGGCGTCGGCGGCCTCGGGGCCGGTGACGAGCTTCTCCATGTAGAACACGGCGCTGGGGTCGTACATCGAGCCGCGCGGGGAGACGGCCAGCACCGAGATGGCGTTGCTCATCCCCTTCGCGGTCAAGGTGGTGCCGTCGATCGGGTCGACCGCGACGTCGCACTCGGCGCCGGTGCCGTCGCCGACCTCCTCGCCGTTGTAGAGCATCGGCGCGTTGTCCTTCTCGCCCTCTCCGATGACGACGGTGCCGCGCATCTCGACCGTGGAGATCATCACGCGCATCGCGTTGACCGCGACGCCGTCGGCGTCGTTCTTGTCGCCGCGCCCCACCCAGCGGCCGGCGGCCATGGCGGCGGCCTCGGTGACCCGCACCAGCTCGAGGGCGAGGTTGCGGTCGGGCTGAGGGGCGCTGGCGCTCATGGCGCGATGCTATCGGCCGGTCGGGTCGGCGTCGCCGGACGATCGGTAGCGGCTCACCGCGGTCGCCTTCGCCGACAGCCAGACCTCCGTGCCCGGCACCAGGCCGAGCTCGGCGGCGGCTGCGGGAGTGACGTCGGCGAGCAGGTCGGTGGCGGCGTGCACGAGCAGGCGTACGGCGTCGCCGTGCGGCGCGAGGCTCGCGACCGGGCCGTGCCACCGGAGGCGGGAGGACCCTTCCGGCTCGGTGAGCGAGACGACGACCGCGTCCGGGGTGAAGGTCATCAGCTCGTCGCCGTCGGCGACGAGGTTGAGCCCGACGAGCCGGGCGACGTGCGGCGTGCGCGGCTCGGCGGCGACCTCCGCGGGCGGGCCGGCCTGCGCGACGCGCCCCTGGTCGAGCACCAGCACCCGGTCGGCCAGGGTGAGGGCGTCGAGCGCGTCGTGGGTGACCAGCAGGGCGATGCCGGCGAAGTCGCGCAGGTGGCGTCCCAGCTCGATGCGCAGCGCCATCTGGACCGACACGTCGAGCCCGGTGAACGGCTCGTCGAGGAGCAGCACGTCGGGGTCGGTGGCCAGGGCGCGGGCGATGGCGACGCGCTGGGCCTGGCCGCCGGACAGCTCGCGCGGCCGGCGTCCGGCCAGATCGGCGATCCCGAAGCGCTCCAGCCAGTCCCGGGCCACGGCGTCCGCGGCGGCGCGGGCCGCTCCGCGGGCGCGCAGCCCGAAGGCGACGTTGTCGAGCGCCGTCAGGTGCGGGAACAGCAGCTGGCCCTGGAAGACCAGGCCGACGCGGCGCTCGCGGACCGGGAGGGCCAGCAGGTCGGTGCCGCCGAGCCGGGCGTGGCCCTCGGCGTCGACCAGGCCGGCCAGGGCGTGCAGCAGGCTGCTCTTGCCGGCGCCGTTGGGACCGATCACCGCCAGCACCTCGCCGGGCTCCGCGGCGAACTCGGCCCGCACGCGCGCAGCCACGCGGAGGTCCGCCTCCAGCCGACGGGCCGTCACGGCGTGCCCAGCCAGTGGTCGCGCAGCGCCACGAGCACGCCGATGGAGACCAGCAGCATCACCAGGCTCAGCGACAGCGCGGCGTCCTGGTCGGCCTGCCGGGTGACGTAGATCAGCGTCGGCATCGTCTGGGTGGTGCCCGGGTAGTTGCCGTTGAACGTGATGGTCGCCCCGAACTCGCCCAGCGACCTGGCCCAGCCGAGGACGGTGCCGGCGACCACCCCGGGCAGCGCGAGCGGCACGGTGACCCGGCGGAAGGTCGTCCAGCGGGTGGCGCCCAGCGTCGCCGCGGCGTCGTCGTACCTCGGGTCGGCCGACCGCAGGGCGCCCTCGATGGCGATCACGACGAACGGCATCGAGACGAAGACGTGTGCCAGCACGACACCCCACGTGGTGAAGGGGAACGCGAAGCCCGTCCAGGCGAGCAGCGGCTCGCCCAGGACGCCGGTGCGGCCGAACGCGCTGCGCAGCGCGACCCCGGCGACCACCGGCGGCAGCACCAGCGGCACGGTGACCAGGGCGCGCAGCGCCTGCCGGCCACGGAAGTCCACCCGCGCCAGCAACCAGGCCAGGGGCAGTCCCAGCACGAGGCAGACGGCGATCGCGACCGTCGAGGTCAGCAGCGACAGGCGCAGCGCCTCCAGTGCGGTGCGCGAGGTCAGGTGGCCGGGAAGCGCCTGCCAGCGCGTGTCCGCGACCATGGCGACCAGCGGCACGAGCAGGAGGAGGGTCCCGAGGACCGCCGGCACGATCAGCAGAACGGGCGGCCGACCCAGCCGGTCCCTCACGGCATCCCGAAGCCGGCGTCAGCGAGGATCTCGCGGCCTTGCGCCGAGCGCACCCACGCGACCCAGTCGGCGGCGAGGCCGGCGTGCTGCGACTGCTCGAGCACGGCGATGGCGTACGACGTCGGCGCATCCCCGGCGCCGCGGACGTCGACCGAGTCGACCTCGGCGTCAGCGGCGACCGCGTCCGTGCGGTAGACCAGTCCCGCGTCGGCGTCGCCGGAGATCACCTTGTCCAAGGTCGCCCGGACGTCCTCCTCGAGGCTGGCAGGCTCGGCGGTGACGCCTGCGGCCTCCAGCAGCGTACGGGCGACCTTGCCGCACGGCGCCTCGTCGGCGCAGCGCACCCACGTCGTACCGGCCAGGTCGTCGAGCGAGTCGACCCCGGCCGGGTTGCCGCTGGGTACGGCGATCGTCAGCACGTTGGTCGCGAACACGCCCACGTCGCCCGTGACCCCGGCGTCCGTCGCGAGGTCCATCGACGCCGAGTCCGCCGTGGCCAGCACGTCGCCGGGGGCGCCGTCGGCCACCTGCTCGGCGAGGTCGGTGCTCGAGCCGAAGGAGAACCGCACCTCTACGCCGTGCTCCTCCTCGAAGGGCACGGCGAGGTCCTCGAACACGTCGCTGAGCGACGCGGCGGCCAGGACCGTGAGCTCGCCGTGGTCGCCCCCGGCCGCGTCGCCGCCCCCGCAGGCGGCCAGCGCGAGCAGTCCCGCGAGCGTTCCCGCGACCTTGGCCGGGATCGGGATGCGGCGCTGCATCCGCTGGTGCGCGGCGCTCACGAGGGGACCTCGACGACGACGTTGGTCGACTTCACGCTCGCGATGGCGCGGGCGCCCGGCTCGAGGCCCAGCTCGTCCGCCGCGTCGCTGCTCATCAGGGACACCACGCGGTAGGGGCCGCAGATCATCTCGACCTGTGCCATCACGTGATCGCGCTTGACGCGCGTGACGATCCCGCTCATCCGGTTGCGGGCGCTGACCCTGCTCGCTCGCGTGCGGTCCCGCTCGGCCACCTCGCCGGACTCCGCCAGGTGCTCCGCGAGGAGCGCGAGGTCGGCTCCGGACACCGTCGTTCGTCCTTCGGTGCGCTGCGACGGGATCCGGCCGGTGTCGACCCACCGGCGTACGGTGTCGTCGCTCACCGCGAGGATCTCCGCGGCCTCCGCGATCCGGTACGTGATCACGAGGGCAGTATGCCGCAACTGCGGCGGCGTGTGCGGGTTTCGGCCCGCACGTGCGGATACGCGAGCGCCGCCCCTGCTTTGCTGAGTGGCTCGGCGAGCCGCTGCGGCCGCCGACGGCACACGGCCCGTCCTGGGACTCCCCGGCGGCGGCTGGGAGGATGGCGGGGTGAGTGAGCAGCCGAGCCGGTACACCCGCTCCTTCAGCGGCATGACGGGCGCCCTGATCGTCACGGTCCTGTTCGTGCTGGCCTTCGTGATCTGGCGCGGGTTGTTCCGCGGCGAGACCGACGCGACGCCGGTCGCCGTGGACTGGCAGGAGAGCGTACGGCTGGCCCAGGAGGCCGACCTGCCGATCGTGCACCCGCGCGAGCTGCCGGCGGGGTGGCAGGCCACCAGCGTGGAGCTGCGCGCCGGTGCCGACCCGCGGTGGGGGCTCGGCGTCCTCACCGACGACGGCGACTTCATCGGGATCCGCCAGCAGGACGCGTCGGTCGCCGAGCTCGTCGAGCTCTACGTCGACGAGGAGGCCGAGGGCGGCGACGAGGCGACCGTGACGTCAGAGGTCACCGACACGTGGCAGACCTGGTCCGACGACGGCGGCGACCACGGCTACTCCACCGAGCTCGGCGACGACGCGCTCCTGGTCTACGGCTCGGCGCCGGTCGAGGAGATCGAGAGCTACCTGGGGCTGCTGACGACCGGCTAGGACGTACCCGCGGGCGGTGCGTGAGCCACATTGTCGGGACCTCGGATGTGGCTGGGGCACCGCTGCCCCGGGCGTACGGGCGCGCAACGGTGGCGGGCGGTGCGTGAGCCACATTCCTGAAGCTCGGGATGTGGCTGGGTCACCGCTGCCCCGGGCGTACCTAGGCGCGGGGTGGCGGGCGGTACGTGAGCCACATTCCTGAAGCTCGGGATGTGGCTGGGCCACCGCTGCCCCGGGCGTACGCGCGCGCAACGGTGGCGGGCGGTGCGTGAGCCACATTCCTCAAGCTCGGGATGTGGCTGGGCCACCGCTACCCCGGGCGGACCTAGGCGCGGGGTGGCGGGCGGTGCGTGAGCCACACCCCCGCCGCTCGGAATGTGGCTCCGCCACCGCTGAGCCCGCGGCCGGGACGCTCGCGCGGCCGGGACGCTCGCCGGGACATCACCCGTCGCGGTCGGCTCCGGTCGCCTCGTCGAGCCGCTTGCGGGCGCCGTCGAGCCACTCCTGGCACACCTTGGCGAGCGCCTCGCCGCGCTCCCACAGCGCCAGCGACTCCTCGAGGGTGGTGCCGCCGGCCTCGAGCGTGCGGACCACCTCGACGAGCTCCTCGCGCGCCTCTTCGTAGCTGGGGGCGTCAGTCATCGGGGTCCTCCATCACAGGGTCTGTCTCGATGCGGTCGGTGGTGGCGTGGATCCGCCCGTCGGCGACCCGCACCGACACGGCAGCGCCGGCCGGTGCCTGCCGCACCGACGTGATCACGTGGCCGTCGGCGTCCTGGAGCACGGCGTAGCCCCGCTCGAGGGTGGCCAGCGGCGACAGCGCCTGGGCGCGGGCCCGTTGGTGGCCGATGTCGTCGGCGGCGCGGTCGAGCCGGTGGGCGAGCGTACGACGGGCGCGCGCGAGCAGCTCGCCGACCTCGTCGGAGCGCGCGGCGAGCAGGTTGCGAGGGTCGGCCATCGCCGGACGCGAGCGCAGCTGCGCCAGCCACTCCTGCTCGCGCCCGATCCGCTGGATCATCACCTGACGCAACCGGTCGCGCGCCCAGGTCACGCCGGCGGACTCCTCGGCGATGTCCGGCACGACCAGCTTGGCGGCGTCGGTGGGCGTGGAGGCGCGCACGTCGGCGACGAGGTCGAGGAGCGGCTGGTCGGGCTCGTGGCCGATCGCGGACACCACCGGCGTCCGCATCGCGTGCACGGCGCGGACCAGCGCCTCGTCGGAGAACGGCAGCAGGTCCTCGATCGAGCCGCCGCCGCGGGCCACGACGACGACGTCGACCCGGGGGTTGCGCTCGAGCCGGTCGAGCGCCTCCATCACCTCGGCGGCCGAGCGCTGCCCCTGCATGGCGGCGTACGCCACCTCGAACTGCACCGCGGGCCAGCGGCGCCGGGCGTTGTCGAGGACGTCGCGCTCGGCGGCGCTGTTGGGCGCCGTGACAAGGCCCACGCGGCCGGGCAGGAACGGCAGGTCGCGCTTGAGCTCGGGTGCGAACAGCCCCTCAGCGGCGAGCAGCTGGCGGCGGCGCTCGAGGCGGGCGAGCAGCTCGCCGAGGCCGACCATGCGGATCTCGCGGGCGGCGAGGGAGAACGATCCCCGGTTGGCGTAGAAGCTCGGGCGGGCGTGCACGACGACGCTGGCGCCCTCGACGAGCGGCGGATTGAGCGAGTCGAACAGCGACCGCGCACAGGTGAGGGTGACCGAGATGTCGGCGACGGTGTCACGCAGCGTCATGAAGACGGTGTTGACCCCGGGGCGGCGGTTGACCTGCGCGATCTGCCCCTCGACCCACACGCCGCCGAGCTTGTCGATCCACTGCGCCACGGCGTTGGCCACCGCCCGCACCGGGGCCGGGGAGTCGACCGTGGCGTCGCGGAGGGTGGGCACGCGGCGAGGATAGGCGAGGGATCGGACATGGCGGGTCCGGCCCGTAGACTCGGGGACATGAGCACCGACCTCGGCCTGCCCCCGGTCCTCGACCCCGAGACCGCGCGCGACGTCCTGCTGGCGGCCCCGCGGGGTTACTGCGCCGGCGTGGACCGGGCCGTGATCACCGTCGAGAAGGCACTCGACCTCTACGGCGCCCCGGTGTACGTCCGCAAGCAGATCGTGCACAACAAGCACGTCGTGGCCAACCTCGAGGCGCGCGGCGCGATCTTCGTCGAGGAGCTCGACGAGGTGCCCGAGGGTCGCACGGTGGTCTTCTCCGCCCACGGCGTCTCCCCGGCCGTGCACGCGCAGGCCGCGGCTCGCGGGCTCAAGACCATCGACGCCACCTGTCCGCTGGTGACGAAGGTCCACCACGAGGCCAAGAGGTTCGCCGGCGACGACTACGACATCCTCCTCATCGGCCACGCCGGCCACGAGGAGGTCGAGGGCACCGCGGGAGAGGCACCCGACCACATCCAGCTGGTGGAGAGCCCCGACGACGTCGCGGGCATCGTGGTGCGCGACCCGGCCCGGGTGGCCTGGCTGTCGCAGACGACGCTGAGCGTCGACGAGACCCTCGAGACGGTCGCGGCGATCCGGGAGCGGTTCCCGCTGCTGCTCGACCCGCCGAGCGACGACATCTGCTACGCCACCCAGAACCGCCAGCTGGCGATCAAGCAGATCTCGGCGGAGGCGGACCTCGTGATCGTGGTCGGCTCGCGCAACTCCTCCAACTCCGTGCGGCTGGTCGAGGTGGCGCTCGAGGCCGGCGCCAAGGCGTCGTACCTCGTCGACGACCACACCGAGATCGACGAGGCCTGGCTCGAGGGGGTGCGGACCGTCTCGGTGACGTCCGGTGCCTCGGTGCCCGAGGACCTGGTCGAGGGCGTCCTCACGTTCCTGTCCGAGCGCGGCTACCCGGACGCCCGCGCCGTCCACTCCGCCGAGGAGTCGCTGATCTTCGCCCTGCCGCCCGAGCTGCGCCGCGACCTGCGAGCCGCGCAGAAGGCCTGACGGGGGACACCGGCGATGGCGCGCTTCCTCGACATCCACCCCGACAACCCGCAGCCGCGGCTGGTGGCGCAGGTCGTCGAGGCGCTGCGCAACGACGCGCTGATCGCCTATCCGACCGACTCCGGCTACGCCCTGGGGGCCCAGCTCGGCAACCGGGACGGTCGCGACCGGATCCTGCGCATCCGCGAGCTCGACGACCGACACCACTTCACCTTGATGTGCAAGGACTTCGCCCAGCTCGGGCAGTTCGTCCACGTCGACAACTCCGCGTTCCGGGCGATCAAGTCCGCCACGCCCGGGCCCTACACGTTCATCCTGCCAGCGACCGGCGAGGTGCCGAAGCGGCTGATGCACCCCAAGAAGCGCACGGTCGGCGTGCGGATCCCCGACCACCCGCTGGTCTGCGCGATGCTCGAGGAGCTCGGCGAGCCGATCCTCACCAGCACGCTGATCCTGCCCGGCGAGAGCGAGGCGCGGACCATGGGCTGGGAGATCAAGGAGGACCTCGACCACGTCGTCGACATCGTCGTCGAGTCCGGCGAGGTGACCGCCGAGCCCACGTCGGTGATCGACTGGTCGGAGGCCGAGCCCGTCGTCGTACGACGCGGCGCCGGCGACGTCGAGCGCTTCGAGTCCTGACCCGGCCGGTCAGCCGGCGCGCCGGCCCAGCTCGCGGCTGAGCTCGGTGACCATGCCGGCCTCGCTCTCGCGGTGCAGCCGCCAGCCGAGCCAGCCCAGGCACAGGGCGTAGCCGACGAAGAGGGCGACGCCGTGCGTGACGACGCCGGACACGATCGCCTGCAGAGCGCTGTCGCGCGGGTCGGCCAGCGCGTCGCGCGCGACCAGCGAGACGAAGGCGAACACCGCGGTCATCAGCACCGGCGGGAGCAGGGCGACGAGGTAGAAGTCCTTGCGTCGCACCAGCGCCGCGAGCCCGAGGCACATCGCCATGAACCAGAGGTCGAAGAACAGCGTCAGTCGCCCGGCCAGGAGCACGTCGATGCTGACGGCGGTCAGCGTGAGGGCGACGCCGAGGGACACGACGTCGCGGCCGGGCTCGTGCCCGGCCGCCCACGACGCGGCGTCTCCCACGAGTCTCAACCTAGGTCCGTCCTCACGCACCCTCGGCGCGGCGCGCCGGGGCGTCGAGGGCCTGCTCGGCGAGGAGGTCGTCGAGCGTCGGGGCCTCGGTGGCGCCGCCGACGTCGTCGAGCACGGACAGCTCGGGGGCGGCGAGCGAGCGGGGCGCGGTCTCGACAGGGCGCGGTCCGGGCAGCGGCTCCGAGGTCACGCCCAGGTCGGTGAATCGTCGCGCCGAGACCAGGACCCGGCCCTCGAGCGAGCCCATCGCCTGGTTGTAGGCGACGACGCTGGCGTTGAGCGAGCGGCCGACCCGGTCGAGGTGACCGGCCATCGAGCCGAGCCGCGCGTGCAGCTCCTGCCCCAGCCGCTGCACCTCCCGGGCCTGCTCGTTGAGGACCTCGTGCTGCCAGCCCTGGGCGACCGTGCGCAGCAGCGCGATGAGGGTGGACGGCGTGGCCAGCACGACGTTCTTCGCCGCCGCCTGCTCCACCAGGTCGGGAACCGCCTGCAGCGCGGCCTGCAGGATCGCCTCGCCGGGCAGGAACAGGACCACGAACTCCGGCGTCGTGGCGAGCGCCTCCCAGTAGCGCCGCGAGCCCAGGTCGCTCACGTGCTTGCGGACGTGCTCGCCGAGGCGGGTCAGCGCCCGATCGTGCTCGTCCGGGTCGTCGGAGCCGGTCAGGTCGAGGAACGCGGCGAGCGGCGCCTTGGCGTCGACCGCGATCGTGCGGCCGCCCGCCAGCGTGACGACGAGGTCGGGACGCAGCCGGCCGTCGTCGACGCGCACCTGCTCGGCGAAGTCGCAGTGGTCCACCAGCCCGGCGAGCTCCACCGTGCGGCGCAGGTGGAGCTCGCCCCACTGGCCGCGCACCTGCGGCTTGCGCAGCGCGGTCGCGAGGGTGGTGGTCTCCTGTCGCAGGGTCTCGGTGGAGCGGCGCATCTCGCTGACCTGCTCGCGGAGCTGGGCCTGCCACGCCACCCGGTCGTGGGCGAGGTCGCTGAGCTGGTCCTGGAGGCGCTCCAAGCCGTCCTGCACGACGGCCTGGTCGGCGACGCGGCGCTCCAGCGCCGCGACCGCGGCGTCGTCGGCGGGACGGCTGCGGGCCCACAGCACGCCGATCAGCGCACCGAGCGCGAGGCCGACGGCCAGCGCCAGGGCGAGGGCGAGGAGGAGCGGCAGCGTGTCCATGTCGCCAGCATGACCCGACCCACCGACAGCGGGCGGGACGCGCGCGCGACCTGGGCCGGGACGTCGCGGCGTGGCTCAGGCGTCCGCGGCGCCGCGGAAGGTGCGCCGGTAGGCGGACGGGGACACCCCGACGCTGGCGCGCAGGTGCTGGCGCAGGGAGGTGCCCGTCCCCAGCCCGGCGCGGGCCGCGACCTGATCGATCGGAAGGTCGGTCGCCTCGAGGAGGTGCTGCGCGTGCCGGAGGCGCTGCTGGGCGACCCAGGCGCCGGGGGACTGGCCGGTCTCCTCGCGGAAGCGGCGGGTGAACGTACGCGTGCTCATCGCCGCCCGTCGCGCCATCGTCGCGACGTCGAGCCGCTGGTCGAGGTGCGCCTGGGCCCAGTCGCGCACCGCACCCGTGGCCTCATCCGAGCACCGCGGCACGTGGCGCTCGATGAACTGCGCCTGTCCGCCGTCGCGCCAGGGCGGCACCACCATGTGGCGGGCGACGGCGTTGGCGGCCGCGGTGCCGTGGTCGGTGCGGACGAGGTGCAGGCACAGGTCGACCCCGGCACTCAGCCCGGCGGACGTCAGCACCCGCCCGTCGTCGGTGAACAGCACGTCCTCGTCCACCGCGACCGCGGGGTAGAGGCGACGGAAGTCGTCGGCGTACTTCCAGTGGGTCGTCGCGCGGTGCCCGTCGAGGATGCCGGCGGCCGCGAGCACGAAGGCACCCGTGCAGATGGACATCCAGCGTGCGTCGGGTGGCGCGGAGGCGATGGCTGCCCGGATGTCGTCGGACAGCGTGCCGTCGCGTCGCGGGCCGGCGATCATCGTGCCGGGCACGACGACCGTCTGCGCCGTGGCCAGCGCCGCCACGCCCGCCGAGGGAGCGATGGCGTAGCCGCGGCTGGTGGCCACCGGGGCGTCGTCGACGGTGACGACCTGCACGTCGTAGAGGGGGCGCCCGTCGGCGTCGTGGGCCTCGCCGAGCACCTGCGGCGGGATCGTCAGGTCGTAGCCGATCACCGGCGCGAGGGCGAGCACGACGACGCGATGGGGGTCGCGAGTGGGCATGGCCGGAGTCTTTCACATGTTGGCAATCAGGCCACTCGTTCCGAGTCGATGGCTTCCCCACACTGGTCCGCGTGACGACGACGACCCCGCCCGCACCCCACCTCGACCGCGACCGGCGCCTGCACTGGGCCTGGGTGGTCGCCGCCGTGTCGTTCGCGACGTTGGTGGGCGCCGCCGCCTTCCGCTCGGTGCCCGGCGTGCTGGTCGAGCCGCTGCACGAGGAGTTCGGCTGGTCGCACGGCCTGATCGGCTCCGCGGTCTCGCTCAACCTCATGCTGTTCGGGCTGATCTCTCCGTTCGCGGCAGCGCTGATGGACCGGTTCGGCGTGCGTCGCGTGGTGACGTTCGCGCTCGGCATGGTCGCCGCCGGCAGCGGCCTGACCGTCTTCATGACCGAGCCGTGGCAGCTGGTGCTGTGCTGGGGGCTGGTCGTCGGCATCGGCACCGGCTCGATGTCCATGGCCTTCGTCGCCACCGTGACCAGCCGGTGGTTCGTCGCCCGCCGTGGCCTCGTCAGCGGCATCCTCACCGCCGGCTCCGCCACCGGCCAGCTCGTGTTCCTGCCGGTGGTGGCGTGGCTGGCCACCGAGCACGGGTGGCGTACGGCAGCGCTGCTGGCCGCGGCAGCGGCACTCGCCGTCGTCCCGCTCGTGCTGCTGTTCCTGCGCGACCACCCGGCCGACCTCGGGCTCCGCGCGCTGGGGGCCACTGACGCCGACCCGGGCCCGCCGCCCCACCAGCACGTGGGCTCGAGCGCCGGGCGCGCGCTGGCGGTGCTGCGCGACGCCGCGCGCAGCCGCACGTTCTGGCTGCTCGCGGGCGGGTTCGCGATCTGCGGGATGACCACCAACGGGCTCATCGCGACCCACTTCGTCCCGGCCGCCCACGACCACGGCATGCCGGCCACCACGGCTGCCTCGCTGCTCGCCGTCGTGGGGGTCTTCGACGTCGTCGGCACCATCGCGTCGGGCTGGCTGACCGACAAGTGGGACCCGCGCCTGCTGCTCGTCGGCTATTACGCGCTGCGCGGCGTCGGCCTGATGGCGCTGCCGGCGCTCCTCGCGCCGCACGTCGAGCCGAGCATGTGGGTCTTCATCATCGTCTACGGCCTGGACTGGGTGGCCACCGTGCCGCCGACCGTCGCGCTGTGCCGCGACCGCTTCGGCGCGGCCACCGGGCCGATCGTCTTCGGCTGGGTGTTCGCCAGCCACCAGGTCGGCGCTGCGGTCGCGGCCACCGGCGCCGGCGTGGTGCGCGACGTCACGGGCGGCTACGACCCCGCCTTCTACGCCGCGGCCGGGCTCTGCGCGCTCGCCGCCGTGATGTCGTACGCCATCCGCACGCCGCGGCGGCCGGCCGTCGCACCGCCCGCCGCCGGCGTCATGTGAGCCTCAGCGCAGGCCGGGGTCGAGGTCGAGGTCGAGGTCCACGACGACGGGGGCGTGGTCCGAGGGCGAACCGGTGCCCTGGGCGGGGTCGCGCTCGTCGCGGTCGATCGACGCGCCCGTCACCCGGGGCGCGAGCCCGGGCGAGGCGAGGACGAAGTCGATCTTCAGCCCGCGGTCGCGCTCGAAGCGCTGGCGGTAGTAGTCCCAGTAGGTGAACCCCGGCGCGTGCGCGCGGGTCACCTCGGCCCACCCGTCGTCGAGGAAGCCCTGGAAGGCGGCCCGCTCCGGTGGGGTGACGTGCGTGGACTTCGCGAACTGCTTGACGTCGAAGACGTCGTCGTCGGTGGGGCAGATGTTCCAGTCGCCGACCAGCGCGGTCGGGACGTCGAGCCACTCGCGGGCGCTCGCGCGCAGCCGGGCGAGCCAGTCGAGCTTGTAGACGTAGTGCGGGTCGTCGGGCTTGCGGCCGTTGGGCACGTAGAGCGACCAGATCCGGACGCCGCCGCACGTGGCGCCGATGGCGCGCGACTCCGCGGCGGCCGGCTCGCCGTACGACGGCATGCCGGGGAAGCCGACCTCGACGTCCGCCAGGCCGACGCGGGAGACGAGGGCGACGCCGTTCCACTGGTTGAGGCCCGCGACGGCGACGTCGTAGCCGAGCGCCTGCAGGCCCATCAGCGGCAGCTGGTCCTCGCGCGCCTTGGTCTCCTGCAGCGCCAGCACGTCGATCTCGTGCCGCTGGACGAACGCCTCCACGCGGTCGATGCGGGAGCGGAGGGAGTTGACGTTCCAGGTCGCGATGCGCACGCCTCCACCCTAAGGAAGGCTTTACAGACTGCGGGTGCGCGGGGGAGGTTCGGCGCCACGCACCTGTCTCGGGAACTCGTGCTCACCCGCTCGACCCCGGACGGCCTGCGCCCATCCCCCTTCACGAGAGAAGAACCAGCATGCAGCGCAGTCGACTCGGGGCGATCGCCCTCGGCGCCACGGCACTCCTCGGCGCGGCCCTCGCCTCACCGGCACTGGCCGCCACGGACTCGGAGGTCCCGTCGTTCTCGCAGTTCCACGCGTCCACCTACCAGGACGCCGACCGGCAGTACATCGTCAACGGCGACGAGCCGATCCCGAGCACGGGCGAGCTCAAGGGCTACTACGACCGGATGGTGCACGGGTCGGAGGAGGCCGTGGAGAACGGTCTCGTCGTCAACACCGTGGGCGGTGTCGACGACGCGTGGTCGCGTGCTCAGGTCGGCGACCTGACCTACTGCGTCAGCACGAAGTTCGGTGCGCGCCACGGCGACATCGTGGCCGCGATGGCCGGCGGCGCGGGCCTGTGGGAGGCGGCGTCCTCGGCGATCGACTTCGTCCACGTGCCGTCGCAGGACGCGAGCTGCACGACGCGCAACAAGTCGGTCGTGTTCTCCGTCGAGCCCGTGCAGACCACGCAGTACATCGCCCGCGCCTTCTTCCCGAGCACGCCCAAGCGCTCGCGCAACGTCCTGGTCGACGACTCGATCTGGACCTCCGGTTCGTGGACGCCGACCAACATCCTCGGCCACGAGCTCGGGCACGTCCTCGGGTTCCGCCACGAGCACACCCGCCCCGAGGCCGGCACCTGCTTCGAGGACAACAACTGGCGCCCGCTGACGCCGTACGACTCGGCGTCGATCATGCACTACCCGCAGTGCAACGGCTCGTCGAGCAACCTGTCGATGACCAGCACCGACCGCGCCGGAGCCGTGGCCCTCTACGGTTCCTGAGCGCACGGCGGCTCCCGCACCCACCGTCGCGAGCGCCCCTTCCGTCCCGAGCGGAGGGGGCGCTCGTCTCACGCCAGCGCGTCGGTGTGCACCACGAACGGTGCGAGCAGCCCGGGCGTGGCGCGGTCCGCGAGCGCCACGGCGACCTCGAGGCGCACGTCGCGCACGAGCACGCGCTCGTTGCCGGCGGCGGTCGTCGCAATCAGGTCGGCCAGCCCGATCCGGCGCTGCCACCACGACTGGGACACGACCCAGCCGATGATGCCGTCGGTCTCCAGCACCGTACGGACCCGGGCCAGGGTGCCGCTGCCGGCCACCAGGTGCTGGTGGTCGAGCGCGTGGCCCAGGTGGCGGTACGACGCCTCGCCGGCCGCCGCGGCCAGCACCACGAGCGCGCCGGCGAGGGTCAGCAGCCACCACCACGAGAGGTCGAGGAACCACCAGGCCACCGCGGCGACCAGCACGAGGTCGAGGGCGTGGCGCAGCTGGCGGAACCAGGCGCGGCGCCGCGCCTTCGCACCGTGCGGCACGAGGTCCTCGGTCAGCGGACCCGGATGCTCGAGCACCGACTCGCCCACGCCCACCGCCACGGCGCGCGGGCACGGCGGCAGCACCTGCGTGACACCGTTCTCGACCCCCGTGGCCAGGGTGGACAGCTCGGCGCCGCCGACGAGGCGCAGCAGCAGCGGCTCGGTCATCTCCACGCCGCGCACCTTGGGCTCCTCGACGGTGATCGAGCGGGTGGTGAACAGCCCGGCGGTGAGGTGCAGCGACCCGTGCTCGCGCACGAGCCGGAACCGCCACCACTGCGCGACGTAGCCGGCGACCGCCAGCACGACCCAGACGGCGAGCGCGCCCACGACGAGCACGGCGACGATCGCGACGACCGCGAACTGGGTGACCCACTCCCACGCCGACGTCGCGGCCTGCTCGTTCCAGATGGGCAGGTCGTCGCCGAGCTGCGAGAGCAGGCCGACCGCGCCGGCCAGCAGGACCAGGCGGCCCAGGCTGAAGGGCGCGAAGCGTAGCCACGACCAGTCGATCTGCGCCAGCAGGACGGAGGCGGGCACGAGCGGGGCGACCGGCGCGGGTGCCACCGGCGCCGGGCCGCCCGGTTCCCCGGTGCCCGCCTCGACCGCCTCGTCAGCCGGAGCCGGAGGAGGAGCCGGAGCCGCACCGGGTGACGCCTGCAGGCTGCGCCGGCGCAGGAGCGTCGTACGCAGCGCATGCGCGTCGGCGGCGGCCAGGGCGTCGAGGGTGATCCGGTCGTCGTCGACGCCGGTGCCGATCTGGACCTTCTGCAGGCCCAGGACGCGGTGCAGCAGGCTGGCCTCCAGGTCGACGCTGCGGACGCGGTCCAGGGGTGCGGTGGAGGTGTTCTTGTTGAGCAGGCCGCGGCGGACCTGGACCTGCGTGTCGGTGAGCCGGTAGTGCGTGGTGAGCCAGGGGAGGGCGCCGAGGACCAGCGGCCCCAGCACGGCGACGGGCAGGATGAACGGCCAGTACCTCATGTCGCTCTGGCTGATGCCGACGAGCGCGACGACGACCGGCACGATCGCCTGACCGACGGCCTTGACCGGGTCGAGCAGCAGCTTGCGCGGGCTGAGGCGGACCCAGCCGTCGCCGGGGACGGGGATCACGTCGCGTCGTCCGCGGTGGCGGCCGTGATCGCGGTCAGCCGGGCCACGACGTCGCGAGCGGTGTCCTGGTCGAGGCAGTCGACGGTGATGGGGCCGGCGGCCGAAGCGGTGGTGACGGTGATCGAGGACAGCCCGAACAGGCGCATCAGCGCTCCCTGCCGCGAGTCGACCGTCTGCACCCGGCTCAGCGGGGCGATCCGGCTCTGCCGCCCGATCCAGCCCTCGCGCGTGTGCACCGCGGTGTCGGTGACCTCCCAGCGGTGCACGCGGAAGCGGATGCGCGGCATCAGCACCACGTGGGCGACGGCCAGCGCGGCCGCGAGCGCGACGATCAGCCCGACCCACGACGGGACGCCGGGGATCAGCAGCCAGGCGACGAGCGCGGCGACGACGAGGACCGCGTCGCCGATGAGCGCCGACACGGTCCAGAACGGCACGGCGCGCGGCGAGACCTGATGGGCCGGCGCGCGCAGGACCGGCGTACCCCCGACGTCACTCATGGTGCCGAGTCTTGCAGGTGCGTCCTGCCGCCACGCTCGCTCGGCTCTCGGCCGAGGCGACGCGCGCCGCTGCGGGGTCTTGCAAGTTCGTGCACTGCACACACATGGGGCTCGCGACCACTTCCGCGAGGTGGTCTGGACCGGGTTTGGTGAGCAGGCGTCAAACCCCCACCACTGTGACCAGCAGAAGGACAACCACCATGTCGCACCGCACGATGCTGCGAGCCGCCACCGCGGCCGCCGCAGCAGCAGCAATCGCCTTCTCCCTCGCCCCGGGCGCCACCGCTGCCCCGGCCCGGGACCGGGTGCCCAGCTTCGGCGAGTTCCAGGCCGCGACGTTCCGCGACGTCGACGGCCAGTACGTCGTCAACGGTGACGAGACCATCGTCAACACCAAGGAGCTGCAGAACTACTACGACGAGATGATGGCCGAGTACCAGGCCGGCGACGGCCCGTCGGCCGAGCTCATCATCAACCGCGTCTACGGTCGCGACGACAAGTGGTCGGCCACGCAGGCCCGCAACCTCACCTACTGCGTGTCCAACAACTTCGGCACCCAGAAGACCAACATCGTCAACGCGATGGCCAACGGTGCCGCCCAGTGGGAGGCCGCCTCCACCGGCGTCAACTTCACCTACGTCCCCTCCGCCGACTCGAACTGCCGCACCAGCAACAACGCGGTGCTGTTCTCCGTCGAGCCGACCACCACGACGCAGTACATCGCCCGGGCCTTCTTCCCCAGCACGCCCGACAGCCAGCGCAACGTGCTGGTGAACGCCTCGTCGCTGATGAACTCCGGCTCGTGGACGCCCGGCAACATCATGGCCCACGAGCTCGGCCACGCCCTCGGGTTCCGCCACGAGCACACCCGCCCCGAGGCCGGTACCTGCTTCGAGGACAACAACTGGCGCCCGCTGACGCCGTACGACTCGGCGTCGATCATGCACTACCCGCAGTGCAACGGCTCGTCGAGCAACCTGTCGATGACCAACACCGACCGGACGGGGATCCGCGCGGTCTACGGCTCCTGAACGAGCGCACCCCGCACGACGACGAGAGGGTCCGGCCGCCGCGGCCGGGCCCTCTCGCGCTTTCGTGCCCGCACGCCCGGCCGCCGTAGACTCCCGGCCCGTGGCTCTCACCATCGGCATCGTCGGTCTCCCCAACGCGGGCAAGTCGACCCTCTTCAACGCCCTGACCAAGAACGACGTGCTCGCGGCGAACTACCCGTTCGCGACGATCGAGCCCAACGTGGGTGTCGTCGGGGTCCCGGACGAGCGGCTCCCCAAGCTCGCCGAGCTGTTCTCCTCGGCCAAGGTGCTGCCCGCCACCGTCGAGTTCGTCGACATCGCCGGCATCGTCGCCGGCGCCTCGCAGGGCGAGGGCCTGGGCAACAAGTTCCTCTCGCACATCCGCGAGTCCGCGGCGATCTGCCAGGTCACCCGGGTGTTCCGCGACGAGGACGTCACCCACGTCGACGGCAAGGTCGACCCCGCCTCCGACATCTCCACGATCTCGACCGAGCTGATCCTCGCCGACCTGCAGACCGTCGAGAAGGCGATCCCGAGGCTGGAGAAGGAGGCGCGCGGCAACAAGTCGCTCGCCGCGACCGTCGACGCCGCCAAGGAGGCGCTGTCGGTGCTGGAGTCGGGCACCCGCGTCATCGACTCCAAGGTCGACGTCTCCCTGCTGCGCGAGCTGTCCCTGCTGACCGCGAAGCCGTTCATCTTCGTCTTCAACTGCGACGCCGACGAGCTGGCCGACGAGGCGCTCAAGCAGCGGATGCGCGACATCGTCGCCCCGGCCGAGGCGATCTTCCTCGACGCGAAGTTCGAGTCCGAGCTCGTCGAGCTCGGTGACGAGGACGAGGCCCGCGAGATGCTCGCCGAGATGGGCATCGAGGAGCCGGGTCTGGACCAGCTCGCCCGCGTCGGCTTCGACACCCTCGGCCTGCAGACCTACCTCACCGCCGGCCCCAAGGAGACGCGGGCCTGGACGATCCGCAAGGGCGCGACCGCCCCCGAGGCGGCGGGTGTGATCCACACCGACTTCCAGAAGGGCTTCATCAAGGCCGAGATCGTCTCCTTCGACGACCTCGTGGCCGCCGGCTCGATGCTCAAGGCGCGTGAGCTCGGCAAGGTGCGCATGGAGGGCAAGGACTACGTCATGGCCGACGGCGACGTGGTGGAGTTCCGCTTCAACGTCTGAATGACCCGCGCGTGGGCGCAGTGTCGAGCACGCGAAAGCCGGCACGGTCCACCCGGGGGTGCACCGTGCCCGGCTCGCGGCAGGCTCTCAGTCGAGGGTCACTTCAGGGTGAGGACGAGCTCGCCCGTGATGGAGTCCCAGTCCGACGTGACGTTGTAGGCCCCGACGAACTCCGAGACCCGGTAGGTCACGGTGGTCGCCGACCGGCTGACCTGCGTGAGCGTGATGTCGTTGAAGTCCGTCGAGGATGCGGTGGTCGTCTTGGGCTCCTCGCAGTCCGACTCGGTGGTCACCGCGGTGTACGGCAGATTGATGAGCAGCCCCAGACCGCTGAGGTCGGTCTTGGTGAACTTCCCCGCCACGTTGTCGGTGTAGGCGTTGCCGGTGTACGCCAGGGTGCCGCCGCCTGTCTCGCTGCGCCGACGGTCGCAGCCCGGCGGGATCTTGAAGTCGTCCAGCGTGCCGTTGACCGTGTACGTGCTGCCCGTGGAGGCGAACACCTCGTCGAGGGGGGGACCGCTGACCGACATGTTCACGGTGGCTTGGGCCGAGCGGTTCCACGTGTCCCACTCGCCGGTGCTGCTCTCGCCGGTGTCCGTGAAGGTGAGGGTCCCCGACAGGGTTCCCTCGATGTCGCCTGCGACTGCGACGTCGCCGGCGACCTTGACGGGCGCGGCGGAGGCGCGGCAGTTGTTCTTCTCCTTGCTCTCCCGGACTTTCTTGCCGGCGTCCGCACAGGCGATCACGAAGTAGCTGCCGTCCGGGGTGCTGGCGGGCAGCACCACACTCGCCTTCACCGACGCGCTCTTGCCCGGCTTGAGCGTCTTGACCTTGCTCTTGACCGGCAGCGCGATGTCGCCGCCGGACTTGTCCGTCGACAACGCGAACGTGATCCGGGTGGCCGGTGCCTTGCGCTTGGAGGCGTTCTTCACCTTCGCCGAGACGGAGATCGCCTCGCCGGGCTTCGCTGCGGCCGTGACGGTGACCGACTTGACGGCGAGGTCGGGCCGCGGCGACGGCGCGGCGGACGCTGGCGGCACCAGGCTCGCGGTCAGGCACGCGGCGGCGAGCACCGCGGCGGTCCGCGCCGGGCGGAACCGCTGCGCTGCGCCGGCATGGTTCTTCAGGTACATGGGAGGTCTCCTCGAGTGGGTCGTCGTACGCGCTGAGCGTCGGTGCAGTCTCACGCGGGCGACTTGTCCCCTGCTTGCGCCCGTCTTGTCCGGACTGACCCACCCGCATCGGCACCGCGTCCGGTACCGGCAGGCGATCAGGCAGGGACGGAGATCTCCTGCAGCCAGGCCTGCCAGGCCGGCTGTTCACGTCGCACGTAGTCCGCGGCGTCGGCGGCGAACAGGTACGCCCGTACGGTCGCTGTCGCCTTGCCGTCGCCCTCGTCCCACACGGAGACGCTGAGCATCCCGGGGACCGGCGCGGTCAGCCGGACCAGGGCATGCCGGTCACCGACGCGCTCGACCGTGCCGGTGGCGCCGCGCACCTCGACGGTCGCGCCCTCGTCGCCGAGCCCGAGCGTGTCGTGCAGCGCCGTCCACAGCGCGTCCACGTCGCCAGGGTGCGAGGCGCTCGCCTCCAGGTGGGCGGCCTCCTGGCCGGGGAAGTGCGACAGGTAGAGGCGGAGGTTGTCGAAGTACGGCATCCAGCCGGTGCCCATGTCGTCCCAGAACTCCGACTCCCAGTCGGCGCCGGTCCCGAAGCCGCTGCTGGTGACGCGCACGATGCAGGTTCCCCCGGACTGTGCCTCGACGACGAACTCCGACGTCAGCGGGCTGAGCGCCTCGGCGTCCTTGCCCATGAGGGCGGCCCAGTCCTCCTCGTAGACGAGGCGGCGGGGCGGCTCCCATGCCGTGACCTGGCCGTCCGAGCCCATCTCCGGGCCCATGGTGAAGTGCAGGGAGCCGCCTTCGCGCTCGTCCATCGCGGTCGGCGTGAACCAGGCGCTCATGCCCTTGGCGGTGGCGATGGCCTGCCAGACCTGCTCCGGGGTGCCGGGGACCTCGACGCTGAACTCCAGGCGATACGGGACGTGGGGGGTGGTGCTCATGGGTTCTCCTCGGGAAGGGGGTGGGCGGCGACGAGGAGCCGGTGCGGGCGGCCGTCGTCGTGGTGGTAGCGAGCTGCCAGGTCGAGCACCGCGGCGGTCAGGTCGTCGGCGAAGGCAGCCCGGTCGGCGGCCGACCGGAAGCCGATCGTCGTGTCGATCGTCAGGGTCGGCAGGCGCTTGTCAGAGGCGCCGGCGCGGCGCGCCAGGGCGCCGACCTCACGCACCAGCCGGCCTGCCAGCGCGACGAGATAGCTCGCCGACAGGTGGTCGGCGTTGGCGTCCGGGTCGGCCGCGGACGCGCTGAGCGCCGCCGGAGACACGACGTACGACGCGGCCGATGCCTGCAGGAACCGCTCGGTGATGCCTCCGTGCCGGCGCTCGCCGGACAGCTGCACGAGGCCGTGCGCCTCGAGCGCCTTGAGGTGGTAGTTGACCTTCTGGCGCGCGATCCCGACTCGAGCGGCGAGCCCGGCGGCGGAGGCGGGCTGGGCCAGCTCGCCGAGCAGTCGGGCGCGGACCGGATCCAGCGCGGCGGCTGCTGCCTCCGCGCTCTCGATGACCTCGACGTCCTGCACCCAGTCACCATCCCGCTGACAAGAATTCTTGTCAAGGGTTCCGGGCGATCGCCGGATCGACAACACATCAGCACATGCTAATATGTTGATGAATGCCGATCGCCGGCCTCGCCTTCCCTCTGAGGAGTCCATCGTGACCACCACCCACGACGTCCACGCCGACCACACCCACGTCCACGGTGACGACTGCGGCCACGCCGCGGTGCGGCACGCGGACCACACCGACTACCTGCACGACGGCCACGTCCACCACCAGCACGAGGACCACTACGACGAGCACGACGTGGACGCGCACGTCGACGCGGAGGACCACTCCGACCACACCCATGGAGACGACTGCGGGCACGTCACCGTGCAGCACGACGACCACGTCGACTTCCTCCACGGCGAGCACCGCCACGCCGCTCACGGCGACCACTACGACGAGCACTGAGCCCCGTCCGCGTGAGAGGCTCGGGGGGTGACACCCGGTGACGAACCCGCGCGACCAGGACTAGGGGCCGTCGCGATCGACCACAGCTACGGTCCGGTCGCCGACGTCTTCGCCGCGCTCGCTGCTCCCGTGAGAGCCGCGATCGTGCACCGGCTCACCTCGCAGCCCCAGACGGTCGCCGAGCTCGTCGAGTTCCTCGGCGCCTCCCAGCCCCTCGTCTCCCAACACCTCACCCGGCTCAAGCACGCTGGTCTCGTCGAGGGCGAGCGCCACGGGCGCAACGTCGTCTACCGCATCGCCGACGACCACGTGGCGCACGTGTTCCTCGACGCGCTGCACCACAGCGCCGAGACCGGCTCGCCGGCCTGAGAGGTCGGCCTACCCGCCCGGCGCCGGATTCCGTGGCGGGAGGGCGTCACCCCGCGGATCAGTTCCCGCCGCCGGCAACAGCCTCCGCGTAGCGCGTGGCGGCCTCGGCGACCCGGTTGTGATAGCCAGCGTCGGGGTTGTACGACGTGATGGCGGCGGTCCAGTCGTCGGGCTGCGTGAGGTCCGTGCCGGTGCTGCACAGATAGGCGGCGGCGGTCAGGGCCGCGTCGTCGAGGTTGTGCACGTCCGGCACCCCGTCGCCGTTGCCGTCGGTCGCGTGCTCCTCCCACGTGGAGGGGATGAACTGCATGGGTCCGACCGCGCGGTCCCATTCCGCGTCCTGGTCCAGGCTCCCGTCGTCGGTGTCGGGGATCTCGGCCACTCCGTCACCGTCGAGGGGCACCCCGAGGATCGGCGGATCGGTGTCGCCGTCGTCGTCGAGCACGGAGCGGCCGATGGTGCCGTGCTCGGACTCCACCTCCCCGATGGCGGCCAGGGTGTTCCAGCCGAGCCCGCAGCCGGGGTGCGTGTCGGTGACCGCGACCGACGCTCCGGCGTACGCGGCGAGCGCGCGCGGCGGTATGTCGAGGGCCGCAGCGCTCGCGCTCACCCAGGCGGGGTCGGCGAGCTCGGCGACGCCGCTTGCGGTGCTCGTGGCCGCACCGACGTGGTCGTCGCGCGGCACGACGGGGACCTGCTGCTCCGAGGATCGCGGGTCGGCCGTGCTCGAGGCCGGGGCGGGTTCGTCCCGGGTCACGGCGAGGGCGACGGCGAGCGTGACGGCGATGGTGCCCAGCACCAGCAGGACGATCGCGAGGGCCGGCACCAGCCAGCGGCGGGACGTCGGTCCGCTCATCGCGGGTCACCGGTGGCTGGGAGCGTCGGCGACAGCGATCGCTCGGCTCGCCGGGCGGCGACGCGGGCGAGCAGGCCCTGCCGCGGCGACAGGAAGAAGGCCCCCAGGAAGGCCGCGGTGAGGACGAGCACGATGGTCCCGCCGGTCGGCAGGTCCCAGGACCAGGAGACGTAGACCCCGGCCAGGGCGGAGAACCCGCCGACCGCCGGAGCGAGCGCCATCATCACGCCCAGGCGGTCCGTCAGCAGCCGGGCGGTCGCGGCGGGAGTGACGAGGAGGGCCAGGACGAGGATGTTGCCGATCGTCTGCACCGACATGACCACCGCGAGGGTGATGAGCACGTAGAGCACCAGGTCCAGCCAGAAGACCGGCACGCCCAGCGCTCGCGCGGACTCGCGGTCGAGGCTGATCGTCACGAGCTCCTTGTGCAGCGCGAACAGCGCTGCGAGCACGACGAGGCCGGTGACGCCGACCACGTAGAGGTCGGAGGTGGGGATCCCGACGATGGAGCCGAAGAGGAACTGCTGCAGCGACCCGGCGTACCCCGGTGCCTGGGCGATGATCACGATGCCGAGGGCGAACGAGGCCGCGAAGAAGACGCCGATCACGGAGTCCTCCTTGAGGCGGCGGTTCTGGGAGAACAGGGCGACCAGGACGGCGGTGATGATGCCCGCCACGGTGCCGCCGACGACCAGGTTGCCGGACACGACGAAAGCGACGGCGAGCCCCGGGAAGACGGCGTGCGCCACGGCGTCGCCGATGAAGGCCATGCCGCGCAGAACGACGTAGCAGCCGACGACGCCGCAGACCAGCGACGACATCACCGCGACGGCGAGCGCCTTGGGCAGGAAGGCGAGGTCGGGGTTGACCAGGTCGGTGAGGAACTCCAGGGGACTCATGCCGCCGCCTTCAGCACGCGCAGCAGCGCGGAGTCGGGACCCACGCCGAAGGCGGCCATCCACGCCTGCGGGTCGTCCGCGAGCTGGGCGGGCGTGCCCTCGGCGACGATGGTGCGGTTGAGGAGCGCGATGCGGTCGCAGATGTCGAGCGCGCCGAGGATGTCGTGGGTGGTCATCACCACGGCTCGGCCCTCGTGGGCGAGGCCGGCGAAGAGATCGGCGAGCAGCTCCTGGGTGGGCAGGTCCAGGCCGGTGAACGGCTCGTCGAGCAGCAGCACGGTGGGTCGCAGAGCGAGCGCGCGGGCGACGAGTACCCGCTGCCGCTGGCCTCCGGACAGCTGCCCCACGGGTCGCTCGGCCAACGCGGTCATCTGCACCCGCTCGAGGGCGTCGGCGACAGCCTCCCAGTCGGCCACGCGTGGGCGCCGGAACAGGCCGAGCGACCCGGTGAGGCCCGTCATCACGGTGCCGGCGACCGAGACGGGGAAGTCCCAGGCGAACTCGTGGCGCTGCGGCACGTACCCGACCGGCACCCGGCCCGGGCGGACCGGGCGGCCGCCCACGGTGATCGCGCCGCCGGTCGGCTGCACGAGACCCAGCGTGGTGCGCAGGAGCGTGGTCTTGCCGGCGCCGTTCGGCCCGATGAGCCCGAGGAGCTCGCCCTCGGCGACCCGGAGGGTGGCGCCGGTGAGCACGGGTCGCCCGCCCAGCGCGACGTGGAGGTCGTCGACGACCAGCGCCGACGCCACACGCTCGCGAGGAGCCGCGGAGGTCCCGTGTTCCGTCGTCGCGCTCATGAGGCCACCTCCGGTCCGCCGTCGGGGCCGCCGTCGGGGCCGCCGGCGCGGGCACCGAGCACCTGCCTGCGCGCGCGGTTGCTGCGGGTGAGGGCGACCGCGAAGCCGGCGATCAGGGCGAGGGCGACGACGATGATCGCGCCGACCAGGACCGGGACGAGCACGCCGTCGTCGGACCCGGCGGCGGCCGGCTCGGCTGCGCCGCCGTCCGACGGCTCCGACTCTTCCGGCTCGGCGGGTCCGCTCCACGACGCGGCGAGCGCCTCGTCGGTGGAGGTCTCGGTCCCCACGGCGAACCGGAGGTACTGCGTGTCGCTGACGGTGGTGCCGTCGATGAGGTCCGCCTCCGCCTCGAGGCGCAGGAGGTAGACGCCGGGCTCGGTGAAGACCCAGTTGGCGTGGGTGTGGGTGTTCACGTCGACCCACAGGGGTTGCTCGCCGGACTTCCGCGAGTCCCAGAGGACCTCGGGCTCGCCGAACGAGCCCGACTGGAGATAGACGGTGACGGTGCCGGGGCCATCGACGCCGCTGAGCGACAGGGTGACGCCCCGGTCGATCGTCTCCATGACGCGCGGGTCCTGGGTGTTCCACCCGAGCCACACCACCTCCGGGTTCTGCGTCTGCGGCACGACCCAGATGGGGTCGCCGGGCGCTGCGCCGGTGAACGCGTAGGCCGGGTCGTCGGGCTGGGTCAGCCGCGCCTGGTCGAGGACGCGGAACACCGTCTCGTCGGGGTAGCGCCACACGCTCGTCGCGTCGGCGTCGGCCTTGGAGACGTCGTCGTGGATGAGGAAGCGCCAGTCGTCGCCGTCGAACTTCGGGCCCATGTCGACGTGCCCGGCCTCCAGTACGCGTGGTCCGTGCACGATCGCGAGGTCGTCGAGCTTCTGGTCGAGGGCCCCGTCGCCGTCGCGGTCACCTTCGGCGGCGTACGTCGCCGCGGGTACGGCGGTCAGGGCCAGGACGAGGACGCCGAGGGCGGCTGCCAGTCGGCGTGGGCGGGTCGAGGTGGTCATGGCTCTTCTCGTGGTCTGCCGGCGGAGGATCAGCTCGGGCCGGTCGGGAGGGGGCGGTCGGGCAGGGTCAGTCGGTGAGGCAGCGGCGCAGGCTGTCGGCGTTGAAGCGCATCATCTGGGCGTAGGTCGCGACCTCGTCGTCGAAGGAGTCGCCGTAGATGTCGCACACGGCGATGCCCGCGTCACGGGCGACCTCGGTGAGGGTGGAGGAGCGCGCGACGAGGTTGGGCTCGAGGAACACCGCGGGGACGTCGAGCGTGCGGATCGTCTGGGCCAGCTTGCGCCGGTCGGACAGCGACGGCTCGACGGCCGGGTTGGGCGCGACGAACCCCGCGACCTCGACGTCGTAGGCCTTCGCGAGATAGCCGAACGCGTCGTGGGTGGTGACCAGCTGGCGGTCGGCCTCCGGGATCTGCGCGATGGTCTCGCGCACGTAGTCGTCGACCTCCTCGAGCTCGGCGACGTACGCGCGGGTGTTGGCGGCGTAGTCGCTCGCGCCCTCGGGGTCGGCGGCGATGAGCGTGTCGCGGATGAGCTGGACGTACGCCATCGCGTTGCGGACGTCCTGCCACAGGTGCGGGTCGATCTCCCCGTGCACGTGCTTGCCCAGGACCGCCTGCGGGAGCTGGTACACCGCGTCGCCGGCGCGGCCGATGAACGAGAACTGCGAGCCGGCGGGCACCTCGTCGAGGGCCTTGGCCGGGACGTCGATCACGACCTCGTCGGCCGGATGGGTCTGCTGGGTGGCGTGCCCGCCGCCCTCCGGGTCGTAGGTGACCTCGAGCTCCCCGTCCGTCAGGTCGGCGGTGAGGTCGGCGTGGCCCTCCTCGAGGACCACCGGGTCCTCGACACCGGCCTCGGCGGGGTCGACGCCGACGGCGAAGGTGAACGTCTGCTCGTCGATGTCGACCGGCCGGGAGGTGTCGTCGACCTGCAGGCGGGCGGTGAGGTCGAGGGTGTAGACGCCGGGCTCGGTGAAGGCCCAGGACAGATGGGTGTGGGCGTCGGCGGGCAGCGACATGGTGTCGTCGCGGTAGCCGTCGGCGGCATCGAAGCCGTCGGAGGAGTCGAGGTAGACGTCGGTGTCGCCGAACGACCCGGTGAGGTAGGCGTACACCTCACCCGGGCCGGTGGCGCCGGTCGCCGAGAGCAGCACCTCGGACGTCCGGGTGGCACCGAGCTCGCCCTCGTCCCCGTGGGCGCGCAGGCCGAGCCAGACGGTGTCGAGGTTGACGTCCTCCACGAGCGGGATCAGCTCGGCTGCGTACTTCACCGACTCCTCCGCGAGCGACACGCTCACCGCCTCCTCGGGCAGGTTGGCGTCGAGGGTCTTGATGACGTTGCGCTCCTCGAGGAGCGCGTAGTTGGAGAACGCCACGTCGGCGTAGACGACGTTGCGCGCATCGCGCAGCGTGGGCTCGTAGGAGTGCGGGTCGCCCCCGTCCGGCACGAGCGAGGCGACGTCGATCCGGTCGCCGCCGACGTGGGAGACGAGGTCGGCGAGGAGCCCGGTCGTGGTGATGACCTGGAGCCGCTCGCCCCGCGCGGAGAGCGCCGGCTTGGTGGCGCAGCCGGCGACGAGGGCGCAGGCGAGCGCGACCAGCCCCGCCGCGCCGACCCGGCGTGACCTGGAGGACGTGGGAGTCACGCGGCCGGCTCCCACGAGCCCGTGGGGGATGCGGGCCGGCGCCACCACAGCAGCCCGGTCCCGCCGGCGCCCACCAGCAGCAGGCCGCCGAGGGCGCCGAGGAGCAGCGGCACCGGGTCGGACGCCGACGGCGCCGCGACCGCGCCGGTCCCGGTCGACTGGGCGGCGACCGCCTCGTCCGGGAGGGCGAGGGACGACTCGGCCGACGCCTCGGGAGCAGCCACCTGGGGCGCGGCGCCGGCGAGACGCTGGTCGCCGCCCGAGGAGGTCGGCACGGTCGCCGACGCCGGCTCGCAGCCCGTGCCCGCGTCCGCCCCGGACGTGTCGGAGGAGGTGCCGGTCTCGGCCGTGCTGGCGCCGCTGGTGCCGGTCGACGTGGGGTCGACGTCGCCGACCGCGATCGTCAGGGTCTCGGTGTCGGAGGAGCGTGACCCGTCGGCGAGCGTGACGCTCTGGGTGCTGGTGAGCCGGTAGGTCCCCTGCTCGCTGAAGGCCCAGTTGGCGTGGGTGTGCACGCCGAGCGGGATGGAGTAGGACGAGCCCGCACCCGAGAACACCATGTCCTGGACACCGCCGAAGGACCCGGAGAGGTAGACCTTGACCGTTCCCGGGCCCTGGACGCGGTCCAGGCGCCAGGTGACGGTGCCGCGGGCGTTGCCGGCGTTGAGCTGCTCGGTGTTCCAGCCCAGCCAGATCAGGGACGGGTTCTGGGTCTGGGGGACCTGCCAGACCGTGGTCCCCGGGCTGCCCACCTGTCCGTAGCCCGACGGCAGGGTGACCCGCGACTCGGGCTTGAGCCAGAGCACGACCGACGACGGCTCGCGGTAGACCTTCGAGCCCGAGGTGTCGTCGCCGACCTGCGAGACCAGCCGCCCGTCGACGATGCGCGAGGCGTAGTCGATGTGCCCTGCGGACAGCACCGTGGTGCTGCGCCGCTGGGTGGTCGGGAGCGGGGGAGCGGTGGGCGTGGGCCCCGTGCCGCCGCCCGTCGTGGTGTCGCTCGGCACGCAGCGCTCGAAGCCGGGTCCGGTCGATGCGCCGGAGGTCGCCGACGTGCTGTCGGAGTCCGCGGTCTGGTCCTCGCTGCCCGTGCCGGTGTCGGTGCCCGGCTCGTCCTCGTCGCCCTTGGAGCCCTTGGAGCCCTTGGACCCCTTGCCGCCCCGGGATCCGTCGTCGGCCTTCGGCGGAGCGACTGCCGGAGCCTGGACGTCGACCTGCTCGCCGCACCGCGCGGGGTCGACGCCCATCACGTCGGCGGTGCCGACGGCGACGGCCAGCACGAACCGGTCCGAGACCGACTGGCCCGAGGTCAGCTCGGCCACTCGCTGCCCGGCGAGGCAGTAGAGGCCCGGAGCGCTGAACGCCCACGAGCCGTGGGCATGGGTGTTCTTGGGAATCGTGAACCGGTCGGCCTGGGTGATCCCGTCGCGGGTGTTGAAGAGCACCGAGGGGCGGCCGAAGGGGTCGGTCTCGTAGATCGCGAACTCGCCGGGTCCGGACATGTCGTCCAGCGACCAGAGCACGCCGCCGGTGGTGGCAGCGGCGGGGACGCTCTCGGTCGACCACCCGGGCCAGAGGAGGTCGGGCTGCTGGGTCTGGGTGACCTGGTAGAAGGAAGCGCCGGGCGCGCCCAGGAAGCCGTACGCCGGGTTGGCCGGGACCGTCGCCCGGGAGCGGGGCAGCAGCTGCAGCACGGTCCGGGCAGGCTCGCGCCACACGGTGGCCGAGGTGGTCGTGTCCTTGATGCGCGTGGTCAGCTGCCCGCCCTCGAGCACGGAGGCCACGTCGACGTGACCGGCGTTGAGGACCGTCGCCCCGCGTGCGTTGACCGTGCCGTTGGGCACGTCCCACGTCCCGCCCGGAGTGGGCTGAGGGTCGGGGCCGGGCGTGGGGTCAGGTGTGGGGTCGGGCGTGGGGTCGGGCGTGGGGTCGGGCGTGGGGTCGGGTGTGGGATCGGAGGTGGGGGGCGGCGTGGGGTCCGTGGGACCGGCCCCGCCGACCTGAAAGCTGTAGGTCCGCGACGCACTCTGGACGGTGTCGCCGGTGGTGCGGGTGCCGCTCGCGCGGACCGTGAAGGTGTAGCGGCCGGGCTCGGTGAAGGCCCAGTTGGCGTGGACGTGTGCGTTGACCTTGGTCTGGATGCGACCGGGCAGGCGGAACCCGCCCGAGTCGAGGACCGAGGTCGACTCGCCGAACGGACCGGTCTGCCACAGGAACACCTCCCCAGGTCCGTCGACGCTGTCGACGTGGATGCGCATCGGGTCGGAGAAGACTCCGGTGGGGATCCGCTCGGTGCTCCACCCCGGCCAGACCAGGTCCGGGTCCTGGGTCTGGGGCAGGAACCACACGTCGCTGCCGGCCGCGCCGAGGAACGAGAGACTCGGCGGCACCGGTGAGGGGAGCGTCATCCGCGCCTCGTCCTTGACCGTGATCAGCACGTCCTCCGGGTCGTGCTGCACGTGATGACCGGTCACGTCCTCCTGCAGGCCGAGCTCGAGCCCGGTGCCCCACGTCAGCGTGAAGGCGTCGACGTGCCCGTGGTCCAGCTCGAGCGCGAAGCCGTCGGCCGCGGCGGCAGGGGCGGTGAGCTCGACCGTCCCGGCGGCCCCCACGCTCACGGCGACGAGTGCGACGAGTGCCGTCAGCGCTGCGCTGACGCGGGGTCGTGCCGTCATGTGGACCGTCCTAGCCAGATACGAGAATGCTTCTGATAATCATTATTGACTGAGGATGCGCCGGGTGCCAAGTCCGGCGTCGACGGTGAATCGCGACGGGCTGCGATCGGTGCGGGCAGCGACGGCGAGGGGAGGAATGGGATCGAGATGGCGATCGAAGGGATGGGGATGGACGCCAGCACGTTCTGGGCGACCGGTGACTACGGCATCGTGGGAGACATGTGGGCCGCGCCGGGGCGCGATCTCGTGGCCGCCTTGGAGGTGCGCGGCCGCGACGCCGTCGACCTGGCGACGGGCACCGGTGTCACGGCGCTGACGCTGGCCCGTGAGGGGGCAGCATCGGTGGTCGGCGTCGACATCAGCCCCGGCCTGCTGGCCGAGGCGGCGCGGCGTGCCGCGGCCGAGCGCCTGGACGTCCGGTGGCTCGAGGCGGACGTGGTCGACGTACCCCTCCCCTCGGACTGCGCGGACGTGGTGACCTCCACCTTCGGACTCGTCTTCGCCGACCATCCCGAGCGTGCGGTGGCGGAGGCGCGCCGGCTGGTGCGCGACGGCGGAGATGTCGTCTTCACGAGCTGGTCGCCCAACGGCCTCTTCGGTGACATCCGGCGCCTCATGTCCCGCTACCACCCGGACGTCCCGGCCCCGTGGCACGAGTCCGTCGCCGGGATCCGCGACGTGGCCGGCGCCGGCGCCACGGTGGAGGAGCGGGAGTTCGACCTGGTCTTCGAGTCGCCGGAGGCCTTCGTCCACCTGATGGAGCAGTACAGCGCTCCCATCCTGATGGCCCGCCGGACCCTGGGTGAGCAGTGGTCGGCGGCGCGAGCGGCTGTGCTCAGCGCCGTCCGGTCGTCGGCGACACCCGGAGCGGCGGGTTACGTGTGCCGGGTGCCCTACTGGGTGACGACGCTGTGATCGCTGCACGCGTCATCGCGACGACGCCCTCCGGCCTGCATCCGGGGCACTGCACTTGCTAATAAATAATGAGAACGATTATCGTCACGCTGAGCGGGCGCGCGCCCGCTCCGGACGTGAAAGGTCTCTACGTGACAACGCCCCTCGCGGCCCGCATCAGCGGCCCACCCCGAATCCTGCTGTCCGGCCTGGTGGCCGGCGCTCTGGCCCTCGGCACGACAGCGGGACTCTCCGCGGCCGCCTCGGCCGTTCCCGGTCCTGCACCGGCTCCGCTCGAACGGACGGTGATCGCGGACGTCCACACCGACGCCATCGCGACGTTCTGGGAGGACGGTCGGCTGGTCCTTGACACCAAGGCCGACATCCCCACCCTGGGCACCCGCTACGACGCCGACGAGGTGTGGTTCCACGTCGACGACGACTCGCGCATGGACCGCCTCCCCGCGGGATACGAGTTCATCGCACCCGCAGGATCGACGGTGTGGCTGGCGCCGCAGGTCGAGGGTCCGGGCCAGATCTGGCCGGGCTTCTCGACCGAGTCGGTGCCCGCCGGCACGCTGGACGACGACGACACGACGTTCACCCTCGTCGACGTCGACGGCCCCGGTGACGTGGAGCTGTGGCTCACCGGCACCTTCGGGGGTGTCGGATCGCGGATCTGGTCGAGCGACGAGGACGTCAAGAGCTTCACCCGCAAGCGCGTGCACATGCACGCCAACTGGGCGTTCACCCGACCCGGCACCTACGAGCTCACGGTCCGCGCCGACGCGGCCGTCGGTGGCGCACCGGTCACCGACACCCAGGTCTACACCTTCGTCGTGGGCGAGCTCCCGGAGAAGGTCCTGACCTCCACGACGCTGTCCGCGTCGGCGTCCCAGGTGACCGCGGGCGACCCCGTCACCCTGAGCGCCGAGGTCAGCCCGGCTGCGGTCGAGGACCTCGACGGCGCCGTCGAGTTCCGCGACGGCAGCACGGTCCTGGGGCACGACCCCATCGACGCGAGCGGCCGGGCCGAGCTCACCGTGCCCGACCTCGCCGTGGGCTCGCACACCCTCACCGCGGCCTTCGTGCCCGCGACGGCCAACCTGGCCACAGGCTCGACCTCCGACCCGGTCACCGTCGACGTCACGGACGCGACGGGGCAGCCCTTCGCGATCACGGGCGTCCGCGACTCCTACGCGCCGGGCGACACGCTGAGTGCCCGCGCGGTCGGCGTGGACCTGGCTGAGGGCCAGACGCTACGGTGGCTGATGCGTCCCACGGGCAGCACGGTCACGGGCACGAACCTGCAGAGCACCACGAGCAACGAGCACTCGCGGCCGCTGTCGATCGCGGACGACGGCTACGAGCTGAGCGTCGCGCTGCGCCAGGGGTCCTCGACCGTCCTCTCCCAGACGCCGTGGGTGCCGATCCGGGTCGCCTCGGACGTCGAGCCGCAGACGCTGACGCGGACCTCGCCCGCGCTGACGTACGTCGGCGACCTCTGGACCGCGGACATCGGCGGCCGGCCCCTCGCTGACGGCGAGACGGCCCGCATCGTCCGCCGCGGCTCCACCAGCGGGCTCTGGACGCCGGCGAGCGACACGACCATCACCGGCAGCACCGTGAGCGCCCCCACCACGGCGGCGGTCACCCTCCTCTGGGCGGTCCAGGTCGTGCGCGACGGCGTCGCCGTCGCCCAGTCCGCGCCCATCACGCAGACCAGTGCGCGTCGTGAGACCCAGATCCAGGGCCTGCGCGGCACCTACCGTCTCGGCCAGACCATGCAGCTGTCCGGCACGGTGTTCCCGCAGCGCGAGGGACTGTCCTACCGCTGGGTCGTCCAGAAGGCCGACGGGACCGTCTCGTACGAGAAGGACCTGCCGGTGGGCACCGACCCGGCCGAGGTCAGGCTCGAGCACACGCCGGCGATGGGTGACCGCTACGTCCAGCTGTACGCCTCCTACGACTACCCCGGCGGCGGCCGGGCCACGGCCGGCTACGCGGTCGGCGACATCACGGTGACCGACACGCCGGCCGACCAGCAGCTGTTCGCCTTCGGCGCGCTGGCGGCGCACTACCACCAGGGCGACCGGGTCGACCTGCGGCTGACGGCCGACCCCGAGCTCGCGGTCGGCGACACCGTCTCGTGGGAGTGGAAGTGGCCGGGCGCCGACGCCTGGACGGCCTTCCCCGGGCCGCAGGGGCTGAGTCACACGCTCACGGCGGAGCAGGCACTGGACGGCGTCCAGGTCCGCGCGACGCTCGACTTCGCCGCCGAGGGCAAGGAGTCGGTCGTCGCCGCCCCGGTGACGATCCACAACGACGACCACGGCGCCGCCGCCCGGCAGAAGCCGTCGGTCGCCGGCCGCACCAGCTACACCGCGGGGGAGAGCCTGGCACTGGGGCTGTCGCTGCCGAGCAACGGGGCGACCGTGCTCACCGACCGCCGCTGGGAGCGCAGGGCGCCCGGCGCGGCCGAGTGGAGCGTCCTGCCCGGGCAGGACGGCGCGGAGCTGGCGCTCCCGGCGACCCTGGCCGACGACGGCGCCTCCTACCGCGTCTCGATCCTGAAGCCCACCGGTGAGGTGGCCTACGGCCCGTCCGAGCCGGTGACGATCGGCGTCCGCGAGGAGACCGCTACCGACCTCGCGATCGCTGGGGTCGAGCAGTCCTACGACGTGGGCGACGTGCTCCGGGCCCGGGTGGTCGGGCACGACCTCGAGCAGGGCC
Source organism: Nocardioides sp. SYSU D00065 (assembly GCF_017916425.1). Lineage (GTDB taxonomy): Bacteria > Actinomycetota > Actinomycetes > Propionibacteriales > Nocardioidaceae > Nocardioides. The sequence goes on along the minus strand of NZ_JAFMSX010000001.1, from coordinate 855,359 downwards.
AGGCGTGGCGCTGGACGATCCGCCCGATCGGGTCCACCGGCAGCGGCTACGTGTTCTCCGGCGACGGCGACGCCACGGAGGTCGCCCAGGGCCGGCTCCGCCAGCTCTTGGACGCCCAGCACGACGGCTACGAGGTGCGCGCCCGGCTGCGGCAGGGCTCGGCGTACGTCCCCGGCAAGGACACTGCCTGGGTGCCGCTCAGCGTCGCGAACGCCGTCCCGCCCGTCGCCACGTCCTTCCCGGCCGGCAAGCAGCACCTGGGAGACGACGTCGTCCTGCCGCTCGACGGCCCCGAGCCGGCCGCGGGCGAGTCCGTGCGCCTGGTCTACCGCAGCGACAGCCCGTGGTTCGAGCTGCCCGGCGCGAAGCGCGACGGCGACACGATCGTCGCGCGCCCGTACGTCGCCACCGGCCCCGCCGAGTTCGCCGTCCAGACCGTCCGGAACGGCGTCGTGGTGGCGACCTCCGCGCCGATGACGGGCGAGATCGCGGAGCGTGAGGTCCTCGTGCAGGGCACGCGCGGCGTGTACCGGGCGGGCCAGACCCTCACGGCGACCGCCGAGGTGCACCCGGCCGCCGAGGGGCTCACCTACCGGTGGTACACCGTCGACGAGGACTGGAACCACGTGGTGCTCGAGGAGGGCACCGGACCCGAGGCGCTCAGCATCGAGCTGCCGATGACGATGCAGTGGCACGACCAGCAGCTGCACTTCGCCGCCGTGGCCGACGCCCTCGTGGACGACCCGCTCTACGGCGACGAGATCTTCGCCGGTCACTGGAGCACCACCGTCAAGGTCTCGGACGCCGACCCCGGCACGCAGCTGCTGTTCTTCTCCGACCTGGGCGGGCACTACCACCAGGGCTACGACATCGACCTGGACCTGGTGGCGGACCCGGAGCCCGACGCGAACGACACCCTCGCGTGGGAGTGGAAGTGGCCGGGCGGCGGCTGGGTGCCCTTCCCGGGAGCGTCCGGGATGTCGCACCGGCTCGTCGCCGAGCAGGCGCTCGACGGGGTCCAGGTGCGGGCCACCCTGCGCGACGGCGACACCGGTGACACGCTCAGCGCCGCGCCGGTGACCATCCACCACGACGACCACGGATCCCCGGCCCGCCAGCAGCCCACGGTGGCCGGCGACACCTCGGTGGACGAGGGCGGGACCGTCACCCTGAGCCTGGAGCTCCCGGAGAACGGTGCGACGGTCCTGACCGACCACCGGTGGGAGAGGAAGGCCGCCGGTGGCGAGTGGACGACCATCGAGGGCGAGTCGACGTCCAGCCTGTCGTTCGAGGCAGCCATGGCCGACGACGGCGCGCAGTACCGCGTCTCGATCCTCAAGCCGACCGGAGAGCTGGCCTACGGTCCCTCGCCGGCCGTGACCCTCGCGGTCGCGGAGGACCCGACCCCGGACCCGACGCCCACGCCGGACCCGACGCCCACCCCGGACCCGAGTCCGACGCCTGACCCGACGCCGACCCCGGACCCGGCGCCGGTCCCCACGCCGACCCCGCCGCCGGCTCCGGTCGCCCCGGTGCCCGGTCCGGTCGCCAAGGCCGAGCCGCGGATCAAGGTGACGTCCCCCGCCGCCGTGCGGCGCGGCACCACGGTCCGGATCAACGTCGTCGTCCGCGCGCCGGGCGCTCAGCCGACCGGGAAGGTCCGGATCAAGGTGGCCGGCACGAACCGGACGGTGCGACTCGCCGACGGCAGGGCCCGGGTCACGATGCCGATCCCGCGCTCGACCGCCCCGGGCCGGACGAAGGTCGTCGTCGTCTACCTCGGCGACGGCTCGGTCGCCCGCCACCGGGAACGCACCACCCTGCGCGTCACCCGCTGACCGCACCGCCGAGCAGACAGGGTCGGGGTCGCCGCCAGGCGCCCCGACCCTGTCAGCGGACGGCGAGGACGGTCCAGCGACCGACGTCGGCGCGCTCGAACCACGGTGCCGCGAAGAGGTCGGCGGGGAAGACGACCTGCTCGCGGCGCGTGCGGTCGGGGAAGTCGTCGACCATGAAGCGCAGGGTCAGCTGGTCGCCCGCCCGCTCGAGCACCAGCCCGTCGACCCGGTCGTAGGGGTTGTCGCGCAGGAGCCCGGCCGCGCAGGCGGGGTTCGGGCACGCGGCGACCTCCCGCAGCAGCTCGACCCGGTCCTCGAACCGGCCGTTGGGGTGCGAGTAGATGCTCTTGAACGCGAGGAACCCGTGGACCGGGGTCGTAGCGAGCAGGTCGACGCGGGAGGTGACCAGGACCGTCCGCGAGCGGGGGAGCGCGGGGCGCAGCCGGTCCCACCCGGCGAGCACGTCGGCCGCCGGTGGATCGTCGGCGCGGACGAAGAGCACCGGGACCTGCTGCTCGAGGTCCCCGGCCCCCGCCGGTCGCAGGCCGTCGGGATAGCGGGTCGTGTTCGCGACCAGCGCGGGGCTGCCGGTGGCCCAGTCCACCGCGACGTGGTGGGTCGCGGTCCCGGTCGCCACCGCGGCCGCCACGGCGGCCGCGGCCGACGCGAGGCGACGCGGGACACCTGGACGCACACGTCCGAGCAGGTGGCCGAGGAGGTGGGCGCCGCCGAGGACACCGCAGGTGACGAGGAGCATCTCGAGCAGGTCGTTGGTCTTGAAGGCCAGCACGCCGACGTCCGCCCGCTCGAGGAGGGCGCCGACGCCCAGCGTCGCCAACGCGCCGGCGAGGGCGAGCGCCAGCCCGCCGGCGAGCAGGTCGTCGCGTCCACCGCGCCACCGGCGCCAGGCGGCCCAGGCCAGCCAGGCCAGCCCGCACAGGACAGCCAGGCCGACGGGCTCCCACGGATCGGGCACCACCACGGGCTCGTTGCCGCCGGGCTTGGCGTAGCGCAGCTGCAGGCTGTCGCTCGGTAGCCGCAGGCGGGCGAGCACCGCCCCCGCCCAGTACGGCGACGACACGAGCAGCGCGACCGCGCCGATGCCCAGCGCCCGTGGCAGCGGCAGGCGCGGCGACCTGCCGCGGCGCCGGGCCAGGACGTCGGAGCCGAGCGCCAGCAGCGTCGCGATCCCCAGCGGCAGGAAGTAGTAGGTGTGCACCAGGACCAGCAGCCCGAGCACGATCCCCAGCGCCCATGCTCGCGGCCGCGGGCTGCCGGGGGTGCGGACGTCGCGGACCGCGAGCAGCCACCACGGCACCAGGCACGTCAGCACCACCCACTCGTCGGGCTTCTGCGGGTGCGCGCACCACAGCGCGGTCAGGACCGCCACGGCCGCCGCCCGCGGGGCGCCGACCACGCGGAGCCACAGCCCGTACGCGAGCACCGGGACGGCTGCTCCGACGGCGATCTGCACCGGACGCACCGCTGCCCAGCCGGGCATCCCGGTGAGGTCCGCGACCCGACCCTGGATCCAGCCGACGGCCGGCGGGTAGTACGCCGGCAGGCCGCGGTAGCCGTAGTCGACCAGCGCGACACCCTCGGCGTAGCGGGTGGCCATCTGCGTGCGGAACGCCGAGTCGGCGAACAGCCCGTACCAGCCCCAGCGGGTGCCGTCGAGTGCCGCCATCGAGAGCCCCGCCAGCAACGCCGCACCGAGGACGACCCCGGCCTCCGCGGCGAGCCGGGGGGAGCGGCGCCCCAGCAGGGTCAGGGCGGCGGCGACCAGAGCCGCGGACAGGGTCGCGCCCAGCACGACCGCGAGCCGCCAGCCCGACTGCGCCACCCGGACGTCGAGGACGGCGACGCCGGCCGCGGCGCACGAGGCAGCGACCACGCTCGCCAGCACCATGAGCGCTGCCCGTCGCATCTGGCTGTCTCCTGGCACTCCCCGGTCCCGCTTCCCGTTCGCGCCGCGCACCGTGCTCGACGGTCAGGATAGGTCACCACTCACCGGGGTACGGCAGTGCTCGGCCACACTCGGGAGGACGCATGACCACCACTGAGCCGCGCCCGGAGACCCCGGTGGCGCCGGCAGCGGCGTCCGCCGCGCCGCGGATCCCGGCCCCCCGGCGGAGCGACGCTGCTGCCGAGCCCCCGCCTGAGCGGACTCCGTCGCCCCGACGCCGCCGACGCGCCGTCGCGCTGGCGCATGGGTGCCGGCCCCGCCAGATGAGCAAGAACGTCCTCGTCCTCACCGCACCGGCCCTGGCGGGCACCGGCCTGGCGGACCCCACCGTCCTGGTCGGTGCCGCGGTCGCGTTCGTGACGTTCTGCGCCGCCTCGGCCGCGGTCTACCTCGGCAACGACCTGCGCGACGTCGAGGCCGACCGGCGCCACCCGGCCAAGCGGCTGCGACCGGTCGCCAGCGGCGCCGTCTCGCCCGCCGCGGCGACAGGCGCCGCGGTGGTCCTCGTCGTCGCCGCCCTCGGCGGCGCGCTGCTCTGGTCGGTGGGACTGGCGGGCGTGCTGACCGCCTACCTGGCCGTGCAGGTCGCCTACAGCTCGGGGCTCAAGCACCGGGCGGGCGTCGACCTGCTCGTCGTGGCGAGCGGCTTCGTCCTGCGGGTCGTCGCCGGCGGGGTGGCCGCCGGCGTGGAGCTGTCCGTGCCGTTCCTCACCGTCATCGGCTTCGCCTCGCTGTTCATGGTGGCCGGCAAGCGGTACTCCGAGCTGGCCACCCTCGGAGCGACCGGCTCCACCCGCCCCGTCCTGCGCGGCTACTCGCTGCCGTGGCTGCGGGCGACCTGGGCGTCGTCCGCCGTCCTTGCCGTCGGCGGGTACGCCGTCGCGGCAGCGGGGCTCGCGCCCGTGGGGAGCCTCGCGGCGGCCTGCGCGCTGGTGTCGGTGCCGGCGTTCGCGGGCGGCATCGGTCGCTACGCCTCCCACGTGCGGTCGGCGGATGCCGGCTGCCCCGAGGCCGTCGTGTTCGGCGACCGCACCCTGCAGCTGCTCGGGCTGCTGTGGCTGGCAGCGGTCGTCGCGGCGCTGGCGTCGGCGTGAGCGTCCTTGGCGTCGACCCCCAGCGGCGCACCCTGACGGGCTGGGGACGTACGGCCCCGTCGGCGGCCGACGTCGCCGTGCCGCCCGGGCCGGACGGGGTGGCCGCGCTGATCGCCTCGCTGCGCACTGGTGGCGACCCGCCGGCGCGCGGAGTCCTGGCCCGCGGGCTCGGACGCAGCTACGGCGACGCCGCGCAGAACGCCGGCGGCCTGGTGCTCGACATGACCGGCTGCGACCGGATCCTGTCCATCGACGTCGACCGGGGCGTCGTGCGGGTGGAGGCGGGGGTGAGCATCGACACCCTCACCCGGACGCTGCTGCCGCTCGGCCTGTGGCTCCCGGTGGTGCCGGGCACCCGCCAGGTCACCGTGGGCGGCGCCATCGCGGCCGACGTGCACGGCAAGAACCATCACGTCTCCGGGTCGTTCGGCGACCACGTGCTCGCGCTGGACCTCGTCACCGCCGACGGTGCGCTGCGCACCCTGACCCCCGACGGTCCCGGCGCCGAGGCGTTCTGGGCGACGGTGGGCGGCATGGGGCTGACGGGCGTCGTCGTGCGGGCCACCTTGTCGTGCGTCCCGGCTCAGACGGCGTACGCCGTCGTGCGCACCGAGCGGGCCCGCGACCTCGACCACCTGCTCGAGCTGCTCGCCGAGGACGACCCGGACCCCTACTCGGTGGCCTGGTTCGACGCGCTGGCCCGCGGCCCGCGGATGGGTCGCGCCGTGCTGACCCGCGGCCGGCTGGCCCGGCTCGACGACCTGCCGGCGAGGCTCGCGAAGCGCCCCACCGCCTTCGGCGGCGGCGGGCCGGGCCCGGGGGTGCCTCCGATGCCCTACGGCTTGCTCAACCGCGCCACCGGCCGGGCGTTCAACGAGCTGTGGTTCCGCAAGGCGCCGGCGCGCCCGACCACCGACGTGCAGCCACTGGGCGCGTTCTTCCAACCGCTCGACGGCGTGCGCGACTGGAACCGCGTCTACGGGCCGCGAGGGTTCTGCCAGTACCAGTTCGTGGTGCCGCCGAGCGAGACCGAGGCGTTCCGGCGAGCGGTCGCCCTGATCGCCGACTCGGGACACCCCTCCTGCCTCAACGTCCTCAAGCGGATGGGGGAGAGCAGCCCAGGCCTGCTGTCCTTCCCCGCTCCCGGCTGGACGCTGGCCGTCGACCTGCCCGTCGGACCGGGCCTCGACCGGCTCTTCCACCGCCTGGACGACGTGGTGCTCGGCGCCGGGGGACGCGTGTACCTGGCCAAGGACGCCCGGCTCGGCCCCGACGCCGTCGAGGCGATGTATCCCCGGCTGGCCGAGTTCCGCGCAGCGCGCCGGGTGCTGGATCCTGAGGGCCTGTTCGTGTCCGACCTCGCCCGGCGGGTGCTGCTGTGAGCCCGCCCGACCCGCAGGAGCTGACTGTGCTCGACGCCACCGGCCGACCCCGATCGCTGTTCCTGCTCGGCGGGACCTCCGACATCGCGCTCGCGGTCGCCGAGCGGTACGCCGCGCGCACTCCCGGGCTGCGCGTCGTGCTGGCCGCCCGTCCCGGGGAGCGGCGCGACGCGGCGGTGGGCCGGCTCGGCGACCTCGGCTGCGAGGTCCACGCGGTCGACCTGGAGGCGCGGTCGGTCGAGTCCCACCAGGACGCGGTGCGTGCCGCGGCCGGCCACGGCGACATCGACGTGGCCGTCGTGGCGTACGGACTGCTGGGCGACAACGAACGCGCCTGGACCGACGTGGCGGCCGGCACGGAGCTGGCGGAGGTGAACTTCGTGGGACCGCTGGCCGCCGGGATCCTGCTCGGCGAGCAGGTCCGGCGCCAGGGCCACGGGATCGTGGTCGCGCTCTCCAGCGTGGCCGCCGAGAGGCCTCGGCGCTCGAACTTCGTGTACGGCGCGACCAAGGCCGGCGCCGACGCCTTCTTCACCGGCCTCGGCGAGGCCCTGCGCGAGCACGGTGGGCACGTCCTGGTCGTACGCCCCGGGTTCGTCCGCTCGAAGATGACGGCCGGTCTCGAGCCCGCGCCCCTCGCCACCGACCCGGGCCGCGTCGCCGACGCCGTGCTGGCCGCCGTCGACGCCCGTCGCGAGCAGGTGTGGGTGCCGGGCGCGATGCGCGGGGTCATGGTGGTCCTGCGCCACCTGCCGCGGCCGGTGTTCCGCCGACTGCCGATCTGATGTCCGTCACGACCGTCCATCTGGTCCGCCACGGCGAGGTGCTCAACCCCGACGGCATCCTCTACGGCCGGCTGGCCGGCTTCCCCCTGTCCGAGCGCGGGCACGAGATGGCCGAGCGCGCCGCCGACGCCCTCGCCGGTCGCGACGTGACCCACGTCGTCGCCTCGCCCCTCGAGCGCACCCGCCAGACCGCCGAGCCGGTGGCCCGGACGTTCGGGCTGCAGCTGCGCACCGACCCTCGGATCGTGGAGGCGGCCAGCCGCCTGGAGGGCCTGCGGCTGGCCGGTGCCGAGCGCGTCCTGCGCACGCCGGTGGCGTGGCGACACCTCTGGAACCCGCTCCGTCCGTCGTGGGGCGAACCCTACGAGGAGGTGGTCGCGCGGATGAGGGACGCCGTGGACGACGCCCGCGCCGAGGCGCGCGGGCACGAGGCCGTCCTCGTCTCCCACCAGCTGCCCATCTGGGCCACGCGTCTTCGCCTGGAGGGTCGCCCGCTGGTGCACGACCCCCGGCGTCGCCGGTGCACCCTGTGCTCGATCACCTCCCTGGAGTTCGCCGGCGACCGGCTGAGCGCGGTGACCTACTCGGAGCCGGCCGCCGACCTGCTGCCCGTGCGGGGCGCCGGCTCGCGCCGACGCGGGTGAGCGGCGTGCCCGCCGAGCCGGACGCGACCTCGTCCGGTCCCGCGTCCGGTCCCGCGTCCGCCCCCGCGAGCGACGCCGGGCGGGTCGCCGGCGGCGCCCAGGTCGCCGTCGCGATCACCGTGATGAACCTCGCGATGTACGGGTTCACCATGTCGGCCGCCCGCCTGCTCGGCCCCACGGCGTACGGCGGGTTCTTCGCCGTCGTCAACCTGATGCTCATCGTCGGGGTGCTGCAGCTGGGCCTGCAGGCCACGGCGGCCCGGCGCATCAGCGCCGAGCCGGCGCACGCCGAGGAGGTGGCGCGCGAGGTCCTGCGCGTCTCGCTCCGCGCCGGCGTCCTCCTCTCCGGCGTGCTCCTCCTCGCAGCGCCGGCGGTCACCCGCCTGCTCGACCTCCAGAGCCTCGCCACCGCGCTCCTGGCCGCGGTCGCGGCGGTTCCGCTGACCGTGTCGGGTGCGCAGGCCGGGATCCTGCAGGGAGAGCGTCGCTGGCGCGAGCTCGCCGTGCTGTACCTCCTGATGGGGGTGCCCCGGCTCGCGGTCGGCCTGGCCCTGGTGCTGTGGCGACCGACGGAGCTGATGGCGTTCCTCGGCGTCGGCGTGGGGTTCGTCGCGCCCTGCCTCTACGGGCTGCACGCCCTGCGGCGCGTGCGGCCGCGAGGCGCTCGGCGCGATCGTCGCAGCCGTTCCCTCGTCGCGGAGACCGCTCGCAGCTCGCAGGCCCTGCTCGCCTTCTTCGCCCTGACCAACGCCGACATGCTCGTCGCGCGAGTCGTCCTGGACCCGGGGGACTCCGGCCGGTACGCCGCCGGCCTGCTGGTCACCCGGGCCGTGCTCTTCCTGCCCCAGTTCGTCGTGGTCGTCGCGTTCCCGTCGATGTCCGCCGAGGGGGGCGGCGGCCGGGCACTCGTCCGGAGCGTCCTGGCCGTGACCGGCCTGGGGGTGCTGTGCACCGCCGCGACCGCTGCGCTGCCGGGACTGGCGCTGGTCTTCGCCGGCGGAGCGGCGTACGCCGGGATCCGCGACGTGCTGTGGCTGTTCGCCCTCCTCGGCACCGCGACCGGTGTCGTCCAGGTGCTCGTCTACTCGGCGCTGGCACGCCCGGGCGCGCGGTCGGTCCACCTGGTGTGGGCGGCGCTGGTCGCGATGGTCCTGCTCGCCACGACCGTGGGCAGCGTCGCGGGCATGCTCGCCGTCGTGCTCCTGGTCGACACCACCCTGCTGGCCTGCCTCGGAGTCGCAGCGTCCGTCGGAGCCTGGCGGGGGCGGGGGCACGCGACCCCCGTGGCACCGGACCGGAGGAGTGGGTTAGGTTAGCCTCACCTACCGTCTCCTGTGAGGTTCCCGTGACTCCGTTGAAGAAGCTGGCGGCCCCCGCCGCCGTGGTCCTGCTCTCCCTCAGCCTCGCCGCCTGCGGCAACGAGGCGTCCACCGACGACACCGCCTCCGACGAGGGCGCTGCCGCCGCCGAGTGGGAGCCCGTCACCATCACCCACGCCTACGGCGAGACGGTGATCGAGGAGAAGCCCGAGCGCGTCGCCACGATCGACTTCGCCAACCAGGAGGTGCCGCTCGCGCTCGGCATCGTGCCGGTCGGGATGTCCGAGATGACCTGGGGCGACGACGACGGCGACGGCGTCCAGCCGTGGACCGAGGACAAGCTCGAGGAGCTCGGCGCCGAGACGCCGGTCCTGTTCGACGAGACCGACGGCTACGACTTCGAGGCCATCGCCGGCACCGAGCCCGACGTCATCCTGGCCGGCTACTCCGGCATGACCGAGGACGACTACAACACGCTCAGCGAGATCGCCCCGGTCGTCGCGTTCCCCGACGACCCGTGGGCGACGGAGTGGCGCGACTCGCTCCTGCAGAACGCCCGCGGGCTCGGCATGGAGGAGGAGGGCGAGCAGCTCATCGCCGACCTCGAGCAGACCATCGCCGACGCGGTCGCCGAGCACCCGGAGCTCGAGGGCACGACCGGCATGTTCCTCACCCACGTGGATCCCGCCGACCTGAGCGAGATCAACTTCTACAGCGCCGCCGACACCCGCTCGAAGTACCTCGTCGACCTCGGCATGGAGATCGCGCCGAGCGTGGTCGAGGCCAGCGGCGACAGCGGCGACTACTCCGGCTCGATCAGCGCCGAGCGCGCCGACGAGCTGGCCGACGCCGACGTGATCATCACCTACGGCGGTGACGAGCTCATCGACGCCCTCGAGGGCGACCCGGTGCTCTCGCAGCTGCCCGCGGTGAAGAACAAGGCCATCGTCAACCTCGACGGCAGCAAGCCGATCGGCACGGGCGCCAACCCGACGCCCCTCTCGATCCCCTACCTCGTCGAGGAGTACGTCGGCCTGCTCGCCGAGGCGGCCGCCTACACCACCGAGTGAGCGTCTCCGCCCCTGACACCGACGTGCCCGTCGGGACCGCTGCCGCCGTGCAGCGGACCCGGCGGGCACGCGGTGCGTGGCTGCTCATCTGCGTCGTCGTGCTCCTCGCGGCCTGCGCGACCTCGATCGTCCTGGGCTCGCGCGACGTCGGCTGGGCCGACGTGTGGGCCGGCCTGAGCGGCGACACCGACGGGTTCGCCCAGGCCGCGGTGGCCAAGCGGGTGCCGCGTACGGCGCTCGCGGTGGTCGCCGGCGCGGCGCTCGCCGTCTGCGGACTCGTCCTGCAGGGCATCACCCGCAACCCGCTCGCCGACCCGGGGATCCTGGGCGTCAACGCCGGCGCGTCGCTGGCCGTGGCGACCGGCATCGCCTGGTTCGGCCTCTCGACCCCGACCGGCTACATCTGGGTCGCGATCCTCGGTGCCGCGGTGACGTCGGTGTTCGTGTGGACCGTCGGCTCCCTGGGACGCGGCGGCACCACGCCGCTCAAGCTCACGCTCGCCGGAGCCGCCACGACCGCGGCGCTCACCTCGTTCATCACCGCCGTCGTGCTGCCCCGCCCCGACATCTCCGAGAACGTCGTGTCCTGGCAGATCGGCGGCGTCGGCGGCGCCACCGACGACAAGCTGTGGCAGATGGCACCCTTCCTCCTCGCCGGGGCGCTGCTGTGCGTGGGCTGCGCCCGCGGGCTCAACATGCTGGGTCTCGGCGACGAGCTGGCCGCCGGTCTGGGGGAGCGGGTCGCCCGGACCCGCCTGCTCGCCGCGCTCGGAGCGGTCACCCTGGCGGGCGCCACGACCGCCGTGACCGGGCCGATCGCGTTCGTGGGACTCGTCGTCCCGCACTTCTTCCGGATCCTCGTCGGCGTCGACCACCGGTGGCTGATCCCGTTCAGCGCCGTGGGCGGCGCGACGCTGCTCGTGGTCGCCGACGTCCTGGGACGCGTGGTCGCCCCGCCCTCGGAGGTCGACGTCGGCATCATCACCGCCCTGGTCGGCGGACCGGTCTTCATCGCCGTCGCCCGGCGCGGACGGGTGCGTGAGCTGTGAGCGTCACCTCTCGCACCGCCGCGACGCCCCGGGGACTCGCCGAGCCGCACCCCGACGTGCTGGCGAGCGTGCGCACCGGACGGCGTACGCGTCGGCGGCGGCGCCGGACCGCGATCGCGGTGCTCGCACTCCTGGTCGTGGCGGCGTACGCCGGCAGCCTGATGCTCGGGTCGACGGTGTACCCGCCCTCGGACGTGCTCGCGGTGATCCTCGGCCAGGAGCCGCCCGGGGCGCAGTTCGTCGTGGGCCGCCTGCGCCTGCCGCGGGCCACGCTCGCGGTGCTGGTGGGCCTCAGCTTCGGCCTCGCCGGCGCCACCTTCCAGACGCTGCTGCGCAACCCGCTCGCCAGCCCCGACATCATCGGCGTGACCGAGGGCGCCAGCGCCGCGGCAGCCGTGGCGATCGTCAGCTTCACGCTGAGCGGCCTGCTGGTCTCGTGGCTCGCCGTCGCCGCCGGCATCGGCGTCGCCCTGGCGATCTACCTGCTGGCCTACCGTCGCGGGGTCGCTGCCGGCACGCGGTTCATCCTCATCGGGATCGGGGTGTCGCTGATGATGCAGAGCGTCATCTCGTGGCAGCTCGAGCGGGCGCGCAACTTCGAGCTGGCCGAGGCCATGCGCTGGCTGACCGGCAGCCTCAACGGCGCGCTGTGGCGCGACAACCTGCTGGTCCTCGCGGCGCTGGTCGTGCTGGGAACCGCGGTCCTCCTCCAGGCGCGGAGCCTGGACACCTCCCAGCTGGGCGACGACACCGCCTCCGCCCTGGGCGTGCGCGTGGAGCGGCTGCGCCTGCTGACGATCGTCGCCGCGGTCGGACTGGTCTGCTTCGCGACCGCCGCGTCCGGGCCCATCGCGTTCCTCGCGTTCCTGTGCGGCCCCATCGCCGCCCGCATCATCGGCCCACGTGGCTCGCTGCTGGTCCCGGCCGCGCTGGTCGGCGCGCTGCTGACGCTGGTCGCCGACTTCGTCGGCCAGCACGCCTTCGGCACCCGCATGCCCGTCGGGGTCGTCACCGGCATCCTCGGCGCCCCCTACCTGATCTACCTCATCGTCCGCATCAACCGGGTCGGAGGCACCCTGTGAGCCCGTCCACCTCGTCCCCGCCGCGACTGGAGATCCAGGAGCTCACCCTCGGCTACGGCGACCGCGAGGTCGTCCACGGCCTCGACCTCGTGATCGCCCCCGGCGAGGTCACGGTCATCGTCGGACCCAACGCGTGCGGCAAGTCGACCCTGCTGAGGTCGATGACCCGCCTGCTCCCGCCACGGACCGGCCGCGTGGTGCTCGATGGCGCGTCGGTGCACACGATGCCCGCCAAGCAGCTCGCCCGCCGCCTGGGGCTGCTGCCGCAGTCGCCGATCGCACCGGAGGGCATCACGGTGGGCGACCTCGTCGGGCGGGGCCGGCACCCTCACCAGCGCGCCTTCGCGCGGTGGTCGGCGGCCGACGACCGCGCCGTCGCCGCCGCCCTCGAGGCCACCGACACCGCCGAGCTCATCGACCGGGCCGTCGACGAGCTGTCCGGCGGCCAGCGCCAGCGCGTGTGGATCGCCATGGCGCTCGCGCAGGAGTCGGAGGTCCTGCTCCTCGACGAGCCGACCACGTTCCTCGACGTCAGCCACCAGGTCGAGGTGCTGGACCTGCTCACCGACCTCAACCGGGCCAAGGGCACCACGATCGTGATGGTGCTGCACGACCTCAACCTCGCCGCGCGCTACGCCGACCACCTGATCGCGCTCCACGAGGGTCGCCTCTACGCCGCCGGCCACCCGCGCGACGTGCTGGAGCCCGGCCTGGTCGAGGACGTGTTCGGCATGGCCAGCCGGATCATCGAGGACCCCGTCTCCGGCCGGCCGCTGATGATCCCGATCGGGCGACACGGACTCCTGCCCACCGCGGGCTAGGTCACAGCGAGAAGTGCCCGGGCGCGAGGCTGCGGAGCACGCAGAACTCGTTGCCCTCGGGGTCGGCCAGCACGATCCACGACTCCTCGCCCGTCTGGCCGACCTCCGCGCGGGTGGCGCCGAGCGCCAGCAGCCGCTCGACCTCCTCGTCGCGGGAGCGGTCGATGGGCGAGACGTCGAGGTGGAGGCGGTTCTTGACGACCTTGTCCTCGGGGACGGCCGCCAGGAACATCGTGGGCGCCACGGGACCGGAGCGCACGGCGTCGAGGAGCTCGCCGTCGTTGCGGCCCGCCGGTCCGATCTCCACCAGCCCGGGCTCGCGGTCCAGCACCACCCAGTCGAGCACGGCGGTCCAGAACTCGGCCAGCCGGTCGGGGTCGTGGCAGTCGAGGGAGATCTCGGTCAGTCGCGAGGCCATGGACCGATCCAAGCACGTCCGCGCGCCGGCTCGGCGCGGCCGGCCGCGGCTCAGATCTCGTCGTCGACGTACGCCGGGCGCGCCACACGCAGCCCGGCGAGGGTCAGCGGCACCGCGGTGAGCGCGAGCAGCACGATCACCAGCGACCAGTCGCCGGTGGCCTCGTGGACCAGGCCGACGACGAAGGGGCCGACTGCGGCCAGGCCGAAGCCGACCGGCTGGACGAAGCCGGAGAGCTGTGCGGTGACCGAGGGATGACGGGTGCGCGCGGTGATCAGCGCGATCGACGTCGGGAAGGCCAGGCCGGCCAGGCCGAGCAGCAGCGCCCACACCCACGGGAGGGTGGCCGGGGCGAGGAGCAGTCCGGCGTAGCCCAGGGCGAGCGTGATGCCGAAGAACACCATCCAGGCGTGCAGGCCGCGACTGCGCGCGATCACGGTGGGCATCACGAGGGCCCCGGCGATGCCCACGCTGGACAGCAGTGCCTGCAGGGCGCCGGCGGAGGAGGCGGAGATGCCGGCGTCGCGGTAGATCTGGGGCAGCCAGCCGAACTGGACGTAGGCGTGCATCGACTGCACGCCGAACATCACGGTCAGCGCGACGGCCGTGGGGGAGTGCAGCACCCGGCCGGTGGGTGCCGCCTCCCCGCTGACGTCGTGCTCGACCGGCGAGCGCCGTTCGCGCAGCGCGAGCCAGGCCCACAGCGGCACGGCGATCGCCGCCAGCAGGCCCCACATGCCGAGCCCGGCGCGCCACGAGCGGCTGGTCTCGCTCACCGGAGCGGTGAGCAGCGACCCCAGGCTGCCGCCCACCACCAGCCCGGTGCCGTGGACGGTCATCAGCACGACCGCGTGCCCGTGTGTCTTGATCCAGGCGGGGACGAGGACGTTGCCGACGGCCATGCCGGCCAGCGCGGCGACGGTGAGGAGGAGGAAGAGCGGGACGCTGTCGGTCGTCACCCGCAGCAGGAGGCCGATCGCCGCGAGGGTGAGCCCGATCGCGAGCGCCGCCGTCATCCCGATGCGGCGCGCGAAGCCGACGGCCAGCGCGCCGACCAGGCCGAAGCAGAGTCCGGGCAGCCCCGTCATCGCCCCGGCCACGCCCGCGCTCATGCCCAGCCCCTCGCGTACCTCCTCCAGCACCGGCCCGGGCGAGGACGCGCCGGGCCTCAGGTTGATCGAGACGACGACGACGGCGACGAGCAGGAGGCCGAAGGGGACTGCGGAGCTGCGGGACCTGGCCTCATCGTCTGACACGTGCACCGACTCTAGGAAGCACGAGCAGCGCGCCGAGGACGAGGGTGGCGACGACGACGAACGCCGTCGCCGTCCCTTGGCCGCTCGCCTGGCGCAGCACCATCCCGCCGACCAGGGCGCCGAGCCAGACCGCGACGCCGGAACCGATCGCAGCCGGGGCACGCCGGGTCGCCGTCAGCACGGCCCAGGCGAGCAGGGCGCCGACCAGGAACGGCCAGGCCGTGGCCCACCACCCGCCGACGGTCAGGGTGCCGTAGTGGCTGAGCCGCCCGATCACCGCGAAGACGCCGATGAGCAGGAGGTCCACCACGAGCCACATGCGCTCAGCCTAGGGACGCCGGTCCCGTCGTCCGCGGCTAGTCTCGAGGCCATGAGCTCGCTCGCCACCTCGCCGGTCGCCCGCAAGGTGAGGTCGGGGGTCCACTGGGGGGTGGCTCACGGCCTGCCCACGCTGTTCCTGCGCCGAGCCGCCAGCCGCGGCGACCTCCAGGCGCGGCTGATCCGGGCGGGAGCGCGCGGCTCCGACGACGTCTTCGACCTCATCGAGGAGATCCGCTCGCACGGGCCGCTCTACCGCTCGCAGGTCGGGTACGTCGCCACCAGCCACGCCGCCGTGCGCCACGTGCTCACCGGCGACGACTTCCGCACCGGCCTGCCGACCGCCGAGGGCCCCCTGGGCCGGATCTCGCGCTGGGCGGCACCCGACACGCTCCACCCCGTCGAGCCGCCGTCGCTGCTGGTGACCGAGCCTCCCGACCACACGCGCTACCGCAGGCTCGTCACCCGCGTCTTCACCATGCGCGCGGTCGAGCGGCTGCGCGAGCGGACCGAGGAGATCGCCACGGCGCTGCTCGACGCCCTCGAGCCGCGGGCCACGTCGGCCGCGGACCTCGTCGAGGCCTACTGCGCCCAGCTGCCGGTCACCGTCATCGCGGAGATCCTCGGCGTGCCGGAGGACGAGCGCGGCACGGTGCTGCACGTCGGGTCGGCGGCCGCGCCGAGCCTCGACCTGGGACTCGGCTTCCGGCGCTACCGCTCGGTCTCCCGCGCCCTTGACCAGTTCGACGCGTGGCTCGGCCGGCACCTCGACGACCTCCGGCGCGCCCCGGGCGACGACCTGCTCAGCCAGCTCGTCGCCGTCCGCGACGAGGGCCGCGGCCTCGACGAGACCGAGCTCAAGGCGACGGCCGGACTCGTCCTCGCCGCCGGCTTCGAGACCACCGTCAACCTCCTCGGCAACGGGATCGCGCTGCTCCACGACCACCCCGAGCAGCGGGCCCGCGTGGTCGCGGACCCCTCGCTGTGGCCCAACGTGGTCGAGGAGGTGCTGCGGCTGGACCCGCCGGTGCTGCTCACCGGCCGGATGGCCGCGCACGACACCGAGGTCGCCGGGCGGCCGGTCCGCGGCGGCTCGATGGTCACCGCCATGCTCGGCGGCGCCAACCGCGACCCCGACGTCTTCGCCGATCCGCGCCGCTTCGACGTCGGCCGGTTCAACGCCCGCGACCACATCGCCTTCTCCGCCGGCCGGCACCACTGCTTGGGCGCCCAGCTGGCGCGCATGGAGGGCGAGGTCGGCCTCCGCGCGATCTGGGACCGCTTCCCCGACCTGCGCCTCGAGCCGGGCGCGCGCCGTCGCGAGACCCGCATCCTGCGCGGCTTCGAGCGGCTTCCCGCGACACTGCGTCCCTGACCTGTCCGCGGTACGGTCCCCCGCGTGTCCGACCGGGGAGCAGTCCGCCTGCTCGTGCTGCTGCTCGCCGCCTGCCTGCTGTCCGTCGCCGGTCCCACAGGCGCCGCCGAGCGCGTCCCGCGACCGGTGCTCGACCTGGACTTCCCCGACCCCGCGGTGGTCGCCGCTCCCGGCGGGCTCATCGCGTACGCCACCGGCGACCGGGTGCCGCACGCCTGGTCGCGGCGCGCCGACGGGCCGTGGCGGCGGGGCCCGAGCCTGCTGACGCACCGGCCGTCGTGGTCGCGCGAGGGCGGTGTCTGGGCCGTCGACGTCGCCCGCGCCGGCGGCAGGTGGCTGCTCTACTACGCGACGCCGGTGCGCGGGATGGGCGAGCACGGACGGTGCATCGGGGTCGCCCGCTCGGCATCGCCGCGCGGTCCGTTCCGCCCGGTGGGCCGCGCGCCGCTGGTGTGCCCGGCCTACGCCCGGGTGCCGACCGCGCAGGATCCGCTGCTGCCGCGCGACCCCACGCTGCCCCGGGCCGGAGTGATCGACCCGTCGTGGTTCCGCGACGCCGACGGGTCGGCGTACCTGCTGTACAAGACCGACCGGGTGCCCTCCAGCATCCGGATCGTCCCGCTCTCGCGCGACGGGCAGTCGGTGCGGCGCGGTGCCACCAGCCTCGAGCTGCTGCGGTTCGAGGGCGTCTGGGAGAACCCGGTCCTGACCCGGCGGTCCGGGGACTACGTCCTCCTCGTCTCCGAGGGGGACTGGACGCGCTGCACCTACAGCACCCGGTGGCTACGGTCGGCGGACCTGCTCGACTGGTCGGCTGCGGAGACCGGCGTGCTCGTGGACGCCGCGACCACCGGCCTGTGCGGACCCGGTGGACTGGACCTCGTCGAGGGCCGCGGCGGTCGCACGCTCGCGTTCCTCCACGGCTGGACGTGCCACGGGACACCGCTCCCGTGCGCCGGGACGGGCAACTGGGACCAGAAGCTGCGCTCGCGCGGCCGCCGGGCGCTGTACGCCGCCCGGCTGGGCTGGATCGACGGTGTGCCGCAGGTCACCGGCTGGCTCCGCGCGCGCTGACCCGGCCCGGCCCCTAGTCTCGGGACATGGCTTCGGAGTGGGACACGCACACCGCCCTGACCGCATCGGGCGAGGGGCTCTTCGGCGCTCAGCTCGACCCCGGCTGGGTGGTCGGCGGAGGCGTGAACGGCGGCTACCTGCTGGGGATCGTCGGCAACGCGGTGGCTGCCACGGTGCCCGCCAAGCCGCACCCGCTGGCGGTCAGCGCGCACTACCTCACCGCCTCGCGTCCCGGCCCCGCCCAGGTCGCGATCCGGGTCCTGCGCGAGGGCGGCAGCGTCGCGACCGTGGCGGCGGAGCTGGGACAGGAGGGCACGACCCGCATCACCGCGCTGGCGACGTACGGCGACCTGAGCGCGATGCCCGACGACGTCGCCACCACCGCCGAGGAGCCGACGCTGGCTCCGCTGGAGGAGTGCGTCCCGGCCTCTGCGGCGCCCGACCACGTCCGGCGCACGGCGCCGCTGATGGAGCGCTTCGACATCCGCTTCGACCCGGCGTGCATCGGTTGGGCGGTGGGCGAGCCGAGCGGCCGTGGCCACATCCAGGCCTGGTTCCGGCTGGCCGACGGCCACGACGTCGACCCGGTGGGGCTGCTCATGGTCTGCGACGCCCTGCCGCCGGTCACCTTCGACCTCGGCCGCCCCGGCTGGGCGCCGACCCTGGAGCTGACCGTGCACGTGCGCGCGATGCCCGCACCGGGCTGGCTGAGGGTCTCCCACCGGACCCGCAATGTCGCCGGCGGGATGTTCGAGGAGGACTGCGAGGTCTGGGACTCAGCGGGCGGCTGGTCGCCCAGAGCCGGCAGCTGGCGCTGCAACCGCGGGCGTGAGTCGGGCTTGAGTCGCTGGGAGACTCAACCGCGATTCCGGGCGTGTCGGGCGGCGTCGGGCGCGTGAGTTGGTCTTGAGTCGCTGGGAGACTCAACCGCGATTCCGGGCGTGTCGGACGGCGTCAGTCGGGTGAGTCGGGCTTGAGTCGCTGAGAGACTCAAGCGCGACTCCGGGCGTGTCGCGCCGCCGGTCAGTCGAAGAAAGCGCGGTCCAGCGACACGATCCACCGGCGGCGTGGGTGCTCGGTGAGGGACCACAGCCGGTCCGTCGAGGGCCAGTACGACAGGTCCTCCGGTCCCATCGGCACCGCCCACCGCCTCCTGCGCATCGACCCCGGCTGGCCGGCGTACACGGTGCCGGGCATCCACGGTCCGTGCGAGACGGTCACATGGTAGCGGCCGGCCGCGATCACCGCCCCCTGCATCTGCCGGACTCCGCCCTCGTCGAGGGCGAGGGGGCGGGAGTACCCGTCGTCGCCCGCGGCGAGCTGCCAGGTGGCGGGGTCCAGCGGGTAGCGAGCCAACCGGGTCGTCGCGTCGGCCGCGAGGGCGTACTCGCCCGCGACCAGCGTCGGCGGCTGCGAGCGCCGGTCCAGCGACATGAAGGAGTAGCGCAGCTTCTGGTGTCCCTCGTCGGTGAGCGCCCGGTAGGTGGAGCGCACGGGCAGCACGTAGCGGTGGCCGAAGGAGTGCAGCGCGGTGCCCTCGATGCCGAGACGGTCCGGGTGGTCGTCATCGCCTGCGACGCGCATGATGTCGTCGACGCGCGCGGTGACGAAGCCGCGCCCGGTCGCGGCGATGTGCAGGTAGGGCCCGGCCCACACGATGCCGCCCGCGTGGATGCTCATCGGCCGCAGCGTGAGGGCGCCGGCCTCGTCGAACACCGGTGAGACGAGCAGGACGTGCCGGTACCTCTCGGAGTCCAGGTCGACGAACGTGACGCGCGAGCCGCGTCGGATGCCGTCCTTGCCGGTGGAGTACCAGGTGGTGACGACCACCCGGCGGCCCGCGACGTCCTCGGTGTCGGAGGAGTCGGCGCTCGTCGAGATGCCCTGCGGGTACCACTGCTCGTCGCGGTCGTCGTAGGCGTCCCAGCGCCATGCCTCCCGCACGGCACGACCGAGGATGCGCGGCACGACCTGCGCCCGGCGCACCTCGTGCTTGAGGTCCGCGAGGAGGGCCTCCAGCCCCGTCGCGCCACCGGTGAGGGCGGAGAGCGCGTCGATCTCGCGGACGTTCTCGTCGGTGCGCCGCAGGTGCACCCCCATGACCGGCGCAGGCCCGGCGGCGCTCGGCACCGCGGAGCGCGCGGGGTCCTCCTCGCCGGCCGGCTGCATGCCTCGACCCTAGCCAGCCGTCGGCGGCCCGTTCTCGCGCGTGGGACGATGGCGCTCGTGAGGGCGATCTTCTTCGACGAGGACGATGCGCACGCCGTCGTGGCGCGCCTGCGTGCCGACGGCTTCGCGGCGCGGCTCGAGCGTGAGCGGCTGGCCGGCGAGGACGACGACGAGGACCACCCCTGGGCGGTGGTCAGCGACGCGCCCGGCTTCATGCTCGAGGTGCTGGTCGACACCCACGACGGCTGGCTCGACGAGGAGCAGCCGGCCGCTGCCCCGGCGCCCGTCGAGCTGCCCGTCGAGCCCCGCCGCATCAAGCGCGGCTGACCGCGCCGCGCCGGGCGTACGCCGTCGAGGGCCCGCCTGTCGGAGACGACTCCTAGGCTGGAGCCCATGACCGACCACCGCCTGCTCCTCGTCCACGCCCACCCCGACGACGAGTGCATCAACAACGGCGCCACCATGGCCCGCTACGTCGACGAGGGCGTCGGCGTGACCCTCGTGACCTGCACCGCCGGCGAGATGGGCGAGGTGCTGGTGCCCGAGCTCGCCCACCTGGCCTACGAGGAGAAGGGCGGTCTCGGCGAGCACCGACGCGGTGAGCTCGAGGAGGCCATGAAGGTCCTCGGCGTGACCGACCACCGGTTCCTGGGCGGCTTCGGGCGCTTCCACGACTCCGGAATGGCCTGGCACGCCGAGGGTCACGCGATCCCCGCGGAGACCATCCCCGACAACGCCTTCTGGACCGCCGACCTCAACGAGGCCGCCGACGAGCTGGTGAAGGTGATCCGCGAGGTGCGGCCGCAGGTGCTGGTGACCTACGACGAGTTCGGCGGCTACGGACACCCCGACCACATCCAGGCGCACCGCGTGGCGATGTACGCTGCCCAGCTCGCCGCCGCGCCGTCCTACAAGCTCCACCTCGGCGAGCCGCACGACATCGCGAAGATCTACTGGACTGCGATGAGCGAGTCGCGGATGCGCGAGAGCCTGCGCCAGCTGCGCGCGGCCGGTGACACCGAGACGTTCGCCGGCCTGGAGCCCGACGGCAAGCTGCCGCCGTTCGTGACTCCCGACGAGCTCATCAGCGCCCGCGTCGACGGCACCGCCACGGTCCAGCGCAAGATGGACGCCCTGGCCAAGCACGCGACGCAGGTCCGCCCCGACGGCGAGTTCTTCGCCGGCGCCGAGAGCGGTCACTCCTGGTGGTCCGAGGAGTTCTATCGCCTGGTCAAGGGCACGCCCGGCCCGGTCGCTGCCGACGGGTACGAGGAGGACCTCTTCGCCGGCCTGTGAGGGCCCTGCTGGTCCTCGCCGCGGCCCTGGCCGGGGCGCTGTCCGGGGCCGCCGGCACGCTGCTGCACCAGCGCTGGTGGGGGCTGGGACTCGCCCTCGTCACGGGCGTGGCCGTGCTCGCCTGGCTCCCGCCCGGCGCTGCCCGGGTGCTCTTCGCGCTCGGGTGGTGCGTCCCGGTCCTGCGCGGCGCCCTGCCGCGTCCGGCCGGCGGCTACTTGGTCGCCGCCGACGCCGCCGGCTGGTCCCTCCTGGCGGGCTCGGCGGTGCTCCTGATGGCCGCCCTCGCCACGGTCCGGAGCCGGACCTCGACGGCGCCGGACGAGGTCGAGGATCCCGGAGTTCGCCGTCCGGCCACCTAAACTCGCCGCGTGCCGACCCCACGCAGCGACGCCCAGCCCCGCGAGAAGGCGGGTGCCAAGGTCGTCCTCTGGATGCTGTTCGCGCTCGTGCTCCTCTTCGGCGGCCTCTACGTCGCCGCCCACTACGCCGCCGGCGACAAGGTCCCGCGCGGCACGACCGTGTCCGGCGTACGCATCGGCGGGCACCCGCAGGGCGAGGCGGCGCAGCGGCTCCGGGCCGGGCTCGCCGACGAGGTCGCCCGTCCCATCGCCGCCACGATCGACGGCAAGCCGGTCGAGATCGACCCCGCCGCGCTCGGGCTGGGCGTGGACTACGAGGCGTCCGTCGCCGAGGCGGGCGGGGAGCGCAGCTGGGACCCCCAGCGGCTGTGGGACTACTTCACCGGCGGCGACTCGTTCGAGGCCGAGGTGACGGTCGACGAGGCTGCCTACAACGCCTACCTGGCGCGCCTCGACGAGGAGCACGGCACCCCCGCGCGCGACGGCGCCGTCGCCTTCGACGGCGGCCGGATCGAGACGACCGACGCCACGACCGGCCGGGCGCTCGACCCCAGCGACACCCTCGGCGCGCTGCGGGAGGCGTACCTCCAGGACGCTCCCGGAGTGGTCGCCCTGCAGACGACGGACGTGGTGCCCGACATCGACGCCGGCGACGTCCAGGAGGCGCTCGACGCCTTCGCCTCCCCGGCGGTCGCGGCGCCGGTGACCCTCCGCTTCGAGGGCTCGGACGTCACGATCTCGCCAGCCGACTACACCAGCGCGCTGAGCCTGGTGCCGACGGGCGGTGAGCTCGTGCCGACGCTCGACGCGCAACGGCTCGCGGAGGTCGTCGGCACCCGGATCACCACCGGCGCGCCGGTCGACGCCACCGTCGCCCTGGTCGGCGGCAAGCCGCAGGTCGTGCCCGCCAAGCCGGGGGTCACCTTCGACCGCGCGCAGCTGGAGGCCGGCTTCCTGGACGTGGTCGCCCAGCCGCAGGGGGAGCGCACGCTCGAGCTGGACTCCCAAGTGGCGCAGCCGGAGTTCACCACCCGCGAGGCACGCGCGCTCAAGGTGCGCGAGCAGGTCTCGACCTTCACCACCTACTTCCCCCACGCCGACTACCGCAACATCAACATCGGCCGCGCCGCCGAGATCATCGACGGCACGCTGCTCAAGCCCGGCGAGACGTTCTCCCTCAACGACACCGTCGGCGAGCGGACCGAGGAGAACGGGTTCACCAAGGGCTACGTCATCAGCGACGGCATCCTCGTCCAGGACCTCGGCGGGGGCGTCTCGCAGATGGCCACCACCTTGTTCAACGCGATGTTCTTCGCCGGGCTCGAGGACGTCGAGCACAAGCCGCACTCGTTCTACATCGACCGCTACCCGGTGGGTCGGGAGGCGACCGTCGCGTGGGGTGCGGTGGACCTGCGCTTCCGCAACGACACCCCCTACGGCGTGCTCATCGACACCAACGTGACCCCGTCGACCCCGTCGTCCTCGGGCGTGGTGACCGCGACCATGTACTCCACCAAGTACTGGGACATCACCACGACCACCGGCGAGCGCTACAACATCACCCAGCCCAAGGTGCGCCGCATCGACGACCTGACCTGCCACCCCAACCAGGGCTACGGCGGGTTCGACATCGACGTGGTGCGCTACTTCCGGCCGGTCAACGGCAACACCGAGACCCGCGACGACGAGGTCTTCCACACCACCTACACGCCGAGCGACACGGTCATCTGCACCAACCCCGACGCCGTCGACCAGTAGCCGCGGGAGCCTCAGCCGGCCAGGTAGCGGTTGGTGTGGTGGGTGACGAAGCCGTGCCGGGCGTAGAGCGCCAGCGCTCCCGCGTTGGCCGTCTCCACGTGGAGCATCGCCGTGCGCGCGCCGCGTGCGGCGCCCCAGTCCAGCAGCTCGGCGAGGACGGCGCTCGCCAGGCCCCGGCGGCGCTGGGCGGGGTCGACGGCGAGTCCCTCGACCAGCAGCCAGTCGCCGGACAGCACGCCGGTCCCGGTGGCGTCGTCGCGGACCGTCGCCGTGGCACGGTCGTCGGCCTCGGCCAGGTCGACGGGGACGTCCGGTGCCGCCGTGCGCAGCGAGCGCAGGGCCTGCGGGACCGGCGCCAGCTGCGCGTGGGCGTCCCCGCTGCCGATCGGCGAGAAGCCGAGCGCGGCCAGGGTCGTCTCGACCGCCGAGCCGGGCTGCACCTGGATGAGCGGCGGCTGCTCGAGGGCGGCGTAGAACTCCCGGACGCGCCACACGGCGTCGGCCCAGCCGATGCCGGGCTCGTCCATGGCGAGGGCGGAGTTGCCGCGGCGGCGCAGCCGGCCGCCGTGGGGCGGCGACGCGCGCAGCAGCCAGGCGCCGAGCGGCTCGGTGGTCGTGGTGGACCAGAGCGCCGAGACGTGCTCCTCCACCTCGCGCGCCGGCACCCGCGCCCGCACCGACGCGCGCGGCGGCACCGGCTTGCCGGTCACCACGGCGGCCAGGGCGACCTCGACCGGTCCGTGACCGTCGCGGTCGAGGGTCAGCGACTCCGCGCCCCACGCCGTACAGGTGCCCAGGACGTCGGTGGCCCGGCCGTCGGGAAGCAGGTGGCGCACGACGATCCGCTGCCCCACCACGTGGGGCCCGAGCGTGTGCCTGCCCACGCCGGTGCCCACGGTGTGGGGTTCTGACGTCTCGGGCATGCCCGGATACTAGAGTGGAGGCGCTCGACCATCGTTCCCCCATCCGTGCCCAGGAGGACCTGGTGACCTACGTCATCGCCCAGCCGTGTGTCGACCTCAAGGACCGCGCGTGCGTCGACGAGTGCCCCGTCGACTGCATCTACGAGGGCAAGCGGATGCTTTACATCCACCCCGACGAATGCGTCGACTGCGGCGCGTGCGAGCCGGTGTGCCCGGTCGAGGCGATCTTCTACGAGGACGACACCCCGGAGGAGTGGAAGGGCTACTACGACGCCAACGTCCACTTCTTCGACGACCTCGGCTCGCCGGGCGGCGCGGCGAAGATGGGCCTGATCGACAAGGACCACGAGATGGTCGCGGCGCTGCCGCCGCAGGAGCACGACGAGTGACGCCCGTCCCGGGCGGCGGGCCGGTCTCCGGCCGCCTCCCGGACTTCCCCTGGGACAAGCTCACGGCGTACGCCGCGACGGCGCGCGCCCATCCTGACGGCGTCTGCGACCTGTCGGTCGGCACGCCCGTCGACTCCACGCCCGCGGTCGTCCAGGACGCCCTGCGCGCCGCGAGCGACTCCCCGGGCTACCCGACCACCATCGGGCTCGAGGCGACGCGTCAGGCCGCGATCGACTGGCTGTCGCGCCGCCACGGCGTGACCGGCCTCGGGCTCGACGCGGTGCTGCCGGTGACCGGCTCCAAGGAGCTGATCGGCTCCATGGCGCTGCACCTGGGCATCGGCGCAGGCGACCTCGTGGGCTATCCGGCCCTGGCCTACCCGACGTACGAGGTCGGTGCGGCGCTCGCCGGCGCCGACAGCCTGGCCACCGACTCGCTGACGGCGTTCGGGCCGCGCACGCCGCGGCTGCTGTGGCTCAACAGCCCCGCCAACCCCAGCGGGCGCGTGCTCCCGCTGGAGCACCTGCGCAAGGTCGTGGACTGGTGCCGCGAGCGCGGCACGATCCTCGTCTCCGACGAGTGCTACATCGAGTGCGCGTGGGAGGGCGAGCCGCCGCTGTCGATCCTCGACCCGCGGATCACGGGCGGGTCGCTCGACGGGGTGCTCGCGGTCCACTCGCTGTCCAAGCGCTCCAACCTGGCCGGCTACCGCTGCGCCTTCGTCGCCGGGGATCCCGCCCTGGTGAAGGAGCTGCTCGCCGTCCGCAAGAACCTCGGGCTCCAGATGCCCGGTCCGCAGCAGCGCGCGATGATCGCCGCGCTCGCCGACGATGCGCACGCCGACGAGCAGCACGCGCGCTACGCCGCCCGGCGCAGCACGCTCCGGGCCGCCCTGGAGTCGGCCGGGTTCCGCATCGACCACTCCGAGGCCTCGCTCTACCTGTGGGCCACCCGCGGCGAGGACTGCTGGCGCACGGTGGGCGAGCTCGCCGAGCAGGGGATCCTCGTCGCCCCCGGCGAGTTCTACGGCGCGGCCGGCCGCGAGCACGTCCGGGTGGCCTTCACCGCCACCGACGAGCGGGTCGCGGCCGCCGCCGCACGCCTCGCCGGCTGACGGTCTACCGGTCCCAGGGTCGGCCCGGGCCTCGGTCGGCCTGGACGGGGCTATCCCCACGGTTGGGCATGCGCCCGGACGCGGCAGTTCCTAGCCTCGAGAGGTCAGCCCGAGCCCTCCACGAAAGCCACGGTGCCATGTCGCGACGTGCCGCACGTGCCGTCCTCGCCCTCCTCCTCGTCGTCGCGTCGGGACTCGCCGCTCTCACGGCGCCCGCGAGCGCGGGCGGGTCCTTCGGGCGGCTCGACGGACGGATCGCCTTCGTCCGCGGCGAGCAGGTCCACACGATCGATCGCTGGGGCGGCGACGAGAAGCAGTTGACGCACACGGGTCGCAACTCCGGGCCGACCTGGTCCCCCGACGGGCGCCGGATCGCGTACATCCACGAGGTCGACGGCAGGCGCGACGTGTGGGTGATGGCCTCGGGCGGTGCGTTCAAGCGCCCGGTGACCCGCTCGGGCGACGTCACCTCGACCACTGCCACCTGGTCGCCCGACGGGCGCACCCTCGCGTACGCCGCCGGCGGGCGGCTGGTGACGATCCGGTCGCGCGCGCCGCACGGAGCCCCGCGGCCCGTGAGCGCCGTGCCCACCGGGGGCTGGTGCGACTCCGGTGACGGCGAGGCGCAGGAGGTGCTGGTCGACCGCTTCGTGGCCTGGTCGCCGGACGGCTCGCGGATCGCGGTGCTCAACCACTCCGACTGCTACTTCGACGACCGGATGGACCACGTCCACCTCGACACCGGCGAGCGCCGCCAGTACGCCGCCACCGGTGCCGACTGCTGCGGCTACCTCGAGTGGTCGGACCTGTTCTGGGGGCCGGACGGCCAGTTCGGCTGGTCCGAGGCGGACACCGGCCAGTACGGCGAGGAGCCGGACGCTCCGAGCCGGATCGTCTACCCGGGCTTCGCGTCCCTCGACGGCGACACCGGCGGGGCCGCCTCTCCCTCGGGCCACTTCCTCGCGCTGAGCAGCTCGGCGACGGGCACCGAGCTCCTGATCCGCGCCCGGTCCGACGGGAGCCACCGGAAGGTGCTGGCCGTCGGCTCGCAGCCGGACTGGCAGGCCCGTCCGCGGTGACGGTGCGCCGCGCCCGACTCAGCGGGTGTCAGTCGAACACGTCGACGTGCACGTGGTCGCGGTGCTCGAGGATCGCCCGGTCGCCCGAGGACGACGAGGGCACCCGGTAGTCGGTCCATCCGTCGTCCGAGCGCGAGCCGGCGCGCCAGATCCGGTCGTCGAAGATGATCGTCTGGACGTCGAGCCGGTCGGCCTGGGCCACCAGGTAGCTCGCCATCGCCCAGCCGCGCTTCTTGTTGTCGGCGGTGACCGGGCGGAAGAACACGTCGATCGCCCGGCCCTCGTAGTGCGCCGAGCCCTCCATGTGCCCGCTCGAGACGCCGCCGGGCTGGAACCCGCCGAGCGACAGCGCGCCGAACCGCTCCTCCAGGTCGCGCCGCACGACGCTGGCGCGGGGGACCAGCCCCGTCTCGTCCAGCTCGTCGCTCGCCTCCTCGGCGTCGCCGGGCACGTCGCACCACAGCGCCCCGGGCGAGTTGCCGGTCAGGGCCGAGGCCAGCGCGCGGGCGTCCTGCTCGTGGTCGGCGTACGCGTCGGGGTACGCCGAGCGCTGCACCTCCTGCGCCGCCACGGTGATCTCCATGGCCTCGTAGCCCTCGACCTGCGCCAGGGCGTCGTAGAAGGCGTGGGTGGCGTAGACCGGGTCGGTCAGCTGGGGGACCGTGCCCCAGCCCTGCGAGGGGCGCTGCTGGAACAGCCCGACGGAGTCGCGGTCGCCGTAGTCGATGTTGTAGAGCTTGGACTCCTGGAAGGCGGTGGCCAGCGCGATGCTCGCGGCGCGCGCCGGCATGCCGCGCTCGACGGAGATGGCGGTGATCAGGGCGGCGTTCTCGGCCTGCTCGAGATCGATCTCGACCGTGTGCCCGTCGACCTCCGCGGTGCAGCCGCTGGAGTCGAGGACGGACGGCATGCCGCCGCGGTCCACCAGCACCACGGCGGTCGCGACGGCGCCCAGCGCCACCACCGCGCCGACGGCGGCCGCGCGCAGGGACGGCACGGTGCCCCGGTCCTAGTTGGCGTGCAGCGCCGCGTTGAGGGTGATGCCCTCGCCCTTCCACGGCACTGCCTCGATGGCTCCGCTGACCGAGTTGCGGCGGAACAGGACGTTGTCGACGCCCGAGAGGGTGGCGGCCTTGACGACCCGAGGCTTGCTGTCCATGTCGGTGACGGTCACCTTGGTGCCCGCGGTGACGTAGCACCCGGCCTCGACGACGCAGTCGTCGCCCAGGGAGATGCCGATGCCGGCGTTGGCGCCGATCAGGCAGCGCTCGCCCACCGAGATCACCTGCTTGCCACCACCCGACAGCGTCCCCATGATCGACGCGCCGCCGCCGACGTCGGAGCCGTCCCCGACCACCACGCCGGCCGAGATCCGGCCCTCGACCATCGAGGCGCCCAGGGTGCCGGCGTTGAAGTTGACGAAGCCCTCGTGCATGACGGTCGTGCCCTCGGCGAGGTGCGCGCCCAGGCGGACCCGGTCGGCGTCGGCGATGCGCACGCCGCTCGGCATCACGTAGTCGACCAGGCGCGGGAACTTGTCGACCCCGTGGACGGTCACGTGCTGGCCGCTCGCCCGGAGGCGGGCGCGGGTGGCCTCGAAGCCCTCGACCGCGCACGGGCCGGCGGAGGTCCACACGACGTTGGCGAGGAGCCCGAAGATCCCGTCCAGGGACTGCCCGTGCGGCTTCACCAGGCGGGTGGAGAGCAGGTGCAGGCGCAACCAGACGTCCTCGGTCGACGCCGGCGCCTCGTCGAGGTCGGCGATCTCGACGAGCCGCACCTCGCGGCGCACGGCGCGGGCCTCGTCGTCGCCCTCGAGCGCCACGAGCTCCGCGGGCGCCTCGCCCTCGGTCGCACCGAGGACGGGGGAGGGGAACCAGGCGTCGAGGACGGTCTCGCCCGAGCCGGTCGAGGAGAGGGTCAGCAGGCCGTAGCCGGATGCAGCAGTCACGCGGGCAAGGGTACGGAGGCGGCCTCACGGGCCCGGGAGGTGCCCGGCTACTGGCCGGCGCGCCCGTCGATGCACTCGCGCACGAGGTCGGCGTGCCCGCAGTGGCGCGCGTACTCCTCGATCATGTGCACGACGATGTCGCGCACCTCGGTCGGCTCGCCGTGCACGTCGACGATCGCGTCCAGGTCGGTGCGCTCGAGCACCTCGCGGGCGTACGCGATCTCCGACTGCCACAGGTCGTGGCTGACCCGGACCAGCTCGTCGTCGGCCTCGGGGAAGGTGAACCCGGCGTCCTCGGCCTCGTCGGGGAACAGCCGCGGGAGGTCCATGCGGGCCTCGATCACCCGCCGGAACCAGCTCTGCTCGACCCGCGCCATGTGCCGCACCAGGCCGAGCAGCGAGATGTTCGACGGCGGCACGGCCCGGCGGGCGAGCTGCTGGGCGTCGAGGCCGTCGCACTTGAGCGCGAGGGTCTGCCGGTAGTGCTCGAGGTAGCCGACCAGGCACTCGCGCTCACCGCGGGTCGGTCCCATCTGCATCCGCGGGTCCTCCTCCGCCGGGAGCCACATGCCGTCGTATCCGGGGTTCGCCATGGACCCAGCCAATCGCACCGCCCGCGCACGGACCAAACGAGTTGCGACGCCGCCGCCCGCGCGAGCCGGAACCGATTGGCGCCCCCGCGCGGGACGGTCGTACGATCGCCGCAGGCGTCTGAGCCGTCATCAGCGGCGAGCCTCCGGAAGAACGGGTACGGCGATCCGGCCGCGGCCTCACTAGAACCGGACGGGTACGGCCCGACACAGCCGCAACGAAGCGGGGATCCTCCGGATCCCAAGCGAGGTGGTACCGCGGTCGCGCCCGGGGATCGGGCGCAGTCGTCCTCGTGGTGAGCCCGAGTCGTACGACGCACCGCGAGGAGCACCAGATGGCCTACCCGAAGGTCTCGCACACCGACGCGACCTCCGTCGCGAGCAGCCCGCGCTTTCCCGAGATCGAGGAGGCGGTGCTGAAGTACTGGGAGGCCGACGACACCTTCCGCGCGAGCGTCGAGCAGCGCGACGCCGGCCAGGACGGGTCGGGGGAGTTCGTCTTCTACGACGGCCCGCCGTTCGCCAACGGGCTGCCGCACTACGGCCACCTGCTCACCGGCTACGTCAAGGACCTCATCCCGCGCTACCGCACGATGCGCGGGCAGCGCGTCGAGCGCCGCTTCGGCTGGGACACCCACGGCCTGCCCGCCGAGCTCGAGGCGATGCGCCTCAACGGCATCAAGACCACCGACGAGATCGTCGAGCTCGGCATCGAGAAGTTCAACGAGGCCTGCCGCCAGTCGGTGCTGAAGTACACCGGCGAGTGGCGCGAGTACGTCACCCGCCAGGCGCGCTGGGTCGACTTCGAGAACGACTACCGCACCATGAACCCGGAGTTCATGGAGTCGGTCATCTGGGCCTTCAAGCAGCTGCACGACAAGGGCCTGGTCTACGAGGGCTTCCGGGTTTTGCCCTACTGCTGGCAGGACGAGACGCCGCTGTCCAACCACGAGCTGCGGATGGACGACGACGTCTACCAGGTGCGGCAGGACCCCGCCGTCACCGTCGGCTACCACGTCACCACGCCCGGCGACCTCGAAGGCGTCAAGGTCCTCGTCTGGACGACCACGCCCTGGACCCTGCCCTCGAACCTCGCGGTGATGGTCGGCGAGGACATCGACTACGTCGTGGTGGAGTCGTCGACGCCGACCGGCCGGCCCGAGCGCTACCTGCTCGCCGAGGCGCGCCTGGCGTCGTACAGGCGCGAGCTGTTCCCCGACGCCGACGAGGCGACGGTGCTCTCCCGCCACACCGGCGCCGACCTCGTCGGCCTGGAGTACGCGCCGCCGTTCTCCTACTACCTCGGCCACGAGCGGGCCTTCCGCCTGGTGCCGGCCGAGTTCGTGACGACCACCGACGGCACCGGCCTGGTGCACACCGCCGGCGCGTTCGGTGAGGACGACAAGGTGGTCACCGACCGCGAGGGCATCGAGGCGGTCATGCCGGTGGGCAAGGACGGGCGGTTCACGTTCCCCGTCGTCGACTACGAGGGCCTGCAGGTCTTCGACGCCAACCTCCAGATCATCGACCACCTCAAGGCGGTTACCCGGGGCGAGCAGGCGGGCTCGGTCACCCCCGGCACGGTCCTGGTGCGCCGCGAGACCTACGACCACTCCTACCCGCACTGCTGGCGCTGCCGGCAGCCGCTGATCTACAAGGGCGTCTCGTCGTGGTTCGTGGAGGTGACCAAGGTCAAGGAGCGCCTGATGGCGCTCAACCAGGACATCCGCTGGGTGCCCGACCACATCAAGGACGGCCAGTTCGGCAAGTGGCTGGAGAACGCCCGCGACTGGTCGATCACCCGCAACCGGTTCTGGGGCAGCCCGGTGCCGGTGTGGAAGTCCGACGACGAGAAGTACCCGCGCGTCGACGTCTACGGCTCGTTCGAGGAGATCGAGCGCGACTTCGGCCGGCTGCCGCGCGACGCGGACGGCAACCCCGACCTGCACCGCCCCTTCGTCGACGAGCTGACCCGCCCGAACCCCGACGACCCCCGCTCGCCGGAGGAGGGGCAGTCGACGATGCGCCGCGTCACCGACGTCCTCGACGTGTGGTTCGACTCGGGTTCGATGTCGTTCGCGCAGGTGCACTACCCGTTCGAGAACAAGGACTGGTTCGAGCACCACTTCCCGGGCGACTTCATCGTCGAGTACATCGGCCAGACCCGCGGCTGGTTCTACACGATGCACGTCCTGGCCGGCGCGATCTTCGACCGGCCGGCGTTCTCGACCTGCCTCAGCCACGGCATCGTGCTCGGCAACGACGGCCAGAAGATGTCGAAGTCGCTGCGCAACTATCCCGACGTGCGCGAGGTGTTCGACCGCGACGGCGCCGACGCGATGCGCTGGTTCCTCATGTCGAGCCCGATCCTGCGCGGCGGCAACCTCGTGGTGACCGAGCAGGGCATCCGCGACTCGGTGCGCCAGGTGCTGATCCCGCTGTGGAACAGCTGGTCGTTCTTCAGCCTCTACGCCAACGCGGCGTCGTACGACGCGCGCTGGCGCACCGACTCCGCCGACCCGATGGACCGCTACATCCTGGCCAAGCTGCGCGAGTACGTCGCGACGATGACGCAGCAGCTCGACGACTACGAGGTCGCGAACGCCTGCGACTCCACGCGGTCGTTCCTCGACGTGCTCACGAACTGGTACATCCGTCGCTCCCGCGACCGGTTCTGGGCCGAGGACGCCGACGCGTTCGACACGCTGTCCACGGTGCTGGAGGTCGTGTGCCGGGCGACGGCCCCGCTGCTGCCGCTGACGACCGAGGAGGTCTGGCGCGGCCTGACGGGTGGGCGCTCGGTGCACCTCACCGACTACCCGACCGTCGACGAGCTGCCCGGCGACGACGCGCTCGTGACGGCCATGGACGAGGTCCGGGACGTCTGCTCGGCGGGCTCGGCGCTGCGCAAGGCGGCGAACCTGCGCAACCGGCTGCCGCTGTCGGGGCTCACCGTCGTCACCGAGGCCGACCTGAGCGGCTTCGAGTCGGTGGTCGCCGACGAGCTCAACCTCAAGGCCGTGACGCTGCTCCGGCCCGACGCGCCGGAGGCGGCGTCGTACGGCGTCTCGCAGCGGCTCACCGTCAACGCCCGCGCGGCCGGGCCCCGGCTTGGCAAGGACGTGCAGGTCGCGATCAGGGGGTCGAAGTCCGGCGACTGGTCGGTGGCCGAGGACGGCACCGTGACGGCCGGCGGCCTGGCGCTGGTCGAGGGCGAGTACGCCCTCGAGACGGTGGCCGGGACCTCCTCCGACGACACGGCGATCGGCATGCTGCCGCACGGCGGTTTCGTCGTCCTCGACACCGCGGTGACCCCCGAGCTCGAGGCCGAGGGCGCCGCCCGCGACCTGGTCCGCGCCGTGCAGCAGGCCCGCAAGGACGCCGGCCTGCAGGTCAGTGACCGGATCTCGCTCACCGTGGCCGCGCCCGAGGCGACGCTCGCCGCGGCCCGGGCGCACGAGGCGCTCCTCGCCGAGGAGACGCTGGCGACCTCGGTGTCCTACGTCGAGGCGGACGAGATCGGCGTACGGGTGGAGCGCGCCTGATGGACGCACCGAGCGGCCTCGACGCGCTCGCCGAGGAGCTGCGGACCGACGGCGTCGTGGTCGACCGGGTGCTCGGCACGGGCGAGGCGCAGGAGGCGCACGACCGGATCGCCGCGGTCGTCCGCGAGGTGCCGTTCCCGGTCTACGTCGCCCTGGTCGAGCAGCCGGACGGGCTGCCGGACGACGGCATCGCCGCCGCCGACGCCCTGGCGGGCCTCCTCAACCGCCGCCTCGGCGACGGCCTCTACGTCCTCGAGACCAGTGACAGCATCCAGCAGGTGTACTCCTTCGGCCTCGGCTCCGACCCCAGCCGGCTCAGCCTCGCGGCCTACGCCAACGCCGACGTCCTCGAGGCGGAGGCCGAGGCGATCCGGGGGGACCACGTCGTCGTGCCGCCCGCGGTCGAGGCGGAGGCGCAGGCGCGCACCGCGGAGGAGCTGCTGGGGATCGGCCGCGGCCCCTTCCTGGAGGGAGGGGAGTATCCCGCGACGCTGACCGACGCCGAGACGCGGCGCCTGGCCGAGCGCGCCGTCGAGCTCGCGGCGAGAGCCGACTGGCGTCCCGAGGGAGGCGACTACGTGTCGGTGCGCACCGCGTCGCGCGGCCTCTCGGCGCTCGTGGGTGTGCTGTCGGGTCTCGTGGTCGCACTGCTGCTCGGCCAGACCTTGCGCGGCTGGCCCCGTCGGCGCGCGGATGGTCCCGACGGACGGGAAGCCGCCCGCCCCGCCCTGGCGCCTCCTCCGGACCGCGACGCCGAGCTCGCCCGCGCTCGCGAGCTGCTCGACGCCCTGTCGCAGGACCTCGAGCGCGTGGACTGGGCCCGGGTGCGGGACAGCGAGGTGGCGGGCCGGGCGCTGACCGCCCGCGACGCCGGTGAGCCGCTGCTGGAGTCGCGCGACGTGGCCGACCTGATCGGCGCCCAGGTGATCGCCCGCGCCGGCTCCCGCGACCTCGCCCGAGGTCGCCGCGGCAGTGGCGACGCGCTGCGGACGTGCTTCTTCGACCCGCGCCACCCCGAGGCCCGGGCGAGCGTCTCGTGGCGACTGGGCGACGGTGAGGTCGAGGTGCCGTGCTGCACGGCGTGCGCCAAGCGGGTGGGCGCCGGGCGTACTCCCGACCATCTCCGGCTGCGGGCCCGTCGCGGCACGGAGCCCTACTGGAACCGGGACGACGTCTGGGCCCGCACCGGCTTCGGCGCGACCTCGGACTACCTGGCCCGCGACGTGCTGGCCGACCGGGCGGAACAGCGGTGAGGGTCGTGCGCATGGCGGTACGCTCCGCCGGCTGGGTGATCGGCGCGGTCACCGGCGTCGTCGTCGGCACGCTGCTGGCGCTCGTGACCCAGGACTGGCAGGAGTCGCGGGAGGCCGCCGACGTGGCCAGGCGGGCCGCGGCGTTCGAGCACCGCGACGTCGTCCCCGAGCCGGGCGACGCGGTGCGCGCCCTGGTCGAGCAGGACTCCCGGCTGGCGATCGACCCGCTCCTCGCCGACCGGGTGCCCGTGGCCGACCGGCGGCGCGCGGAGGCGCTCCTCGACGGGTCGCCGGTCCCCGCCCGCATCGCGTACCTCACCTATCCCGAGACCCAGGACGAGGGCTACACCAGCTCCGGCGCAGCGGCACAGTGGCGCACCGCCGTCGGCGAGGAGGGCCACTACGTCGTGCTCTGGGACAGCGGCCACACGGAGTCCGGGGCGTTCGGCCTCGAGGAGCACTACGTGGAGAGCCGCACCGAGGGGCAGCCCGGACCGGCCCTGGTCCGGCTGGCCGAGGAGATGGCGGAGTGGGAGGCCGAGCCCCTGCCCACGCGGCCCGAACCCGTCCACGACTACGACTCCTGGGGCGGCATCGGCGGTGGACTCGCCGCAGGCGCGCTGATGGGCCTCTTCGGCGTCGTGCCCGTGTTCCTGCTGCTGCGCTGGTTTGTCGGCACCCGACGACGAGAGGTCTCCTGAATGGACATCACCGACGCCACGATCGCCGAGATCGAGGAGGAGCTGGGCGGCGACGGCGTGTGGGTCGACCCCGGCTTCGCCCGCGCCCACGACATCTCCGCCGCCGACGAGGCCCGGATGGAGGAGGCGGTCGCGTCGACGGAGCACGCCGAGCTCAAGGTCGTGCTGGTCGAGGTGGACAGCGACGACGAGCGCTTCCAGGGCAGCTTCTCCTCGCTCACCGCCTGGATGCAGGACACCCGCGGCGGGGACGCGACGTACGTCGGCTGGGAGGTGTGGAGCGAACCCCACCTGACCGTGGTGACGTACGGCCAGCAGCCGGACCCCATCTACGTCGCCAGCGTGGCCGACCACGAGCACCCCGACGACCTGGTGAGCCAGGTCGTCGAGGTGGGCGAGCTGCTCGACAGCGGACGCGCTGAGGAGATCTGGCACGAGGTGCCGTCCGACGAGCGCTACAGCTGGACGGCCGACGAGGGCATGCAGGCGTCCGAGTGGGCCGCCGTGGGAGGCGGGGTCGTGCTGCTGGTCGGGGCCGTCGTCCTGGCGCGCAGGGCGCTCCGGCGGCGCCGCAGCGCCGGCTTCGTGCTGCCCACCACCGTGCTGCACACCGTCCGCGCCGCCGAGGACCGCCGGCTGCGGCAGCAGGCCGAGGCCGAGGTGCTCGCCCTCGGCGAGGCGATCGGTCTCGGGGAGCCGAGCGGCTCGGCGAGCTCGCTCGCGGCGTGGCAGCAGGCGCTGGACCACTACGCCGCGGCCCGCTCGATCCTGTCCCAGGCCGCCGCTCCCGCCGACGTGGTGGGCGCGCTGGTGCTGGCCCGTCACGGCGAGTCGGCGCGCGCGGCGGCGCAGCAGCCCGAGGCGGACGCCTGGGAGCCGCCGGTCCGCTGCTGGTTCAACCCGCTGCACGAGGGCCCGACGACCGAGGTGACGTGGCGCGACGACGCACGCGAGGTCGACGTGCCCGCCTGCGCGGCGTGTGCGCGCGACGTGCGCGCGGGCCGGGAGCCCGACGACGTCCTCGACTTCATCGAGGGGGAGCGGACGGTGCACTACTTCCGCCTCGACCTCGGTGCCTGGAGCCGCACCGGCTACGGCGCGCTCGACCGCGACCTCCTCGGTGCGCTGCGCGCGGGCACGGGTGCCCGCGGTCGCCTGTCCCGGCGGCGGTGAGTCGCGCGGGACTGGTTGAATCGGGGCCATGCCCGAACTCGACCTGTCCGCCGACGTCGTGACGCTGACCCAGCAGCTCGTCGACATCTCCTCGGTGAGCCACCACGAGCAGGAGATCGCCGACGCCGTCGAGGGCGCCCTGCGGGCGCTGGGGCACCTGAGCGTCACCCGTCGCGGCCACACCGTCGTGGCGCGCACCGAGCTGGGCCGCGACGAGCGGGTCGTCATCGCGGGTCACCTCGACACGGTGCCGCTCAACGACAACCTGCCGGCCCGCCTCGAGGACGGCGTCCTGCACGGCCTCGGCAGCTGCGACATGAAGGGCGGCGACGCGGTCATGCTCAAGCTCGCCGCCGACGTCGCCGACCCCAACCGCGACCTCACGTTCATCTTCTACGAGGCCGAGGAGGTCGCCTCGGTCCACAACGGCCTGCGCAAGCTCACCGAGAGCGACCCCGACCTGGTCGCGGCCGACTTCGCGATCCTGATGGAGCCCAGCAACGCCTCGGTCGAGGCCGGCTGCCAGGGGACGATGCGCGTGGACGTGCGCACCACCGGCGAGCGCGCCCACAGCGCCCGCAGCTGGAAGGGCGTCAACGCGATCCACCTCGCCGGACCGGTGCTGGCCCGGCTCAGCGAGTACACCGCCCGCACCCCGGAGATCGACGGGTTGACCTACCACGAAGGGCTCAACGCCACCGCGATCCGCGGCGGCGTCGCCGGCAACGTCATCCCCGACGAGTGCGTGGTCGAGGTCAACTTCCGCTTCGCCCCCGACCGGAGCGAGGCGGACGCCGAGGCCTTCGTGCGCGACTTCTTCGCGGGCTACGACGTCACGGTGACCGACATGGCCGCCGGCGCGCTGCCCGGCCTCGACCGGCCGGCGGCGCAGGCGTTCGTGCGTGCCGTCGGCGGCGAGGTCAACCCCAAGTTCGGCTGGACCGACGTCGCGCAGTTCACCAAGCTCGGGATCGCGGCGGTGAACTTCGGGCCCGGCGACCCGACGTACGCCCACAAGCAGGACGAGCACGTGCCCACCGAGCACATCGAGCGGTGCGAACGGATCCTCACGCAGTGGCTGACGGGGGACGTGCGATGAAGGACCGGTTCAAGGGACCGATCGTCGAGCGCCGGCGCCAGGTCGAGGAGGGCAGCACGACCGACCAGCGCCTGCTCGACTCCCGCGGCCCGACCGACTGGGTGCACACCGACCCATGGCGCGTGCTGAGGATCCAAGCCGAGTTCGTCGAGGGCTTCGGCGCGCTCGCCGAGCTCGGGCCGGCGATCGCCGTGTTCGGCTCGGCCCGCACGACGCCAGACCACCCGCACTACGCGGTTGCCGAGGAGGCGGGACGCAAGCTGGCCGAGGCCGGCTTCGCGGTGATCACCGGCGGCGGCCCCGGCACCATGGAGGCCGCCAACAAGGGAGCGAGCGAGGCCGGCGGGGTCAGCGTCGGGCTGGGCATCGAGCTGCCCTTCGAGTCGGGCCTCAACCAGTGGGTCGACCTGGGCATCAACTTCCGCTACTTCTTCGCCCGCAAGACCATGTTCGTCAAGTACTCCCAGGGCTTCGTCGTCCTGCCCGGCGGCCTCGGCACCCTCGACGAGCTGTTCGAGGCGCTGACGCTGGTGCAGACGCAGAAGGTGACGTCGTTCCCGATCGTCCTGATCGGCACGTCCTACTGGCAGGGCCTGCTCGGCTGGCTGCGCGAGAGCGCGCTCGCCGACGGCAAGATCAACGCCAAGGACCTCGACATGATGGTGCTCACCGACGACGTGGACGAGGCGGTGGCCCTGATGGTCGCGGCCCGCGAGGACCGCTGGCCCACGCCGGCGCCCGAGCGGCCCGAGTGAGACCGGAGTGGGAGTGAGGCTGTGATGACCTGGTTCTTCGCG
Source organism: Nocardioides sp. SYSU D00065 (assembly GCF_017916425.1). Lineage (GTDB taxonomy): Bacteria > Actinomycetota > Actinomycetes > Propionibacteriales > Nocardioidaceae > Nocardioides. The sequence continues at coordinate 817,671 of NZ_JAFMSX010000001.1, read as the reverse complement.
ATCCTCGTCGTGCTCGCGATGGGCGGCGTGGCGGTGGTGGCCGCGGGTCGCGGCGGATCGATGCCGCCGGCGTACGACGACCGTCCCGACCTCGGCCTGCCCGAGGACCGGCCGCTGTCCGCGCAGGACCTGCGCAGCGTGCGGTTCCCGCTCGCCGTGCGCGGCTACCGGATGTCCGACGTCGACGCCGTGCTGGCTCGGCTGGCCACCGAGCTGGAGGACGGTCGGGACCGCGCCGACGGCGACGACTCGTCTGGCGACGGGTTGCGCGACTAGGGCACACTTCGGCCAATGTCGTTCCCGATCGTCGTGTGGATCCTCACGGGCCTGGCGGCCGTGACGGTCGCGCTGACCCGCGTGCGCCTGAGCGGCGACCGCGCGGCCGGCCGCCTCTCGATCAGCCCCCGGCTGCCCGTGGTGCACGTGGTGTCCGGCACGGTCGCCCTCGTGCTGTGGCTCGGCGTCCTGGTGGCGCCGGAGGACACGCTGGTCGGCGGGCCGCTGGTCGGGATCCTCGCGATCGCGTGCTGGTGGGTCACCGCCATCTGCGGCCTGCTCATCCTGGCGCGCTGGCTGCCCGCCAAGGGCCGGCACGTGCCGGAGCCGGCCGGCGACGGCTGGAGCGACGGGCCCGGCCTCTCGGTGCTGGCCCACGTCGGCATGGCCGCCGGCGTCCTGGTGTTCACCTACGCCTACCTCACCGCCGCCGTGTGAGGCGCCGCCGTGTGAGGCGGCGCCGGGGTCAGCGGCCGCGGAAGACCGGCTTCGCCTTCGCGACGAAGGCGTCGACCGCGGCGAGGTGGTCCTCGGTGCCGCCGGTCAGGGCCATCTTCTCCGCCTCGACGGCCAGCGAGTCCGCCAGCGGGTGCGCGGCGGAGTGCGCGACCGCCTGCCGGATTGCGCCGTACGCCACCGTCGGGCCCGAGGCGAGGCGCGCGGCCAGCTCGCCGGCCGCCGTCGCCAGCTCCTCGCCCGGCACCACCTGTGTGGCCAGGCCCAGCTCGAGAGCCTCCTGGGCGGACACGGTGCGCGGGAAGTAGAGCAGCTCCATCGCCTTGGCATGGCCCACCAGGCGCGGGAGCGTCCAGCTCGACCCGGTGTCGCACGACAGCGCGACCCCGGCGAACGAGGTGTTGTAGCCGGCGGTGTCGGCCAGGACCCGGAAGTCGGCGGCGAAGGCGAGGCTCGCGCCCGCTCCCGCGGCGACACCGTTGACCGCCGCGACGACCGGCTTGGCCATGGTGGCCAGGGTCAGCACGATCGGGTTGTAGTGCTTCTCCACGGTGTCCGAGAGCGGCACGTCGGCCTGGCCCGTGAGGCCGGCCAGGTGCTCCTTGAGGTCCTGGCCCACGCAGAACGCCCGGCCGCTGCCGGTGAGCACGACGCAGCGCACGGCCGGGTCGTCGGCAACCTGGCGCACGGTCGCGAGCAGCAGCTCCTTGGTCGCCACGTCGAGGCCGTTCATCGCCTCGGGGCGGTTCAGGGTGATCGTGGCCACCGCGTCGACGACGTCGAGCAGGACGGGCGCGGCGGCCGGCACGGGGCCGGTGGTGGTGTCGGTCGTGAGGTCGGTCATGGAGGGAGTCTGCCGCACGTCGCGTCGCGGTCCGTGCGCCCTGTGGTGCCGCTCACGCGGGACATGAGGGATACTGGGCGGCGTACGACGCCGATCGGGGCGGCCAGGCTCGACGCAGCCGCCTCGATTCGCATGTGAAGAGCCACCGCCGAAGTTGGCCGAACAGGAAGAGGTGCGCCCATGGCCGCCATGAAGCCCCGCACGGGTGACGGACCGCTCGAGGTCACCAAGGAGGGACGCGGCATCGTCATGCGGGTCCCGCTGGAGGGCGGTGGCCGCCTGGTGGTCGAGCTGAACGCCGACGAGGCGACGGCTCTCGGGGATGCCCTCAAGGACGTCGTCGGCTGATCGTGGCCACCCCACAGCTGCCCACGCAGGTCTCTCCACCCGAGTTCGCCCTCAGCCCGGCGCTGCCCCACCAGGTGGGTGGCGCCGAGGTGTGGGCGTTCCCGGTCCTCCCCGGTGACCCCGGCCCGCTCCTCGGGCCAGGGGCCGACGCGGCCTCCGAGGTCCTCGGCACCGACCTCCTGGCGGCGCTGGAGGCCGCTCGCGCGACGGGACGGACCGGTGAGGTCACCTCGGTCCCCGTCTCCGCCCCGGGCGGCGACCACGACGTGAGCCTGGTGCTACTCGTCGGCGTCGGCGACGGCTCGGTCACCGACCTCCGTCGCGCCGGTGCCGCGCTGGCCCGCGCGACCCGGGACCGCGCCAGCGTGGCCACCTCGCTCGCGACCATCGCGCCCGAGGAGGGCCTCGGCGCCCTCGTCGTCGGGGCGATGCTCGCCTCCTTCGCCTTCCACTGGCGCTCCACCGGTCCCCGCGACCGCCCGGTCGCCCGCATCGTCCTGGCCGGCGTTCCCGACGACGGCGCCGACGGCGAGCTGGCGCGCGCCATCGCCCTCGGCGGCGCCGGCTGGCGCTCGCGTGCGCTCGCCACCGTCCCGGCGAACCTCAAGACTCCCGCGTGGCTGGCCGAGCAGGCCGTCGAGGTCGGCGAGGCGGCCGGTCTCGAGGTGACGGTCTGGGACGAGGAGCGGCTGGTCGCCGAGGGCTTCGGCGGCATCCTCGCGGTCGGCGGCGGCTCTGTGCACCCGCCCCGCCTGATCCGCATGGACTACACGCCTCGCGGCGCCTCACGGCGTACGCCCACGGTGGTGCTGGTCGGCAAGGGCATCACCTTCGACAGCGGCGGCCTCGACATCAAGCCGAGCGAGGGCATGCTCACCATGAAGCGCGACATGAGCGGCGGCGGCGCGGTCATCGCCACCATGGCCGCGCTGCGCGACGTCGACTGCCCGGTGCGCGTCGTCGGCCTGGTCCCGGCGGCGGAGAACGCGATCAGCGGGTCCGCGATGCGCCCCGGCGACGTGATCACCCACTTCGGCGGCCGCACCTCGGAGGTCAACAACACCGACGCCGAGGGGCGCCTGGTGCTCGCCGACGCCATGGCGTACGCCGTCGCCGAGCTCGACCCGAGCGTGCTGCTCGACATCGCGACGCTGACCGGCGCCATGAAGGTGTCCCTGGGCCAGTGGACCGGCGGCTACTTCGCCAACCACGACGCCCTGGCCGCGCTCGTCGATGCGGCGTCCGCGGCGTCGGGGGAGAACGTGTGGCGGATGCCGCTCGTGGCCGACTACGAGGAGCGGGTCAGCTCCAAGATCGCCGACGGCGACAACGCCGCCGGCGGCGCCGGGGCCATCACGGCCGCGCTGTTCCTCCAGCACTTCGCCGGGGACGTGCCCTGGGCGCACATCGACTTCGCCTCCGCCGCGGAGTCGCCGACCGACCGCCACGAGTGGACCGCCGGTCCCAGCGGCTTCGGCCCGCGCCTGCTGCTGACCTGGCTCGGCTCCGACGACCCGCTGGCAGGGATCGGCTGATGCTCGGACTCACCGTCCGCTGGTCGCTGGCCGACGCCCCCGCCGGCGTGGAGGAGCGACTCGCTGCCTACGTCGCCGGCACGTCGCACGCGCGGTTCAGCGCCATGCCCGGACTGCGGTTCAAGACGTGGCGCCAGGTGCCGGGGGAGTGGTTCGAGGGCTGCTACGTCTTCGCCACCAGCCAGGACCGCGAGGAGTTCCAGCGCGCCTTCGCCGAGGACGCGGCGCAGGCGCCGGGCTCGCAGATCGTCGGCTCGCCGCCGATCCTCATCGAGGCCTGCGACGTGGTCGCGATCGCCGAGGGCGCCGACGGCTTCGCCCCGGTCGTCCCCGCCTGAGCCGACCGGCGTACGACTCAGGCCTCGGGGGCCCACTCCTTCTTGGCGGCGAGCAGCCCGTCGCCGACGGGCAGCAGCACCGGCACGAGCGCCTCGTGCTCGAGGATCGTGCGCCCGAGGTCGCGGATCGTCACGGTCTCCTCGTCGCGCTGCGCGGGGTCGGCGACCCGGTCGTGCCACAGCGCGTTGTCGAAGGCCACCACCCCGCCGGGACGCAGCAGGCGCAGCGCCTCCTTGAGGTAGGCGGCGTACTCGCGCTTGTCGCCGTCGCAGAACACGAGGTCGTAGTGGCCGTCGGTGAGGCGGGGCAGCACGTCGAGCGCGGCGCCGGCGATGGTGCGGGCGCGGTTGGCCGGGATGCCGGCCTCGCTGAACGTCTCCTTGGCCAGGCGCTGGTGCTCGGCCTCGATGTCGACCGTGGTCAGGACGCCGTCGGAGCGCATGCCGCGCAGCAGCCACAGCCCCGAGACCCCGGTGCCCGTGCCGATCTCCACCACGGCGCGCGCGTCGAGGACCGAGGCCAGGAAGCGCAGGGCGGCGCCCGCTCCGGACCCGACCGGCGCCACCCCGACCTCCTCCGCCCGGCCGCGCGCGGCGGCGAGGATCTCGTCCTCGGCGACGAACGACTCGGCGTAGGACCAGCTCGCGGGCTTGATCGCGGTGTGATTCGGCACGAGGCGACCCTATCGCGCGCGCAGGGCCGGACGTGGCCGGGAACACACGGGGCACCTCGCTCGTTGGAGTCGGTACGCCGGGACCCCGGCGGACGATCGGCCGGGCGTTTCTTGGCCGGAGCGCATGTGGTTCACAGCGAACTCTCAGGCGGGCTCCCTAGCGTCAGGAAGGACAGCGAACCGTTGCAGCTGCGGTCGAGGAAGACGAGCCAGGGAGCCTCCGTGGGCGAGCAGGCCGATGCCACCCGGATGCAGGTCGCGACGCCGACCCCCATCCCCACCCCGAGCTGGGACGAGGTCGTCGAGCAGCACTCCGACCGCGTGTTCCGCCTGGCCTACCGTCTCACCGGCAACCGACCCGACGCCGAGGACCTGACGCAGGAGGTCTTCGTCCGCGTCTTCCGCTCGCTGGACACCTACACCCCGGGGACCTTCGAGGGCTGGCTGCACCGGATCACCACGAACCTCTTCCTCGACGGCGCCCGTCGCAAGCAGCGGATCCGCTTCGACCCGCTTTCCGACGAGCGTGCCGCCCGGCTGACCAGCGCGGCGCCCGCCCCTGAGCTCGCCGTCGCCGACCAGACCTTCGATGACGACATCGAGACCGCGCTGGCCATGCTGCCGCCCGACTTCCGCGCCGCCGTCGTGCTGTGCGACGTCGAGGGGCTCAGCTACGAGGAGATCGCGGAGATCATGGACGCCAAGCTGGGCACCGTGCGCTCCCGCATCCACCGCGGCCGGACGATGCTGCGCAAGGCCCTCGCCCACCGCGAGCCGGCAGCGGGGCGTCAGCGCTACTCCGGACCGACCTCCGCCGCGGGCCCGGACGGGGCGGTGTCCTGATGAGCCACCTCGGCGCCCGGGTCAGCGCCCTCCTCGACGGCCGACTGCCGGCCGATGAGGAGGAGCGCTGCTGGAACCACGTCCACGCCTGCCACAGCTGCCGCGACCTGGTCGAGCAGGAGGGGTACGTCAAGACCCAGCTGGCCCGGCTCTCCTTCGGTCCGTCCCAGACCTCCCACGACTTCAAGTCGTCCCTTCTCGGGCACTGCTCGTCCCTGCAGGCGTCGCCCGGCTCCGGCGCGTACGCCGCTCCGCACCTGTCGACCTCCCACCGTTCGCGGCGCGGCCTGGTCGCGATCGGCGGCGGCGCGGCGAGCGCGTGCGTGGTGGGTGTGCTCGCCCTCGGGGTGGCCGGGACGCCGCGCATGGAGCCGCGACCTCCCGCCACCGACCTCGGTCGTCCGGCCAGCCCGGCCAGCCCGGCCGCACCGGTCGGCAGCGTCGACGACCGGGCCGGGCGCGTGCCGGTGTCACCCTCCCGGACGCCCCTGGCCGAGCGCCTCGTGGCGATCCGGGAGAAGATTGCTCCGTGAGCGACGAGCACGAGCCCGGCCCGGACCCCCAGCACCGCCCCGGCTCGGACGAGCCGACGCAGCCGCTGGCCGGCTGGCGCCCGTCCGAGGCGACGGCCGAGCCTGAGCGCGAAGCAGGGCCCGAGCCGACGACCGGGCCCGAGGCCGGGCCCGAGGCCGGGCCCGAGCCGGTCGCCGACCCCGCACCGGACCCCGAGCCGACGTCGCAGGCCGTCCCGGCGCCGCCGGCCCAGCCCGACGGGCAGCCCTACGGCACGCCCGGTCCTGCTCGGCAGGCGCAGGGCGCCGAGCGCGAGGCGGAGCTCCCCGGCTGGGTGCAGCCGCCGCCCTCCTCGCGGCCCTTCGGCCAACCCGCTGCGACGGTCCCGCTCGAGGCGAGGCCCGGGCCCGGTGGCCCGGGCTACTTCGGGCCCGGTCCGCATCCGGCGTACGCCCCGCGACCGGCCCCGACCCGCAAGCTCCCGCTCTGGGTGTGGCCCGCGGTGGCGGTCCTCGCCCTGCTCGTCGGTGTCCTCGGGGGACTCGCTGGGGGAGCGCTGCAGGACCAGCTGGCCTCGGAGCGGGGCACCAACGACAACGGCCTCGGTGGCGTCCGCACGCGCACCGCGGCCCCCCTGAAGGCGGCGAACGGATCCGTGCCCGCCGTCGCCCAGGCCCTGCTGCCCAGCACGGTGCAGATCCTGGCTGAGCTCGACGGCCAGGAGGCGGGGGCGACCGGGTCCGGCTTCGTGCTCGACCGCGACGGCCACGTGGTGACCAACAACCACGTGGTCGCCTCCGCCGCCGAGGGTAACGGGCCCATCGTGGTGATCGACCAGTCCGGCCAGCGGCACGAGGCGACCGTGATGGGACGCAGCGCGGTCTACGACCTCGCAGTCCTGACCGTCGAGGGGGCGGAGGCCCTGGAACCGGCCGCGCTGGGCGCCTCGCAGGCGCTCCGCGTCGGCGACCCGGTGGTCGCCTTCGGTGCACCGCTCGGCCTGAGCCAGACCGTGACGTCCGGGATCGTGAGCGCGCTCAACCGGCCCGTCACCACCTCCGGCGAGTCCGACGACGACTCGTCCTACATCAACGCCGTGCAGACCGACGCAGCCATCAACCCCGGCAACTCCGGCGGCCCGCTGGTGAACCTCGCCGGCGAGGTGGTGGGCGTCAACTCCGCCATCGCCACCACCGGCGGGCTGACCAACGAGTCGGGCAACATCGGCGTCGGCTTCGCCATCCCGATCGAGCAGGTGCGCACGACGGTCGACCAGATCCTGCGGACCGGCCGCGCCGAGTATCCCGTCATCGGAGCCCAGGTGCGCACCGGCGGTGAGCCCGACGCCGAGGGCGCGACGATCACCGAGGTCATGCCCGACACCCCCGCGGAGCGAGCCGGGCTCGAGAAGGACGACGTGATCGTCGCCGTCGACGACCAGCCGGTCAACGACGGGATCGCGCTGATCGTGGCCATCCGCACCCACCTGCCGGGCGACACCGTCGAGATGTCGGTGGTGCGGGGCGGCGAGGAGCGGATCGTGCAGGTCGAGCTCGACGGCAAGGTCGGCTAGCTCAGGCGTCGTCGGACCCCTGACCCAGCGCCTGCTCGACGGCCCGGTCGACCGCGCGGTCGGAGCCGCCGTCCGCCTCGACGAACGGGTGCTGGTCGACGAAGGTCCGGGTCTCGGCGTACATGCGCTGGATGAACTCCTCCAGCTGCACGCGCTCGACGCGCCACTGGCCTCGGCCGCCGATCTTGATCGCCGGCAGCTCCCCGCGCCGGACCAGGGCGTAGACCTGGGCGCTGGACGTGTTGAGCACCTCGGCGACGTCGGCGAGCGTCAGGAAGCGGGGGTCCTCGGCCATGGGCTCATCGTGCCACCGCCGCGGTGGTGGCCGACGTCGCCCGGCCGCAGGCTGTGGAGAGACAGGTGTGAAGTCCGGCCCGGGCGGCAATGATGGCCGGGTGTCTCGGAACCAGTTCCGGTCGTCCCCGGCCCAGTCCCCGACGGCCCAGTCCCCGACGGCGCGCGCCGTCGACGTCCCCGCGGCCAGCCGGTCGAGCGCGGCCAGGTGGCGCGACCCGCGACTGTGGGTCGGGGTGGCCCTCGTGGCCGGCTCGGTCGTCGCCGGGGCGCGTGTCCTGTCGGGCGCCGACGACATGACGGCCGTCTGGTCGGCGTCCGCCGACCTGGCCGCGGGGCAGACGCTGGGCGCCGACGACCTCGAGGCGACGCGGGTGCGGTTCGACCACGCCGACGACGCGGCGCGCTACCTCGCGGTCGACGACGACCTGCCGGACGCCCTGACCCTGACCCGCCCGCTGCACGCCGGCGAGCTCGTCCCGGCGGGTGCCCTGGGCGAGGCGGCCGGCGAGGACTCGGTGGCGGTGTCGATCGCGGTCGCCCCCGAGCACGTCCCGACCGACCTGGTCCGTGGTTCCCGGGTCGACGTGTGGGTGCTCGCCGAATCCACCCTGGGCCAGCGGCGCTCGCGCTCGGGCGCAGAGGTGGTGCTCGAGGACATCGCCGTGCTGGACGCGCCGGTGGTGTCCGACGCGTTCGCCTCCGCGACGAGCAGGCAGCTCGTGCTGGCCGTCCCCGACGACGACGAGGAGTCGCTCGCGGCGCTCCTCGCGGCCAGCGGCGACGACCGCGTCCGCGTCGTGGGCCGGGGCTGAGCGCGCCGTGCTGTGCGTGCTGCTGCTCGCCGCCGGCGAGCCGTGGGAGTCGCCGGCGATGGCGGACCTCGAGGCCCACCCGGGCGTGGTCGTGCTCAAGCGGTGCGTCGACGTCGACGACCTGCTCGCGTCCGTGACGAGCGGCCAGGCCGACGTCGCCGTGGTCTCCCTCGACGCTCCCGGTCTCGACCCCGCGAGCGTCGACCACCTGCGCCGGCACGCCGTGCGCCCGGTGGCCGTCACCTCGACGCGGTCGGAGGACCTCGACGTGCGCGAGCACGCCCAGCGGCTCGGGATCACGGCGATCGTCGGCGCCGGGGAGCTCGCGTCGCTGCCCCGGGTGGTGACGACCTTCGAGGACACCGCGGACACGCGCGCCCGCGAGGCGGCCGACGTCGCCGTGCCCCACGCCGAGACCGCCCCGGACGGTCGGTTGGTGGCGGTGTGGGGACCGGCGGGGGCGCCGGGACGTACGACGGTCGCGACCGGACTGGCCTGCGAGCTCGCCCGACGCGACGTCGACGTCGTGCTGGCCGACCTCGATCCCTACGGCGGCTCGGTCGCCCAGCACCTCGGCGTCCTCGACGAGGTCTCCGGGCTCCTGTCCGCCGCCCGGCTGGCAGCGGCGGGCCAGCTAGACGACCGGTTCGCGTCGGTCTGTCGCGGCGTCGGCGACCACCTCGCCGTGGTGACCGGCCTTCCGCGCGCCGACCGGTGGCGCGAGGTGCGGGGCGCCCAGGTCGACCGGCTGCTCGACCGGGCCCGGTCGTGGGGCCAGGTCGTCGTCGACACCGGCTTCAGCCTCGAGGACGAGGCCGGCGCCGAGCTCGGCGGGCGCCCCAGCCGCAACGCGCTGACGCTCGCGGCCCTCGAGCAGGCCGACGAGGTCGTGGTCGTCGGTGCGGCCGACCCGGTCGGGCTGGCGCGGCTCGCACGTGGGCTGGTGGAGCTGCGCGAGCGCTCGACCGGCGCTCCCGTGCGGGTCGTCGTCAACCGCATGCGCGCCTCGATCGGGTGGTCGGAGAAGGAGATCGCCCAGATGGTGGAGGGCTTCAGCCGGGTCGCCGGGCTGCACTTCCTGCCCGAGGACCGTGCGGGCCTCGACCGCGCGCTGGTGAGCGGCCGGGCCCTGGTCGAGCTGGGGGACTCAGCGCTGGTCCAGGGCCTCGCGGGCTTGGCGGACGCGGTGTTCCCCGCCAGCGTCCGACCGGTCGCTCCTCGGCGCAGCGGGCGTCGGAGGGGCGCGGTGCGGCGACGGACGGGGTGAGGCGTCGCTCATGGACCCGCGCGTGCGAGGGTATGGGTCTCCACCTCACGTGACCGCACGAAGGAGTTCTCGGTGATGTCCCCCTCCCGCGCGACTGCCTGCGCCGTCCTCGCTCTCGCCCTCGTCTCGACCCCGGCCCACGCCGGCCGGGTGCCGAAGGGCACGACCGGCAGCGACGTCATCAAGGGCAACAGCCAGTCCAACCGCATCATGGCCCTGGGTGGGCGCGACCGCGTGCGCGGCTACGGCGGTGACGACACGATCTACGCGGGCAAGGGCAACGACACCGTCTACGGCGACACCGGCAACGACTGGATCACCGCCCAGCCGGGCCGCGACTGGGTCGCCGGCGGCGTGGGCAACGACAAGATCGACGGCGGCCAGGACGACGACGAGCTCTTCGGCGGCGAGGGCGACGACAACATCAGCGCCAGCGACGGCAACGACGTCGTCCATGGGGAGACGGGCAACGACACCCTCGGCGGCGGCGACGGCGACGACCGGCTGCTCGGCGGCGACGGCACCGACAAGCACATCGGCGGCGACGGCAACGACTGGATCCACGGCGGCGCGGGCGACGACGGTGCGATCCAGGGCGGTCCGGGCAACGACGTACTGATCGACGGTGACGGCAACGACTGGCTGGTCAAGGGCGACGAGGGCGACGACACCGTGTTCCTCGGCCCCGGTGCCGACAAGGTCTTCACCGAGCAGGGCAACGACACGATCTACGTCCTGCCCGACGGAGCCGTCGACAAGATCCGCTGCGACGACGACGACCAGGCCAACGGCGACGCCGACCGGGTGATCTTCGTCGGTGGCCGCGACCCCCTCGACCAGGTGGACCCGTTCGGGGGCCGCTGCGAGATCGTCGAGGTGCAGCGGGAGCTGCCCGAGGGCTGGCCCTACGGACCGGTCACGCAGCGAACAGCAGGTACAGCCCACCCACTGTGAACCCGACCATCGCGACCAGCATCGGCAGCTGACCGGTGAGCTGGTGGCGCCGCGGCAGCAGCTTGACGGCACGGTCGTGGGCCGCCACGGCCCCTACCACGTGCCCCAGCGCAACCGCGAGGACCTTGGTGACCGCCAGGAACGTCGGGTGCTCGGAGAGCCAGTAGCTGACCTGGAGGTCCGCCGTGCCGAGGTAGTCGTCCCCCCGGCTGAACGGGTCGCTCAGCTGGATGAGGGTGGTCTGGCCGTACTCGACGAAGTACGACAGGTAGTGCGCCACCACGTAGCCCACGATGATCGGCACGACCGAGTGCGCGAAGAGGTCGGGCAGGGCTCGTCGCGGCGTCTCGCTGGTGACGCCGGTCGCCATGGTGGCGCCGGTGAGCACGAGGGCCACTCCGGCGGAGAAGACGACGAGGGCGATCGTGTCGGGCAGGACCCGCGGCAGCGACAGTGACTGCACGAAGACCAGCCACGGCGTCGACTCGCGGAAGGAGTCGAACGCCGTGCTGCCGAACAGGACCCCCACGACAGCGACGAGGCCGGGGCGAGGCGCCACCGCGTCGAGGTTGGCGAGCGGGCTGCGCAGCACCAGCACGCCGTCGCGGCGTCCCCACACCGAGAGCCTGGCGACCAGCGAGGAGTAGACCTCGAACGGGTCGGCGCGGGCGAGGAAGGTCGTGCCGAACAGGGCGGAGCCGACCAGCATGATGCCGAGGTACGCCGCCGCCCACAGGCGCACCGGGCCCAGGTCGGTCGAGCTGGGGTACACCAGCTCGAGCCAGACGAACGCGAAGAGCCCGGCCGCCGCCGGCCAGTAGCCGAGCCGGGCGGGATAGGCGTACAGGCCCTCGCCCTCGGGGACGCCGGACACCTTGGCGAAGAGCATGCTGATCGTCCGGGCCGGGCTGACGGCCTTGAAGAACTCCCCGAACAGCAGCGAGGCCGGCACCAGGCCCACCCAGAGCAGCACGTAGAAGACCCCGAAGAAGGGGTTGATCAGGCTGTCCTTGCCGAACACCGCTGCTGCGGCGACGTAGAGGAAGAACGCCATGCCCAGCACCCGGGCGCCGATCGCCAGGGCGCGCGAGGACACCAGGCGGTCCAGCCACGGCGGAGCGGGTCGTCCGCTCGTGGCGGCGTCGTAGCGCGGCTCGCGCCACGCCACCGCGAGCACCGTGAACGAGATGACGAGCGCGGCCACCGCGCCGGCGATGGCCAACTCCGCGGGGATGGGCAGGTCCTTGGCGCCGCCCAGTCCGTGGGCCGAGATCGAGCCGCCCACGATCAGCGGACTTCGAGCTGGAGCACGATCGAGTCGGGATCGTGGCTCTCCACCTCGACCACGCCCGGGCGGTCGACGGTGATCTCGTGCTCGGAGCTGCCGGACTCGTAGGCGATCTCCTGCTCGGGGGTGCTGTGGACGTGCAGCTCGCCCGCCTCGTCGGCGGTGACCTCCAGCACCAGCGTCTGCCCGACCTCGAGGGCGACGCGCTCGCCGTTGGGGGTGAAGGTGCCGTCCTCCCGGGTCACCGGGACCACCACCGAGTCGCCCTCCGTGCGGGGGGAGGAGGCGCTGCCCGAGGGACCGTCGTCGCTGCCGCCGCACGCGGCCAGGCCGGGAGCGGTGAGGGCGAGCAGGAGGGGGAGGGCGAGGGGAGCGAGGCGCGTGCGACCGCGACCGGGCACAGAGATCTCCTTCGACAGGCCGGCGTGTGACGGTGGCCACGGCACCCGCCGGACCCCGCCTCTGTCAGAATCCCACGGGGGCCAAGACACCGACGACCGGGGGGCACGATGAGGCGGGCAAGCAGATGAGCGAGCGACTGCGACCGCGAGACCTGGCCATCCTGGCCGCGGAGTCCGCCACCACGCCGATGCACAACGCGACCCTCGAGATCTTCGACCCGGGCGACTCCGGCTTCGACCACGACCGGCTGGTCGAGCTGATCGCCGACCGGATCGCCTTCGTGCCGCGCTACCGGCAGCGCCTGCAGACCGTGCCGGCCCGGCTCGCCAACCCGGCCTGGGTGGACGACGACGGCTTCGACCTCGGCTACCACGTACGCCGCTCGGCCCTGCCGCGTCCGGGCACGATGGACCAGCTGCGCGAGCTCGTGGCCCGGATCGCCTCCCGGCCCCTCGACCGCAGCCGTCCGCTGTGGGAGTGCTACTTCGTGGAAGGCCTCGCCGACGGCAGGGTCGCCCTGCTCGTCAAGAGCCACCAGATCCTCGTCGACGGGCGCGAGACGGTCGACATCGGACAGGTCCTGCTCGACACCTCCCCGGACCGCTCGACCCTGGGGCACGACGACGACTGGCGCCCGCGACGCGCGGCCGGCCCGGTCGCCGCCGCGATCGACGCGGTGACCGACACCCTGGAGAGCCCTCGCACCCTGTGGTCGACGGCCCGCGCCCACGCGGAGTCGCTGGGCCGCCAAGCGTCCGCCACGGGTGCCCGGGTCACCGAGGTCGCCCACACGCTCGCCGGACGCGGACCCGTCTCGACCCCGGTGCAGCGCCGGCTGTCGCAGCAGCGCCGCTTCGTCACCGTCCGCACCCGGCTCGCGGACTACCGCGCGATCCGGGAGGTCCACGGCGGCACCGTCAACGACGTCATCCTCGCCACGCTCGCCGGTGGCTTGCGCGGCTGGCTGATGACCCGCACCGACTCCACCAGCGTCCCGCGGACGATGAAGGCGATCGTGCCGATGTCGGTCATCGACGACGAGCTCGAGGCCACCTCGCTGGGCACCCAGGTCGCCGGCCACCTGGTGCAGCTGCCCATCGGCGAGCCCAGCCCGGTCGTCCGGCTGCACCAGGTCAGCTACGACCTCCGGGCCCACCGCGACAACGGCCGCAACGTCTCGGCCAGGCGGCTCTCCGGCATCGCCGGCTTCGCGCCCACCACCTTCCACGCCCTCGGCTCCCGCATCGCGACCGCCGAGCTGCGCCGCGGGTTCCAGGTGTCGATCACCAACGTCCCGGGCCCGCAGTTCCCGCTCTACGCCGACGGCGCGCGGATGCTGGAGTCCTACCCCGTCCACCCGCTGCTGCCCGACCACACCCTGGCGATCGGCGTGACGTCGTACGACGGTGGCGTCTTCTACGGCATCACGGCCGACCGCGACGCCGTGCCGGACGCCGACACCCTCGGCCAGTGCGTGCTCGAGGCGCTCGAGGAGCTCAATGACTCCGCCTCCGACTCCCGGCCCCGCGCGCCGCGCGGGCGCACCGGCAGCCGCACGGACGACCCGGCGGGCCGCTCGTGACCCGCCGCTACCTGCCCGGCACGCTGCCGCGCCTGGCCGAGGAGTGGGAGCGTGAGGGCCCCGGGACGCAGGACGCGGTCGTGCCCAAGGACGAGGGCGAGGAGAGCGAGTACGCCGCGCTGATGACCGCCGCGGACGTCTCCGCCGAGCTGGTGTCGGGCCTGCCGGACGGACAGCGGCGCAGGGTCGTGGTCGTGGCGGAGACCGCCGACGCGCAGGGCCCGGTCCACTGGCGGGACGTGGTCGCGCTGCACGTCGACAGTGACGACGACGCGGACCCCGACGACGACCTGGCGTGGTGGGCCACGCAGGAGATTGGTGACCTGCTGAGCTCGCTTTGAGGGGCTCGACCCTCTCTGACACGATCACCCGCATGGACGCGATCACCTTCCCTCCGGCTCCCACCAACGAGCCGAACCTGACGTATGCGCCCGGCAGCCCGGAGCGAGAGACCCTCGTCGCCGAGCTGGCCCGGCTCGAGGCCGAGCAGCGCACCTTCCCGGCCGTGATCGGCGGCGAGCGGCGCGACGGCGGGGGTGCGGAGACGACCGTCGTCCAGCCGCACGACCACCAGCACGTGCTGGGCACGTTCCGCAGCTCCACGACCAAGGACGCGGAGGACGCGATCAAGGCGGCGGCCGAGGCTGCTCCGCTGTGGCAGGCGATGCCGTTCGACGAGCGGTGCGCGATCCTGCTCAAGGCCGCCGACCTGCTGGCCGGTCCGTGGCGGCAGCGCCTCAACGCCGCGACGATGCTGGGCCAGTCCAAGACGGCGTTCCAGGCCGAGATCGACGCGGCGTGCGAGCTGATCGACTTCTGGCGCTTCAACGTCCACTACGCCAAGCAGATCCTCACCGACCAGCCGATCGCCAACAGCCCGGGCACCTGGAACCGCACGGACCACCGCCCGCTGGAGGGCTTCGTCTACGCGATCACGCCGTTCAACTTCACCGCCATCGCCGGCAACCTGCCGAGCGCGCCGGCGCTGATGGGCAACACCGTCCTGTGGAAGCCCTCGCCCACCCAGCAGCTCGCCGCCTCGCTGACCATGGAGCTGCTGGAGGAGGCCGGGATGCCTCCGGGCGTCATCAACATGCTCCCCGGCGACGGTCTCGACGTGTCCAAGGTGGCGCTCGCGCACCCGGACCTCGCGGGCATCCACTTCACCGGCTCGACGCCGACGTTCCAGCACCTGTGGCGCACGGTCGGGGAGAACATCACCGGCTACCGGGCCTACCCGCGCATCGTGGGCGAGACCGGGGGCAAGGACTTCATCGTCGCCCACCCCTCGGCCGACCCCGACGTGCTGCGAGTGGCGATGATCCGCGGCGCCTTCGAGTTCCAGGGCCAGAAGTGCTCGGCGGCCTCGCGTGCCTACGTGCCCCGGTCGGTGTGGAACACGATCAAGGACCAGCTCATCGCGGACACCGAGGCGCTGTCGATGGGCGACGTCAGGGACCTGTCCCACTTCATGGGCGCGGTGATCGACGAGCGGGCCTTCGCCAAGCACGAGAAGGCCATCGCGCGCGTCGAGGGCACCGACCACCTCACGCTGCTCGCCGGCGGCCAGACCGACGACTCGGTGGGCTGGTTCGTCCGCCCGACGATCATCGAGTCGAGCGACCCGACCGACCAGATGTTCTCCGAGGAGTACTTCGGGCCGATCCTGGCCGTGTCGGTCTACGAGGACGACCGCTTCGAGGACGTCGTGGCGCAGATGGAGCGCTTCGCCCCGTACGCCCTGACCGGCGCGATCATCGCCCAGGACCGCGCTGCCATCGCGTGGGCCCGCAAGACGCTGCGCTTCGCGGCCGGCAACTTCTACATCAACGACAAGCCCACCGGTGCCGTCGTCGGCCAGCAGCCGTTCGGCGGCGGGCGGGCGTCGGGCACCAACGACAAGGCCGGCGCGGCGATCAACCTGCTGCGCTGGACCTCGCCGCGCTCCATCAAGGAGACCTTCGTGCCGCCGACCGACCACCGCTACCCGCACATGGGCTGAGACCCGGGCGGAGAGTGCGTGCGAGGCGTCAGGGCGAGGGGGCGGGGCGCCGCCGGGGGTGAGACGATGGGGCGGTGACCCCCTTGCACCTGGGGCCCCTGCACCCGGTCGAGCAGTGGCTCACCCTCGGCCTCGCGTTCGGGCCGTTCCTCGTCCTCGGCGTGGTGATCTGGTGGCGCGCTCGCCAGGACGCCGAGGAGGCGCCGGAGACCGGAGGCGCCGGGAACGCCGACAGCCCTGGGAACGCCGACCGCACCGGGGACGCGGCGACCGCCGGGGACGCTGCCGCCGCCGAGGAGCCCGAGCGGCTCAGCTGAAGACCGGCACCGCCGAGTCGCCCAGGTCCTGCCGCTCCGCCGCGCTCGGCTCGGCGCGGCCGGTGCCCACGAGGGCGACGCGGCGGTCGGACCAGCCCTCGAGCGTGCGCCCGAGCAGCGCCTCCACCACCCGCCGCGCCTCGGCGAGCCCGGCGGCGGTCGGGGCGAAGGCATCGCGGGCGCTCCCCGGCTCGGGGTCGAGGTGGGCGACGAGGTCGACGTGGTGCAGCGTTGCCTCGACCGCCAGGGTGCTCGCCAGGTCGTGCGCACGCAGCGCGTGGCCCTGGGTGGCCACGACGTGGTCAGGGGGCAGCGTGTCGACGGCGCGGGCCGCCGCTGCCGAGGTCTCGAGGTAGCGCTCGCGGAGCGCAGCGAAGTCGTGCAGCCCGGCCTCGACCCGGGTCAGGCGTCGGCTGCGCTCGTCGGCCTCGGGGTCGCTGCCCCACGCGCGCCAGTAGGACACCGCGTCGCGGTCGACCGGCTCCTCGGTCGGAGTGTGCGCGGCGACCAGGCCGCGTACGGCGTCGGCGTGCAGGTGCCACACCAGGTCGCGCACGGCCCAGCCGGTGCAGCCGGTGGGCGCCCAGGCGTCGTCGTCGCCCAGCGCCGACACCGCGGCGGCGAGCGCGGCGTACGCCTCCCGCAGGACCGTCATCCGCGAGCGAGCCACTCCACGCCGGTCTCGTGCTCCTTGTCGAGCGCCTTGCCGAGCATGTCCGCGACCAGGCCCTCGATCTTGCCGCCCACGAGGGGGACGCGCACGGTGACCTCCATCTCGATCCGCTCGGTGGTGCGACCACCGGACTCGGTCAGCGTCGCGGTGCCGGACATCGCCCCCGGCTTGCCGGGGATCGTGACCTCGACGTCCGCGCGCTCGGGCGTGCGCCACGACTCCACCTGCACGATCCGGATCTCGTCGCCGACGAGCCTCGTCGCGAACGACGGCAGGCTCGAGGCGGACTGGACCTGGTCGATGGTGACGACGCCGTCCTCGACGGTGGCGTGCCCGCGCACGACCTTCAACCGCTCGAGCACCCGCTCGCGGAAGGCGGGGTCAGTGAGCATCGCCGCGACCTCCCCGATCGAGGCGTCGTAGGTCAGCTCCCTGGTCACGCGCTTGCCCATCCGGAGGTCCTCCCGGTGCTTGCTCGAGCGGTCGGGCGGGTCGCGCGACCGGTGCCGCCATCATGTCGGAACAGCCCGCCGAGGGCGAGGACCGGCACCCCTCGCGCTGCCGCTCCGGCGCGGTGACCCGGCAGCGTCGACCCCTGTTGTGGGTGCCCCGCGGGGGGTCCTAGTGTCGGAGTCGTGGCGACGCCTGAGGAGACCAAGCAGCAGCAGCTCGACGCGGCGACGGCGGACCGCCCGGAGTGGGGCGAGCTGGTGCGTGCCTACTACCGCCACGTCGCTCCCGAGGACGTCGCCGAGCGCTCGCCGCAGGACCTGTTCGGTGCGGTCGCCTCCCACCGCGAGCTCGCCGGGTCGCGGCCGCAGGGAACGGCGACGGTGCGGGTGGTGACCCCCACGGCGGCCGACGCCGGCTGGTCGGCGTCGGGTCGCTCGGTGGTCGAGGTGGTCACCGACGACATGCCGTTCCTCGTCGACTCGGTGACCATGGAGCTCAACCGGCTCGGGCACACCGTGCACTCCGTGGTCCACCCGCAGCTCCGGGTCGACCGCGACATCACCGGCGAGCTGCGCGACGTCGGCTCGCTGGTCGACGAGACGCACGCCGCCGGCGACGCGGGCGGCGGGTCGGGCGCCGAGTCGTGGATGCACGTCGAGATCGACCGCACCGACGACGACGAGGCCGCTGCGATCACCGCCGGCGTGCAGCGCGTGCTGCGCGACGTGCGCGAGTCGGTGGAGGACTGGGAGAAGATGCACGCCCAGGCCCTGTCCGTGGTCGCCGACCTCGACACCGCCCCGCCGCCGCTGCCCGAGGAGGAGCTGCGGCAGGGTCGCGAGTTCCTCACCTGGCTTGCCGACGACCACTTCACCTTCCTCGGCTACCGCGAGTACGTCCTCGAGACCGAGGAGTGCGAGCCCGGCGAGTGCGGCCTGCGCGCCGTCCCGGGCTCCGGGCTCGGCATCCTGCGCCACGACCAGGACCTGTCGGGCTCCTTCGCCAAGCTGCCGCCCCTGGTGAAGGCCAAGGCTCGGGAGAAGACGCTCCTGGTGCTTGCCAAGGCCAACTCGCGCGCCACCGTGCACCGTCCGGCGTACCTCGACTACGTCGGCGTCAAGACGTTCGGCGCGGACGGGGAGGTCGTCGGTGAGCGTCGCTTCCTCGGGCTGTTCTCCAGCGCCGCCTACACCGAGTCGGTGACCCGGATCCCGGTGCTGCGCGAGAAGGTCGCCGAGGTGATGCGCCACGCCGGCTTCGACCCGCGCAGCCACGCCGGCAAGGCCCTGATGGACACCCTCGAGAACTACCCCCGCGACGAGCTGTTCCACACCTCGCCCGCGGAACTCGCCCCGGTGGTGCAGGACGTGATGTTCGCCCGCGAGCGCCGCCAGCTGCGCGCGTTCGTACGCCGCGACACCTACGGTCGCTACGTCTCGGTCCTGGTCTACCTGCCGCGCGACCGCTACAGCACCGCGGTGCGCGAGCGGTTCTCCGACATCCTGCGCGAGCAGCTCGGCGGCGAGCACGTGGAGTTCACCGCGCGCGTCAACGAGTCGACCACCGCCCGCGTGCACTTCGTGGTGCACCCGCCCAAGGGCGAGCACATCCCCGAGATCGACGTCGCCGACCTCGAGCGGCGCCTCGTCGAGGCCTCCCGCTCGTGGCGCGACGACTTCGTCGCTGCGGTGGTCAGCGAGCACGGCGAGGACCGGGGCTCGCAGCTGGCCCGGGCGTGGGCCGACGCGTTCCCGGAGGCCTACAAGGAGGACTTCAGCCCCCGGCGGGGCTCGGCCGACCTCGGCCGGATCGAGGCGATCGAGGGCGAGCAGGGGATCGACCTCGCGCTGTTCGACCAGGACGAGCAGACCGGCGCCTACCGCCGCGGGGAGTCGCGGCTCAAGGTGTTCCGGGTGGGCGAGCCCCTCTCGCTGAGCACGGTGCTCCCGATGCTGACCTCGATGGGGGTCGAGGTCGTCGACGAGCGACCGTACGCCCTCACCGGCCTGCCGCGGCCGTCGTACATCTACGAGTTCGGGCTGCGCCACGGGCGCACCCTGTCGCCGCACGAGCGCACGCTGTTCGCCGAGGCGCTCCGCGCGGTGTGGGACGGGTTCAACGAGATCGACGGCTTCAACCAGCTCGTCCTGGCCGCCGGCCTCACCTGGCGCCAGGCCACCGTGCTGCGCGCCTACGCCAAGTACCTCAAGCAAGGCGGCTCGCCCTTCGCGCTGGACTACATCCAGGAGGCGCTGCGCAGCAACGTCGACATCACCCGCCTGCTGGTCGAGCTCTTCGAGTCGCGCTTCGACCCGGGCCGCGGCGACCGGGACCTCGCGCACGACGCCGAGGCGCGGGTGAGCAAGGTCGAGGCCGTCGAGGAGCGCCTGGCCAAGGCCCTCGACGAGGTCGTCAGCCTCGACCACGACCGCATCCTGCGCTCCTACCGGACGCTGGTGCGGGCGACGCTGCGCACGAACTTCTTCCAGCACACCGCGGACGGCGCGCTGCACCCCTACATCTCCTTCAAGCTCGAGCCGTCGGCGATCCCCGACCTCCCCGAGCCGCGCCCGCGCTACGAGATCTTCGTCTACAGCCCCCGGGTCGAGGGCTCGCACCTGCGCTTCGGCGCCGTCGCCCGCGGCGGGCTGCGCTGGTCGGACCGGCGCGACGACTTCCGCACCGAGGTGCTGGGCCTGGTCAAGGCGCAGATGGTGAAGAACACCGTCATCGTGCCGGTCGGCGCGAAGGGCGCGTTCTTCTGCAAGCAGCTGCCCGACGCCTCCGACCGCGACGCCTGGCTCGCCGAGGGCGTGGCCTGCTACAAGACCTTCATCTCGGGGCTGCTCGACATCACCGACAACCTCGTCGACGGCGACACCGTGCCGCCGCGCGAGGTCGTGCGTCACGACGGCGACGACTCCTACCTCGTCGTGGCCGCAGACAAGGGCACCGCCACGTTCTCCGACATCGCCAACGGCGTGGCCAAGGACTACGGCTTCTGGCTCGGCGACGCGTTCGCCTCCGGCGGCTCCGTGGGCTACGACCACAAGGCGATGGGCATCACCGCCCGCGGTGCCTGGGTCTCGGTGCAGCGCCACTTCCGCGAGATGGGGGTCGACTGCCAGGCCGAGGACTTCACCGCGGTCGGGATCGGCGACATGTCAGGCGACGTGTTCGGCAACGGCATGCTGTGCTCCGAGCACATCCGGCTGGTCGCCGCGTTCGACCACCGCCACATCTTCCTCGACCCCGCGCCCGACGCGGCGACGTCGTACGACGAGCGCCGCCGGCTCTTCGACCTGCCGCGCTCGAGCTGGAAGGACTACGACACCTCGCTCATCTCCGAGGGAGGTGGCGTCTGGCCGCGCTCGGCCAAGTCGATCCCCGTCTCCCCGCAGGTGCGCGAGGCGCTGGGACTGGCCGAGGGTGTCACCGCGCTGACGCCCGCCGAGCTGATGAAGGCGATCCTGCTCGCGCCGGTCGACCTGCTGTGGAACGGCGGCATCGGCACCTACGTGAAGTCCTCGGAGGAGACCGACGCCGACGCGGGGGACAAGGCCAACGACGCGATCCGCGTCAACGGCAAGGACCTGCGCGCCCGGTGCGTCGGCGAGGGCGGCAACCTCGGCTTCACCCAGCTCGGCCGGGTGGAGTACGCGCGCCTCGGGGCCAACGGCGAGGGCGGGCGGATGAACACCGACTTCATCGACAACTCCGCCGGCGTCGACACCTCCGACCACGAGGTCAACATCAAGATCCTGCTCGACCGGGTCGTCCGCAACGGCGACATGGACGAGCCGGCGCGCAACGCGCTGCTCGCGGAGATGACCGACGAGGTCGCGGCGCTGGTGCTGCGCGACAACTACGAGCAGAACCTCGCGCTGGCCAACGCCGAAGCCCACGCCCCCTCGCTGCTCCACGTCCACGAGGACTGGATGCGGGCCCTGGAGCGGCGCGGCGTGCTCAACCGCGAGCTCGAGGGGCTGCCCTCGACGCGCCAGGTCAAGCGCCGGCTCGAGCGGCGCCAGGCGCTGTCGGCGCCCGAGCTCTCGGTGCTGCTCGCCTGGACCAAGATCGTGCTGGCCGACGAGCTGATCGGGTCCGACCTGCCCGACGACCCCTACCTGCGCGAGGACCTGCTGGCCTACTTCCCGAGCCGGATGAAGCCGGACCTCGAGGCGGCCATCGAGGACCACCCGCTGCGCCGGCAGATCATCGTGACCCAGGTCGTCAACGACCTCGTCAACGGCGCCGGCATGACGTTCTGGCCGCGGCTGCAGGGCGAGACGGGTGCGAGCGCGGCCGACCTCACGCGCGCCAACTTCGTGGCGCGCGAGATCTTCGGCTCGCTGCCGCTGCGGGAGGAGGTCGCGCGGCTGGACAACCAGGTGCCCGCCGAGCGGCAGACCCGGATGCGGATCGAGATGCGCACGCTGGTCGAGCGCGCCTCCCGGTGGCTGGTCACCAACCGCCGGCCCCCGCTCGACTCGATCGCCACCGTGGAGTTCTTCCGCGGCCGGGTGCAGGCCGTGATGGCCCAGCTGCCCGGCATCATGAGCGGGCGCGAGCTCGACGGCTACCGCGCGCGCCTGAAGCGGCTGACCGACCACAGCGTGCCCGAGGACCTCGCGTCACGGGTGGCGGTGCTGGCGCCGGCGTACGCCCTGCTCGGCATCGTGGAGACCGCGGACCGGCTCGACCTCGACCCCGCCGAGGTGGCGCGCGTCCACTTCGCGCTGGGGGAGCGGCTCGGGCTGCCGGCGCTGGTCGAGCGGATCTTCGCGCTGCCGCGCGACGACCGCTGGCAGACGATGGCGCGCGCCGCGGTGCGCGACGACCTCTACGGCGTGCACCAGCAGCTGACGGCCCAGGTCCTGGTCTCGACCAGTCCCGACGACTCCGCCCCGGCTCGCGTGGCGGAGTGGGAGAACGCCGACGAGGAGCTGATCGGTCGCTCTGCCGCCACGCTGGAGGAGATCTGCCGCGAGGAGACCGCCGAGCTGGCCCGGCTCTCGGTGGGCCTGCGCGTGGTCCGCGGCCTGCTCAGCACCCCCTGACCGGGGCCGCGCTTCGTGCGGGGCCCGCGCGGCCGTGCTGCCTGTCCATCAAGGTATGTAGGCGAGTGGTGCACTTCCCCAGGTGAACTCACCCGGGGAAGTGCCTGTTCGGCGACGTACCGTGATGAAGCCCCCAGGCGACGTCGCCCGCGACCACACGCTCGGGCCGGCGCGCGACGGCGGCCGGCCGGGGATCAGAACAGCAGGACGGCCGCGACCACGCCGGCCGCCACGACGGCCCAGCGGAACACCGCATCGGGCAGCTTGCGGCCGATGCGGGCCCCGACGTACCCGCCGACGAGCGAGCCGGCCGCGAGCACTCCCGCCACGTCCCACCGCGGGTCGGCGACCACGACGAACACCAGGCCGGCCACGACGTTGCCGACCATGAGCGCCAGCGTCTTGAGGCCGTTGACCACCCGCAGCTCGAGGTCGGTGCCGAGCCCGAGCACCGCCACCATCATCACGCCCGCACCGGCCCCGAAGTAGCCGCCGTAGACGCCGGTGAGCGTCGCGAAGCCAGTGGTCGCCGGCGACATGTGCCGCCGCTCGGCGCGCTGCGCGCCGTGCTGCTCCTCGTGCCGGGCGCGCAGCCAGGCGGAGATGCGTGGCTGCGCCCCGACGAGGAGGCAGGTGAACAGGATGAGGAACGGCACGACCGCCTCGAAGACGCCCGCCGGCAGTCCCAGCAGCAGCGCGGCACCCGCGAGCGCGCCGACCGCGCACACGGCCACGATGACCCGTGCGACGCGACCGGCCTCGCGGACCTCGCGGCGGTAGCCGACGACGCCGCCGAGGCCGGCGGGGATGAGGCCGAGGGTGTTCGAGACGTTCGCGACCACCGGTGGCAGACCGAGCCCGACCAGGACCGGGAAGCTCAGCAGGGAGGCGACCCCAACCGTGGAGGACAGCACGCCGGCGCCGAGGCCGGTGGCCAGCACCAGCAGCGCCTCGGTCGCCGTCACGGCTGCTCGCGCAGGAGGGCCACGTCGCTGACCATGGTGACGTGGGCGTGCATCGCGGCCGCGGCGGCTTCGGGGTCGCCGGCGCGGATCGCCTCGGCGACGGCCCGATGGCCGGCGAGCGAGTCCTGTGGCCGGCCGGGCTGGCCCAGCGACTCGAGGCGGGTCTCGCGGATGAGGTCGGCGATCTCGTCCATCAGCCGGGCCAGCAGCAGCGAGTGCGAGGCCGCGGTGACGGCGCCGTGGAAGCGCTCGTCGCCCTCGACGCCCCGCCCCCCGGCCTCGATGTCGGCCTGCATGAAGGCCAGTGCATCGTCGATGCGGGCGAGGTCGTCGTCGGTGCGGCGGGTCGCGGCAAGGGCGGCGATCTTCGTCTCGAGGGCGTCGCGGGTGTCGATGATCTCCGGCAGCCGGTCGGCGTGGTCGCGGATGGCCTCGACGATGCGGGTCGCGGTCTGGTGGCGGGCGGTGACGACCGTGCCGTCCCCGTGGCGTACCTCGACGACCCCGACGACCTCGAGGGCGACCAGCGCCTGGCTGAGCGTGGCCCGGCTGACGCCGAGGCGTTGCGCGAGCTCGCGCTCGGGCGGCAGCCGGTCCCCGGCCGCGAGCCCGTTGTCGCCGATCCAGGCGGAGATCTGCCCGGCCACCTGCTCGTAGAGCCGGGTGCGCAGCAGTCTCGGAGGGAAGGACTCGGACATGCGACCACCCTATTGACGTTCGGCTCATTGTCCTATTGGCTAGGCCACTGAGCCAGCACCGTGACCGAGGTCACCCCCGACCCGCGGGCGGCTCGAATCCGGAGGTTGCACATGGGTGCGGAGTGGGTCGCGATCATCGCACTGGTCGCCTTGTTCGTCGTCGGCACGGTGCTGCCGATCAACATGGGAGCGCTGGCCTACGTCGCCGCGTGGTTCGTGGGGATGTACGCCCTCGACCTCGACGAGAAGGAGATCCTCGCCGGCGTCAGCGGCGACCTCATCCTCACCCTGATCGGCGTCACGTACCTGTTCGCGATCGCGCGCAACAACGGCACGGTCGACCTCATCGTGCGTACGGCGGTGCGCGCCGTCGGCGGCCGGGTGGCGCTCATCCCGTGGGTGATGTTCGCGGTCACCGCCGTCCTGACGGGCATCGGCGCCGTCAGCCCAGCGGCGTGCGCGATCATCGGCCCGATCGCCCTGGGCTTCGCGGGCCGTTACGGCATCAGCCCGCTGATGATGGGCATGTTCGTCGTCCACGGCGCCCAGGCCGGTGGCTTCTCGCCGATCAGCATCTACGGCGTCATCACCAACTCGGTGATGGAGGACGCGGGGCTGCCCTCGAGCGAGATCACGGTGTTCCTCGCCAGCCTGGTCGTCAACACGGTGATGGCCGCCATCTTGTTCGTGGCGCTCGGCGGCCGCCGGCTGATGACGATGCGGATCGACCCGAGCGACGACGACACCCTCTCCGAGGACCTGCACCGCGGCGGTGCCACCGTCTCGGCGCGCGGCATGGGCGCCAGCGCTCCCACCGGCACCCAGGCCCAGGGCGTCCGGCGCGACCAGGTGCTGACCCTGCTCGCCTTCATCGGCGTCGCCGTCGTCGCGCTCGCCTTCGAGAAGAACATCGGCTTCGTGGCGATCACCGCCGCCGTCATCCTGGCGATGCTGGCCCCCAACGAGCACAAGGATGCCGTCAAGCAGATCGCGTGGCCCACGGTCCTGCTGGTTGCCGGCGTCAGCACCTACGCCACCATCCTCACCACCGCCGGGTCGCCGCAGTTCGTCGGCACCTGGGCCGCCGGCCTCGGTGCGGCCGCGATCGGCGCGCTCGTGCTCTGCTACGTCGGCGGCGTGGTCTCCGCCTTCGCCTCGTCGACGGCGCTGCTGCCGGTCATCATCCCGATCGCCGTGCCGCTCATCCAGGACGGCGGCATCAACGCGGCCATGTTCGTGGCGGCCCTGGCAGTGGCCTCGACCATCGTGGACGTCAGCCCGTTCTCCACCAACGGAGCCCTGATGCTCGCCAACAAGCCGGACACGATCGAGGAGCCGGTCTACTACAAGCAGATCCTCACCTACGCCGTGATCGTGACCCTCGTCGGCCCGCTGCTCGTGTGGGCAGCCCTCGTCCTCCCTGGATGGTGACCGCCATGACCGGACCCCTCTCCGACCTCCTCGTCGTCGATCTCACCCGGGCCCTGGCCGGGCCGCACGCCACCCAGATGCTGGGCGACCTCGGCGCTCGCGTCATCAAGGTGGAGGCGCCCGGCAGCGGCGACGACACCCGCGGCTGGGGTCCGCCGTTCGTCGGCGAGCCCGACGCCCGGCAGTCGACGTACTTCCTGTGCACCAACCGCAACAAGGAGTCCATCGCCCTCGACCTCAAGGACGACGTCGATCGGGACGTCCTCCTCGGCCTCGTCGAGCGCGCCGACGTGCTGGTGGAGAACTTCCGCACCGGCGTGCTCGAGCGGCTCGGACTGGGCATCGAGGAGCTGATGCGCCGCAACCCGCGGCTCGTCGTCCTCTCCATCACCGGCTTCGGCCACGACGGCCCGGAGGGCGGGCGCGCCGGCTACGACCAGATCGCGCAGGGCGAGGCGGGCCTGATGTCGCTGACGGGCTCCGGACCCGACGACCCGCAGCGCGTCGGCGTACCCATCGCGGACCTGCTGTCGGGGATGTACGGCGCGTACGGCGTGCTCGCCGCGCTGCACGAGCGGGCCACCACCGGCAAGGGCGCCGTCGTGCGCACGTCGCTGCTGGCCTCGGTGGTCGGGGTGCACGCGTTCCAGGGCACCCGCTGGACCGTCGCGGGCGAGGTCGGCCGCGCGCAGGGCAACCACCACCCCTCCATCGCGCCCTACGGGCTGTTCCACTGCCGCGACGGCGCCGTGCAGATCGCGCTCGGCAGCGAGGGGCTGTGGAAGCGGTTCTGCGAGGGCTTCGGGCTCGACCCCGACGCCGACGGGCTCGCCACCAACGGCGAGCGCGTCGCCAACCGGGAGCGGGTGATCGAGGTGGTGGAGCAGGCCTTCGCCGACTGGGACGCCGAGCCGCTGCTGGCCCGGCTGGCTGAGGTCGGCGTGCCCGCCGGCAAGGTGCGCACCCTCGACGAGGTCTACGAGTGGGACCAGGTCGCCAGCCAGGGTCTGCTCGTCGACGTCGAGCACGCCAGCCTCGGGCGGCTCACGCTGCCCGGCCCACCGCTGCGGTTCTTCGACGCCGAGGGGACCGAGGTCACCCGACGCGACCACGTCGCGCCGCCGCTGCTCGACCAGCACGCCGACGAGATCCGCACGTGGATCGGCGGGGGCGGCTCGTGACGCGTCGCTGGACCGCGCACGAGCTGCTCGACCTCGTCCTCGACGAGGGCACCTTCACGTCCTGGGACACCCCGGTGGACCTCTCCGGGGTCGACGACGACTACCGCGCCGTGCTGACGGCCGCCGCCGAGAAGGCCGGCACCGACGAGTCCGTGCTGACCGGGCGCGGGGAGGTGCGCGGGCGACCGGTGGCCGTGGTGGTCAACGAGTTCCGCTTCCTCGCCGGGTCGATCGGCCGGGCCGCCGCCGACCGGATCACCGCCGCCGTGCGGCGCGCGACCGCGGAGGGCCTGCCGCTGCTGGCCAGCACGGCCTCGGGTGGCACCCGGATGCAGGAGGGCACGCCCGCCTTCGTCCGGATGGTCGAGATCTCGCGGGCCCTGATGGACCACCGCGCCGCGGGCCTGCCGTACCTCGTCCACCTGCGCCACCCCACCACCGGCGGCGTGTACGCCTCATGGGGCTCGCTGGGCCACGTCACGGTCGCGGAGCCGGGTGCGCTGGTGGGCTTCCTCGGCCCGAAGGTCTACGAAGGCCTGCACGGCCGACCGTTCCGGCCCGGCGTCCAGGTCGCGGAGAACCTCGCGGCCGCCGGGGTCATCGACGGCGTCGTCGCCGCCGAGGACCTGCCCGCGATGGTCGACCTCGCCCTGGCCGTGCTCGTCGACCCCGCCGGGCCGGGCCGCCTGCCCGCGCGTGAGCCGCGGCCGATCGGCGACCACGCCGCCTGGGACAGCGTGGGACGCACCCGCCGTACGGACCGGGCGGGGGTGCGCGACCTGCTGGCCCACGGCGCGACCGGGACCCTGCAACTGCGCGGCACCGACGAGGGCGAGCGGGACTCCACCGTGCTGGTCGCGCTGACCCGCCTCGACGACCAGCCCTGCGTCGTGATCGGCCAGGACCGCTCGCGCCAGACTCCCGGCCACGCCATGGGTCCGGGCGCGCTGCGGGAGGCGCGCCGGGGCATGCGGCTCGCCGACGAGCTCGGGTTGCCGCTGGTCACCGTCATCGACACCCCCGGCGCCGAGCTGTCCCCCGCGGCGGAGGAACGCGCGATCGCCGGCGAGATCGCGCGGTGCATCGCCACGCTGACGACGATGACCGTCCCGACCGTGTCGGTGATCCTCGGCCAGGGGTGCGGGGGAGGGGCGCTGGCCTTCCTCCCGGCCCGCACCGTCATCGCCACCGAGCACGCCTGGCTCTCCCCGCTCCCGCCGGAGGGCGCCAGCATCATCGTCCACGGCGACATCGACCACGCGGCCGAGATGGCGGAGCGTCAGCGCGTGCGTGCCACCGACCTGCTCGCCGACGGGACCGTGCAGCACGTGGTGCCCGAGGTCGAGGGGGAGTCCGCGCGCGACCTCGCCCTCGCGGTCGCCGCCGAGATCGGGGCCCGGCTGCGGGACTTCTGACCGGTCGCTTCGGCCCGGGCGGGTTGAGCCGGGGCGGTGGCTGAGCCGGGGCGGTGGCTGAGCCACATTCCGGACGGCCGGCATGTGGCTGACGCACCGCCGCGGGCCCCGGCGGTGGCTTAGCCCGCCGCTTGGGCCACGGCGGTGGCTGAGCCACATTTCGTACGGCGGAGATGTGGCTGACGCACCGCCAACAACCCGAGCGGTGCCCCAGCCACATCTCGTACGCCGGAAGTGTGGCTCACGCACCGCTGGTGCGCCCGGGACAGCGGTTCAGCGCACCACCAACAACCCGAGCGGTGCCCCAGCCACATCCCGTAGGCCGGGAATGTGGCTCACGCACCGCCCACCCGCCCGCCCACAGCGGTCAGCTGGCCTTCTTCGCCGCCGTCTTGCGGGCGGGCGCCTTCTTGGCAGTCGACTTCTTGGCGGCGGACTTCTTCGCAGCCGTCTTCTTGGCCGGGGCCTTCTTGGCGGCCGACTTCTTGGCGGCCGACTTCCGCGCCGGCTTCGCGCCCGAGTCCGAGTCGGCGTCGGCGTCGGTGTCGGAGTTGTCCGAGGAGTCCTCCTCGCCGCGCGCCGACTTGGCCGCCGCGACCGACTTCTGCAGCGCGGCGAGCAGGTCGACGACCTCGCCGGAGGTCTTGGTGGACGTCTCGGTGCGCTTGACCTCGCCGCCCTCGATCTTCGACTTCACCAGCGCCTCCACGGCCTCGGCGTAGTCATCCTCGAACTCGGTCGCGTCGAAGTCGCCGGCCAGTGTCTCCACCAGCATGTGCGCCATCTTGACCTCTTGCGGCTTGGCGTCGTCGACCTCGACCTTGAAGTCGGGCACGCGCACCTCGTCGGGCCACATCATCGTCTGCAGCACGATGACCTCGCCCGCCTCGGTCTCGCGCACGCGCAGCACCGCGATGGTGGTGCGCTGGCGCAGCGCGACCGTCACCACCGCCATCCGGTCGGCGTCCTTGAGCGCCTGGCGCAGCAGCGCGTAGGGCTTGGCCCCCTGCCCCTCCGGCTCGAGGTAGTAGGACTTCTCGAACAGCAGCGGGTCGATCTGCTCGCGCGGCACGAACTTCTCCACCGCGATCTCGCGCGACGACGTCGACGGCAGCGCGGCCATGTCGTCGTCGGTGAGGATGACCATCTCGCCGTCCTCGGTCTCGTAGCCCTTGGCGATGTCGGCGTACGCCACCTCCTCGCCGTCCAGCGAGCACACCCGCTGGTACTTGATGCGGCCGCCGTCCTTGGCGTGCACCTGGCGGAACGACACGTCGTGGCTCTCGGTGGCGGCGTACAGCTTGACCGGCACGCTCACCAGGCCGAAGGAGACCGCGCCCTTCCAGATCGCTCGCATGGGCCGACGATAGCCGTCGGCGCGGACCCCCGTCTCCCCTCGGAGGGTGCCGACCCGCAGGCGGGCCGGATGCCACACTGACCCCGTGCGCCCCATGCTCGCCACCAAGGCCGACCGTGTCCCCGCCGGCGAGCAGTGGCTCCACGAGGTCAAGTGGGACGGCGTGCGCGTCCTGGTCGACGTCCGCGACGCGGTGGCCAGGATGACCAGCCGCAACGACAACAACGTCACGCCGGCGTGGCCCGACCTCAGCGTCCCTCCGCTCGGCGAGCGCGACCTGCTGGTCGACGGCGAGGTGATCGCCCTCAACGAGCGCGGGATCCCGGACTTCCGCGTGCTGCAGCACCGCATGCACGTGCGCAACGCCGCCGACGCCGCCCGCCTCGTCAGGAGCGTGCCGGCGACGCTGATGGTCTTCGACCTGCTGCGCCTCGACGGGGAGGACCTCACCGACCGCCCGCTGGAGGAGCGCCGGGCGCTGCTCGAGGGGCTGCCGCTCGCCGACTCCAAGTGGCAGGTCCCGGCGGCGTACGACGACGGCGACATGCTGTTCACCGCCACGCTCCAGCAGGGGCTCGAGGGGGTGGTGAGCAAGCGCCGCGGCTCGCGCTACCGCTTCGACACGCGCAGCGACGACTGGCGCAAGCTCGCCCACCGCCACCGCGGGTCGTTCGTGGTCGGCGGCTGGCGCCCGCAGGTCGGTACGACGGACCGGCTCGCGTCGCTGCTCGTCGGCGAGCCGACACCCGAGGGCCTGATGTACCGCGGCCGGGTCGGCAGCGGCATCGCGGGCGCGACGGGCGTCCGGCTGGCCGCGCTGCTCGAGCCGTACGCCGCGGCCGCCTCGCCGTTCGCCGACGAGGTGCCGCGGGTGGACGCGGCCGGCACGTTCTGGGTCGAGCCGCGGGTGGTGGTCGACATCGACACCCACGGGCTGGGCTACGACCGCCTGCGCCAGCCGTCGTTCCAGGGCGTGCGCGACGACCTCTTCCCGGAGGACCTCCGATGAGCCCGACCGGCGAGGTGCAGGTCGACGTCGAGGGCCGCACCCTGACCATCAGCAACCTCGACAAGGTGCTCTACCCGCGCACCGGCACCACCAAGGGCGAGGTGCTCAACTACTACGCGCAGGTCTCCCCGGTGCTGCTGCCGCACCTCGCCGACCGCGCGGTGACCCGGATCCGCTGGCCGCACGGAGTCGAGGGATCGAGCTTCTTCGAGAAGAACGCGCCAGCCGGCACCCCGTCGTGGGTGCGTACCGCCGAGGTGCCGACCACCGGGTCGCGCACCGGCAAGGGCGACGGCACGCTGCGGTTCCCCGTCTGCGACGACCTCGCCACGCTGACGTGGCTGGCCAACCTGGCCGCCCTCGAGCTGCACGTCCACCAGTGGACCGTCGACGCCGACGGTACGCCGCGCAACCCGGACCGACTCGTGATCGACCTCGACCCGGGGGAGCCGGCAGGCCTGCACGAGTGCGCCCGGGTGGCGGTGATGGTCCGCGACGCGCTGGCCGAGCGCGACCTCGGCTGCACGCCGGTCACCAGCGGGAGCAAGGGCCTGCACCTCTACGCCCCGCTCCCCGGCGACCTGGACAGCGACGGCACCACGGCGCTCGCCAAGGAGGTCGCCGAGGCGCTGCAGAAGGAGCACCCGGACCTGGTGACCGCCACCATGACGAAGGCGAAGCGGCCGGGCAAGGTGTTCTTGGACTGGTCGCAGAACTCCGGCTCCAAGACCACCGTCTCGCCGTACTCCCTGCGCGGCCGGGAACGGCCGACCGCCGCGACCCCGCTGACGTGGGAGGAGGTCGAGGAGGGTGCCGAGGACGAGCTGGCGCTGGGGCAGTTCTCGATGGAGCAGGTGCTGGCGCGGGTCAACGAGCTGGGCGACGTGTTCGAGGCCTGACCGGCTCGTCGGCGTACGCCCGGTCGTGCCCGGAAGTGCCCGTCCAGGTCCGAAAGATTTACCCCGCGTGACCGCATCGAGGATCTGGCGTGGATCGGGGGATCGCATGCTTTTCCCATGTCCCGCCTCCTGCTGATCCCCATCGCGGCGCTCCTCGCCGCCGGTGGAGTGGCCGTCGGACCCGGGGAGGAGGCCCCCGCCCCGCCCGCCCAGACCGTCGTCACGCCCGCGGCGGACTCGGACGTTCGCGCCACGAACCGCTGACCCTGCCTCTATGCTCGACGCCATGGTGCACGACGTGCTGGTGGTCGAGGACGAGGAAGACATCGCCCTCCCCCTGATGCGTACCCTCGAACGCGAGGGCTACGAGGTCAGCCGGGTCTCGGGCGGAGCCGAGGCGGTGTCCTTCGTGATCGACAACGCGCCGGCGGTGGTGATCCTCGACCTCGGGCTCCCCGACATGGACGGCATCGACGCGTGCCGGCAGATGCGCGCGGGCGGCTTCGTGGGCGGCATCATCATGGTCACCGCCCGCGCCGGCGAGCTCGACCGGGTGGTCGGCCTCGACGTCGGCGCCGACGACTACCTCGCCAAGCCCTTCGGCCTCGCCGAGCTCCTCGCGCGGGTGCGCGCCCTGCTGCGCCGCAGCGC
This sequence comes from Nocardioides sp. SYSU D00065, assembly GCF_017916425.1. Classification (GTDB taxonomy): domain Bacteria; phylum Actinomycetota; class Actinomycetes; order Propionibacteriales; family Nocardioidaceae; genus Nocardioides. The sequence continues at coordinate 785,558 of NZ_JAFMSX010000001.1, read as the reverse complement.
GCTGGTCGCCGAGGACGACTCCACCGTCACGACCGCGTCGGGGCTCACCATCGACGCGGCCTCGCGCCGGGTCCACCTCGGCGAGCGCGAGATCGCGCTGACCGCCAAGGAGTTCGACGTGCTCGCGGTCCTCGCCTCCCACCACGACAAGGTCGTGCCGCGCGAGACGCTGATGAGCCAGGTGTGGGACCAGAACTGGTACGGCTCGACCAAGACGCTCGACGTCACGATCGGCCGGCTGCGCAACAAGCTCGAGGCCGCCGAGGCCGGCGAGAAGGTCGTCGCGATCCGCGGAGTGGGCTTCCGGTTGGAAACCGGCACCTGAGGTGCGCGAGCGGCTCACCATCGCGTTCGTGGGCCTGGCTCTGGCACTGGTGACGTTCGTCGGGGCGGTGCGGGGGATGACCCTCACCGAGTCGGCTCGCAACAGCGAGCTCAGCACGCTCGGCGAGCACGCCGCGCACGTCGCCCGCGGGTTCGAGCGGAGGTACGCCGAGGGCCTGCGCGTCTCCGAGGCGGACCTCGCCGACGTCACGAACGCCGACATGCGGCTCACCGTCTCTCGTCCGGGCGAGCCCGCTCTGACGTCGTGGGGGGACCGGTTCCGCCCCGAGGCACTCGGGGACCCGTTGAAGGTCACCCGGGTCTCGGGGGACACGACCGTGACCGCGGTGCGCAGCGACCGCCAGGTCCGCGCGATCGCGTGGGGCCGCGGCCGCGAGGCGATCCTCATCCTCCTCGCCTCGGTGGTCCTCGCGGCGCTGCTCGCCTGGGTCATGGCCCGGTGGCTGTCGCGGCCGTTTATGGAGCTCGCCGCGAGCGCCGAGGCGCTGGGCCGGGGACGGTTCGACCTGCGGCTGCCCTACTCGCGCATCCCGGAGGTCGCCGCGGTGAGCGCCGCGCTGCGCTCGAGCGCCCACAACCTCGAGCGCCAGTTCGAGCGCAACCGCGACTCGGTCATGGACACCTCCCACGCGCTGCGCACCCCGCTCACGGGCCTGCGGCTCGAGCTGGAGGAGGTGATGCTGCGCCAGGACCTCGACGAGGACGTACGCCACAGCCTCGCGCGCTGCCTGCAGGACACCCAGCGGCTCCAGGACACCATCGCCGAGCTGGTGGAGGCCGAGCGGCGGCGCTGCGTCATGGGCGGTCGGACGGTGGACGTCGGCGAGCTCGCGGAGCTCACGCGCCAGCGCTGGCGACTGGGGCTCCCCTCGGGTCGCGACGTGCAGGTTCTCGTGCTCGACGGCGCCGGACTCTCGCTGACCCTCGGCCCGGTCGAGCAGCTCCTCGACGCGGTGCTGGCCGATGTCCGCACCAGCACCACGGGGCGGGTGCGGCTGACACTGGCGGGGGAGGAGAGCCTCGTGCGCATCGGCGTACGCACCGAGGGCGCCACCGCGCCGACCGGTACCGGCCCGACCGCGGTCCGACCCGGCGAGGCGATCGCGCAGTTCCTCGGCGGTCACTGGCGCGGCGACGTCGCCGGCGACGGCCTGGAGATCCTGCTCCCGCGTCGCTGAGGCCGCGCCCGGCTCAGACGCTCACCGTCCGCCGCGGCCCGGGGACGTCGGGGTCGGCGTCGCCCGCGGCGTGACGGTCGGCGTCGGCGCCCGCGTCAGCCTCGGTGTCGGAGTCGTCGGCGTCCTCGGTGCTGGCCCGCCCCAGCAGCACCGCGCTCTCGCGGCGCACGAGGTGGAGCCCCGTCCACAGCAGCATCGCGGCGATCGCGCACACGCACGGGAAGAAGACGACGTAGTCCAGCGCCGTCCCCAGCGGGGGCGCGTCCGGCATCACGTTGCGCAGGGTGGGGAACGCCAGCAACGTCGCGGACAGCCAGATGACGTTGGAGAACTCCAGCGTCCGCTGCACCAGCGCGCTCCCGATGGTGACCACGGCGATGAGCGTGGTGAGCAGGATGACCAGCAGGTAGAACATGATGAGGGTGACCGTGAGCGTGTCGCGGTGGCCGTCGATCTGCACGGGGTAGACCATCTTGGCGCCCTCGGTCCTCGGCTCGTCCATGGTCGCGGACATCACCCAGGGGCGCGAGGAGCTCTCCACGTCCAGCGCGATGGGCACGGCCGCGCCGGTGCGGTCGTCCTGGGCGCTGACCGAGAAGTCGACGAACGGCCGGTCGAAGGGGTACGCCACGTCGCCGCGGTCGAGCGCCAGCTCGACCGCCGTCGGGTCGATGATGGACTTGCTCGGGTAGCTGATGACGGAGGTGGCCGCCCCGCCGCTGGCCACCTCGATGCGCAGGCCGCGGCTCATCTCGCCGGTCTTGCGCCCGACGAGGTCGCCGTGCGGCGCCGGAAGGATGGTCGCGCGCAGCACGCGGTTCGCGACGTCGACCTCCTGCAGCTTGAGGTGCAGGGTCACCAGGTCGGAGCCGGTCGGCGCGGCGGCCTTGTCCAGATCGACCTGCGTCGAGGTGCCGAGCGACCCGGTCGCCACCAGGACGGCGTAGTAGACCGCGAGCAGCGCCACGCACGCCGCGAGGATGCGGGCGGCTGGGTTGCGCCGGGGCTTGGCGGGGTCGGGGGTGGAGCGTCGGGACACGGGGGACTCCTGGTCAGTTGATACGTCGGCGTTCGCTGACATGTGCGGCGAGGGCGAACATCAGCAGGGCGAGCAGCGGCACGAATTGCGCGGCGTACGTCGCCCCGGAGCGTGCCTCGGCCGTGCCGGGCACGCCCGGGTCCACGGCCAGGGTGGACGTCACGCCGTCACGGCGACCGTCCGCAGAGGTCACGGACAGCTGCTGGCGAGCGAGGGCGGGCGCCGCGTCGGCGTCCGGGGTCAGGACGACGCGCAGGCCACCCACCTCGCCGGCAGCCAGGTCGAGCGTGCAGCGGAACTCGAGGGTCCGTACGACGCAGTCGCCGCCCGGAGCGAGCCGTACGTCGCGGTAGCGCAGCCCCGGCGTGAGCGAGCCGCGAACCACGATCTCGCCGGCCTCGCGCGCCGGGCCGATGGACCCGGTCAGGGTGGCCGCCTGGCCTCGGACGAGCGGGGCGGGCGGGACCCGGACGTCGATCGACAGCGGCCCCTGGTCCGGTCGAGCGCGGGTGCCCGAGGACTCGTCGGGCACTGCCCTGCCGCCGTCGCCCGCGTCGTCGCCGTCCCGGTCTCGGTCGCCAGCGCTATCGCCGCTGCCGTCGGCGTCGCCGTCGGTGGGCTGCGGCCCGGCGGTCGCCGTCGGTGGCGCGGGGCTGGGCTGCGTCGGTACGACCGCGGTCGGGCTCGGGGTCGGCTGCGTGGGGGTCGGCTGGGTCGGCGTGGGTTGGGCCGGCGTGGGCGGCGTCGGGGTGGGCGTCGCCGTCGTCGTCGGCTGCGGCGTGGCGGGCGGGGGAGCCGGGGTCTCCTGAGGCGCGGGCCGCACGATGGTGAGCACGACCCTGGTGGAGCGGCGGGACTCCATACCGGACACGCGCTGGGTGGCGCTCAGGAGGTGACGGCCCCAGGCGAGCCGGGCGGTCAGCGTGCAGGTCCACCGGCCGTTACGGTCCGCGGTCGCGGTGCAGACGCGGCGGTCGCGGTCGTGGACCACGACCTTCGCGCCGGGAACGGCGTCACGCCCCGAGACGGTCGGGGTCCGGTCGTGGCTGCGGGAGTCGTCGCGGGGGACGGTGATGACCGGTGGCTCGGGTCGCTCCTCGGGCTCCGGCTCCGGCTGCGGCTCGGGCGCCGGCTCCGGCGGCTGCGGCTCCGCGGACACCACCTCGAACGTGACCGTGGCCGGGGGCGAGACCTCGTCGGCGGGACCCACCTGCACGGCCGACAGCGTCACGGTCCCGAGGGGGAGGTCGGCGGAGGGCTGGCAGCTCCACGTCCCGTCGGGCTGCACCGGCTTCGCCGGGCACACCTCCGCCCCGTCCAGGGTGACGGCCACCTTCAGCGTCGGGTCGCCCGTGCCGCTGACCGTCGGCCGGCGCTCGGTGATCACCTCGCCGGCAGCGGGGGTGAGGATGGTGGGCGCAGGCGCCGCCGCGACGGCGGCCCACGAGGTCAGGGCGCCCAGCCCGCACCCGGCGAGCAGCAGGATCAGCACCGCGGCAACGCCCCGACCGCGCCCGACGAGCTTCCCGAGTGACCTCACCGGGCAATCGTCCATGACTCGCGCGCCGCGCGCGGGGTTTTGCCGGACTAGACCGGCTTGACGGGCAATCGGGCGGTGCGCGGCGTCGTCCGCACCCTCTGCGGTGGATTCTCCACAGGCTGGCCGCGACCCCTGTTTGCGTCCGGTCAGCGTGGGTAGCGTGACTTCGCAGAACTTCTCGGGACGGGGTACCACCATGACGCTGACGCGTCCGGACGCAGCCGACCACGTGGTCGAAGCCCTCGACGCGCGCGTCCGGGAGCGCGTGCGGCGCGAGGGCGTCGACCCGCAGCGCGAGGCGCTCGTCGTACGCCGCATCGCCGAGGACGTCGTGCGCGACCACGACGAGCTGAGCCTGACCGGCAAGGTCGCGCCGATCGCCGACGGCGGCGCGATGGTCGGCGAGCTGGTCGCGCGCGTGTCCGGCTTCGGCCCGCTGCAGCCGTTCCTCGACGACCCCGAGGTCGAGGAGGTGTGGATCAACGACCCGAGCCGGGTGTTCATCGCGCGTCGCGGCCGGCACGAGCTCACCAACCTCCGCCTCGACGCCGCCCAGGTCGCCGAGCTCGTCGAGCGGATGCTCAAGTCCAGCGGGCGCCGGCTCGACATCAGCACGCCGTTCGTCGACGCGATGCTGCCCGAGGGCCACCGCCTCCACGTCGTGCTGGAGGGCATCACCCGCGGCTTCACGGCCGTCAACATCCGCAAGTTCCTGCTGCGCGCCCACCGGCTCTCTGACCTCGTGGCGCTGGGCAGCCTGACACCGCAAGCCGCGAGGTTCCTCGAGTCGTCCGTGCGCGCCGGCCTCAACATCCTGGTCGCGGGCGGCACCCAGGCCGGCAAGACCACGATGCTCAACTGCCTCGCCGCCGCCGTGCCTGGTGGTGAGCGCGTGGTGAGCGTGGAGGAGGTCTTCGAGCTCCGGTTCAGCCACCCCGACTGGGTGGCGATGCAGACCCGCCAGGCAGGCCTGGAGCAGACCGGCGAGATCGTGCTGCGCGACCTGGTCAAGGAGGCGTTGCGGATGCGGCCGAGCCGCATCCTGGTCGGCGAGGTCCGGGCGGCTGAGTGCCTCGACCTGCTCCTGGCGCTCAACTCCGGGCTACCGGGGATGTGCACCCTCCACGCCAACAGCGCGCGTGAGGCGCTGGTGAAGATGTGCACCCTGCCGCTCCTGGCGGGCGACAACATCTCCGCTCGCTTCGTGGTGCCCACCGTGGCGACGTCCGTCGATCTCGTCGTGCACCTCGGTGTGGGCGCCGACGGCGTACGCCGCGTCAACGAGATCGTCTCGGTGCCCGGACGCGTGGAGGCCGACGTGATCGAGGTCGAGCCGATGTTCGTGCGTCACGGGTCCGAGCTGCGCCGCACCGGGGGCGTGCCGGCGCAGCTCGAACGCTACGAGCGGGTCGGTATCGACATCCACCAGGTGCTCGCCACCGGCGGGGGCGAGGACTGATGGGCGCGCTGATCGGTCTGGGCGTGGGCATCGGGCTGCTGCTCATCTGGTCCGCGTTCGCACTGCCCCGCCGACCGCGCGGTCGGACCGCCGGGACCACGGCGCTGAGCCGGCTGCTCGGTCGAGCGGGCCTCAGCGACGTCACCCCCGCGGGGGTCGTCGCGCTGTGCGCCGTGCTGTTCGCGGTGGCGCTCGCCCTGGTGCAAGCCGTGTCCAGGACGATGCCGGTTGCGGTCGTCTTCGCGGCCATGGCGGCCTACCTGCCGATCGCGGTGCTGCGCCAGCGAGCAGCCCGCCGGTTGCGGGAGTTCGCGGAGGTGTGGCCGGAGGCGGTCGACAACCTCGCCAGCGCCGTACGCGCCGGCTTGTCCCTTCCCGACGCAGTGGCTGCCCTCGGCACCAGCGGGCCGGAGGCGCTCCGCGAGGACTTCGCGCGGTTCGCGCTGGACTACCAGGTGACCGGCCGGTTCGGGGAGTGCCTCGACCGGCTCAAGGAGCGCCTCGCCGATCCCGTCGGCGACCGCGTGATCGAGGGGCTGCGGCTGGCGCGCGAGGTCGGCGGTGGCGACCTGGGCCGTCTGCTGCGCAACCTCTCGGGCTTCCTCCGCGACGACGCGCGCACCCGCTCCGAGCTCGAGTCGCGGCAGGCGTGGACCGTCAACGGCGCCCGGCTCGCGGTGTCGGCGCCGTGGATCGTGCTCCTGCTGATGTCCTTCCAGACCACCGCGATCCGCCACTACGCATCGCCTGGCGGCGTGATCGTGCTCGGCATCGGCTTCGGCGCGTGCGTGCTGGCCTACACGGCGATGATGCGCATCGGGCGGCTGCCCGTCGAGAAGCGGATCCTGTCGTGAGCGCCCTGCTGTGGGGCGGTCTGCTCGGCGGGCTGACCGGCACCGGTCTGGTCCTGGTCGCGACCCGGATCAGCGTGCTGCGCCGGCCGCAGCTGTCCGTGCGGGTGCTGCCTTACCTGCGTGACGTCCCCGCCCGTGAGCAGGGCCCGGCGTCGCGTTCCGTTTCCTCCACGCCCGCGTCCGCCGCCGTCGGCATCTTCGGTCCGGTCCTGTCGTCGGCCGCGGACGTCGTCGAGAGGGTCCTAGGCGGCAGCTCGTCCGTACGCCGGCGGCTGCAGCGTGCGGGCCTGGACCGCACGGTGCAGGACTTCCGCATCGAGCAGGTCGTCTGGGGGCTGGTGGGGTTCGGAGCTGCCGCTGCGGTCACGCTACTGCGCGCCCTGGGCGGGGTGGGCAGCCCTGCGTCCGCCGTGATCTTCTGCGTGCTCGGCTTCGTCTGTGGCGTCTTCCTGCGCGACAACCGGCTGAGCACCCAGGTGAAGAACCGGGAGCGCCAGGTGCTGATCGAGTTCCCGACGATCGCCGAGCTGCTGGCGCTCTCCGTCGCCGCTGGAGAGAGTCCCGTCTCGGCGCTCGACCGCGTGGTGCGCCGCAGTCACGGCGCCCTTTCGGAGGACCTGGCCGGCGTGCTCGCCCGCATCCGCACCGGCGAGCCCGTCGGGACCGCCTTCGAGTCACTCGCCCGCGCCACCGGACTGCCGATCGTGGCCCGGTTCGCCACCGGCATCACCGTCGCCATGGAGCGCGGCACGCCGCTGGCCGACGTCCTGCACGCGCAGGCTGCCGACGTGCGCGAGGCGGGCCGCCGGCTCCTCATCGAGACCGCGGCGCGCAAGGAGATCGCGATGATGGCGCCGGTCGTGTTCTTCGTGCTGCCGGTGACGATCCTCTTTGCCTTCTACCCCGGCGTGCTCGGCCTGCGCCTCAGCACGCCCTGACGTCCGCCCGCGCCCGCGACCCGCTCCGACCTGCAACTCAGAAGGGACATCACTCATGCAACTGCCCATCTCGGGAACCCACCACACCGACCCACCGGCCGGGCCAGTTCGGCGCCGCGACGACCGCGGCGACGTGCCGGGCTGGGTCATGGTCACGCTGATGACCGCCATCGTGGTCGCGGCGCTCACGCCGTTCGTCGGTGACGAGCTCCGGGGCCTCCTCGAGCAAGCCTTCTCGATGGTGAGCGGCTAGGACCCACCGGTGAGCCGTCGCAGCCGCGCCGGCGAGCGCGGGGCAGCCGTCGTCGACTTCGTCCTCGTGCTCCTCGTGCTGCTTCCGCTGGTGCTCGGCATCCTCCAGCTCGCACTCGTGCTGCACGTGCGCAACACGCTCGCCTCCGCAGCGTCCGAGGGGGCGCGGCACGCCGCCGTCGCCGGGTCGTCGGCCCCCGCCGGCCACGCCAAGGTGCAGGAGCTCATCGATGGTGCCCTGTCGCCCGGCTTCGACAGGACGGTGACCGTACGACCGGCGGCCGTGGGTGGCGCGCCCGGATACGAGGCGGTGGTGGAGGCGGACGTCGGCCTGCTCGGCCTCGACGGCGGGGCCGGGGTGCACCTGCGGGTCGTCGGTCACGCCGTCGCCGAGGTGGGGGCGGCGCCGTGAGGCGGCGCGGCGAGGCCGGCTCCGCGCTCGTCGAGCTCAGCTGGCTCGCGATCATCCTGCTGGTGCCGCTCATCTGGATCGTCGTGTCGGTGTTCGAGGTGCAGCGCGGGGCCTTCGCGACCAGCGCCGCAGCGCGGGCGGCGGGCCGGGCGTACGCCCTCGCCGCGGACGATGCCACCGGTGAGGCGCGGGCGCAGGCCGCCGCCCGGCAGGTGCTCGCCGACCAGGGCGCTCCCGGTCAGCGCGCGCGGGTGACGGTCTCGTGCGACAGCCCGGCCGGCAGTTGCCACGTCGGCACGGCCGTCATCACCGTGCGCGTCGTCTCGCAGGTGCGGCTGCCGATGTTCCCCTCCATCCTGGGCAGGGGGGCGGCCACCTTCTCGCTCGACGCCAGCCACACGGTGCCGATCGGGCAGTACGTCGAGTCGGTGCCCGAGGACGAGAGGACCGCGCCGTGACGCCGCAGTCCTCCGGCAGCCGCGGCGATCGGGGGCAGGTGACGCTGCTGATCATCGGCTTCGCGAGCATCCTGTTGACGGCGGTCGTGGTGGTCGTCGACGCGTCGGCCGCGTACCTCCAGCGCCAGGGCCTCGACAACCTCGCCGACGGCGCCGCGCTCTACGGCGCCGACCTCGGATCCTCCGGCGTCTACGACGAGGGCCTCGACGGGCAGCGGCTGTCGCAGCAGGAGGCGGCCGTGCGGTCGGCGGTCCAGGACTACCTCGTCCGGGCCGGCGCCGCGAGGTCGTACCCCGGCATCGACGTGGGCGTCCGCGTCGACACCGTCAGCCGCTCGGTCACCGTCCGGCTCGAGGCGCCGCTCGAGCTGCCGCTGCGGATCCCCGGCTCCCCGGGCGACCCGACCGTCGCCGCCACCAGCACGGCCGCCGTGACCGTCCAATCGTCGGCCGGATGACCCGGGCGAACGCCGCCCCACGCGCGGCTGACCGACGGGTGAAGGTCGTCACCGCCGCCCACCTGCCGGGGTGATCGAAGCGCCGTCCGGCGCGCTTCGCCGGTAGCGTCGGACCATGACCGAGACTTGGCCCGGCGCGGCCTACCCCCTGGGCGCGACCTACGACGGAACCGGCACGAACTTCGCCCTCTTCAGCGAGGTCGCCGAACGAGTCGAGCTCTGCCTCATCGACGACGACCCCGAGCACGAGGGCAAGCGTGTCGAGACCCGCGTGGAGCTCACCGAGGTCGACGCGTTCGTCTGGCACGCCTACCTGCCCGGCGTGCAGCCCGGACAGCGCTACGGCTTCCGCGTGCACGGACCGTGGGACCCTTCGCAGGGCCTGCGCTGCAACCCCAACAAGCTGCTGCTCGACCCCTACGCCAAGGCGACGGTCGGCGAGTACGAGTGGGATCCGTCGGTGTTCTCCTACGACTTCGACAACCCCGAGTCGACCAACGACGACGACTCGCTCGACCACGTGATGCTCGGCGTGGTCGTCAACCCGTTCTTCGACTGGGAGGGCGAGGCGCGCCCGCGCACGCCGTACCACGAGACCCTGATCTACGAGGCGCACGTCAAGGGCCTCACCCAGCTGCACCCGGACGTCCCCGAGGACCTCCGCGGCACCTACGCCGGCATCGCTCACCCCGCGGTCGTCGAGCACCTCACCCGCCTCGGCGTCACCGCCATCGAGCTGATGCCGGTGCACCAGTTCGTCCAGGACGACGCGCTGGTGCAGAAGGGCCTGCGCAACTACTGGGGCTACAACACCATCGGCTTCTTCGCCCCGCAGGAGTCGTACGCCTCCGCGCAGGGCCTGGGCCAGCAGGTCCAGGAGTTCAAGGCGATGGTCAAGGCGCTGCACGCCGCGGGCATCGAGGTCATCCTCGACGTGGTCTACAACCACACCGCCGAGGGCAACCACCTCGGGCCCACGCTCAGCATGAAGGGCATCGACAACGCGGCCTACTACCGCCTCGTCGAGGACGACCCGCAGTACTACATGGACTACACCGGCACCGGGAACTCGCTCAACGTGCGCCACCCGCACTCGCTGCAGCTGATCATGGACTCGCTGCGCTACTGGGTGACCGAGATGCACGTCGACGGCTTCCGCTTCGACCTCGCCTCCACGCTGGCGCGCGAGTTCTACGACGTCGACAAGCTCTCGACGTTCTTCGAGCTCGTGCAGCAGGACCCGGTGGTCAGCCAGGTCAAGCTGATCGCCGAGCCGTGGGACGTCGGCCCCGGCGGCTACCAGGTCGGCGGCTTCCCGCCCCAGTGGACCGAGTGGAACGGCGCCTACCGCGACACCGTGCGCGACTTCTGGCGCGGCGAGCCGGCGCTGGGCGAGTTCGCCTCCCGCGTCGCGGGCTCCTCCGACCTCTACGAGAACTCCGGTCGCCGCCCGTTCGCCTCGATCAACTTCGTCACCGCCCACGACGGCTTCACCCTGCGCGACCTCGTGTCCTACAACGAGAAGCACAACGAGGCCAACGGCGAGGACAACAACGACGGCGAGAGCCACAACCGCTCGTGGAACCACGGCGTCGAGGGTCCGACCGACGACCCGCACATCAACGCGCTGCGCTCACGCGAGCAGCGCAACTTCATCACCACGCTGCTGCTCAGCCAGGGCGTGCCGATGCTGCTGCACGGCGACGAGATGGGCCGCACCCAGAACGGCAACAACAACGGCTACGCCCAGGACAACGAGCTCACCTGGATGCACTGGGACCAGGCCGACCACGGGCTCATCGAGTTCACCGCCGCCGTCTCCCGGCTGCGCCGCGAGCACCGCACCTTCCGCCGCCGGCAGTTCTTCACCGGCCAGGCCGACGAGAACGGCCTCGACGACATCGTCTGGCTGCACCCCGAGGGCCGGCCGATGGAGGACGGCGACTGGGAGTCGGGCCAGAAGTCGCTGGGGATGTACCTCAACGGCGAGGCCATCAACACCCGCGACTCCCGCGGCAACCAGATCACCGACGACCACTTCCTGCTGTGGTTCAACGCCGACGGCGCGTGCGAGGTGACCCTGCCGCCGGCGGAGTACGCCGAGGCGTGGGACGTGCTGATCGACACCGGCGGCGTCGCCGACGACCGCGGCCGCTGCGAGGCCGGCACGACGCTGCCGATGGGGGAGCGCACGACGCTGGTGCTGCGCCAGCACGTCGAGGCCGAGCCCGAAGCCGAGGAGATCGACCGGTCCGTCTCCGCATCCCTGAGCACCCCGGCGGGAACAGAGGCGCCGTGACCGACCCCGCGCGCAGGACGCCGCACAGCACGTACCGCTTCCAGGTCAGCTCCGACTTCACGCTCCACGACGTCGCGCGCACGCTGCCGTACGTCCGCGACCTGGGCGTGGACTGGGTCTACCTGTCCCCGATCCTGGCCGCCGAGCCGGGCAGCACGCACGGCTACGACGTGGTCGCCTTCGACCACATCGACGAAGCGCGCGGTGGCGCCGAGGGGCTGGCCGCGGTGTCCGCCGAGGCGCGCCGGCTCGGCCTGGGCGTGCTGGTCGACATCGTGCCCAACCACGTCGGGGTGGCCACGCCGGCGGAGAACCCCTGGTGGTGGGACCTGCTGCAGCACGGGCAGCAGTCCGAGCGCGCCGTCGCCTTCGACGTCGACTGGGAGGCCGGCGGCGGCAAGCTGCGGATCCCGGTCGTCGGGGACGGCGACGAGGGCTCCATCCGCATCGTCGGCGACGAGGTCCACTACCACGACCAGCGCTTCCCGATGGCCCCTGGCACGTCGACGCTCGAGGAGCAGCACTACGAGCTCGTCAACTGGCGCACCGCCGACGACCAGCTCAACTACCGCCGCTTCTTCGCGGTGAACACCCTCGCCGGGGTGCGGGTCGAGGACCCGGACGTCTTCGCCGAGACGCACGCCGAGATCAGGCGGTGGTTCGACGAGGGCCTCGTCGACGGCCTGCGGGTCGACCACCCCGACGGGCTGCGGGACCCCCAGGGCTACCTCGACGACCTCGCCGCCCTCACCGGCGGCGCCTACGTGCTGGTCGAGAAGATCCTCGAGCCGGGGGAGCAGCTGCCCCGCGACTGGGCGACCGCTGGCACGACGGGCTACGACGCGCTCGCCTTCATCGACCGGGTGCTCACCGACCCGGCCGGTGAGGCGCCGCTGACGGCGCTGGAGGACCGGCTGCGCGAGACGCACGTCGACTGGCACCGGATGGTCCACGACAACAAGCGGGCCGTCGCCGACGGCATCCTGCAGTCCGAAGTGCGCCGGATCGCCCGCGAGGTCCTGGCCGTCACCGACGAGGCCCCCGAGGCCGAGGTCAGGGACGCGGTCGCCGAGCTGCTGGCCTGCTTCCCGGTCTACCGCTCCTACCTCCCCGAGGGCCGCGACCACCTCGACCAGGCGTTCGCCGCCGCGCGGGCGGAGCGGCCCGGGCTCGCGGCGACGTACGACGTGCTGGAGCCCGTGCTCGGCGACCCCGAGACGGCGCCGGCCCTGCGCTTCCAGCAGACGTCGGGGATGGTGATGGCCAAGGGCGTGGAGGACTGCTCCTTCTACCGCTGGTCGCGACTGACCTCGCTCAACGAGGTCGGCGGCGACCCGTCGGTCTTCGCCGTCGACGTCGACGACTTCCACGCCGCGATGGCCGAGCGCCAGCGCGACTGGCCCGACGCGATGACCACCCTGTCGACCCACGACACCAAGCGCGGCGAGGACGTCCGCGCCAAGATCACGGTGCTCGCCGAGGAGCCGGGCCACTGGGAGCGCGCGCTGGAGGAGCTGCTGCGGCTCGTCCCGGTGCCCGACCCGGCGTTCGGCTCGCTGCTGTGGCAGGCCGTGCTCGGCGCGTGGACCCCCGACCACCTGCCCGACCTGCCCGACCGGCTCCACGGCTACGCCGAGAAGGCGATGCGCGAGGCCGGGGACCGCACGACGTGGACCGCGCCGGACGAGGACTACGAGTCGGCCGTGCACGCGGCCGTCGACGCGATCTTCGAGTCCGCGGAGGTGCGCCAGGTGCTCGTCGACCTCTCGACCCGCCTCGAGGAGCCGGCGCAGGCCAACGCCCTGGCCGCCAAGCTGCTCGCCCTCACCATCCCCGGCGTGCCCGACGTCTACCAGGGCAGCGAGCTGTGGGAGACGTCGCTGGTCGACCCCGACAACCGCCGCCCGGTCGACTTCGAGCACCGTGCCGCCGTCCTTGCCGGCACCGCCGAGGACGACGCCGCGGCCAAGCTGCACGTCACCTGCTCCGCGCTGACCCTGCGGCGCGAGCGCCCCGAGCTGTTCACCGACTACGCGCCCGTGACCGCCACCGGCCCCGCGGCCGGCCACGTCGTGGCCTACGACCGGGGCGGGGCGATCACCGTCGTCACCCGGCTGCCGGTCGGGCTGGCCGCCGCCGGCGGCTGGGCCGACACCGTGCTCGACCTGCCCGAGGGCCGCTGGCACGACGTGCTGACCGGGCTCGACACCGACGGCCGCCTGGCCGACCTGCTGGCCGTCCACCCGGTCGCCCTACTGGTGAGGAAGGACTGACATGACCACCGGAGCGCTGCGCACCCCCTTCGACGTCTGGGCCCCCCGACCCGAGCGGGTCCGGCTCAGCCTGGCCGGCGAGGTCGTCGAGATGACCCGCGCCGGCGACGGCTGGTGGACGCCGACCGAGCCCGTGCCGACCCCCACGGCCGCCGTCGACTACGGCTACCTGATCGACGACGACCCCGACCCGCGACCCGACCCGCGCTCGCGCCGCCAGCCCGACGGCGTGCACGGGCTCTCGCGGTGGGAGCCGACGGCGTACGAGTGGAGCGACGCGTCGTGGACCGGCCGCCAGCTGGCCGGGTCGGTCGTCTACGAGCTGCACGTCGGCACGTTCACGCCCGAGGGCACCTTCGACGCGGCCGCCGAGCGGCTCGAGCACCTCCTCGACATCGGCGTCGACCTGGTCGAGCTGCTGCCGGTCAACGCGTTCAACGGCACCCACAACTGGGGCTACGACGGCGTCGGCTGGTTCGCGGTGCACGAGGGGTACGGCGGCCCGGACGGCTACCGGCGCTTCGTCGACGCCTGCCACGCCGCGGGCCTCGGCGTGGTGCAGGACGTCGTCTACAACCACCTCGGCCCCTCCGGCAACTACCTCCCGCTCTACGGGCCCTACCTCAAGGACGGGCGCAACACGTGGGGGGACCTGGTCAACCTCGACGGCGAGGGCTCGGCCGAGGTCCGCCGCTACATCCTCGACAACGTGCGCATGTGGTTCGAGGACTACCACGTCGACGCGCTGCGCCTCGACGCCGTGCACGCGCTCAGCGACACCTCCGAGGTGCACCTGCTGGAGGAGATGGCGATCGAGACCGCGGCGTACTCCGCTCACGTGCGGCGGCCGCTGACCCTGATCGCGGAGTCCGACCTCAACGACACGCGGCTCGTCACGCCCCGCGAGGGCGGTGGCTACGGCCTCGACGCCCAGTGGAGCGACGACTTCCACCACGCCGTCCACGTCGCGCTGAGCAAGGAGACGACCGGCTACTACGCCGACTTCGAGCCGCTCGAGGCGCTGGCCAAGGTGTGCGAGCGCGGGTTCTTCCACGACGGCACCTACTCCTCGTTCCGCGAGCGCGACCACGGCCGGCCGGTCGACACCGAGCACATGCCGACGTGGCGCCTCGTCGTCGCCAACCAGAACCACGACCAGGTCGGCAACCGCGCCCGCGGCGACCGGCTCGCCGAGCACCTCGACGACGACCAGCTCGCCTGCGCGGCGCTGCTGACGCTCGCGGGCCCCTTCACGCCGATGCTCTTCCAGGGCGAGGAGTGGGCGGCCTCGAGCCCCTTCGCGTTCTTCACCTCGCACCCCGAGCCCGAGCTCGGCAAGGCGACCGCGGAGGGCCGCATCGCCGAGTTCGAGAAGATGGGCTGGGACCCCGACGACGTGCTGGACCCGCAGGACCCCGACACCTTCCGCCGCTCCAAGCTCGACTGGGACGAGCGGTCGGACGGACGCCACGCCGTCGTGCTCGACTGCTACCGCCGGCTGGCCCGGCTGCGGCGCTCGCTGCCGCAGCTCACCGACCCGGCGTTCGGCTCCGTCTCCTGCACGGTCGAGGGCCGGCTGTTCGCGATGCGACGCGGCGACCTGCTCGTCGTCGTCAACACCGGCGACGACGCCGCGAGCCTCGAGGTGGGGGAGCGCGACGTGCTGTTCGAGACGCCCGCCGGGGTGACGCTGGACGGCGCGACGCTCTCGGTGCCCGCTCACGCGGGATGCCTTCTGGGACCGGTCGCAACTTTCTCGTGACCCGCTGAGTCTCCCTGGTGACCAAGGCCCTCGGGCCACCGAACCTCACCACGGGGACGTCCAGATGACCAGCACCACGATGCCCGCACTGCGCCGGGTCGCCGCCCTCACCACCGCCACCCTGACCACGGCCGCGCTCGCGGCCGGCCCGCTCTCCCTGGCGCCGAGCCATGCCGCTGCGGCGAAGGCCGACGCCTACAAGGTCACCGCCAAGGCCAACCTGAAGGTCGCGATCGGCAAGGAGGACACCATCAAGGTCCGCGGCCGCGTGACGCCGAAGGCGGCCGGCGAGAAGGTGATCCTGCAGCAGCGCGTGGCAGGCAAGCAGAAGTGGAGGGCCACCGGCAGCGCGAAGGTCAAGAGCAGCGGCGCCTACGTGCTCGAGGACGACCCGTCGACGCCGGGGATGCGGGAGTACCGCGTGGTCAAGCCCGCCTCCGACGGCCTGCGGCGAGGCGTGAGCAAGGCCCTGCCCGTGCAGGTGTACGCCTGGCAGAGCCTGGCCTCGCGCCTCAGCGGCGCGAGAGTCAACCTCGACCCGGGCACCGTCATGATCGCCGCGGACAGCTATTCCCTCAGCCTCGCGACGGCCACCTCGGGCACGCCGGCCTCGGTGGAGTACACCTTGGGTCGCAAGTGCACGGACCTGCGCGCGACGTACGCCCTCACCGACGACTCCGCGACCGGCTCGACCGGCCGCGTCACCGTCACCTCCGACGGCACCGTCGTCGACGACCACGCGCTCGCCGTCGGCACCGTCGTCGCCGGGTCGCTCGACGTCACCGGCGTCTTCCGCCTGCGCTTCGACCTGACCACGAGCGCAACACCCGCCGCCACCGCGGCCATCGCCACGCCCGAGGTGCTCTGCACCCGCTGAGGCCAACGGCTCGACAGGCGCGGGCGCGATCGGGGAGCAGGCTGCCCGAAGCGCCCGCGCCGTTACCGCCCTGTTGCTATCGTTACCTCTCCGGTGCCGAGTCGGAGAGGGTTTGTGGATGTACGACGAGCGGGCTCCGAAGACCGGGCCGCGACGCGAGGTCACCAGGCGAACCTTCACCCGGGGGGTCGCCTGGAGCGTTCCCGTCGTCTCGGTCGCTGCGGCCGCTCCCGCCTACGCCGCCAGCTTCGTCCAGAACTACACCACGCCCGGGACGCACACGGTGACGATCCCTGCGGGCTACCGCGTCATCACCTTCGAGGTGGTCGGCGGCGGCGGGGGCGGGAACACCGCGGCGCGCGGCGGCTCCGGCGCGCGGGTGACCGGGACCATCACCCTGCCGAGCAATGCGGCCGGTGTCGCGCTGACCGTGGTCGTCGGCGGCGGAGGCGGTGAGGGCGTCGGCACGGCCACCACGGCGGGCGTCGGTGGCGTCGGCTATGGCCGCGGTGGTGCGGGCGGCAGGGGCTCCGGGCTGGTCGCCGGCGGCGGAGGCGGCGGCAGCGCCGTCCTGCTCGGCGCGACGCCCCTGGTGGTCGCCGGCGGTGGCGGTGGCAAGGGGGGCCTCTCGGCTCCCAACAACCCCTCGTCCTCGAACCCCGGTGCCGGCGGTACGTCGGCCGCAGTGGCGGACCGGGGCGGCGACGCGACGGCCACCTACGCGGCGCTGCTCGGCCAGGTGTCCGTGGCCGCCGGCGGCGGGGGTGGCGCCGCGGGCCTCCCGAGCGCCGCGACGACTCCCGGCGCGGGTGGCACGAGCGGCAGCGGATCCGGCTCCGGGAGTCCCGGCACGGCCGGCGGCGCGAACGGCGCCGGGCTCAACGGCGGTGGCAACGGAGCAGCAGGCGCCTCGCGCGGACCCGTGGGAGCCGGCGGCGGTGGGGGCGGCTACGCCGGAGGCGGGTCGGGAGGCACGCGGAGCGCCACCTTCCTCCTCGTGAACAACATCAGCACGACCGTCGACGCGGGCGGAGCCGGTGGCGCCGGCTCGAGCTTCACCGGGAACGCGGCGCTGTCGGGCGTCGCGGGTCCGAGCGACGGGGCCAACGGCGGCACCGGGTCGGGTACGGCTGCCCGCGGCGGCGACGGCTTCGTGACGCTCCGGTTCTGAGCGCCCCGTCGACTGCCGCGGCCATCGCTTTCGCGCTCGTCGCGCCCGACGCCGTACTGTTGGCTCTTGTGGCAAGCATCGACTACGACGTTGAGATCAAGCAGCTCCAGGCGACCATGAAGACCATCGGTCAGGTCCTCGACCTCGACAAGATGCGCGCCGAGATCGCCGAGCTGGGCGAGCAGGTCGCTGCCCCCGACCTGTGGGACGACCAGGACAACGCCACCCGCGTCACCGGACGGCTCTCCGCCCTCCAGGGTGAGCTCGACCGCTTCACCAACCTGGAGACCCGCGTCGAGGACCTCGCCCTGATGGTGGAGATGGCCCAGGAGGAGGGCGACGCCGACAGCCTCGCCGACTCCGAGGTGGAGCTGGGGCGGATCAAGAAGGCCGTGGAGTCGCTGGAGATCCGCACCCTGCTCTCCGGTGAGTACGACGAGCGCGAGGCCATCGTGACGATCCGCTCCGGCGCCGGAGGCGTGGACGCGGCCGACTTCGCCGAGATGCTGATGCGGATGTACACGCGCTGGGCCGAGCAGCACAAGTACGCCGTGGAGGTCTACGACGTCTCCTACGCCGAGGAGGCCGGCATCAAGTCGGCCGAGTTCGCCATCCACGCGCCCTACGCCTACGGGACCCTGTCGGTCGAGGCCGGCACTCACCGCCTGGTGCGGATCAGCCCCTTCGACAACCAGGGCCGTCGCCAGACCTCCTTCGCCGCGGTCGAGGTCGTCCCGGTCCTCGAGCAGACCGACGAGATCGAGGTCGACGAGAACGAGATCCGCGTCGACGTGTTCCGCTCCGGCGGACCCGGCGGCCAGTCGGTCAACACCACCGACTCCGCCGTGCGGCTCACGCACATCCCCACCGGCATCGTCGTGTCCTGCCAGAACGAGAAGTCCCAGCTGCAGAACAAGGCCTCCGCGATGGTCGTGCTCAAGGCCAAGCTCCTGGCGCAGAAGAAGGCCGAGGAGGCCGCGCTCAAGAAGGACCTCAAGGGCGACGTCGCCGCCAGCTGGGGCGACCAGATGCGCAACTACGTCCTCAACCCCTACCAGATCGTCAAGGACCTGCGGACCGGGCACGAGTCCGGCAACCCGAGCGCGGTCTTCGACGGCGACCTCGACGACTTCATGGAGGCCGGCATCCGCTGGCGCCGTGGGGCCGAGAAGGTCGACGCCTGAGCCGATGGGTCTGTTCAGCCGGCCGGAGGTGATCGGCCCCGGCAGCGGGAACGACGCCGACCGCACTCGCATCGCCGAGCTCGAGCGGCGGGTGGCGCGGCTCGAGGCGCAGCTCGCGCAGCTGTCGCAGCCGTCGTCCGACAGGCCCGTGCCGGCTCCGGCCCCGGAGGGCTGGATGGCCGAGGTGCAGGCGCTGCACAGCGCCGGCAAGACGATCCACGCCATCAAGCTCTACCGCGAGCGCACCGGCGCCGGGCTCAAGGCGGCCAAGGACGCCGTCGAGGCGCTGCCGCGTTAGCGGCGTGCGTTTCCGGTCAGCCCCCACCCCTCACGTAGCCTCGACGCCGTGATTCGCTTCGAGAAGGTGACCAAGGCCTATCCCGGCCACCCGCACCCCGCCCTCGACAACATCTCCGTCGACGTGGAGAAGGGGGAGTTCGTCTTCCTGGTCGGGTCGTCGGGCTCGGGCAAGTCCACCTTCCTGCGGCTCGTGCTGCGCGAGTACCGACCCACCGCCGGCCGGGTCTACGTCGCCGGCAAGGAGATCAACCGGCTGGCCAGCTGGAAGGTCCCGCGGCTGCGTCGTGACATCGGCACCGTGTTCCAGGACTTCCGCCTGCTGCCCAACAAGACGGTGACCGAGAACGTCGCCTTCGCGCTGCAGGTGATCGGCAAGTCGCGCAAGGAGATCAAGGACGTCGTCCCCGAGACGCTCGAGCTGGTCGGCCTGAGCGGCAAGGGCGACCGGATGCCCGACGAGCTGTCCGGCGGCGAGCAGCAGCGCGTCGCCGTGGCCCGCGCGTTCGTGAACCGGCCGATGATCCTCATCGCCGACGAGCCGACCGGCAACCTCGACCCGACCACGTCGGTCGGCATCATGAAGCTCCTCGACCGTATCAACCGCACCGGTACGACGGTCGTCATGGCCACGCACGACTCCGGCATCGTCGACCAGATGCGCAAGCGCGTCATCGAGCTCGAGAACGGCCACGTCGTACGCGACCAGGCGCAGGGCGTCTACGGCCACCAGAACTGACCGCTCAGCCCGAGCCCACCTGATCCCTCCACCTGATCCCTCCACTGATCTCACACGGATCGAGAGCCTCCCCTCCATGCAGCTTCGCTACGTCTCCTCCGAGCTCGGCCAGGGCCTGCGCCGCAACCTGTCCATGCACCTCGCGGTCGTGCTCACCCTGTTCGTCTCGCTGACGCTCGTCGGCATCGGTGTGCTGTTCAACCAGCAGGCCACCAAGGCCGCCGCCCACTGGGGCGACCAGCTGCAGATCACCGTGTACCTGTGCCGCGTCAACGACAGCAGCGCGGTGTGCCCCAACGCCGTCACGGACGCGCAGAAGACCGAGATCTCGCAGGTGGTCGAGGACAACCCCGAGGTCGCCGACTTCCACTTCGAGTCCAGCGAGCAGGCCCTCGACAAGGCGCGCGAGCTCTACGGCGACGAGCTGTTCTCCGGTGAGAACCCCGCGATCACCGCCGAGGACATGCCGCAGACCATCTGGATCACCCTGCGCGATCCCGAGCAGTACGAGGGCATCACCAGCGCCGTGCAGGGGCTCGACGGCGTCTCGCGGGTCCGCGACATGCGCGACGAGGTGGCGCCGATCCTCGAGTCGATCAACATGCTGCAGTGGGTCGCGCTGGGCACGGCGGCCTTCCTCGTCTTCGCCGCGCTGCTGCTCGTGGCCAACACGATCCGGCTGGCCGCGTTCGCCCGCCGCAAGGAGATCGGCATCATGCGGCTGGTGGGCGCCTCGACGCTCTACATCGCGCTGCCCTTCCTCCTCGAGGCGCTGGTCACCGCGCTCATCGGCGTGGCGCTGGCCGGCGGGGCGCTGTGGGGCTTCATGTACTTCGGCATCGACGAGATCTCGCAGAACCGGCTCAAGTTCGTCCCCTGGATCGGCTGGGACGAGTTCTGGCTCGCCGCCGGGGCGGTCGCGATCCTCGGTCCGCTGCTGACGCTGCTCCCGACACTCGTGCTGACGCGCAAATACCTCAAAGTCTGAGCCGCGGACGTTAGCGTCTAGCCGTCTCCTCCCGACTCGTGCGAGGGGAGGCACCTTCCCCGCTTCCCCAACGCAAAGGCTTCCCCCGGTGCGTCCCTTCCCCCGTACCGCTCAACGCCGCATGGCCGCCTCGCTCGTCGCGGTCCTGGCTCTGGGCGTCTCCGCAGCTCACGCCGAGGACCTCAAGGACAAGAAGAACGAGGTCGAGCGCCAGATCGAGGGCGCTCACAAGGACCTCGACGAGTCGAGCTCCTCGCTGCAGCGCGCCACCGCCCGGCTCGACGCGGCCCAGGAGCAGCTCGACCTCGCCAAGACCCGTCTCGCCACCGCTCGCGGCAAGGTCGAGGTCGCGCGCGAGCGCGACGCGCAGATGCAGGCCGAGCTGGTCGCCGCCGAGGCGGAGCTGGCCGCAGCCGAGGCCGACCTGGCGCAGGGCGAGGTCGATCGCGAGGCGCAGCGCCAGCAGGTGGCCTCGACCGTGGCCGACATGTACTCCGAGGGCGACCCCGAGCTGATCGCCTTCGCCTCGCTCATCGACGCCGACTCGACCGAGGAGCTCACCCGCCGCGACGGCGTACGCGACGTGATCGTCGGCCAGGAGGCACGGGCGTACGACGAGCTCAAGGCCGCCGAGGTGCTCCTCGAGGTCCGCGAGCAGCAGGTCTCCGAGGCCCGCGACGACGTGGCGGCCAAGCGGCAGGCCGCGGCCGAGCACCTCGCGCTGATGCAGGCCCTGGAGGCCGAGGAGAAGGCGGCCAAGGACTCCGTGGTCTCGCTCGTGGTCGAGCGCCGCGACGCCCGCGCGGAGGCGAGCCGCGCCCGCGCCCAGGACCTCGCCAAGCTCCGCAGGCTCGAGCGGGAGCAGGCGCGGATCGAGGAGATGCTGCGCCAGCGTGCCCTGGCCGCCCTGCGCCGGCAGCGGGCCCAGGCCCGCGCGCAGGGACAGGCGCCTCCGGCGTCCGGTCCCAGCGGTGGCCTGCTCGCCTCGCCGGTGGACGGCTACGTCACCTCGCCCTTCGGCTACCGCGAGCACCCGATCTACCACTACTGGGGCCTGCACGACGGCGTGGACTTCGCCGGCGGCTGCGGCACCCCGCTGCGGGCGGCCGCGCCGGGGCGGGTCGTGTCGTCGTACGTCAGCGGCGTCTACGGCAACCGGCTGGTCATCGACCACGGCGCGATGGGCGGCGTGGGCCTGGCCACCATCTACAACCACGCCAGCTCCTACAACGTCGGCGTGGGGGACCGGGTCGAGGTGGGCCAGGTCATCGGCTACGAGGGCAGCACCGGCTGGTCGACCGGCTGCCACCTGCACTTCACGGTGATGGCCAACGGCAAGGCCGTGGACCCGATGAACTGGCTGTGACCCCCGCCCGGCCCGCCGCCGCGCGCAACGTCATACGGACGGGGCCGGCGCCGGCCCCGTCCGTATGACGTCCGGGGTCGCCGCGGAGCCAACCCGCTGGACACGCTCTGGGACAATGGACCCATGGCGAAGGAGCAGGGCCAGAAGATGGTCGCGCAGAACAAGAAGGCGCGACACGACTACCACATCGAGGACACGTGGGAGGCCGGCCTCGTCCTGATGGGGACCGAGGTGAAGTCGCTACGTCAGGGGCGCGCGTCCCTCGTCGACGGCTTCGCCGAGATCGACGGCGGCGAGGCGTGGCTGCTCGGCGTCCACATCCCCGAGTACAGCCAGGGCACGTGGACCAACCACTCCGCCCGGCGCCGTCGCAAGCTGCTGCTCAACCGGTCCGAGATCGACAAGATCGAGCGCAAGATCACCGACAAGGGCTACACGATCGTGCCCCTCGCGCTCTACTTCAAGGACGGTCGCGCGAAGGTGGAGATCGCCCTCGCCAAGGGCAAGAAGGCCTACGACAAGCGCCACACGCTGGCCGAGCGGCAGGCCAACCGGGAGAAGGTCGACGCCGTCCAGCGCCGGCTCAAGGGTCACCGGGACTGAGGCTCCGACGCCGGTTGGCCCGGGGGAGCGGTCGAGCGGACCCGCGGCCGACGGCGGCCTCCGGTGCGCTGGACCAGTCTCAGGAGATGCTTGACACGGGATAAGTAAGTGCGCTGGACTAACTAATGTGACACCGAACACACCCGTGGGACGCCCGCTGCGCCCGCGCGGCAAGCTCCTCCAGGAGGACGCTCGCCGCCACCACCGTTCGCTCCTGCTGCAGCAGCTGTTCCGCGAGGGCCCGGCCAGCCGCGCCGACCTGGCGCGGGCCAGCGGCCTGACCCGAGTCACCGTCTCCGACCTGGTCGGGGAGATGCTGGCCGACGGCTTCGTGACCGAGCTCGGAGCCCCCGCCGAGAGCCGCGTGGGCAAGCCCCCCACGCTGGTCGGCCTGGCTGCCGACTCCCACCACATCATCGGGCTCGACCTGTCCGAGACCGACCGGATGTCCGGCGCCGTGGTCAACCTGGCCGGCACGGTGCAGGCGCGGCACGAGGTGCACGTCGACGGCGCCCAGGGCGAGCAGGCGGTCGAGCTGGTGCAGCGGCTGGCCTCGGAGCTGATGGCGATGACCGACCGTCCCGTGCTCGGCATCGGCGTCGGGAGCCCCGGTGTCGTGGACACCCAGGGCGCCGTCCTGGACGCACCCAACCTCGCCTGGACCGACACGCCGCTCGCAGCGCGGCTCGCCGAGTCGTTCGGCGTGCCGGTGCTCGTCGCCAACGACGCCAACACCGCCGTCCTCGGCGAGCACACCTTCGGGGAGTCCGGCGACGGCGGGCTGATGGTGCTCCGGGTCGGCACCGGTGTCGGTGCCGGCCTGGTGCTGGGCGGGTCGCTGCTCCACGGCCACCTCGGCGCCGCCGGCGAGATCGGGCACGTCGTCGTCGACCCAGACGGCGAGCGGTGCGCCTGCTCGCGGACCGGCTGCCTGGAGACCGTCCTGTCCGCGCCCCGCCTGCGCCGCCGGGTGCAGGAGCCGGGCGTCGACGCCGCCGCGGTGCTCGCCGACGTCGGCCGCAGGCTCGGCGAGGTGCTGGCGCCGGTCGTGGCCGCCCTCAATCTGCACGAGATCGTGCTGAGCGGCCCCGCGGAGCTGCTCGACGGTCCGCTGCTCGACGCAGCCGACCGCACCATCCGCGAGCGGACGATGGAGATCAGCTCCACCGGGCTGGCCGTCCGCACCTCCAAGCTCGGCGAGGACGTCGTGGTCGTGGGAGCGGCCGTACTCGTGCTCGCCGCGGAACTGGGCGTCTCGTGAGCGCCTCGACCCCCGAGCAGGACATCCATGAGAGGAACACTGTGGTGCGCATCAAGAAGTCTCTGACCGGCGCGGCGGTCGCCGCGCTCGCGTTGACCACGTTGGCCGCGTGCGGCAACGACGACGGCGGCTCGTCCGAGGGCGACGGCGGAAGCGAGTCGGCGGACATCCGCGTCTGGCTCAACGGCACGGACACCCCGCAGGAGGCCCGTGACTGGCTGAAGAAGACGTTCGAGGACGAGAACCCCGGCTCCACGCTCACCATCGAGCAGCAGGAGTGGGACGGCCTGGTCGAGAAGCTCACCACGTCGCTCTCCAGCGAGTCCGAGACGCCCGACGTGGTCGAGATCGGCAACACGCAGGCCCCGACCTTCACCGCGGCCGGCGCCTTCGCCGACATGACCGACCAGCTCGACGACCTCGGCGGCGACGACCTGCTGCCCGGCTTCGTGGAGGGCGCCACGGTGGAGGGCAAGACGTACGCCGTGCCCTACTACGCCGGCTCGAAGCACATCTTCTACCGCAAGGACCTCCTCGAGAAGTCGGGCCTCGAGGTGCCCACGACGCTCGACGAGTTCGTCGAGGCCGCGATCACGCTCAAGAAGGACAACCCCAAGCCTGCGAACTTCTCCGGCTTCTGGTTCCCCGGACAGGACTGGCGCAACGGCGCGACGTTCATCTGGGACGCCGGCGGCGACCTGGCCGTCGAGGACGGCGGCGAGTGGACGCCGGCCCTCAGCTCCCCGGAGTCCCTCGCCGGCCTCGAGACCGCCCAGAAGCTGTTCCTCGAGGCGTCCGGGGCGCCGAAGGACGGCAACGAGGCCGACCCGTGGACGCCGTTCTGCGCCGGCGAGGTCGGCATGATGTCCACGCCTGGATGGGTCAAGGGCCTCATCGAGGACCCGGAGACCGGGTGCCCCGACACCTTCGCCAAGCAGATGGGCGTCTTCGCCCTGCCCGGCAGCGACGGCGGCCCCGCTCCGGTGCTGCTCGGCGGATCCGACATCGCCATCGCCGCGAAGTCGGCCAACCAGGACCTCGCCCGGGAGGCGGTCGCGCTGATGCTGAGCGACGACTACCAGACCATCCTGGCCGAGGCCGGCCTCACGCCGGCCAAGGAGTCGCTGGCCTCGCTGCTCGGCGACGACGAGTACGCCGCGGCGACGATCGAGGCCGCGTCCAACGCCAAGCTCACCCCGGCGGCCCCGGGCTGGGCCAACGTGGAGGGCTCGCGAGCCCTCGAGGACCTGTTCAGCGGCATCGCCCAGGGAGGCGACGTGGCCGAGCTCGCGGCGAAGGCCGACGAGCAGATGAGCGGTCAGCTGAACGGCTGAGCACCGAGCCGGCAACGGCGGGGGCGGCGTTCGCCGCTGCCCCCGCCGCTGCCTGTCCAGCCGTCACCACGTCACGTACGAGAACGGAGCAGAGCACAGATGAGTGAGCGCACCGGACGCGCACGCGCCGCTTCGCTGCCCTACCTCCTCCTCACCCCGGCCGTCCTGGCGCTGTGCCTGGCCCTCGGCTACCCGCTGGTGCGCCAGCTGCTCCTCTCCTTCCAGGAGTTCGGCCTCGCCCAGCAGTTCGGCCGCCCGCCGGACTGGGTGGGACTGGCCAACTACCGCGAGCTGCTCACCGACGCCTACCTGTGGCGCGTCACCGCCCGCACCGTCGTGTTCTGCCTGCTCAACGCCGCGCTGACGATGGTCCTGGGCGTCGGCCTGGCGCTGGTGATGCGGACGATGTCCAAGCCCGTGCGGCTGCTCACCCAGACCGGGCTGCTGCTCGCCTGGGCGATGCCGGTGGTCGCGTCGCTGACCGTGTGGCAGTGGCTCTTCGACACCCAGTACGGCGTCGTGAACTACGTGCTGACCGCGCTGGGCGGCGACTTCGAGGGCCACGGCTGGCTGCTGCGTCCGCTGTCGTTCTTCTTCGTCGCCACGGTGGTCGTGGTGTGGATGAGCGTCCCGTTCGTCGCGTTCACGGTCTACGCCGCCCTCACCCAGCTGCCGGGAGAGCTGATGGAGGCCGCGGAGATCGACGGCGCCGGGATGGTCCACCGGCTGCGCTACGTCATCCTGCCGAGCATCCGGCCGGTGCTCCTGGTGGTCGGTCTGCTGCAGGTGATCTGGGACCTGCGCGTGTTCACCCAGATCTTCATCCTCCAGGAGGCCGGCGGCAGCGCCAGCGAGACCAACCTCCTGGGCACCTACATCTACCGGCTCGGCATCGGCGGCGGTGACTTCGGCACCTCGGCCGCGGTGGCGGTGTTCATGCTCGCCCTCACCGTCGTGCTCACCGCCCCCTACGTCCGCGCCATGCTCCGACAGGAGAGGCAAGCCTGATGGCCCGCACCGCCAGCCGCCCCGCTCGCTGGACCGCCAACGTCATCGGCCTGGTCGCCTTCGTGCTCGCGACCTTCCCGGTCTACTGGATGGTCAACAGCTCCTTCCTCGACCGCAACGAGATCCGCAGCCCGGTGCCGACGTGGGTGCCGCTCGGCGGCGACCTCGACAACTTCCGCACCGTCTTCGCGACCGACCAGTTCGTCAACGCGCTGAAGATCAGCCTGATGGTCACCGGTCTCACGCTGGTCGTGGCGCTGGGCTTCGCCTTCGTCGCCGCGGTGGCGGTCTCCCGGTTCCGGTTCCGGGGGCGGATCTCCTTCATCGTGACGCTGCTGGTCATCCAGATGATCCCGGCGGAGGGGCTGTTCATCTCCCAGTACAAGATGCTGGAGACGATGGAGCTGCTCAACACGGTCGTCGGGCTCACGATCGTCTACGTCGCGGGGGTGCTGCCCTTCACGATCTGGACGCTGCGCGGCTTCGTCGAGGGCGTTCCCTACGAGCTCGAGGAGGCGGCGATGATGGACGGCTGCACCCGCACGCAGGCGTTCTTCCGGGTGACGTTCCCGCTGCTGGCGCCCGGCCTGGTCGCCACGGGCGTGTTCGGCTTCATCCAGGCCTGGAACGAGTTCACGCTGGCGCTGGTCGTGATGTCGCGCGAGGACCAGCGGACCCTGCCGCTGTGGCTGTCCACCTTCACCGACGTCAACCGCGGCACCGACTGGGGCGGCATCATGGCCGGCTCGACCCTCATCGCCGTGCCGGTCATCGTCTTCTTCCTCGTCGTGCAGGGGCGCATGGTCAGCGGACTGACCGCCGGGGCGGTGAAGGGATGACGGCCCCGGAGGCGAGCGCCGACGCACAGGTGCCCGAGCTGGCGATGCAGGTGCTGCTGCCCGGCTTCGCGGGCACGACGCTGCCCGACGACTACCGGGCGCTGCTCGAGCAGGGCCTCGGCGGCATCTGCTACTTCGGCAGCAACACCACCGGCGGCGCCGCGAGCACCGCCGCGCTCAGCGCCGAGATCCGCGCGGCCAACCCCAGGGCCGTGATCGCGGTCGACGAGGAGGGCGGCGACGTCAGCAGGCTGCACACGCGTACGCCGAGCCCGGTGCTGGGCGCTGCGGCGCTCGGGGCGGCGGACGACCTCGCCCTGACCGAGGCGGTCGGCGGCTGGGTCGGCGCCGAGCTGGCGGCGGTCGGCGTCACCCTCGACCTGGCCCCCGACGCCGACGTCAACACCGACCCGGACAACCCCGTCATCGGCACGCGGAGCTTCGGCACCGACCCCGCACGGGTCGCCGCGCACGTCGCGGCCTGGACCCGGGGCCTGCAGGCGACGGGGGTGGGGGCGTGCGCCAAGCACTTCCCCGGCCACGGTGACACCGCGACCGACAGCCACCTCGCGCTGCCGAGCGTCGACGTCGACCTCGACACCCTCCTCGAGCGGGAGCTGGTGCCGTTCGCCGCCGCGGTCGAGGCGGGCACCGCCTCGGTGATGACCTCGCACATCGTCGTGCCGGCGCTCGACCCGGAGCGCCCGGCGACGCTGAGCCCGGTCGTGCTGGCGCTGCTGCGCGAGCGGCTCGGCTTCGAGGGCGTCATCGTCAGCGACGCGCTCGACATGGCCGGCGCATCGGCGGGGCGCGGCGTACCCGAGGCCGCCGTCCTGGCCCTCGCCGCCGGGTGCGACCTGCTCTGCATCGGTCCGGACAAGCCGGCCTCGCTGGTCGAGGAGATCCGCGACGCCGTCGTCGCGGCGGTGGAGGCCGGTCGCCTCGACGCCGCGCGCCTCGCCGAGGCGGCCGCCCGGGTGCGGGCGATGCCGGTGCCGGCGGCGACCCGGCCCGCGGGCGAGCCGGACCCCGAGCGCCAGGCGGCCGCGGCCGCCACCGCGCTGCTGGTCGACCGCCCGCTGCCCGACCTCGCCGGCGCGACCGTGGTGAGCGTCGAGACCGTCGCCAACATCGCCGTCGGCGAGGTGGCGTGGGGCCTCCCGCCGGACCACCGGCTGGCTCCCGACACCCTGACCCAGGGGCTGCCGGCCCACGTGCGGGACGACGTACCGCTGGTGGTGCAGGTGCGCGACGCACACCGCCGACCCGACGTGCTCGCCTTCCTGGCCGGGCTCGCCGCCACCGGCACGACCGCCGTGGTCGTCGACTGGGGCTGGCCGGGCGCGTACGACGTCGGGCTGCCCACCATCAGCACGCGCGGCTCGTCCGGTCCGGGCGTCGCCGCGGTGACCCGACTGCTGCGAGAGGCAGGGTGGACGCGGTGAACGCCGCACTGGCAGGGGCCCGCGCGGTGGGGCTCGACATCGGCGGCACGAAGAC
Source organism: Nocardioides sp. SYSU D00065 (assembly GCF_017916425.1). Lineage (GTDB taxonomy): Bacteria > Actinomycetota > Actinomycetes > Propionibacteriales > Nocardioidaceae > Nocardioides. Next base: position 757,124 of record NZ_JAFMSX010000001.1, on the reverse strand, counting down.
GCACGGGGTCGTGCTCGGCGAGGACGGCACGATCCTCGCCCAGGTGCGGCGGGTCACCGCGCCCGGCGCCGACGGGGTCGTGGCCACCGCGCACGAGGTCTACGAGGCCCTGCGCCGCGAGACCGGCGGAGCGCCGACCGGTCGCGTCGGAGTCGGCGTCCCGGGCCTCGTCGACGTGGGGCGCGGGATGCTGCGGCACGCGGTCAACCTCGGCGTCAACGGCGACGACCTGCCGCTGCGCGACCTGCTCACCGAACGCCTCGGCGTGCCGACCGTCGTCGAGAACGACGTCAACGCCGCCGCCCTCGCCGCCCAGGCGCTGGTCGGGGCCGACGACGTGGTCTACCTGAGCGTCGGCACCGGCTTGGCGGCCGGCCTCGTGATCGAGGGCCGGCTGCGTCGCGGCGAGCACGGCGCGGCCGGCGAGATCGGGCACCTGCCGGTGGACCCCGCCGGCGCCGAGTGCGGCTGCGGGCAGACGGGGTGCCTGGAGACGATCGCGTCGGGTCGTGCCCTGGCCCGGGCGTGGCCGACTCCCGACGGGCCGCCGGCAGCCGCGCTCTTCGCCGCGGCCGCGCAGGGTGATCCCGCCGCCGTGGCGGTGCGCGACCGGTTCTGCTGGGGCGTGGCCAGCGCGGTGCGAGCTCTGGGACTCACCATCGACCCCGAGTGCATCGTGCTCGGCGGTGGTGTGAGCGAGGTCGGCGAGCCGCTGCGCGAGCAGGTGGTCCACCAGCTGCGGGCGCTCGGGCAGGGATCACCCTTCCTCGCCTCGCTCGAGCTGGCCGACCGGTTGAGCATGGTGCCGCAGCACTATCCTGTTGCCGCAGTCGGAGCCGCGATCCTGGGGAGGTCTTGATGGAGGTCGTTCCTCTGGGGAGCGCCGAGGAGGTCGGGGCGCTGGCCGCCGACGTGATCGAGGCGCTGGTCCGCGCCACGCCGACGGCCGTGCTGGGGCTGGCGACCGGGTCGAGCCCGCTGCCGACCTACCGCGAGCTCGTACGGCGCCACCGCGCCGGCACCGGGCCGTCGTACGAGCAGGTGCGCTGCTTCACCCTCGACGAGTACGTCGGGCTGCCGCCCGGCCACCCGCAGAGCTACCGCGAGACGATCTTCGCCGAGGTCACCGACGACCTCGGCATCGCCCGCGAGCGGGTGTCCAGCCCCGACCCGGCTCCGGAGGGCCTGCCCGAGGCAGGCGCCCGCTACGAGGCCGCGCTCGTCGAGGCCGGCGGCGTCGACGTGCAGGTGCTCGGCATCGGCAGCGACGGACACCTCGCCTTCAACGAGCCGGGCTCGTCCCTGGCGTCGCTGACCCGGCTCAAGACGCTCACCGACACCACCCGCCGCGACAACGCGCGGTTCTTCGACTCGCTCGACGACGTGCCCCGGCACGTGCTGACGCAGGGCCTGGCCACCATCGGCCGCGCGCGGCACCTGCTGCTGGTGGCGAGCGGGGAGGGCAAGGCCGAGGCCGTCGCCGCGGCCGTGGAGGGTCCGGTGTCGGCGTCGTGCCCCGCCTCGGTGCTGCAGCTGCACCCGCGCGTCTCGGTGCTCCTCGACCCCGGCGCCGCGTCCCGGCTCGCGCGGGCGGACTACTACCGCGAGGTGTTCGCGGGCAAGCCGGAGTGGCAGGGCCTCTGACCAAGAGGGCGCGTTGCGCGACGGTCGTTAGGTTGTGGCCGTGGAATCCGGAACCTGGATCGATGTCCTGCTCGTCCTCGGCTTCGTGCTGGTGGGCGGGGTGTTCGCGGCGACCGAGATCGCCCTGGTCTCGCTCCGCTCCGGCCAGGTCGACCGGCTCGAGGCGGCCGGTGGGCGCGGCTCCTCCGTCGCCTCGCTGGCGCGCGACCCCAACCGCTTCCTCTCGGCGGTCCAGATCGGGGTCACCGTCGCCGGGTTCTTCTCCGCCGCGTTCGGCGCCTCGACGCTCGCCCCGTCCTTCGCCCCGGTGTTCGAGAACCTAGGCACGCCCGCCCCGGAGACCGTCTCCCTGGTGGTGACCACCCTCGTCGTCTCCTACCTCTCGCTGGTCCTCGGGGAGCTGGTGCCCAAGCGCCTGGCGCTGCAGCGGTCCGTCGGCGTCGCGAAGCTCTTCGCCCCGCCCCTGGGTCGCTTTGCCACGGTGATGACGCCGGTCATCTGGCTGCTCTCGATCTCGACCAACCTGCTGGTCCGCGTGCTCGGCGGCAATCCGGACGCCGCGGGCGACGAGGTCGACGAGGAGGAGCTGCGAATGATGATCTCGGGCCACGAGGACATCCCCGAGGGAGAGCGCAGGCTCGTCGACGACGTCTTCGAGGCCGGCGACCGCTCCCTGAGCGAGGTGATGAAGCCGCGCGGCGACGTGGTCTTCCTGGCCGGGGACCTGACCCTCGCCGAGGCGGTCGCCGTCATCGTCGAGCAGCCCTACACGCGCTACCCGGTGACGGGGGAGTCGTTCGACGAGGTGCTCGGCTACCTCCACCTGCGCGACGTGCTGGGCCGCGCCGACGACCGCACCACCACGGTCGCCGCGCTCGCCCGTGACCTGCCGGTGCTGCCGCGCACCAACCGGGTCCTGCCGTCCATCGACCAGCTGCGCAGCCTCGGCGCCCACATCGCGCTCGTCGTCGACGAGTACGGCGGCACCGACGGCATCGTCACCCTCGAGGACCTGATGGAGGAGCTCGTCGGCGAGATCCACGACGAGTACGACACCGACGCCGCGATCGCCGCAGCGGCGGACCCGGCGACCGTGGACGCCGGCATCACGATCGAGGAGTTCGGCGAGCGCACCGGCGTCGAGCTGGTCGACGGCCCCTACGAGACGGTCGCCGGCTACGTGCTGCACGGCCTCGCCCGGATGGCCGAGGTCGGCGACGTCGTCCTCGTCGGCGACCGGCGCCTCGAGGTGGCCGAGGTCGACGGCCACCGCATCACCCGCGTACGCCTCCACGCGCCGGCTCCGGTCCCGGCGCCGGAGTCGGGGACCGCTCAGCCCGAACCGGCGCCGGAGCCCGGACCCCGCGGCTGACCGCCCGCGGACCGACGCTGGGGGAATAGTGTTCGCCCGTTGTCGGTTGTGGCACCTAGACTGTCGGTGCAGACCACGCACGGCTCGGTCTGCTTGACAACACAAGAGGGGCTGATCGGTTTCGACTTGGGACGTTAGTTCCAGGGGAAGCGGGTCGAGAAGCCAGCGTCATCTCGTAAACGATCGCTGGAAACCTATAGTTGCCAACTCTGAGCGCAACGACTTCGCTCTCGCTGCCTGAGCAGTGATCGAAGGGTCTGACCGGGCATCCGTCTCCGTCCCGGACCCAGGCCTCATCTAGGAGACTTGCTGGTCACTCTCTGTCAGGAGGGGTGACCGGGACTCAATCCTGACTGAGCCTGTCGGCGACGTGTCTGTGCGAGCGCCGGGGCCGAGAAAAGCGACATCACAGACTGCACCCGGAGAAGACCTGGTTCGACGCTCGAGGACCGGGGTTCGATTCCCCGCAGCTCCACGCTCCAATCGAGGGCGGCGTGTGCCACGGCTCCGGCCGCCGGCCACGTCGCTCTCGGCATTTCAGCGCAACTCCACTGCGTCCGATCCCCCTGCGAGGTCGTGGCCGACGCATCCCGACGTCGGGCGCGGGAACCGGGGGACATGCGGATCCTGGTGACCGGAGCGACCGGCTACGTCGGCGGGCGGCTGGTGCCCCTGCTCCTCGAGCGCGGCCACGACGTGCGCACGACCACGTCCCACCCGGACCGCGAGCCTTCCTGGTGGGGGGACCGGGTCGAGACGGTCGTCATGGACGCCCTCGACCCCGACCAGGTCGCGGCCGCCTGCAAGGGCATGGAGGCCGTCTACTACCTGATCCACGGGATGGGCGGTGGCGACTTCGCCGCGACGGACCGCGCCGCGGCGAGCAACCTCGTCGAGGGCGTATGCGCCCACGGCGTGGAGCGGGTCGTGTACCTGTCCGGCGTCGTCCCGGACGTCGCCGACGAACAGCTGTCCGAGCACCTCCGGTCGCGCCGTGAGGTCGAGCGCATCCTCACCGACAGCCCCGCGCGGGTGGTCATCCTGCGGGCAGCGGTGCTGCTCGGCAGCGGATCCACGTCGTTCGAGATCATTCGGCAGGTCAGCGAGCGCTTGCCGGTCCACACCGTGCCGGCGTGGATGGACTCCCTCGTGCAACCCATCGCGGTCGTCGACGTGCTCGAGGCCCTGGTCGGTGCCCTCGCCTACAGCGGCCCCTCGCGCCACTTCGACGTGGGCGGACCCGACCGGTTGCGGTACGGCGCACTGCTCGACGCGTACACCACGCATGCCGGCCTGAGGCGCCCGCAGGTCACGGTGTCGCTGCTGCCGACGGCACTGGTGGGGACGCTGGTGGGCAGCCTGACCGATGTCCCGCGGCGGACGGTCGAGGCGCTGGTCGAGAGCCTGCACCACGACATGGTCGCCGCGGACGACGACTTCGTCGGCGCGCTGCTGCCGCCGGGCCATCGGCTGGTGGGACTGGAGGAGTCGTTCCGACGCGCGTTGGCCCCGCCCGCGGGGGACCCTCAGGGCAGCGATCCCATGGGTCCGCTGCCGCAGGACCCGGCGTGGGCGAGCGGGGGCGACGGCCGGCCGGCCGCGGCGAAGGTGGTCGACGCGGTGCGCGACGTCCTCACGGACTCCTGACCGTGGCAGCCGGACGCACCCACCGACACGCTGGCGCGGATGCGGATCCCATCGCCGGCGTCGTCCGCACCATGACGGCGCGGCTGGACGCGCTGATGCCCGAGCAGGACCACCTCGGCCGGTTCCTCGCCACCTACCAGCGCACGACGCTCGCGGTGGGCAGCGCGCTCGCGGACGGTCTCTTCGAGGACCCCTCGTGGGTGGCGCGCTGGGACGTGGCGTTCGCCGAGATCTACCTGGAGGCCCTGGACGCCTACCTGTCCGGAGGCTCTCCGCCTCGCCCCTGGCGTCTCGCCTTCGACGCGCCACGCAACCTCCCGCCCCTCGGCCACGTCCTGCTCGGAGTCAACGCGCACGTGAACTACGACCTGCCGCACGCCCTGCTCGCCGTCCTCTCCGACGCCGACTTCGCCGACGCCGCCCTGATGGCGAGCCGGCGCCGCGACCACGAGCGCATCGACTCCGTGCTGGCCGGTCGCGTCGCGGCGGAGGACGACGAGCTCGGGCCGCACGGCCGGTCACGGACCGACCGCCTCCTGCAACCGGTCCACCGCCTGTCAGCCAAGCGGTTCCTGCGCGAGGCGCGCACGAAGGTGTGGCACAACACCGTCGAGCTGCAGGCGGCGCGCCGCGCCGGCCCGGCGGCGTACGCCGCGCGGCTGTCGGAGCTGGAGGTGCTGAGCGCCGCGCGCGTCGCCGACGTCCTGGCCCCGGGCCAGGTGCTGCTCAAGCTCGCCGTCGCCGGGTTCGGCGTGACCCTCCCGCCGCTGTGACCGGACGGGGAAGCGCACACGCCGTCTGTGGGAGTCTGCGGTGGTGACACCTCTCATCGATCCGCGCTCGCTCGAGGTCGTGCCGCTCACCCGACCGCATGCCGAGGACATCGCGACCTGGCGCTACGACCCGCCCTACGACGTCTATGACTACGTCGGCGTGGATCCCGGCGAGCTCCTCGACCCCGACGTCGGCTACCACGCCGTGCTGGCGGGCGGTCGGCTCGTGGCGTTCCGCTCGTTCGGACCGGACGGTCGGGTGCCGGGCTGGGACTACGACGACCGGGCCCTGGACACCGGCGGCGGCTTGCGACCCTCGCTGACCGGGCAGGGACTCGGGCGCACCGTCATCTCGGCGGGCCTCGCGTTCGGCCGCGCCCGGTTCGCACCGGCGGCCTTCCGGGTCACCGTCGCTTCCTTCAATGCGCGCGCGCTGCGGACGGTGCAGTCCCTCGGCTTCGAGCGCGTCGGCTCCTTCGCCGCCGCCCGTGACGGCCGGGAGTTCGTCGTGCTCGTCCGCACCGAGCACCGAGCCGTCAGACCCGGCGGCTGAGTCCTCCTGAGAGCGGGGCTGCCTCCGGGTGCAGGATCCCGGCCAGCACCTCGACGCCGTCGACCAGGCGCGGGCCGGGCCGCGCGAAGTGGCTGTCGGCGTCGACCGCCCAGACCGGGACGCCCGGGAAGCGGTCCCTGACGCCCTCGGCCAGCGCAGCGCTGCCCTCGAGGTCGAAGCCGCAGGGCGCGCACACGACCAGGTCCGGGCGCGAGCCCACCGCGTCCTCCCACGTGATCCGCGTCGACCTGGCGCCGGCGGTGCCGAGGGCCGGTTCGCCGCCGGCCCGCGTCACCATCTCCGGGATCCAGTGACCCGGTGCGAACGGCGGGTCGGTCCACTCCAGGACGAGCGCCCGCGGCCGCGGGCGTCCGGTGACCCGGTCGGCCACCGCCTTCAGCCGGGCCTGCAGCGACGCGACGACCTCGGCCGCCCGCTCGGCACGCCCGGTCAGCCGGCCGACCTCGGTGACGCAGGCCAGCACGTCGTCGACGGTGTGCGGGTCGAGCGTCGCCACCTCGGCGCGGCAGCCTAGGTAGCCCAGCGCCTCGTCCACGGTCGTCACGTCGACCGCGCAGACCGCGCAGAGGTCCTGGGTGACGACCAGGTCGGCGTCCAGCTCGGCCAGCGCTCCGGAGTCGAGGCGGTAGAGGTCCTCGCCGGCGGCGAGCGCGGTGGCGACGAAGTCGTCGATCTCCTTCGCCGTCAGGCCCTCCGGCATGGCGGAGGTGGACACCACGCGGCGCTCGCGGGCGGCGGGTGGGTGGTCGCACTCGAAGGTCACGCCCACCACGTCGTCGCCGGCCCCGACCGCGAAGAGGATCTCGGTCGCGGACGGGATCAGCGAGACGATGCGCACCTCGGCGACCCTAGGCGAACACGTGCCAGCAGATGTCGTTGCGTCGCCGCTGGTCCTCCAGCACCAGGTCGCGCACGCTCGCCGGCAGCCGGTCGCGCTGCCACCGGAGCTCGGCGAGGCGGACCGGTTCCTCCTCGCCGGCGGGCGCTGCGGCGACCGCCGCCTTGATGGCGTACGCCGCGGCGCCGAGGTCGTGCTCGGCGACGTGCGCGACCACCGCGGCCTGCCCGGCGGCGTACGCGGCGAACCTCGGCGCGCCGCGCAGGTCGCGGGCCGCTCCCATCGCGTGCCCGCCCATGGCCCGGGTGTGCATCATCGCGGCCTCGCCGCGCGTCCACGCGCGCGCGGCCTCGATCGCTTCGCGGGGGCGTCGGTCCCCGGGGCGGGCCGCCTCGAACAGCCCCAGGACGTGCTCCGCGCACTCCGCGGCCCACAGCGCGAGCAGGTGGTGGTGCTCGTCGGTGAGCGTGCCGCCGCGCCGGACCGTGACCAGGCGCGGGTCGCGGACCGCGGGCAGGATCATGCCGCGACGCTACCCGCCCTCGCGCGCGTTGCGGCGCCGCGTCTCCCACGCCTTCTTGGCCGCCCGGCTGCGTCGCCTCCGGGCCCGCTCGGCCTCGGCGAGCAGCCGCTGGGCGGCGCGCTCCTGGCGGCGTACGGCGTTCTCGGCGCGACGCCGCTCGGCCTCGATGACGTTGGGGGAGCGCACCGGCCACACGTAGTCGATGTCGTCGGGGACGTCGGGGAAGCGGGGGCGGTAGAAGGCCGGATCCTTGCGCACGAGGGCCGACTGGTGGCTGCGGTGGACGTCGGGGTCGCCGAGCCACGGGGGCAGCGCACCGGCCTCGGCCAGCTCGGCCTGCGAGCGGACCGTCGGCACGCCCGCCGAGCGGAGGTCGGCGGCGATGGTCGCCGCACAGGTGTCGCCGAAGCCCAGCTCGAGCCACACCGCGCAGCACACGAACCCGTAGCGCCCGAGCGCCTCCTCGAAGCCGCGCCACATCAGCGCCGCGGGGTGGTTGGCCCAGCCGTAGCCCGGCACCGTCAACGCCCGCACGACCTGGATCGTCTCGACGCGTTGCTTGCCGAGGCGCTTCTGGTCGAGCGCACGGGCAGATGCCTCGAAGTCGGCGTAGGGGAGGAACGTCTGCACCTCCTCGAGGCTAGGGGGCACGAGCCGCGCCCGCCCCACCCCGACGGCAGGTGTGGCACCTGCGGCGCCCGGGCAGACTGGCGGCGTGACTGACTGCGTCTTCTGCCGGATCGTCGCCGGCGACCTGCCGGGGCACCTCGTGCTCGAGACCGAGGACCTGGTCGCCTTCCTCGACACCCGCCCGGTGTTCAAGGGGCACGTCCTGCTGGTGCCCCGCACCCACGTCGAGACCCTGCCCGACCTTCCCGCCGAGCTGCGCGACCCGTTCCTCGAGGCCGCGCAACGGCTCGCCACGGCCGTGGTCGACGGCCTCGGCGCGCAGGGCTCGTTCGTAGCCGCCAACAACACGGTAAGCCAGTCGGTCCCGCACCTGCACCTGCACGTCGTGCCGCGGACCAAGGGCGACGGGCTGCGCGGCTTCTTCTGGCCCCGCGCGACGTACGCCGAGGGCGAGCCGGCGACGTACGCCGAGCGGCTGCGCCACGCGCTCGCCGAGTAGGCCGGCCACTACGCTGCCGGCAACAGTCACCGAGGACCGAGGAGTCACCGAGATGGGTCGTTTCGACCGGCGCGTCGCCGTCATCACCGGAGCAGCGCGGGGCATCGGCTTCGGCATCGCCCAGCGCTTCGCCAGCGAGGGCGCCTCGATCGCCGTCCTCGACCTCGACGAGGCCGCCGCCGCCGAGGCCGCCGCTCGCCTCGAGCTCACCGCGGGCGCCTCCGCCATCGGCGTGGCCTGCGACGTCGTGGACGGGGCTGCGGCGGAGGCCGCCGTGCAGCGCGTGGTCGACGAGCTCGGCGGGATCCACATCCTGGTCAACAACGCCGGGATCACCCGCGACAACCTGCTGTTCAAGATGACCGAGGACGACTGGGACCTCGTCATCGGCGTCCACCTCAAGGGCGTGTTCAACATGACCAAGGCGGCGCAGTCGCGCTTCGTGGAGCAGAAGTACGGCAAGATCCTCAACCTCTCCAGCGTCTCCGCCCTCGGCAACCGCGGGCAGGCGAACTACTCCGCGGCCAAGATGGGCGTCCAGGGCCTCACCCGCACGCTGGGCATCGAGCTCGGGCCCTTCGGCATCACCGCCAACGCGATCGCCCCGGGCTTCATCGCCACCGAGATGACCGACGCCACGGCGCGGCGGCTGAAGATGGAGCCCGAGGAGCTGCAGCGACTCAACGCCGAGGCCACGCCGGTGCGGCGGGTCGGCCAGCCCGAGGACATCGCCGCGGCCGCGGCGTTCCTGTGCAGCGACGAGGCGTCCTTCATCACCGGCCAGACGCTCTACGTCGACGGCGGCCGCAAGCTCGGCTGAGGCGCCCGCCGGGGTGATCCTGGCCACGACCGCACGCTCGCAGGGGTGGGCGGAGTTTGCGATCGGCGAGGTCGTCTGTCACGTTCGGGAGCGGTCGAAAGACCGCGTCCCGGACTACGCCGAGTCCTGCCCGGCCGGGACGACCCCCGAGATCATCGAGGGCAGGAGTGGGGGACCCACAGGTTCCACCGCCGACGCGCGCGTCGGCTCGGGGTGAAGCCGGACTCTCTCTCGGGGAGACGGCGGGACACCTTCCAGTCCCAACCCGACAGCTCACCTCACAGGCGTGGGAAAGGACACTCATGCCTGCGACTACTCGCACGGCGCGAGCCTGCGCGCTCGCCCTCGCCGGACTCGGCCTCGCCGCATCGACCATGACGGCGCTGCCGGCCTCCGCCACCAGCACGACGAACGACAGCAGCACGACCAACGACGGCGCCACGACCAGCGCCTCCAGCGACAACAGGCGCGCGACCACGCAGCGCCGTGCTGCGGCCAGGACGGCCGCCCGCCGCGTGGACGCCCGCGTGCTGGGTGCCCGCGACACGGCCCTGCGCCAGCGCGGCGACTGGTACGCCTACGGCGCCGCCGGCCCGGACCGCTTCGACTGCTCGGGGCTGGTCCACTACAGCTACCGCCGGGCCGGGTTCGCGGTGCCGCGCACGTCCAGCGCCCAGGCCGGATTCACCCGGCGCGTGGCCAAGCAGGCCATGCGCCCGGGCGACCTGATGTTCTTCTACGGCAGCGGCGGCGTCTACCACGCCGCGATCTTCCTGCGCTGGTCGAACGGGCACGCGCTGATGGTGCACGCCCCCGGCTCGGGGCAGCGCGTGCGCGTCGCCGTGCCGTGGACCTCGCAGTGGTTCGGCGGCACGCTGCGTCGCTGACTACGCTTGGCGCGCCTTCCCCGATCGGGGAAGGCGCGCCTCCACACTGCAGGAGCAGCCATCTCGACTGCCCCCCCAGCCGTCGACCGCTGCACACGCAGCCATCCCCCGCTCGATCGGAGTACCCGTGCGTCACCGTCTTCCCAGCTGCCTCGCCGCGCTCGTCGCGGCCTCGCTCCTCCTCGCCGGCTGCGGCGGGGGAGGCGAGGAGGAGACCCCGAGCGGCTCCGCTCCGTCCGAGCCGACCTCGTCGCAGACCAGCGAGGCGCCGGAGCCGACGTACTGGCCGCTGACGGGTCTCGAGCGCACCGGCGACGCCCCCCGGCACCCGGTGATCGTCACCAAGGTGGACAACACCGCGTCCAGCGCCCCGCAGGTCGGGCTCGGCTCGGCCGACCTCGTCGTGGAGGAGCTCGTCGAGGGCGGCTACACCCGGCTCGCGGCGTTCTACTACTCCAAGATCCCCGCCGACATCGGCCCGGTCCGCTCGATGCGCGCCAGCGACATCGGCATCGTCCCCGAGGGCGCCACCGTCGTCACCAGCGGTGCCGCCCAGGTCACCATCAACCGCATCAACGGTGCCGGCATCCCGTGGATCACCGAGGGCGACGCGGGCGTGTACCGCCAGACCTCGCGCTCGGCCCCCTACAACCTCTTCGCCCACCTCGGCGACATCGCCAAGCGCCTCAAGGCCCAGGAGGAGCCGGCGCCGTACCTCCCGTTCGGCACCAAGGCCGACCTGCCCCGGGGCGCACCGGCGCGCAGCCTCACCGCCGACTTCGGCGCGCACGCCACGTCCTGGCAGTTCCAGGGCGGCGGCTACGTCAACACCGACTCCTACGCCGCCGAGGGCGACCAGTTCCCCGCGGACTCCGTGCTGGTGCTGCGCGTCCGCGTCGGCGACGCGGGCTACCGCGACCCGGCCGGCTACCCGGTGCCCGAGACGAAGTTCGAGGGCCGCGGCGAGGCGCTGCTCTTCCACGGCGGTCGCGTCGTGAAGGGCACCTGGTCCAAGGACGGCCTGAACGGCGCCATCGAGCTGCGGACCAAGCAGGGCGAGCTCACCGTGCCCGCCGGCCGCACCTGGATCGAGCTGGTGCCGGCCGTCAACGGCGACGTCACCTTCGCCCGCTAGGTGTGCTGACCGGGCCCGCCGCACCCGCCGACGTCCGCCGGTCTTCTGGGCTCTGAGGGTGGTGTGCGCCTGCGGTCGGTTTGTCATAGTGGACGACATGCAGCTCGCATCGGGGATGCTGCTGGTGGCGACGCCGGCCCTGCAGGATCCCAACTTCGCCGACACCGTGGTGCTGCTGCTCGACGTCAACGAGGAGGGCGCGCTCGGGGTGGTGCTCAACCGGCCATCCCAGGTGCTCGTCGCCGACGTGCTCGAGCCGTGGCGCGACGTGGTGGCCGAGCCCGAGGTCCTGTTCCGCGGCGGACCGGTGGGCACCGACGGGGCACTGGCCGTCGCGCGGCTGCGTGACCCGCAGCAGCCACCCGTCGGCTGGCGCCCCGTGGCCGGGCTGCTCGGGATGATCGACCTCGACACGCCCACCGAGCTGGTCGACGGCTCGCTGAGCGCCATGCGGGTGTTCGCCGGCTACGCCGGCTGGGGCGCCGGCCAGCTCGAGGTCGAGATCCAGGAGGGCAGCTGGTACGTCGTGTCGAGCGAGGCGGCCGACGCCTTCCGCGGTGACCCGAGCGTGCTGTGGCGAGACGTCATGCGCCGCCAACCCGGCATGCTCGCCTGGCACGTCAACCGGCCCGTCGATCCGGACATGAACTGACCCCGGGGTTAGGCTTCTCCACCATGAGCACCATCGGATTCGCGCCGGGCAGCCAGACGGTCGAAGAGCGTCAGACGGTGCCCACGGACGAGGGCGACCACGAGCGGTTCTCCCACTACGTCCCCAAGGACAAGCTCACCGAGGCGATGGTGATGGGCACCCCCGTGATCGCCCTGTGCGGCAAGGTGTGGGTCCCCTCACGGGCTCCGGAGAAGTTCCCGGTCTGCCCGGAGTGCAAGGAGATCTGGGAGTCGATGAAGCCCGGTGGCGGTTCTGACGGCTCGGGTCCCGAGGCGTGACGGGGCGCCCCGACGCGCCGCTGCCTCCCGCCTGGCCGGACCGGGCCGCCTGGGGCACCGCGCCGTCCCTCCGCGCCTGGCAGCAGGCGGCGATGGACGCCTACCAGTCCCGGCAGCCGCGTGACTTCCTCACCGTCGCGACGCCCGGCGCCGGCAAGACGACCTTCGCCCTGACGGTCGCGGCCGACCTGCTGAGTCGCCGCGTGGTCGACCGGATCACCGTCGTGGCTCCCACCGAGCACCTCAAGACCCAGTGGGCCGAGGCGGCGGCGCGCGCCGGCATCCCGATCGACCCCACCTACTCGGCGGGCAAGGGCAAGACCTCCGACGACTACGTCGGGATCGCGGTGACCTACGCCGGCGTGGCGGTCAACCCGCTCGCCATGCGCATTCGCACCGAGCGCTTCAAGACCCTGGTCATCCTCGACGAGATCCACCACGCCGGCGACGCGCTGTCGTGGGGCGAGGGCGTGCGCGAGGCCTTCGACCCGGCGACGCGCCGGCTCGCGCTGACCGGCACGCCGTTCCGCTCCGACATCAACCCGATCCCCTTCGTCACCTACGTCCCGGGTGACGACGGGATCCCGACGTCCGCGGCCGACTTCACCTACGGCTACGCCCACGCGCTCGCGGACCACGTCGTGCGCCCGGTGCTGTTCATGGCCTACTCCGGGGAGATGCAGTGGCGCACCCGCGCCGGCGACGAGGTCGTCGCCCGCCTGGGGGAGCCGCTCACCAAGGACATGCACGCCCAGGCGCTGCGTACGGCCCTCGACCCGCGCGGATCGTGGATCCCGGCGGTGCTGGAGGCCGCCGACAAGCGGCTCTCGGAAGTACGCCGTCACGTTCCCGACGCCGGCGGCCTGGTGATCGCCGGCGACCAGGACACCGCCCGCGCCTACGCGGCGCTGCTGAAGAAGATCAGCGGCGAGACGCCGACCGTCGTGCTCTCGGACGAGAAGGGCTCCTCGAAGAAGATCGCGAAGTTCGCCGCCTCCGAGGACCGCTGGATGGTCGCGGTCCGGATGGTGTCCGAGGGCGTCGACGTGCCGCGGCTCGCCGTCGGGGTGTGGGCCACCACGGTCTCGACTCCGCTGTTCTTCGCGCAGGCGGTCGGCCGCTTCGTCCGCGCCCGCTCCCGCGGCGAGACCGCCTCGGTGTTCCTGCCGTCGGTGCCCCACCTGCTTGAGTTCGCCTCCGACATGGAGGCCCAGCGCGACCACGTGCTCGGCCGACGGGTCACCGACGACGACGACATCTTCGCCGCCGAGGAGGGCCTGCTGGCAGAGGCGCAGCAGGGGGAGTCGGCCTCCGACGAGCTGGAGATGTCGTGGGAGGCGCTCGGCTCCACCGCGTCCTTCGACCACGTCCTCTACGAGGGCGCCCAGTTCGGCCACTCCGGCGAGGTGCACGTCGGCTCGGAGGAGGAGATGGACTTCCTCGGCATCCCGGGACTGCTCGAGGCCGACCAGGTCCGCGAGCTGCTGCACTCGCGGCAGAGCGAGCGCGCTCGCAAGCAGAAGGCCGACGGTGGCGGGGACCGGGTCGTGGACTCCGTCGAGCAGCTCAGCACCCACCAGCAGCTCGGCGTGCTGCGCCGCGAGCTCAACGGCCTCGTCGCCGCGTGGCACCACCGCACCGGCCAGGCGCACGGCATCACCCACGCCGCGCTCCGCAGGGAGTGCGGCGGCCCGCCGGCCGCGGTGGCCAGCGCCGAGCAGCTGCACGAGCGGATCAACAGGATCCGCGAGTGGGCGATGCGCCAGTCCTCCTGACGCCGTTGCGCGATCGCTAGGCTCGCGCCATGGCCGCGGAGACCTCCCAGACGCTCGACCGGGGCCTGAAGGTGCTGCGGGTGCTGGCCGACAGCCCCGAGGGACTCACCGTCACCGAGCTCGCCGGCCGGCTCGAGGTCAACCGCACGGTCGTCTACCGGCTGATCAGCACCCTCGAGCAGCACGGACTGGTCCGCCGCGACGCCCGCTCCCGGCTGTTCGTCGGGCTCGGAGTGCTGCACCTGGCCAGCGGCGTGCAGCCGCTGCTGCGCGACCTGGCCATGCCGGTCCTGCGCTCGCTCGCCGAGTCGATCGGCTCCACCGCCCACCTGACCGTCGCCGACGGCGACGAGGCGCTCGCACTGGCGGTCGTGGAGCCGACGTGGACCGACTTCCACGTCGCCTACCGGGTCGGCGCCCGCCACCCGCTCGCCCAGGGTGCGGCCGGCAAGGCGATCGCGCTGCTCGACGCCCGGGAGCCGGCGTACGCCGTGACGAGCGGCGAGCTGCAGGCCGGGGCGCGAGGGCTGGCCGCCCCGGTGCGCGGCGTCGAGGGGCTGCGCGCCAGCGTCGGCGTGGTCAGCCTCGACGGTCCCATCGACGAGGACGTGGTGGCCCCGCAGGTCATCGCGGCGGCCCGCGCGGTGGCCGAGCGCCTCAGCTGAGCGCGGCAGCGCCGGCGAGCGGGACGACCCGGTAGGGGATCTGCGTCGCCAGCGCGATGACGGTGGTCGAGCGGTCGATCCCCGGCTCGGTCAGCACGAGGTCGATGACGCGCTGGAGGTCGGCGTTGGACCGCGCGACGACCCGCGCCCACATGTCGCCCGCACCGGTGATCGTGTAGGCCTCGAGGACCTCCGGGATCCCCGCGAGGTGGGCGGCCACCGCGTCGTGCCCGCCGCGTTCGGCGGAGCCCTGGCGGATCTCCAGGGTCAGGAACGCCATCACCGGGTATCCGAGGGCCTCGGGGGACAGGTCCGGTCCCCACCCGGTGATCACCCCGGCCGCGGTGAGCTTGTCGAGGCGAGCCTGCACCGTGCCGCGGGCGATCCCGAGCCGTCGGCTCGCCTCCAGCACTCCCAGGCGCGGCTCGCTGGCGAAGAGCTCGATCACCTTGCCGTCGATCTCGTCCATGTCCGCTCCCGGTGCTGTACAACTTGCTCAACAGATCGACGTACTGTTGCACACCTTGCTGCGCGGTTGGCAGGGTTCGGCGCATGACGACTGACATCGCCTCGACCGGTGGCGCCCTGACCGTGGACGAGATGAAGGCCGACCTGTCCCTCGAGCAGCTCCAGCAGCTCGTCGGCCTAGTCGAGTACGACGCGGAGTCCGACCTCTTCCCGGTGACGGGCTGGGACGCAATCTGCTTCGTGGTCGGCAACGCCACGCAGGCCGCCCACTACTACGCCTCGGCCTGGGGCATGGAGCTCGTCGCCTACTCGGGTCCGGAGAACGGCAACCGCGACCACAAGTCGTTCGTCCTCAAGTCCGGCTCCATCAAGTTCGTGCTCAGCGGTGCCGTCTCGCCCGACAGCCCGATGGTCGAGCACCATGCGCGGCACGGCGACGGCGTCGTCGACATCGCGCTGGAGGTCCCCGACGTCAACCAGTGCATCGCCCAGGCCCGCCGGGCCGGCGCGACCGTGCTGCGCGAGCCGGAGACCGTCAGCGACGAGCACGGCTCGGTCCGCGTCGCGGCCATCGCGACGTACGGCGAGACGCGGCACACGCTGGTGCAGCGCACCGTCGACGGTGTGACGTACGCCGGCCCCTACCTGCCCGGCTACGTCGCCGTCGCGCCGCGCTGGGAGAAGAAGCCCGACCAGCCCAAGCGCCTGTTCCAGGCGCTCGACCACATCGTCGGCAACGTCGAGCTCGGCAAGATGGACGAGTGGGTGGCCTTCTACAACCGGGTCATGGGCTTCGTGAACATGGCCGAGTTCATCGGTGACGACATCGCCACCGACTACTCCGCGCTCATGTCGAAGGTCGTCGCCAACGGCAACCACCGCGTGAAGTTCCCGCTCAACGAGCCGGCCGTGGCGAAGAAGAAGTCGCAGATCGACGAGTACCTCGAGTTCTACCGGGGCCCGGGAGCCCAGCACCTCGCGCTGGCGACCAACGACATCATCGCCACCGTCGACGCGCTGCGCGCCAACGGTGTCGAGTTCCTCAACACCCCCGACTCCTACTACGAGGACGCCGAGCTGCGCGCGCGCATCGGCGAGGTGCGGGTGCCGATCGAGGAGCTGCAGAAGCGCGGCATCCTCGTCGACCGCGACGAGGACGGCTACCTCCTGCAGATCTTCACCAAGCCGCTCGGCGACCGGCCCACGGTGTTCTTCGAGCTGATCGAGCGCCACGGCTCCCTCGGCTTCGGCAAGGGCAACTTCAAGGCGCTGTTCGAGGCGATCGAGCGCGAGCAGGAGCGCCGCGGCAACCTCTGACGCGGGGCGGCCGCGGCGGTCCGCCGGGCTGCGCGCCCGGCTGCGCTCGGGTGGGCGGTGGCTGAGCCACATCGGCAGGCGTCCGGATGTGGCTGACGCACCGCCACCTTCGCGACCCGCGCTGGCGCCCGCCCGAGCGGTGGCTGAGCCACATCGGCAGGCGCCGGGATGTGGCTGGGGCACCGCCATCCCCGCGAGCCGCGCTCCGCGCCGCCCGAGCGGTGGCTGAACCACATCAGCAGGCGTCCGGATGTGGCTGACGCACCGCGATCCCTGCGACCCGCGCGCCGCCCGAGCGGTGGCTGAGCCACATCCACGAGCGACGGAATGTGGCTGGCTCACCGCTCACCCGCGCCCGCGCTCTGGCAGGCTGGTCGCATGATGATCCGACCCGCCGAGCTGGCGGCGATCAAGGCCGGGACCGTGGACCTCGCCTTCCGGCGCTGGGCCAAGCCGCGGGTCGTCGTCGGGACGCGGATGCGTACGGCGGTGGGCGTCGTCGAGGTCACCTCGATCGAGCAGGTCAGCGTCGCGTCGCTGCGCGCGGAGGACGCCCGTCGCGCGGGCGCCCCGTCGCTGGCGGCGCTCAAGCAGGCGCTGGCGGCGCGGTCGTCGGAGCCGGCGTGGCGCATCGGTCTCACCTACGCCGGGCCCGACCCGCGCGAGGCGCTGCGCGAGTCCATCCCGGACGCCGAGGAGATCTGCGAGATCAGCGCGCGGCTCGACCGCCTCGACGCGTCGTCGCCGCACGGGCCGTGGACCCGGCAGACGCTCGACCTGATCGACCGCAACCCCACCGTGCGGGCCCCCGACCTCGCCGCCGAGGTGGGGCGCGAGACGGCGGAGTTCAAGAAGGACGTCCGCAAGCTCAAGGAGCTGGGGCTCACCGAGTCCCTCGCCATCGGCTACCTGCTGTCGCCGCGGGGAGAGGCGGTCGTCGACGCCTCGCTGCCCTCGCCGCGGCAGCGCGCGCCGCGCCAGCAGGGCACGCCGCTGCCCCGCACGATCGGCGCGCCGGCGACCCGGGCGCTGCGGGAGGCCGGGCTCACCACGTTGGAGCAGATCGCCGGCCGCTCCGCCGACGACCTGGCCGCCATGCACGGTGTCGGTCCGATTGCCATCGACCGGTTGCGCGAGGCGCTAGCCGAGCGGGGTACCGGCTTCGCGGGCGAGTGACCCACCCGCACTCGTACGCCGCTCAGTGGGCGAGCAGCCCGACGCCCAACGTGCCCATGACCACCGCGATCGCCGAGTCGAGCACGCGCCACGCCACGGGCCGGGCGAAGAGCCCGCGCAGCAGGCGGGCGCCGTAGCCCAGGCCGAAGAACCACATCAGGCTCGCGGCGAGCGTTCCGGCGAGGAACCACCAGCGGTCCGAGCCGAAGCTGTTGGCCACCGTGCCGAGCATCAGGACGGCGTCGAGGTAGAAGTGCGGGTTGAGCCAGGTCAGGGCCAGCGTCAGCAGGACGGCCCGGCCGGGAGTGAGGGCGGCGCCCTCGCCGGCCTCCAGCGCACTGGGCCGCCAGGCGCGCATCGCGGCGTGCACCCCGAAGGCGATGAGGTAGAGACCGCCGAGCACCTGGGCCACCGGGAGGACCGCGGGCCACCGCTCGAGGACGACGCCGAGGCCCGCCACGCCGGCGGTGATCGCGACGACGTCGGAGACCAGGCACGTCAGCACGATGGGCAGGACGTGCTCGCCGCGGATCCCCTGGCGCAGGAGGAACGCGTTCTGGGCGCCGATGGCGACGATGAGGGCGAGGCCGGTGAGGAGACCGGTGAGGACGACGTGGAGCATGTGGTCAACGCTAGACACCGCAAGTGCCGCAATCCAGCGAACGATTCTGACGAATCATTAGTATGTCTAAGTATGAGAGACGTCACCCAGCTCGACCCTGTGGCTCTGCGCACGCTGGCCGTCGCCGTCCGGCTCGGCACCTTCGAGGCCACCGCTCGGGAGCTGCACGTCACCCCCTCCGCCGTGAGCCAGCGGATCAAGTCCCTGGAGACCCGCATCGGGCGCGTGCTGCTGCACCGCGTCAAGCCGCTGGAGCCCACCGAGGCCGGGCTCGTGCTGGTGCGCCTCGCCACCCAGACCGAGCTCCTCGAGCGCGAGGCGGTGGCCGAGCTGGTCGAGGAGGACGAGGACGGGGCGTCGTACACCTCCCTGCCGATCGCGGTGAACGCCGACGCGCTCTACAGCTGGTTCGTCGACGCGCTGGCCGAGGTGCAGACCCGGCACCGGGTGGTCTTCGAGGTGGTGCGCGAGGACCACACGCGCACGGCCGAGCGGTTGCGGCGGGGAGAGGTGATGGCGGCGATCACGGGCGAGCCCAAGCCCGTGCCGGGGTGCCGGGTGGTGCGGCTCGGGCGCCTGCGGTACGCCGCTGTCGCCACGCGCGGGTTCCACGCCACCCACTTCGCCGGAGGGGTCGGGTCCACCGCGCTCGCCGAGGCGCCGATCGTCGCCTTCGACCGCAACGACTCGCTGCAGCACGACTTCATCCGCCGCGTCACCCGCCGCCACCTCGCGCCGCCGGTCACCTACGTGCCGTCCGTGCGCGAGTTCGACCGGGCCATCCGAGTGGGCATGGGATGGGGGCTGCTGCCCGAGGCCGACGTCGCGACCGAGCTGGACCGTGGGGACATGGTGGAGCTGGTCCCCGGCCGCCGGCCCGAGGTGGCGCTCTTCTGGCAGCACTGGCGCCTGGGCTCCTCGGTCGTCGCCGACCTCACCGAGGCGGTCGTGGGTGCCGCCCGCGGCTGGCTGACGAGCTGACGCTCGGACAAGTTATCCGGCTTTGCCGGACAAGGCCGACGGGTCGGTCCTAGGCTCCGGGCCATCGAGCACGCAGCTCGCACCGACGCCACCGGGACGGACCAGATCCATGACACGCCACCACGCCTCGCGCCCAGCGGCTCTCGCCGCCGGTCTCCTGCTGGCGCTCACCGGCTGCGGCGGAGCCGGTGAGGCCGCCGCCGACAAGACCGCGGAGGTCCTTCTCGAGGGCGACCAGCTCGAGGCGATGGTCGAGCAGGTCGAGGGCATGGGCATCGTCGAGTGGCACGGCCAGCTGCTCACCCGGAACCCCGACAAGGGCGGCAAGCGCATCTTCGACCTCGACGGCCGCTACAGCCCCTCGACGGGCTACAGCGAGCTGTCGATGGATTCGGTCATCGACGGCAACCCCCAACAGGTCGACTACCTCGTCGTGGCCGGCCGCACGTACTTCAACAGCGACGACTGGGGTCCCAACGCCGGCACGTGCTGGGTGGACATCACCGACGACGCGACCCGCAGCTGGGCGCTGCCGACCGACCTCGATCCGACCTGGCCGGTGACCGCGGCCCGCGCGATCCGGCTCATCGGCGACGGGATCGACGTCGGCATCCCGGCCGCGGCCGTGATCACCGGCATGCCGCGCGGGTTGTTCCCCCAGGTGCCCGCAGCGCTGCAGGGCATCGAGGCCGACGCCAGGATCACCCCGCACGGCGAGCTCATCGAGGTGGGCGTCGACGTCCTCAACATGTGGAAGGACGTCCCCAAGCAGGAGCGGGCCGACATCGCGACGCGGAAGTCCGGCTGGTGGGCGATGACGATGCAGGAGTCGAGCAACGGCGACAACATCGTGCCCCCGCAGCACGTCTTCGACCCGGCGGTGACACCGCCGAGCCAGTGCAAGCGCTGACCCACCCGCTGAGCCACCCGCACCCTCACCGGGCGCCTGCCGGTCGGGCATGATCGGCTCGTGCCCGACTACGTCGCCTTCCTGCGCGCCATCAACCTCGGCCGGACGCGCGTCTTCCGCAAGGAGGCGATCAGGGCCGCGACCGAGGCGGCCGGCGGGTCCGACGTCGAGACCTACATCAACACCGGCAACGTCCGGCTGACGCACCCGGCCGGCTCGGTCGAGGAGGTCCAGCGGGCGCTCGAGCGGGCGTACGCCGACGCCGCGGGGTTCGAGGTCCCCACCATCGTGTTCACGACGGGCGACCTCGCGGCGCTCACCGCGCGCGCCGAGGAGCTCCACGCCGAGCACCAGCCCTCGGGTCAGCACTACGTCACGCTTTACGCCCAGGCGCCTCCCGCCGATGCCGTGGCGGCCGTCCACGCCCTGGCGCACCCCGGCGAGACGGTGGTCGTGGAGGGCCGGGCCGCCTACGTCCTGCTCGACGGCGACATCCACACCTCGAAGGTGATGGCCTCCCGGGAGCTCACGGCGCTGGGCCAGGGGACGGCCCGCACGGTCAAGGTGCTGCGCACCGTCACCGGGAAGTGGTGCTGACCGCCGGTCAGGCGATCTCGACGCCCGCGCCGGCCATCTCGGTGATCGCGGCGGCGGTCGTGTCCTCGGCGACGCCGGCGCACAGTGCGGTGAGCACCCGGGTCCCGAAACCCTCGCCCGCGCTGTCGAGCGCGGTCGCGCGCACGCAGTGGTCGGTGGCGATCCCGCACACGTCGACCTCCGTCACCCCTCGCGCACGCAGCCAGTCGGCGAGGCCCTCACCGGCCGAGGTACGCCCCTCGAAGCCCGAGTAGGCCGCCGCGTGTTCACCCTTGTAGAACACCTCGTCGAAGGGCTGCGGGTCCAGGTTGGGGTGGAAGCCGGCGCCCTCGGTGCCCACCTTGCAGTGCACCGGCCACGAGGTGACGAAGTCCGGCTTCGCCGCCCAGTGGTCGCCGGGATCGACGTGGTGGTCCTTGGTGGCCACCACGACGTCGTACGCCGGCGCGTCAGCGTCATCGGCCGAGCGGCGGTGCAGCAGCTCGCTGATGTCGGCGGCCACGCGGGCACCGCCGACCACCGCGAGGGAGCCGCCCTCGCAGAAGTCGTTCTGGACGTCGACGACGATCAGTGCCCGTGCCATGCCCCGAGGCTAGCGCCGCCAACGGCGCAGGAGCAGCCCTCCCGCCACGCGGCGAGAGGGCTGCTCGGGTCGCTGGCCCGTGCCGTCAGCGGCGGGTCGCCGTGACGATGCGGTACTCCCAGTCGCACACCAGACCGCAAGCTCCTTCCCCGCGGTCGTGCGACTCGGCGAGCGCGACGAGGTCGGCGCGGAGCGCGGCGCGCCCCTCGTCGTCCAGCCGACCCGCCGCGGCGAACGTCGGCCCGTAGTAGGTGAGGAACAGGTCGGCGAAGGCCTCCGGGTGGGCGAAGCGCTGGGTGACCGTGGCGGTCACCGAGCGCACGTCGGCGACCTCTTCGCCGAACAGGCCGGCGACGACCTCCTCGGTCCCCCACCGCGTGGCGGGCTGCGCCCCGGGCGGCGGCGAGACGTGCGCGCCGACCGCCCGGAGCATGCCGCCGACGAACCCCTCCGGGGTCCAGCTCGCCACCCCGATGCGCCCGCCGGGGCGGGTCACGCGGACGAGCTCGCGAGCCGCAGCGTCGTGGTCGGCGGCGAACATGACGCCGATCGCGGACAGGACGACGTCGAACGCCGCATCGTCGTACGGTAGGTGCTCCGCGTCGGCCTCGGTGAGCTCGACCGCCAGGTCCTCGGCCGCGGCACGGCGCCGGGCGACGGCGAGGAGGGCCGGGACGTAGTCGATGCCGGCGACCTCGGCGGAGCGCCGGGCGGCGGCGAGGGCGACGTGCCCCGTGCCCGTGGCGACGTCGAGGACCCGGTCGCCGGGCCCCACGCCGACGTGGTCGACGAGGTGCTCGGACACCGGCACGGTGAGGGCGGCGATCTTGTTGTAGTCGCCGCTGCTCCAGATCTTCTGCTGCTTGTCGCGCAGCGCGGTGAGGTCGGGGGTGCTGCTGGTGGTGGTGCTGGTCATGTGGGTTCCTCTCGTGGTGCCATCCGGCGACTCCTGTGCGCCGGCGACGGACGTGGCTGCCGCCGAGACGTGCTCGGGCCGCAGCCCGGCCCGGACCACCGCCTCGGCGACCAGATCGGCCGAGTCCGCCTCGTAGAGCAGGAAGCACGTCTCGTCCTCAGGGACGAAGATCGACCGCACGTAGCGCACCGCCCGGCCCTCGCGGGCCAGCTGGGTGCCGGCCCGTTCCGCCGACACGGCGTGGTGGCGGGCGGCGGTGTGGTCTCCCTGCGCGACGTACAGCTCGACGAGGTACTCGGCCATGACCACCACGGTCCTCGTCGCGCGTGCCCGCCGAAACTGCGGGAGACCCCAGGGTTTGACCCCGGGAACCCCAGCCGACCGCTCAGGACACTGGCTCGTCGATCTCCTGCAGGCTCTGGGCGAGCTCTCTTCGCGACCGGATCCCGAGCTTGGCGTAGGTGTTGCGGAGGTGGAACTCGACGGTGCTCACAGTCACCACGAGGGCGCGGGCGATCTCCTTGTTGGCCAGTCCCTCGACGGCCAGCTCGGCCACCCGGCGCTCCGTCGCCGTGAGCCGGCCGCCCCCGGGCCGCCGGGCACCGACCCGCTCGAGCTCGGCGCGGGCAGCCGCGGCCCAGCCGGGTGCTCCCATCGTCGCGAAGGAGCCGGCCGCGCACTCGAGCGACTCCCGGCTGGCGCCCCACTTGCGGGACCGCCGTTGGGCGCGCCCGAGGACGAGCCAGGTGCGCGCCGCGTCGGCGGCCAGCCCTTGCTGGCCGTAGTCCCTCGCCGCGCGGGCGAGCTCATCGGCCGCCTCGTCCGACCAGCCCGCACCGAGGATGAGCGTCGCGGCACCGCGCCGGGCCGCCAGGCGCGCCCAGGGGTGGTCCTGCAGGTCGGCCGCGTCGGCCAGCACGTCGACGACGGCGCGGGCGGCGTCGAGGTCGCCGACGTCGACGAGCGCCTCCACGAGGTCCGGTGCGACGGGGAAGGCTCCGGGGTCGAGCACGCCCTCGCGCCGGGTGTGCTCCCACACCGTCCGCAGGTGCCGGACCGCCTCGTCCGGCCGGCGGTCGAGCAGGGCCGCGACGCCCAGCGCGCGCGTCGACTCGAGCCAGTCCCAGCGGATCCCGGTCTCCTCGGCCTGGTCGATGGCCCGCTCCGCCCACTCGCGTGCCTGGACCACGTCACCGCGGCCGGCGGCCAGCAGGCTCCGGCACCGCTCGTACATCGGCCAGTGGAGCAGGCTGCTGTCGGTCGAGGCGGCCCACTCGTCGAGGAGCGCCTCGGCGGCGTCCCAGCGGCCCACGCGCAGCTCGAGCTCGCACAGGTGCAGCCGCGCCAGGGCGTACGGCGACGGCTCGCCGCGCGCGGCTGCGAGCGAGCGGAACTCCTCGAACCGCGCCCGCGCCGGGCCGGGCTCGCCGCGCCACACGTGCTGCTGGCCGGCCACCCGGCCCGGGGTGCGCGCCAGGTAGGTCGACCTGCTCGCGAGCGCCTCGTAGCGCTCGAGGAGGTCGTCGAGCGGCCGGCCGCGGAGGGCGGAGGTCCATACGCGGGTGTAGAGGGCGAGCCGCTGGTCGCCGGCCGACCCCGCGGCGGACGCCACGACGGCCTCGCCCGCCCTCCGGTCGGCGACCTCGACGTTGCGCACCTCGATGACCGCCTCGTTCTCGGCCAGGTGGCACAGCACCCGCAGCCGCAGCCCGTTGTCGTCACCCGCCTCGTCGAGCGCGCGCTGCAGGAGGCGGAGGATGTCGTCGTTGCCGTGCACCACGCCGCCGGTGAGCAGCAGGTGGGCACGCACCCGGTCGGTCCGGTCCGGCAGCGTCGCGGCACGGGGCGCGAGGAGCTCGGTGAGCCGCTGCTTCTCACCGGCCATCTGCAGCAGCTTGGCCAGCGCCATGACGCGGGTGGCGTCGGGGTCGCCGGCCGGCGTGAGCCGGAGCGCGTGCGCGGCGAGGTCGGCGGCCAGACGGATGGACCCGCGGGCCGTCGCCCGCAGCACCGCGCCGTCGAGTCGCGCAGCGAGGGCCGCGTCGGGTGCGGTGGCCGCGAGGGCCAGGTGCAGGGCGCGGCGTTGGTCGTCGGTGGAGATCCGCGCGAGCTCGGCGTGCAGCGCGCGTACGTCCTGCGCCGGAGCGGCGCGCCGAGCCGCCTCGGCCAGGAGGGGGTGTGTCGGGCGGAGCCGGTCGCCGCGTACCTCGACCACACCGGCGGCCACTGCCCGGTCGACCCCGTCGTCGCCGGCGAGCACCGCCGCCTGGTCGGGCAGCAGGTCCGCCGCCAGGGACAGCGCGAGCAGCACCCGACGTGCCGCCGGATGCAGGTCAGCGACCCTCAGCCCGAGCAGCTCCTCCACGGCGTCCGGCACGGGCAGCTCGTCGCCGAGCCGCTCGGGGTCGCGTCTGGCGAGCAGCCGTCCGACCTCGAGGGCGAAGAGCGGGTTGCCCAGGGTCGTGTCGTAGACGCGGCGGAGCAGGTGGTGCGGCAGCCTGAGGCCCAGCCGCGCCGCGAGGACCTGTCGGGTGCCGCCGAGGCTCAGCGCGCCGACCGGCACGCGGTCGACGCGGTGCTCGGGGACGGCCTGCTCGACCGGGGTCGGGGTGGCCGGTCGGCGGGAGAGGAGCAGCGTCACGTGGTGCGACAGGCGGCGTGCGGTGTAGGCCAGCGCCACCTGCGACGACGGGTCGAGCCACTGCGCGTCGTCGACCGCGACCAGCACGTGGGCGCGCCGCGCCAACGCCCGGAGGGTGGACAGCAGCGCCAGCGACACCACCTGGTCGGTCGGTGCGTGCTCGCCGGGCTCCGCGCGGTAGAGCGCCACTTCGAGCGCGCGGCGTTGCGGCGGCGGGACGTCCGCGAGGTCCTCGCCGGACACGCCGTCGAGCAGGTCGATCACGCCGGCGAAGGGGAGTCCGGTCTCCGCCGCCGAGGCACGGGCGACGAGCACGCGCATGCCGCGGGCGGCCGCGTCGGCCACCGCCTCCTCCCACAGGCTCGTCTTGCCGATGCCCGGCGGCCCGACGAGCACGACCGCCCGCGTGTCGGTGGGCTCACGGGCGAGCACGCCATCGATGACGGCGAGCTCCGGCTCCCGTGCGACGAGACCCATCTCGCCATGATGGCAGGCTCGGACCCCGCTGGGCACCGGGAGAAGGCGGGCGCTCAGCCGCCGACGTGCACCGTCGGGATCGCCGGCTCGCCGGCCGACATCATCGTCACCGCGCGCGGGAGCTCGGCGATCGAGCCGCGATGGCGCGCCCGCGCCTCCTCGAGGGTGGCGCGGCCGACCACCTCGCCGGCGCGGACCAGCGGCACGAGGAGCGGGCGGTCGTCGCCGTCGTCCTGCGGCGGCTCGCCGATCCCGACCACCTCGGCCTCGGCGACGCCGCCGGGGGAGCGGCGGCGCAGGGCGTACTTCCGGCCGCCGATGGACCCCTTGTCCGTCGACCGCTTCGCCACCGAGACCATCTGGCCGTCCTCGCCCTCGCGGGCGACCAGCTTGTAGACGAACCCGCAGGTCGGGTGTCCGGACCCGGTGACCAGCTGCGTGCCGACGCCGTACGCGTCCACCGGCGCCGCGGCCAGGGCGGCGATGGCGTACTCGTCGAGGTCGCTGGTGACCACGATCCTCGTCCGGGTGGCGCCCAGCGCGTCGAGCTGGTCGCGCACCTCGCGGGCGATCTCACCCAGGTCGCCGGAGTCCAGGCGCACCGCGCCGAGCTCGGTCCCGGCCACCTCGACGGCGAGCCGCACCGCCTCGGCCACGTCGTAGGTGTCCACGAGCAGCGTGGTGCCGACGCCGAGGGTCTGCACCTGGGCGCGGAACGCGTCGGCCTCCGTGTCGTGCAGCAGCGTGAACGAGTGGGCGGCGGTGCCCGTCGAGGGCACGCCGTGGATCGCCCGCGCGGCCAGGTTGCTCGTGGCCTCGAACCCGGCGACGTACGCCGCCCGCGCAGCGGCCACGGCGGCCTGCTCGTGGGTGCGGCGCGAGCCCATCTCGATGCACGGTCGCGCACCCGCGGCCAGCGTCATCCGCGACGCGGCGGAGGCGATCGCGGAGTCGTGGTTGTAGATCGAGAGCAGCACCGTCTCGAGCAGCACGGCCTCGGCGAAGCTGCCCTCGACCACGAGCAGCGGGGAGTAGGGGAAGAACGCCTCGCCCTCCGGGTAGCCCCAGACGTCGCCGCCGAAGCGGAACGAGGAGAGCCAGTCGAGCATGTCGGCGTCCACCACGCCCTCCAGCGCCGCGAGCGCGGCGGCGTCGAAGTGGAACGACTCGATGGCGTCCAGCGCCCTGCCGACCCCGGCGACCACGCCGTAGCGGCGGCCCTGCGGCAGCCGGCGCGGGAACAGCTCGAACACCGCCCGGCGCTCCGCCGTGCCCGCTTGTCGCGCGGCCTGGACCATCGTGAGCTCGTAGTGGTCGGTCAGCAACGCCGTCGGGCTGGTCACGACCCACACTGTGCCACGATGGGCCCCGTGTCAGCCGCCAGTCCCGTCGAGGTCGAGCCGACCCTGTCCCCTGACGAGATCACCAACCTGTCCAAGCCGTGGGTGACGCTCGTCTGGGACGACCCGGTCAACCTCATGTCCTACGTGTCCTACGTCTTCCAGAAGTACTTCGGCTACGACAAGGCCACCGCCGAGAAGCTGATGCTCGAGGTGCACACCGAGGGCAGGTCGGTCGTCTCGACCGGCACGCGCGAGGAGATGGAGCGCGACGTGCAGGCGATGCACGAGTACGGGCTGTGGGCGACCATGGAGAGGGCGTCCTGAGTGAGCGGCTTCGAACGACACGTGCGCTCCGACCGCATCATCGCCACCTTCAACGGCTTCGAGGCCGACCTGCTGCGCTCGCTGGCGTCGCAGATGGTCGAGCTGCTGCGCAACGAGCGCGCCGAGCCGGCCACCCCGACGGCCGACCCGTTCGAGGCGCTGATGGTGGAGTTCTCCGGAGCCACGACCATCCCCGAGGACCCGGTCCTCGCCCGCCTGTTCCCGACGGCGTACCCCGACGACGCGGAGTCCGCGGCGGACTTCCGCCGCTTCACCGAGAGCGGCCTGCGCGACGGCAAGGCCGCGGCCTCGGGGCTCATCATCGACACTCTCGAGGACGCCGGGCTGCCACCGGAGCTGACCGAGGACGGGCTCGTGATCGACGTCGAGCTGACCCCGGAGGAGGCCGAGACGTGGATGCGCGCGTTCACCGACATCCGGCTCGCCCTGGCGACCCGGCTCGGCGTGCAGGCCGGCGACGAGGACTACTGGCACTCGCTGCCCGACGAGGACCCGCGCGCGCAGGCGCACGACATCTACGAGTGGGTGGGCTACCTGCAGGAGACGGTCGTCGAGGCCCTCACCGCATGAGGCCGGTCCGGCGCCGCACCGGGCGGGTGAGCAGCGGATGAGCCCCGTCCCCGACTTCGTCCTCGCGATCCGCGAGAAGATCGGCCACGACCCGCTGTGGCTGCCCGGCGTCACCGCCGTGATCCGCCGCGGCAACGAGGTGCTGCTGGTCCGGCGCTCCGACAACGGCCAGTGGACGCCCGTGACCGGCATCCCCGACCCGGGGGAGGAGCCCGCCGTCGCCGCCGCGCGAGAGGCGATGGAGGAGGCCGGCGTCCGCATCCGGGTGGACCGGCTCGTCTCGACCGCCGCGCACGGAGAGATCGTGCACGTCAACGGCGACCGGGCGACGTACCTCGACCTCACCTTCGCCTGCACGTGGCTGGAGGGCGAGGCGCACGTCGCCGACGACGAGTCCACCGACGTGCAGTGGTGGCCGGTGGACGGTCTGCCGGCCATGAGCGAGGTCATGCTGACCCGGATCGAGGCGGCGCTGAGCGATGAGCGGGAGGCACGCTTCGTCGCACCGGCCGACCAGGCGGGTGCCGAGCCGCCGCCGGCGCTGTCGCCGGAGCGTCCGGTCCTCGGCGTGGACGCGTGCTCCGGCGGCTGGGTCGGCGTCGTCCTGGACACCGCACGGCGGCCGTGGGTCTTCGTCGACGCCACCATCGGCGGCCTCGTCGAGCTCGCCCGGGAGAAGCACGACGTCTCGCTGGTCGCCATCGACATCCCCATCGGCCTGCCCGACAGCGGCGGGCGTCGCGCCGACGCCGAGGCCCGACGCGTCCTCGTCGGCAAGGCCTCGTCGGTGTTCTCCACTCCTGTGCGGGCCGCCCTCGAGGCCGCGACGTACGAGGAGGCGCGCGCTGCGAACCTCACTGCCACCGCGGGGCGCACGAGCGTGAGCGCCCAGGCCTACGCGTTGCGCGAGAAGGTGCTGCAGGTCGACGCCTGGGTCCGGGCGCGACCGGGGGTGCCGGTCATCGAGGTGCACCCCGAGGTGAGCTTCGCGCGGATGGCCGGCTCGCCGGTGATCGCGCGCAAGAAGGACCCCGACGGCGTACGGGCGCGACGCGAGGCGCTGGCGGCGCACGGCATCGTCGCGCCGCCGTGGTTCCGCGGCGCCGGGTTCGCCGAGGACGACCTGCTCGACGCCTGCGCCGCCGCCTGGTCGGCGGTGCGGCACTCGCTCGGCGTGGCGGAGTCCTTCCCGGCGACCCCGGAGGTCTTCAGCGACCAGATCCCGGCGGCGATCCGCGCCTGAAGCGGGCCGTCGACTCGAGTGGGTCGTCAGCCGGAGTGGGTCGTCACGCCGTAGCGCTCACGGGAGGCGAGCGCCCAGCGCGAGGCAGGGATCGCCACGAGACCGGTCGCGACCATCAGCCCGGCCAGCAGCAGCCAGCCCACCTCGCCGAGGTCGACGCAGAAGTAGGCGACCATCGGCGGGCCGATGACCGCGGTCATGCTGAAGCCGAGGCCCGCGAACCCCTGGTACTGGCCCTGCCGCTCGTGCGGCGCCAGCCCCATCTGCAGGCCCCACTGGCCGCCGGAGCCGATCATCTCGCCGACCACGTGGACCAGCGAGCCGACCACCAGCAGAACGACGGCGGTGGTCGCGTCGCCCCGGTCGGCGAACGCCACGACGGCGAAGCCGACGGCGATGAACAGCGAGCCCGTCAGCAGCGCGCGGGCGCCGGAGGTCACCGAGTCGGCGCGGCGGGACAGGCGCACCTGGAAGAACGTCACCGCGATCGTGTTCACGACCAGCAGGATCGCGACCATCACCTTCGGCGCCTCGGTGCGCTCGACGATGTAGAGCGCCATGCCCAGCTCCATGATCGTGAAGTGCAGCGAGAACACGCCGGTGACGAGGGTGATCACCACGAACGGCACGTCGCGCAGCACCGCGAGCCGGGGCTCACCCTCGGCGCGGACGTACGCCGGGAGGTCGGGCAGCCGCGTGGAGTTCCAGGCGGCCACCGCGGTGAAGGCGGCGTTGAGGAAGAACACCGAGACGTAGGCCCACTCCTCGTCGACCACCAGCGCGGCCCCGCCGAAGACGGAGCCCAGGCCGATCGCGGAATTGGTGACCGCGCGCAGGTAGGCCTTGAACATCACCCCGCGCCGGCCCGTGGCCAGCTGGGCGATCACGCCCTGCTGCACCGCGCCCGCCGAGCGCTCGAACAGCGTGAGGAGTGCGAGGAGCAGCGCGAGCGACCACGGCGCCCGGGCGAAGGCCGGGAGCGGGGCGACCAGCGCCGCCCCGACCATGAAGACCGTCAGCATCCGGCGCGGACCGAGGGTGTCGCCGAGCTGGCCGGCGGGGACCTGCACCAGCAGCGCGACGACTCCCGCGACGGCGAAGGCGATCCCGACCTCGGCGGCGGTGAAGCCCACGTGGCGGGTGAAGTAGATCGCGCTCGTCGTGACGACGGCTCCCGAGCCGAAGCGGTTGGCGAACGAGCCCAGCGCCAGGACCCGCAGGTCCGGGTCGAGCGGAAGCCCGCGGCGGGTGAGCGGAGCCGTCACGTCACCGACCGTCACATCCGCCTCCTGGCCCGCCCGTAGTTGTCTTGACGTCAAGACTATGTCGTGAGACGGGCACGGTCCGCATCGGTGGCCTGCCTAGGCTGTCGACGTGCTGAGGATCGCCCAGGAGACGTACGACGCCATCGTGGCGCACGCCAAGCGCGACCACCCGGACGAGGCGTGCGGCGTGGTCGCCGGCCCCGAGGGCAGCGACCGCCCGGTGCGGTTCGTGCCGATGGTCAACGCCGCCGGCAGCCCGACGTTCTACGAGTTCGACTCCACCGAGCTGCTCGCGCTCTACAAGGACATGGACGCGCGCGACGAGGAGCCGGTGGTCGTCTACCACTCCCACACCGCCACCGAGGCCTACCCCAGCCGCACCGACATCAACCTGGCCAGCGAGCCGAACGCCCACTACGTGCTGGTGAGCACCCGCGACTGCTTCGACGCGGACGGCGGGAATACCGACGGCCCGGTGGAGTTCAGGTCCTACAGAATCATCGACGGTGTCGTGACCGAAGAGGACGTCACGATCACGCCCACGGAAGAGAGCACCCCCTGATGGCCATCGAGGTCCGCATCCCCACGATCCTTCGCACCTACACCGACGGCGCCAAGGCGGTCGAGGCGTCCGGGTCGACCCTCACGGCCCTCATCGACGACCTCGAGAGCAGCCACCCCGGCATCAAGGACCGCCTCGTCGACAACGGCGACCTGCGCCGCTTCGTCAACGTCTACATCAACGACGAGGACGTGCGCTTCATCGGCGGCCTCGACGCCGAGCTCTCCGACGGCGACCAGGTCGTCGTCCTGCCGGCCGTCGCCGGCGGCTGCTGACCGGCTGAGTCGCGGGCCGGCTCAGCCCAGGATCCCGCGCTCGTACGCCGTCGCCACCGCCGCGGCGCGGTCGCTCACGCCGAGCTTCTCGTAGACGTGCACGAGGTGGGTCTTCACCGTCGCCTCGCTGACGAACAGCTCCTCGGCGATCACCCGGTTCGACCGGCCGCGGGCCACCAGGGCGAGCACCTCCCGCTCCCGCGCGCTCAGCACCCCGGAGGCGGCGGGACGGCGTACGTGCGAGGCCAGCCGGGAGGCCACGGCCGGGGACAGCACCGTCTCGCCCGCCGCGGTCGCGCGGACGGCGGCGAAGAGCGTCTCCGCGGGTGTGTCCTTGAGCAGGTAGCCGGTGGCGCCGGCCTCGATCGCGGCCACCGTGTCGGAGTCGGTGTCGTACGTCGTCAGGACAAGCACCGCCGCCCGCGAGCCGCGCTCGCGCAGGGTCCGGACCGCGTCGACGCCGCCGCCCCCGGGCATCCGCAGGTCCATCACCACGACGTCGGGATCCGTGGCCAGCACCTGCTCGACCGCCTCCGGGCCGCTGGCGGCCTCGCCGACCACCTCGAAGCCGCTCACCGCGGCGAGCATGCTGCGCACGCCGTCGCGCACCACCGGGTGGTCGTCGACCACGACGATCCGGACGGGTTGGGCCGGCGGCGGGGGAGCGCTCACGCCGCCTCCCGGGCCAGGGCCGGCAACCGCGCCGAGACCGCGGTGCCGCGTCCGGGCGACGACTCGAGCGTGAGGTCCCCGGCCAGGCGCGCGACCCGCTGGCGCATCCCGCGCAGGCCGAAGGAGCTCGACCCGGCGGGGGCGGAGGTGTCGAAGCCCACCCCGTCGTCGCGCACGTCGAGCACGACCTCGTCGCCGTCGTAGGACAGCGTCACTCCCACCCGGGCGGCGCCGGCGTGCTTGGCGACGTTGGTCAGCGACTCCTGCGCGATGCGCAGCACGGTCGCCTCGACCTCGGGGTGCAGGGCGACGGCGTCACCGGTCACGACGACGTCGGCGCGCACGCCGTGGTCGGACGACCAGGCCGCCACGGCACCGGCCAGCGCATCGGGCAGGGTCGCGCCGTCCAGGTCGCCGGGGGAGAGGTCCTGCATGGAGCGGCGGGCCTCGGCGAGCGCCTCCCGCGCCAGCCGCAGCGCGCGCTCCTGACGCTCCCCGCCGACGGCCGCCTCGAGCTGGGTCACGATGCCGGCGAGGCTCTGCGCGGTGGTGTCGTGGATCTCCCGGGCCAGCCGGGCCCGCTCCTCCTGGACGCCGGTGCGCCGCGCCTGCTCGACCAGCCGCTCCTGCAGCGCGTCGTTCTCGGCCAGCGCCGCCTCGAGCTCGGTGTTGAGCCGCTCGAGCTCGGCGTTGCGCTCCTCGGTGCGCATGCCCATCTTCATGAAGGCGGTCGCCAGGCCCGCGTTGAGCCCGATGAGGGCGAGGAACACCCACATCTGCGTCGCGTCGTCGGGCGGGAAGCCGCCGGACTGGGACCCGGCCTGGGTGACGCCGACCACCAGCATGCCGACGTAGACCCAGCGCCCCTTCAGGGACTCGTAGGCGTCGAGGAAGCCGACGAAGCCGAAGACCCCGTAGAAGGGGTTGAGCCAGGTCAGCACGAACGCGAGAGCGGTTCGTCCGACGTAGTGGAGTGCGCTCGGCCGCGGCGTCGCGAGCATCCACAGCACCGTGACGGCGCTGAGCGCGATGGTCCACCGGACGTCGGCGGCGTCGTCCCCGAGAGCGGGCGCTGCCGTCGTGGCGACCGCGGTGGCGAGTCCGAGCAGCCCGAACGGCAACCAGGCCATCCACCGCTCCTCGCTCACGACGCCATCCTGGCAGGACATCCGGGTCTTCCCCGTCACTCCCAGCGGAACAGGCGTACGGCGACCAGGGACAGCACCGCGGCCCATCCGGTCACCACGGCGAGGTCGACCAGGTCGGGCCGCAGTCCGTGCAGCGCGTCGTTCAGCGCCTCCGACGCCGCCCCCAGGGGCGTCGCGACGACCACGTCGCGCAGCCAGCCGCTCATCGTCTGCACCGGCATCCAGACGCCCGAGGTGAACATCAGCGGGAAGATGACGACGGTGCCCACGGTCTGCACCACGCGGGCGCTGGCCGAGACGGCGGTGACGACGGCACCGACCGAGAACGCCGCCGCGGTCGTGAGCACCAGGGCGACGGCGTACCAGCCGACGGCACCGGGCAGCGGGACGTCGTGCAGCACGCGGGCGGTGCCCAGGGCCAGCACGACCGAGCCGAGCACCGCGGCGGCGTGCAGCGCGACCTGGGCGCCGAGCAGGGCGGCGGGATGCACCGGGGTGGTGCGCAGCCGGCGCAGCACCCCGCTCTCGCGGTAGCCCGCGATGACCGAGGGCATGGCCATGACGGCGGCCATGATCGTGGCGAGGACCACCACCACGGATGCGTAGAGGTCGATGACCCGCTGCCCCCCGAGCGCCGGGTCGGGCTCGGTGAAGTCCGGCACGAAGCCGAGGATCACCAGCAGGATGGTGGGGAAGAGCACGATCCAGAACAGCGAGCCGAGCTCGCGACCGAACAGGACGGCCTCGGTGCGGACGACCGCGGCCGTGGGGGACGTGCGCGACGCGGCCGGCGTCGCGGTGGACGTGCCCGGGGCGGTGCCCGGGGTGGTGCCTCGGTTGGTCGAGGTGCTCATGCGGGGGTCTCCTCGCGGGTGTCGGTGAGCTGGAGGTAGGCCGTGTCGAGGGTGCCGTCGACGACGCGCAGGCCGTGCGGCGTGACCTGCTGGCGAGCGAGGCGCTCGAGGACCTCGAGCGCGGCGCCGTCGCGGCCCTCGACGACGACCCGCCCTGCGTCGGTGCGCACCGACGACACCGACGCAAGGGCGCGCAGCGACTCGAGGTCGACCGGCTCCTCGGCGGTGAAGGACGTGACAGTGGCGGCGCTCGCTTCGGAGATGAGCCCGTCGGGGGTGTCGAGGGCGCGCACCCGGCCGTGGTCGATGATCGCGATCCGGTCGCAGAGCTGCTGGGCCTCCTCCATCGCGTGCGTGACGAGCAGCACGGTGACGCCGTCGGCGCGCAGGTCGCGCACGACCTGCCACACCTCGCGACGCGCCCGCGGGTCCAAGCCGGTGCTGAGCTCGTCGAGGATCACCACGCGGGGACGCCCGACCAGCGCGAGCGCGATGGAGAGTCGCTGCTGCTGGCCGCCGCTGAGATCGCGGAACCGCGATCCGGCCTGGTCCTCGAG
Organism: Nocardioides sp. SYSU D00065; assembly: GCF_017916425.1. GTDB lineage: Bacteria > Actinomycetota > Actinomycetes > Propionibacteriales > Nocardioidaceae > Nocardioides. Next base: position 722,869 of record NZ_JAFMSX010000001.1, on the reverse strand, counting down.
GCCGAGCCGCTCGACGAGCCCGGCCCACGGGACGGGATCGGCGTACAGCGCCGACCACAGGCGCATCGCCTCGGCGACGGTGATCTTGGGCTGGAGCCGGCTCTCCTGCAGCTGGACGCCCAGCACCCGGGTGAGCTCGGGGCGGTCGGTGCGGGGGTCGAGGCCGGCCACGCGCACGGTGCCCGAGTCCGGCACCCGCAGTCCCGCGACGCACTCCACGGTCGTGGTCTTGCCGGCGCCGTTGGGGCCGAGGATGCCCATCACCTCGCCGGCGGCGACCTCCAGGGACACGTCGTCCACGGCGACCGTGTCGCCGTAGGCCTTGCGGAGGTGGGAGATCGAGATCATGCGACCAGCCTGTCGACGGCCGGCGTCTCGCACATCGGGCAACCAGCGCGGATCGGCATCAACCGATCGGTGGATGTCATGCTTGCCGCATGCGCTTCGACAGCCTGCTGGAGTCGGTCGGCGGCACCCCCCTCGTCGGCCTGCCCCGGCTCTCGCCGAGCCCCGACGTCCGCATCTGGGCCAAGCTGGAGGACCGCAACCCGACGGGGTCCATCAAGGACCGCCCGGCCCTGCGGATGATCGAGCAGGCGGAGAAGGACGGCACCCTGCGCCCGGGCTGCACGATCCTCGAGCCCACCAGCGGCAACACCGGCATCTCGCTGGCGATGGCCGCCAAGCTCAAGGGCTACCGCATCGTGTGCGTGATGCCGGAGAACACCTCCGAGGAGCGGCGCCAGCTGCTGCGGATGTGGGGCGCGGAGATCGTCTCCTCGCCCGCGGCGGGCGGCTCCAACGAGGCTGTCCGGGTCGCCAAGCAGGTCGCGGCCGAGCACCCCGACTGGGTGATGCTCTACCAGTACGGCAACGACGCCAACGCGCTCGCGCACGAGGAGGGCACCGGTCCGGAGCTGCTGGCCGACCTGCCGGAGATCACGCACTTCGTCGCCGGTCTCGGCACCACCGGGACGCTGATGGGCGTCTCGCGGTTCTTCCGCGCGGCCAAGCCCGACGTGCGGATCGTCGCCGCCGAGCCGCGCTACGGCGAGCTGGTCTACGGCCTGCGCAACCTCGACGAGGGATTCGTGCCCGAGCTCTACGACGCCTCGCTGATCGACACGCGCTTCAGCGTCGGCCCGCGCGACGCCGTGCGCCGGGTCCGCGAGCTGCTCGAGCTCGAGGGCATCTTCGCCGGGATTTCCACCGGCGCGATCCTGCACGCGGCGCTCGGCCAGGCCGCCAAGGCCGTCAAGGCCGGGGAGCGGGCCGACATCGCGTTCGTCGTGTGCGACGGGGGTTGGAAGTACCTGTCCACCGGCGCCTACGAGGGCACCGTCGACGAGGCCGAGGATCGCCTCGACGGGCAGCTGTGGGCCTAGCCCGCCGCCCGGCCTAGGCTCGGGCAGGTGAACCTCGCGGCTCGGCTCCTCCTGCTCGTACCGCTCGTGTCGCTCGTGGCGGCCACGCTGGTCCTGATCCCGGTCCCGACCCCGGTCCTGGGGCCGGCCGTCGGCGGCAGCCTCGCGCCCGCCGCGCACGCCTGGCCGGTCGACCCGCACGACCAACGCTGGACACCCACGCCCGAGTCCCCGACGGCAGAGGGGTACGCGGTCCCCGTCCGCCGACGGGTGACCTACTCGGTGACCACCCGGGGCGGGATCTCGACGCCGCTGGCGGTGTTCCGCCGCCAGGCCCAGGAGACCTACGACGACCCGCGCGGGTGGCGCACCGCCGGTGTGCAGTTCCGCCGGGTGCCCCGGGGCGGGAGCTTCACGCTGGTCCTGGCGGCGGCGAACGTGGTCGAGTCCTTCTCCTCCGGCTGCTCGGCGCAGTGGTCGTGCCGGGTCGGGCGCTTCGTGATCATCAACCAGGAGCGGTGGAAGCACGCCTCTCCCGCGTGGAACGCGGCACGGGGCTCGCTGCGCGACTACCGGCACATGGTCGTCAACCACGAGACCGGCCACTGGCTCGGACGCGGGCACGCGTCCTGCCCGGCGGGTGGCGGCCGGGCGCCGGTGATGATGCAGCAGTCCAAGGGCACCGGCGGGTGCCGGCTGAACCCGTGGCCGCTCGGCTGGGAGGCCGCCGCGGTCAGGGGGCGGTGAGGCGCAGATCCATGTCGGCGTCGAGCTCGCTGCCCGGGACGGCGGGAAGGTCGAGCAGGTCGAGCGCGAGGTTGGCGACCATCCCGTTGCGCACCGGCTGCCGGCGCGCTCCGTAGCCGGTGCGGCGGGTGCCGGGGTCGCGGTGGGTCGGGTTGATCTCGTAGAGGTCGACGCCCCGGTCCACCGCGGCGCCGCGGGCCATGAAGACGATGCGGTAGTTGTCGAAGAGCCGCGCGTCGTCGTGCCGCGGCCCGTGCCCGCCGTGGTCGCTGGTCAGGATGATCGTGGTGCCGGCCTTGCGGACGGGGTCGGAGCCGACCGCGCCCACTACCCGGCCGACGAGGGCGTCGGCCTGTCGCACCGCGCGCAGGTAGGGCCGCGACATCCAGCCGTGGGCGTGGCCGGCGTTGTCCGGCAGCGAGAGGTGGAGGAAGCGGAAGTCGCGGTCCTCGTCGAGGTCGGCCACGAGGCGATCCACGAGCGCCCCGTTGTCCTGGTCGATGACGACCTGGTCGATCGCGTCGGGCCAGGAGCGCTCCCACAGGGTGAACTTCGTCTTGGCGGCGAACAGCGCCGTGGAGCCGCCGGCCTGGTCGACGACGGTGAAGACCGAGGCGACGTCGTGGCCGGCCGCCGCCTGGACGGTCGCCGGGACGAGCCGCTCGTCGTTCCACGTCACGCCGTGACCGCCGGTGGCCGCGTCGATGCGCCGACCGGTCACCATCCCGGTGTGGTTGGGCAGCGTCACGGTCATCTCGTGCTCGGTGCGGGCGTTGGTCGTCGAGGCCCCGGCCCGCATGAAGCGGTGGAGGTTCGGCAGCTGCGCGCGCCCCAGCCTGCGGACGGCGGCGACGCTCATGCCGTCGATGGAGATCGCCAGCACCGACTCGGCGTCGGCCGCCCGCACGGTGCGGGCCGACGCCGGCTCGCCGTCCACCTCGGCGGGCGCGTGCGTGCCGACGAGGACGGCACCCGACACGGCGACGGCGGAGGTGAGCAGGGACGCGAGAGCGGGACGCAGCACCCCGCGACGATAACCCGCCGGCGGCGGTGTGACGGGGCCGACGCCCGTCACGGCGTGACCGGCGACCGACCGACCGCCTAGCCTTGCGCACGTGCCGACGACCTCGACCCGGATGAGCGCCGATGCTCCGATCGGCATCTTCGACTCCGGGTTCGGCGGCCTGACGGTCGCCCGCTCGGTGATCGACCAGCTGCCCCACGAGTCGGTGATCTACCTCGGCGACACCGCCCGCCAGCCCTACGGCCAGAAGCCGATCGGGGAGGTCCGCGAATACGCGCTGGAATGCCTCGACCACCTCTACGAGCAGGGCGTCAAGGCGCTCGTGATCGCCTGCAACTCCGCGAGCGCCGCGATGCTGCGCGACGCGCGGGAGCGCTACGACGTACCGGTCGTGGAGGTGATCCTGCCAGCGGCGCGCCGTGCCGCCGCCGGCACGCGCAACCGCCGCGTCGGCGTGATCTGCACCCGCGCGACCGCGAGCTCGATGGCGTACGACGACGCCTTCGCCGCCGTGCCCGACCTCGACCTGCACATCCGGGCCTGCCCGCGCTTCGTCGACTTCGTCGAGCAGGGGGTCACCGGCGGCGACGAGCTGCTGGCCGCCGCCCACGACTACCTCGACCCGCTGGTGGCCGCCGGCGTCGACACGCTGATCCTCGGCTGCACCCACTACCCGCTGCTGACCGGCGTCATCTCCTACGTGATGGGGGACGGGGTCACCTTGGTGAGCTCGGCCGAGGAGTGCGCCAAGGACGTCTACAAGATGCTCGCCCGCACCGGGCTCATGCGCGCGGACGGCGCGGCCGACTACACGTTCGCGACCACCGGCAGCCCGGAGGCCTTCGCGACCATCGGCCGTCGCTTCCTCGGCTCCGAGCTGCTCGGCGCCAGCCAGTTCGCGGGAGGCCTGAGGTGAGCGCGGCCGGGATGAGGCTGACGATCGTCGGCTGCTCCGGCTCCTACCCCGGCCCGGAGTCCGCGGCGAGCTGCTACCTGCTCGAGGCCGAGCACACCGCGGAGTCCGGGGAGACGCGCACGTGGCGGATCCTGCTCGACCTGGGCAACGGGTCGCTGGGACAGCTGCACCGCTACGTCGACCCGCTGGAGGTCGACGCGCTCTTCCTGAGCCACCTGCACGCCGACCACTGCCTCGACCTCTGCGGCTACTACGTCCTGCGCAAGTACCACCCCTCCGGCGCGCAGCCCCGGATCCCGGTGTGGGGTCCGCGCGGCACCGCCGAGCGGATGGCCCGCGCCTACGACCTGCCCCTCGAGCCGGGGATGAACGAGGAGTTCGACTTCCGCGAGCACGGCGGCCCCGGCGCCGCGGTCGAGGTCGGCCCGTTCCGGGTCGAGACCTACGAGGTGGTGCATCCCGTGTCGGCGTACGCGCTGCGGGTCAGCGCCGGCGGTCGCACGCTCGCCTACTCCGGTGACACCGGTCCGTGCTCCGCGCTCGACGAGGCCGCCCGCGGGGTCCACCTGCTGCTGGCGGAGGCGTCCTTCCGCAGCGCGGACGACAACCCGCCCGACCTGCACATGACCGGCGCCGACTGCGGGCGCACGGCGGCCAAGGCCGGCGTCGAGCGGCTCGTGCTCACCCACGTCCCGCCGTGGCACGACCCGTCGGTCGCGGAGGCCGAGGCCCGCGCCGAGTGGTCGGGACCGATCGAGCTGGCGCGCGCCGGCGCGACGTACGACGTCTGAGCCGCGCGCTCGCCGCCGTGTGGCTCAGACGAGGCCGGCGTCGTGCACGACCATCGCCACCTGCACCCGGTTGGTGCTGCCGAGCTTGGTGAGCAGCCGCGAGACGTGCGACTTCACCGTCGGGACGGAGAGGTAGAGCTCGGAGGCGATCTCGGAGTTGCTGAGGCCTCGCCCCACGCACACCGCCACCTCGAGCTCGCGCTCGGTCAGGACGGTGAGCCGCTCGGCGGCGGCGGTGGTGCGCTCGCTCGAGGTGCTGCTGCGCAGCCGCGAGACGAGGCTGCGGGTGGCCGACGGGGACAGCATCGCGTCGCCGGCCGCGACGGTGCGGATCGCGCTGACGATGTCGCTCGGAGCGGTGTCCTTGAGCAGGAAGCCGTCGGCCCCTGCCGCCACCGCGCGCAGCACGTGGTCGTCGGCGTCGAAGGTCGTCAGCACGACGACCGAGGGCGGCGCGGGGCGCTGGTGCAGCACGCGGGTGGCCTCGAGCCCGTCCATCACCGGCATCCGGATGTCCATCAGCACCACGTCGGGTTCCAGCTCCGCGACCAGCGCCAGCCCGGCCTCGCCGTCGGCCGCGTCGCCGACCACCTCGATGTCGCTCTGCCCGCCCAGCATCAGCGACAGGGCCGAGCGGACCAGCGGATCGTCGTCGACGATGAGCACCCGGATCACGCGGTCCACGGTAGCCATGCCTCCAGGACGAACCTCGACCCGTCGGTGCGCTGGTCGAGCCGCCCCCCGCGCAGCTCGGTGCGCTCGCGCAGGCCGACCAGGCCCACCCCGGCCCCCGGCGCGCCGCTGCCGTGCTCGACGATCGGGTTGGTCAGCACCACCGTGATGCCGGAGCGCGGGTCGCCGGCGGAGCGGATGGCGACCTCCGCTCCCGGCGCGTGCTTGCGCGCGTTGGTGATGCCCTCCTGGACGATGCGATAGACGGTGCGGCCCGTCGCCGGCGGGACCGCCGCCGTGGTGTCCACGTCGTCCGCGAAGTCGACGTCGAGGCCCAGCGCCCGGGCCTCGTCGACCAGCGCCGTGATGTCGCAGTACGTCGGCTGGGGGCGGGCCGTCGCCGGTCCCGGGTCGTCCTCGCGCAGCACGCCGAGGACGTCGCGCAGCTCGTGCAGCGCGTCGTTGGCCTGCCGCTGGATCTGGGTCAGGCCCTCGCGCAGCCGGTCGCCGCCGAGGTCGTCGCGGAAGGCCAGCGCGCCGGCCTGCATCGACACCTGGGTGATGCGGTGAGCCAGCACGTCGTGCATCTCGCCGGCGATCCTGGCCCGCTCGGCGGAGCGGGCCCGGGCGAGCCGCAGCTCCTGCTCGGTCTCGGCGCGCTCGGCGCGGCTGCGCAGGTTCCAGATGATCTCGCGGCGCGAGCCGATGTAGAGCCCCCAGCCCATCATCCCGGCGTTGACCGCGAGGTTCACCAGCGTCGTGATCACCGGGTCGTTGTCGCGGAACGGGGCGACGGTCGTCCACGTCTGGGCGGCCACGAAGTTGACCGCGCCCACCACGAGCACCTCGAACGGGTCGCGCCGCGCCGCCACCGACACCGCTGCCAGCGTGGCCGGGCCGGCGGCGAGCCCCGACAGCGCGCTCATCGTGGCGACCCCGAGCGCGACGGGCACCGGCGCCCGCCGCCGGAAGTACACCAGCACGAAGGCGGCCGCGCCCAGCGCGACCTCGGCGACGAAGAGCAGCCGGTTCTCCCGCCACTCGATCCCCGCCACCGACCACCAGATGGCCAGCGAGAACACCGCACAGACGGCGTAGCGCCACGCGTGGGAGACCCAGGTCAGCTCGGGCTGGGTCTCCGCGGGGGTGGGGCGTCTCTCCACGCCTGTCAGGGTAACGACCGCAATTCCTACTTTGGTCGCAGTCGGTTGCGCCCCAGGACCGATGCCGACAGGGGGCGGCGCACCGCAGGCTGGTCACACCACCGCGTGGAGGGAGCTGCGCGGCGTGGGGCCGCGCACCACGGTCGGTCCCACAGGGGAAGGGGCCTCGAGCCGGGTCCGGTAACACACGGGGGTGACCGGACCCGGCTCTGCCGTTCCCGGCGTCGGAAGGTGGCTCTAGGGTCGTGACCATGACCCCGACTCCCCGCGCCGACGGCCGCGCCGACGACGAGCTCCGCCCGATCACGATCACGCGCGGCTGGCTCGACCACGCCGCCGGCTCGGTCCTGATCGAGTTCGGCGGCACCAAGGTGCTCTGCGCCGCGTCCGCCTCGGAGGGGGTGCCCCGCTGGCGCAAGGGCTCGGGGCTGGGCTGGGTCACGGCCGAGTACGCGATGCTTCCCGCCTCGACCAACACCCGCTCCGACCGCGAGTCCGTCAAGGGCCGCATCGGCGGCCGCACCCACGAGATCTCGCGGCTCATCGGGCGCTCCCTGCGTGCCGTGATCGACTACCAGGCGCTTGGGGAGAACACCATCGTCCTCGACTGCGACGTCCTCCAGGCCGACGGCGGCACCCGCACCGCGGCGATCACCGGTGCGTACGTCGCCTTGGCTGACGCCGTCGCGCACCTGCGGGCGGGCGGTGCGCTGACCGGCGAGCCGCTGACCGGCTCGGTCGCGGCGGTGAGCGTCGGCATCATCGACGGCGTCCCGCGCCTGGACCTGCCCTACGTCGAGGACGTGCGCGCCGAGACCGACATGAACGTCGTGATGACCGGCGAGGGCACCTTCGTGGAGGTGCAGGGGACGGCCGAGGGCGCCGCGTTCGACCGGTCCGAGCTCGACGCGCTCCTGACGCTGGCCGAGAAGGGGTGCGCCGACCTGACGCGCCTGCAGCGAGAAGCGCTGGCTCGATGAGGGTCTTCCTGGCCTCGGGCAACGCTGCGAAGGTCCGTGAGATGCAGCGCATCCTCGCCGAGCACGTGCCGGACGTCGAGGTGCTCGGGATCGGCGACGTCGACGGCTACGTCGAGCCGGTCGAGGACGAGCCCACGTTCGCGGGCAACGCGCTGCTCAAGGCACGCGCGGGGGTGGCGGCGACCGGCCTGCCGTCGATCGCCGACGACAGCGGCCTCTGCGTCGACGCCCTGAACCAGATGCCCGGCGTGCTGTCGGCGCGCTGGTCCGGACGGTCCCGGGATGCCGAGGACGGCGACCGGCGCGGCCAGGACCAGCGCAACAACCGGTTGCTGCTCGACCAGCTCCACGACGTGCCCGACGAGCGGCGCGGCGCGCACTTCGCCTGCGCGGTGGCGTGGGTCCTGCCCGACGGGCGCGAGCGGGTGGTCGAGGGCCGGATGGACGGCCGGATCATCCGCGAGCAGCGGGGGAGCGGCGGGTTCGGCTACGACGTGCTGTTCGTCCCGGTCGAGCACGACGCCGAGGGACGCACGTCCGCCGAGCTCGATCCGGCCGAGAAGGACCGGGTCTCGCACCGGGGCAGGGCGCTGCGCGAGCTGGCACCCCAGGTGGCCGCCGACCTGTCGAGGGCGTCTCAGGAGACGTCCTCAGCCGACTGAGGCACCCTCGCTCGCGGCCACTCGCCGGGAGACCCACATGCCCCACAGGGCCGCGAAGACGAACATGACGATCGAGTAGACCGCCGCCGGCACGGAAACCTCGACCTCGTCGAGCACCTCGACCGCCACGAAGATCGCGAGGGTCGCGTTGTGCACGCCGACCTCCATCGACGAGGCGATCGCCTGCGGGCCGGTGACCCCGAACGCCTTCGGCACGACGTAGCCGACCACCAGGCTGATCGCGCAGAACAGGGCCGCGATGACGCCGACGTCGGCGAGGTAGTCGCCGACGTTCTCCAGCTGGTCGAGCAGGATCCCGAGCACCAGGACCGCCAGGATCACCGCGGACCCGATGCGCACCGGCTTGTCCATCCGGCGCGCGAAGCCCGGCGCCCTGGCGTTGACCAGCATGCCGAGGCCGACGGGCAGCAGGATCAGCGCGAACACCTCGACGATCTCCACGAGCGGCATCGACACGTCGTCCTCGCGGCCGAACCAGCCGATGGCCAGGCCGGTGATCAACGGCAGCGTCGCGACCGCGAGGACCGTGTTGATGGCGGTCAGCGTGATGTTGAGCGCCACGTCGCCGCGGAAGAGGTGGCTGAAGAGGTTGGCGGTGGTGCCGCCGGGCGACGCCGCGAGCAGCAGCATGCCGATCCCCAGCAGCGCGGGCAGGTCGAACAGCACCACGAGGCCGAAGCAGATCGCCGGCAGCAGCACCACCTGGCACGCCAGCGCGACCCCGACGGCCCGCGGCGCACGCCCGATCCGCCGGAAGTCGCCCACCGTCAGGTCCAGCCCGAGCCCGAGCATGATGATCGCCAGGGCGACCGGCAGCCCGACGGTGGTCAGAGCGGAGTCCATGGGCGGACTCTAGGGCCCGGTCGCCGTGGTGCGCTCGGAGAGACTCGAACTCTCACTGGCCAGGACCTAAACCTGGTGCCTCTGCCAATTGGGCTACGAGCGCTGGTCAGCCCAACCCTAGGTCCCGGCGCAGCTTCGCGACGTGACCGGTGGCCTTGACGTTGTACTGCGCGAGCTCGACCGTGCCGTCCGCGTCGATCACGAACGTCGAGCGCAGCACGCCCTCCACCTCCTTGCCGTAGAGCTTCTTGGTGCCGTAGGCCCCGTAGGCCCGGTGCACGGCCAGGTCCGGGTCGGAGAGCAGGGTCAGCGTGAGGGCGTCGCGCTCGCGGAACTTCGCGAGCTTGGCGGGCTCGTCCTTGGACACCCCGAGCACCTCGTAGCCCGCACCGCGGAGCGAGTCGAGCGACTCGGAGAAGTCGCAGGCCTGCTTGGTGCAGCCCGGCGTCATCGCGGCGGGGTAGAAGTACACGATCACCCGGCGACCGCGCAGTCCCGCCAGCGAGACCTGCTCCCCGGTGTCGCTGGGCAGGGTGAAGTCGGGGGCGGGGTCGCCGGCGGCGAGGCGGTCGGGCATGGGGACTCCTGTGCGCGGGTGGACGGGCAGTTGGTTGTTGCAAGATCTTTGCAATAAGGTCGAGGGGTGCCGACCCGGTATCGGGGGATCCTGGTCGGCCACCAGACATCCAAGCAGGCGCCACCGCGATCCGGAGACGACGACGTGCACGTGCCCGACGGCTTCCTCGACGCACCGACGTCGGTGGCCACGGGCGTCGTCGCCGCTGCCGCGGTCGCGGTGTCCCTGCGCGGGGCGCGCCGCGAGCTCGACGACCGCACCGCCCCGATGGCCGGTCTCGTCGCGACGTTCGTCTTCGCGGCGCAGATGATCAACTTCCCGGTCGGCGCCGGCACCAGCGGCCACCTCATGGGCGGTGCGCTGGCAGCCGTGCTCGCCGGGCCGTGGACGGCTGTGCTGTGCCTCTCGGTGGTCCTGCTGGTCCAGGCGCTCCTCATGGCCGACGGCGGCATCACCGCGCTCGGCACGAACATCACCCTGATCGGGATCGTCACCGTGGTGGTCGGGTGGGGGGTGTTCGTCCTGCTGCGTCGCGTCCTGCCGGCCCGCACGAGCCTGGTCGCTCCGGCGGCGGCCGTCGGCGCCCTCGTCAGCGTGCCGGTCGCGGCGCTGGTCTTCACCGGCCTGTTCGCCGTCGGCGGCACCGCCCCGGTCGACCTCGGCGCCGTCGCCACCGCGATGCTGGGATGGCACACCGTCATCGGCATCGGGGAGGCGGTCGTCACCGGGCTCGTCGTCGCCAGCGTCGTCGCGTCACGCCCCGACATGGTCCACGGCGCCCGGCCACTGCTGGCCGAGCGCGAGCTCGAGACCCGCGCGGTGGCGGCGTCGTGAGCACCCGCACCGGGACGCGCCGCTTCTACGCGGTGGCGCTGCTCGTCAGCCTGCTGGTCGCCGGCGTCGCGAGCTATTACGCCAGCTCGCATCCCGACGGCCTCGAGTACGTCGCCGAGCAGACCGGCTTCCTCGACTCGGCCGAGGACTCCGCGACCGCCGACAGCCCGCTCGCCGACTACCAGACCTCGGGCGTCGACGACCCGCGGGTCAGCGGCGGCGTGGCCGGCGTGGTCGGCGTGGTGGTGATGCTGGTGCTCAGCACCGGGCTGTTCTGGCTGATCCGGCGCCGAGAGCCCCGGGACCGAGAAGCCCGGGACGCGGGCTCCTGATGCGAGCCGGGGACGGGCTCCACGTCGAGGGCCGCAGCCCCGTGCACCGTGCGCCGGCGCACCTGAAGGTCCTGGCCCTGCTGGGCTTCATGCTCGTCGTGGTGGCGACCCCGCACGAGGCGTACGCCGTGTTCGCGCTGGAGGCGGTGGTGCTGCTCGGCGTCGTGGCGCTCTCCCGGGTCGGGCTGCGCCGCCTGCTCCCGCGCATGGTCGTCGAGCTGCCGTTCGCGGTCTTTGCCGCGCTCATGCCCTTCATCTCGCACGGGCCCCGGACCGAGGTCCTCGGCGTGACGGTGTCCGAGCCGGGGCTCGTCGCGGGCGCCGCGCTGCTCATCAAGGTCAGCATCGGCGTGCTGGCCTCGCTGACCCTGGCAGCGACCACGCACCCCCAGGACCTGCTCCGCGGGCTCCAGCGACTGCGGGTGCCGGAGCTGGTCGTGCAGATCATGGGCTTCATGATCCGCTACCTCGACGTCGTCACCGACGAGTTCGGCCGGATGATGACGGCGCTGCGCTCGCGCGGCTGCGAGCCGCGATCGCCGCGGCACTGGCCGGTGCTGGCCCGCTCGCTCGGCGCCCTGTTCATCCGGTCCTACGAGCGCGGCGAGCGGGTCCACCTGGCCATGCTCTCGCGGGGGTACGACGGTAAGTTGCCGACGTGAGCACCCCAGTCCTGGACGTCCGGGGCCTCGCCTTCGCCTATCCCGACGGCCACCAGGCCCTCTACGGGGTGGACCTCCACGTCCATCGCGGCGAACGGGTGGCGATGCTCGGCCCCAACGGGGCCGGCAAGACCACGCTCGTGCTCCACCTCAACGGCATCCTCACCGCCGGCAGGGGATCGGTGGCCGTGAGCGGGCTGCCCGTCACCAAGGAGCACCTCAAGGAGATCCGCCGCCGGGTGGGCATCGTCTTCCAGGACCCCGACGACCAGCTGTTCCTCGGCACCGTGCGCCAGGACGTGGCGTTCGGGCCGGCCAACCTCGGTCTCCGGGGAGCCGAGCTCGACCGCCGGGTGATGGACGCGCTCGACCGGGTCGGCATGGCCGACTTCGCCGACCGGCCCCCGCACCACCTGTCGTACGGCCAGCGCCGCCGCGTCGCGGTCGCCACGGTCCTGGCGATGGAGCCGGAGATCCTGGTGCTCGACGAGCCCTCGTCCAACCTCGACCCCGCATCGCGCCGCGAGCTCGCCGACATCCTGCGCAGCCTCGACGTGACGGTGCTGATGGTGACCCACGACCTGCCCTACGCGCTCGAGCTCTGCCGGCGCAGCGTGGTGCTGAGCGACGGGGTGGTGGTGGCCGACCGGTCGACCCTCGACGTCCTGACCGACGACGCGCTGATGGCCGCCCACCGGCTGGAGCTGCCGTGGGGCTTCGATCCCCGGCGCATTGATAGCCTGCCCAGGTGACCCAGGACATGCGCGCGCTCGAGCGCGAGATCGAGGAGACGCGTCAGCGGCTCGCCTCGACGATCGACCAGCTCGCCCACCGCGCTCACCCCAAGACGATCGTCGATCGGCAGGTCGCGACTGTGAGGTCCACGTTCGTGGACGACAGCGGCGCACCGCGCACCGACAACATCCTCAAGGTCGCCGGCGCCGTCGTGGGCGTCGTGGTCCTGCTCACGGTCGTCCGGAAGGTCGCGCGCTGAGCACCCCGCCGGACAGCACGGCCGCCGGCGGCGCCGGCGCGGCGATCAAGATGCTGCACGACCGCCTGCTGGTCGAGGTCGACAAGGAGGCGGGCGAGCGCCGCTCGACCGGCGGCATCGTCATCCCCGCCACCGCGGCGATGGGCGCGCGGCGGCTGGCCTGGTCGCGCGTGATCGCCGTCGGCCCGCACGCGCGCGCCGTCGAGGTCGGTGACCGGGTGCTCTTCGATCCCGAGGACAAGGCCGAGGTCGAGATGCACGGCGAGGTCTACGTCGTCATGCGCGAGCGCGACGTCCACGCGGTCGCGGCCGAGCGCCTCGAAGGCGGCTCGACAGGGCTCTACCTCTAGACCGCGCAGAACACGAGAAGGGACCGCCAGTGCTCCGTCGAAGGTTCGCCCGCCTCGTCCTGCGCGCCGCCCGCTGGCGCGCGGTGGGGGAGGTGCCGCAGCGCGGTGTCCTGGTCGGCGCGCCGCACACGTCCAACTGGGACTGGGTGCTCACCATGCTGCTGGCCTGGAGCTACGGGATCACCATCCGGCTCCTGGTCAAGCAGGAGCTGTTCGTCGGGCCGCTGGGCTGGCTGCTGCGTCGCACCGGGGCGGTCGAGCTCGACCGCAAGAACCCGTCGGCCACGGTCAAGGAGCTGCTCGCCGAGGCAGAGGGCGACGACCCGTGGCTGCTGGGCATCGCGGCCGAGGGGACCCGCTCGCGAGGGGAGTACTGGAAGTCCGGCTTCTACCGCATCGCCCGTCAGACCGGCCTCCCGATCACCCTGGCCTTCCTCGACGTGCCCTCGCGCACGGTGGGCTGGGGTCCGACGTTCCACCCCAGCGGCGACGTGAGCGCCGACATGGACGTGCTGCGGGAGTTCTACGCGGACAAGACCGGCTTCCACCCAGAGGGGTTCACGCCGCCGCGGCTGCGCGAGGAGGGGTGAGCCCCGGCCCTCCGAAGGGGTGTGCGCGAGTGGTCGTGCGTCACGCGACGCCGCTAGGTTGAGGCCCCCAACCGAAGGGAGCACATCATGGCGTTTCTGCTGTGGATCATCGCCGTCATCCTCGTGGTGGCCGGCATCGTCTCGCTGGTACGCGGCCAGATGTTGTGGGGGATCCTGCTCATCGTCGTGGGCCTGCTGGTCGGTCCGGGCGGCTACAGCATCTTCAGGTAGCCCCCGCGCGCACGAATGCGGAGAGCCGGTCCCGACGTCGGGACCGGCTCTCCGCGTCTCCCGCCTCCGTACCGCAGCGCGAACCGTCCCGTCCTAGGAGTGCCGATGACCCGTGACGAACCGTCCCCCCGCGCGCTGGACGAGGTCGACCGCCTCCTGGCGCGGATCGAGGCCGTGGATCCGCTCGTCAACGCCGTGTGCACGCTGCACCCCGAGGCGGCGGCCCAGGCACGGGCCCTGGACCGCGAGGCGGCCGCCGGGCACGTTCGCGGGCCGCTCCACGGGCGGGCCGTGCTCGTCAAGGACAACATCGACACCCACGACCTCGTCACGACGGCGGGCTCGCTGGCGCTGGCCGACGCACCGCCACCGGTCCGCGACGCCACGCTCGTGCGGCGCCTGCGTGCGGCCGGCCTCGTCGTCCTCGGCAAGACCAACCTGTCGGAGTGGGCGAACATCCGCGACGAGAGCTCGGCGTCCGGCTGGAGCGCGTACGGCGGGCTGACGCGCAACCCCCACGCCCTCAACCGGTCGTCCGGCGGCTCGAGCTCCGGCAGTGGTGCGGCGGTCGCGGCGGGCCTGGCGTCGCTGGCGGTCGGCACCGAGACCGACGGATCCATCACGTGTCCCGCCGCGTTCAACGGCTGCGTCGGCATCAAGCCGAGCGTCGGCACGGTCCCTACTGATGGCGTGGTGCCGATCGCGCCGTCGCAGGACTCGCCCGGCCCGATGGCCAGGACGGTCCGGGACGCGGCCGCCCTGCTGGGTGTGATGGCCGGGGACGGGACCGACTACGCCGCGCACGCCGTCGCCGGCCGGCTGGCCGGCAGGCGCATCGGCGTGCCGCGCGCGACGTACTGGGGCTACTCGCCGCACGCCGACGCCGCTGCCGAGCGGGCGGTGTCCCTTCTCGCGGCCCAGGGAGCGACGATCGTCGACGGCACCGACCTGCCGACGATCGACGACCGGGTGTGGGAGGACGAGCTGCTCGTGCTGCTGGCCGAGTTCCGCACCGGCGTCGCGGACTACCTGGCGACCCGCCCGGGCGACGTGCCGCGCACGCTCGAGGAGCTCGTCGCCTTCAACCGGGCGCACGCGGCGACCGAGCTCGCCCATTTCGGGCAGTCGCTGTTCGAGAAGGCGCTGGAGGGACCGCTCGCCGGGAGCGCGGCGCACCTGGCCGCCCGCGAGCGCGGCGTGGCCGCCACCCGCGACGACGGTATCGACGCGGTGCTGCGTGCGCACGACCTGGACGCGCTGGTCACCCCCTCCTACGCGCCCGCGCACCCGATCGACCTCGTCAACCCCGAGTCCTTCCCGGGCTCGTGCACCGGACCGAGCGCGGTCGCGGGCTATCCGCTCGTCACCGTGCCCACCGAGCTCGCCGCGGGGCTGCCGGTCGCGGTCTCCTTCTGGGGCACCGCCGGGGCCGAGACGACCCTCGTCGAGATCGCCCACGGCTACGAGGCGGCACGCGATGCCACCTCCGGCCCGCTGCCCGAGCCGGCGTACGCACCGTTCGTCTGAGACGCGAAGAGCCGGCCCGTCAGGACCGGCTCTTCGCTTCGGTACGCCATCAGGGACTCGAACCCCGAACCCGCTGATTAAGAGTCAGCTGCTCTGCCAATTGAGCTAATGGCGCAGGCGGTGAAGCGAGGACAACACTACCGCGTGGTGTCCTGCGGACGAAATCGAGGTCGTTGCTCGGGGCGGGCGTCAGAGCTCCGCGATCACGGCCTGGGCCGCGTTGTGCCCACCGAGCCCGGAGACCGCGCCGCCGCGTCGAGCACCCGACCCGCACAGGAGCACCGCGTCGTGCTCGGTCTGCACGCCCCACTGCTGGGCCGGGGTGTCGAGCCGCGCGCGGTTGGGCGCCCAGGGCCACTCGAGGTCGCCGTGGAAGATGTGGCCGCCGGGCATCGCGAGGTCCCGCTCGACGTCCTGCGGGACCTTCGCCTCCAGGCAGGGCCTGCCGTCGGCGTCGGTGGCCAGGCAGTTCACGATCGGCTCCGCCAGCACCGCGTCGAGCGAGGCCAGCGCGCGCTGTATGGCAAGCTCGCGTGCCCCCGGATCCGCCTCGAAGAGCCAGGCGGGGGTGTGCAGGCCGAAGTAGGTCAGGGTGTGCTGCGACCCGGCGCGCTCGCCCAGGATCGAGGGGTCGGTCAGGCTGTGGCAGTACACCTCGCCCGGCATCGGGTCGGGCACCGCGCCGGCCGCGGCGGCGGCGTACGCCTGCTCGAGCAGCCCGTAGTCCTCCGCGAGGTGCAGCGTGCCGGCGAACGCGACCTCCGGGTCCGCGCCGGACCGGAGCGCCGGCAGCCGGTCGAGCAGGAGGTTGATCTTGAGCTGCGACCCGACCGGCTTGGTGCCGGCGTCCTCGCCTTCGCCGAGGAGGATGCGCAGCACCCAGGGCGCGACGCCGGACAGGACGCGCCGGGCCGTGACCGAGTGCTCCCGGGTGCCGTCGTGCCAGGTGACCTCCGCGCCGTCGGTCCCCGGCGCGATCGCGCTCACCCCGGCGCCGGTGACGATCTCGGCGCCGGCATCGACCGCTGCCCGGGCGAGGGCGGTGGTGAGCGCCCCCATCCCGCCGACGGGCACCCGCCACTCGCCGGTCCCGTTGCCGATCAGGTGGTAGAGGAAGCAGCGGTTCTGGATCAGCGACGGGTCGTCCAGCGAGGCGAACGTGCCGATCAGCGCGTCCGTCGCGACCACGCCGCGCACCGTGTCGTCGGTGAACCGCGCCGTGATCGCTCGACCCAGCGGGTGCTCGACGACGTCGGCCCACACGCCCTCCGGCACGAGGGCCCGCACCTCCCGCTCGGCGGGAAGCGGCTGCATGAGGGTCGGCGCCACGACCGCGGCCAGGTCGCCGACCTCGGCGTAGAAGCGCTGCCACGCGGCGTACTCCTCGTCGCCTCCAGTGAGGTCGCGGAACGACGCCCGCGTGGCCGCGCCCTCCGGTCGCTCGACGAGCAGGCCGCCGGTGCGTCCCGCGCGGGTCCAGGGGGTGTACGACGCGGTGGTCCGCGAGACCAGCCGGACGTCGAGGTCGAGGTCGGCCATGAGCTGCTCGGGCATCAGGCTGACGAGGTAGGAGTAGCGGGAGAGCCGGGCGGGCTGGCCGGCGAACGGCTCGACCGAGACGGCTGCGCCCCCGGTCTGGCCGAGGCGCTCGAGCACCAGGACCGACAGGCCGGCGCGGGCGAGGTAGGCGGCGCTGACCAGACCGTTGTGGCCGCCCCCCACCACGACGACGTCATAGCTGGTGGCGGTGCTCATCGGCCCAACGTAGACCGTCGACCGGGCGCCGGTCGGTAGCCGCGTCGTCCGTTGGTGCGTGCGTTGCTGGTCGCGCGCCTGTACGGCGGTGGGCGGCTGGCTGGCTGGGGATGGCTGGCTGGGGTGGGCTGGCTGAGGTGGGCTGGCTGAGGTGGGCTGGCTGGTTGGGGTCGGCTGGCTGGTCGGGGTGAGCGCAGTCGGCGCGGTCGGCGGGGTGCCCGGACGGTTGGGGTGGCGCGGCTGGGGTGGCGCGGATAGCTGCAGGTGGCGCGCGGACGGCTGTGGGGATGGGCTCGGCTGGCTGGGCGCAGCGCGGCCGGCGGGGCGGTGGAAGGGCCCTGACGGCAGGGCGGGCGGGCGCGGGGCGGCCCGGAGGGCGAGGCGACGCGGACCCCGACCGTCGGTCAGTCAGCTCAGCGGCTCGACCGGGGCATGCCTGCGGCCCCGCGGGCGGATGCTCGCGGGGTGTGGGGCGGGGTCATGGTCGGCGTGGCAGCGGGACCGGTGGTGGGTCGCCGAGTGCGGTGGTGCCGGACGGATCTCGTCTGAACCGGTGGCCGTGGGGGCTGGTCCACTCGAACGTGCCGGGTCCGGTGGCGGTGTAGCGCCAGGCGGAGTGTGTCTTGAGCCGGTGGTGCCTGCGGCAGAGGGCGGCGAGGTTGGACGTGGTGGTGGGCCCGGGTTGTGGCCGGTCCTTGTCGTCGGCGTCTGGGTCGTGGGGGATGACGTGGTCGATGTCGCAGCCACGAGCCGGTTGTGAGCACCAGGGGAAGACGCAGGTGCGGTCGCGGAGGACGACGTGCTCGCGGACCCGGTCGGGGATGTCGTAGCCGGGGGTGGTGAGGTCGGCGGTGAGGTCGATGACGGGCTTGATGGTGACCTTGGTGCGCGTGTCGGCGCACCATCCCCTGACCTGGTCCAGCAACAGGAGCCGCTGGCCTTCCTCCATGCGACCGGTGGCGCCGAACACCGTCTGCTCACCGACCGTGGAGGCGTCGAAGTGGGCGTGCAGGACGACCTCCCGCGCGACCGGCAGCCCGTCGTGTGCCCGCGCCTCTGTGGACCCCTGCTTGTAGAGGTCGAGCGCGGTCTGCGTGCGGGCCAGGTCGCCGAGTGCCTTGGCCCGGCGAGCATCCAGCGTCTCGGCCGAGCCAAGGGCCGCGAGCGTCGCGGCGCCGTGCGCGAGCGCCCGGTCGAGGTCGAGGGCGTCGGCGAGGTCGAGCTCGGCCTCCAGGCGCATGGTCCCGGCGTAGTGCACGTCCTGGGTGTCGATGGTGGCGTGGCGCGGGTCCACGGCGAGGTAGCCGTCCTCCGGATCCCCGGCCGGATCGGGAAGCGCGAGCTCGAACCGCTTGATGGTCTCGGCGACGAGCCGGTCGAGCTGTGCGGGACCGATGCGCCCGGCGACCGCGGCGACCTGGGAGTCGACCCAGCCCGCTGCCTCGCGGGTGAGCGCGGGTGTGGCGTGGATGGTGGCCTCGGCGACCGACCGGGCCCGCCACGCCGGCACGCGGCCGGACTGGACCTGGGCCCACAGCCGGGGGAGGCGGTGGCGCAGCTCGAGTGCGTGCCCGATGAGCCGCTTCGCCGCGGTCGTCGAGATCCCGAGCACGGCACCGAGCTCCGCGACACAGAACTCCGCCACCAACGGCGCACCCTCACCGGCGATGGGCTCCTCGTGCTCACACCCCGGCACGGCGAACGACGCAGCTGCGTGAATCGACTCAGGAGGGTGCAGGTCCGCCCACCGGGCAGCCAGGTCGAGCTGGTCCGCTGCCGCGCGATCCTCTGCGGCCTTCCGCTCCTTGATCGCAGCCAGCAGCGCGGCAGCGGAGAGGTCCTCGACCTCTGCGCCTCGCGGCCCTGCCAGCGTCTCGATCATGTGTTCGATTATACGCTCAACCACCGACACCGGCAAGGCTCGCGACCGCAATCTGGGGAGAGGAAGGTGTCGTACCGGTTCCCGCTGCGGCTCCGGTCGCGGTTGCTGCTGTTCGACAGCTCGGCGTCGGTTGCGACACCGCCGGCGGACCCCTCGATCAGCGACAGACGCGGCGAACCTCAGCCGGCCCGCAGCGGCCGCCCCAACTGCCGAAACCTCAGGCGCCCTCCTGCGCCGCCTGCTCGTCGAGCAGCGCGCGAGCGTGGGCGCCGCTCTCGCCCTCCTGGTCCAGCCCGCGGCGGAAGCTGTCGAGCTTCTCGCGCCCGGCCGGGAACGGGGGGAGGAGCGGTACGTCGGGGTCGACCACCGCCTCGATCACGACGGGCCGGTCCGCGGCGAGGGCGCGGTCCCAGGCGTCGTCGACGTCCTCGGGCCGGTCGACGCGGATGCCGGTCAGGCCCAGCAGCTCGGCGTACGCGGAGTAGGGGAAGTCGGGCAGTGCCTGGCTGGCGTCGTAGCGCGGGTCGCCCTCGGTCTCGCGCTGCTCCCACGTGACCTCGGCGAGCTCCTGGTTGTGCAGGACCAGCACGACGAAGCGCGGATCGGCCCACTCGCGCCACCGGTGCGCGACCGTGATCAGCTCGGAGATGCCGTTCATCTGCATGGCGCCGTCGCCGGCGAGCGCGACGACCGGCCGGTCGGGGGCGTGGAGCTTGGCTGCGAGGCCGTAGGGCAGGGCCGAGCCCATCGAGGCGAGGGTGGAGGACAGGTGCGCCGGTACGCCGGGCGGCAGGGTGAGGTGCCGGGCGTACCAGTAGGTCACGGACCCCACGTCGACACTGACCTGCGCGTCGGCCGGCAGCCGCGGCGAGAGCCCCCGGACCACCCGCTCCGGGCTGAGGGGGTCGGCGGGTCCCTCGGCCCGCTCGGCGGCGAGCCGGTGCCAGGCCTGCACCCGGTCCGCGACCTCCGCGCGCCAGCCGTCGCGCTGCTCGAGCAGCGGGAGCAGCGCCGTGAGCGTCTCGGCGGCGTCGCCGACCAGCCCCACCTCGACGGGGTAGCGGTTGCCCAGGTGGCGGCCGTCGATGTCCACCTGCACGCCCCGCGCCTGGCCGGGTGCGGGGTAGAACTCGGTCCACGGGTCGTTGCTGCCGACCACGAGCAGGGTGTCGCAGCTGTCGAGGAGCCACCCGGACGCGGTGGTGCCGAGGTGGCCCATCACGCCGCAGCTGGTCGACAGCGTCTCGTCCCACCACGGCTTGCCCAGGAGCGACGTGGTCACGCCGGCACCGAGCCGCTCGGCGACGGCCTGCACCTCGGCTCCCGCGCCGCGGGCGCCCTGGCCCACGAGCAGGGCGACGCGCCGCCCGGCGTTGAGCACCTCGGCGGCAGCAGCGAGGTCGTCGTCGTGCGGCAGCACCCGCGGGGGACGCCACTGCGGCGCGGTGGGTACGACGCCGTGCTCGTGCGGCACCTCCTCGGGCGCCGGCGCCACCTGGACGTCGTGGGGGAGGATCACCACGCACGGCGACCGGGTGGCCAGCGCCGTGCGGAACGCCCGGTCCACGACCATGGCCGCCTGCTCGGGGGCGAGGACCGCCTGGACGTACTGCGCCGCCACGTCCTGGAACAGGCTGCTCAGGTCGATCTCCTGCTGGTACTCCGCTCCGAGCGCCGTGGTCGGCTGCTGGCCGACGATCGCGACCACGGGATGGTGGTCGAGCTTGGCGTCGTAGAGGCCGTTGAGCAGGTGTACGGCCCCGGGCCCCTGGGTGCTGGTCACGACGCCGACCCCGCCGGCGTACTTGGCGTGCCCGACGGCCATCAGCGCGGCGTTCTCCTCGTGGCGCGCCTGCACGAACTCCGGGTCGCCGCCGGCTCGCCGCAGTGCGCCCATGAACCCGTTGATGCCGTCGCCGGAGTAGCCGAAGACGCGGTGCACGCCCCAGGCGAGCAGGCGCTCGACGACGAGGTCGGCGACGAGTCGCTCGCCGCCCACGTCAGGCCCGCCCGGTCTGGGTCTGGGGTGGGGTCGGTCGGGTCGGGGTCACTCGCGCGTCGGCCACGCCACCCGGTGCCCCGCGCCCCCGCGGCCATGCGTGAGGCACGTCACGTGTCGCACTGGCAACTTCTCGCCCGATCCGGCGTAAGCCCACGGCGCCTCCACGTGTCTCACTAACGTACCGACCGCGTCGGCGGTCGTCGTGGACGCAGACCAGGATGATGGGGACTCCGAGGATGATGATCGATCGATGGCGGCGTGCCGTCGCAGCTGCCGGGACGCTGATCGCGGTGGCGACGTCGGGGACGGCTGCCGCAGCGGCGACGCAGGGCTCCGTGCCGTCCGCCCCGCCGACCGTGTCCAGCGGCGCCCTCGTGGAGGCGCCCGCGGAGCAGGAGGCGGAGGGAGCCGGCCGCGCGGCCGGCACCCAGGCGGCCGCCGCGCCGGCCCAGTCCCAGGTCGGGATCACCAAGGAGAGCAGCCTGGACGGCTCCGCGGTGACGCCGGGATCCCAGTTCTCCTACATCCTCACCGCGCGCTGCTCCGGTCTGACGGCGGGCTGTGTCAACCAGACCGTCACCGACGTCCTGCCCGCCGGCCTCGACGTCACCTCGTTGCCCCCGAGCACCGACACCCGCGTCGTGGAGTACGACGCCGCGACGCGCACGCTCACCGTGCGCTTCGAGGAGCCGCTCCAGGAGCCGGTCGGCTCGGTGGGGCTCAACGACGGCGCCACCCGCGTGCTCGAGATCGGGATGCGACTGCCCGCCAGCACGTCGATGGCCGACGGTGCCGAGATCACCAACACCGCCACCACCGTCGCCGACAACGCGCCGTCGGTCTCCGCGGACAACGTCCTGCCCGTCTCGGTCCCGCGGGAGGTGCGGCCGGTGTCCACGAAGGTCTGGACCGACGGCTCGGCGATCGCCGGCGGACGCGAGGCCACCGTCGTGCTCGTCGGTGTGCGCAACGCGTCCTCGAGCTCCGCGTCGGTGCGCGAGCTGCGCATCACGGACGCCACGCCCGGCACCTTCGAGAACTTCGACCTGACCGGCGCCGAGCTCGTCGCCTTCCCCGCCGGCGCCGACCGTGCCCGGCTGCTGGTGTGCCGGGAGCCGGCGTCCGCATGCGGCGACGACGCGGACTGGACCGCCGGGCCGACCGTCACCGCGACGGGGACGCTGGCACTGCCCGACGGCATCGCCGCCGGTGACGTCACCGGCGTCCGGGTCGTGTTCACGGCCGCCTCCGGCGACGCCCTGCCCTACGACGCCACCGGCGGGTCGGTCCGCCTCGGGCTGGTCCTGCGCGACACGGTCCGCTCGACCGGCGACGACCTCGCCCCGACGACGAAGCTCACGATCGACAACTGCGCGGTCCCGGGAGCGGTGGAGGAGAACGGAGACGTCACCGCCGGCACGGCCGCGTGCGACACCTTCGACGTGCTGCCCGACACGGTGGTGGTCCACGCGAGCAAGACCTTCATCGCGGACACCGACGGCAGCTTCGGCCGGGACAACGGGGAGTACGCCGTCGTCGGGCAGCGCTCGCCGGTGTCGGCGACGGTGGCCGTGCGCAACGACTCCGCCTTCCCCCTGCGGCAGGTCCGCATCACCGAGCCGGACGCCGGATCGCCGGTCTCGGAGTTCGAGAAGCTCGACGTCACCAAGGTGCGACTGCGGTTCCCGACGGGTGCGACCTCCGCGCGCCTGGTCGTCACGTACGCCGACGGCAGCGCCGACCTGGTCCGCGACCTCACCGCGACGGCGGTCGTCGACGTCGCCCGACCCGGCACCCGCCCCACGAGCGTCGAGGTCCAGTACACCGGCGTGGACGCGAACGGACCGTCGATCGCCGTCGGCGCGACGTCCTACCTCGACCTGCACGGCACCCTGAACGACGGCGTCACCGCCGCCGACCTCGCCAGCGGAACCTCGCCGGGGGTGGGCAACTGTGCCGCCTACCGCGCCCAGGCCGACGTCTCCGACAGCACCGGCACGACGTCGGGCAACGCGTGCGCCGTGCTGAGCGTGGAGTCGCGGCGCTCGGGTGCGTCGGGCGTCAAGACCGTCGGTCAGCGTCAGGTCCCGCCCGGCCAGCCCATCCCGTTCACGATGACCATGACCAACAACGGCAACGTCGCGCTGGTGGACCCGGTGCTGTCGGACCCGCCCGTCGACGCGGACGGCCGCCCGCGCGCCGACGCCAACCCGTTCGCCGTGCTGTCGCTGGTCTCGGCCACCGTCCGCAAGGACTCCGGGACGCCGAGCGTCGACCTGGAGGTCTTCGACCCGGTGGCCGACGCGTGGGTGCCGTACGCGGCGTCCGACGCGGCGCTGCTGGCCCGGTCCCTCGGTGTGCGTGCCCTCGTCGACGGCGAGCTGACGCCCACCAAGCGCGTCTTCCTCGACCTCGTCACCCAGCGCCGCAGCGGCGTCGCCGACGACGTCCAGCTGAGCAACTGCTTCGCCGTGGGTGCCGTGGGCTTCGACGGGGACCCCGCCTGCTCGGCCGAGCTCACCACCGCCCCGGCCTCCAGCGGCGCGGTGCTGAACAAGTCGATCACCCCCGGGCGGCTGCCCGCGCCGATCCCGGGCGTGCCGCAGCAGACCGCCCAGGTGCGGCTGACGGTGGCCAACACCGGCAACGTCAGCGCCAAGCGGATCCAGGTCACCGACGACGACGCGGCGTTCTTCGACGCCGTCGACTTCGGCCGGATCGCCTCGGTCACGTTCCCCGTCGGCGCCAACCGCGTCCAGGTGGACGCCCGGACCGCCGCGGGCTGGGTATCCGGCACGCCGGTCGCCAGCGCGGCGTCGTACGCCCTACCCGCAGGCGTCGCGGCCGCGGACGTCGTGGGTGTCCGGGCGACGTTCACGAACAGCGACGGCGGCTACTCGCTGCGTCCCTGCGAGGGGACTCCCACGCCCGCCAGCTGCACCGGCGCCGTCGTCTTCGACGTGCACCCGCGCGGCGAGAGCCGGTCGGACGCGGGCGCCGAGCCCGCCCGGGAGCTCGAGAACACCGCCTCGGCGGGCTTCGAGACCCGGCTGCAGGCGCCCGGGACCCTGGCCCCGGTGGACCCGGTCGAGGCGTCGCTCGACCTCGTCGAGGGCGACGCCCAGCTCGACGTCGAGAAGACGCCGAACAGCGCCATCGCCCCCGGGGAGGTCGCGCCCTTCCGGCTTGAGGTCACGAACTCCGGGACCGCTGACCTCCCGGGCGTCGTCGTGCGCGACCTGCTCCCGGCCGGTCTGACGTTCGACGAGTCGTTCCAGGGCGGGACCGGGTTCCGGATCGTCGACGTGCAGGTGCCTGCCGGCACCGAGCCGATCCCCACGGCGACGTTCACGACCGCGGCCGAGGACGGTCGCATCGCCGAGCTGCGATGGTCCTTCGGGGACTGGGTCATGCGGCCCGGGACCACCTTCGCCATCGAGATCCAGGTCCGCCTGGCGCCGGGCGTCACCGAGGGCCAGGTCAGCAGCAACGTGGTGGGCGTCAGCTCCCCGGTCGACGAGCTGGCCTGCGCCAGCGGGACGGGCACGTCGGTCGACGGGGCCTTCGGCACCGGCACCTGGTGCACCGACAGCGCGGCCGTGACCACCAAGGCCGGCGCCGCCTTCGAGGCACGCAAGTGGGTGGCCGGCAACGACGCCCTCGGCTGGTGGAACAACCGCACGCTCGAGCCCGTCGCGGTCGGTGACCCCGGCTGCCCCTCGCGCACCGAGGCGGGGCGCACCTACACCGCCTACCCCTGCGTCGCGCTCGTCAATCCCGGAGACCGCTTCGACTACCTGCTGCGCATGGTCAACGCCGGCACCGAGCCGGCGACGGCGATGCGGGCCATCGACCGGTTCCCGGTCGAGGGCGACAACGGCGTCGTCCTCAGCGGCGCCGAGCGTGGCACGCAGTGGGCCGAGCGCCCGACGCTGGCCAGCGCCCCGTCCCTGCGCGGTGCCGGCACCCTCAGCACGACCTACGCCGACAGCGAGGCCGGTGTGTGCACCGCGGACCTCGGCATGGGCAACGGTTGTGGCCCCGGCACGTGGTCCGCCCCGTACAGCCAGGACGCCGTCGCCGCCCAGATGCGGGTGGACTGGGACACCCCGCTGGCGCCCGGGGAGGGCGTCAGCATCGTGTTCTCGATGGACGCGCCGCTGGAGGTCCCGCGGGTCACCGACCCGACGATCGCCTGGAACTCCTTCGGCCACGCCGAGACCACCCGCCGAGCCAACGGCTCGAGCCGCGTGCTGCCGCCGACCGAGCCCATCCAGGTCGGCGTCGCCATGGCGTACGGCACCCTGCGCGTGGAGAAGCAGCTGCTCGAGAACCCCGGCGACCTGCCGGTCGCGACCCGTGCGTTCGACATCGACTACTCGTGCACGATCGACCCGGTCGGCAACCCGACGCAGACCGTGGCCGAGGGCACCCTGTCCCTGCGTCCCGGGGAGAGTGCCGACGTGACGGGCATCCCCGGTGGTGCCGAGTGCCGGGTGTGGGAGGCCGACGCCCACGGCGGGGTCACCAACCACCCCCTCGACGACCCGGCGGTCGTGACGATCCGGCCGCAGCTCGGCCCCGACCCGGCGCCGGCTGCGAGGGTCACCGTCACCAACAGCTATCCCTTGGCCGAGGTCCGGGTCCGCAAGACCGTCGACGGGGCAGCAGCCAGGTTCGGTGCCGCGACGACGTACCCCGTCGAGGTCACGTGCGCCATGGACGGCGTCACAGCCGCCGGCTTCCCCACGACGGTGGAGCTCGTCGGCAACGACCTCGAGACCCTGCGCGCACCCGTCGGGGCGACGTGCACCGCGAGCGAGCGCGACAACGGGGGCGCCACTGCGACCGCGGTGTCGCCCGCGGCCGGTGTCCTCGTCGTCCCGGGCGCCACCGCACCGCTCACGCTCGAGGTCGTCAACACCTTCGAGCAGGCGCACCTGCAGATCCTGAAGCGGATCACGGGAGCCGGCGCGTCGCTGCCGGCCGGCCCCTTCCGCTACGAGGTGGCCTGCACGTTCGAGGGGACCGCCATCGCGCCCGTCGCCGTCGAGATCCCGCGGTCCGGCGCTGACACCGAGCTGGTCGCCGACGTGCCCGCGGTGCTTCCCGTCGGAGCGGTGTGCACGGTGAGCGAGACCGACGACGGCGGAGCCGACGCCACGCCGGCACCGGTCACGGTCACCCTGGTGGAGAACGCCGACGACAACACCGTGCGCGCGACCTTCACCAACGAGTTCTCGGCGGCGACGCTGAGCCTGGCCAAGACGCTGGCGGGGGAGGGGGCGACGAAGCCGTACGCCACCGCAGCGACCTTCACCATCGACGTCACGTGTGCCGTCGACGACCCGGCGAACGTGCTGCACTCCGCGGCCGTGCGGATCCGGGGTGGCGAGAAGGTGGAGATCGCCGACGCCGACGGTGACCCGCTGCTCCTGCCGCTGGGAGCCCGGTGCTGGACCGACGAGTCCGACACCGGCGGTGCCAGCTCCCACGCGAGCAACGCCTCGTCGTGGAACGACGCGGTCGTCGTCGCCGGCGGAGCGCCCGACCAGCTCCAAGCCCTCGGCCTGGAGGTCACCAACACCTTCGACCTCGCGGCGCTCGACCTCACCAAGGTCGTCACGGGCGACGCGGCCGCCTACGCCGCCGGTCGCGCCTACCAGGTCGCCGTGAGCTGCGTCCTGCCGCAGGGCGGCGCCCGGACGCCGATCCTGACCGCCCAGCCGTTCACCGTCACGCCGGGCCAGCCGGTGCGGGTGCCCGACCTCCCGGTGGGGGCCGAGTGCTGGGCGGAGGAGACGGACGCCGGGGGTGCGACCGCCTCGGTCGTGAGCCATCCCGGACAGGCGGCCCCGGCGCTCCTCGCCCAGCAGGGTGCCAAGATCGAGGTCGTCAACACCTTCGACGCGGCGCAGCTGACCGTCGCCAAGCGCGTGGTGGACGGCCCCGCCGGCCCCTACTCGTTCGAGGTGACCTGCACGACCGCGCGAGGCCCGGTCGAGCTGGGGAAGGGCGACGCGTCCTTCACGCTCAAGGACGGGCAGCGGCGCGAGATCGCCGTGCCGAAGGGCGCCGAGTGCACGGTCACCGAGGTCGACGCTCCGAAGGCCGCGGACGTCTCGTTCGAGGAGGACGCGTCGGGGAGCGGGAAGCACGACGGCACCGTCGTCGTCGACACGCAGGCGACCGTCACCGTCGTCAACACCTTCGACACCGCCGAGGCCGGGGACGACCCCGCCGGGGACGACGTGGCCGGCGAGAACGCCGGGACCGAACCGGACGGCAACGGGGTGATCCCGAACCTGGGCGGCCCGTCGCTGTGGCTCGCCCTGCTCGCCGGGCTGCTCCTGGCGGGAGGAGCCGTGCTGCTCCGCCGCGGTCGGACTGCGGGACGTACGGAGGCCTGACGTACGGGCTGCGGACGCCGCAGCGAGCAGCGAGCCCCCGGCCGAACGGCCGGGGGCTCGTCACGTCCCGAGGCAAGCAACGGGAATATACCCCCCGGGGGTATCTGTTCCGTTGTCATCCGCACTGCTCCCACCGACGACGGAGGTAGGCCGATGACCGGCACACCGCAGCGCCCCGAGATGCACGACCACGCTCACCACGACCACGCTCACCACGGCCCGAGCGGCACCAACGCGATGGCGCTCAGCGCCACCCTGCACTGCCTCACCGGCTGCGCGGTGGGCGAGATCGCCGGACTCATGATCGGGACCGCCATCGGGCTGAGCGCCGGCTGGACCATCGTGCTGGCGGTGTCGTTGGCGTTCCTGTTCGGCTACACGCTCTCCGCCCTGCCGCTGGTCAAGGCCGGCCTCGGGGTCGGGACCGCACTGGCGGTCGTCTTCGCCGCCGACACGCTGTCCATCGCGACCATGGAGGTCGTCGACAACGCCGTCATGGCTCTCGTTCCCGGCGCCATGGAGGCGGGGCTCGTCAACTGGGTGTTCTGGGTCAGCATGATGATCGCCCTCACGGCCGCGTTCCTGGCCGCCTACCCCGTCAACCGCTACCTGCTGGCTCGCGGCAAGGGCCACGCGCTCACGCACGAGTACCACGGCGCCGCGCACGCGACCGGCGCGCGCCGTCTCATCCCCTCGCTGTCGACCCCCACCCTCGTCGGTGTCGTCGTCGCGTTCATGCTCGGTGGGCTGGTGGTGTCCATCGCCGCTGGCCTCGGCGAGGGCGGGGAGGGCGACGTCGGGCACGTCCGGGTCGCGGAGGCAGGTCAGGAGTTCATCCCCGCCCGTGTCCGTTGAGGCCGACGGACGAGAAAGGCCCCCGACCGGCGTCTCCGCAGGTCAGGGGCCTTCCGTTGGGGTGAGTAACGGGACTTGAACCCGCGACATCCGCCACCACAAGGCGGCGCTCTACCAGCTGAGCTATACCCACCATGTCCTCCGCGCGAGCGCGAAGACGTCGGAAAGTGTAGGGCAATCAGGCCGGAGGGTTGGAATCGAGGTCGGCATCCGCGCCAGACGCCTGGCCGAGGCCGGTCAGCTGGCCCCCGTGTCGGGCCGCGATCTCGCGCGCCCGAGCGCTGTCGGGGCCCGGTTGCGGCACGAAGACCGCCTCCCGGTAGTAGCGCAGCTCCTCGATGCTCTCCTGGATGTCGGCCAGGGCCCGGTGGTTGCCACGCTTGGTCGGGGCGGCGAAGTAGGCGCGCGGGTACCAGCGGCGCGAGAGCTCCTTGATCGAGGAGACGTCGACGATCCGGTAGTGCAGGAACGACTCCAGCTCCGGCATGTCCCGGGCCAGGAAGGAGCGGTCGGTGGCGACGGTGTTGCCGGCCAGCGGCGGCCGGCTCCCGTCGGGGCAGTGCTCTCGGATGTGGGTCAGCACCTGCTCCTGCGCGTCGGCGAGCGTCGTGCCGGTGGCGAGCTCGTCGAGCAGGCCGGACTTCTCGTGCATGGAGCGCACGAACTCGACCATCTGGTCCAGCGCCTCCTGCGACGGCTTGATGATGACGTCGACGCCCTCGCCGAGCACGTTCAGCTCGAAGTCCGTGACGAGCGCGGCGACCTCGATCAGCGCGTCGGCGCCCAGGTCGAGGCCGGTCATCTCGCAGTCGATCCACACCAGTCTGTCGCTCACGACGGGCAACCCTACGGGGTCCGCAGCGGCGGACCTCTCAGACTCGGCTCAGGCTGACCTCCTACTCTGTGCGGGCGTACGACCACTGATCCCGGAGGAAGCCTCGATGGCGCAGAAGAAGAGCTCGCACAAGACGGCGCAGGACAAGGCCGCGGCCCAGGCCAGGCGCGAGCAGCGACAGGCCCGCGCCGAGCGC
The DNA here is from genome assembly GCF_017916425.1 of Nocardioides sp. SYSU D00065. Lineage (GTDB taxonomy): Bacteria > Actinomycetota > Actinomycetes > Propionibacteriales > Nocardioidaceae > Nocardioides. The sequence goes on along the minus strand of NZ_JAFMSX010000001.1, from coordinate 693,654 downwards.
GCCAAGGCGCAGGCGGAGGAGCGCCGCAGGGCGGCCAAGCGCAAGGAGCAGCTGACCCGATTCGGGCTCATCGCCGGCGTCGTGGTGGTGCTCGTCGGCGGCTGGTTCCTCTTCACCCAGCTCGGCTCGGACAAGCCCGACACGCCCCCGGAGGGCGCGAGCAACAACTACGGCCTCGTCCTCGGTGAGGCCGATGCGCCGAAGTCGATCGTGGTCTACGAGGACTTCCTCTGCCCCTTCTGCGGGCAGCTCGAGCAGACCGTCGGCGACCAGCTCGACGCCCCGATCGAGGCCGGCGAGGTGAAGGTCGAGTACCGCCCGCTGCCGTTCCTCTCGCGGCTCAGCGACTACTCGCCCGAGGCCGCCAACGCCTTCGCGGTGGTGCTCGACGCGGCCGGGCCGGAGGTCGCCAAGGAGTACCACGACCTCCTCTTCGCCAACCAGCCCCCGGAGAGCGGGCCCTTCCCCGACTCCGACCAGCTGGTCGAGTGGGCCGTCGAGGCGGGTGCGAGCGAGGACGACGTGCGTGCCGGGATCGAGGACATGGCCTTCGAGGGGTGGGTCGACGCCGCGGGGGACGCTGCCGGCGACGCCGGCATCGACAGCACGCCGACGGTGCTGATCGACGGCGAGCAGGTGACGGGTGATCCCAACCAGATCGCGACCCAGATGCTGGCCGGCACGAGCGCGGCCAACTGACACACTGCGGGGCGTGAGCCTCCAGGACTTCATCGCCGGCCTGCCCAAGGCCGAGCTGCACGTGCACCACGTCGGGTCGGCGTCGCCGCGGATCGTCTCCGAGCTCGCGGCGCGCCATCCCGGCGCGGGCGTACCCCACGACCTCGACGAGCTTCGGCGGTTCTTCACGTTCCGCGACTTCGCCCACTTCGTGGAGGTCTACCTCGCGGTCGTCGACCTCGTCCGGAAGCCGGAGGACGTGCGGCTGCTGACCTACGAGGTGGCGCGGGAGATGGCCGAGGGCCAGCACCTCCGGTACGCCGAGCTGACCTGCACGCCGTACACCTCGGTGCTGCGCGGCATCGCGATCGAGGACTACACCGAGGCCATCGAGGACGCGCGGGTCGCCGCGGAGCGGGACTTCGGCCTGGTCCTGCGCTGGATCTACGACATCCCCGGCGAGCTGGGGGTCCCGGCGGCCGACGCCACGCTGACGTACGCGCTCGAGCACCGCACCGACGCCCTGGTGGGCTTCGGGCTCGGCGGGCCGGAGATCGGCGTGCCCCGTGCGCAGTTCCAGCACCACTTCGACACCGCCCGTGCCGCGGGGCTCCACTCGGTGCCGCACGCCGGCGAGACCACTGGGCCCGACACCGTCTGGGACGCGGTGCGGCTGCTGGGCGCCGAGCGCATCGGCCACGGGACCTCGGCCGCGCAGGACCCGGCGCTGCTCGCCCACCTCGCCGAGTCCGGCGTCGTGCTGGAGGTGTGCCCGACCTCCAACGTCGCGACCCGGGCCGTCGCCCGGATCGAGGACCATCCCGTCCGCGCGTTCGTCGAGGCGGGCGTGACGGTGACCATCAACTCCGACGACCCGCCGATGTTCGCGACCACGCTGAACCACGACTACGAGGTCGCCGCGGGCCTGCTCGGGCTGGACGAGAGCGGCGTCGCAAACCTGGCCCGGGCGGCGGTCGAGGCGTCGTTCGCACCGGCGGAGGTGAAGGCGCGAGTCGGCGCCGAGATCGACGCGTACGTCGCGACGAGCGGCAGCGCGTCAGGCGCTCGCCCCCCGACGCCCGACCAGCAGCCCTAGCCGCTCGCGTCGATCAGCCGGGAGGGCGCCGGTCAGGAGTCGACGCGGGTGCGCGCTGCGCGGTGCGCCGGCTTGGGGCGGCGCAGGTTCGTCGGGTCCATCGCCGCGAGGAGGAACAGCAGGGCAGCGATCCCGGCGAGCACGCCGAGCACGGTGAGGAGACCTGTGTCCAAGTCGTTGGTCATGGGGGCCTTGCCTTCGGTGGGTGCCAGGACTCGCACCCGTACCCGCGGCCGAGGGCCGTATGACCGGGCCTCCACCCCTAGGAGGGAAGGGGCCGTCGTGCATCGGCGCCCCCGACAGGATTCGAACCTGTGACCCGCGGATTAGAAGGCCGCCGCTCTATCCAGCTGAGCTACGGGGGCTGGCGGCAGCAGTATCCCAGCCGCTGCGGCGCCCTCGCGAGGTGGCATCCTCGACCCGTGCGTCCGCACCTCGTCCTCGTGCACGGCTCCCGCCTCGCCAGCTCGCAGTGGCTGCCGCTGCTGGAGGGTGCGGTCAGCGTGGGTCTCGTCGACCTGCCCGGCCACGGCAGCCGGGACGGCGAGCGGTTCACCCTCGCCCGGTGCGTCGAGGTGATCGACGAGGCCTTCGACGCGGCGCCGGCCGGCGCGCCCGTCGTCCTGGTCGGGCACTCGCTGGGCGGCTACGTCGCCATGGCGTACGCCGCCGAGCGCGGGGCGCGTCTCGACGGCCTGGTCCTGGCCGGGTGCAGCGCGACGCCGACCGGTCCCGGCGCGGCCGCGTACCGGGTCGTGGCTGCCGTCACCGAGCGGATCGGGCCGGACCGGATGACGCGGTTCAACAACCGCGTGCTGCGCCGCCTCTATCCGGCCGAGCTCATCGAGCCGGTGATCGCCGACGGCTACTACTTCACGCCGACGCCCGACGCGTGGCGCGCCGTCATGACGCACTGCCGGCCCGCCATGCTGCAGGGCCTGCAGTGCCCGGTCCTGGTGCTCAACGGCCAGTGGGACCAGTTCCGGCTGGGCGTCCGCAGCGTGCTGCGGGTGCTGCCGCACGCACGGGTGCGGACGATCGCAGGGGCGTCCCACCTGTCGAACCTGGACCGGCCCGAGGCCTTCGCCGAGGAGGTCGTGGCGTTCGCCACGAGCCTGTCCTGAGCGAGGCCCCGGGCCGGGTCGGCCAGCAGGTGCGGTCAGGCCGCGGTGGCCGGCTGCAGCGGCGCGTCCGCGTCGACGTCCTCGCGCCAGGCGTTGCGCCCGCGCGGGGCGTCGTACGCCGCCTGGTCGAGGATGCCCTCGCGCTTGGCGACCAGGGTGGGGACGAGCGCCTGGCCGGTGACGTTGACCGCGGTGCGGCCCATGTCGAGGATCGGGTCGATCGCGAGCAGCAGGCCCACGCCCTCGAGCGGCAGCCCGAGCGTGGAGAGCGTCAGCGTCAGCATCACCGTCGCGCCGGTGACCCCGGCGGTCGCCGCCGAGCCGATCACCGAGACGAACGCGATCAGCAGGTAGTCGGTGACGGAGAGGTCGAGACCGAAGAACTGGGCGACGAAGATGGCCGAGATCGCCGGGTAGATGGAGGCGCAGCCGTCCATCTTGGTCGTCGCGCCCAGCGGGACGGCGAAGGACGCGTAGGCCCGCGGGACGCCGAGGTTGCGCTCGGTCACGGACTCGGTCAGCGGCATGGTGCCCACCGACGAGCGGGACACGAAGGCCAGCGAGATCGCCGGCCAGGCGCCGGAGAAGAACTGCTTCACGGACAGGCCGTTGAGGCGGAGCAGCGCCGGGTAGACGCCGAGCACGACGAGCGCGAGGCCGGCGTAGATGGCGACGGTGAACATGCCGAGCGAGCCGAGGGCGTCCCAGCCGTAGCTGGCCACAGCGTTGCCGAGCAGGCCGACCGTGGCGATCGGGGCCAGCAGGATGATCCACCACAGGACCTTCTGCACGACCGCGAGCGCGGATCGGACGAAGCCGAGGAACGGGTCGGCCGCCTCGCCGACCTTGAGGGTCGCGATGCCGACGGCGATGGAGACCACCAGGATCTGCAGCACGTTGAACGACAGGCCGACCGAGCCGTCGCCGGAGGCGGAGGCCTCGAGGCCGAGCACGTTGGCGGGGACCAGGCCGGTGAGGAAGTCGAGCCACGAGCCGGTCGTCCCGGGCGTCGCGGCCGCGTCGGAGCTCACGCTGGTGTGGTCGCCCGGCTGCAGCACCAGCCCGAGGACGATGCCGATGATGACGGCCACGAGCGCGGTGATGGCGAACCAGGCGAGGGTCTTCCACGCCAGCCGCGCCGCGCCGGTGACGTCGCGCAGGTTGGCGATCGAGGCGACGATCGCCAGGAACACCAGGGGCGGGACGACGGTGCGCAGCAGCGTCACGAACGTGCCGCCGACGGTGCTGAGCGTCTCGGTGAGCCAGTTGGGGTCGACCTCGCCGGTGGCGGCGTCGACGCCGTCGGCGCCCATGCTGCGGGCGACCAGGCCGAGAACGACGCCGAGGACCAGGCCGATGAGGACCTGCACGCCGAACGAGGGAAGCGTGAATCGGGAGCGCTTGGGCTGCTCCGACACTGAAGTAGTCATTGCTGGAGGGGAACCTTTCGAAGCCGCACCGGGGTCGAGCCGATGCGGAGGACGCGGGACGCGGAGGGGGACGCGGAGGACGACGCAGAGAGGTCAGGCGAAGGCGCGTCGGAGGCGACACAGCGCGCTCTCGGTGCGAGCGAGGTCGACGGCACGACGCTGCGTCAGCAGGTCTCCGATCGACAGATTGGCTCGCACACCCGGTGCAACCGAGCCCTGCGGGCGGGGATTCCGTGGTTCGGGTCACAGTGGGCACATCCCCGGCCCGAGGACGGGTACGGCGGCGACATGGCGAACAACTATCCCCGATTGGCGATCGTGACGGGCAGCGACTCCGGCATCGGCCGGGCGACGGCCACCCTGCTGGCGAGCGAGGGCTTCGACGTCGGCCTGACCTTCCACCGCGACGAGGAGGGCATCCGACACACGGCGGAGGAGGTCGCGAGCCGCGGCCAGCGCAGCTTCGTCGAGCCGTTCGACGCCTCTTCCCCGGACGCGGGGTCGGTCGTCGACCGGCTCGCCGACCAGCTGGGTGGCCTGAGCGTCCTGGTCAACGTCGCCGGGACGGGCCACTCCGACCGCGCGATCGACCTGGACCCCGACACCTGGAGGCACGTCCTGGCGACGGACCTCGACGGCCCCTTCCTCTGCGCCCAGCGCGCCGCCCGACGGATGATCGAGCAGGACCGCGGCGGGCGCATCGTCAACGTCACCAGCGTGCACGAGCACCTGCCGCGCCTGGGCGCCGCCGCCTACTGCGCTGCCAAGGCGGGCCTCGGGATGCTCACCAAGGTGATGGCCCTCGAGCTCGCCGAGCACGGCATCACCGTCAACTCGGTCGCTCCCGGCGAGATCTCGACGCCGATGACCGGACAGGACGAGTCCGAGGCATACCACCTGGAGCGGCCGGGCAACCCGCTCGGGCGGCCGGGCCACGTCAACGAGGTCGCCTCGGTAATCGCGTTCCTCGCCTCGCCGCGCTCGGCGTACGTCACCGGCTCCTCCTACACCGTCGACGGCGGGCTGAGCCTGATGGCCGCGCACGGGCACGACACGGCCACGGGCTGGCGCGAGATCTGAGTCCGGCGCGGCTCCTGGCCGCTACCTGCCCAGCCGGACCGCGACCTTCGTCCCGGTGCGCACCTCGAGGCGCGCCGGGACGGTCTGGCTGAGCACCTTCCCCCGCTTGCGCGCGGCGGCACGGGCCTTCGAGACCTTGCCGAGCGCGCACCCGGCTCTGGCGAGAGCCGTTCGCGCCCTGGCGAGCGTGAGGCCCTTCAGTTGCGGGACGACGCAGTACGCCGTGGGAGTCGGCGCGGGTGGCGTCGCGGTCGGCGGGGCGGCGGGGACCGGAGCGGGGACCGGGGCAGGGACCGGAGGGGGTGTGGGAGCCGGGCTCGGAGTCGGGGTCGGGGTCGGGGCCGGGTTCGGCACGGGACTCGGGTTCGGGACCGGAGAGCACGCGGGGGCGGTGTGGGTGAACGACGATTCAGTGGCGTTGCCCACGACCGTGTTGCCGCACATGTCGGTGATGCGCGCCCCGTCCTTGCTGACCAGCGCGACGTCGTTGAGGCTCAGCGAGGAGCTCGCCACCCATGCCTCGGCGCCGGCGCCGACCACCAGCGCCTGGTGCGACGTGCTGATGCTCGAGCCCCTCACCACCACGCGGGTCTTCTGACCAGCCGAGGGGGTGGCCAGGATCCCGGCGTTGCAGTTGCCCATGGCGTCGAGGTCGTTGACCGTGACGTCCACGAACACGTCGGGGTTGGCCGAGCCGACGTCGAGCCTGACGGCGTTGGCGAACCCGGAGATCCGCACGTGGTCGAGGCGCAGCGACGCCGCCGCTTCGACATCGATGCCGTCGCCCGAGGTGCATCCTGGCACCGAGTCGACTCCCGTGACGTCGATGTCGCGCAGCACGACGTCGGCCTCCGGGTTGGTGATCCGGATGCCGTCGGTGCCGCTCACCAGGCTCGACGCGGTCGCACCGGTTCCGTCGAGGGTGATCGACTTGTGGATCGTCACGCCGCCGAAGCCGCCCGAGTCCATGGCGTTGATGGTGCCCCCGTCGACCGTCTTGCTGAGGGCGCCGGCCCACGTCTTGCACGGGGCCGTGCGTGAGCACGGGTTGGCGTCGTCACCGACGCCGGAGACCCAGGTGCGGCTCGCCTGGGCGTGAGCTGCGGGGGTCGAGACTGCGACCAAACCGGCGGACGCGACAGACAGGGCGATCGCGGCGACGCCGCGGCGAAGTGAGGTGCGCACGACCGGACCCTGCCACGCCTCGGTGCCGTGCGAGGGCGTTTTGCGCCGAACGGGCACACGGGGGAGCCGGGTGCCTAGTCTTCGGCCATGACCTCTCGCGCCGGTGCCCGGCTGTCCGCCGTCCTTGTCCCCCTGATGCTCCTGTCGCCCGTCGCGGCCCACGCGGAGACGGTGGTGACCGAGGACCGGGAGGGCGACGCCGAAGCCATCGCGGTTCACGCGGAGTCGGTGGACTTCGTCCCGGCTCCCGCCGAGACCTCCACCGACATCACGCGCACGGTCGTCTCGCACGGCGGGCGGCGTCTCGACGTGACCGTCCACTTCCGCGACCTGGTGCTCACCGGTGAGGCCACGACCTACGTCCGCGTGACCACCCCCGCGGACCGCTACGGCGTCACCGTCGAGAAGTCGCCCGGCCGCCGAGCCCGCGTCAGCCTCGAGGCCGGACGCGTGGAGCCGGCCGAGTGCCGGGGCCTGCGTGCGCGGGTCGACGGCGGCCAGGACACGGTCGCGGTGTCGGTGCCGACCGCCTGCATCGGCACGCCGACCTGGGTGCGCATCGGCGTCGGGGCCACCCGCGTCGACGTCTCGCCAACCGAAGACGGGACCGGCACCGTCATCTCCTCCTTCGCCGACGACGGGCACCGCGGCGCGATCCGCGTGAACAGCATCGGCAAGGGTCCGAAGGTCCGCCGCGGCTGACTAGGGCCGGTCCCCGCGGGCGAGCAGCACGAGCACCTCGTAGTGGCTGGTGTGCGGGAACATGTCGAGCAGCCGCGCCTCGACCGGGCGCAGCGACGGCATCAGCGCCAGATCGCGAGCGAGCGACTCGGCGTTGCACGACGAGTAGACGACGTGCGGCACGCCGGACGTCTCCAGCCAGCCCGCGAGCTCGGCGCCGATGCCGCGACGGGGCGGGTTGACCACGACGAGATCCGGCACGTCGACCGAGGCCAGGGCGTACGCCGTCGCGTCCGCTGCGACGAACCGCGCGGGCGCTCCCAGCTCGGTCGCCGTCTTGGTCGCGGCGGCCGTCGCGTCCGCCGACACCTCGACGCCGAGGACGTCGCGACCGGGACCGGCGAGATGCAGGGCGAAGCCGCCGACGCCGCAGTAGAGGTCCCACACGGTGCGCACCTCGGGCAGCCGGTCGAGCCACGACCGCGCCTGGTCGTAGAGCGCCTCGGCGACGACGGTGTTGGTCTGGAAGAACGACCTCGGGCCCAGCCGGAGCGTCACGCCGGTCGCCAGTCGCATGGGCAGCGTCGCCTCGTCGGTGAGCACGATCTCGCGATCGCCCTCCAGCACCGCCTTGTGCTCGGGCTGGACGTTGAGAGTCACCACGCGCAGTCGTGGCACCGAGGCCAGCAGCCCGGGCAGGCGCGAGCGGATCCGCGCCTCCAGCGCCGTGGAGCGCATCACCAGCCGCAGCATCAGCTCGCCGTCGGGCGACTCCGTCAGCAGCACGTGCTTGAGCTCGCCGCGACGGGTCGCGACGTCGTAGGGCACCAGGCCGGCGCCGGAGACCCAGCCGGCGACGCGGTCCAGCGCCTCGGTGAGGCCGGGGGACTGCAGGCCGCAGTCACGCAGGTCGACGCCGACCAGGTCGCGGTCCAAGATGCCCAGGGTCGGCGCCTCGACCGTGCCGCCGACCGCCATCTTGGCCTTGTTGCGGAAGCCCGCGCCGGCCCCGGCCACGGTCGGCAGCCACACGGGCGCGTCGACGAGCGAGCGCGCGTGCGCCTCCTTGTCCGAGAGCTGGCGGGCGCGGGGCACCTCCAGCAGCGTGCACGAGCGGCAGCGGAAGGCGTCGAAGTGGTGGCAGTCCAGCCCGGACGAGGTCAGCCCGGACGAGGTCAACCCGGACGGGCTCAGCGGCGTCGAGGTCGGCGGCGTCGAGGTCAGCGCAGCCGTCCCATCCACTCCTCGACGTCGGCCGAGGTGCGGGGGAGCGAGGCCGAGAGGTTCCGGTGGCCGTCGGCGGTGACGAGGATGTCGTCCTCGATCCGGATGCCGATGCCGCGCAGCTCCTCGGGCACGAGCAGGTCGTCCTCCTGGAAGTACAGGCCCGGCTCCACGGTGAGCACCATCCCCTCGGCCAGGTCGCCCTTGGGGTAGATGTCGGCCGAGGAGCGACCGCAGTCGTGGACGTCCATGCCGAGCATGTGGGAGGTGCCGTGCAGCGTCCAGCGGGCGTAGACCTTCGACTCCGGGTCGAGCGCCTCTTGCGCGGACACCGGCAGCAGCCCCATGCCCTCGAGCCCGTGGGCGAGGACGTGCATCGCCGCGTTGTGCGCGGCGAGGAACGGCGCACCGGGGCGGACCGCGTCGATGCCGGCCTGCTGCGCCTGGTGCACCAGGTCGTACAGCTCTCGCTGCAGCGGGGTGAAGGTGCCGTCGACGGGCAGGGTCCGGGTCACGTCGGCGGTGTAGAGGTTGTGGCCCTCCACGCCCATGTCGAGCAGGGCCAGCGTGCCCGGCTCGATCGATCCGGTGTTGTCGATCCAGTGCAGCGTCGTGGCGTGCGAGCCGCCGGCGCAGATCGAGTCGTAGCCGATGTCGTTGCCCATGGCGCGCGCGCGGCGGAAGAACGTGCCCTCGATCCAGCGCTCGCCGAACTCCAGCACCTGGTCCCACTCGCGCACCGAGTCCTCGAAGCCGAGCGCGGTGATGTCGCACGCCTGCTGGAGCTCGCCGACCTCCCACTCGTCCTTGACCAGGCGGAGCTCGTCGGCGACCCGGGCCAGGTCCTCGTCGGTGGTGAGGTCGCGGGTCTTGCGGTCGTCGTCGAAGGACGGCAGGTCCTTGACGTGGCGCACCTCGATCCCGAGGGACTCGGAGATCTCGCGGGCCGAGGGACGGCGCCCGGCCCACAGCTCGCCGTACTGCCGGTCGCGGAAGAACTCGTCGGTGTCGCGCTCAGAGCGGGGGCGGGCGTAGAGCACGGACTCGCCGTCCTCGATCACCAGCACGGCGTCGGAGGTCTGGTTGCCCGAGAAGTACGTGTGGGCGGTGTCGGGCCGGAAGCGGTAGTCGGTGTCGTTGGCGCGCACCTTGTAGGTGCCGGCGGGCAGCACGAGCCGCTCCCCGGGGAAGGCCTCGGCGAGCTTGGCGCGTCGGGTCGCGGCGAGGTCGGCGACGGGGTGGCGCGGCACGTCGAGCGGCCGCTCGCCCCAGCCCTGGCGCATGAAGGCTGCGTAGGCCGCGGGCACGGCCGGGTCGTGGGACTCGGTCTTCAGCTCGCCGCCCTCGGCAGGCGTCGCGACGGGAGTCTCGGCGGAAATCTCGGCGGGGGTCTCGGCGGTGGGCTCGCTCACGCCGCCACTGTACGACGCCTGGCCGGGGTCCTCACACGTGTCGAGGCCGACCCGTCGCCCGGGGGAGCCGCCTCGTTCACCGGACGTACCGCCGCGGTTCACCGGGTCCCTGTGGGGTGCGGCCATGCCGTCTGCGAGATCGTTCCTGCTCCTCGTCGTGTCCGTCGCCCTCACGGGCGGGACGCTGGTCGCCACCGCGCTTCCGGCACAGGCCGCCGACCCCCAGCCGACGGCGCCGATCCTCCAGGTGACCGAGGTCGCGCCGGACACGGCCAACGTCGGCGGTGGCGACGCCTACGAGTTCGTCGAGGTCTACAACGCCACCGACGCCCCGGTGTCCTTCGGCGACTTCACCCTCAACTACCTCTACATCGACGCGAACGCCGTCACCACCAACCAGGCCTTGTGGCCGGCAGTGCCCCACGACCCGGTGATCCAGCCGGGGCGGACGCTCGTGCTGTGGATCAAGAACGCGGCCAACGCCTCGCTGGACGCGGCCGACTTCAACGCCGCCTTCGGGACCAACCTGAGCGCGGGCCAGGACCTGGTGGAGGTGCACTCGGCCGGCATGGCCAACGGCGGCCTGCGCGGGATCCAGGTGATGACGAACACCGGGCTGGACGTCAGCACGACGTACTACTTCACCGACGCGCAGACCACGCCGACCACCGCGATCCAGTACGCCTGGAACCCGCCGGAGTCGCCCGACCACCTCTGGGTGCCGCAGCCGAAGAACGGCACCGTCCAGACGATGACGCGGCTCGCTCCGCCGTCGCCGGGCCGCACCGATCCCGGGCAGGTGCCCGACGGCCTGATCCCGACGCCTGCCGACAACGCGGCGCCGACCATCGACGACCTGACCGGCGGCCCCCTGCTGCCGGAGACCGAGGACCTCACCCTCGGCTTCGACGTGAGCGACGACCAGCAGGTGCGCACCGCCGAGCTGAGGCTCGTCACCGACGTCGGCGACCCGGTCACCAAGTCGCTGCGCTTCGAGTCGCCCGGCCGCTTCGTCTACACGATCCCGTCGGTGGACCTCTACGGCAAGCAGTGGGTCGAGTACACCCTGGAGGTGTCCGACGGCACCCGCACCACCACGCTCGGCCCGGTGCGCGTCGACCTCAGCGAGGGTCCCCGGCCGCCGGTCCGGCTCAACCACGCCGACGGCGACTTCGTCGCCGGCGACGTCCCGGTCACCGCCACCACCGACGGTGACCCGTCGGGCCTGGCCCTCGACATCGACGGCCAGCGGGTGGGCGACGCAGTCGCGTCGCTGGAGGCCGCACCCCGCTTCGCCTTCGAGGCCACGAACACCGACGCGTTCTTCCGCAACGGCGTGAAGATCGGCGACGAGGTGCTGACGGTCTTCGACGAGGGGTTCTACGCTCGCACCGAGACCGTGGCAGCCGACGTGCCGCTCGAGAAGGTGGTCAAGGGCCAGCAGGTCACCGTGGGCATCTACGCCGGCACCAAGGCCTGGCCGCAGCCGGACCCCAACGAGAACAACGACGACTTCACCGCCATCGACCCGCGGCTCGCACTGCCCGACGGCCGGGTGCTGCGGCCCGTGGGCTGCGCCAGCGCCGCCGAGGGCCAGGAGCCCACGAGCCGGCCCTGCCCGGCCCCGGACGCCCGCATCAACTTCGCCGACGCGACCCTGGTCTACTTCCTGGCCACCTTCGACATCCCCGACGACGCGTTCGACTCCTTGTTGCACCAGTGGGACACCACCGCGGTCGCCGACGGGCCGCACGCCGTCACGGCGCGTGCCGACGGCCGTGCCGCGACCCGCACGCTGGTCGTCGACAACACCGCACCCGCCATCACGTCCTCGGTCCCGGACGGCGAGGCGATGCGGGGATCGTTCGACATCGACGCGCAGGCGAGCGACGCCGGGTCGGGCGTGGCGTCGCTGACCGCGACGCTGGACGGCGAGCCCGTCCTGCTGCCCCACCGCACGTCGTCGGTGGACCTCGAGGCGGGCGAGCACGAGATCGTGCTGACCGCCGTCGACGAGCTCGGCAACACACGGACCCGTCGCGTCGTCTTCACCACCCCCGACGAGCAGCCCTCGGCCTCGCTGGAGGCTCCCCAGGACGGGGCGGAGGTGCCGTCCGGCGCCGTGACGCTGCGAGCCACGCCCACCGACCCCGAGGGTGACGTGCTGGACGTCGAGCTGCGCCGCGGCTTCCACTTCGACGCCGACGACGAGTCCGTCACCGCCAGCGCCGGCACGACGTACGACGCCGGCCGCGTCGCTCGCGAAGGCGCCGTCCTGCTGACCGAGGCGGAGCTCGAGGCGATCACCACCAAGGACGGCCTCGCCGCCACCACCAGCTCGGAGAGCCTCTTCCCCTACCAGCTGTTCACCGTCGAGGTGCCCGAGGGAGCCGGCGATGACTTCACCGCGCGGGTGCACTGGGCGGGCTCGGCGAACGCCGAGGCGCGCGTCGGCCTGCACGTCCTGGACGTGACCGCGGGGAAGTGGGACCAGGTCGACGAGCACCTCACCACCGGCGGGGCGCCCACGGAGTTCGACCTCGACGCCCTCGTGCCGGCGGCCGACCACGTCCGCGACGGCCGGATCACGGTCCTGGTGCAGCACTCCGAGGGCTTCACCACTCCCGGCCAGAGCACCCGCGGCGACCAGGTGCCGCCGTACTCGGGCGGCGCCACGCCCCGCGGCCAGTACGACTTCACGGTCGCGTGGGAGTCCGACACCCAGTACTACAACCAGAACCCGGACTTCTACCGCCACCAGCGAGCCATCCACGACTTCCTCGTGGCGCAGCGGTCCAACCTCGACCTGCAGTACCTGATGCACACCGGCGACATCGTCAACGACTGGGACCAGCCGGCCCAGTGGCAGCGCGCGGACGCCGCCTACCGCGACCTCGATCAGGCGCGGATCCCCTACGGCGTGCTGGCGGGCAACCACGACGTGGGCCACCACCGCAACGACTACGGCGCCTACGGCGAGTGGTTCGGCGAGGAGCGCTACGCCGCCAACCCCTGGTACGGCGGCTCGCACGAGGACAACCGCGGGCACTTCGACCTCATCAGCGCCGACGGCATCGACCTGATGGTCGTCTCGATGGGCTGGGGGGCCGGCGACCCGCAGATCGCCTGGATGAACCGCGTGATCCGCGAGCACCCGGAGCGCAAGGTCATCCTCAACCTGCACGAGTTCATGCTCACCACCGGCGGGCTGGGTCCGATCCCGCAGCGGATCATGGACGAGGTCGTGCGGCCCAACCCCAACGTCATCGCCGTCGGGTCCGGGCACTACCACGACGCCTACACCCGCCTCGACGAGATGGACGACGACGGCGACGGCGTCGCGGACCGCACGGTCTACTCCATGCTGTTCGACTACCAGGGCCTGCCCGAAGGGGGCCTGGGCTACCTGCGCCTGCTGCACTTCGACAACGTGGGGGGGCGGATCGTCGTCCGCACCTACTCGCCCTCCCTGGACGACTTCGACTCCGACGACCCGTCGCTGGAGCAGGTCCACCAGGAGTTCGAGATCCCCTACGCCGCCTCGGGCCTGCAGCCGCGGGTCAAGACGCTCGCCACCGACGAGCTCAGCGTCGACATCCTCACCACCGAGACCATCGAGTCCTTCGCCGACGTGGCGAGCGGCACGACGCTGGAGGCGACCTGGGACGTCGAGCCGGGCCGGCACGGCTGGTACGTCCGCACCGCGGACCCCTACGGCGCGGTCGACCACTCGACGGTGCACGGCTTCACCGCCGCCGGAGACCCCGGCGCCGAGCCCACCGACCCCCCGGCCGACCCGACGACGCCGGCCACGCCGACGCCGCCCACGCCGACGACGACCACTCCGGCACCGGGCGCCGTCGTGCCGGGCACGCCGACGCTGTCGGGTCGGGCCCGCGTCGGCGGCACGCTGCGGGTCGACCCCGGCACCTGGGCACCCGGCACCGCGCTGGCGTACACCTGGTTCGCGGACGGTGCCCCCATCGCCGGACAGTCCGGTCAGACGCTCGACCTGCGAGCGCGGCACCGCGGTGCGCGCATCAGCGTGACGGTGACGGGCACCGCCGCGGGGCTCACGGCGTCGACCGCCTCCGTCACCGACGACCGAGACGTCCGCCGGGGACGGCTGGAGGCCGACCGGCCGCGGATCCTCGGGCGGGCGGTCGTCGGGCAGGTCCTCCGGGCCCGGACGGGGGAGTGGACCGCCGGGACGCGGCACCGGATCGTGTGGCTGGCCGACGGCGAGCGGGTCGGGACCGGCAAGCGCCTCGCCGTGCGTCCGGCTCTCCGCGGGGCCCGGATCACCGTCCGGGTGACCGGGCACCGGACCGGCTACGCCACGACCACTCGGACCAGTGCCCCCACGCGCGCCGTGCGCGGCGTCTGAGTCACCGCCCTAGGGGTGCGCCCCCGGTCCGCCGACCGGGGGCGCACGCTCACGCTCCGTTAGGCTGCGCCACATGCACCGAGCTCGTCGCGACAGTGTCGCCTTCACCGTCGTGGTGGGCGTCCTGGTGCTGCTCGGTGGTGCCGCGATGGCGCTCGTGGTCGCCCTCTCCGGGGCTCCCGGCTCGCTCGCGCTCGCCGCGCTGCTGGCCGCCGTGCCGGTCGGCCCGCTGCTCGGCTGCTTCATGTGGCTGGACCGCTACGAGCCGGAGCCGCGCAACCTGCTGGTCGCCGGCCTGCTGTGGGGGGCGTTCGTCGCCACCGCGGCCGCGCTGGTCTTCCAGGGCATCGGCCTGGCCGGTGGCGCCAGCGAGCGTGACAGCCTGGCGATCGTCGCGCCGATCACCGAGGAGGCCACCAAGGGGGCGTTCCTGCTGCTGCTCCTGTGGTGGCGGCGCCACGAGCTCGACGGCGTGCTCGACGGCATCGTCTACGCCGGCATGGTGGGCATCGGGTTCGCCTACACCGAGAACATCCTCTACCTGGCCGCCGCCTACGACGGCACCGACGGGCTGGGGCCCGGAGGGACGACCGCGCTGACCGGCACCTTCATCCTGCGCTGCCTCATCAGCCCGTTCGCCCACCCGTTCTTCACCGTCTTCATCGGCATCGGCGTGGGCCTCGCCATCGCCTCACGGCGCCTGTGGCTGCGCCTGCTCGCCCCGCTGGTGGGCTTCGCGGTCGCCGCGGCGCTGCACGGGCTGTGGAACTCCTCGACCCTGTCGGGCACCGGCCACTTCTTCGTGGTCTACGGGACCATGATGTTCCCTGCGTTCCTCGGCGTCGTCGCGTTCGCGGTCTACCGCCGACGGTCCGAGCGCCCGCTGCTCACGCTGGCGCTGCAGGACGCGGCACAGCGCGGGCTGCTTCCCGCCACCGACATCCCGTGGCTGGTCGACCTGCGTGCCAGGCGGCACGCGCGCCGGTGGGCCCGGCACCACGGCGGCCGGCAGGCCGAGCGCGGCATGCGCGCCTATCAGGCGGCCGCGATCGAGCTCGGCTACCTGCACCACCGATACCTGCGCGGCACCGCACCCGACGACTTCTCCGTGCGTGGGCAGGAGCACGTCGAGGAGCTGCGCACGATCCGTCCCTACATCTCCTTCCCCGGACAGGTGGTGCCGAGCCGATGACCGACAACACCGCCATGGTCACCGCGCTGGTCCGGCTCCGCGGCGCCCTGCAGGAGGCGCGGCTGCCGCTGGAGCTGCCCGGCGCCGACGAGCAGCGGGCGGCACAGGCCGAGATGGTCGACCAGCTCGAGGACTACGTCATCCCCCGCCTGATGACGCTCGACGCCCCGCTGCTCGCGGTCGTCGGCGGCTCCACGGGCGCCGGCAAGTCGACCCTCGTCAACTCCCTCGTCGGCACTCGGGTCACCACGCCCGGCGTGCTGCGGCCCACGACGCGCTCCCCGGTGCTGGTGCACCACCCGGACGACGCCAAGTGGTTCGGCCAGGACCGCCTGCTGCCCGAGCTCGAGCGGGTCGAGCGCCAGACCAACGACCCGCACGCCCTCCAGCTGGTCGCCTCGCCGGCGATGTCGCCGGGGCTGGCGATCCTCGACGCGCCCGACATCGACTCCGTCGAGGAGCAGAACCGCGTGCTGGCGGCCCAGCTGCTCGCCGCGGCGGACCTGTGGCTGTTCGTCACGTCGGCGGCGAGGTACGCCGACCAGGTGCCGTGGGAGTTCCTGCGCAAGGCTGCGGAGCGCTCGGCCGCCGTCGCGATCGTCCTCGACCGGACGGCGCCGGACGCCATCGACACCATCTCCACCCACCTCGCCCGGATGCTCGCCAGCCGCGGGCTCAAGGACTCCCCGCTGTTCGTCGTCGAGGAGTCCGAGGTCTCCGACACGGGCCTGCTGCCCTCGTCGGCGGTGCTCGAGATCCGGCACTGGCTGCAAGCGCTCGCCGAGGACCAGGAGGCGCGCGGCGCGGTCGTGCAGCAGACCCTCGACGGCGCGATCCGCACGCTCGGGCGTCGTACGCACACGGTCGCCGACGCGGCGACCGAGCAGGTCGACGCCGTGCGCCGGCTGCGCGAGGACGTCAACGACGCCTACGACCGGGCGGTGACCGCGGTCGGCGAGGCGTCCGCCGACGGCACGCTGCTGCGTGGCGAGGTGCTGGCGCGGTGGCAGGAGTTCGTGGGCACCGGGGAGCTGCTGCGCACGCTCGAGACGCGCGTCGGCTGGATCCGCGACCGGGTCGTCAACGCCGTGAAGGGCAAGCCGCAGCAGGCCGAGCGCGTCACGGTCGCGGTGGAGTCCGGCCTGGAGACGCTGATCCTCGAGCACGCGGAGGCGGCTGCCGAGCGCGCGGAGGCGTCGTGGCGCAGCACCGCGGCCGGACAGGTCCTCCTGCGCGACGCCGGCGAGGACCTCGGTCGCGCCTCACGCGACTTCCGCCGACGTGCCGAGCGAGCGGTGCGCGACTGGCAGTCCGACGTGCTCGAGATGGTGCGCACCGAGGGAGCGGAGAAGCGGTCGACCGCACGGTTCCTCGCCTTCGGGGTCAACGGGCTCTCGGTCGCGCTGATGGTGGTGGTGTTCGCCCACACCGCCGGCGTCACCGGCGCCGAGGCCGGCATCGCCGGGGGATCGGCGGTCCTGGGGCAGAAGCTGCTCGAGGCGGTCTTCGGCGACCAGGCGGTGCGGACCCTGGCCGAGCGCGCGCGACGTCAGCTCGAGGCCACGATGCGGGACCTGCTCGACGCCGAGCGCCGTCGCTACACCGACCTGCTCGACCAGCTCCAGGTCTCGCCCGAGGCGCCCGAGCGGATGCGCGCCGCGGCCCGCAAGGTCGACGACCTGCGCTATGCGGCCACCCACGACCCCCAGGGAGCGGGACGTGAAGACGACGCCCCCTAGGGTTGGGGCGCACTGCACCGCCACCCGGACCGTGAGGGAGTCATGACGTCGTTGCTCGAAGGGGCCAAGAAGCTGGTCACCAGGAGCTCTGACATCGGCGCTCGCGTCGAGGGACTCGAGCGTGCCGCGGCCGCGGCCCGAGGACGCGTCGACGACGCGGTGGTCGACGACGCGGTGGCGGTCGCCGCGCGTGCGGCCAGTCGGCTGCGACTCTCCGCCGACCACACGGTCGTCGCCCTCGCGGGCGCCACCGGCTCCGGCAAGTCCTCGACGTTCAACGTGCTCAGCGGGCTCGAGCTGGCCGCGGTCGGCGTACGCCGTCCCACCACGTCGTGGGCCACGGCGTGCGTGTGGGGCAAGGAGGGGGCCGAGGAGCTCCTCGACTGGCTCGGCATCCCGGCCCGCCACCAGGTCACCCGCGACTCGATGCTCTCCAAGGCCGACGAGGACATCGAGATGCGCGGCGTCGTGCTGCTCGACCTGCCCGACCACGACTCCACCGAGGTCTCCCACCACCTCGAGGTGGACCGGCTCGTCCAGCTCGCCGACATGCTCGTGTGGGTGCTGGACCCGCAGAAGTACGCGGACGCGGCCATCCACGACCGGTTCCTCAAGCCCCTGGCCGGGCACCGCGACGTCATGCTGGTCGTGCTCAACCACATCGACACCGTGCCGGAGGACCGCCGGGCGAGCATGGTCGAGGACGTGCGCCGGCTGCTCGAGGCTGACGGGCTGGCCGGCGTCCCCGTCCTGCCCGTCAGCGCCAAGCAGGGGTGGGGCATCCCCGAGCTGCGCGGCCTGATCGCGAAGCGCGTCGCGGAGAAGAAGCTCACCCGGGCGCGGCTGGAGGCCGACGTGAAGAGCGCCGCCCAGCGGCTCCAGGAGCAGGTCGGCACTGGCAAGCCCCCGACCCTGTCCAAGG
This sequence comes from Nocardioides sp. SYSU D00065, assembly GCF_017916425.1. Classification (GTDB taxonomy): domain Bacteria; phylum Actinomycetota; class Actinomycetes; order Propionibacteriales; family Nocardioidaceae; genus Nocardioides. The sequence goes on along the minus strand of NZ_JAFMSX010000001.1, from coordinate 675,504 downwards.
AGCGCGTGGCCGCGCTCGACGACGCCTTCGCGGACGCCGCAGGGGTGCCCACGGTGGTCAAGGCGGTCGCCGACTCCACGCGGATCCGCGCCAACCGCGCGACCGGCTGGCCGGTCACCGCGTGGTTCTCGAGGCTCAAGCCGGATCCGCTCAAGCGACTGCACCTCGACCTCGGCGCGTCGGGCAAGGAGCTGACCGGGGCAGCCCGCACGTCGGTGCCCCGCGCGAGCGGCGTCCAGCGCGCCCGGGTCGACACCGAGGTGCGCGCGCTCGCCGACCAGGTGGGGGAGGGGATGGCTCCGTCGTGGGCCGCGGCCGTGCGCGCCGCCTCGGTGTCGCGCCTGCCCGACCTCGGCGACCGCCTGGACCGCGCCGTCGGGGCCACCGACCTGGGCGCTGCCCGGATCCCGGTCTGGGCCGGCGTGGTGCGCGTCCTGCAGTACGTCCTCATCCTCAGCGCGCTGGTCGGCGCCGGCTGGCTGGCGCTGCTCGCCCTGGGCTCCTACGCCCGGCTGCCCGAGCCGCCGACCCCCGAGGTCGGGTCCTTCCCGCTGCCCACGCTGTTGCTCCTGGGAGGGATCGCCCTCGGGCTGCTGCTCGCCCTCGTCTGCCGCTGGCTGGTCGCCCTGACCGCGAGGTCGCGCGCCCGCACGGCCGACAGGCGGCTGCGCGAGGCGATCTCCGAGGTGTCGGCCGAGATGGTGGTCGAGCCGATCGAGTCCGAGCTCGCCTCGTACGCCGAGGTGCGCGACGGGCTCTCCGTGGCCCTGCGCTGAGGTTCGCGGGCCGGCCGGCGTCCACAGCGCCTGTCGAGCCGAGCCTCTCCACAGGGCGTCCGGTCGTCGGTCGGTCGGTGTCGGCCGCGTTGCCCAGGCTCGGGGGTGACCGCGGCGGAACCACCGCCGCCTCACACCGGGAGGCACCGATGTACGACACCCAGATCACCCTGACCGGCTGGATCGGCGGCGAGGTCACGCTGCGCCAGGTCGCGGAGGGCCGCGAGGTCGCCGCGTTCCGCGTGGCCTGCACCCCCTCGCGCTACCGCGACGGCGAGTGGGTCAAGGGCACCACCTCCTGGCACACCGTCAAGGCGTGGAACCGGCTCGCCCGCCACGTGGCCGGGTCGCTGCGCAGCGGCGACCCGGTGGTCGTGCACGGTCGACTCGTCGCCGACGTGTGGGAGCGCGACGGCAAGACCCAGACGTCCTTCGAGGTCGTCGCCAGCGCGGTGGGCCACGACCTGACCCACGGCACCGCCAGCTTCGCCAGGGCGGTGCCCGCCGACGTGCCGGCGCAGGTGTCCGGGCAGGCGCCGGCAGGGGCGTCCACGGAGGTGGTGGCAGACGTGGCGGCGCAGGTGCCGCCCGCTGCGGCGCAGGCTGCCTAGCGGCGGCCAGGGGCCGGTGCCGCCGCGACGCCGCGGGCGCCTCGGATCGGCGCGCCCGCAAGTGTCGCTCCCGGGCCCGGCGCGATTGTCGGCACGGGTCCGGTTCCCCGTAGGCTCGCCCGCATGGCTGAGTACGTCTTCACGCTGCGCAACGTGCGCAAGGCCCACGGTGACAAGGTCGTCCTCGACAACGTCACGCTGTCGTTCCTCCACGGTGCCAAGATCGGCGTCGTCGGGCCCAACGGCACGGGCAAGTCCTCGCTCCTCAAGATCATGGCGCAGCTCGACCACGCCAACAACGGCGACGCGATCCTCGACCCGGAGGCCACCGTCGGGATGCTCCAGCAGGAGCCGCCGCTGACCGAGGGCAAGACCGTCCTGGAGAACGTCGAGGAGGCGGTGGGCGACCTCAAGGCGAAGATGAAGCGCCTCGAGGAGGCCTACATGGAGATGGGCGAGCCTGACGCCGACCAGGACGCCCTCATGCAGGAGACCGGCGACCTGCAGACCGAGCTCGACAACGCGAACGCGTGGGACCTCGACAGCCGCTTGGACCAGGCGATGGACGCGCTGCGCTGCCCGCCGCCGGACGCGCTGGTCGACAACCTGTCCGGTGGCGAGCGCCGCCGCGTGGCGTTGTGCAAGCTGCTGCTGCAGCAGCCCGACCTGCTGCTGCTCGACGAGCCCACCAACCACCTCGACGCCGAGTCGGTGCAGTGGCTCGAGGGCCACCTCGCCTCCTACCCCGGCGCCGTCCTGGCCGTCACCCACGACCGCTACTTCCTCGACAACGTCGCACAGTGGATCCTCGAGCTCGACCGCGGCAAGGCGCACCCCTACGAGGGCAACTACTCGACCTACCTCGAGACCAAGAAGGACCGGCTCAAGGTCGAGGGGCAGAAGGACGCCAAGCGCGCCAAGATGCTCGAGAAGGAGCTGGAGTGGGTCCGCTCCAACCCCAAGGCCCGCCAGGCCAAGAGCAAGTCCCGTCTCGCGCGCTACGAGGAGATGGCGGCCGAGGCCGACCGGATGCGCAAGATCGACACCTCCGAGATCAACATCCCGGCGGGTCCGCGCCTGGGCGACATCGTGCTGGAGGCGGACAACCTCGACAAGGGCTTCGAGGGCCGCACCCTCATGCACGACCTGTCCTTCAAGCTGCCCCGCGCCGGCATCGTCGGCGTGATCGGGCCCAACGGCGTCGGCAAGACCACCCTGTTCCGGATGATCACCGGCTCGGAGGAGCCCGACGCAGGCACGCTGACGGTCGGCCAGACCGTCAAGCTCTCCTACGTCGACCAGAGCCGCGGCGGGATCGACCCGGAGAAGAACGTGTGGGAGGTCGTCTCCGACGGCCTGGACTTCATCAAGGTCGCCAACTTCGAGATGAACAGCCGCGCCTACGTGGCCTCCTTCGGGTTCAAGGGACCGGACCAGCAGAAGAAGGCCGGCGTGCTGTCCGGTGGCGAGCGCAACCGGCTCAACCTGGCGCTCACGCTCAAGATGGGCGGCAACCTGCTGCTGCTCGACGAGCCCACCAACGACCTCGACGTGGAGACGCTGTCCTCGCTCGAGGACGCGCTCCTCGACTTCCCCGGCTGTGCCGTGGTCACCTCCCACGACCGGTGGTTCCTCGACCGCGTCGCGACCCACATCCTGGCCTGGGAGGGCGACGACGAGGACCCGGCCAAGTGGTTCTGGTTCGAGGGCAACTTCGCCTCCTACGAGGAGAACAAGATCGAGCGGCTCGGCATCGAGGCTGCTCGCCCGCACCGCGTCACCCACCGCCGCCTCACCCGCGACTGAGCCGCGGCCCGCGCCGCGGCCTGGTCCGGCGGCCTGGTCCCGCCAGCCGCACATTCATCACGGTATGTCGCCGAACGGGCACTTCCCCAGGTGAACTCACCTGGGGAAGTGCCCGTTCGCCTACATACCGTGATGAAGCACCACGCGGCCGGACGGCGGGCGGGTACGCGGCCGGCGGGCCGGTACGCGGCCGGCGGGCGGGTACGCGGACGGCGGGCCCTCAGCCGGTGCGGATCTCCGACTCCGGGTGCCGGTTGACGAGGTGGTCGGCCACCCGGTCGAAGACCCGGCCGACGGCGGCGAAGTCCTCCTCGGGGACCAGGTCGACGATGTTGCGGCGCACGCTCTCCACGTGGCACGGCGCGGCCTTGACGAGCAGGTCGTAGCCCTGCTCGGTCATGGTGGCGACGACGCCGCGCCCGTCCTCGGGCGTCGTGCCGCGAGTGACGTAGCCGACCGCCTCCATCCGCGCCACCGTGTGCGTCACCCGGCTGCGCGAGTGCGCCATCGCGTCGGCGAGCTGCGCCATCCGCATCGCCCGCCCGGGCCGCTCGGAGAGCCGCACCAGCACCTCGTACTCGGTCAACGACATGCCGAACTCGCGTCGCAGGTCGTCGTCGAGCCGCTCCATCAGCAGCGTGATGCCCATCATCAGCGCGCGCCACGAGTGCTGCTGGTCGGCGTCGAGCCAGCGTGCGTCGCCGGGTGTCGTCATGTGCGCAGCCTAGTGCGGGTGATGGCGGAACGGCTCAGGAGAGACGCTCCAGGATCATCGCCATGCCCTGGCCGCCGCCCACGCACAGGGTGATGAGGCCCGTGGACTTGTCGTGCCAGTCGAGGCTGTTGAGCATGGTGTTCTGGAGCCGGGCTCCGGTCATGCCGAAGGGGTGCCCGACCGCGATGGCGCCGCCGTTGACGTTGAGCCGGTCGAGGTCGATGCCGAGGTCCTGGTAGGACGGCACGACCTGCGCGGCGAAGGCCTCGTTCATCTCGACCAGGTCGATGTCGTCGATGCTCATGCCGGCGTACTTCAGCGCGTTCCTCGTCGCCTCGACCGGGCCGAGCCCCATGATCTCGGGGGAGAGCCCGGACACGCCGGTGGAGACGATGCGCGCGAGCGGCGTGAGGCCCAGCTCGGCGGCCTTGGTGTCCGACATGACGACGACGGCGGCGGCACCGTCGTTGAGCGGGCAGCAGTTGCCCGCGGTGACGACGCCGTCGGGGCGGAACACCGGCTGCAGCGCGGAGATGGCGTCGTAGGTCACGCCCGCTCGCGGGCCGTCGTCCTGCGTCACCACGGTGCCGTCGGCCAGCGTGACCGGCGTGATCTCGCGCTCCCAGAAGCCGTCGGCGATCGCCTTCTCGGCGAGGTTCTGCGAGCGGACGGCGTACTCGTCGAGCTCCTTGCGGTCGAGCCCCCGCAGCCGGGCCACGTTCTCGGCCGTCTGGCCCATGGCGATGTAGATGTCGGGCAGCCGGCCGTCCTCGCGCGGGTCGTGCCAGTCCTGCCCGCCCTTGGCGTACTCGTCGGTGCGGGCGGCGGCCTCCTCGAACACCGGGTTGCGGGTGCCCGGGAGGTGGTCGGAGGTGCCCTTGGCGAAGCGGGAGACGGTCTCGACGCCGGCCGAGACGAAGACGTCGCCCTCGCCGGCCTTGATCGCGTGGAACGCCATGCGCGTGGTCTGCACCGACGAGGCGCAGTAGCGGGTCACCGTCGCGCCGGGCACCTCGACACCGAGCAGGGTGGTCACCACGCGGGCCATGTTGTTGCCGGACTCGCCGCCGGGCAGGCCGCAGCCGAGCAGGAGGTCCTCGATCGCCGCCGGGTCGAGGGCCGGGATCTTGTCCAGCGCCGCCTGCACGGCGAGGGTGGTGAGGTCGTCGGGACGGAAGTCCTTGAGCGAGCCCTTGTTGGCGCGACCGATGGGGGTGCGCGCTGCGGAAACGATCACTGCCTCGGGCATGGAGAACTCCGGTTACTCGTCGGTTGGAGGGTCTCCGGGCACCCTAGTCCGCACGCGCGCGGGGCGGAACGGACGCCTCCCGGGGTCGTCCACACCGGACGGCCGGCGCCACCGGACCGTGCCTAGCGGCGCACGTCTGCGACGATCGGGGCGTGCGCCATCTCTACCGCTGCCCGCTGAGGTGGGCCGACCTCGACCTGCTGGGCCACGTCAACAACGTCACCTACGTGGACTACCTGCAGGAGGCGCGGGTCGACATGTTCCGCACCCACGCCCCCGACAGCCGGGCGGAGGACCTGGCCGAGGCGGCCGTCGTGGTGCGGCACGAGGTCACCTACGTCGCCTCGCTCACCTTCGGTCCCGAGCCGGTCGCCATCGAGTGCTGGGTCACCGAGATCCGCGCCGCGAGCTTCACCATGGCGTACGAGATCTTCGAGGAGGACGAGGCCGGTGAGCGCACCGTCTTCCTCCGCGCGCGCACCGTCCTGACGCCGTACGTCTTCGCCACCGGCCGTCCGCGCCGGCTGCGCGAGGAGGAGCGGGAGTCGCTGTCGCGGCTGCTCGAGCCGGCCGAGCCGGTGCGTGCTCCTACGGCACCCGACGTCGTCGACGTGCCGGGCGGCGCCTACCCGGTCCACGTCCGGTTCAGCGACGTGGACGTCTACGGGCACGTGAACAACGTGAAGTACTTCGAGTACTTCCAGGAGGCGCGCATCCAGCTGCTGGTCACCCAGGGCCGCGAGCTCGGCGCCGGCCACCACCTCGTGGTCGCGCAGACCGACGTGGACTACCGCCGCCCGATCCTGTTCCGCGCCGAGCCCTACGACTGCCGCACCTGGGTCTCGCGGATCGGCAGCACGTCGGTCGTCTTCGAGTCGGTGGTGCGGGACGGCGACGAGGTGCTGGCTCGCGCACGCGTGGTGGGCGTGTGCATCGACAGCGCGAGCGGCCGTCCGGCACCGGTGCCGGACGCGTTCCGCGCGCTGGTGGCCCGCTAGAGGACGTCGGCGGGCGTCGGCGGCTGCGGGTCGGGCGTGTTGACCATGAACTGCGCCGCGTGGGTCACGTACTCCCAGAACCGGGCGTCCTGCTCGGGGGTCAGCTCGACCGCGTCCAGGCCGGCCCGGAAGTGCCGCAGCCAGTGCTGCGCCGCCGTCGGGGTCACCAGGAACGGCCCGTGGCGCATCCGCAGGCGCGGGTGGCCACGGGTGTCGCCGTACGTAGTGGGGCCGCCCCAGTACTGCATGAGGAACAGCGCGAACCGGTCCTCGGCGGGACCGAGGTCCTCCTCGGGGTACATCGGGCGCAGCACCTCGTCCGTGGCCACGCCCTCGTAGAAGCGGTGCACGATCGCGCGGATCGTCTCCTCGCCGCCGATCTCGTCGTAGAACGTGGTGGTCACGCTGCCATTGTCCCGCAGGACGCCAGCGACCCTCGGCCGGGGCTAGGCCTTCTCCGTCGGCTCAGCGGAGGCCGCCGAGGGGGCGCTCTCCTGCCACATCACCCGCTGCGCGACGGCCAGGTTGATGCCCTCGGCCTCGAAGCGTGCCTTCACCCGCTCGCGCATCGCCCGGGCCACGCCCCACTGCTCCATGGGTGCGGTCTTGAGGGTCACCCGGATGACGATGCCGTCGACCCCCAGCGACTCCACGCCCCACACCTCGGGCTCCTCGATGACGAGGCCCTGGAAGTCCTCGTCGACCCAGAGGTCGTGCGCGACCTCCTCCAGCACGCGGCGCACGTGGACCAGGTCCTCGGTGTAGCCGACCGTCACGTCCAGCACCGTGCGCGCCCAGTTCTGGCTCATGTTGCCCACGCGGAGGATCTCGCCGTTGCGGACGTACCAGACCGTGCCGTTGACGTCGCGCAGCCGGGTGACGCGCAGGCTCACCGCCTCGACGGTGCCGGAGGCCTCACCGAGGTCGACGACGTCGCCCACGCCGTACTGGTCCTCGAAGATCATGAAGATGCCGGACAGGAAGTCCTTCACCAGTGTCTGCGACCCGAAGCCGAGCGCCACGCCCAGGATGCCGGCGCTGGCGATCAGCGGGGCGATGTCGTAGCCGAGCTCGGAGATGAACATCAGCGCGACGACGGTGAACACGACACCGGTCACGATGCTCTTGAGCAGCGACCCGAGGGTGGCCGCGCGCTGGACGCGCCGGGTGTACGTCGGGTCCTCGCGCAGGTTGAGCGCGGCACCCATCCGGCCGCCGGTGATCGCCCGGCTGAGCCGGTCGGGGAGCACACCCGCCTCGGCACGCTTGATGATCCGGTCGATGATCCGGTGCAGCAGCCACCGGACGACGACCCCGATGACGATCAGCCCCAGGAGGGTGCTGGGCTTGCCGACGATCCAGTCCACCGCGGTGGCGAGGGTGCTGTTGCCGGTCTGGTCGAGGACCCAGGTGCAGAGGTCCTCGTCGGTCGAGCAGGTGGCGAGGGGGTGGGACATGCCCGCCAGTATGGGCGATACGCTGGTGCCCGTGACCACGCCCGCCAGTCGCTCCCACCCGTCCCGGCGCCCCGGTGCGCGATCGATCGGCCGAGCCGCCGCCGTGGCGAGCGTGCCGCTGCTGGCGCTCCTGGCCGCACCGGCGCACGCCGACGTCCCGGAGGGCTGGGGCGGTGCCCGCGAGCACCGCAACCTCGACGCCCTGCACGCGCTGGGCATCTACGTCGGCGCCCCGGCCCTGCTGTTCGTGCTCATCGTCCTGGCCGTCTACCTGCCGGCGATGGTCCGGGGCGAGAAGCTGCTGCCCGACCACTCCGAGGGCGAGGGCCACTGGATCGGCGGCCCGCGCCAGGGCGTCGCCGAGCTGCCGGCGCCCGACGGCGAGGACTCACGGGCGGGTGGCGCCAGTGGCAGCTGGTGAGCCGCTGACCGAGGCCGAGCGCCTGGCCCTCGACAAGGCCATCCGGGTCGCCGAGCAGGCCTGCCGCTTCGAGTTCTCCGTCTACGTCGGGCCGGTCCAGGGTGACCAGCCCCGGGCGTGGGCCACGCGTCTGCACAACCGGCTCGTCGCTCCCGCGCGGAGCGTCCTGATCCTGGTGGACCCCGCCCGGCGCATCATCGAGGTCGTCACCGGCGGCGACGTACGCCGGCACCTCACCGACGCCGAGGTCGAGCTGGCGGTGCTGGCGATGTCCACGGAGTTCGCCGCCGGCAACCTGCTCGTGGGGCTCCAGCGCGGCATCGCGATGCTCGCCGAGCACGCCCGCCCGCAGAACACCCTCCACGCCTGAGACGCCGACCGGGCACGTCCTCGTCGAGGACGTGCCCGGTCGTGTGCCCGGTCGTGTGCGGGTCGGGCCCGCGGCGCTCAGCCGGCGTCGCAGGCCTGCGCGGCCAGCGCTCGGGCGATCTCGGCGCGCGCCTCGCCGACGTAGCGCTGCGCCTGCTTGGGCGCGTCGTTGTCCGCCAGCCACTCGTCGAGCCGGGCCAGCGTGGCCGCGGAGCCGAGGGCCTTGGGGAAGCCGTACTCGAGCACGACCGACGCCTTGTGGAAGCCCAGGGTGTCGACCAGCGTCCGGGACGCGTCGAGGAACTCCTCGAGGTACGGCTCGAGCACGTCCTCCTGGCCGAACCGGAAGATCGACATCGCGATCTCGCGGGAGGTCTCGTTGGGCGTGCTCGGGTCGAGGATGGCGTTCCAGCCGGCCTCCTTGGCCTGCGCCGTCGGCTGGGCCACCCGGGCGGCGGCCGCCTGCTCCTTGCCGGAGATGGTCTTGTCGACCTCGAGCTCGGCGTCGATCTCGGCGTCGCCGAAGCGACCCGCCCTCGCCAGGGCGGTGATCAGCACCCACCGCATGTCCTGGTCGATCGCCAGGCCCTCGACGGTGAACGAGCCGTCGAGCAGCCCGATGAGGTCGTCGAGCGCGGCGTCGCTGTGGGCGGCGCCGGCGTAGGTCCGGGCGAAGGTGAGCTGGTGGTCGCTGGCCGGCTCCGCGGCCAGCAGCAGCTCGCGCAGCCCCGACTCCCACGTCGCCTTGAGCTCGCGCCGGTGCTCGGGGTCGGAGTAGAAGTTGACCGCCAGCGCGGTGGAGGCGGGGATGCGGGTCACCGCCCACGCGTCGCTCTCCTGACCGATGTTGGCCAGCACGAGGTCCACCCAGTCGCGGGTGCGCATCTCCGCGTCGCGGGTCATGTCCCACGCCGCACCCCACACGAGGGCGCGCGGCAGCGAGTCCTCGAAGGTGGACAGCGCCGAGATGGCGGTGGCCAGCGACCGCTCGTCGAGACGGATCTTGGCGTAGGCGTGGTCCTCGTCGTTGAGCAGCAGCAGCGCCGGCTGCTGGACGCCGACCAGCGCGGGGACGTCGGTGCTCGCGCCGTCGACGTCGATCTCGAGGTAGTCGCGACGCACCAGGCGCCCGTCCACGTCGTCGTAGAGGCCGATGCCGAGGCGGTGGCGTCGCAGCGTCGGCCAGTCCGGGTGGGCCGTCTGGCTGACCGCGAACGACGAGTAGGTCCCGTCCTCGGCGAGCTCGAACGACGGCGCGAGGGTGTTGACCCCGGCGGTCTGCAGCCACTCCTGGGCCCAGCCCTGCAGCTCGCGGCCCGACGCCTTCTCGAGCGTCGCGAGCAGGTCCTTGAACTCCGGGTTGCCGTACTCCCACTCGCGGAAGTAGGCGCGCAGGCCCTGCAGGAAGGGCTCGATGCCGACCCAGGCGACGAGCTGCTTGAGCACCGAGGCGCCCTTGGCGTAGGTGATCATGTCGAAGTTGACCTCGACCGCGTGCAGGTCGACGTTGTCGGCCGCGATCGGGTGCGTCGAGGGCAGCTGGTCGGCGCGGTAGCCGGTCTGCTTGCGGGCGTTGGCGAAGCCGGTCCACGCGTCGGTGAACTCGGTCGCGTTGGCCTCGCACCAGTAGCAGGCCCACTCGGCGAACGACTCGTTGAGCCAGAGGTCGTCCCACCACTTCATGGTGACCAGGTCGCCGAACCACATGTGGGCCATCTCGTGGGTGATCACCGAGGCCCGGAACTCGAAGAACGAGCGCGGCTGGCGGCTGCGGGGGAGGTACTCGTCGCGCAGCGTCACGCATCCGGCGTTCTCCATGGCGCCGGCGTTGTACTCCGGCACGTAGAGCTGGTCGTACTTGCCGAACGGGTAGGCGTAGTCGAACTGCTCCTCGAAGAACGCGAAGCTCTGCTTGGTGAGCTTGACCAGCTCCGCGGTGTCCATGTGCTCCTTGAGCGACTGGCGGCAGTAGTGGCCCAGCGGGATGGTGCCGAACTTGCCCTCGTAGGTGTCGAACTCGCCGTGGTACTCGCCGGCGACGATGGCGGTGATGTAGGTCGACATCCGCTTGGTGGGCGGGAAGCTCCACACCGAGACACCGTCGCCGGCCTCGGTCGGCTCGGGCGTCGGCGCGTTGGACACCACGACCCAGTGCGAGGGCGCGGTGACGGTGAACGTGAAGACGGCCTTCAGGTCGGGCTGCTCGAAGGTGGTGAACACGCGACGGGCGTCGGGCACCTCGAACTGGCTGTAGAGGTAGACCCGGTCGTCGGCCGGGTCCACGAAGCGGTGCAGGCCCTCGCCGGTGTTGGAGTAGGCGCAGTCGGCGGTCACGACGAGCGTGTTGGTCTCCTCGAGGCCGTCGAGCGCGATCCGGCTGTCGGCGTACGCCGTGGCGGGGTCGAGGCTGCGGCCGTTGAGGGTGATCTCGCGCACGGTCGGCGCCACCAGGTCGGCGAAGGTGCTCGCGCCGACCTCGCGGGAGGTGAACTCGATGGTGGTGACGGAGACGAAGGTGGTCTCCTCCGGGCGGGTGGCGGACGTCAGGTCGAGGTCGACGGCGTACGACGTGACCTCCAGGAGGGCGGCGCGGGTGGCGGCCTCGTCCCGGGTGAGATTGGTTCCAGGCATGCAGCGCATCCTGCCACCGGCGTGTGGTCCCGCCCACACCGGTGGGGAATAGCCGAGGCCCGTCCGGGATTGGGCTGGACATGGCTACCGCTGACCTCTGGTTCGACCCGCTCTGCCCGTTCGCCTGGATCACCTCGCGCTGGATCCGCGAGGTCGAGCAGGTCCGCGACATCGAGGTGCAGTGGCACGTGATGTCGCTCGCCTACCTCAACAAGGACAAGGACATCCCGCAGGACTACCGCGACCTGCTCAGCGGTGCGGAGCGGCCGGTCCGCGTGGCGATCAAGATCGCCCAGGAGCACGACAACGCGCAGCTCGGCGAGTGGTACACCGCCATCGGCACGCGCCACCACAACAACGGCGAGGAGCTCACCCGCGAGACCGCCGCGGCGGCGCTGGCCGACGCCGGCCTGCCGGCCGGGCTCATCGACGCGTGGGACGACGAGTCGCTCGACGCCGCCGTGGCGGCGAGCCACCACGAGGGCATGGACCCCGTCGGGGACGAGGTCGGGACGCCGACCATCCACATCAACGGCTCGGCCTTCTTCGGGCCGGTGCTGTCGAAGATCCCGCGCGGCGAGGAGGCCGGCGAGCTGTGGGACGGTGCCGTCGCGGTCGCGAAGTTCCCCTACTTCTACGAGCTCAAGCGCTCGCGCACGGGCGACCTGGACTTCTCCTGACCGGCGAGGGGCGGCGGGCGACCCGCGGTCATCGCGTGGCGCCCGGTCACTAGGCTTGCGCGCATGACTCGTGTCCTGTCCGCCGTCGCCTGGCCGTACACCAACGGCCCGCGCCACATCGGCCACGTCGCCGGTTTCGGCGTGCCCTCCGACGTGTTCAGCCGGTACATGCGGATGGCGGGCCACGACGTGCTGATGGTCAGTGGCACCGACGAGCACGGCACGCCGATCCTCGTGCTCGCCGACAACGAGGGACTGCCGGCACGCGAGCTGGTCGACAAGTACAACCAGGTCATCGTCGACGACCTGTGCGGACTGGGCCTGTCCTACGACCTGTTCACCCGCACCACGACCGGCAACCACTACGCCGTGGTGCAGGAGATGTTCGAGACGTGTCGCCGCAACGGCTACATGGTCGAGGAGACGACGCAGACCGCGATCAGCCCGTCGACCGGCCGCACCCTGCCCGACCGCTACATCGAGGGCACGTGCCCGATCTGCAAGTACGCCGAGGCGCGCGGCGACCAGTGCGACAACTGCGGCAACCAGCTCGACCCGACGGACCTGATCGAGCCCAGGTCGAGGATCAACGGCGAGACGCCGCAGTTCATCGACACCCAGCACTGGTTCCTCGACCTGCCTGCGCTGGCCGAGGCGCTGGGGGAGTGGCTCGACCAGCGCGAGGCGACGGGGCTGTGGCGCCCCAACGTGATCAAGTTCAGCCAGAACATCCTCAAGGAGATCCGCCCGCGTGCGATGACGCGCGACATCGACTGGGGCATCCCGGTGCCGGGGTGGGAGGACCAGCCGACGAAGCGGCTCTACGTCTGGTTCGACGCCGTGATCGGCTACCTCTCGGCCTCCATCGAGTGGGCGCGTCGCCAGGGCGAGCCCGACAAGTGGCGCGAGTGGTGGAACGACGCGGACGCGGAGTCCTACTACTTCATGGGCAAGGACAACATCGTCTTCCACTCCCAGATCTGGCCCGCCGAGCTGCTCGCGTACAACGGCCAGGGTGCCCGCGGTGGCGAGCCCGGGGCGTACGGCTCGCTCAACCTGCCGACCGAGGTGGTCTCGAGCGAGTTCCTCACCTTCGGCGACGCCCAGTTCTCCACCAGCCGCGGCAACGTCATCTACGTCGGCGACTTCCTCGCCCGCTACGGCCCCGACGCCCTGCGCTACTACATCTGTGCCGCCGGGCCGGAGACGTCCGACGCGGCCTTCACGTGGGCCGACTTCGTCACCCGCAACAACTCCGAGCTGGTCGCCGGCTGGGGCAACCTGGTCAACCGCACCGCCACGATGATCGCCAAGAACTTCGGCGAGATCCCCGCCGCGGGGCCGTTGGAGGAGGTCGACGAGCAGGTGCTCGCCGCCGTGCGCGAGGGCTTCACCACCGTGGGTGGGCTCATCGAGAAGCACCGGCTGCGTGCCGCCGTCGCCGAGGCGATGCGGGTGGTCGGCGAGGTCAACAAGTACCTCACCGTCACCGAGCCCTACAAGATGAAGGACGAGTCGCAGCGCGAGCGGCTCGGCACCGTGCTGCACGTCGCGGCCCAGTGCGTGAGTGACTGCAACACGCTGCTCGCGCCGTTCCTGCCGCACGCGGCCAACAAGGTGCACACGGTCATGGGCGGCGAGGGCGAGCTCATGCCGATGCCGCGCATCGAGCAGGTCGACGAGCTCGAGCCGGGCAACGGCGCCGGCCACGTGTCGTACTCCATCATCACCGGCGAGTACACCGCGACGCCGGCGTGGGAGTCGCGCCCGGTCACGGTGGGCGCTCCGGTCGAGAAGCCGACCCCGGTCTTCACCAAGCTCGACCCGTCGGTGGTCGAGGAGGAGCTGGCGCGGGTCGCCGACTGAGCCGCGCGGCTGACTAGGCTCGGCGCCATGTCCTCCGAGATGACCGCAGAGATGTACCTCCCGCACTTCGTGGTGAAGCAGAAGCTCACCATGATGATCAACCGCTACGAGGTCTCCGAGTCCGACGAGGCGGGCAACCCGACCCGCCTGATGGCGCTCGCCGAGCAGAAGCGGATGGCCTTCAAGGAGCAGGTGACGTTCTACGCCGACGCCGCCAAGACGCGGGCGGTGTTCGGCTTCAAGGCCCGGCGCAAGCTCGACCTCAACGCCGGCTACGACATCACCGACGAGGCCGGTGCGCAGATCGGGTTCTTCCGCAAGGACTTCGGTGCCTCCCTCCTGCGCTCCACCTTCCACATCGAGGGCCCCGGCTACACCGGCACCGGTCGCGAGCGCAGCCAGGTCGCCGGCCTCCTGCGCCGGTTCACCGAGCTCGATTTCATCCCGATCCACTTCGACTTCGTCGACTCCGCCGGTCAGCCGCTGTTCTCCGTCGAGCGCAAGATGTCGATCGGCGACCGCTACCGGGTCACGGTGCCCGACCAGCGCATCGACTTCCGGGTCGCGGCGGCGGTCGCGGTCGGCCTCGACGCGCTCATGGCGCGCTGAGGTCGCCCATGTACCCCGAGGTCCGCGCCGCCGTCGCCGCCGACACCAGCCCCGACCTGCGCGCCCCCGGCTTCGACCTCGCGGCCCACCGCGGGCGGGCCCGCCTCGCCGCCCTCGCCGAGCCGCGCGAGGACGTCGCCTCGGTGCGTGACGTCGACGCCGGTGGCGTGGTGTGCCGCCTCTACACGCCGGCCAACCCGCTGCCCGGCGTGGTGGTGCACGCCCACGGCGGCGGCTTCGTGCTCAACGACGTCGACGTGCACGACGGCGTCTGCCGGCGCTTCGCGAACCGGCTGCGTCGACCAGTCCTGAGCGTGGAGTACCGGCGCCCTCCCGAGCACCCGTTCCCCGCCGCCCCCGACGACATGGACGCCGTCGTCGCCTGGCTGCGCGACGGCGGCCTGCCCGGACCGTACGCCGCCCACGGCGACTCGGCGGGCGCCAACCTCGCCCTCGTCGCGGCGCTGCGCAACCCGGGCTTCTTCGCGGCGGTCGCGCTCGTCTACCCCTTCCTCGACCCGCGCAACAGCTTTCCGTCGTGGGAGCAGGCGGCCGACACCGGCTTCGACCCGGGGGAGGCCACCTGGTACTGGGAGCAGTACGCGCGCAGCGAGGCCGACTACGACGACCCCGACCTGGCACCGCTGCGCTCCGACCGGCTCCACACGCTGCCGCCGACCTTCGTCGCCACCGCCGAGCACGACCCGCTGCGCGACGAGGGCGAGGAGCTGGCGCGGCTGCTCGCCGAGGCCGGCGTGCAGACCGTCGGGGTGCGCTGCCTGGGCCAGACGCACGGGTTCTGGCGCCACGAGCACTTTCCCGCCTCCGAGCCGCTGCTGCGGCAGGTGGCCGGCTGGCTCGACCTCCACCTCGGGTGAGCCGTTGCCGGATGCCGTGCCCCGGCTCTGGGACACTCGTCCCATGCGCGTACACCTCGGTTCCGACCACGCCGGCCTCGACCTGAAGGACCACCTGATGACCTGGCTGGTCGACCACGGCTACGAGCCGGTCGACCACGGGCCGTTCGTCCACGACGCCGACGACGACTACCCCTGCTTCTGCCTGCGTGCCGCGGAGGGCGTCGCCGGCGACCGGCAGGAGGGGCTCGACAGCCTCGGGATCGTGATCGGCGGGTCGGGCAACGGCGAGCAGATCTCCGCCAACAAGGTGGAGGACATCCGCTGCGCCCTGGCGTGGTCGGAGGAGACCGCTCGGCTGGCTCGCGAGCACAATGACGCCAACGTCGTCTCGGTCGGGGCGCGGATGCACTCCGTCGAGGACGCGACGCGGTTCGTCGAGGTCTTCTTGACCACGCCGTTCAGCGGCGACCCGCGCCACGTGCGCCGCATCGACCAGGTGTCGGTCTACGACAGGACGAAGGAGCTGCCGGACCTGCCCGAGTCGGCGCTGAGGGGTCCGGACCCGGCCAGCGCGGCGGCTGACGCGGAGCCCGACGAAGCGGATGCCTGAGGGGCACACCCTTCGTCGCCTGGCCGAGGACCTCACCGCCGCGTTCGCCGACCGTGCGGTCCGCGTGTCCTCCCCGCAGGGACGCTTCGCGGCCGACGCCGAGCAGCTCGACGGCTCGAGGCTCCTCGGTGCCGAGTCCGCCGGCAAGCACGTGTTCATCGGCTTCGAGGGCGAGCGGTTCGTCCATGTCCACCTCGGTCTGATCGGGCAGCTCGACGTCCACCGCGACGTCGACGTCGTCCCGTCGCCGCTCGGGGCGGTGCGCCTGAGGCTGGTCGCGGTGCCGGCCGCCGAGCCGACGGGCGGTCCGGCAGGGACGTCGTACGCCGACCTGCGCGGTGCCATCGTGTGCGACCTCGTGGGACCCGAGCGGCGGGCGCAGGTCCTCGGCCGGCTCGGCCCGGACCCGCTGCGCGCCGACGCCGACCCGGACCTCGCCTGGCGGCGGATCTCCGCCAGCCACCGTCCGGTCGGTGACCTGCTGATGGACCAGAAGGTCCTGGCCGGGGTGGGCAACGTCTACCGCGCCGAGGTGCTGTTCCGCCATCGCATCCACCCGCTGCGACCCGGGAGCACCCTGCGGGTCGGGCAGTGGCGCGCGATGTGGGCCGACCTCGTGGAGCTGATGGGAGAGGGCGTGCGCACGGGGCGGATCGACACCGTGCGGCCCGAGCACACCCCGGAGGCCATGGGGCGGGCGCCGCGCCGCGACGACCACGGGGGAGAGGTGTACGTCTACCGACGCACGTCGATGCCGTGCCTGGTCTGCGGGTCGAGCATCCGCACCGCCGAGCTGGTCGGACGCAACGTCTTCTGGTGCCCGCGCTGCCAGCCCTCCTTCCGCTCCCGCGCCGTAGGATCTCCCGGCAGGGACAGCGGCACGTCGCGAGGAGCTCGGCCATGAGTCCTCGGCGCTGGCTGGGTGAGACCTTCGACCGCGTCGTGCCCCGCGGCTCGCGGATCCTGTGGGCGCTGGTGGTCGCGACCGCGCTCGTCGGCGCCACGATCCTGCGCTTCCCCCAAGAAGCGCCGCTGACCGGCCTGCTCGTGCCGCTGGTGGTGGCCGGCCTGGTGCTCGGGCCGCGGCAGCTGCCCTGGTTCGTCGTCTACGTGCTCGTCGTGCTCGCAGTGGCCAGCCTGCGCCAAGAACCGGACGTGCGGGTCGTCCTGACCGCGGTCGTCATCTTCGTCCTGGGCCTGCTGATCATGATGTCCTCGTTCCGCCGCTCGCGGCTCGGGGTGGCGGGGATCCAGGGCGAGATGATGCTCGTCGACCTCCGCGACCGGATCCTGCGCCAGGGCGGCATCCCGGCGCTGCCCGACGACTGGTACGCCGCCGCGGAGCTGCGCTCGGCCGGCGGCACGCCGTTCGCCGGCGACTTCGTGGTGGCCTCGCGGGTCGGGCAGCGGCTCGAGGTGGCGGTGGTCGACGTCTCCGGCAAGGGGCAGGGCGCCGGCACCAGGGCCCTGCTCCTCTCCGGCGCCATCGGCGGCCTCCTGAGCGCCCTGCCGCCGGCGGAGTTCCTGTCCGCAGCCAACACGTTCCTGCTCCGCCAGGACTGGGAGGAGGGCTTCGCCACCGCCATCCATCTCTCCCTCGACCTGGACACCGGGCACTACGACATCCGCAGCGCCGGGCACCCGCCGGCGGCGCTGCGGCACGCGGGCTCGGGCCGCTGGGAGGTCCTCGAGTGCGAGGGGCCGGTCCTCGGGCTCATCGAGGACGCGGACTACCCCACCACGTCCGGCGAGATGCTGCCGGGGGACGCGATGCTGCTCTACACCGACGGGATGGTCGAGACGCGCAACCGCGACATCTCGCTCGGCATCGACCGGATGCTCGGGCAGGCCGAGCGGCTGCTGCGCGGCCGGTTCGAGGGCGGGGCGGCGCGTCTGGTCGACGCGCTGGGCTCGCGCAACGACGACCGGGCACTGCTGCTCGTCCACCGACGCTGAGGCTGGTGTGGGGCGAGGCCTCGTCGGTGTGGCACCATGACACCCGCACCGGCGGCCACCGCGCCTCCGGACAGCGCGCGGATGTAGCTCAATGGTAGAGCCCCAGTCTTCCAAACTGGCTACGCGGGTTCGATTCCCGTCATCCGCTCCAGGCAGGCCAGCGGGCTGCCCGGTCCCACCGGGCCGGGCGGTCCGGGGCGGCCTGGCGGGGCGTAGCGTAGTGGCTAGCGCGCCTGCTTTGGGAGCAGGAGATCGCAGGTTCGAGTCCTGTCGCCCCGACCCGGTGGTCACGCTGCTGTGCAAGATTCGGTCAGCGCCAGCACCGTCGATAGACTGACGAGGTTTGCGGTTGCTGCGCCCGCGCGTGCCCGCGACGTACCCATGACCTTCAGCATCAGGAGACATTTGTGAAGAGCGCCGTCGAGACCTTGAGCCCGACCCGGGCCAAGCTGACCGTCGAGGTGCCCTTCGAGGAGCTCAAGCCGAGCCTCGACGCGGCGTACCAGAAGATCGCCCAGCAGATCAACGTCCCGGGCTTCCGCCGGGGCAAGGTGCCGCCGGCGGTCATCGACCGCCAGGTCGGCCGGGGTCCGGTCCTGGACGAGGCGATCAACGCCGTCGTGCCGCAGTCCTACATGGCCGCGCTCCAGGAGCACGACCTCGAGCCGCTGGCCCAGCCGGAGATCGAGGTGACCAAGTTCGAGGACAACGAGTCGCTCGAGTTCACCGCCGAGGTCGACGTCAAGCCCGACTTCGAGGTCCCCGACTACGAGGGCCTCGAGGCGAGCGTCGACGACATCGAGATCACCGACGCCGACGTCGAGGAGCAGATCGAGGCGCTGCGTGAGCGCTTCGGCACGCTGGTCCCCGTCGAGCGCGCCGCCGCCGACGGCGACTTCGTGACCATCGACCTCGTGGCCGCCCGCGACGGCGAGACCGTCGAGGGCGGCGAGGTCACCGGCATGTCCTACAAGGTGGGCCGTGGCGGGATGATCGACGGGCTCGACGAGGCCCTGGTCGGCATGTCCGCCGGCGAGGACAAGACCTTCGACTCCGAGCTCGTCGGCGGCGACCTCGTCGGGGAGGCGGTCCAGGTGACCGTCACGGTCACGGCCGTGCAGGAGCAGCAGCTGCCCGACTACGACGACGAGTTCGCGCAGCTCGCCTCGGAGTTCGACACCGCCGAGGAGCTCACCGCCGACGTGCGCGAGCGGCTCGGGCGCGGCAAGCGCCTCGAGCAGGCCGCCGCGGCCCGTGACGCGGTCCTGGAGGCCCTGCTGGAGAAGGTCTCCATCCCGCTGCCGGAGGTCATGGTGACCGACGAGCTCAATGCCCGTCGCCAGAACGTCGAGCAGCAGCTCGGCTTCGCCGGCATCACCATGGAGAAGTACCTCGAGGACGAGGGGCAGACCCAGGACGAGTTCGAGGCCGACCTCGAGCGCCGGGTGCGCGACGCGGTCGCGGCCCAGTTCATCCTCGACAAGATCGCCAAGAAGGAGGAGTTCGGCATCGACCAGGCCGAGCTCTCCGAGCACCTCGTGCGGCGTGCCCAGCAGTCCGGGCAGGACCCGCAGGAGTTCGCCAACCACATGTTCGAGCACAACCACATCCCCGAGCTCGTGCAGGAGATCCTGCGCGGCAAGGCGCTGGCCGCGATCGTCGAGGCGGCGACCGTCAAGGACGCCTCGGGCAACGTGGTCGAGCTGAAGAACCTGCGTCCCGACGGCACGATCGGCGAGCCGGTCGAGACCGCCGACGAGGCGACGGACGCCGTCGCCGAGGACACCGAGCAGGCCTGACCGCTCCCCGTCCGCTGACCGGCCGGCGCCCACCCTCGGGTGAGGCGCCGGTCGGCATTTGCGGCGTGGGCGCGGACCGTCTCCTGGAATCCGCTGTGGGCGAACAGGGCGGGTTCCCGCGTGGAAGTGTCCGACCTTCCGGCTAGTGTCGCCAGCGTGAACCAGAACTCCAGCCCAGCCCTCTCGCCCGAGATGAACGGCGCCGGTGGGATGTACGGCCTCGACGACCACATCTACCAGCGCCTCCTCCGTGAGCGCATCGTCTTCCTCGGCTCCGAGGTGCGCGACCAGAACGCCAACGCGATCTGCGCGCAGCTCCTGCTGCTCTCCGCCGAGGACCCGGAGGCCGACATCTTCCTCCACATCAACAGCCCCGGTGGCTCCGTCGACGCCGGCATGGCGATCTACGACACGATGAACTACATCCCCAACGACGTGGCGACCGTCGGCATGGGCCTGGCGGCCTCCATGGGCCAGTTCCTGCTCTGCGCCGGCACCAAGGGCAAGCGCTACGCCCTGCCGCACGCGCGCATCATGATGCACCAGCCGTCCTCGGGCATGGGCGGGTCCGCCTCGGACATCAAGATCCAGGCGCAGCAGTCGATCCACATCAAGAAGGTGCTGCTCGACCTCATCGCCGAGCACACCGGCCAGAGCGTCGAGCAGGTCGTCGCCGACGCCGACCGCGACCGGTGGTTCACCGCCGACCAGGCGGTCGAGTACGGCCTCGTCGACCAGGTCATCACCAGCGCCCGCGAAGCCGCCGACGAGGGCCGCCCGGCCCGGACCAAGGACTGATCACATGAACTACTACATCCCGCAGTGGGAAGAGCGCACCTCCTACGGCTTCCGCCGCATCGACCCCTACGCCAAGCTGTTCGAGGAGCGCATCATCTACCTCGGCACGCCGATCAGCGACGACGTGGCCAACGCGGTCATCGCGCAGCTGATGTGCCTGGAGACGATGAACCCCGACACCGACATCAGCATCTACATCAACAGCCCCGGCGGCTCGTTCACGGCCCTGACGGCGATCTACGACACGATGCGCTTCATCAAGCCGGACGTGCAGACCGTGTGCCTGGGCCAGGCGGCCTCGGCGGCCGCGATCCTGCTGGGCGCCGGCGCCAAGGGCAAGCGGATGGCGCTTCCCAACAGCCGCATCCTGATTCACCAGCCCTACACCGAGGGCACGTTCGGCCAGACCTCCGACATCGAGATCCAGGCCAACGAGATCCTGCGGATGCGCGAGCTGCTCGAGCGGATGATCGCCGACTCCAGTGGCAAGGACATCGACCAGGTCAGCCGCGACATCGAGCGCGACAAGATCCTGACCGCCGAGCAGGCCGTCGAGTACGGCCTCATCGACGCCGTCATCGAGTCCCGCAAGGGCGCTCCGGCGCTCGTCTGAGCCCGACCCCCCGGGCGAATCGAACATGACCCGCGACATCTCGTGTCCGGCCCCCGCGGGGGCCGGACACGGGGTACCGTCGTCGGGCCTGTTGCAAGGTGTGAACAGCCGGAGCCCCCATCCGGCGAGACTGGAGGACACGACTCGTGGCACGAATCGGTGACGGCGGCGACCTGCTCAAGTGCAACTTCTGCGGCAAGAGCCAGAAGCAGGTCAAGAAGCTCATCGCTGGCCCCAACGTCTACATCTGCGATGAGTGCATCGAGCTCTGCAACGAGATCATCGAGGAGGAGCTCGCCGAGGGCTCGGAGGTCAGCCTCGAGGAGCTGCCCAAGCCGCGCGAGATCTTCGAGTTCCTCAACTCCTACGTGATCGGCCAGGAGCACGCCAAGAAGTCCCTCGCCGTCGCGGTCTACAACCACTACAAGCGAGTCCAGGCCGGGCTCCAGCCGGTGACCGGCAAGGCCAAGGACGACGCGGTGGAGGTCTCCAAGTCCAACATCCTCGTCATCGGCCCCACCGGCTGCGGCAAGACGTACCTCGCCCAGACCCTCGCCCGGATGCTCAACGTCCCGTTCGCGATCGCCGACGCCACCGCGTTGACGGAGGCCGGCTACGTCGGCGAGGACGTCGAGAACATCCTGCTCAAGCTGATCCAGGCCGCCGACTACGACGTCAAGAAGGCCGAGACGGGCATCATCTACATCGACGAGATCGACAAGGTGGCCCGCAAGGCGGAGAACCCCTCGATCACGCGCGACGTCTCCGGCGAGGGCGTCCAGCAGGCGCTGCTCAAGATGCTGGAGGGCACCACCGCCTCGGTGCCGCCGCAGGGCGGGCGCAAGCACCCGCACCAGGAGTTCATCCAGATCGACACGACGAACATCCTGTTCATCGTGGGCGGCGCGTTCGCGGGCCTGGAGCAGATCATCGAGCAGCGGGTGGGCAAGAAGTCCCTCGGCTTCACCGCCGAGGTGCGCGGCGCCGCCGAGCGCGAGGCCGACGACCTGCTCGCCCAGGTCCGTCCCGAGGACCTCACCAAGTTCGGCCTGATCCCCGAGTTCATCGGTCGTCTGCCGCTCATCGCGAGCGTGAGCAAGCTCGACCGCGAGGCGCTGGTCCAGATCCTCACCGAGCCGCGCAACGCGCTCATCAAGCAGTACCAGAAGCTCTTCGACATCGACGGCGTCGAGCTCGAGTTCACCGACGACGCGGTCGACGCCATCGCCGAGGCGGCGCTCGAGCGCGGCACCGGGGCTCGCGGCCTGCGCGCGATCATCGAGGAAGTGCTCCTCTACGTCATGTACGACGTCCCCTCGCGCGGTGACGTGGCCAAGGTGGTCGTGACCCGCGAGGTGGTCGAGGACGACGTCGCCCCGACGCTCATCCCGCGTGAGTCCGAGGGTCGCAAGAAGAAGTCGGCCTGAGCCGACCGGCCCGGGCGCCTGCGCTGCTGGCCCGCCGTAGGAGCAGTTCGACTTCCAGGTCTCGGTTCCGCGTCATGGCGGGGGCGCGCTGACGTCTCCTCAGCATGTGGAGACCGGACCCCGCAGGGGTCGACCAGGTGCGACCGCTCGTCGGCTTCGCGCTCGCCGCGGTGCTGTGCGCGGTCCTCATGGCCGTCTCGATGTCCGGCGGCTGGCGGCACGACCTCTTCCGACCCGCGCCGCCCATCGCGGCACCGGTCACCGACCCGCCCGCCTCGCCGCCGAGCGAGGAGGCCGTCTCCGGTGTCGTGCGCATCCCCGCCGAGCTGAGCCCGCCGTCGCTCGGCGCCGGCACCCCTGCGACCGGGTCCGCCGCGACCGAGTCCTCGACCGCGCAGCCCGCTCCCGTGCCCGCCGCGGCCGAGGACCGTGACGCCGCCGCGACCACTCGCAAGCCGAAGTGGAATGCTACGAAGGCGGCTCGCAAGGCGGACCGGGACACGGCGAAGGCGCGCCGAGCCGGCACAGCCTCCCGCTGACCTCGTGAGCGGTGGCTGAGCCACGTCAGGCAGCCGCGGGATGTGGCTGACCCACCGCTGGTCTGTCGAGCGGTGGCTGAGCCACATTGGCCCGTCGTGGGATGTGGCTGGCGCACCGCCGCTCCGGGCGAGCGGTGGCTGAGCCACAACCAGGAGCGCCGGGATGTGGCTAGCTCACCGCCCAACCCCGGCGCGCGTACGCCCGCCAGCGCGGCGCGGCGTACGCCGGTCAGTCCTCCGTCGGCGCGAGCTCCGCGGACACCTGCAGCTCCGTCAGCGACTCGTCGGCGACGAACTCCAGGTCGCCGACGATGGTGCCCACGGCGCGGAGGTCGTCCTGCGCCTCGCGAGCGGCCTCGACCAGCCCCTGGGGACCGGTGATCACGACGCGGGACAGGGGAGCGCGCATCTTCGCCTTGGCCTGCGACTTCGCGCCGCGGATCCCGGTCAGCGCGGAGGCGACGGCGTCGAGGACGAGCGGCTGGGCGGCGGCCGCGGACCCGAGGTCGGCCGCGGTCGGCCACGAGGCGCGGTGGATGGATCCGTCCTGCCACCACGACCACACCTCCTCGGTGGCGTAGGGCAGGAACGGCGCGAGGAGGCGCAGCTGGACGTGCAGCGCGATGGCCAGCGTCGCCCGGGCCGAGTCGGTGCCGACCCCGCCCTCGGCGTCGTACGCGCGCTCCTTGACCAGCTCGAGGTAGTCGTCGCAGAACTCCCAGAAGAACTTCTCGGTGACCTCGAGCGCGGTGGTGTAGTCGTAGACGTCGAACGCCTCGGTGGCGCGGCGCACCACCGTCTCGAGCCGGCCGAGGAGGGCGCAGTCGACCGGCGCGCTCACGGCGCTGGGGGTCAGCGTTGTGGCGCCGACGTTGCCGAGGACGAACTTCGAGGCGTTGAGCACCTTCATCGCCAGCCGGCGACCGACCTTCATCTGCGACTCGTCGAACGGCGAGTCGAGGCCTGGGCGGCCGATAGCGGCGCGCCAGCGGACGGCGTCGGCGCCGTACTTGTCGAGGATGTCGGTGGGGACGACGACGTTGCCCTTGGACTTCGACATCTTCTTGCGGTCCGGGTCGACGATGAAGCCGGAGATCATCGCGTGCGACCAGGGCACGACCTGGTGCTCGAAGTCGGCGCGCACGACGCGGGCGAACAGCCAGGTCCGGATGATGTCGTGCGCCTGGGTGGCGAGGTCGTAGGGGAAGACGCGCGAGAACAGGTCGTCGTCGACCTCCCACATGCCGGCGATCTGCGGGGTCAGCGAGGAGGTGGCCCAGGTGTCCATCACGTCGGGGTCGCCGATGAAGCCGCCGGGCTTGCCGCGCTGGTCCTCGGTGTATCCGTGCGGCGCCTCGGTGGAGGGGTCGACGGGGAGCTGGTCCTCGGTCGGCAGCAGCGGGTGGTCGTGGTCGGGCTCGCCGTCGGCGTCCAGCGGGTACCAGACGGGGAACGGGATCCCGAAGAACCGCTGGCGGGAGATCAGCCAGTCGCCGTTGAGACCGCCCACCCAGTTGTCGTAGCGGTGCTTCATGTGGGCCGGGATCCAGGTGATCTCCTCGCCGCGCACGAGCATCTCCTTGCGCAGCGCCGCGTCCTTGCCGCCGTTCTTGATGTACCACTGGCGCGTCGCGACGATCTCGAGCGGCTTGTCGCCCTTCTCGTAGAAGTTCGCCATCCGCTGCGTCGCCCGCGGCTCGCCGTCGAGGTCGCCCGACTCGCGCAGGAGGGCGACCATCGCCTCCCGGGCGCTGAAGGTCGTCTTGCCGGCCAGCTCGGCGTACGCCGTCGCGGCGGCGTCGGCGGCCAGCCACTCGGGCGTCTCGCGCAGCAGCCGGCCGTCGCGGCCGACCACTGTGCGGACGGGGAGGCCGAGCTCGCGCCACCACATGACGTCGGTCAGGTCGCCGAACGTGCAGCACATCGCGATGCCGGCGCCCTTGTCGGGCTCGGCGGCAGGGTGGGGGAGCACCGGGATCTCGACGCCGAAGACCGGCGAGGTGACGGTGGTGCCGAAGACGCCCTGATAGCGCTCGTCGTCCGGGTGCGCGATGAGCGCGACGACGCTCGGGATCAGCTCGGGACGGGTCGTCTCGATGTGGATCGGGCTGCCGTCGGGGCGGTGGAACGCGACGCGGTGGTAGTGGCCCGGGTAGTCGCGGGCCTCGAGCTCGGCCTGTGCCACGGCGGTCTGGAACGTGACGTCCCACAGCGTGGGCGCCTCGGAGAGGTACGCCTCGCCGCGCGCGTAGTTGCGCAGGAACGCGCGCTGGCTGACGGTGCGGGAGTGGCGCCCGATCGTGGTGTACGTCGGGTTCCACTGGACCGAGAGACCGAGCTGGCGCCACAGCGCCTCGAACGCCTTCTCGTCCTCGACGACGAGCTGCTCGCACAGCTCGATGAAGTTGGGCCGGCTGATCGGGACCTGCTTCTTGGGGTCCGGCTTCTCCGGCGGGGTGAAGTCGGGGTCGTAGGGCAGCGCGGGGTCACAGCGGACGCCGAAGTAGTTCTGCACGCGACGCTCGGTCGGCAGGCCGTTGTCGTCCCAGCCGATCGGGTAGAACACGGCCTTGCCCTGCATCCGCTGGTAGCGGGCGATGAGGTCGGTGTGGCTGTAGGAGTAGACGTGCCCGACGTGCAGCGAGCCGCTGACGGTCGGCGGGGGAGTGTCGATCGAGTAGACGTTCTCGCGCGGCTGCGTGCGGTCGAACGCGTAGGTGTCGTTCTCCGCCCACGTGCGCGACCACTTCTCCTCCAGGCCCTCCAGCGCCGGACGCTCCGGTACGACGACGGCACGCGGGTCGGTGCTCGGAGTCGTGTCCGGCGCGGCGTCCGGGGTCTGGGTGGCGGGGGTCTCAGTCATGGCCTGAGTCTATTGACGCGCCTCCGGCCTGCGAAAACGACTTCGCGTGCGCCACGCGGCATCGCTAGCGTCCGCGCATGGACCTGGAGTTCTTCGACGCGCCGCAGCCCTTCCTCGACGCCGCCGGCGACCTGCTCGCCGCCGAGCCCGTGCTGGGCAGCGTGATCGCGAGCGTGACCCAGCGGACCGCGCGGGAGCTGGCCGACGGGAGGGACTCGTGGGCGGAGGTCGGTGCGCCGTTCCGGCGCTGGTGGGTGGTCGTCCGCGACGGCTCCGGCACGGTGGTCAGCGCGTCGATGCGCACCGCGCCGTTCCAGCCGCACCCGGCGTTCGTGCTGCCCATGGACGACGACGCGGCCCGGGCACTCGCGGCGGCGCTCCACGCTCGCGGGGAGTTCCTCGGCGGGGTCAACGGTGCGCTTCCGGGTGCCGAGGTGCTCGCCCAGGAGACCGCCCAGCTGACCGGCGGGGCGGTCGTCGCGGACAAGGCCACCCGGCTGTGGGAGGCCACCTCCGTCGAGGTGCCGCCCGCACCGGAGGGCCGGCTGCGCCGCGCCACCGAGGACGACGCGGAGCTCGTGCTGTCGTGGTTCGAGGCCTTCCACATGGAGGCCGACGAGCAGGCCGGACGCGAGCCCGACCCTGCCTCCGGCGACCACAACACCCTGGAGAGCGTCCTCGTGCGGATCCGGGAGGGCGTCGAGTGGTTGTGGGAGCTGCCGGACGGGACCGTCGCCCACCTGACCGGCGCGGGGCTGCCGGCGTACGGCGTGTCCCGCATCGGCCCGGTGTTCACGCCGCGCGAGTTCCGCGGACGCGGCATCGCGTCCCACGTCGTCGGCGAGCTGACCCGCCGCGGCCTCGAGGCCGGACACCGGATGTGCCTGTTCACCGACCGGGCCAACCCCACCTCGAACAAGATCTACGCCGGTCTCGGCTACGAGCCCACCGTGGACATGGCCGAGCACCTCGTCCGGCCGGCAGGATCGCAGCAGCCCTAGACTCGGGGAGCCATGACTGACGCCCCCGAGCACGACCCGGTCGACCGCGACGACGTCGACGCCCCCCGCCTCGCCGAGACCTTCGACGAGGTCGAGGACGCCCTGCTGTCCCGCTGGCCCGAGACGCGGCTCGAGCCGACGCTCGAGCGCATCGAGGCGTTCACCGAGCTGCTCGGCGAGCCGCAGCGCTCCTTCCGCTCGGTGCACCTGACCGGCACCAACGGCAAGACCAGCACGAGCCGGATGATCGAGACGCTGCTGCGTGCCCTGGACCTGCGCACCGGCCGGTTCACCTCGCCCCACCTGGAGCGGATGAGCGAGCGGATCAGCATCGACGGGGAGCCGCTCGACGACGAGGCCTTCGTCCGCGCCTTCAACGACGTGGCGCCGTACACGCACCTGGTCGACGCGGAGCAGGACCATCCGCTGAGCTTCTTCGAGACGGTCGTCGGGATGGCGTACGCCGCCTTCGCCGACGCTCCGGTGGACGTGGCCGTGGTGGAGGTCGGCATGGGGGGCGGCTGGGACGCGACCAACGTCATCGACGCAGACGTCGCCGTCGTCCTGCCGATCGCCGTCGACCACGCCAAGTACCTCGGCGACGACCCCGCCTCCATCGCCGCCGAGAAGGCTCGGATCATCAAGCCCGGCGCCGTCGCGGTGCTGGCCGAGCAGACCCCTGAGGTCGCCGCGGTCCTGCTCGAGCGCGTGGCCGAGGTCGGCGCCACCGTCGCCCGCGAGGGCATGGAGTTCGGCGTGCTCTCGCGCACGCCCGCCGTCGGGGGCCAGGTCGTCTCGCTGCAGGGCCTGCGCGCTGCCTACGACGACGTCTTCCTGCCGCTCTACGGCGCCCACCAGGCGCAGAACGCCGCCGTCGCGCTCGCCGCGGTCGAGGCCTTCGCCGGCAGCGGGGCCCTCGACGAGGACCTGGTGCGGGCGGCGTTCGCCGAGGTCACCTCGCCGGGGCGGCTGGAGATCATCCGCCGCAGCCCCACGATCGTGCTCGACGCCGCGCACAACCCGCACGGCGCCGAAGCCGTGGCAGCGGCGCTGGAGGACTCGTTCTCGTTCAGTCCGCTGATCGGCGTGATGGGCGTGATGGAGGACAAGGACCACGAGGGCGTGCTGGCCGCGTTCGAGCCGTACCTCGCGCACCTGGTGTGCACCCAGAACTCCACTCCGCGGTCGATGTCCGCAGCCGCGCTCGGTCGCGCCGCTGCCGGGATCTTCGGCGAGGACCGGGTCAGCGTCGTGCCCGACCTCGCCGACGCGATCGACCGCGCCGCCACCCTGGCCGAGGCCGGCGAGGCCATCGACGTCTCGATCGGGGCGGGCGCGGTGCTGGTGACCGGCTCGGTCGTCACCGTGGGCGAGGCGCGCGGGCTGCTCAAGGGCCGGCGATGAGCGAGTCGGCGGGCGGCGAGCGGTCGCCCCGCCGCGGCATGTGCGCCGCGGTGCTGAGCCTCGAGGCGATCACTCTGGGCCTGTCCACGCCGGTCATGATCACCATCGCCGGCGTCGCGACCGGCACGGCGGTCGCGGTCGGGCTGGGGCTCGCCG
This sequence comes from Nocardioides sp. SYSU D00065, assembly GCF_017916425.1. GTDB lineage: Bacteria > Actinomycetota > Actinomycetes > Propionibacteriales > Nocardioidaceae > Nocardioides. The sequence continues at coordinate 647,290 of NZ_JAFMSX010000001.1, read as the reverse complement.
TGATCTGCCTGCTGCTGGCCGGGATGCTGCGGGCGCAGTGGGCCTACCTGGCCGGCTACGTCGTCCAGGTCGCGGCCGTCGCGCTCGGCTTCGTGGTGCCGGTGATGTTCGCGCTGGGCGCGATCTTCGCGGTGCTGTGGACGACGGCCGACCTCCTGGGGCGCAAGATCGATCGGGAGCGTGCCGCGGCGTGGGCGGCCTGGCGGGCCGAGCAGGAGTGAGCCTGGCTAGGCTGCGCCCATGACCGACGTGCAGCGTTCCCTCGTCCTCGTCAAGCCCGACGGCGTGCGCCGCGGCCTCTCGGGCGAGATCCTGCGCCGGATCGAGGCCAAGGGCTACACCCTTGCGGCCGTCGAGCTGCGCACCGCGACCCCCGAGATCCTCGCCGCCCACTACGCCGAGCACGAGGGCAAGCCGTTCTACGGCCCGCTCGTCGACTTCATGCTGTCCGGACCCGTGCTCGCGGTCGTCATCGAGGGCCAGCGCTGCATCGAGGGCTTCCGCTCCCTGGCCGGCGCGACGGACCCCACCGTCGCCGCCCCCGGCACCATCCGCGGAGACCTCGGTCGCGACTGGGGCCTGGCGGTCCAGCAGAACCTGGTCCACGGATCGGACTCCGAGGACTCGGCCGCTCGCGAGATCGGGATCTGGTTCCCCGAGCTCGGCGCGTAGCGCGAGCTCGCTCGCGGCTACGCGGCGAGCGAGGCATCTCTCACGCCGCGCGAGGCAGCTTTCACGAGGCCTCCTGCACGAGGCATCTTTCACGCCGGCCCCACCCGCCTCGCGCGTGTCCTGCCGCGAACACCGTCCCGCGCTCCTTAACCTGAGCGTGGGTCGGCGGGAGTGCTGACCCCTCTTCCCGGTACGACCCGACCTGCAGGGGCAGCAGCGGCAATGGCACACAGCTTCATCGGCCGAGACATGGCCGTCGACCTCGGCACCGCCAACACGCTGGTCTATGTGCGCGGCAAGGGCGTCGTGCTGGACGAGCCGTCCGTCGTCGCGATGAACACCACGACCGGCGAGGTGCTCGCCGTGGGCCACGAGGCCAAGCGGATGATCGGCCGGACCCCCGACAACATCGCCGCCATCCGCCCGTTGAAGGACGGCGTGATCGCCGACTTCGAGGCGACCGAGCAGATGCTGCGCTACTTCATCCACCAGGTGCACCGGCGCCGCTACTTCGCCAAGCCCCGCATGGTCATCTGCGTGCCCAGCGGCATCACCGCGGTCGAGCAGCGCGCCGTCAAGGAGGCCGGCTACCAGGCCGGCGCCCGGCGCGTCTACATCGTGGAGGAGCCGATGGCCGCCGCGATCGGCGCCGGCCTGCCGGTGCACGAGGCCACCGGCAACATGGTCGTCGACGTCGGCGGCGGCACCACCGAGGTCGCCGTGATCAGCCTGGGCGGCATCGTCACGAGCCTGTCGGTCCGCACCGCCGGCGACGACCTCGACCAGGCGATCATCGCCTGGATGAAGAAGGAGTACTCCCTCATGCTGGGGGAGCGCACCGCCGAGGAGATGAAGATGACCCTCGGGTCGGCCTTCCCGCTCCCCAGCGAGCCGGACGCCGAGATCCGAGGCCGCGACATGGTCTCCGGCCTGCCGCGCACCGTCGTGGTCTCCAGCTCCGAGCTGCGCCAGGCACTCGAGGAGCCGATCCACGACATCGTCGACGCCGTGCGGGCCACGCTCGACCAGACGCCTCCGGAGCTGGCCGGCGACATCATGGATCGCGGCATCGTGCTCACGGGTGGCGGTGCCATGCTCCGCGGCCTCGACGAGCGCCTGCGCCACGAGACGGGCATGCCCGTCCACGTCGCCGAGGACCCGCTGTCCTCGGTCGCCTACGGCGCCGGCAAGTGCGTGGAGGAGTTCGAAGCCCTGCAGCAGGTCCTCGTCTCGGACCCGAGGCGCTTCTGATGGGAGGAGCCTGATGGGTGCGCTGTCCAACCACGACGGACGCGAGCGACGCTGGAAGGGACTCGACCGGCTCGAGTCGCGCCGAGCGCCGCGCTCGCTGCTCGTGGCGCTGCTGCTCGCGAGCGCCACGCTGATCACGCTCGATGCCTCCGGCGGCGAGGACTCGCCGCTGGAGCCGGTCCGCCGGGTGGTGGGGGAGGCGTTCGGTCCGGCCGAGTCCGCCGCGGCCGCCGCCGTACGACCGTTCACGGCCGTGCCGGCCTGGTTCCGCAGCAAGGGCGACCTCGCCGACCGGGTGCGCGACCTCGAGGCCAGCAACGCCGAGCTGCGCGGGGAGGTCCAGCTCGCCGGCTTCGACCGCAACCGCCTCGAGCAGTACGACGGGCTGACCACCGCCGCGTCCGACCTGGGCTCGGCGCTCGTCCCCGCCCGCGTGGTGGCGCTCGGTTCGCGGCAGTCGCAGAGCTTTACCGTCACCATCGACGCCGGCTCGGAGGCCGGCGTGGGTCCCGACATGACGGTCGTCAACAACGACGGACTGGTCGGCCGGGTCCTGCGGGTCACCCGCACCACCGCGACGGTGCTGCTGGTGATCGACCCCGACTCCACGGTCGGTGGCCGCGTCGGGTCCAGCATGGAGATCGGCTTCGTCACCGGGAGCGGCTCGCTGGACCAGGAGTCCGGGCTGGACCTGCGCCTGGTCGACGGCGCATCCGTCCCCGCGCGCGACGACACGGTCGTGACCTGGGGAAGCACCACCGGCCCCTACGCCCCGGGCGTGCCGATCGGCACGATCACAGAGGTCTACAGCTCGCTGCGCGAAGCCACCCAGCGCGCGGTCGTCAAGCCGTTCGTCGACTTCTCCTCCCTCGACGTGGTCGGCATCATGGTGCCCAGCGGCACCGACAGCGACCGCGCCATCATCGAGGCCGACGGGAGCCTGAGGTGACCTACGCACGCTGGGCGGCCGCGCTGGCGGCCGTCGTCCTCGCCCTCGTCGTGCAGGTCTCGCTGTTCCCGCACGTCGCCTGGCACGGCATCGTCCCCAACCTGTGCCTGCTCGTCGTGGTCGCCGCGGCCCTGACGGTCGAGGCGCCGTTCGCGCTGTTGCTCGGCTTCGCGGCGGGCCTCACCCTCGACCTCGCGCCCCCGGCCGACCACGTCGCCGGACGCTGGGCGCTGGCGCTGACGATCGCGGCGTTCCTGGCCGGGCGGGTGCGGCAGGACGTCAAGCCGACCGCCCTGGCCGTGGTGGGCACGGTCGCCGCCGCGTCGTTCGTCGCGACGTCCGTCTTCGCGCTCAGCGGCGTCCTGCTCTCGGACCCCGCGATGTCGATCGCGGGGCTGCTGGAGGTGGTGCTCGTGGCCGTGGTCTGGGACGTGCTGCTCACCCCGTTCGTGCTGCCGCCGCTGATGAGGCTCTTCGCCAGGCTCAGTCCGCAGTGGGTCGCGCCGTGATCCCGGGCGCCCACCGGAGCCGGCTGCGCCTCGTGGTCGTGCAGGCCCTCGCCTTCTCGCTGTTCGCGACGCTGTTCGTCCGGCTCTACTACCTGCAGGTCATCGGCGGGGAGTCCTACCAGGCGCAGGCCGCCGACCAGTCGGTGCGCGACATCGTGGTGCAGCCGCAGCGCGGACTGATCGTCGACAGCCAGGGCCGCCCGCTGGTCGCCAACCGCACCTCGTGGGTCATCTCCGTCGACCGCACGGTGTTGGGCAAGCTCGAGGAGCGCCAGCGCACCGAGCTCGTGCGCCGGGTCTCGGTGGTCGTGGACGCGCCGCCGGAGGACGTGGAGGCCCGGTTGGTCACCTGCGGCGACCCCGGCAGCGTGCGCGACGTGTGCTGGAACGGCTCGCCCTACCAGCCCGTCCCGGTCGCCACGGACGTGCCCAAGGACGTCGCCCTGCGCGTGCTCGAGCAGCCGGAGGACTATCCGGGCGTGCTGGCCGAGCAGCAGGACGTCCGCTCCTACCCGCGCCCGTTCGGCATCAACGCCGCCCACCTGCTCGGCTACCTCAGCCCGATCACCGAGGACGAGTACGACCTCGCCGCGGAGCGCGACGACCGATCGCTCAACGGCGCCTCGGTCGTGGGCCGTGCCGGGGTCGAGAAGGAGTACGACGAGTGGCTGCGCGGGCTGCCCGGCTATCGGCGCGTCGCCGTCGACTCGATGGGACGGGTGCTCGGCGACGACTCGGTGGTCGAGAGCACGCCCGGCGACACGCTCGTCACCTCGATCGACGCCAAGGTGCAGGCCGTGGTCGAGCGGCAGCTCGCCGAGCGCATCGCCTACCAGCGCACCCAGTTCGACGACGTCACCGGCCGCAATTACGTCGCCGACTCCGGTGCGGCGGTGGTGCTGGACGCGAAGACCGGTCGCGTCGTCGCGATGGCCAGCCAGCCGACGTACGACCCGGACGTGTGGACGGGCGGCATCAGCGAGGCGCAGCTGCGCCGGCTCTACTCCGAGGCGGCCGGCACCCCCCTGCTCTCCCGTGCCACGCAGGGACAGTTCGCGCCGGGGTCGACCTGGAAGCCGTTCATGACCGCCGGCGCGCTGATCAACGGCTACACCGTCGACAGCCGGCTCGACTGCTCGTCGGGCTTCCAGGTCGGCAACCGGGTCTTCAAGAACTACGAGTCCCAGCCCTACGGCAGCATCGGCTTCGCCAAGGCCCTCGAGGTGTCCTGCAACACCTTCTTCTACCGGGTCGGCTACGACTTCTGGCAGCGCCTGGGCAGCGATCCCGCCGACGTCGACGCGCGGGACCCGCTCGTCGAGGCGGCCAAGATGTTCGGCTTCGGCTCGCGCACCGGCATCGACCTGCCGGGCGAGGCGCCGGGGCGCATCGCCGACCGTCGGTGGAAGCAGGACTACTACGAGTCGCAGAAGGACTACTACTGCGACCTCAGCAGCCGGCCGCAGACGCCGGACACCAGCGACTTCGTCTACCGGTTCGCGCGGGAGTTCTGCCTCGAGGGCAACCTCTACCGCGCCGGTGACGCGGTGAACTTCTCGATCGGGCAGGGCGACACGATCGTCACCCCGCTCCAGCTCGCGCGTGCCTATGCGGCGCTGGCCAACGGGGGCACCCTGTGGGTGCCGACGGTCGCGAAGGCGCTCGTCAGCCCCGACGGCGAGGTGCTGCGTCGCATCGCGCCCCGCAAGGCCGGTCGCGTCGACGTCCCGGCTCGGCTCCTCGACTACATCGACTCAGCGCTCGAGGGGGTCACCCGCCAGGGCACGATGGCGTGGAAGATGGGCGGCTTCCCGCTCGACCAGGTCACGGTGCGCGCCAAGACCGGCTCCGCGGAGGTCTACGGCAAGCAGTCGACCGGCTGGGTGGCCTCCTACAACGAGGACTACGTCGTGGTCATGATGATCAGCCAGGGCGGCACCGGCTCGGGATCGACCGGCGACGGCATCCGCGCGATCTGGGAGGCGCTCTACGGGGTCGAGGGCGAGTCCGTACGCCCGGCCCGCGCCGCCACGCCGGGGACCGTCCCGCCCGCGCGGCTGCCGCAGTTCCTCGAGGACGGCTCGATCATGCCGCCGGCCGCGGGGGAGTGAGCGCGATGACCGTCCTGTCCACCCGCCCGGCGCGGCCCGCGCAGACCGCCGGCACCCTGCGCGCCCCCGGCCTCGACTGGCCGCTGGTGCTCGCCGCGCTGGCGCTGGTCACCCTCGGCACCCTCCTCGTCTGGTCGGCCACCTCGACGCGCGCCGACCTGACCGGCGGCGACCCCAACGCCTACCTGCGCAAGCAGCTGGTCAACGTGGCGATCGGCCTGGTGCTTATGGTCGCGGTGCTGGCCACCGACCACCGGTGGGTGCGGATCCTCGCGCCGGTGGCGTACGTCGCCAGCGTCGGCGGGCTGGTGGCCGTGCTCGTCGCCGGCAGCACGGTCAACGGGTCGCGCTCGTGGCTCCAGCTGGGCGGGATGTCCATCCAGCCCTCGGAGTTCGCCAAGCTGGCCGTGGTGGTCGGCATGGCGCTGGTCGTCGCCGAGCGCACCGAGCGGCGCTGGGGACGGCGAGTGGGCAGCCTGGAGGTCGTGGCGATGCTCGCCATCGCCGGCGTCCCTGCCGTGCTCATCCTGCTGCAGCCCGACCTCGGGACCATGCTCGTGCTCTCCGCCACCGTCTTCGGCGTCGTGGCCGTCGCCGGCGCCGGGTCGCTGTGGCTGTGCGGGCTCACGCTCGGTGCCGTCGTGGGCGCCGTCGCCGCGGTGTCGATGGGAGTGCTCAAGCCCTACCAGGTCGACCGGTTCCTGGCCTTCACCAACCCGGGGCTCGACCCGCGTGGCGCGGGCTACAACACCGAGCAGGCCCGCATCGCCGTGGGCAACGGCGGGCTCTTCGGGCAGGGGCTCTTCGACGGCTCCCAGACCCGCTCGGGCTTCGTGCCCGAGCAGCACACCGACTTCATCTTCACCGTCGCCGGTGAGGAGCTCGGCCTGGTCGGTGCCGGTCTGGTGATCCTGCTGCTCGCCGTGGTCATCTGGCGCGCGCTCACGATCTCGGCGCGCGCCGGCGACCTCTTCGGGCGGGTGGCGGCAGCCGGCATCGCCTGCTGGTGGGGGTTCCAGGCGTTCCAGAACATCGGCATGTGCCTGGGCATCATGCCGGTCACCGGCGTTCCCCTGCCCTTCGTCTCCTACGGCGGCAGCTCGCTGTTCGCCGGCATGCTCGCGCTGGGGCTGCTGCAGAACATCCATCTCCGCACGACGGGCGGCCCCGGACGCTAACCGGCCGGTCCCGGCGACGCGGTGTCGCAGGTGTCCGGGGCCGGCAGCCGCACGTCCGCCCACAGCCGGTGGTGGTCGGAGACCCCCGACGGTGCGACCTGGCTGAGCAGCGGACGCATCCCACGCACGAAGAGGTAGTCGATCTTGCGGCCGCCACTGCTGGTGGCCGAGCGGCCCTGGCCGGAGGCGGTCCAGGTGTCGGTGAGCTCGCGCGCGATGGTGGCGACGGCGGCCGAGGCGGGCCACGCGTTGAGGTCGCCGCCGAGGACGACCGGCAGCTCGTCCTCGGCGAGGACGCCCGCGACCTGGCGCGCCTGGGCGAGGCGTACGTCGGCGTCGGTGGCCTCGAGGTGGGTGTTGTAGACGCGGATCGCCTGGCCCGCCACCTCCAGCGTGACCCACTGGAGCCCCCTCGCCTCGGCGCCGGGGCCGCGCACGAGCCCGATGCGGCCCTGCTGCACGATGTCGAAGCGGCTCAGGACGAGGGTGCCGTAGTGACCGGTGCCGCGGACCAGGTTGGCGCTGAACGAGCCGTCCATGCCGACCGCCTCGGCCAGCACCTCGGCCTGGTCGACGGAGCCGCTGCGCAGCATCCTGCGGTCCACCTCCTGCAGCAGCACCACGTCCGGCTCCAGCGCGAGGATCTCGCCGGCGACGGCGTCGAGCGTGCCGGTGGAGCGGTGCGTGTTGAAGGACATCACCCGCAGGTCCACGGCCGTCCGGTTCTCCTCGCAGACCAGCTCGGCGAGCCCCTCGGGAGGCGAGGGGACGGTGTCGGGTGCGTCCGGTGCGTCGGGCACCTCGGGGGACGGGTCGGAGGGCTCGACCACCTCGGGAGCGTCGGTCGGGGTGCTGACCGTGGGCTCGGGCTGCTCCGCGCCGGGCTCGTCCGCACTCCGGTCGCGCAGGAACAGGAACACCAGGGCGGCGAGGATCAGCACGGTGGCGCCGATGCGCAGCACCTCCTCGCGCCGGCTCATCGCACCCCCTTGCTGGACACCGCTGGTCGTGGTTAGGCCGCACCGGGCGTGGCGACGTACTCTTGATGATCGCGCAGCGGGCCAACGAGTCCGTCATTCTTCCCCGTCCAGCCCGATCACCGAGGTAGGTGTCCCCGTATGTCCGTCGCGTCGGTCTTCTCGCGCCTCGAGGCCAAGCTGCCGTCGGTGCAGAAGCCGATCCAGTACGTCGGCGGCGAGCTCAACTCCGTCGTGAAGGACTGGGACTGCGCGGCGGCCTCCGAGACGGGCGGCCCCACGGTGCGCTGGGCCCTGATGTACCCCGACGCCTACGAGGTCGGGCTGCCCAACCAGGGCGTGCAGATCCTCTACGAGGTGCTCAACGAGCGCGACTGGATCCTGGCCGAGCGCACCTACTCGGTGTGGCCGGACATGGAGCAGGTGATGCGCACCGGTGACGAGCACGGGCCGATCCCACAGTTCACCGTCGACAGCCACCGCCCGGTGGCCGCCTTCGACCTGTTCGGGCTCAGCTTCTCCACCGAGCTCGGCTACACCAACATGCTCAACGCCCTCGACCTCGCCGGGATCCCGCTGCACGCGGTCGACCGGGGCGAGGACCACCCGGTCGTGATCGCGGGCGGGCACGCCGCCTTCAACCCCGAGCCGATCGCCGACTTCATCGACGCCGCCGTGCTCGGTGACGGCGAGGAGGTCGTCCTCGCGATCTCCGAGGTCGTGCGCGAGTGGAAGGCCGAGGACCGGCCGGGCGGGCGCGAGGAGCTCCTGCGGCGGCTCGCGGTCACCGGCAACATCTACGTGCCGCGGTTCTACGACGTCGCCTACGCCCAGGACGGGTCGATCGAGGCCGTCGTGCCCAACCGGCCCGGCATCCCGTTCCGCGTGCGCAAGCACACCCTGATGGACCTCGACCAGTGGCCCTACCCGGCGAACCCGCTGGTCCCGCTGGCCGAAACCGTCCACGAGCGGTTCTCCGTCGAGATCTTCCGAGGCTGCACCCGCGGCTGCCGGTTCTGCCAGGCCGGCATGATCACCCGGCCGGTGCGCGAGCGGTCGATCAAGACGATCGGCGACATGGTCGAGAACGGCATCCGCAAGTCCGGCTTCGAGGAGGTCGGCCTGCTGTCGCTGTCCAGCGCCGACCACACCGAGATCGGCGACGTCGCCAAGGGCCTCGCCGACCGCTACGAGGGCTCCAACGTCTCCCTGTCGCTGCCCAGCACCCGCGTCGACGCCTTCAACATCACCCTCGCCAACGAGTTCTCCCGCAACGGCCGGCGCTCGGGGCTGACGTTCGCCCCCGAAGGTGGCTCCGAGCGGATGCGCAAGGTGATCAACAAGATGGTCACCGAGGAGGACCTCATCCGCACGGTCGCGGCGGCGTACTCCCACGGCTGGCGGCAGGTGAAGCTCTACTTCATGTGCGGCCTGCCGCAGGAGACCGACGAGGACGTGCTCGCCATCGCCGACCTCGCCAAGCGGGTGATCGCCAAGGGCCGCGAGGTGTCCGGACGCAACGACATCCGCTGCACGGTGTCGATCGGCGGGTTCGTGCCCAAGCCGCACACCCCGTTCCAGTGGGCCCCGCAGCTCGACCACGAGGCGACCGACGAGCGCCTGCGGCTGCTGCGCGAGGTCGTGCGGCAGGACAAGAAGTACGCCCGTGCGATCGGGTTCCGCTACCACGACGGCAAGCCCGGCATCGTCGAGGGACTGCTCTCGCGCGGCGACCGCCGGGTGGGTCGCGTGATCGAGGAGGTGTGGCGCGACGGCGGCCGGTTCGACGGCTGGAGCGAGCACTTCTCCTTCGACCGCTGGATGGCCTCCGCCGAGCGCGCGCTGGCCGGCACGGGCGTGGACGTCGACTGGTACACGACCCGCGAGCGCGACTACGACGAGGTCCTGCCGTGGGAGCACCTCGACTCCGGCCTCGACAAGGACTGGCTCTGGGGTGACTGGGAGGACGCCCTCGCGGCGGCGGCCGGCGCGGACATCGAGATCGAGGACTGTCGCTGGACGCCGTGCTACGACTGCGGGGTGTGCCCGGAGATGGGCACCGAGATCCAGGTCGGGCCGACCGGGCAGAAGCTGCTGCCGCTCAGCGTCGTCTGAGGTGCGCGCGGCCGGACCGGGGGACCGCGGCCACTGCGGTAGCCTCGAGCGCCGACGCACGCGCGTCGCAGCAACGACGGCAGGGACACGGACGGGAGCACGATGGGTGACGAGCAGCAGGGCCAGGCCACCGGCCTGGTCACGGGGGACGCGGCGGCAGCAGGGCTCGCGCAGCGGGTCGAGGAGCTCGAGCGCGAGCTGCTGAGGGCGCGTCAGGCGGCGCTCGTCAGCCGCGACCACGTGGTCGGCATCGAGGCCGAGATCGGCCGCCAGAACGCCGACATCCTCCGGCTCACCGCCGACCTGCGACGGGTCTCGGCGCGGGCCGCGCGGCTCGCCTCTGTCAAGAAGGCGCAGCAGAAGCGCATCGTCGAGCTGCGGTCGCGCCTCGAGACCGTCCGCAAGCGCAACGCGGCCCTCACCTCGCGGGTGCAGGATCTCGAGACCGCCCGCCCCTCGCTCGCCCGCCGGGTGGCCCGCCGCCTGCGGGGACGGGCGCGATGAGCGCACCGCTCTTCTCGATCGTCACCCCCGTCTACGACCCACCGCTCGAGGTCTTCCAGGAGACCTTCGCCTCGGTGCTGGCACAGGAGCTCCCCGACTGGGAGTGGGTGCTGGTCGACGACGCGTCCCCGTCGCCCCAGGTGCGCGACTGGATCCGCGAGCAGGCCGCGACCGACGACCGGATCCGACTCGTCGAGCGCGCCGACAACGGGCACATCGTCCGGGCGACCAACGACGGTGTCGAGGCGGCACGGGGGGAGTTCCTCGCGTTCGTCGACCACGACGACCTGCTCACCCCCGACGCGCTGGCTGTCATGGCGCGCCACATCGCCGACCAGCCCGACGTCGACTACCTCTACTCCGACGAGGACAAGGCCGACGCCGACGGCACGCTGCACTCGCCGTTCCGCAAGCCCGACTGGTCTCCCGAGCGGCTGCGCGGGCAGATGTACACCTCGCACCTGTCGGTGATGCGCACCTCCCTGGTGCGCGAGGTTGGCGGCCTCCGCGAGGGCTACGACGGGTCCCAGGACCACGACCTCGCGCTGCGGGTCAGCGAGCGCGCGCGGCGCGTGGTCCACGTGGCCCGGGTGCTCTACCACTGGCGTGCGATCGCAGGCTCCGCCGCCGCGGACATCGGCGCCAAGCCCTACGCGACGATCGCCGGGCAGCGCGCCGTGCAGGACCAGCTCGACCGCCTCGGCATCCGCGGGCGCGTCGAGCAGGGCGCCGAGCCCGGCCGCTACGTCATCCAGCGCGACCTCGACCCCTTGGTGCGGGTCTCGATCGTGATCCCGACCCTCGGCAGCTCCGCGCTCGTCTTCGGTGAGCGCCGGGTGCTCGTCGAGGAGACCGTGCGCTCCGCGCTGACGCGCACCGACCACGACGACGTCGAGGTCGTGGTCGTCCACGACACCCCGACCCCGCCCGAGGTGCTGGAGCGGCTGCGGGAGATCGCCGGCGACAAGCTGGTGCTGGTCGAGTTCGACAAGCCGTTCAACTTCTCCGAGAAGTGCAACGTCGGCGCCCTGCACGCGACGGGCGAGCGGCTGGTGTTCCTCAACGACGACGTGGAGGTGATCAGCGAGCGCTGGCTGGAGAACCTCGTCGGCCCGCTCGACGAGCCCGACGTCGGCCTGACCGGAGCCAAGCTCTACTTCAGCGACAGCTCGATCCAGCACGCCGGTCACGGCTACTGGAACAAGCACTACCACCACCCGTTCCGCTTCCGCACCCGCCAGGACCCCGGGCCGTTCGGCGAGCTCGCGGTCAACCGCGAGGTCACCGGCGTGACCGCCGCGTGCGCCGCCGTGCGGCGCGAGGTGTTCGTCGCGATCGGCGGGTTCACCGAGGCGCTGCCGTCGAACTTCAACGACGTGGACTTCTGCTACAAGATCGCCCACCACGGCCTCCGCACGGTCTGGGTGGCCAACTGCGAGCTCTTCCACTTCGAGTCGCAGACGCGCGACGGCACGGTGGAGGCGTGGGAGCGGCACTTCGTCGTACGCCGCTGGGGCGTGCCCGACGTCGACCGCTACACCCCGCCGGGGCTCGCCGCGCCGATGCTCGACCCGCACCGGGTGCTCGACGTGCAGCTGCACGAGACGTCCCGGACGAGCGGTCGGCGCCGGGGCCGCAGGTCGCCGGAGGCCTGACGGCCCTCAGCCGTCGCCCAGCACCTCGGGCGGGCCGGGCATGGGCATCGGCGACCCGTCCTCCCTGCCTTCGCGTTCCACACCCGACGGGCCTGCCGGGCCTGCCGGCCGGCCGGGCCTCGGGACGCTCTCCGCGGGGCCGGGCGGACCCTGCTCAGGCGAGGTTGAGGTCGACCAGGCGCCAGAGCGTCAGCACCAGCGATGCCGCCGCGATCCCCCAGAGGATGGCCGAGCTGGTGCGGGTGCGCACGCACGCGACGGTGCTCAGAGCCAGCGGGGCGATCAGCGCCATGCCGTAACGGCTCGGCAGTGGGATGTAGGACCCGCTCGTGACGTAGGAGATCACGATGAGGCCGATGCTGCAGGCGATGCCGCTGATGATCGTCGCGCGGGCGAGGTCCTGCTCGCGCTCCTGCCCGACGCCGAAGATGGCGGTCGCCACCGTGCCCGCGGTCACCGTGAGCGTGCCGAGCGTGCAGGCGAGCACGACCAGCTGCGGTGTGCCGACCAGCACCCACGGGTTGCTCAGCGGCTGCAGCAGGACGAAGAGGCTGTCACCGATGCCGTACCAGGGGAACGCGCCCACCTGGAACCTGGTGGCCATGTCGGGGAGGGCCTCGTCGGAGATCTGCGGCATCGAGGAGACGTACGACGTCCACGCGAAGGTGCCGGCGAGCGCGGTGACCGCAGCGACGGCGCCCGTGACGAGGGGCCAGTGCGCCCGCTCGCCGCGCTGCAGCCCGCGCAGCCACCGGATCAGGAGGTAGAGGGCGACCACGGCCACGCTGCACAGGTAGGTCATCTTCACGAGCGGGGCGATCGTCGCGATCAGGACGAGCACCGCGATGCGCCGCTTCGTGGGTCTCTCCTCGACCCAGGTCAGCGCCAGGACCAGACCAGCGCTGAGGGCCAAAGCGGTCGCGTCGGGCGCGATGGTGGATGACGGGTAGAGCAGGGCCGGTCCGGAGACCAGCAGCACGCAGATGGCGGCGAGGGGGCCCCGGTCGAGGCCGCGGCGACGTCCCGCGGCGAAGAGCAGCAGGGCGCCCAGCGCGAGCCAGAAGCCGCCGACGAGACGTCCGGACGTCACGAGGTCGTCGGCGGGGGTGACCAACTCGATGCCGCTGGCGACGACCTTGGTCGCGGTGTAGTAGAGCGGCGTGTAGATGGAGGCGGTGTTGTAGCCGCGCTCCTGGAAGTTGTCGGGGTCGAGCCTCCCGCGCACGCATCCCGGGGGCCCGAAGCCCTCGAAGTCCATGCCCCGGCACAGCTGCTGGTGCATGGCGAACTGTCCGACGCGGTCGGTGGGGGAGGGGTGGCCCGGCGCACGGTCGAGGTAGTCGATGTGCTGGAGCTCGTCGACCGGGCTGAGCTTGGTGTAGCCGTCGACGTGCAGGCCCACGAGCAAGCCGGACAGCACGACGATCATCGCGACCACCAGTGCATTCGCGCGCCCGAAACGCCTCCCGACGTCTCGTGCCTTCATGCGGCGCACCTTACCGGCGCGGCCGGTGCGTCGATGAACCGGCCGTACGAGGCGGTCGCAGTCCATGCTCGCCACGCAGCCCGGCCCGCACACCCGCGCCGGCGTTGCGGAGCCTGGCGCCGCGGCCGGGTGCCAGCACGGTCACGATGGCGAGGTGGCGCGCAGCGCGTACGACGGCGCCAGCCGCCCAGCGCGGGTGGCGGCGGCCGTGGCGGCGCACGACCCGCACGAGGTTGCGCCACTGGTAGTAGTAGCGGAACTGGCTGGCCACCACGAAGGGCAGCCGGATGCCGCCACCGGTGACGAGCGGCTGCCCGAGCCGGTGGTCGAGGGACACGCCGGGCGCGACGACCGCGGTCAGGCCCACGTCGAGCGCGCGGAGCCAGTAGTCGCTGTCGACGCCGTCGATCACCAGCGACTCGTCGAAGTCACCCACCGCGTCCAGGGTCGCCACGGGCAGCAGCAGCCCGGACTGGATCGGCTCGCCGCCGGGCCGGAAGACGTCGGCGTTGTCGGTACCTCCTCGCCGAACCGTCGTGATCGTCCCCGGGGACGTCATCCCCACGCGCATCCCCGCCTCGCGGGCAGCCCGCTCGGCAGCCGCCAGGCCGGCCAGGAAGCCGTCGGGAACCTCGGAGTCCTGATCGAGGGTGAGCACGTGGGTGAGGGTGGGGTCCGCCGCGCGGGCCGCACCGATCCCGGTGTTGAGCGCCGCGCCGATGCCGCGGTTGGCGCCGTGGCTGAGGACCCTCGCGCCGAGGGCGGCGCACTCCGCGAGGACCGCGGCTGCATCGCTCGAGCCGTCGTCGACGACGACGACGTGCGCGACCTGGCCGACCACGGAGCGCACCGCGGTCGTCAACGTCTCGCCGGGCTGGTAGGCCGTGATCACGGCAGCGGTGCGGTGGGAGGTGGTCATGGCGCGACTAGAGTAGGCGTCGATGGAACGACGGGGCGTGGCGGCGGCGCCTGCGGAGCGTGGTCGTGCCGCCGTGCTGGTCGCCGTGGCGGCCGGGGCCTCGGCACTGACGAGCTACGTCGTCATGTGGATCGCCACCCACCGGCTCCCGACGGACGCGGCCGCCCACTTCCTCACGATCCTGTCGGTGCTGTTCTTCGCCTACGGCCTGCTGTCCGGACTCGCCACCGAGGTCACCCGGTCGACGGCCGCCGCGCAGCGGGACGGGCATGCGGTGGGGCCGAGCCTCTGGCGGGTCGCCGCGGCCGCCTCGGTCGTGTGCGCGGTGCCGGTCGGCGTCTTCGCCCTGGCCTGGCACAAGCGGTTGCTCGGAGTCGGGGCGGGGCTGGGCGACGCGTGGCCCGTCGCCCTGCTGCTCGGCCTGGGCGTGTGGGGCTACGCCTTCCACTCGACCGCCGTCGGCGGCCTCACGGGGCGCCGCCAGTGGTCGGCCAGCGCGACCGTGATCGGCGCGGAGGCATCGGCTCGCCTCGGGCTCACCGTCGTGGTCGCGCTGGCGGGTGCCGGCCTGCTGGGCCTGGTCGCCGGGTCGACGGTCGCTGCCCTCGCGGTGCTGCTGGTCCTCCTGCTCGCGCCACGTGTCCGCCCCGTGATGGGTGCGGCGACCGACTGCGCCGGCGGCGTGCTCGCTCGGCGCGTCGCCCAGTCGATGCTCGCGCAGGCGTCCGCCGCCGCGGTGGTCGTCGGCTTCCCGGTGATCCTGGCGGCGACGACCGCGCCCGCGGGCTACCGCGCCGCAGCGCCGCTCCTGCTGGCGATCCAGCTGACCCGCGCGCCGCTGCTCATCCCGCTGAACGCGGTGCAGGGCATCGCGGTGTCCTACCTCGTGCACGCCGGCCGGCGCTTCGGTCGTGCGCTCGTGCTCGTCATCGCCGCCATCACTGCGATTGGCGTGCTCGGCAGCCTGCTGGCGTGGGCGGTCGGGCCGTGGCTGATGACGACGATCTTCGGCGCCGACTACCGGGTCGCTGGCTGGGTCCTGGCCCTGCTGACCCTGTCCGCCACCGAGTTGGCCGTCCTGACGGTCACCGGCGCCACGTGCCAGGCGACCAACCGGCACGCGATCTTCCTCGGCGGGTGGCTGGTCGCGACGGCCTCGACCGTCCTCCTGCTCCTCCTGCCGGGGACCCTCGAGCAGCGCAGTGTCACCGCCCTCATCGGCGGGCCCGCAGTGGGTCTGCTCGTCCACGTCGCCGCGCTGGTCTGCGGGCGCACCAGGAACCTCGAGCCAGAGACGGGAGAGGCCCATGTCCCTGCCTGAGGTCGCAGCCTCGCGGCCGGCCGTGTCGGTCGCCATGGCGACCTACAACGGATCGGCCTACGTCGAGGAGCAGGTGCGCAGCATCCTGGTCCAGCTCGACGCAGGTGACGAGCTCGTGGTCGTCGACGACGCCTCGACGGACGAGACCGTCGCCGTCGTGCGCGCGATCGGCGACGCCCGGGTGCGACTGCTCGAGTCGCCCGTGAACCGGGGCTACGTGAGGACCTTCGAGACCGCCCTGCGTGAGTGCCGCCACGACCTGCTGTTCCTCGCCGACCAGGACGACGTGTGGCCCGAGGGCCGCACCGACGCCATGGTCGCGGCGCTGGCCACGGCCGACGTCGTGGCCGGCAACCTGGTGCTGCTCGGCTCCGGACGACGCCTGAGCCCGCCCCTCGGCGGCGGGGAGTGGGTGCTGCACGACGCGGACTCGACCCGCCACGTCCGCAACGTCGCGGGCATCCTGGCCGGGATGCGGCCCTACTACGGATGCGCGATGGCGCTGCGCCGAGAGGCGCTCGACACGGTGCTGCCGTTCCCGTCCCTGCTCATCGAGTCGCACGACCTCTGGCTCGCGCTGTGCGGCAACCTGCGCGGCAGCATCCGACACCTCGAGGACGTCGTCGTGCTGCGTCGCCAGCACGACGCCAACCAGACGACACCGGACCGGCCGCGAGGCGTCGTACCTGCCCTGCGGTCGCGGCTGATGCTCCTGCGGGCCGTGGCCGTGGCCGTCCGGCGAGTGCGCCGGAGGAGGTCGCCCCTCAGCGCGTGACGTGCGCCCAGATGTGGCGCACCGACTCGCGGCGCGCCGGGTTGCGCAGCGCCCCGGGCACGAGGGTCAGCGCGTGCAGGCGCGAGACCCAGCGCTGCCGTGCCGCGCGCGCCGCGCGGGGCCACCCGTGCTGTGCGAGGTCGGCCGCCACCTCGGCGAAGTAGCGGCCCTCCTCGGCCAGGCGCGACCCGTCGACCGCGGCGGTCGAGGACAGGCTGGCGGCGTGGCGCCGGTAGGAGAAGGTCACCTCGGGGTCGAGCACGAGCGAGCCGCCGTCGCGGACGACGCCGAGGACGAAGGAGAGGTCCAAGACGATGTCCTGGTCCACGCGGAACTCGCGCTCGGCGATCCAGGCGCGACGGAAGACCAGCGAGGGCCAGTAGAGCCAGTTGCCCCGCAGCAGGCTCGTGGCGAGCGGCTCACCCGAGAGCTCGGTGGGCGCCGCGACGCGGGGCCGCAGGAGGTCCTTGACCCGGTCGCCCAGTGGCCGCGCCTCACTGCCCGAGCCGTCGATCACGCACACGCCGGGCTGGAGGATCGCCGCCCCGGGGAAGGCGGCGAGGACCGATCGCGCGCGTTCGACGTAGGTCGGGTGCAGGAGGTCGTCGCAGCCGAGGAACACGACCAGGTCGCCGGTCGCGAGCTGGCGGCAGCGCTCGAAGTTGGCGGAGATGCCGAGGTTGACGTCGTTGCGGACGTAGGTGATGCGCTCGTCGTGGAGGCCGGCGAAGAACTGCGCCACCGAGGGGTCGGGGTAGTGGTCGTCGACCACGACCAGCCGCCACTCGGGGTCGGTCTGGGCCTGCACGCTCGCGACGGCCGCACGCAGGTGGCTCGGGTCGCCCCAGAACGGGACCAGGACCTCAAGCATCCCGGTCGTCCGCCCGCTGGGCCTGCTGGGCCTGCTGCGACTGCTCCGCCTGCGGGTCGGTGGCGGGGCGGGTCTCGTCGCGGTGGTCGAGTCGGTAGCGCTCCAGCGCCTCCAGGACGGCGATCCGCCTGGCGAGGCGGTGCAGCTGCTGGCGGCTGTCCTGGCCGCGGAGGTAGTCGTTGACGACGTAGAAGCCGAAGGCGACGGCGAGGAGGTAGAGCACCAGGTCGGTGCCGCGGCCGACTCCGACGAGGTTGGCCACCTCGGTGACGAGGTTGGGCGCGAGGACGGCCACGACCAGGACGGCGATGAACGCCATGAAGAAGAGCTTCTTGGACGCCGAGACGCCGTGTGCCGTGCGGCTGCGGATCGCGACGAAGAAGAGGAAGACGAACGCCGCGATGAGCAGGAACTGGACGACGATCACTGGCGGGTCACCCTTCGCAGCAGCGTGTCGACGGCGATGTTGATCGCGTTCACGCTCGCCTGCCCCTTGCTGGTGGAGTAGTCGGTGTAGTGGATGGTCACCGGCACCTCGCGGTAGCGGTAGCTGTTTGCCGCGATGAGCTCGATGATCTCGCTCGCGTGGGTCATGTCGGGGGCCGTGATCTCCATCGTCTCCGCGACGTGGCGGTTGAAGGCGCGCAGGCCGTTGTGGGCGTCGGTGAGCCGGATGCCCGAGGTGACGTTGCTGAACTTCACGGCTGCCTTGAGCAGCACCTTCTTCGCTCCCGACGCGCCGACGGTCTCGCCCAGGAAGCGGGAGCCGAGCACGATGTCCAGGTCGCCCTCCTCGAGCAGGTCGAGCATCCGGACGGCGTCGGCGACGAGGTGCTGCCCGTCGGCGTCGAAGGTGACGAAGCGCTGGATCTGCGGCAGTGCCCGGGCGAACTCGATGCCGGTCTGCAGCGCTGCCCCCTGGCCCATGTTGATCGGGTGGTCGACGAGGTAGCCGCCGGCCTGCACGATCGCCTGCGCGGAGCCGTCCCGGCTGCCGTCGTTGACGCACACGACGTGCGGCGTCACCGTGTGGATGTCGGCAATGACGTCGGCGATCACGGAGGCCTCGTTGTAGACGGGCACGACGAACGCGACATCATTCACGTCGCGCGATGCTACCGGCGGCGGCGCCGGGGGCCGACTTCGCGCCGTCTAGCCTGAGCGGGTGCCCCAGCAGCAGCCCGAGCAGCAGGCCCCGCCGGTCCAGCGCCTCCGCGTGCGCTACGCCAAGCGCGGCCGGCTCCGCTTCACCAGCCACCGCGACTTCAGCCGGGCGTTCGAGCGCGCGGTGTTCCGCGCGCGGATCCCGATGGCGTACTCCTCCGGCTTCAACCCGCATCCGCGCATCTCCTACGCCGGTGCCGCACCCACCGGCTCCGCGAGCGAGGCCGAGTACCTCGAGCTCGCGCTCGCCGAGGTGGTGGTGCCCGCCGACGTCCACGCGCTGCTCGACGCGGCGCTTCCGCCCGGGCTCGACGTCCTCGAGGTCGTGGAGTCGCCCGGCGGCTCCCTCGCCGACCTGCTCGAGGGCAGCCGGTGGCGCATCGAGGTGGCCGCCGACCACGACACCGCAGCCGACGCTGTGGCCAGGTTCCTGGCCGCCGACCAGGCGCTCGTCGAGCGGATGACCAAGAAGGGGATGCGCGAGTTCGACGCCCGCGGTGCCGTGGTCTCCCTCAGCGTGCTGCCCGCCGACGCCTCGGCTCGTACGACGTTGGACGTGGTGCTGCGCCACGGCACCCCTGCCGTCCGCCCCGACGACGTGCTGCGCGGGCTGGAGACGGTGGCCGGCCTGTCCGCGGGAGAGGCGCCGCTGATGACCCGGCTGGCGCAGGGGCCGCTGCTCGCCTCCGGGGAGCTGGCCGACCCGCTGGCGTCGCGCGCATAGGGGATCGCCGGGATCGGTGTGCGATACTCGCCACGTTCGATGCCCCGGCAACCGTCGGGATCCGTCGAGCCGACGACGTCCTCGCCGGCCGCACCCGTGGTCGGCACCCCTGGCGGGTGGACGTCACCGGACCGCGACGCGGCCGCCGGAGTCGGTGACAGCGACTCCGAGGGCCCGGCGACCGCGGCGGGTGACGGATCAGCCGCTCGGAGACGCACACGCGGAGGGTGTCGCCGCCACTGAAGCTTCGCGTCCCTGCGATCGCTCGCGAGAGCGGTGGACGCCGTATCGGCACCGAACGGTGCCCGAGGAGCACCCATGCTCGACAACGACCAGCCCGACCGCACCGACGCCGCGAACGACACCCCGCCCGTGGCTCCCGAGGGCGGCACCCCGCCTGACGCGTCCCCCGCCGTAGCGGAGCCGGCGCCTCCCGTCGTGACGCGGCGCACGCGCAAGGCGCCCGCCAAGAAGGCGGCTGCCGCACGGGCAGCGTCCGACGAGGCGCCGGCCGCGGCGGCCGAGCCGCCCGCCGGCGATGCGGACGCCGCCGAGGAGGGCGCCGCCGTGGCGCCGGCCCGCAAGGCAGCCGCTCGCAAGGCCCCCGCGCGCAAGGCCGCGGCCAAGAAGGCCCCCGCCCGCAAGTCCACCGCGAAGAAGGCCGCCGCGCCTGGTGAGGCGCCGGCTGAGGCCCCTGCCGAGGCCCCTGCCGACGTCGCCGAGGCCGCACCCGCCGAGACCGCACCCGCCGAGACCGCGCAGGCGCCGGCCCCCGCCAAGAAGGCCACCACTCGCAAGCGCGCCGCGAAGAAGGCGGCACCGAGCGCGGCCGTCGACGCGCCGGCGCCCGACCCGGTCGCGAGTCCGACCGACGAGGCGGACGAGGCTGACGCAACGACCCAGACGACCCAGACGACCCAGACGGCCGAGACGGCCGAGCCGGCCGGTGGTCACGCCGTGCTGTTCCAGGCGCCGGTGGTCACCACGACGCGTCGTACGCGCAAGCGGAGCGAACCCGCTCCGGAGCCCGTCGCGGACAGCTCGGACGGCTCCGACGACGCCGCATCCGCACCCGAGCCGGGGAGCGAGGCGGCCCCGGCCGCCAGTGCCACCGGCCGCGCAGCGAAGAAGACGGCGGCCAAGAAGACCGCCGCCAAGAAGACCGCCGCCAAGAGGGGCGCCAAGAAGGCCGTCGCGCCGGTGGAGCCGACCGAGCCCGCTGACGAGGACGCAGCGGAGTCCGCGGCCGCCCTCGCCAGCGAGCAGACCGAGGCCGCTGAGCCCGCCGACCCCGCTGTGCTCGCGGTGGACACCGACGCCGACACGGCTGCGGACGCCGCCGACGAGGCGCCGGCCGAGACCGGTGCTGTCCAGGCCGACGACGACGCGACGGAGTCCGCCGACGACACCGGTGAGGGCGAGGGCGGCGGCGCGCGCCGCCGTCGCCGGCGCGGCGGACGCCGCCGGCGCAAGTCCTCCGACGGCGGTGCCGAGGGCGGCTCCGGGGGCGACGAGGCCGACACCGACGTCGAAGCCGTCCAGTCCGCAGGTGCCCGAGGCGCCGGGTCCGACGCCTCCGACGACGCCGCCAGGGACGAGGCCGACGAGACCGCTGCCGCCTCCGGGGGAGATGCCGCCCAGGGCGAGGCGTCCGACGGCAACGGCGAGGGTTCCTCGCGGCGCCGCCGTCGCCGGCGTCGCGCCGGCGACGAGGGCGCCTCCGACGACGAGGACGCCAACACCGTGACGCGGGTCCGCAAGGGCCGCTCCGCCGAGGACCAGATCACCGCCGTCTCGGGGTCGACCCGCCTGGAGGCCAAGAAGCAGCGTCGTCGCGAGGGCCGCGAGGCCGGCCGTCGCCGCGCGCCGATCGTCAGCGAGGCCGAGTTCCTCGCCCGCCGCGAGTCGGTCGAGCGGGTCATGGTGATCCGCCAGCGCCAGGACCTCACCCAGATCGCGGTCCTCGAGGACAAGGTGCTCGTCGAGCACTACGTCGCCCGCGAGTCGCAGACCTCCATCATCGGCAACGTCTACCTCGGCCGGGTCCAGAACGTGCTCCCCTCGATGGAGGCGGCGTTCATCGACATCGGCAAGGGCCGCAACGCGGTGCTCTACGCCGGCGAGGTCAACTGGTCGGCGCTCGGGCACAAGGAGGGCCAGCCTCGCAAGATCGAGTCGGTCCTCTCGAGCGGCCAGATGGTGCTGGTGCAGGTCACCAAGGACCCGGTCGGCCACAAGGGCGCCCGCCTGACCAGCCAGGTCAGCCTGGCCGGCCGCTTCCTGGTCTACGTCCCGGACGGCACCACCTCCGGGATCTCCCGCAAGCTGCCCGACACCGAGCGCAACCGCCTCAAGACGCTGCTGAAGGAGATCGTCCCCGACACCGCCGGCGTCATCGTGCGCACCGCGGCCGAGGGCGCAAGCGAGGAGGAGCTGACCCGCGACGTCGAGCGCCTCAAGTCGCGCTGGGAGGCCATCGAGAAGAAGGCCACCCACAAGGGCTCCGGCCCGCAGCTGCTCTACGGCGAGCCCGACCTGACGCTCAAGGTCGTGCGCGACCTGTTCACCGAGGACTTCGCCAAGCTCGTCATCGAGGGCGACGACGCGTGGGACACCGTGTCCCGCTACGTCGAGCAGGTGGCCCCGGACCTCGCCGAGCGGGTCGAGAGGTTCGAGCGCGGCAACACCGGCGGCGACGTCTTCGCGACGTACCGGATCGACGAGCAGATCCACAAGGGCCTCGAGCGCAAGGTCTGGCTGCCCTCGGGCGGTTCGCTGATCATCGACCGCACCGAGGCGATGACCGTCGTCGACGTCAACACCGGCAAGTTCACCGGCTCCGGCGGCAACCTCGAGGAGACCGTCACCAAGAACAACCTGGAGGCGGCCGAGGAGATCGTGCGCCAGCTCCGGCTGCGCGACATCGGTGGCATCATCGTCGTCGACTTCATCGACATGGTGCTGGAGTCCAACCGCGACCTCGTCGTGCGCCGCCTCGTCGAGTGCCTGGGCCGCGACCGCACCCGGCACCAGGTCGCCGAGGTCACCTCCCTCGGCCTCGTCCAGATGACGCGCAAGCGCATCGGCACCGGCCTGCTCGAGTCGTTCAGCGAGAACTGCGAGCACTGCAACGGCCGCGGCGTCGTCATCAAGGACCAGCCGGTCGACCCCGACGCCAAGCCGGAGGAGAGCGAGGGACGGCGCGGCAGCCGCCGTCGCGGTCGCCGCGCCAACGGCGAGGACAACGGCGGCGACACCGGCCGGCCCGCCGAGCAGCCCGTGGCGGCACCGTCGCCCAAGGTCGTCGCCGCCATGGCGCGACAGGACAAAGGGGCGGAGCAGCAGGCGTCTGCCGAGGCTCCGGTCGAGGTTCCGGTCGAGGGCCAGCACGAGGCGGCACCCGCCGCGGCTGCCCCGGCTGAGCCGGCTCCGGCTGAGCCGGCCCCGGCTGAGCCGATCCCGGCTGAGGTGACCCCGACCCCCGAGGTACGGACCGAGGCCCCGGCCGCCGCCGCGGCTCCGGCCGACGAGGAGAAGCCGCGCGTGGTGACCCGAACGCGCCGTCGCTCCGCCAGCCGTCCGGCCGGCCCGCCGGCCGGAGGCCCGTCGCCGGAGGCCGCAGGTGCGGTGGCCGCGACGAACGGCGTTGCCGGCACGCCGCCCGCATCAGGCGCGGTCGAGCCCGGCACGGCGGACGTCGAGCCGGGGGAGGCCTCGGACGCGCCGACGGTGGAGCACGTCCCGATCAAGAAGAAGGGCTCGCGCAAGCGCTGAGCCGTGCGGAGGGGCCGGCCGGGCGTCGTTTTGCCGGTCGCCCTCCGATCCCGTAGTCTTGATCCTCGGTGTTCGACGCACCGATCCCTGCGCGCCCGCCCCGCGGCGTACGTCGTCCGAGGTCAGGCGGTGTCGTGCGCAGACCCGAAGTTCTTTCACCTGTAGTTCTGTATCGAGGAGAGTGACTCGCCGTGTACGCAGTCGTGCGCAGTGGCAGCAAGCAGCAGAAGGTTGCCGTGGGCGACGTCATCGAGATCGACAAGACCGACGTGGCCCAGGGTGACACCATCACCCTGCCCGTGGTCATGGTCGTCGACGGCGAGACGGTCACCGCCACCGGCCTCGACAAGGCGAGCGTGACCGTCGAGGTCACCGGCGCCACCAAGGGCCCGAAGATCATCATCCAGAAGTACAAGAACAAGACCGGCTACAAGAAGCGCCAGGGCCACCGCCAGAAGTACACCCAGGTCAAGGTCACCGACATCTCCCTCTGAGCGCTCGCTCGAGGTCGACACCGTCTCCCCGACACGTCTGCGAAGGACTGAACAATGGCTCACAAGAAGGGTGCCGCGAGCACCAAGAACGGTCGTGACTCCAACGCCCAGCGCCTCGGCGTGAAGCGCTTCGGCGGCCAGGTCGTCGGCGCCGGCGAGATCATCGTCCGCCAGCGTGGCACGCACTTCCACCCGGGCACCGGCGTGGGCCGCGGTGGCGACGACACCCTGTTCGCCCTGCAGGCCGGCGCCGTCGAGTTCGGCACCCGCCGCGGTCGTCGCGTCGTCAACATCGTCCCCGGCGAGTGACGTCACCGCGACACTGAGCACTTCTGCGAAGGGCGTCCCGATCGACGGGGCGCCCTTCGTCCTTTCACCACCACCGACAGGAATCTGATGGCCCTCCCCACGTTCGTGGACCACGTCACGCTGCACGTGGCGGCAGGTCGCGGCGGCAACGGCGTGGCCTCGGTGCACCGCGAGAAGTTCAAGCCGCTCGGCGGCCCCGACGGCGGCAACGGCGGGCCCGGCGGCTCGGTGATCCTCGAGGTCGACACCAGCGTGACGACCCTCGTCGACTACCACCACAACCCCCGCCGCCGCGCCGAGCACGGCGGCCACGGCGCCGGTGCGCACCGCAACGGCGCGCACGGCAAGGACCTCGTCCTCCCCGTCCCCGACGGCACGCTCGTCAAGGACGCCGACGGCAACGTGCTGGCCGACCTCGTCGGTGCCGGTACGACGCTCGTCGTCGCGCAGGGTGGCCGGGGTGGTCTCGGCAACGCCGCGCTGGCCTCCTCCAAGCGCAAGGCCCCGGGCTTCGCGCTGCTCGGCGAGCCTGGCGACGAGCTCGACGTACGACTCGAGCTCAAGGTGGTCGCCGACATCGGCCTGGTCGGGTTCCCCAGCGCCGGGAAGTCGTCGCTGATCGCCGCGATCTCGCGGGCGCGCCCCAAGATCGCCGACTACCCCTTCACCACGCTCGTGCCCAACCTCGGCGTCGTGACGGCGGGGGAGACGACGTTCACGGTCGCCGACGTGCCCGGGCTCATCGAGGGGGCCGCTGAGGGCCGGGGCCTCGGCCACGACTTCCTGCGGCACATCGAGCGGTGCGCGGCGCTGGTCCACGTGGTCGACACCGCGTCGATCGAGCCGGGTCGCAACCCACTCGACGACCTGCAGGTCATCGAGGGCGAGCTGGCCCGCTACGGCGGGCTGGAGGACCGGCCCCGGCTGGTCGCCCTCAACAAGGTCGACGTGCCCGACGGGCAGGACATCGCCGACATGGTGGTCGACGAGCTCCGGGAGCGCGGACTGCGTGTCTTCCAGGTCAGCGCCGCCTCCGGCGCGGGGCTTCGCGAGCTGACGTTCGCGATGGCCGAGATCGTCCAGGCCGCTCGCGCCGAGCGGCCGGTTGTCGAGGCGCAGCGGATCGTGCTGCGCCCGGCTGCCGTCGACGGCGGTGGCGACTTCTCGGTCACCCGGACCGACGAGGGATGGCGCGTGCGGGGCACCAAGCCGGAGCGCTGGGTGCGCCAGACCGACTTCAGCAACGACGAGGCCGTCGGGTTCCTCGCCGACCGCCTCAACCGGCTGGGCGTCGAGCTCAAACTCGTCGAGCTCGGGGCTCAGGAGGGCGACACGGTCCTCATCGGGCCGGAGGACAACTCGGTCGTCTTCGACTTCAAGCCCAGCATCGAGGCCGGTGCGGAGATGCTCGGGCGCCGCGGCGAGGACCAGCGCTTCGACGAGGCCCGCCCGGCCCGGGGCCGCCGCCGCGAGATCGACGAGGCGATGGAGAGCAAGGCCGAGGAGGAGGCGCGCGCCGACGTGGCCCGCCGTCTCGACGCGGCCCGGAAGAAGGGTCCGAACCGCAGCAGCGGCAGCTCCGGCGTTGGCCCGATGTCCTACGAGATCGGCAGCAAGGACGACCCCGACTGGGACGGCAGTGACGACTGACCGCTCGGCCCTGGTGAGCCGGGCCCGGCGCATCGTGCTGAAGGTCGGCTCGTCGTCGCTGACCACCGCGGCGGGCGGCATCGACCCCGCGCGCGTACGCCGGTTGGTCGAGGTGCTCGCCGCGGCCCGAGGGGCGGGCGCCGAGATCGTGCTCGTGTCGTCCGGTGCGATCGCCGCGGGGCTCGCCCCGCTCGGCCTCGCCGCGCGTCCTCGGGGCCTGGCCGCCCAGCAGGCGGCGGCCTCGGTGGGGCAGGGCCTGCTGGCGCACCGCTACCAGGAGGAGTTCGCGCGGCACGGCATCGTCACCGGGCAGGTGCTGCTCACGGTCGACGACGTCACCCGCCGCGCGCACTACCGCAACGCGCACCAGACCTTCGCCAAGCTGCTCGAGCTCGGGGTCGTGCCCATCGTCAACGAGAACGACACCGTCGCCACCTCCGAGATCCGCTTCGGCGACAACGACCGGCTGGCCGCCCTCGTCGCCCACCTGGTCCACGCCGACCTGCTGGTGCTCCTGTCCGACGTGGACGGTCTCTACGACGGGCCGCCGAGCCGACCCGGCTCGCGGCTCGTGCCGGTGGTGCGCTCCGACGACGACCTGGCCGCCGTGACGATCGGCTCCGCCGGCGCGTCCGGGGTCGGCACCGGCGGCATGACGACCAAGGTGGACGCGGCGCGGATCGCCACCGGTGCGGGCATCGACGTGATCCTCACCTCCGCCGACCAGGCGGCGGCGGCGCTGTCCGGGACGGACGTCGGCACCCTCTTCACGGCCACGGGCAAGCGGCGCCCGACCCGCCTGCTCTGGCTGGCCCACGCCACCTCGGGGCAGGGCACGCTCACCCTCGACGCCGGCGCCGTACGGGCCGTGGTCGAGCGCCGCGCGTCGCTGCTCGCCGCCGGGATCACCGCCGTCGACGGTGGTTTCGTCGCCGGCGACGCGGTCGACCTGCTCGGTCCCGACGGCACGCTCGTGGCCCGCGGGCTGGTGAACTTCGACGCCGACGAGCTCCCCGCGCTCCTCGGCCGCTCGACGCGCGAGCTCAAGGACGCGCTCGGGGCGGCGTACGAGCGCGAGGTCATCCACCGTGACGACCTGGTGCTGCTGTAGGCAGACCCGTCGTCACACGTCCGGGCCGGCAAGGACCTCCTCGAGCTCGTGCATGGTCTCGGTGAAGGCGCGTCCCAGGTCCATGTCGTAGGCGTCGGCGAGCGTCAGCACGCACCACAGGCAGTCGGCGAGCTCGCGGGCCAGCGCCGCGTCGAGGTCCGCACGCGGACGCACGCCGGCCTTGCCGTGCACGAGCTTGGCGAGATCGCCGACATCGCCGACGAACCCGAGCATGATCTCCTCGGTCGTCCAGGACCGACCGTGGCGCGCGGCCTCGACGGCGGCGTACCGGGCGCGGACGGAGCGGGCACGCTGCTGCAGCAGCTCGAGTCCCATGGGGCACGTGTTCAGAACTACCGCTCCATCACCCTCCGGCCTGCCATGATCCGTGCCATGGACGAGGAGTACTCAGCGGACCCCGACGTGAGCCCGGCGGCGCGCGACTCGCCGTCGCCCCACCCGGCGCCGTCGCCGACGATCGCCTGGTTGCCGGGCGCCGCCATGCTGACCATCGGCCTCGTCCTGCTCGGTGAGGGCGAGGACTTCGGCTGGGTTCTCTTCGGTCTCGGCGCGGCGCTGCTGATGGTCGGCGCGGTCGCACAGGGCGTGGCGTGGGGCATGGACATGCACAAGGAGCGGCACCCCTGACCCGTGGGGCACCCGCGGCCGCCGCCGCACCACCGGGCCCGACCGGGACGATGGCGGGCCGAGACACCCCGCCACGTAGGCTGGGCAGGTCATGAGCCAGCCGATCGTCTACCTCGACCACGCCGCGACCACGCCCATGCTGCCGGTCGCCGTGGAGGCCATGACGCGCCAGCTCACCAGCATCGGCAACGCCAGCTCGCTGCACGCCTCCGGCCGCGGCGCCCGCCGGGTGGTGGAGGAGTCGCGCGAGACGATCGCCGCGATGATCGGCGCCCGTCCCGGCGACGTGGTGTTCACCTCCGGCGGCACCGAGTCCGACAACCTCGGCGTGAAGGGCATCTTCTGGGCCCGGCGCGCCGCGGATCCCCGGCGCACGCGCATCCTGTCGACCGCGGTCGAGCACCACGCGGTCCTCGACACCCTGCACTGGCTCGCACACAGCGACGGGGCCGAGGTCGAGCTGCTGCCCGTGTCGCCCGAGGGCGTGCTCGACGTCGACTCGCTGCGCGCCTCCATCGCGCGCGACCCGGACTCGGTGGCCCTGATCTCGGTGATGTGGGCCAACAACGAGGTCGGCTCGATCCAGCCGGTCGAGCAGGTCGTCGCCCTCGCCGCCGAGCACGGGATCCCCGTGCACACCGACGCCGTGCAGGCGGTGGGCCACGTGCCCGTCGACTTCGGCGAGTGCGGCGTGGACGCGCTGACCTTCACCGGCCACAAGCTCGGCGGCCCCATCGGCGTCGGGGCGCTCGTCGTACGCCGCGACCTCGAGGTGAGCGCGCTGGTGCACGGCGGCGGCCAGGAGCGCGACATCCGCAGCGGCACGCTCGCCGTCCCGGCCATCGCCGGGCTCGCGGCCGCGGTCGAGGAGTCGGTCAAGAACCAGCACGACCACGCCGTGCGCGTGGCCGCGCTGCGCGACGACCTCGTCCGCCGGGTCGTCGAGGTCGTGCCGGACGCCCACCTCCACGGGGCGCCCCCCGGTCCGCTGCGCCTGCCCGGCAACGCCCACATCGGCTTCCCCGGCTGCGAGGGAGACTCGCTGCTGATGCTGCTCGACGCCCGCGGCATCGAGTGCTCCACCGGCTCGGCGTGCTCGGCGGGCGTGCCGCAGCCCTCGCACGTCCTGCTCGCGATGGGTTGCGACGACGACCAGGCCCGGCACTCGCTGCGCTTCTCGCTCGGCCACAGCACCACCCCCGCCGACGTCGACGCCCTCGTGGCGGCGATCGGCCCCGTCGTGGAGCGCGCCCGCGCCGCCAAGGGCCGCTGATGCGGGTCGTCGCCGCGATGTCCGGCGGGGTGGACTCCGCCGTCGCCGCCGCCCGCGCCGTCGAGGCCGGCCACGAGGTCACCGGCGTGCACCTCGCGCTCAGCCGCAACCCGGCGTCGTACCGCTCCGGGGCCCGCGGCTGCTGCACCATCGAGGACAGCAACGACGCCCGCCGCGCCGCCGACGTGATCGGCATCCCGTTCTACGTCTGGGACCTGTCCGACCGCTTCCACGAGGACGTGGTCGAGGACTTCATGGACGAGTACGCCGCCGGCCGCACGCCGAACCCGTGCCTGCGGTGCAACGAGAAGATCAAGTTCGCCGCGGTGCTCGACCGGGCGCTGGCGCTCGGCTTCGACGCGGTGGCGACAGGCCACTACGCCCGGCTCCGCACCGGTGCCGACGGGCTGGTCGAGCTGCACCGCGCCACCGACCACGGCAAGGACCAGTCCTACGTCCTGGGCGTGCTGACCCAGGACCAGCTGCGGCACTCGCTGTTCCCGCTGGGCGACACCGACAAGCCCGCCGTGCGCCGCGAGGCGGAGGCGCGCGGACTGCTGGTGGCCGCCAAGCCCGACTCCCACGACATCTGCTTCGTGGCCGACGGCGACAACGCCGGCTGGCTGCGCGAGAAGCTCGGCCACCGCGCCCCCAACCACGGCGGCGACATCGTCGACGCCACGACCGGGGAGACCGTCGGCACCCACACCGGCACTTACGGCTTCACCATCGGTCAGCGCCGCGGGCTGCGGCTGGGCACCCCGGCGGCCGACGGCAAGCCGCGCTTCGTGCTGGACATCGAGCCGGTGACCGGCACCGTGACGGTCGGCCCGCGCGAGCGGCTCGCGGTCGACCACCTCGACGGGATCCGTCCGCGCTGGTGCGGCACGGTGCCCGAGCGGCTCGAGGGCACCGTCCAGCTGCGTGCGCACGGCGCCGAGCACCGCGCCGTCGTCGAGGTCGACGGCGAGCGGGTCTCCGTCGACCTGCTCGACCCGGCGGAGGGCATCGCGCCCGGACAGGCCGCGGTGATCTACGACGGCACCCGCGTGGTCGGATCCGCGACCATCGCCGCCACCCGCCCCGTCGGGGTCCCCGCGTGAGCGGACTGGGGACCCGAGCCGGCGAGCTGCTGGGCCCGCGGCACACGGTGTACGTCGTCGCGCTCGTCTGCGCGAGCACCCGTTCGATCGACGGGGCCGCCGGCCGGCTCCTCGCCGAGGCGGGGGACGCCTCGTGACCGCCGCCACCGGCATCGGCTCGATGCCCGGCACCACGGACGCCGACCACCGCGAGGCGGTCCGGCTCGTCCTCGGCGAGCTGCCCGACCTGCCCTTCGTGCCCGAGCTGCCCGGCCGCGGGGTCACCGCCGCGATGACCGGACGCGCACTGGCCGTCGTGTCCGGGCTCGCCGTCGACCTCCAGCCCGCCGGCTGGCGGCTGACCGACGCGAGCGGCGTGGACCACCGCCGCGCGCAGTCGCTGCTCGCCCAGGACCTCGACACCGTCGAGGAGCTGGCGCAGGGCTACGAGGGGACGTTCAAGACACAGGTCGCGGGACCGTGGACGCTCGCTGCGACGGTCGAGAAGCCGCGTGGGGACAAGGTCCTGAGCGACCACGGCGCGCGGCGCGAGCTCGCCCAGGCCCTGGCCGAGGGCGTGCGCGTCCACGTAGCCGACCTGCGCCGCCGCGTGCGCGGCGTCGACCGCTGGGTCGTGCAGGTCGACGAGCCCGCGCTCGCCGCGGTCGTCGCCGGGCAGGTGCCCACCGCCAGCGGCTTCGGCCGGCACCGCAGCGTCGACCTCCCGGAGGTCTCCGCCCACCTCGAGTGGGTGATCGAGGCGATCACCGAGGCAGGCGCGGAGGCGTGGGTCCACTCCTGCGCACCCGGCACGCCCTGGTCGCTGATCGCCGGCACCGGCGTCGCCGGACTCGCCGCGGACCTCGACATGCTCGGGCCGGCGGACCTCGACACCTTCGCGGAGGCGCTGGAGGACGGTCGCACCGCCGTCCTCGGCGTGCTGCCGTCCACGGATCCGGCCACCGTGCCGTCGGACGCCCGCGTCACCGAGCGCGTGCAGCGCTGGCTCGACATGCTGGGGCTCGACCCGGAGGTCGTGGGGGAGCGCCTGATCGTCAGCGCGAGCTGCGGGCTGGCGGGCGCGACGCCGGCCTGGGCCGCACAGGCGCTGCGGCTGTCGGCGACGGTGGCGCGGAACCTCTGAGCCCCGGCCCTCCGGCGCCGTCCACGCGGGCGAGGAGGCGGACCACGGCGCCGGCGTGCAGCAGGCGCACGGCGACGAGCACGGCGACCATCACCGCCGCGACGAGGGGCAGCAGGTCCGCCGGGCGCAGGACCAGGGCGTCGAGGAAGGCGTTGCGCCACCACACGTCGCGCACCGGGACGTACATGTCGTCGGAGATCGCACCCGGCGCGATGAGCACGACCTGCAGCACGGCGGCGGGCACGAACCACCGCCGCGCCCGCTCCGAGAGGTGCGGCGAGGCGAGAGCGAGCGCGGGCGCTAGGGCGACGACCAGCTCCAGGCTGGTGCGATAGCCGTAGAAGTGGTCGCCGCCGCTGAACCGGTTCAGCACCGCCTGGCTCAGGACGTACGACGCGCCGCCGAGGGCCAGCCAGCGGCTCCAGTCCGGCAGCTCGCGCCGCCGCCGCCAGGCGGTGGGTCCGAGCACGAGGAGCAGGGGGCACCACCACAGCAGGCCACGGTCCGCCGACACGAGGAAGCCGAGGTAGTTGAGCGGGTCGAGCAGGTGCCCGGCCGCGCCGCTGGTGAAGTCGCCGACGCGGTAGCCCGACGTGGGGTCCCAGGAGCCGTACATCCAGCGGGTCCAGGCACTCGCGAGCACCAGCGCGAGCAGCGAGGCCGCGCCCACCCGTGCCGCGACCGCGGGGCGGCGCCGCGACCAGGCGACCCCGAGTCCCACCACGGCGCACACGAGTGCCGCGTGCAGCCGCCCCCACAGCATGACGCCGCCGAAGACCCCGACCAGCCACCACCGGCGGCGGTCGGCGGCCCAGGCGGTGCCGACGATGCCGAGGGTGGTGAGCGTGTGCGGCCAGATGGCGTCGGCCGAGACCGACCAGACCGGGGTGGCCACCCCGAGCAGCCCGGCCGCCACCAGCGCACGCCGGGTGCCGATGCGCCGGCGCAGCAACAGGAAGAACAGCAGCACCGCCGTCGCGCTGAGGAGCGCGGCGGTGACTGCGCCGGGGAGCGGGCTGACCGTGGTCGGCCGCGCGAGCGCGTACGCCGGGACGACCGCAGCGATCACGCCCGGGGACCGGCCGACCGCCTCGCGCCCGTCCGCCGTCTCCACGATCCACGTCTCCCGGATGATGTTGTCGTCGAGCAGGGGGAAGTCGGAGATGTCGGGCACCGGGTCGCCGGTCAGCGCGATGTGCCGGGCCGCGAAGTCGGCGCTCCAGGCGTCGGGACTCGGGGCCGGGTTGACGGTGAGGACGTAGAGGCCCGCGACGGCGACGAAGAGCAGGGCCGGAACCAGGTGGTGGGCGGGCCGGCGGGGCATGGACGCCATTGTCCGCCGGTACGCCGTCGCGGGCGAGGGGCGTGGTCGAGCGCTCGCCCACCGTTCGCCGGCCGGTCACCTCAGCGACCGTCCCGGGTCCCGGCACCGCCCTAGCGTCCGTGAAATGAAGCTCGTGGTGCAGGTGCCGTGCCTCAACGAGGAGGAGACCCTCCCGCTCGTGCTGTCGTCGATCCCGAGGACGATCCCGGGGATCGACGAGATCGTCGTGGTCATCATCGACGACGGGAGCACCGACCGCACCGTCGAGGTGGCGCGGTCCTTCGGGGTGACGGAGGTGGTGCGGCACCACCGCAACCAGGGCCTGGCCCGCTCGTTCACCGACGGCGTCAACCACGCCCTGGCCATCGGCGCGGACATCGTGGTCAATACCGACGGCGACAACCAGTACCCGCAGGAGCGGATCGCGGACCTGGTCCAGCCGATCCTGCGCGGCGAGGCTGACATCGTCATCGCCGACCGCCAGGTGGGTCTGATCTCGCACTTCTCGCCGGCCAAGAAGGCGCTGCAGCGCTTCGGGTCGCAGGTGGTCAACGTGGCCGCGCGCACCGAGCTGCCCGACGCGGCCAGCGGGTTCCGCGCCTACTCGCGCGAGTCGCTGATGCGCCTCAACACGGTGACCCGCTTCTCCTACTGCATGGAGACGATCATCCAGGCGGGCAACAAGAACCTCGCCATCACCAGCATCCCGGTGCTGACGAACCCCAAGACGCGCGAGTCGCGCCTGTTCTCCTCCACCCGCCAGCACGTCTTCCGCTCCGCCGCGGCGATCGTGCGCGCCTTCGTCATGTACCGGCCCTACGTGATCTTCGGGGTGATGGCCGCGCTGTTCGGCCTGCTCGGCCTGGTGCCGTTCGTGCGGTACGCCGTCCTCGCCGCGACCGGGAACGGCGGCGGCCACGTCCAGTCGCTGCTCGTCGGGGCGGCCCTGGTGGTGATGTCCTCGCTCTGCGTGCTGCTCGGCGTCGTCTCGGACCTCATCCGCACCAACCGGGCGCTCATCGAGGCCAACCTCGAGCACACCAAGCGGGCCCGGTTCGACATCCTGCGGGTCCCGGCGACCGCGTCGATCGAGGAGGTGGTCCTGCGGTGAAGCAGCTCTACATCAGCTGCGTCCGAGCCGTCGGCGCCGTGCTGCGGGCGACCGGCGTGATGGCGCTCCTGCACCGCCAGGCGCCCGGCTCGCGCGCGGCCACCTGGCTGGTCTCCCTGTTCGCCATCCACGACGTCGACGGACTGCGGCGCCTCGACGTGCCGTGGTGGACCTTCGACTCCGCGGACCTGGTGGCGTCCTGGTTGCGCGACCACCCCGGTGCCCGCGTCTTCGAGTGGGGCTCGGGCGCCTCGACCCTCTGGCTGGCCGCACGGGCCGGCTCCGTGCACTCCGTGGAGCACCACGCCGGCTGGGCCGATGTGCTGGCGCCGCGGCTGCCGGGCAACGTCGACCTGCGCGTCGTCGAGCCGACCACGTCCGGCCGGCCCGTCGTCGGCTCGGCGAAGCCGGGCCACGCGGGCCTCGACTTCGCCGACTACGTCGCCGCGATCGACGACGTGCCGGGAGAGTTCGACGTGATCGTCATCGACGGCCGGGCGCGCGAGGCGTGCCTGGCCCGAGCGCTCCAGCGGCTCGCACCCGACGGCGTGATCGTCTTCGACAACGTCGACCGGCGCCGCTACGTCGACGCCATCGACCAGGCCGTCGGCGCCGCGGGCGACCGGCTCGCGGTCACGATGACCCGCGGGCTCACGCCGGCTCTGCCGTACCCGACCCGCACCGCCCTCCTCCACGCCTCGCTGACCCCCTCGCGCCTGCAACCCGGCGTCCCGTGACCCGGCGACAGGCGCTCCGAGGTGCCCGCTGGGTCTTCGTCCTGCTGACCCTCGCCTGTGCGTGGTGGGGCTTCCGCGGTCGCTGGGCCGAGATCGGGGACGCGGTGGCTGCCACCGGACCCGCGCGATCGGCGGGTGCCGTCGTCTGCGCGGGCGCCGGGCTGGCGCTGACGGGAGTCCTCTGGCGCCGGCTGCTGCGGGGCGTCGGGTCCGAGGTCGCGGCACGGGACGCGGCCGCGGTGTTCTTCGTCGGCCAGCTGGGCAAGTACGTCCCGGGCTCGGTCTGGAGCCTCGCCGTGCAGGCTCAGCTCGGGCGGCGCCACGGCGTACCGGCCCGCTCCAGCGTCACCGCCTCCGCCGTGTTCCTCCTCGTGCACACCGCCACGGGGCTGCTGCTGGGGGGCCTGCTGGTCGGCGGGTCGCTGCTCCTCGACGGCCCGGCCGGCGACCGGGTGGGGGAGGACCTCGCCACCGCCTGGCCCGCCTGCGCGGTCGTCGTCGGCGCCGTGGCCCTCGCGCCGCCGCTGCTGCGCCGGCTCGCCGAGCGGCTCGCCGGGCACGCGGTCGTGCTCGGCGCACGCGAGCTGGTGCCGGCCGTGGCGCTGATGGTGGCGGTGTGGACCCTCTACGGCGCCTCGACCCTGCTGCTCGTGCCCGGAGCGTCGGCGGCGACGCCGAGCCTGGTCGGCGCGGTCGCCGCCTTCGCGCTCGCCCACGCCGTCGGCGTGCTCGTGGTGTTCGCCCCGGCCGGGGTCGGCGCCCGCGAGGGCGTCCTGGTGGCACTGCTGGCACCGGCCGTCGGAGTGCCGGCAGCGGCAGCCGTCGCCCTGCTGTCCCGGGTGGCGCACGCCGCCGCCGACTTCTCACTCGCCGGCGCCGCCGCACTGGTGGGACGTACGGACACCCGGTCGGCCGACCCCCGGGAGCCCGCTCGTGCCGGAGGCCGCTGAGGTGCGGGTCGTGGACGTCGCGGCGAGCGCCGAGTCGCCGAGCACGCCTCCGGCCGAGGCGCGTGAGCGACGCCGGCTGCGCGGTGGGCCCGGAGCCTGGCTCGCCGTGGTCGTCGTCGTGTCGCTCGCGGTCCGGGTGGTCGCGCTCCGGCACGGCCTGCCGCACGCGTACAACGCCGACGAGGACCTGCACTTCGTCCCGCACGCCGCCCGCGCTGCGGACGGCGACTGGTACACCGGCTACTTCGAGAACCCCAGCGGCCTCACGTACCTGCTCGCGCTGGTGTTCCGCGCCGTGCTGCCGGGCGGTGATGCGACCCGGCTGCTCGTGGAGGACCCCACCCTGGTCTTCACCGTGGCCCGGGCGACGGTCGTGCTGCTCGGCACCGCCACGGTCGTCGTGGTGGCCCTGGCCGGGCGGCAGGCGTTCGACCGCGCCGCCGGGGTGTGGGCGGCCGCGTTCCTCGGGCTGGCGTTCCTCCCGGTCTTCTACTCCCACCACGCCCTCAACGACGTGCCGACGCTGTTGCCGCTCGCCGCGGGCCTGCTGGCCTGCCTGCGGCTGCACGAGCGCGGCGGCACCGGCACCGCCGCGCTGGCGGGAGCCGCCGTCGGCTTGGCTGCCGGCGTCAAGTACCACGCCGCGCCGATGACCGTCGTGATCGCCCTGGCGCTCGGGCTCCGGGTCCTCGAGCGGCGGCAGCGTCCGGCGACCGCGCTGCGCGACCTGGCCGTCGCCGCCGGGGCCTCCGTGGCCGGGCTCGTGGTGCTCAACCCGTTCATGCTGCTCGAGCCGGGCACGTTCTGGAGCCAGTTCTCGGGTCAGTCGGCCCAGGCGGCGACGGCGAAGCTGGGGCAGACGGGCTCCGGCTGGGTGGGCTACCCGGGGACGTTGCTGTGGGGCTTCGGGGTCGTGCCGCTCCTGCTCGCGGTCGCCGGACTCGTGCTGGTCTGGCGGCGCGACCGCGGCCGGGCGCTGCTCCTCGTCGCCTTTCCCGTGCTGCTCTACCTCGCGATGGCCTCCCACGAGCGGTGGTTCGCGCGATGGCTGCTGCCGGCCTACCCGGCCCTGGCGGTGCTCGCCGGCCAGGGCGCGGCCCGTGCGGCCCAGGCGCTGCGCGAGCGCCTGCCCGGTGCCGGACCCTTCGCGGCCGCGGCGCTGGTCGCCGTGGTGGCGCTGGCCCAGCCCGTCGCCGACGTGGTCCGCAGCGACCTGCTGCTGCTGCGCACCGACACCCGGGCCGAGGCGCTGTCGTGGCTGGTCGCCCCCGGCCAGGGCGGGCGCATCGTGGTCGAGCCGGCCGTGCCCGACTCGTACCGGCGCGAGCTGCAGCAGGCCGGCTGGGAGCTCTACCCGGTGCACCGGCCCTTCCAGCGCTACGAGGTCGACCTGCACCCCGAGCTCATCGACGGCTACCGGTCGCAGGGGTGGTGCTGGGTGATGGTCAACGGCCACCAGCGCGACCGCGGCCTCGCCGCCGGGCTGCCCGGAGCGGCCGCCTACTACGAGCGGCTGGCCGAGGAGAGCGAGCTCGTCCTGGCCGCCTCGCCGTACGCCCCGGACGCGGCGCCTCCGGGGTTCTCCTACGACTTCAGCTTCAACTACTACCCGCCCGCGCACCACCGCCCCGGACCGGTCGTCGAGATCCACCGTCTCGACGGTTGCTGACCCGGTCGTCCACGAGAGGATCCCGTGCCCACCACACTCCGCCGCACCGCCCAGAGGATCGCAGCCCGCCCGGACGCCGTGCCGCTGCTGGCAGCGGTCCTCCTCGCGCTGCTCGGCACCCAGGTCGCGCTCGTGTTCACGGTGCCGAGCTGGGGCAACGACGAGCCCGCCCACACCGGGTACGTCGCCTCCCTCGCCAAGGGTCAGCTGCCCACGATCGAGACCGACATCGTCGACGACCCGGCCCGCTTCCCCCGCACCGCCGAGGAGTTCAGCGGCCGCGACGAGGAGCACGGCGACATCTGGACCGCGAACCACCCGCCGCTGTTCCACCTCGCGATGGTCCCGGTCTGGTGGGCGCTGTCCGACCACCAGAGCGGGATGATCATCACGATGCGGCTGGCCAACACGCTCGGGTTCGCGGTGTGGCTGTTCCTGGTCGGCGCGCTCGCGCGGCAGCTCGTGCCGCGACGGCCGGCGGTGGCCGCCGTGGCGGTCCTCGTGGCCGCCGCCCCCACGTTGGTGCTCCGCTCCGCGTTCCTCCAGAACGACGGCTGGGCCGCGGCCTCGGCCGTCCTGCTGCTCCTGATGACCGTCCGGATGCTCCGCGAGCAGGTGACGCCCCAGCGCGTCGCCGTCGCGGTCGCGGCCGGCACGGTCGCGGCGGGCACCCGCGCACAGGGCCTGCTGGTCGTGGGCCTGTGCGCCCTCACCCTGCTGCTCGTGCTGGGTCGTCGGGCCGGGTCGCACCCGCTCGCACGCCGTCGGGCGGTCGCGGTCGCCGCCCTGGTGGGCGGCGTGCCGGCTCTCGCGTTCGGCTGGTTCTTCGTGCGCAACCTCCGGCTCTACGGCGACCTCACGGGCCAGGACGCCCTGCTCGAGAAGTTCCGCCGCTCGCCGGTCACCAGCCTCGGCCGCATCGGCGACATCCCGGGACTGCTCGAGCCCGCGTTGGCGGCGTCGGTCGCCGTGGTCGCGGCGTTGGTGCTGGTGCCGATCGCGATCGTGCGCTCCGTCCGCCGCCACGGCGTCCGGTTCGACCCCGCGTGGACGCTGCTGTCGGTGCACGCACTGCTGACGCTGCACAGCCTCACGGGCTTCCTCGCCGCAGGAGGCGGGTTCCACGACCGGTACCTGATGCAGATCATGCCGCTGCTCGCCACGGCCGTAGCGGTGGGGATGCTCGAGGTAGGTCGTTGGGTGCGCGCCCCACGGCCCGGCACCGCGGACGCCCTGCGTCGCGACTGGTGGGTGGCGAGCGCGTGGTCGGCCGTGCTGCTGCTGTGGCTCGCCGGTGCGGTCGCCTGGTGGCAGGACCACCACGTCTACAGCCGGCAGGAGAGCTCGCCGGTCGACGGGCCGGTGCCCGACGCCTTCGCGGTGGTCGCCGTCTGCGTCGGCGTGGCCATCGTGGCGGTCCTGGTCTCCCGGGCGCGAGCGACCGTGCCCGTCGTGCGGCGCACGGGCGTGGTGCACCGACCGGCCGACGGCGTCGCGGCGAGGTACGCCGGCTGACCCTCAGCCGGCCCGGCCGGCGCCGTCCGCGCCGAGGACCTCGAAGGCCGAGGCGACGGCCACGTCGTGCCAGCGGGCGGAGCCGGTCAGCAGGTAGTGGCCGAGCGGTCCCATGTCGCGCAGGTGGGCACTGTGCGCGACGGCGGTGGCCCGCTCGACGTAGCGCGCGGTCTCGGCGTACGAGGTGATGCGGTCAGCGCGTCCGTGGGCGGCACGCAGGACCTTGCCGTTCAGGGTGTCGACCGGATCGTCGGCCGACCACCACGGCGCCAGCCCGACGACGCCGCGGACCGACCGGTCGTCGGCCGTGTGCACCGCGACGCGGGCGCCCATCGAGTGGCCGAGCAGCACGACGGGGACGTCCCCATGGGTGAGGCGGACCCGGTCGAGCGCCCATCGGGCGTCGGCCGTCGCGCCGGCACCGCCGTTCCACCCGCGCTGGCGGTAGCGCACGAGCCAGACGCCGACGCCCGCTGCCCGCATCCGCCCGGCGACGGCCCGCGCCAGCCACCGACCGCGCTGCCAGGGGGCGCTGGTCCCGCCGACGGCCTGGCTGGAGCTGGGGGTGCCGCCGTGGAGCACGACGACGAGCGCGCCCGGTCGAGGGGGCGTGCTCGTCGTCGTGAGGAGCGGGTGGTGGGCGCTCAGTGGACGCCCACGCCCTCGGGAGCGGACTCGGTGGCCAGCTCCTCGTGCTTGACGTCGAGGAAGAGCCACACGATGGCGGAGGCCGCGATCATCATCAGCGAGCCCACGAAGAACGCCATCGTGGCGCCCTCGGTGAAGGCTCCGAGCCCGGCGAGCTCGGCCAGGCCGGCGGCGTCGAGGTCGGGTGCGGCGGCCGCGATCGACGGGGCGATCTCGTCGGCGCGGGTCTGGGCGAAGTGCAGCGACACGGTGGAGAGCGTCGCCAGCCCGAGCGCGCCGCCGACCTGCTGCATGGTGTTGAGCACGCCGGATCCGATCCCGGTGTCCTGGATGCGGAGGTGGTGGACCGCCACCAGGGTCAGCGGCACGAAGTTGAGCCCCATGCCGAAGGCCATCAGCACGATGAACGGCAGGACGTCGGTCCAGTAGTTGATCCCCTCGCCGAGCGGCACGCCCTGGCCGCCCACGGCGGTCGGCAGCGACGCGAGGATCGAGGCGGGGTCCTCGGGCACGGAGAGCCGGCTGAAGCCGTAGAGCGCCACGGCCGAGAGCAGCGTGCCGACGCCCGACAGGTAGCGCGGGTCGACCACGGCGATGAGCCTGGAGGCGGCCGTCGCCGAGACGATCATGGCGATCGAGAAGGGCAGGAAGGCCACGCCGGTGTGCAGCGGGGAGTAGCCCACCACGAGCTGGATGAGGAGCGAGAGGAAGAAGAACATCGCGAACATGGCGGCCGGCACGATCATCATCACGGCGAAGGCGGCGGCACGGTTCTTGCTCTTGAAGATGCGGAACGGCATGAGCGGGTGCTCCACGCGCGACTCGACCAGCAGGAAGAGCCCGAGCAGCGCCACCCCCACGACCAGGCTGGCCAGGGTGACGGTGTCGTCCCAGCCGTAGCGCTCGTCGCCGGCACGGGACAGGCCGTAGACGATGGCGAGGAGGGCACCGGTGCCGGTGATCGCACCGGGGACGTCGAGCCACCCGGAGTGCCGCTCGGACTCGTCGAAGAAGCGCGGCGCGAAGAAGGCCGCGCCCAGGCCGATCGGGACGACGATCAAGAAGGTGTAGCGCCAGCCCTCGAGCCCGAGGATGGGGTCGAGCCCGGTGAGCCACCCGCCGAGGATCAGGCCCACGGCCGCGCCGACTCCCGCCATGGCCGCGTAGATGGCGAACGCGCGGTTGCGCTCCTTGCCGGCCGGGAACGTCGTGGTGATCAGTGCCAGCGCGGCGGGGGAGGCCATCGCGGCCCCCAGTCCCTGGAGCCCGCGGGCGGACAGCAGCATGAGCTCGTTCTGCGCGAAGCCGCCGATCAGCGAGGCGACGGCGAAGACCAGCACGCCGAGGATGAAGACGAGGCGCCGGCCGTAGAGGTCGGCGAGCCGGCCGCCGAGCAGCAGGAAGCCGCCGAAGGTGAGGGCGTAGCCGGTCACGATCCACGACAGGTTGGCCTGATCGATGTCGAGGTCGGTGCCGATGTAGGGCAGGGCGATGTTGGCGATGGTGCTGTCGAGCACCACCATCAGCTGCGCGAGCGAGATCAGGACGAGCGCCCAGCGCAGCCGCTTGTGCTGCTCGGGCGTCACCTCGTCGGCGACGAGAACGTGGTCGGTCATGGGCTTCCTTCGGCAGGGTTCAGGGTCGAGTGGAGCAGAGGGGGCGGACAGGGGGACCGGACGGCGGTCAGGCAGGGGAGTGGGGGCCGTGCAGGGCCGCCGGGAGGACGACCTCGTCGAGCACCCGCCCGACCAGCTCGGGGGTGGCCGTGTCGCCCAGCAGAAAGACGCGGTGCAGGACGATGCCGGCGAGCGCCGGCGCCAGGACCGACAAGTCGACGTCGGGGTGCACCTCGCCACGCTCGCGGGCGCGCTCGTAGATGCCGCGGGAGGCCTCGATCTTGGGACCGATGAACTCGCGCCGGTACACCTCGGCGAACTCGGGGTCGCGGCCCATGGCGGTCACGACCGCGGCCAGGACGGACTGCGCCAGCGGGTCGTCGATGCCGCCGCTGCCGCAGTACGCCGCGAGCAGGTCGCCGCGGAGAGTGCCGGTGTCGGGCACGACGGGCTCGCCCTTCTGCGCCATGATCGCGGCGACCACGAGTTCCGGCTTGCCGCGCCACCGGCGGTACAGCGTGGCCTTCGAGGCCTTCGCACGGGCGGCGACGGCGTCCATGGTGAGCAGGTCGTAGCCGACGTCGGCCAGCACCTCGAGGGTCGCCTCGAGGATCTCCTGCTCGCGTTCGCCCGCCACGCGGGGGCGGGTGCCGGTCTCGGTCGGGGTCACGACGTCCTTCGGATAGATGGAACGGTACCGTTTCGTTTCGCTGCAACCCGACCGTAGCTCGGGATATTCCGATGGAACAAAGGAGTTTCATCCGGTCCAGACCAGTCGCAGCGGGGCCCGGCCGCCCACGGGGGCGCCGCCGTGTCGGTCGCGGACGGCAGACTGTGCCCATGAGCACCACCGACGAGCCCGTGGCCGCTGCCGCTCCGCCTGCCCCGCCCGAGGCCCGCGAGCGGCACCGTGCGCTCAGCGAGGAGATCGACGACGCCCGCTGGCGCTACTACGTCCTCGACGACCCGACCCTCGACGACGCCGACTTCGACCGTCGGTTGCGCGAGCTCGAGGCGCTCGAGGAGGACTATCCCGAGCTGCGCACGCCCGACTCGCCGACGCAGAAGGTCGGCGGCGCCGTGTCGACGGAGTTCACCGCGGTCGACCACCTCCAGCGGATGGAGAGCCTCGACAACGCGTTCTCCTACGAGGAGCTCCAGTCGTGGTACTCCCGCCTCGAGCGCGAGGGGCTGTCCTCGCCAGCGCTGCTGTGCGAGCTCAAGGTCGACGGCCTCGCCATCAACCTGCTCTACGAGGGCGGGCGCCTGGTCCGGGCGCTGACCCGGGGCGACGGGCGCACCGGGGAGGACGTGACTCCCAACGTCCGCACGATCGACTCCGTGCCGGACCGGCTCACCGGCACCGACGAGTTCCCGGTCCCCGACCTCCTCGAGGTGCGCGGAGAGGTGTTCCTCCCGGTCGAGGCCTTCGAGCGGCTCAACGTGTCGATGACCGAGGCGGGCCGCCCCGCGTTCGCCAACCCGCGCAACGCGGCGGCCGGCTCGCTGCGGCAGAAGGACCCCCGCGTCACCGCGACGCGTGCGCTGGGCATGGTCTGCCACGGGTTCGGCGAGCGCCGCGGGTTCGAGCCGCGTGCGCAGTCCGAGGCCTACGACGCGCTGGCCGCGTGGGGACTGCCGACCTCGGAGCAGGTCCAGGTCGTGTCGTCGCTCGCGGACGTGCAGGCCTACATCGAGCGGGCGGGCGAGCAGCGCCACACCCTGGTGCCCTACGAGATCGACGGCGTCGTGGTGAAGGTCGACGACGTGACGCTCCAGCGGCGCATGGGGTCGACCTCGCGCGCCCCGCGATGGGCGATCGCCTTCAAGTACCCGCCCGAGGAGGTCAACGCCAAGCTCCTCGCCATCGACGTGCAGGTCGGGCGCACCGGCCGGGTCTCGCCGTTCGGGGTGATGGAGCCGACCCGCGTCGCCGGGTCCACGGTCGAG
Source organism: Nocardioides sp. SYSU D00065 (assembly GCF_017916425.1). Lineage (GTDB taxonomy): Bacteria > Actinomycetota > Actinomycetes > Propionibacteriales > Nocardioidaceae > Nocardioides. Next base: position 605,104 of record NZ_JAFMSX010000001.1, on the reverse strand, counting down.
AAGGCCACCTTGCACAACGCCCACGAGGTGCGCCGCAAGGACGTACGACCGGGCGACACCGTCGTCCTGCGCAAGGCCGGTGACGTCATCCCCGAGATCGTCGGGCCCGTGCTCGCCCTGCGACCCGACGACCTGCCCGAGTGGGTGATGCCCACCGAGTGCCCGGCCTGCGGCACCACCCTGGCGCAGCAGAAGGAGGGCGACCGCGACCTGCGCTGCCTCAACCACGAGGCGTGTCCGGCACAGGTGCGCGAGCGCGTCTTCCACGTGGCCGGCCGCGGTGCGTTCGACATCGAGGGCCTCGGCTACGAGGCGGCGTCGGCGCTGCTCGCGTCGGGCGCCATCACCAACGAGGGCGACGTCTTCGACCTCGACGCCGACAAGCTGCTGGCGACGCCGCTGTTCACCCGCGCCGCCAAGAAGGGCGAGGAGGGACCGCACGTGTCCGCCGACGGCTCACGGGCGCTCACGGCGAACGCCCAGAAGCTGCTCGGCAACCTCGACAAGGCCACGGGCGCGGCGCTGTGGCGGGTGCTGGTGGCCTTGTCGATCCGCCACGTCGGTCCCACCGCTGCTCGTGCCCTGGCGCAGGAGTTCGGCTCGTGGGAGGCGATCCAGGCGGCATCGGAGGCGGAGCTCGCCGCGACCGAGGGGGTGGGCCCGACCATCGCCGCCGCCGTCGTCGAGTGGCGCGAGGTCCCCTGGCACCAGGAGATCGTGGCGAAGTGGTCACGGCACCTCGCCATGGCGGACGAGCGCGACGAGACCGTCGCCCGCACCCTCGAGGGCCTGACGATCGTGGCCACCGGCTCCCTCGAGCACTACACGCGCGACTCGGTCAAGGAGGCGATCATCAGCCGCGGGGGCAAGGCGGCGAGCTCGGTGTCGAAGAAGACCGACTTCGTCGTCGTCGGCGACAACGCCGGGTCCAAGGCCGACAAGGCCGAGCAGCTCGGCGTACGCATCCTCGACGAGGAGCAGTTCACCGTGCTGCTCGAGCAGGGTCCCGAGGCGCTGGCGGTCGACGGCGGGTAGCGCCCGAGGTTTGGGAGGCGCAGGATGAGGCGAGAAGCACCTGCACGACCAACTTCTGGAGTCCACCATGCGTCTCGTCCCCTCGCTCGTGCCCGCTCTCGTCGCCGCCGTCGGCTTGGGGGCGCCCGCCCTGGTCCCGGCGGCCCAGGCCACCGCTCCCACCTGCGCCGGCCTGCGGGCGACCGTGGTCGGCAACGACCGGCCCAACACCCTGACCGGGACACCCCGGCGCGACGTGGTCGTGGCCCGCGGCGGCAACGACACCATCCGCGGCCTCGGCGGCAACGACGTGATCTGCGGCGGGGAGGGGGCCGACACCATCCTCGGCGGGGATGGCAACGACCGCCTGTGGGGGGAGGCGGACTCGCTGCGCGTCGACAGGTTCGGCCGCACGGTCAAGACCGGTGACACGATCTCGGGTGGCGCCGGCGACGACACCATCGACCTCGGCCACGACCCGCGCCCCGCGGGCGAGGGGACCCGGGTCCTCCTGGACGGCGTGACCTACGCCAACGCCCCGGCCGCGGTGGTCGTGGACTTCCGTGCCGCCGCCACGGTCCCGATCGCGGCGGAGGGCAACGACACGGTGACCGGCTACAACGGCGGCATCCGGCTCTTCGGCTCGCCGCTCGGCGACACCGTCAAGGGCACCAACGCCGACGACGCGATCTTCGGGCGCGGCGGCGACGACACGATCTTCGGGCGTGGCGGAGACGACCTGCTCGGCGCCGACTCCTCGGGCACGGTCGGCAACGACCGGCTCTACGGCGAGGCCGGTGACGACAGGCTGAGCGGGGTCGTCGGGATCGACTCCTTCGTCGGCGGCACCGGCGAGGACGTGCTGACCTCCACCTCCGAGTCCCACCAGTCCTTCCGCGGTGGCGGCGGCATCGACACCATCACGTTCCCGATCCCGGTCGAGTCCGGCTTCGTGGCCAAGGGTCACGGCGGCCAGGACAAGCTGCGCCTGCTGCCCAGCTCCAACCCGGCGCTGAAGCCGACCGTGCGCATCGACCAGCTGAGGAAGACGACGATCCGCGACCTCCAGCCCTACACGCTCGAGGGCAAGATCACCGGCTTCAGCGACGTCCTGCTGCCCGCGCGCACGCTGTCGATCTTCAAGGGGAGCAACGACTCCGAGGTGATCACCGCCAGCCCCGACCACCGCGCGATGATCTACGGCCGCGGCGGCGCGGACGTGATGACCGGGTCCAGCCAGCCCGACCGCCTCGACGGCGGGAAGGGCTTCGACATCGCCCGCGGCCGCGGCGGCAACGACACCTGCAAGGCGGCGGAGAAGCGCTCGAGCTGCTGAGCAGCGGGCTGCCGGACGGAGCCGTCGCCGGTCTCCGGCGACCGCTCTCCTAGGATTGCGCCATGCCCGAGATCACTCGCGAGGAGGTGGCCCACCTGGCCACGCTCGCCCGCATCGACCTCTCCGACGCCGAGCTCGACCACCTGGCACCCCAGCTGAGCGTGATCTTGGAGTCGGTGGCCTCGATCACCGGCGTCGCCGGGGACGACGTGCCGCCCACCTCGCACGCGATCCCGCTGACCAACGTGTTCCGCGAGGACGTCGTGGTCCCGGGCCTCACCGCCGAGGAGGCCCTGTCGGGTGCCCCGGCCGTCGAGGACCAGCGCTTCTCCGTCCCGCGGATCCTGGACGAGGAGGCCTGATGAGCGCCGCGTCCGACCTCGTGCGCAGCACCGCAGCCGCCATGGCCGCCGACCTCGCCTCCGGTGAGGTCACCTCGACCCAGCTGACCGAGGCCCACCTCGACCGCATCGACGAGGTCGACGGTCCGGTCCACGCCTTCCTCCACGTCGACCGGGAGGGCGCGCTCGCCCAGGCGGCGGAGTCCGACGCCCGCCGGAGCCGCGGCGAGGCACGCGGCCCGCTCGACGGCGTACCGATCGCGGTCAAGGACGTGCTGACCACGCGCGGCCTGCCGACCACGTGCGGGTCGAAGATCCTCGAGGGCTGGGTGCCGCCCTACGACGCGACAGTCGTGACGCGCCTGCGCGAGGCCGGCCTGCCGATCCTCGGCAAGACCAACATGGACGAGTTCGCCATGGGCTCCTCCACCGAGCACTCCGCCTACGGGCCGACCCGCAACCCCTGGGACCTCGACCGGATCCCCGGCGGCTCCGGCGGCGGCTCGGCCGCGGCCGTGGCGGCGTTCGAGGCGCCGCTCGCGCTCGGCACCGACACCGGCGGCTCGATCCGCCAGCCCGGCGCCGTGACCGGCACCGTCGGCGTCAAGCCGACCTACGGCGGCGTGTCCCGCTACGGGCTGGTGGCGCTGGCCAACAGCCTCGACCAGGCCGGTCCGGTCACCCGGACCGTGCGCGACGCCGCGATGCTGCACGACGTCATCGGCGGCCACGACCCGCGCGACTCGACGTCGATCCGGCAGGACTGGCCCTCGTTCACCGAGGCCGCCGCAGCCGGTGCTGCCGGCGACATGGCCGGTGTGCGGGTCGGCATCATCACCGAGCTGGCCGGCGAGGGCTGGCAGCCCGGCGTGATGCAGCGCTTCCAGGAGTCCGTCGAGCTGCTCGTGCAGGCGGGCGCGGAGGTCGTCGAGGTCTCCTGCCCGTCCTTCGTGCACGCGCTCGCGACCTACTACCTCATCCTGCCCGCCGAGGCCTCCAGCAATCTCGCGAAGTTCGACGCGATGCGCTACGGCCTGCGGGTGGTGCCCCGGCCCGACGCCAGCGCCGAGGAGGTCATGCGGGCCACGCGCGACGCGGGCTTCGGCGACGAGGTGAAGCGCCGCATCATCCTCGGCACCTACGCGCTGTCCAGCGGGTACTACGACGCCTACTACGGCCAGGCCCAGAAGATCCGCACGCTCATCAGCCGCGACTTCGACGCCGCCTTCGCCAGCGTCGACGTCCTCGTGTCGCCGACGGCGCCGACCACCGCCTTCCGGCTGGGGGAGAAGCTCGACGACCCGATGGCGATGTACCTCAACGACCTGGCCACCATCCCGGCGAACCTCGCGGGCGTCCCGGGCATCTCGGTGCCCAACGGGCTGGCCGAGGAGGACGGGCTGCCCAGCGGGTTCCAGGTCCTCGCGCCCGCCCTCGCCGACGACCGCGTCTACCGCGTCGGTGCCGCGCTGGAGGCCCTGCACGAGAAGCAGTGGGGCGGCCCGCTGCTCGACCGCGCGCCCGAACTGGAGCTGACCCGATGACCGAGACCCTGATGCCCTTCGACGACGTGCTGGCGGCGTACGACCCCGCCCTCGGCCTCGAGGTGCACGTCGAGCTCAACACCGCCTCGAAGATGTTCTGCGGCTGCCCCGCCGTGTTCGGCGGCGAGCCCAACGCCGGCGTCTGCCCGACATGCCTGGGCCTTCCCGGCGCGATGCCCGTGGTCAACGGCAAGGCGGTGGAGTCGGCGATCCGCATCGGGCTGGCGCTCAACTGCCAGATCGCCGAGTGGTGCCGGTTTGCGCGCAAGAACTACTTCTACCCGGACATGCCGAAGAACTTCCAGACCTCGCAGTACGACGAGCCGATCTGCTTCGACGGGTGGATGGACGTCGACGTGGACGGCGAGACGTTCCGCGTGGAGATCGAGCGCGCCCACATGGAGGAGGACACCGGCAAGTCGCTGCACGTGGGCGGCGCCACCGGGCGCATCCACGGCGCCGACCACTCGCTGGTCGACTACAACCGTGCCGGCATCCCGCTGATCGAGATCGTCACCCGTCCGATCCTGGGTGCGGGGGAGCGGGCGCCCGAGGTCGCCAGGGCGTACGTCGCCCAGCTGCGCGAGCTGATCGTGGCGCTCGGCGTCTCCGAGGCCCGGATGGACCAGGGCAACCTGCGCGCCGACGTGAACCTGTCGCTGGCGCCGAAGGGCAGCGGCGTCCTCGGCACGCGCACCGAGACCAAGAACGTCAACTCCTTCCGCTCGGTCGAGCGGGCGGTGCGCTTCGAGATGCAGCGCCACGCCGCGATCCTCAGCGGCGGCGGCTCGATCCTGCAGGAGACGCGGCACTGGCACGAGGACACCGGCATCACCACCAGCGGCCGGGAGAAGTCCGACGCCGAGGACTACCGCTACTTCCCCGAGCCCGACCTGGTGCCGGTCGCGCCGAGCCGCGAGTGGGTCGAGGAGCTGCGCGGGACGCTTCCGGAGAACCCGACCGTGCGCCGCGCGCGGCTGCAGGCCGAGTGGGGCTTCAGCGACCTCGAGATGCGCGACACCGTCGGCGCCGGGGCGCTCGGCCTGGTCGAGGAGACCATCGCCGAGGGCGCCGCGCCGCAGGCGGCCCGCAAGTGGTGGCTGGGCGAGCTGGCCCGGCGCAGCAACGAGGACGGCGTCGACCTCGTCGACCTGCCCATCACGCCCGCCGACGTGGCCCGGATCCAGGCGCTCGTCGAGGACAGGACGGTCAACGACAAGCTCGCCCGTCAGGTGTTCGAGGGCGTGCTCGCCGGTGAGGGAACGCCGGACGAGGTCGTGGAGAAGCGCGGACTCGCCGTCGTCTCCGACGACGGTGCCCTCGGCGCCGCCGTCGACAACGCCATCGCGGCCAACCCCGACGTCGCCGCCAAGATCCGCGACGGCAAGGTCGCCGCCGCCGGCGCGCTCATCGGCGCGGTGATGAAGGAGATGCGCGGCCAGGCCGACGCCGGGCGCGTGCGAGAGCTGATCTTGGAGAAGCTCGCGGTCTAGACAACTTGTTAGGCTGCGTGCGAGTCACATTGGTCACATCACCAACCAACGCTCGCACCTGACAGGGGACGGACGGCCCGGCCGCCGGTCGCCACGCCCGCCCCCTCGCGAGCGGGAAGGAAGTCATGCACCATCGCATTCGACCCATCCGAACGGCCGCGGTCGCCCTGTCGACCGTGGCGCTCGGCGCCGGCGTGCTCGCCGCACCGCCCGCGTCCGCCGAGCCGACGCCGGCACTGCGTGCCGCGAAGGCGGCGACGACCACTGACAGCACTCCCTCGACGATCGCCGCCGAGTGGATCGCCGGCGAGCTCAGCAACGGCTTGATGCTCGGGACGTCCGGTCCGGACTTCGGCCTGACCATCGACACCGGCCTGGCGCTCGCGACCGTCGCCGGGCAGGGCGGCACCGTCACGGCGATCAACAACTCCCTCGAGCCCCGTATCGCCGAGTACGTCGGTGACGGGACCAAGGAGTCCTACGCAGGTCCGCTGGCCAAGGCTGCGGCGTTCGCCCGCACCGCCAAGAAGAACCCCACCAGCTACGGCGGCATCAACCTGATCGCCCGGCTCGAGGAGCGCACCGCCAACGTCCCGGCCGACCCGGCCGCCGAGCCGCAGGCCGCGGCCTTCGCGGGCAGGATCTTCGACAAGTCGGAGTTCGGCAACTACGCCAACGTCGTCGGCCAGTCCTACGCCGTGCGCGCCCTGTCGCTGGCCAACTCCGCGGAGGCGGGCGCGGCCCGCGACTTCCTGCTCAAGCAGCAGTGCGCCTCGGGCTACTTCCGGCTCAACTTCGACAAGGCCGACGTGCCCAACCAGTCGTGCACCGAAGGCGTGGCGGGCAGCGAGGCCGACCCGGACGCCACCGCTCTCGCGGTGATCAACCTGGTCGAGTCCGGCGACAAGAGCGCCGCTGTCCAGGGCGCCCTGGCCAAGGCGGGCACGTGGCTGGCCGCGCGCCAGCGTGGCAGCGGCGCGATCCGCAGCGCGGGCGCCGGAGCCCAGATCAACACCAACTCCACGGCGCTGGGCGGTTACGCCCTGGGCCTGCTCAAGAACCGCGACGCAGCGCTCAAGGCAGCCCTGTGGGTGCGCAAGAACCAGCCGGTCGACAAGTACAAGTGCCGCACCGCGCTGACCAAGGACACCGGCGCCGTGGCCTACCGCAAGGACCGGGCCAAGGCAGCCATCACCACCGGCATCTCTGCCGGCGCCCGTGACGAGTGGCGCCGAGCCACCGCTCAGGCGATCCTCGGTCTCCAGTTCGCCCCGGCGAGCAAGGACGACCTGAAGATCGTGTCCGTCAAGCGCGAGGCGCGTGCCGGCGATCGGGTGCAGTTCCGAGTCTTCGGTCTGGCGGCCAGCGAGAGCGCCTGCATGCAGGTCAAGGGCGACTTCCTGCGCGTCAAGGGCAAGAAGTCGGGCGAGATGATCGTGCGCAAGCTCCAGCTCCCGGCGGGCAACCAGCGCCGGGTCGGGCTCGTCAAGACCTCGGACGACGAGGCGCGTACGTCGCTCCGGGTCCGCAACTGACCCACTCGCACCACCCGCAGCAAGCACCCTTCGGCCCGGCGTCCACGACGCCGGGCCGAAGTGCGTCCGGCGCCGGCCCGGGGTTACGCTTCGCACGCCGCGCCCGACCGGGTCGGCACCACACACGCCCGAGCTGGGGAAAGCCGGTCCGAATCCGGCGCTGACCCGCAACCGTGGGCACGGGAGGGATCCCGTGCGAGCCGGAACACCCGCCTCGACGCGTCTTGACCACCATCGCTGTCGAGGAATGCAGCGGGGCGAACTGGTGCACGCCGCTTCCCTCGCTGTCGCAGCGAGGGAAGGACCCATGAAGCTCTCCCTGCTCCGCGGACCCGCCTCCGGGCTCGCGCTGGCCGTCGCCACGACGGTCCTGGCCCAGCCGCTGCTGGCCGCGCCGGCGGGTGCCGCCACCGGCGACCCCGCTCCCGCCCCTGCCCGGACGGGCACCGGATGGCTCGCCACCCAGCTGACCGACGGCATCATCGTCAACAGCGGCTACGACGACGTCGGCATGACCATGGACATCGGACTGACCATGGACGAGGTCGGCGGCGACCAGGCGCTCGTCCGCCAGATCCGGTCCGCCGTCTCCTCGCGGGTCCAGTCGTACGCGGCGCCGTCGGCCACGGAGCGCTACGCCGGCTCCCTGGCGAAGTCGCTCGTCTTCGCCCAGGCGTCCGGCGCGAACCCCCGCGACTTCGGCGGGCTCGACCTGGTCGCGGAGACCGAGGCCCGCGTGCTCGCCTCCGGCCCCAGCGCCGGGCGTCTGCAGGACCTGTCCGAGTACGGCGACTACTCCAACACCTTCGGGCAGGCGCTCGCCGCCCGTGGTCTGTCCGCGGCCGGGTCCCCGCGGGCCCAGGCCGTCACCGACTTCCTGCTCGAGCAGCAGTGCTCCTCGGGCTACTTCCGGATCTTCTTCACCGGCAGTCCCGACGCCGAGGCGCAGTCCTGTGTGGAGGGCGCCGGCGACAGCGGCACCGACACCGACGCGACCGCGTTCGCGGTGAGTCAGCTCGCCGCCATCTCGCCGCGTCCGGCGAAGGTCGATGCGGCCATCGAGCGTGCCGCTGCCTGGCTCGTCGCCAACCAGCGCGCCGACGGCTCCTTCATCGGCAGCGCGTTCACCCCCGACCCGAACGCCAACAGCACCGGCCTCGCCGCCAGCGCGCTGGCCACCACCGGTCGCTGTACCCAGGCCGGCAAGGCCGCCGAGTGGGTCGCGGCGCGTCAGGTGGGTCCCCAGCCGAGCGGATCGGTCCTGGCGGGCGAGGAGGGCGCGATCGCCTACTCCGACGAGATGCTCGCCCGGGCGCAGGACGAGGGCATCACCGACGGCATCCGCCCGACCTGGTGGCGTACGTCCGTCCAGGCGGTCGCGGGCCTGTCCCACCTGCTCGGTTCCGTCGCCGCGCTGAAGGTCACCTCCACCGGCACGGAGCCGGGACAGGCCGTGACACTCACCGCCACGGGAGCGCAGACCGGCGAGCGCTTCTGCCTCACCGGTCCCGGCATCGCCGGCACCCGCTCCGTGGCCGTGGCCAGCGACGGCACGCTCCGCGCGAACGTCACGCTGCCCGCGGCGGCCGGCCCGGCGACGTACACGCTGACCGGTCGTGACGGCGCGGTGACCCACACGGTCGCCGTCCGGTCGGCCTCCGCCCCCACCTCCGGTGCCGCCTCCGTCGCCGGCGTCCGACTCGTCGGCCCGTCCGGGTTCCGCGAGGCCGGCAGCAAGGCGACCCTCGACGTCCTGGGCGCGGCCGCAGGGGCGCGCTTCGTGCTGCGGGGTCCCGGCGTCGCCGACGTCACCGTGGTCGCCGGCTCCGACGGCGCCCTGACCCGCTCCGTCGCCCTCCCGCAGGCCACCACGACCGCGACGTACGTCCTGGTCGGCTCCGACGGCCAGGTCGGCGACCAGGTGCGAGTGCTGGGCCGGAAGAAGCTGAAGGTGTCCGCGCTGGCGGCGAAGGGCCCGCGCGAGCGCATCCTGGTGCGTGGCCTGGCGGCTCGCGAGCGGGTGCGCCTGCTCGTGCGTGGAACGGTGCTGGCCAACGGCCGCGCCGACCGCAAGGGCCGGTTCGTGACCCGCGTCGCGCTGCCCGCCGGCGCGCGCAAGGTCAGGCTCAAGGCGGTCGGTCAGTTCCCCGCCCTGCGCTCCGGCACGACGACCGTGACGCGATGACGACCGACGCCATGCGCCGGGTGCTCACCCTGCTCGTCCTGCTGGTGGCCGGCCAGGGGTTCGTCTTCGGGTCGTCCCCGGCGGCGGGCGCGGCCACCTGCGCGTCCTCGGGTGGCGTCAGCGTCGTCGTCGACTTCCGCGAGCTCGGTGGCAGCACCATCACCGCCTGCTCCGCCGACGGGGGCGGCCGGAGCGCTGCCGCGATCTTCGACTCCGTCGGCGTCGACCTGTCGTACGCGACCCGGCAGGCCGGGTTCGTGTGCCGCGTCGAGGGCGTCCCCCTGAGCGACCCGTGCGTCAACACCTCGCCGGCCAACGCCTACTGGGGTCTGTGGTGGGCCAACGGCTCCTCGGCGTCGTGGACCTACTCCTCCTACGGGGTGCAGTCGCTGACCGTCCCGGCCGGCGGATCCGTGGCGTTCTCGTGGCAGCAGGACCGCACGGCCGGCAGCAACGTGCCTCCCGGTGTCGCGCCGCCGGTGACCAAGACCTCGGCCCCGAGCCCCACCTCGACGCCGACCTCGTCCACGTCGCCGACGCCCTCACCCAGCGCGTCCCCGTCGACGCAGGGCAACGGCTCCACGGGCGGCAACGGCAACGGCAACGGCAACGGCGGCTCCGCCGGTGGCGACGGTGGGTCGGGTGACGGGCCCGGCGCGACCGACGGCTCCGGCAGCGGGACCGGCAACGGCGCCGGCGACTCGGGCGAATCGACGGGCGGCCGCGGTGCGGGCAGCACGGGAGACACCGACGCGCCCTCGTCCGGCGCCAGCCCGAGCGCGTCCGGCTCGCCGTCGGCGTCGGCGTCGGCGCCCGCCGCCCCGTCCGAGTCGCCTGTCGCGACTGAGTCGCCCAGCGACTCAAGGACGAAGAGCGGGAGGAAGCAGCGCTCCCGCGCGGTTGAGTCTCCTGGAGACTCAACCGCGAGCGACGGCGCGGCCGAGGCTGATTCCGGCTCTGAGTCGCCCAGCGACTCAAGCGCGAGCGCGCCCGCGGGCGCCGATGCGCCCACCCCCGCAGGCGAGCCCGCTCGGGTCCCCGCGGCCGTGACGTGGGGCGTCGTCGCGCTGCTCGGCGTCGCGATCGCGGTCGGCGGCGTCGTGGCGCGTCGCAGACGGGGGGTCTGACGCGCCGTGGCGGGACCGGTCGGGACCCTCACGGGACTGCCGCGTGACCTGCACCCGATCGCCTGGTGGTCCTGGGCGATCGGGCTGGCCACCGCGGCGTCCCTGACCACCAACCCGCTGCTGCTGCTCCTCATCATGGGGTCGGCAGCGGTGGTGGTCATGTCCCGGCGCTCGGGTCACCCGTTCGGTCGCTCGTTCCGCCTCTACGTCCTGCTCGCCGCGCTGACCGTCGTCCTCAGGGTGGTCTTCCGGATCGTCTTCGGGGGCCAGGAGGTCGGGCACGTGCTGCTCGACCTGCCGGAGGTGCCGCTGCCCGACGTCGCCGCCGGCATCCGGCTCCTGGGTCCGGTGACCAGCGAGGCGCTGCTGGCCGGGCTCTACGACGGCCTGCGGCTCGCCGCCATCATCCTCTGCGTCGGGGCGGCGAACTCACTGGCCAACCCCAAGCGCCTGCTCGCATCGGTGCCGCCGGCGCTGTACGAGATCGGGACCGCGCTCGTCGTGGCCGTGACCGTGTTCGCCCAGCTCGCCGACAGCGCCCGCCGGGTCCGTGCCGCGCAAGCCCTGCGGGGCGGGGCGACCACCGGTGTCGCGCGCCTGCGCCGATTCCTGGTCCCGGTCCTCGAGGACGCCCTGGAGCGCTCCCTGGCCCTGGCCGCGGGCATGGACACCCGCGGCTACGGCCGCTCCGGCGGTGCGACCAGGCGGGAGCGGTGGGTGACCGGCTCCCTGCTGCTGCTCGCCCTCACCGGCATCTGCGTGGGCACGTACGCCTGGCTGGACCCCACGGCACCGCGCGTGCTGGCCCTGCCGATGCTCGGGGCCGGCGTCGCGGTCGCCGTGCTCGGCCTCGTCAGCGCCGGCCGTCGGGTCCAACGCACCCGCTACCGCCCCGACCCGTGGCGGGCCCCGGAGCTGGCGACGGTCGGCGTCGGCCTCGCTGTGGCCGTGCTGGGCTGGTACGTCGCCCACACGCAGGGCGTCGTGGCGTACCCCGGCGTCGACACGGCTCCCTACCTCTCGCCGCTGGCCCTGGCCGTCGGCGTCCTCGGCACCGTGCCGGCCGTGGCCACCCCCGTCCCGGCCAGCGCCCTCGCGCAGCGGCAGGTGGCGACGTGATCGAGCTGCGCGACATCAGCCTGCGCTACGACCAGCACGAGGTGCTGAGCCACGTCGACTTGACCCTCGAGGAGGGCGAGCTCGTCCTCGTCTCCGGCCGCACCGGCGTCGGCAAGTCCACCCTGCTCGGCGTGGTGACCGGGCTGGTGCCCCGGTTCACCGGCGGTGTGCTCACCGGAGACGTCGTCCTCGACGGCGTGAGCATCGTCGAGCAGCCGCCCCGCGAGCGGGCGCACCTGGTCGGCTACGTCGGCCAGGACCCCCTCGCGGGCTTCGTGGCCGACACGGTGGAGGAGGAGCTCGCCTACGGGATGGAGCAGCACGGCACCGCCCCGGAGACCATGCGCCGGCGCGTCGAGGAGACTCTCGACCTGCTCGGCATCGCCGACCTGCGCGCCCGGGACCTGCGCACGCTCTCCGGGGGCCAGCAGCAGCGCGTCGCCATCGGCTCGGTGCTGACCACCCACCCGCGGCTGCTCGTGCTCGACGAGCCCACCTCCGCCCTCGACCCGACCGCCGCCGAGGACGTGCTGGCGACCATCACCAGGCTGGTACACGACCTGGGCCTGACCGTCCTCCTGGCCGAGCACCGCCTCGAGCGGGTCGTGCCGTTCGCGGACCGGATCTGCCTGGTCACCGGCGACGGTGGCATCCGGGTCGACACGCCCGCCCGGGTGCTCGCGCACTCACCGGTCGCCCCGCCGCTGGTCGAGCTCGGCCGGCTCGCCGGATGGGACCCGCTGCCGCTCACCGTCCGCGACGCCCGGCGCCACGCTCGCTCCCTGCCCGACCTCACCGCCCCCGCCGCCACGCCCCCGCCCGCCGCCGAGCCGCTGCTGGCTGCGCGCGCGGTCACGGTCGTCCACGGCACCCACCCGGCGGTCCGCGAGGTCGACCTGACGCTCTCCGCGGGGCGGGTCACCGTGCTCATGGGCCGCAACGGGTCCGGCAAGTCCAGCCTCATCTGGGCTCTCCAGGGCTCCGGGAAGCGACGCTCCGGCTCCGTCCACGTCGGGGGCGACGACCCGGCCGCGCTCGCGCCCGCCCGACGGCGTACGCGCGTCGGGCTGGTGCCGCAGACCGCCGCCGACCTGCTCTACCTCGAGACGGTCGCCGAGGAGTGCGCCGCGGCGGACGCAGGCGCCGAGGCGACACCAGGCACCTGTCGCGGGCTGCTCGACCGCCTGGCGCCCGGCATCGACGAGGCGATCCACCCGCGCGACCTGTCCGAGGGCCAACGGCTCGCGCTCGCCCTGTCGATCATCCTGACCGCCCGCCCGCCGGTCGTCCTGCTCGACGAGCCCACGCGCGGACTGGACTACGCCGGCAAGGCGGAGCTGGCGCGGATCGTGGCCGACCTCGCCGCTGAGGGCCGCGCCATCCTGCTCGCCACGCACGACGTGGAGTTCGCGGCGCACGTCGCCGACGAGGTCGTCGTGATGGCGGAGGGGGAGATCGTCTCCAGCGGGCCGCCGCGCCGCGTGCTGGCGGAGTCGCCGTCGTTCGCCCCGCAGGTGACCAAGGTGCTGGGCGCGCCCTGGCTGGTCGTCGAGGAAGTGTCCGCGGCCCTGTCCGAGGCGGAAGAGGTGCAGCAGTGAGCACCCTCGAGCGCCCCGGACGGCCCGCCCCGGACGTCGCCGTCCCGATCGGGCCCCGCACCGCGGCGGTCCTCGCCGTCGCCTCGCTCGCCGGCCTGATGATGCTGTGCTGGCCCCTGCTGCTCGACGCCCAGCCCGGCGCCCGGGTCGAGCCGCCGTTCCTGTTCCTGGCCCTCCTCCCGCTCGTGATCGTCGTCGTCCTGGCCGAGATGGGGGAGGGCGGGATGGACTCGCGCGTGCTGGCCGTCCTCGGGGTGCTGTCGGCCATCAACGCCGTGATGCGCGGGCTCGGCGCGGGCACGGCCGGCATCGAGATGGTGTTCTTCCTGCTCGTGCTGGGCGGGCGCGTGTTCGGCGCCGGCTTCGGCTTCGCGCTGGGGTGCACGTCCCTGTTCGCCTCCGCGCTGCTCACCGCGGGCGTGGGACCGTGGCTGCCGTTCCAGATGATCTGCGCCGCCTGGGTCGGGATGGGCGCGGGACTGCTGCCCCGCCGGGTCGGGGGTCGGGCCGAGATCGCGATGCTGGTCGTCTACGCGGTCGTCGCGTCCTACCTCTACGGGCTGCTGATGAACCTCAGCTTCTGGCCGTTCACGCTCGGCATCGTCGTGCCCGGTCACGAGGGCTCGCTGGCCTACGTCGCCGGCGCGCCGGTCCTGGAGAACGCACACCGATTCCTCGTCTACACGCTGCTCACCTCGACGGGCGGCTGGGACACCGGTCGGGCGATCACCACCGGCGTGGCGATCGTGGTCCTCGGCCCGGCGATCCTCACCACGCTGCGCCGCGCCGCCCGCCGCGCCGTCGTACGACCCGGCTGAGGCCACCCGCCACCTCGTCGCCCACGACTCGTCACCGAGACGTCGTCGTGCGGCCAGCGCGAGCCGACACCCTCTGGGGACGTGGAGACCTCTCGGCGGGTACTGCTCAAGGGCGGCCTCGTCGCCGCCGGCGCGACCTTCCTTCCCGGCATGACCGGTCCGCCGATCGACCTGCGGCCGAGCGCTGCGGCCCAGACCCCGCTGGAGAACCCGTTCAGCCTGGGTGTGGCGAGCGGCGACCCGTCCCCGGACGGGTTCGTGCTGTGGACCCGCCTCGCCCGGCTGCCGCTCGACGACGACGGGCTCGGCGGGATGGGGCAGTCCGTGCGCGAGGTCCGGTGGCAGGTCGCCACCGACCCGCGGTTCCGGCGGGTGGTGCGCCGCGGCGTCGTCGCGACCGGCCCCGACCAGGGGTACTCGGTGCACCTCGAGCCCAGCGGCCTGGAGCCGGACCGCGAGCACTGGTACCGATTCCGTCTCGGCCGGCACCTCTCACCCGTCGGCCGCACCCGTACGGCGCCCCGTGCCGCCTCGTCGCCCTCGGCGCTGTCCGTGGCGTTCGCGTCGTGCGCCCAGTGGGAGCACGGCTACTTCACCGCGTACCGGCGGATGGCCGAGGACGAGCCGGACCTCGTGCTGCACCTGGGTGACTACCTCTACGAGTACGACCCCGGCTTCGAGCCGGCGCGCAGCGGCAACGTGCGCCACCACGAGGGCCCGGAGACGGTGACGCTCGCGGACTACCGCCGGCGGCATGCGCAGTACAAGACCGACCCCGACCTGCAGCTGCTGCACGCCACGGCGCCGTGGGTCGCCGTCTTCGACGACCACGAGCTGACCGACAACTGGGCCGACGACAGCCCGGGGCCGTCCACCGTCTCCGGTGCGTTCGACCAGCGCCGGGCGGCCGCGCTGCGCGCCTACTGGGAGAACATGCCGCTGCGCCGCTCGGCGTACCCCCAGGGCCCGCGGATGACGGCGCACCGCCGCTTCGGGTGGGGTGGGCTGGCCACGTTCCACATGCTCGACACCCGCCAGTACCGCGACCCGCAGGCGTGCGGCGACGACGGCGGCGCGATGGGCACCTGCGAGGAGACGTGGGACCCGGCCCGGTCGATCCTCGGGGCGACGCAGGAGGCGTGGCTCGCCGAAGGCATGCGTACGTCGAGCGCGACGTGGGACCTGCTCGGCCAGCAGGTGCCGTTCGGGCGCCTCGAGTTGGGGCCCGTCGCGATCGGGCGGCTGTCGATGGACACCTGGGACGGCTACCCCAGCTGCCGCGACCGGGTCCTCGCGGCGATGCGCGATGCCGCCAACCCGGTCGTGCTCACCGGCGACGTGCACGACGCCTTCGCGACCGAGGTCTGGAGCGACCACGAGGACCCGGACTCCGTGGCGGTGCCCGAGCTGATCTGCACGTCGGTGACCTCCAACGGCGACGGTGAGGACTCGCCCGACGGCAGCTACAAGTGGGCCCGCACCAACCCGCAGGTGAAGTTCTGGAACGACCTTCGCGGCTACGTCAGCCTCCGCCTCACCGGCGAGGAGCTGACCGCGGACTTCCGCAGCCTGCCCTACGTGCGCGAGGGCGGAGCGCCGGCGTTCACGCGGGCCTCGTTCGCGGTCGAGGCGGGCTCGCCGCGGCTGCACCAGACAGCCGCCCTGCCACTTGCGGAGCTGTGAGGCACCGGACTCACGGCTGCACCAGGAGGATCCGGTCGTCGGCGGCGGTCGGGGTGCCGCGACCGTCCCGGTTGGACGTGGTCAGCCAGAGCCGGCCGTCGGGCGCGGTCACGACGGTGCGCAGGCGGCCGTAGTCCTCGGTGAGGAACGCCGTGGGTCGTGAGGCCCTGCCAGCGGCGGAGACCTCGACCCGCCACAGCCGCTGACCGCGCAGACCCGCCATGTAGAGGTGCCCGTCGGCGTACGCCAGTCCGCTCGGCGACGCCTGCTCGACCGGCCACACCAGCTGGGGGTCGACGAACTGCGGGCCGCCGCCGCTGCCCTCGACCTCGGGCCAACCGTAGTTGCCGCCCTTCTCGACGAGATTGAGCTCGTCCCAGTCGGAGTCGCCGAACTCCGAGGCCCAGAGCCGGCCCTCGTCGTCCCACGCCAGCCCCTGGACGTTGCGGTGGCCCAGCGACCAGACGGGGGAGTCGGCGTCGGGGTTGCCCGGCGCGGGGTCGCCGTCCGGGGTGATCCGCAGGATCTTCCCGGCGAGGCTGTCGGGGTCCTGGGCGAGCGCGGGGTCACCGGTCTCGCCCGTGGTGACGTAGAGGTGGCCGTCCGGCCCGAACGCGATGCGGCCGCCGTCGTGGATGAAGCCGGCCGGGATCCCGTCCAGGACGACCGTCGGCTCGCCGAGCTCGCTGCCGTCGAGCTCGGCGCGGATGACGCGGTTGTCCGAGCCGGTGGTGACGTAGAAGAACAACGTCCGGTCGGTGGCGAAGTCCGGGGAGACGGCAACGCCGAGGAGCCCGGCCTCGCCCTGCGGTGCCGTCGAGCTGATCGCACCGAGCTCGGCGAGAGCGCCGTCCTTGGTGACCTGCAGGACGCGTCCGGCCATCCGCTCGGTCACCACGGCGGCGCCGCCGGGCAGGAAGTCGACGCCCCACGGGACCTCGAGCTTGTCGACGAGGGTGCGCACCACCTTCGGGTCGCCGCTCGCGTCCCCGCGGGGTTCATCTGTCGGGCTCCCGGTCGGATCACCGGCGGAGGTGCTGGGGGTCGGCTGGCTGGGCTGGTCGGTCGGCTGGGTGGTGCGCGGGATCGGCGCCTCTGTCGTGCTCGAGCAGCCGGTGGCCGCGCCGAGGGCGAGCGCCAGCGAGGCGAGGACCCGTCGCGATGTCATGTCGCGATTGTGCCCGGTGCCGCCGAACGCGCGGAGGCCGTCCGGCCGGGCGGCTCGCCGGGCGCCGATCCGGAGCGGGTCGCCCCGATGGAGGCTGCCACCACGCAGCCGATGGCCAGCCACTGGACTGGGGACAGGTGCTCGTCGAGCAGCACGATCGCGGCCAGAGCGGCTGCGGCCGGCTCGAGGCTCATCAGGATCCCGAAGACCGCGGGCCGCAGGCTGCGCAGCGCCACGAGCTCGCAGCTGTAGGGGATGACCGAGCTCAGCAGGCCGACGAGCGCGCCGATAAGGAGGATGCGGCCGTCCCACAGGGACGTACCGGCCGTGACCAGAGCGGGGAGCGCCATCGCGGCGGCGGCGGCGACGCTCGCGACCGCGAGGCCGTCGAACCCGGCCCAGCGCCGTCCGGTGCTGGCGCTGAGCAGGATGTACGCCGCCCACGCGAGGCCGGCCAGCAGGGCGTACCCGACGCCGAGCAGGTCCAGCCCTGCCCGCTGGAAGCCGAGCAGCGCGACGCCGAGACCGGCGAGCAGCACCCACACCAGGTCGCGGGCGCGCCGCGAGCCGACGACGGCGAGGGTGAGCGGACCGATGAACTCGATCGTCACCGCGATCCCCAGCGGGATGCGGGAGAACGACTGGTAGATGGCCCAGTTCATCGTCGCGAGGCTTAGACCGAAGCCCAGCACGACCGCCCAGTCCTGGCGGCTGCGCCCCGCGAGCCGCGGACGGGCGAGCGCGGCCAGGACGAGGGCGCTGGTGACCAGCCGCAGCCACACCATGGCGGTGGGGGAGATCTCGCCGAAGAGGCCTTTCGCGATCGCGGCGCCGGCCTGCACCGACAGGATGCCGATCAGGACCAGACCTACGGGTCCGAGCACGGCACGGCTCGGGTGGTCGCTCACGCGGCCAGCCTATTCAGCCGGTGAGGTCGTCGCTGAGTCGGTCGAGTGCGCGCCGGGCGTGCCGGCTCTCCGCGGCGAAGTAGTCCAGGCCCCAGTCTGCGACGAGCGAGGGGAAGCGGAACGGCTCGCCCGGCCGGTCGGCGCCCCGCAGGGCCTCGCGGACCTCGGCGAGGTCGGTGGCGGCCCGGTCGAGCTCGTCGAGGTAGTCGTGCAGCATCTGCGTCGTCTGCTCGGGGTCGCTGACGTGTGCGATGAGGAGGCGGAGGAGGACCGTGTGCTTGAGCACCGGAAACCCCGCGGGGGTGCCGGCCATCCACTCGCGCAGCGCCTCCTGCCCGGCGTCGGTGATGGCGTACGTCGTCACCTCGCGCGCCCCGTCGGCAGTGGCCTTCGCCGCGACCAGGCCGCGGTCGGTGAGCCGGCGCAGCTCGGAGTAGATCTGGCTCATGGCAGGGGAGACCCAGTAGAAGCGCAGCGTGATGTCGGCGCGCTGCTTGATCTCGTACCCCGTCAGCTCGTCGCCGAAGGTGAGGAGCCCGAGGATCGCGTAGCCGGTCACCGGAAGGTCTTGACGCATGTCCCCTGCAGAGTAGTGTTCCTAATCGGAATAGTCACGCTGCCGCCGGTCCGGGAGGTCCCGATGTCGCGCACCCTGCTCATGGTCGGAACCCGCAAGGGGATGTGGCTCGGCACCTCCGACGAGTCCCGCACCACGTGGAAGTGGACCGGTCCGCACTTCCCGATGGAGGAGGTCTACTCCGTCATGGCCGACGTGCGCGGTGACAGGCCTCGCCTGCTGGCCGGCGCGTCGTCGAGCTGGCTCGGCCCGCAGGTCTGGCGCTCCGACGACCTGGGCGCGTCGTGGGACGAGACGCCGAACGGGGCTGTGCGCTTTCCCGAGGACACCGGCGCCACGGTGGCTCGCGTGTGGCAGCTGCAGCCGGGCTTCGAGGACGACGTGGTGTGGGCCGGGACCGAGCCCGGCGCCGTCTTCCGCTCCACCGATCGCGGCGAGACGTTCTCCCTCGTGCGTGGCCTGTGGGACCACCCCCACCGGCCCGAGTGGGACGCAGGCTTCGGCGGTCAGGCCTTCCACACGATCCTGCCCGATCCCCGCGACGGCCAGCACGTGCTGGCCGCCCTCTCGACCGGGGGCGTCTACGCGACCGCCGACGGCGGTGAGTCGTGGAAGCCGTCCAACTCCGGCATCAAGGCGGAGTTCTTCCCCGGGGAGCGCAACTACCCCGAGTTCGGCCAGTGCGTGCACAAGGTCGCGCGCGACGCCGCCGACCCCGACCGGCTCTACCTGCAGAACCACGGCGGGGTCTACCGCTCCGACGACGGGGGTGCCTCCTGGCAGGACATCGCGCCCGGTCTCCCCACCGAGTTCGGCTTCGCGATCGTGGCGCATCCCCACCGCGCCGACACGGCGTACAACTTCCCCATCACGGGCGCCGAGGCGCGCTGGCCCGTCGACGGCAGGGCCCGCGTCTACCGCACGACCGACGCCGGCTCCTCCTGGGAGCCGCTGGGGGACGGCGTCCTGCCGGACGGCTACTACACCGCCGTGATGCGCGACGCCATGTGCGTCGACGACCACGACCCGGCCGGGCTCTACTTCGGCGGCCGCAACGGTGGCGTCTGGGCCTCGCCCGACGAGGGCCAGACCTGGCGGGAGATCCACAAGGACCTCCCCGACGTCCTCGTCGTCCGGGCCGCCCGCATCGACTGATCCTCCCGCCGATCACATCCGGCTGGCTGTGGCCGGAGTGTCGCCAGAGCCCCCTGCGCCGGCCACCGGCGCATCCAGTTGCGCTTGAGTCTCTCAGCGACTCAGAGCCGAGTGTCGGCCGCTGGTCCGCCCGGTCCACCCATGCGCCGCCAACCGTTGCGCTTGAGTCGGTGAGCGACTCAAGCGCAACAGGCGGGGCCGGGGCGGGCGCGTGCGGCGGCGGGGCGGGCCACGAACCGTCCACATGTCCGCCGCCTGTGTGGGTGACGCCGGGCCTGTGGAGTGGCGCGTCCCCGTGTCGGCGCGCCTGTCTGAGATGGGTGGCAGGCGAGACGGCGACGAGCACGGGTGGGAGACGCGGGATGGCACGGACGACGACGTGGGACTTCGACGGGGAGTGGACCCCGGCGGAGCGGGAGTGGTACTTCATGGGCCCGTTCGACGGTGGGATACCCGGGCTGGTGCGGCGGATCCGGCGGATCCTCGACGTCTCGCAGCGCGGCTTGGCGGCGCTGCTCGAGGTGTCGCAGTCGGCGGTGGCCCGGTGGGAGACCGGTCGTACGAGTCCACGCGCGAGCGTCCTTCACGACCTGCTCCGGCGCGCCGGACTGCACGCCACCGTGCATGACGACGACACGGGGGAGGAGGTCGAGCCGATGCGTGGCGACGGTGCTCGTCAGCACGGAGGGAGGCGCTACCCCGCACACGTCGACCTGCGGGTCACCGGCTGGTGGGCACCGAGCCGAGCGCAGTCGACGACGATCGACTACCTCCAGGCGAAGGATCGCTCCCGATCGCGGCGCGACCCGATGGTCAGGTTCCGCACCGACCCGCACGATCGCCGGCTCGACCGGCTGCTGGAGGGGAAGCCGGACGACCACCCGGCGCTGGTCCAGCTCGCCGCGGAGGCGGAGCACCTGGACGAGCAGCGCGAGCAGCGGCGGGACGAGCAGCGGCAGGCTCGTCTCGCGCACTGGCGCCTCCGCGTCCCCCAGCCTCGGCGCACGGATGAGACACCGACACGGTGGCCTGACGGCGGCGACTAGCCTGAGGTCATGACGCACGCAGCCGACGGACCCGACATCAAGCCTCGCAGCCGCGACGTCACCGACGGTCTGGAGAAGGCCGCGGCACGGGGGATGCTCCGCGCGGTCGGGATGGGTGACGACGACTGGGAGAAGCCGCAGATCGGCGTCGCGTCCAGCTGGAACGAGATCACCCCCTGCAACCTCTCGCTCGACCGGCTGGCCAAGGCCGTGAAGAACGGCGTCCACGCCGCGGGCGGGTACCCGTTGGAGTTCGGGACGATCTCGGTCTCCGACGGCATCTCGATGGGTCACGAGGGCATGCACTTCTCGCTCGTGAGCCGCGAGGTCATCGCCGACTCGGTGGAGACCGTGATGATGGCCGAGCGCCTCGACGGCTCGGTGCTGCTCGCCGGGTGCGACAAGTCGCTGCCCGGCATGCTGATGGCCGCGGCCCGGCTGGACCTCGCGAGCGTCTTCCTCTACGCCGGGACGATCATGCCAGGGCAGGTCGACGGTCGCGACGTGACGATCATCGACGCCTTCGAGGCCGTGGGCGCGTGCCTGGCCGGCAAGATCTCCCGCGAGAAGGTCGACGAGATCGAGCGGGCGATCTGTCCGGGCGAGGGCGCCTGCGGCGGGGCGTACACCGCCAACACGATGGCCAGCGTCGCCGAGGCGCTCGGGATGTCGCTGCCCGGCAGCTCCTCGCCGCCGGCCGTCGACCGGCGCCGCGACGGGTTCGCGCACAAGTCCGGCGAGGCCGTCGTCGAGATGCTGCGCCGGGGCATCACCGCGCGCCAGATCATGACCCGCCCGGCGTTCGAGAACGCGATCGCGATGGCGATGGCTCTCGGCGGCTCCACCAACGCCGTGCTGCACCTGCTCGCCATCGCCCGCGAGGCCGAGGTGGACCTGACCCTCGACGACTTCACCCGCATCGGCAAGAAGGTCCCGCACCTGGCGGACATGAAGCCGTTCGGCCGCTTCGTGTGGACCGACTTCGACCGCGTCGGCGGCATCCCGGTGCTGCTCCGCGCGCTGCTCGACGCCGGCCACCTTCACGGCGACGTGCTCACCTGCACGGGCAAGACGATGGCCGAGAACCTCGCCGACCTCGACCCCAAGCCGCTCGACGGCGAGATCCTGCGCCAGCTCGACGCGCCGATCCACGCCACCGGGGGCCTGACCATCCTGAAGGGCACGCTCGCCCCGGACGGTGCCGTGGTCAAGAGCGCCGGCTTCGACGACTCGACCTTCACCGGCACCGCGCGCGTCTTCGACGGGGAGCGCAGCGCGCTCGACGCCCTGGGCGAAGGCTCGATCAAGCCGGGCGACGTGGTCGTGATCCGCTACGAGGGTCCCAAGGGCGGACCCGGGATGCGGGAGATGCTGGCGATCACCGGCGCGATCAAGGGAGCGGGTCTCGGCAAGGACGTCCTGCTGATCACCGACGGCCGCTTCTCCGGCGGCACGACCGGCCTCTGTGTCGGCCACATCGCGCCCGAGGCCAGCGACGGCGGCCCGATCGCCTTCCTCCAGGACGGCGACCGGATCACCCTCGACGTCGCCAACATGACCCTCGACGTCCACGTCGACGAGGCCGAGCTCGCCCGACGGGCCGAGGGCTGGGAGCCGTTGCCGCCCAAGTACACCCGCGGCGTGCTCGGCAAGTACCGCAAGGTCGTCCAGAGCGCCGCTCACGGAGCAGTCTGCTACTGACGACGTACGTCGCAGGGCGGCCGGATAGGTTGCGCGGGTGACCACTGCAGCTGAGCTCGACGCAGCCGACCCGCTCGCCCGGTTCCGGGACCGGTTCGTGGGCGCTGAGTCCGACCTCGTCTACTTCGACGGCAACTCCCTCGGCCGGCCCGTCGCCGCCACCGCGAACCGGCTGGACGTCTTCGTCCGCGAGGAGTGGGGCGGCCGGCTGATCCGCGGCTGGGACGAGCGGTGGATGGACCTGCCGACGACCCTCGGCGACGACCTGGGCCGGGTGTGCCTGGGCGCCGCGGCGGGCCAGACGGCGATCGGCGACTCGACGACCGTGTGGCTCTACAAGCTGATGCGCGCCGCGGTCGACCACGTCCTGCGCACCGACCCGGACCGCACCGAGATCGTCATCGACACCGACAACTTTCCGACGGACCGCTACGTCGCCGAGGGGATCGCCGCCGAGCGGGGGCTGTCCCTGCGCTGGATCGAGGTCGACACCGCCGCTGGCGTCACCGCCGACCAGCTGCGCGACGCCGTCGGCGAGCGCACGGCGCTGGTCGTGCTGTGCCACGTCGCCTACCGCTCGGCGTGGCTCGCCTCCGGTGCCGAGCTCACCCGCATCGCTCACGACGCCGGGGCGCTCGTGCTGTGGGACCTGTGCCACTCGGCGGGCTCGGTGCCCGTCGGCCTCGACGAGTGGGACGCCGACCTCGCGGTCGGCTGCACCTACAAGTACCTCAACGGCGGACCCGGCGCCCCCGCCTTCGGCTACGTCAACGGACGCCTGCACGGCGAGCTCACGCAGCCGATCCAGGGATGGATGGGGCATACGGACCCGTTCGCCATGGGCCCCGGCTACACCCCCGCGGTCGGCATCCGCCGGTTCATCTCCGGCACCCCGCCGATCCTCGGCATGGTCGCGATGCAGAGCATGCTCGAGCTCATCGAGGAGGCCGGCATCGACGCGATCCGGGACAAGTCCGTCGCGCTGACGTCGTACGCCGTCGAGCTCGCCGACGCGACCCTGCCCCAGGTCACCCTGGCCTCGCCGCGCGACCCGGCGCTGCGTGGCGGCCACGTCACGCTGCACCACGAACGGATGCGCGAGGTCACCGCCCGGCTGTGGCAGCGCGACGTGATCCCCGACTACCGCGACCCCGGTGGCCTGCGCATCGGGCTGTCGCCGCTGTCGACGTCGTTCGACGAGGTGGAGCGCGGCATGGTCGCGGTCGCGGAGGCGCTGCGATGAGCGAGCCCCGCACCAACGCCCACGGCCAGCGCATCGGCCGTCCCGTCGACTGGACGCCGGCGAAGCGGCCCGACGACACGACCGTCCTCGAGGGCCGGGGCGTCCGGCTCGAGCCCGTCGATGCCCACCACGTCGACGACCTCTTCGCGGCGCTGTGCGGCGAGGACGACGACCCGATCTGGACGTACCTGGCCTGGGAGCGCCCCCGAGACCGTGCCGAGCTGGCGACCATCGTCGAGCAGGCCCGAGCGGACGACACGCGGGTGATGTACGCCATCGTCGCGGCCGAGACCGGCCGCGCGGTCGGCGTCTGCTCCCTCATGCGCATCGACCCGGCGATGGGCTCGATCGAGGTCGGCCAGATCGCGTTCGGGCGCCAGCTCCAGCGCAGCCGTGCCGCCACCGAGGCCATGGCGCTGCTCATGCGGCACGCCTTCGACCACCTCGGCTACCGCCGCTACGAGTGGAAGTGCGACAGCCTCAACGCACCGTCGCGGCGCGCCGCCATCCGGCTCGGCTTCATCTGGGAGGGCCGGTTCCGCAACGCCGTCGTCTACAAGGGCCGCAACCGCGACACCGACTGGTTCTCCATCACCGACCTCGAGTGGCCGCGGGTGCGCCAGGCGCTCGACGACTGGCTCGACGACCGCAACTTCGATGCGCAGGGACGCCAGCGGGTCCGCCTCGCGGCGCGCCCTGCGGCCGACAGGGAGCAGTGAGATGGACCAGCGCGTCAGCTTCATCACCCTCGTCGTCACCGACCTCGACGCGACCCGCCGCTTCTACGTCGACGGCCTCGGGTGGGAGCCCGAGCTCGACGTCCCCGGCGAGGTGCTGATGTTCCGGGTCGCCGACAAGGTGGTGCTCAGCCTGTGGGTGGAGGAGGGCTTCGTCGCCGAGGTCGGGCACGCGCCGGCCCGCGGCGGCGTACCTCCGGTGACCCTCGCCCACAACGTCGCCACGCCGCGCGGCGTCGACACCGTCCTGGAGCACGCGCGAGCCGCCGGCGCCAGCGTGGTCGGCGAGGCCGTCGAGCGGGAGTGGGGCGGCTACACCGGCTACTTCGCCGACCCCGACGGCTTCCGCTGGGAGGTCGCCTACAACCCCGGGGACATCGGTCGTTCCGTGCTGCCCTGATCGTCCTCGTCAGCCGCCTCCTGAGCCGCTCGCTCCTCGGCCCTGCGCCGGCGCTTGACCTCGCCGCGCGCGATGAAGAAGGCGATCAGCACCGGCACGAGCAGCTTGCGCACCGGCTCGGTCCAGGCGGGCAGGGACGGCAGGTCCACGTCCGGCCACGGGATCGACGGCAGGTCGACGTCGGGCCAGGGGATCGCCGGCAGGTCCGGCCACGGGATCGACGGCAGGTCGACGTCCGGCCAGGGGACGTCCACGTCCGGCCACGGGACCAGCGACAGCAGCCAGACCAGCAGCACCGGCACGGCGACCCCGGCGGCGGCCAGCGCCGTCTGCCGCGCGGTGTGCAGGTGCGGGTGCCGGCCGATCCACTCGGCACGCTGCGCCGCCTTCGACCCCGGCTCCGGCTCGAGGTCGGCGCCCGCCAGCCCGGTGTGCGCCTCCGCCTCCGAGCGGTGCAGCGTGACGCGACGGGCAGGGCCGCGCAGGCCGAACTTGAGGCGTACGGCCTGGTCCTCCCCGCCGAGCACGATGGTGTCGTCGGTGGTCTTCTTGGTCGCGAGCCGCGTGCCGTCGCGGGTCCAGGTGACCTCGCGGACCATCATGCCCTGCGCGACCTCGACGACGTGCTCGTGGCCGTCCCGCAGCACGTGCCAGCGCTCCCTCGTCCCCATGGCTGCAATACTAGAGCACGCACTCCATGAAAGGGAGGTCCGAGTGGCTCGCACGGTCGACCCGCAGCGGCACGAGGCGCGCCGCCTCGCGATCATCGACGCGGCGCTCACGTGCTTCGCGGTCACCGGCTACGCCGGCACCTCCACCGCCGCGATCTGCCGGCAGGCGGGGATCGGGTCGGGCACGTTCTTCCACTACTTCCCGACCAAGCAGTCGCTGCTGCTGGCGATCCTCGCCTACGGCACCGACGAGACGCGCCGGTGGTTCGCCGCGCGCCCCGACGACGCCGACCCGTTGTCGATCGTCGAGGCGTACGTCGCCCACGCCGCCGAGGAGATGAGCGACCCCCGGATCGCGGGCTTCGTCCGGGCGGTCACCGCGGTCATGGGCGTGCCGGAGGTGGAGACCGCGCTCGCGCTCGACGCGCGGGTGCTGCAGGACGGCCTCGAGCCGTGGGTGGCCCGAGCGCAGGCGCGCGGTCAGGTCCGCGCCGACCTGCCGCCCCGCGACCTGACGGCGTGGGTGCTCGTCCTTCTCGACGGCTTCTTGGGCCGGCTCGCGGTCGACGAGGCCTTCACCGCCGAGGGGCAGCGCGCGACGCTGGTCGATGCCGTACGCCGGCTGCTCGCGCCCTGAGCCTCAACGCCGCCGGATCCAGACCAGGTCGTCGGACTCCCACTTGGCCAGCGCGACCGGCACGAGGGAGGCGACCGCCGCCGCGGGAGGACCGGCCCGGAGCTCCTCGGCGTGCGCCAGGCCGTACTGCTGCCCCTCCTCGTTGTTGTGCTCGTCCACGCGTGAGTCGCGGTGGTTCGGCGTGCCCTGCTCCTGCGCGGCGGCGATGGCGCGGGCCGCCTCGACGCCGAACCGCGCCGTGAGCACCGCCTGCCACAGGAAGTGGCGCACGGCGTTCGTGCGCCCAGGCTCGCCGCGGCCGTGCGTGGCGGCGGCCTGCAGGGACGCCTGCGAGATCCGCAGCACCTCGAGCGCGCCAGCGGGACCGAGTCCGGCGCGGAGGGCGGCCGCGGAGAGCCGCGGCACCCCGGTCGCCGCGTGGATGGCCTGCTGCGCCACGTCGCTGAGTCCCATGGACACACAGTGACAGACTCCCTGCATGGCTGCTCCACTGCGCTTCCCGCGCCCGCTGCGATCCGGCGACCGCATCGGCGTCACCTCCCCGTCGGCCGGCGTCGCGGGTGACGCGGTGGCGCGCGTCGAGTTCTGCGTCGACTGGCTGCGCGGACGTGGCTACGACGTCGTGGTGGGGGAGTGCATGGACGGCACCGGCCTCACCTCGGCCCCGGCCGGCCAGCGGGCCGCCGAGCTGACCCGGATGCTGGCCGACCCCGAGATCAGGTGCGTCGTCCCGCCGTGGGGCGGCGAGACGGCGATCGACCTCGTCGACCTGCTCGACTGGGACGCCCTGGCCGCGGCCGAGCCGACGTGGCTGGTCGGCTTCTCCGACATCTCCACCCTGCTGGTGCCGATCACGACCCGGCTGGGCTGGGCCACCCTCCACGGCGACAACCTGGCGGACACCCCGTACGCCGTCCCGGACGGCCTGCTCCACTGGCTCGACCTCGCCGGCGGCGAGGGCCCCTTCGTCCAGCGCGACTCCGGCCTGGTGGCGCGCTACGTGCGGTTCGAGGACGACCCGCGCGCGACGGAGTGGCCGCGCGTCGGCGACGGGCGCTGGCAGCTGCACGGCGCCCGCAGCCTGGACGTGACCGGACGCCTCATCGGGGGTTGCATCGAGACCGTGGGCCACCTCGCCGGCACGCCGTACGGCGACGTGCGGGCGTGGGCGGGGTCGCTGGACGAGCCGACCATCGTCTACGTCGAAGCATGCGAGGACCACGCGGTCGACGTCTGCCGCTTCCTGCACTCGCTCCGGCTCGCCGGGTGGTTCGACGACGCCGTGGCCGTGCTCGTGGGGCGCACCGCGGCGCCCGACCACCCGCAGCTGACCCAGCGCGCGGCCGTCCTCGACGCGCTCGGCCGCCTCGACCTGCCGATCGTGTGGGACCTCGAGATCGGGCACGTGCCTCCGCACCTGCCGCTGGTCAACGGCGCGCTGGCGCGCGTCGTGGTCGACGACGAGCGGCGCGAGATCACCCAGACGCTGCGCTGAGCAGGCCGGCCTCCCGCGCGGGGCTGGCCGGTGTCGGTCGCGCGTGGCATGGTCGGATCCATGAGCGACCCGCGCGACGACGACCCCCGACGCAGGCTGTCCGCCACCGAGGTGCGCGAGGCGCCCGGCCTCGACGACTGGCGCCACCTGCTCACCGGTCTCCGTGCCCGCTTCCGCACCGGCGACTTCGCCACCGGCCTGACGCTGGTGGACCGCATCGGCGCGGCGGCCGAGCAGGCCGACCACCATCCCGACATCTCTCTGACCTACCCGGCGGTCATCGTGACGCTGTCCAGCCATGACGTCCGGGGGATCACCAGCCGCGACCTCGATCTCGCGCGCACCATCAGCGCCCTGGCCGCCGAGCTGGGCGTCACGGCCGACGTGTCCGGGCTCACCGAGCTCGAGCCAGCGCTGGACACGTCGGCGCCCGAGCGGCTCGGCCCGTTCTACGCCGCCCTGCTCGGAGGTGAGGTCCGCGACGGCGAGCCGGTCGACCCCAGCGGTCAGGTGCCCGGGATGTGGTTCCAGGGACCGGGCGACCAGGACGGGACCCCGCTCCCGCCCCAGGACCACGAGCAGCGCTGGCACCTCGACGTCTGGGTGCCGCACGACGAGGCGGAGCGGCGCCTGCAGGCCGTCCTCGGGGCCGGCGGCCGGCTCGTCAGCGGCGCGGAGGCGCCGTCGTTCTGGGTCGTCGAGGACGCCGACGGCAACCGCTCATGCATCTGCACCAGGCTGGATCGCTGACGCTCGCGCGCCACATGCTGGGATTCGCATTCCACATGTTGGGACGGCTGGCAGACTCGCTTGACGCCGGGCCGCCCCGGCGACGACGGTTGTCGCATGCGCACCGAGATCCTCGTACGCACGCGACGCGTGAGCTGAGGTCACCCAGACCCCACCGCACACGCGTCACCCCTCGTCGCCCTCCGGGCCGAGGGGTTTTTTGTTGGGCACGCCACGATCACGACGGAAGAGAAACCATGACGGAGCAGGGCGGACGAGCCACCGCAGCGGTCACCGGCGCACAGAGCCTGGTGACCTCCCTCGAGGCGGCCGGCGTCACCGACATCTTCGGCATCCCGGGCGGCACGATCCTCCCGGCGTACGACCCCTTGATGGACTCGACGCGGATCCGGCACATCCTCGTGCGCCACGAGCAGGGTGCCGGCCACGCCGCCCAGGGGTACGCGGCCGCGACCGGCCGGGTCGGTGTCTGCATGGCCACCTCCGGCCCGGGTGCCACCAACCTGGTGACGCCGCTGGCCGACGCGCACATGGACTCGGTGCCGATCGTGGCGGTGACCGGACAGGTCGTCGCCTCGGCGATCGGCACGGACGCCTTCCAGGAGGCCGACATCCGCGGCATCACCATGCCGATCACCAAGCACAACTTCCTCGTCACCGACCCCGACGAGATCCCGCGCACGATCGCCGAGGCCTTCCACATCGCCTCCACCGGGCGCCCCGGCCCGGTGCTGGTGGACATCGCCAAGTCCGCGCAGCAGGAGATGACGACGTTCAGCTGGCCGACGGAGCTGCACCTGCCCGGCTACCGCCCGGTCACCACGCCCCACGCCAAGCAGATCAAGGAGGCGGTGCGCCTCATCCGCCAGGCGAAGCGTCCGGTGCTCTACGTCGGCGGCGGCGTCATCCGCGCCAACGCCTCCCGCGAGCTGGCCCAGCTCGCCGCGCTCACCGGCATCCCCGTCGTCACCACGCTGATGGCGCGCGGCGCGTTCCCCGACAGCCACCCGCAGCACCTGGGCATGCCGGGCATGCACGGCACCGTCGCCGCGGTCGCCGGGCTGCAGAAGAGCGACCTCATCATCAGTCTCGGCGCCCGCTTCGACGACCGCGTCACCGGCAACCTCGACTCCTTCGCTCCGGGCGCCCTGGTGATCCACGCCGACATCGACCCGGCCGAGATCGGCAAGAACCGCCACGCCGACGTGCCGATCGTGGGCGACTGCAAGGAGGTCCTGGTCCAGCTGGTGGCGCAGCTGCAGGCCGAGGGCGCCGACGGCGACTACGAGGCCTGGGTCGCCTTCCTCTCGGGCGTGAAGCAGAAGTACGCGCTCGGCTACGAGACGCCGAGCGACGGCGCCCTCGCCCCGCAGTACGTCCTCGAGCGGCTCAGCGACATCGCGGGCCCCGACTCGATCTACGCAGCCGGCGTCGGGCAGCACCAGATGTGGGCCGCGCAGTTCGTGGACTACGAGAAGCCCCGCACGTGGATCAACTCCGGCGGCCTCGGCACCATGGGCTACGCCGTGCCCGCCGCGATGGGCGCGAAGGTCGGCATGCCCGACACGACGGTCTGGGCCATCGACGGCGACGGCTGCTTCCAGATGACCAACCAGGAGCTCGCCACCTGCGCGATCAACGACATCCCGATCAAGGTCGCGATCATCAACAACGAGTCGCTCGGCATGGTGCGCCAGTGGCAAACGCTGTTCTACAACGAGCGCTACTCCAACACCGACCTGCACTCCAAGCGGATCCCCGACTTCGTCAAGCTCGCCGACGCCTACGGCTGCGTGGGCCTGTCGTGCGAGTCGCCCGACGAGGTCGATGCCACCATCGAGAAGGCGATGGCGATCGACGACCAGCCCGTCGTCGTCGACTTCCGGGTCCACCGGGACGCCATGGTGTGGCCGATGGTCGCCGCCGGCACCAGCAACGACGAGATCAAGTACGCGCGCGACCTGGCCCCCCAGTTCGACGACGTGCAGGACGACTGGGAGGTCCGGGCGTGAGCCACAACAAGCACACCCTGTCGGTGCTCGTGGAGAACAAGCCCGGCGTCCTGGCCCGCATCGCGGCGCTGTTCTCGCGACGCGGGTTCAACATCGACAGCCTCGCGGTGGGTCCGACCGAGCACCCCGAGGTCTCCCGGATGACCATCGTGGTCAACGTCGACGAGTCCCCGCTCGAGCAGGTCACCAAGCAGCTCAACAAGCTCGTCGAGGTGATCAAGATCGTCGAGCTCGAGGGACCCGGATCGGTCAACCGCGAGCTCCTGCTGGTCAAGGTCCGCGCCGACGCCACCACCCGCGGCGCGGTGCTCGACGCCGTCCAGCTCTTCCGTGCCAAGGTGGTCGACGTCGCCCCCGACGCCGTCACCGTCCAGGCGGTCGGCAACTCCGACAAGCTGGCCGACCTGTTGCGGGTGCTCGAGCCCTTCGGCATCCGCGAGCTCGTGCAGTCGGGCATGGTCGCCATCGGCCGCGGCTCGCGCTCGATCAGCGAGCGCGCGCAGCGCCCCGCCGCCGTACCCGCACCGCCCCGGGCCATCTGACCCGCCCCCAGACAGCAGCAACCCCCAACCGAAGGAGAGCCCCCAGTGGCTGAGATGTTCTACGACGACGACGCCGACCTGAGCCTGATCCAGGGCAAGAACGTCGCGGTGATCGGCTACGGCAGCCAGGGCCACG
Source organism: Nocardioides sp. SYSU D00065 (assembly GCF_017916425.1). Lineage (GTDB taxonomy): Bacteria > Actinomycetota > Actinomycetes > Propionibacteriales > Nocardioidaceae > Nocardioides. Next base: position 574,133 of record NZ_JAFMSX010000001.1, on the reverse strand, counting down.
CCCACGCGCTGTCCCTGCGCGACTCCGGCGTCGACGTCCGCATCGGCCTGCAGCCCGGCTCGCGCAGCCGGGACAAGGCCGAGGCCGAGGGCCTGCGCGTCCTCACGCCCCGCGAGGCCGCCGAGGAGTCCGACCTGATCGTGATCCTCGCCCCGGACCAGCACCAGCGCACGCTGTACGCCGAGGAGATCGCGCCCGCGCTCACCCCGGGCGACACCTTGGTGTTCGGCCACGGCTTCAACATCCGCTTCGGCTACATCACCCCGCCCGAGGGCGTCGACGTGTTCATGGTCGCCCCCAAGGGCCCCGGGCACCTCGTGCGCCGCGAGTACGTCGACGGCCGGGGCGTGCCGGTGCTGGTCGCGGTCGAGAAGGACGAGTCCGGCAAGGCCTGGGACGTCGCGCTGTCCTACGCCAAGGCCATCGGCGGCCTGCGCGCCGGCGGGATCAAGACCACCTTCGCCGAGGAGACCGAGACCGACCTGTTCGGCGAGCAGGCCGTGCTGTGCGGCGGTGCCTCGCAGCTGGTGATGTACGGCTTCGAGACCCTCATCGAGGCCGGCTACCAGCCCGAGGTGGCCTACTTCGAGTGCCTGCACGAGCTCAAGCTGATCGTCGACCTGATGTACGAGGGCGGCATCGCCAAGCAGCGCTGGTCGGTCTCCGACACGGCCGAGTACGGCGACTACGTCTCCGGCCCGCGCGTCATCACGCCGCAGGTGAAGGAGAACATGCAGGCCGTGCTGGAGGACATCCGCAACGGCGCCTTCGCCAAGCGCTTCATCGACGACCAGGACGCCGGGGCGCCGGAGTTCGCCGAGCTGCGCAAGAAGGGTGAGACCCACCCCATCGAGCAGACCGGTCGCGAGCTGCGCAAGCTCATGGCGTGGGTGAAGTCGCACGACTCCGACTACGTCGAGGGCACCGCCGCCCGCTGAGGGCGCCCGCGCCTGTGAGCACCTACACCCACGGGCACGCCGAGGCCGTCCTGCGCTCCCACCGGTGGCGCACGGCGGCCAACTCGGCCGCCCACCTCCTGCCGCACCTGCACGGCGACCAGCGCCTGCTCGACGTCGGGTCGGGTCCCGGGACGATCACCGCGGACCTGGCCCGACTGGTGCGGGAGGTGGTGGCCCTGGAGGTCACCGAGGAGGCCGCCGGCCTCACCCGCGCCGAGCTCGAGCGGCAGCGGATCACGAACGCCACGGTCGTCGTGGGCGACGTCCACGCCCTCGACGTCGCGGGCGTGCTGGGCGGCGGCTTCGACGTGGTCCACGCCCACCAGGTGCTCCAGCACGTCGTCGACCCGGTCGGGGCGCTCCGCGAGATGATGCGGGCCGCCCGGCCGGGCGGACTGGTCGCCGTGCGCGACAGCGACTACGGCCACTTCTCCTGGTACCCCGCCTCGCCGGGCCTCGACCGGTGGCTGGAGCTCTACGACGCGGCGGCGCGGGCCAACGGCGGCGAGCCCGACGCCGGTCGCATGCTGCTCGCCTGGGCCCACGCCGCCGGGGCGGACGACGTGGTGGCCGGCTCCTCGACGTGGTGCTACGCCGACCGCGACGGCCGGGCCTGGTGGGGCGGGCTCTGGGCGGACCGGATCACCTCCACCGCGCTGGCGCGGCAGCTCGTGGATCAGGGCCTGGCCAGCGACCACGAGCTCGCCGAGCTCGCGCTCGCCTGGCGCGAGTGGGCGGCGCACCCGGACGGCTGGTTCTCGGTGTTGCACGGAGAGGTCCTGATCCGCGTCTGAGCGCAGCCCATCTCTGCTACCCCCGCGAGGCCTCCTCGGCTCTGAATGGGTGTGTCCCGATTCAGCGCGCGCGGTTTGCAGGAGTACCGACGTTGCGGCCCTTCCTGTGAAGGCGCTCTGGCCAAACTGCAGGCGGTGCGGACACTGCGTGGTCCATTCTTGGACGATGGACGACGTGGACTACGCCCGGAAGGTGTACGAGATCCTCACCGCGCCGCCCGATCCGGGGATCCCGCCGGGACACCTCGGAGACGACTGGATCGACCGAAGCGACGGATTTGGCACTGATGTGACGGTGACGTCGATTGCCGTGGTCCCTGGGGACTACGGCAATCAGCTCGACATCTTCTACGTGCTTGACCTTCCAGACGATGTGGCCGTTCCCCGGGAGGGTTCCCTGCTTCTTCCCCTCGACGCTGAGTGGCGCGAGGTCAGCGGCTACACCGAGCCCGAGGACTACGCGCCTCGGATCGCAATGCGGCTGGTGCGCCACATCCATGAGCACGTCAGAGCGTACGAGCAGTCCCGGGACGACGACCGTGACTTGCCCGCGCGTGCCGAACAGCACGCCATGTTGCTGGAGGTCCTCGGGTGCAAAGGTCAGGTCGAGCAGGAGGCTCCGAACCGCTACGTCGTACGGCGAGAGGGGCTGGATGTTCTCACTGTCCTCCTGACGCCCGACCAGTGGAAGCAGGTGATCCGGAGACACGGGCTGCGGCTGCGTGGCTGCTCGAGCACTTCGATGAGCTGTTCGCCTCGACCCCCCGGGAGGAGCGCTTCCTCGTCTTCTGGGACGGTGACGTCACGACCTCGACGCGGGAGAAGCTGCCTCCCGCCAAGAAGCCGTTCCCTCCGCTGAGCGAGACCCGGCGCCGGCTGGCCGAGGCGCGGGCGAGTGGTCGGGACTTCGGCTGGTTCGCCTACACGCCCGGGTCCCGCGACTGAGCACACGCGCTGGCTTCCCTCGTGTAGATGAAGTGAGGGAGGTGTCGACAACGTAGTGTTGGGTCCAGATCGAGAGCGTTGTTCCGTCGCCATCCTCACGCGCCGATGGTGCGGCCAGAAGTCGGTGTGGAGCACTACATCGGTCGCAACTCGCGCGGTCCGCGCCAGCAGCTGCTCAGGCTGCGACCGCGGTTGGACGCCGGCGCGTCGGTCCCCGGGAGAGATGCCGCAGCGTGGTGGCAATGCACGCCACTTGAAGCCAGCCGGTCGCGAGGTGGTCGTGTTCTCGAACGACTTCGCCAACCGGCGGGAGCGCCCCAGGCGGCCGTGGGGGACCTCGACGCGCCAGGCGTGCCGGATGGGGCGGAAGATCGGCTGCTTGTCGTCCCACCCGACCCGGCGGACCTCGACGTCGTGTTCTCGGCCGAGGTCCCTAGCAGCGGCTGCAGTGACCCCGCAATAGGGACACACCCAGTCAGTGACGGTGTCGGAGGCGTCGTCCACAGGCGGCTGGCTGGTGGGGGTCGGGTGTCGGTGGGCTCTGGTTGAGTAGATCCATGGAGCCCACTGCCGCCGTAGATCCGCAGGTCAGCGACCTGCCGGACCTCACCGTTCTGGCTGAGGGTGCGCTCCTGGCGGAGGCGGCTGAGGTGGAGTCGGTGCTGCGTGAGGCCGAGGTCCACAAGCTCCGCATCGCCTACCAGTGGGCGGTCGCGCATCCCGCCGTGGACGGCTGCGAGACCCCGACCGGTGCGGTGCTGCCGGCGGTGCTGGAGCAGCCGGAGACCCTGGGCGGTGCCGGTACGCCGGCGGTGACGGCGTTCACGCCTGAGCCGCTCGCGGTGGCGTTGGGCTGCTCGCCCGCGGCGGCGGCGGCGTTGCTGGCCGACACGCTCGACCTGCACCATCGGCTGCCGCTGCTGTGGGACCAGACCCGCGCGCAACTGGTGCCGGTGTGGAAGGCCCGCCGCGTCGCCGCGCGGACCCGGCACCTGACCCGCGCGGCTGCGGGGTGGGTGGACCGTCGGGTCGCCGGGCGGGTGTCGTCGCTGGGGGTGGCGGCGCTGGACCGGCTGGTCGCCGAGGCCGCGGCCCGCTGCGACGACGGCGGTGACCATCCCGACCATCCTGACCTCGCCGAGCGTGAGGACCGCGCCCGGGCGGGGTGGGACGTGGTGCTGGTCCACCCCGACCCGCACCGCTATGCCGGCACCTCCCAGCTCCACGCCGTGGGCGACACCCTCGACCTGACCCGGTTCCACGACGTCGTGTGCGCCGAAGCAGACGCTCTGGCCGCGCTCGGCGACACGGACGACCTCGGCGCCCGCAAGGCCAAGGCCCTCGGCGTGATCGCCGACGCCCAGGCGCGCCTCGACCTCACCAGCCTCCTGGACCACCGCCCGGTGACACGCCACGACCCGGTGACAGACCAGGAGGCGCGGCGCCAGGAGGCGCGGCGCCGGGCGATGGAGCGCCGCGACGCGAAGGTCCGGCTCTACCTCCACGCCTCTCTCGCCGACGTCCTCACCGACCAGACGGCGACCGGACCGGCGACCGGACCGGCGACCGGGACGGTTGAGTCGCTCGGTCCGGTGACCCTGGACCGGATCCGCGACTGGGCCGGCCGCTCGCGGGTGACGATCCAGCCGGTGCTCCACGTCGCCGCCGACGACCGCTGGTCGACCGACCGGCACGACCCGCCACCGCGGATGGCCGAGCAGGTCCGCCTGCGCGACGAGACCTGCGTGTTCCCCTGGTGCACCCGACCCTCACGCCAGTGCGACCTCGACCACCGCCACCCCTACCTCGACCCCGACGACGGCGGACCACCCGGCCAGACCGCACCCGAGACCCTGGCCCCGCTGTGCCGACGACACCACCGCGCCAAGACAGCCCGGCGGTGGACTTACGAACGCACCCACCCCGGCACCTACCTGTGGACCGGACCCGCCCACCTCACCGTCCTGGTCACCCCACACGGCACCGTCCGCGTGCCCGGCTGAACACACGCGCCATCCTGCTGGGTCGCGCTGGCTCGACCCGGGCCGGGCGCCTGCCCGGGCACGCCGGTCACCCAGTCGCAGCACGCCACTGCTCCTGGAACCGGGCGAGTGACGACGGACGATCATCCGGGTGGGACTGCGTCGCGTGTTCGGCCACAGCAGCGGCAGGGTGTCCGGGATGCGCTCGAACGAGGAAGGTCTGCAGCATGCGCCCCAGGGTGAACACCGTCGTCCGAGCGTCGATACGGTCACCTCTCACGAACTCTTCGGGCGCCATGAAGCGCGTCGATCCCGGCAGTCGCCCGATGGCGTTGACGTACGGGCCGCGGTGGTAGGACTCGACGTCGATCACCTTGATTGTCCGGTGCGCGAAGTCGTACATCAGCGACCCGTCGTACAGGTCGCCGGCAATCCAGCCGGCTGCTTCGAGCCGGACGTGGAGGTCGATGACCTGGTCCAGGGCGACCTCGACCTCCGCCACCGGTAGCCGCGCGAACCTGTTGCCGGGCTCGTCCGGCTGGTCGCGCCGGTCGGCGGGGCTGCGGAGCAGATCGCCGTCGAACCACGGGCTGACGATGACCAGTCCGTCCGAGGCCGCCAGCACGCGCTCGACCGGGACGAGCGCGGGATGCGTGACCGCGCGCGCCACCTGGACGGACACGCGCAGGGAGTCGACCCGGGACGCGCGACTCGCGCCGGCCGAGCTCGGAGCGTGGTCGCCGGACGTCTTGACGAACCACCGCCGACCCGAGGCGTCGCGCACGCCGTACGAGACGTGCCCGGAGTCCTGCGTTCGCGCGTCGAACCGGGCGAACTCCTCGCCGAGCCCGGCCACTACCTCCCGCACGGTGCCCGGCACCGTCCTGCTGCGTGGGTCCACGACGCACATCGTGCCGGACGTCACCGCTCGATAGCGTGGGCCCGAGCGACGAGCAAGGAGGCCCCATGATCCTGCGCCGCTGGCGAGGCGCCGTCCGGCCCGAGGCGGCCGAGACGCCGACGTACGACGTCCGCCTGGCCAGGCCGGGCGAGGAGGAGGCGATCTGTGCGGTCTGCCGGGCGGGGTTCGCCCTGTCCTCGCAGGGCCTGCTGAGCCCCGAGACGATCGAGCGGCAGTCGTGGCACTACTACGACCCGGCGCGCGTGGCCCGCGAGATCGCCACGGCCGGAACCGCTCCGGGCTGGCAGGGGTACGTCGTGGCGAGCGGTCCGGACGGGCTGCTCGGCGCCGCGGGCGGGGGAGTCGACGACCAGGGGCGGGGTCAGCTGTACGTGCTCTACCTCGACCCGCGCGTGCGCGGGCGGGGCATCGGCACCGCCCTCCTCGACGCGGTCACCGAGCAGCAGCGTGCGCTCGGTGCGACGGAGCAGTGGGTGTCGGTCACCGAGGGCAACGAGCTCGGCATACCCTTCTACCGCGCGCGTGGGTTCGGCGTCCGGGACCGGGCGCCCTACGCGGTGCACGACGACGGGACCGTCGAGGCGTACTCGCTGCGGATGAGCCGCAGCATCTGACCGGTGTCCGCAGCCCCCGGTGCTGGTCCATGAGACCCGCGTGCGCGACGATGCGGTCATGAGCCACGCAGCGACCACCGGCGACGGCCTCGAGCAGACCCGTCGGCTCGGCGTCGAGACCACGGGGATCGAGATCGTCGAGGAGTCCCAGCGCACCGCGAAGCCGTCCGACCTGTTCTGGCCGTGGTTCGCGGCCAACGTGTCGGTCTTCGGGATCAGCTACGGCTCGTTCGTGCTGGGCTTCGGGATCTCGTTCCGCCAGGCGCTCGTCGTCACGATCGTCGGCGTCGTCGTGTCCTTCGTCCTCTGCGGGATCATCGCCATCGCCGGCAAGCGCGGCTCGGCGCCCACGATGGTGCTGAGCCGGGCCGCCTTCGGGGTCGAGGGTCAGAAGGTCCCGGGCGTCATCTCCTGGCTGGTCTCCATCGGCTGGGAGACCTTCCTGGCGATCCTCGCGGTGCTGGCCACCGCGACGATCTTCGACCAGCTGGGCTGGGCCGCCGGCACCGCGACGAAGGTGGCCGCGACCGTCGTGGTCGCGGCGCTGATCGTGTCGGCCAGCGTGGCCGGCTACCACGTCATCATGCGCCTGCAGTCGGTGCTGACCTGGATCACCGGGATCGCGACGATCGTCTACGTCGTGCTCACCCTCGACGAGATCGACTGGGCGGCAGTGCAGGCGGTGCCCGACGGCAGCGCCCAGCAGATGATCGGCGCCCTGGTCATGGTGATGACCGGCTTCGGGCTGGGCTGGATCAACATCGCGGCCGACTGGTCGCGCTACCAGCGCCGCGACGCCAAGGGCTCGTCCATCGTCGCCTGGAACACCTTCGGCGGCGCCCTCGCCCCGACGCTGCTGGTGGTCTTCGGCCTCCTCCTCGCCGCCTCCTCAGGCGACCTCGCCCTCGCGGTGTCGGCCGACCCGATCGGCACGCTGGGCACGCTGCTGCCCACGTGGTTCCTGGTGCCGTTCCTCCTCGCCGCCATCCTGGCGCTGGTCAGCGGCGCGGTGCTCGGCATCTACTCCTCGGGCCTGACGCTGCTCTCGCTCGGCGTCCGCATCCCGCGCCCGGCGGCGGCCTTCGTCGACGGAGTCATCCTCACCCTCGGCACGGTCTGGGTGGTGTTCTTCGCCGAGGACTTCCTCGGCCCGTTCCAGAGCTTCCTGATCACCCTCGGCGTCCCGCTGGCCGCGTGGGCGGGGATCATGATCGCCGACATCGCGCTGCGCAGGGGTGACTACGACGAGGCGGCGCTGTTCGACGCCGGCGGCCGCTACGGCGCGGTCGACTGGACCTCCATCGGCACGCTGGTCGGCGCCTCGGTCCTGGGCTGGGGCCTGGTCGTCAACGGCTTCGCCACCGACGCGGCGTGGAACAACTGGCAGGGCTTCCTCATCGGTCCGCTCGGGCTCGGCACCTACGTCGACGACACGGCCGCCCCCTACTGGGAGGGCCCGTGGGCCTACGCCAACCTCGGCGTGCTGCTCGCGCTCGCGCTGGGCTTCGCGGTGACGTACGTCGCGCGCCGCGGGACGGTGCGCCGCCAGGAGCAGGGAACAGCCTGAGCCGCGGGGGCGTTGCGCCGGTCGTGAAGATCGAGATCTGGTCCGACGTCGTCTGCCCGTGGTGCTACATCGGCAAGCGCCGGCTCGAGAAGGCGCTGGCGGACTTCGCGCACGCCGACGAGGTGGACGTGCACTGGCGCTCCTACCAGCTGGACCCGGGCGCGCCGACCCGTCCGACGGAGAGCACGTCGGTGATGCTGGCCCGCAAGTACGGCCAGTCGCCCGAGGGTGCCCGGCAGATGCAGGACCGGGTCGAGGCCGTCGCCGCCGAGGAGGGGCTCGTCTACCGCCTCGCCGAGACGCTGCACCTCAACACCGTCGACGCGCACCGCCTCATCCATCTCGCCCACCAGCAGGGCGGCAACGAGCTGCAGGGTCGGGTCAAGGAGGCGTTGCTGCGGGCGTACTTCACCGAGGCGCGTGACGTCGCGGACCACGACGTGCTGAGGGAGGTCGTCACGACCGCCGGTCTCGACGCCGCGCGCGTCGACGAGGTGCTCGCCTCGCGCGAGTTCGAGCAGGACGTCCACGCCGACGTCGCGCAGGCGCAGACCTACGGCGCTACCGGGGTGCCGTTCTTCGTCGTCGACGGCAGGTACGGCGTCTCCGGCGCGCAGCCGACCGAGACCTTCGCCCAGGTGCTCGAGCGGGCCTGGTCCGAGTCGCATCCCCGCATCGAGGTGCTCGCCGGCGGCGAGGAGTGCGGCCCCGACGGCTGCGCCATCTGAGCGGCTAGCGCGCCTTCTCGCCCCGCGCCGCCTTGACGGCGGTGGTCCGGACCCGCTCCGCACGGGTCTCGGGCCTCTTCGCGAGCACGATCCAGGTGAGGATCAGCTTCTGCGTCGACGCGGACCACGACTCCCAGTGCTCCCGCGCGCCGGGGTGCTCGTCGAAGGCCTCGGCGAGGTCGAGGGGCACCACGAGGTCCTCGACCTCGTCCATCAGCGTCCAGGCGCCCGTCTCCTTGGCGATCGCGACCGCGGCCGCGCCGGCAGGTTCCATCAGGCCGTCGGCCTCGAGCCGGGCGATGCGTCCCTTGTTGATCCGCGTCCACACGCTGCCGCGGCGGCGCGGGGCGAACCACATCATCGTGCGCTCCTCGTCGAGCCCCCTGACGGTGGAGTCGACCCATCCCCAGCGCAGGGCCTGCAGCACCGACTCCTCGTAGGAGAACGCCTTCTCGGCCTGCCTGCGCCGCGAGACCAGCCACACGCCCTGCGGCTGCTCGTGGTGCTCGCGCAGCCAGGCCGCCCACTCCTCGACGGTGCTCGGCTCGAGCCGCTCCGCGTCGTCCATCGCGCCCATGTCGTCAGGGTAGGGCGGGCCCTCAGGGTAGGGCGGGACTCTGGGACGGGTTCGGCACGACGGGCAGCCGCGGGTAGGGTGGGGCGGGCACAGCGTCGTGCAGTCCCGGACCACCCTTGACCACCACGAGGACCCCGCTGTGAACGCACCCGCCGCGCACGCTCGCCCAGTCGTACTCATCGCCGAAGAGCTCAGCCCCGCCACGATCGAGGCGCTCGGGCCCGACTTCGAGGTCCGCAGCTGCAACGGCGCCGACCGCGCCGAGCTCCTGCCCGCGATCGCTGACGTCGACGCGATCCTGGTCCGCTCCGCGACCAAGGTCGACGCCGAGGCGCTCGCTGCGGCGAACCGCCTCAAGGTCGTCGCCCGCGCCGGCGTCGGCCTCGACAACGTCGACGTCAAGGCCGCCACCCAGGCCGGCGTGATGGTCGTCAACGCGCCGACCTCCAACATCGTCAGCGCCGCCGAGCTGGCCGTGGCCCTGATGCTGGCTGCCGCCCGGCACATCAGCCCCGCGCACGCCGCGCTGCGGGGTGGGGAGTGGAAGCGCTCGAAGTACACCGGCATCGAGCTCTACGAGAAGACCGTCGGGATCGTCGGCCTCGGCCGCATCGGCGTGCTCGTGGCCCAGCGCCTGAGCGCCTTCGGCATGAAGGTCATCGCCTACGACCCCTACGTGCAGGCCGGCCGCGCCGCGCAGATGGGCGTGCGCCTGGTCGACCTGGACACCCTGCTCGCCGAGTCCGACTTCATGAGCGTGCACCTGCCGAAGACCCCCGAGACGGTCGGGCTGATCGGTGCCGAGCAGCTCGCGAAGGCCAAGCGCAGCCTGGTCCTGGTCAACGCCGCGCGCGGCGGGATCGTGGACGAGGACGCGCTGTTCGACGCCCTCAAGACCGGGCAGATCGCGGCCGCCGGGCTCGACGTGTTCGCCACCGAGCCGTGCACCGACAGCCCGCTGTTCGAGCTCGACAACGTCGTCGCCACGCCCCACCTCGGCGCGTCGACCGACGAGGCCCAGGAGAAGGCCGGCATCGCGGTCGCCAAGTCGGTGCGCCTCGCCCTCAGCGGCGAGCTCGTGCCCGACGCGGTCAACGTGCAGGGCGGCGTCATCGCCGAGGACGTCCGTCCCGGCATCCCGCTCACCGAGAAGCTCGGGCGCGTCTTCACCGCGCTCGCCGGCGAGGTCGCCCAGCAGCTCGACGTCGAGGTCCGCGGCGAGATCACCGAGTACGACGTCAAGGTGCTCGAGCTGGCTGCGCTCAAGGGCGTGTTCGCCGACATCGTCGAGGAGCAGGTCTCCTACGTCAACGCGCCGCTCCTGGCGGCCGAGCGGGGCACCGAGGTGCGCCTGGTGACCGAGGGCGAGAGCCCCGACCACCGCAACCTCATCACCTTGCGCGGCACGCTCGCCGACGGCACCCAGGTCTCGGTCAGCGGCACGCTGGTCGGCATCGCCCAGAAGGAGCGGCTGGTCGAGGTCAACGGCTTCGACGTCGACATCGAGCCCACCACCCACCTGGCCTTCCTCACCTACGAGGACCGCCCGGGCATGGTGGGCACCGTCGGCGGCATCCTCGGCGACGCCGCGGTCAACATCGCCGGCATGCAGGTCTCGCGCCAGGACAAGGGCGGTGCCGCGCTGGTCGCGCTGAGCGTCGACTCCGCGATCCCGGCCGAGACGCTCGACGAGATCGAGGCCGCCATGCAGGCGGTGTCCGTGCGGGCCGTCGACCTCGCCTGACGGCGGTCGCCGCCTCGCAGCCTAGGCGACCATCACCCGGCCGGCGGCCCTGCGCGCCGGCCGGGCGGCGTCGCCCGACACGTGCTCCCACGCGGCGGCGAGGCGGCGCACGGCCTCGGTGAGGTCCTCCGGCGAGGCCGTCCAGGGGATCCGGACGTGCCGGTCCAGGCCGCCCTCGACCGCGAACACCGGGCCCGGCGCGACCACGACGCCGCGCCGCTCGGCCTCGGCGGTCGTCGCCGTGCCGAGCGGCTCGGGTAGCTCGCACCACAGCGCCAGCCCGCCGTCGGGCACCCGGAACCGCCACTCGGGCAGGTGCTCGCGCAGCGCCGCGACCAGGGCGTCGCGGCCCGCGACCAGGCGCTCGCGGTGGGCCGGGAGCACCTCGTCGGCGCGGTCCATCAGGTCGGCGAGCACGAGCTGCTCGAAGACCGGCGCGCCGAGGTCGAGACCGATCCGCGCCTCGAGCAGGCGAGGCATCGTGGTCAGGGGCGCGCGCACCCAGCCCAGCCGCAGGCCGCCCCAGTAGGACTTGCTGGCGCTGCCGATCGTGATCGCGTCGTCGGCGTACGCCGCCAGCGGGCGCGGCATCGTCTCGGCCAGGCCCGGTCGCAGCGCGAGCGCCTGGTGCGCCTCGTCGGCGACGACGACGGTCCGGGTGCGGGCGAGCGCGGAGGCCAGCTCCTCGCGCTGCGCGTCGGACATGAGGTGACCGGTCGGGTTCTGGAAGTCGGGGATCAGGTAGGCCAGCCGGGGGGAGGACTGGCGCAGCGTGGCAGCCAGCGCGTCGAGGTCCCAGCCGTCGGGGTCGACGGTCGCCGCGATCAGGCGGGCGCCGGCGTGGCGCACGGCCTGTGTCGCGTTGGGATAGGTCGGCGACTCCACCACGACCCGCTCGCCGGGCGCGGTGAACGCCTGGGCCACGACGGCCGCGGCGGCCAGCGCTCCGGCGGTCACCATCACCTGCTCCGGCGCGGTCGGCAGGCCGCGGGCGTCGTACGCCGCCGCGATCCGCGCCTGGAGCGCGGGCACCCCGAGCGGGAAGTAGCCCGGACCGCTCAGGTAGGCGGGCAGCTCCTCGGTCGCGCGCTGGTAGGCCTCGACCAGGCCGGGCGGAGCCGAGTGCGCCGCGCAGTTGAGGTCGATGACGTGCTGGCCGCCGGTGCTCGGCATGAGCGCGCGGTCGTGGGCGCGCCGCTGGCCGCCGGGGACTGTCGTGAAGGTGCCGGCACCGCGGCGGGCCTCGGCGTAGCCCGACTCGCGCAGCACCTCGTAGGCCCGGGTGACCGTGGTGCGCGAGAGGTCGAGGGCGCCGGTGAGGTCGCGCTCGCTCGGCAGGCGGACGTCGATGCCGACCCGACCGTCGCCGATCAGCACGCGCAGGCTCTCCGCCAGGCCGAGGTAGGCGGGGGAGCGGGGGAAGTCGCCGACCAGGGTGGCTATGCGTTGGGCACTGATCGCGCGGTTCATGCAGGCCACTGTTCCATGATTGGCTATGTGCAGCAAGGCCAATCGTCGCCAAACTGGGAGCCATGAGCAGCACTGTCCACGCACCCCGTCCCACTCTCGTCGACCTCGGCCCTCTCGCCCAGCTCCGCGCCGGTCGCCTCACCCGGCGCCTGCCGCAGCTCTTCGTCGGGCTGTTCCTCTACGGCGTCTCGCTCGCCCTCATGGTGCGCGGGGCGCTCGGTCTGGCGCCGTGGGACGTGCTGCACTCCGGCTTCATCCGCCACGTGCCGATGACCCTGGGCCAGGCGGTCGTGCTGTTCAGCTTCGTCGTGCTGGTGCTGTGGATCCCGCTGCGCGAGATGCCGGGTCTCGGCACGATCAGCAACGCCCTCGTCGTCGGCGTCTCCGCCGATGCGACGCTGGCCGCGCTCGAGCGGCCCGACGCGATCGCGGCGCGGGTCGCCCTCATGGTCGGCGGAGTCGCGCTCTGCGGCATGGCCAGCGCGCTCTACATCGGCGCCCAGCTCGGCCGCGGCCCCCGCGACGGCCTGATGACGGGCCTGGCCCGTCGCACCGGGCTCTCGCTGCGGCTGGTCCGTACCGCTCTGGAGGTCACCGTCGTCGTGATCGGGCTGCTGCTCGGCGGCAAGCTGGGCATCGGCACCGTCGCCTACGCATTGGCGATCGGCCCGCTCACCCAGCTGATGCTGCCGTGGTTCACCGTCCGGCTGGCGAGCCCGCCTGTGGCCGACGAGCCGCGCCCCTGACGGGAGGGCTGGGCGACGTCGTCAGCCAGCGTCGTCAGGTCGCGTCGTCGCGGACCAGGTAGGCGATGACGCCGACGCTGATGCCGACCGAGACCAGGACGCCGACCGGGCCGAACATGAGCGGCAGCGCCGTGAGCGCCCAGACGTCGAACCCGCGCGCCACGCTTCCCAGCACGCCGGTCGGCACTGCGCCGGCCGGCGTGCTGACCATCGGCGCGGCGTAGTCGGGCGGCTTGCCGGTCACCCACCGCACGGTCGCCGCGAGCGACGAGACGCCGCACGCCGCGGCCAGCGCCACCGCCTCGACCGGCGGGTGGGCCGGGCTCAGCGTCCACGTCGTCGCGAGCGCGAACAGCATCAGTGCCGTGCCGGGCACGACCAGGTGTGCCAGGAGCAGCCGCGACCGCCGCAGGGGCAGCATCCGAGCCAGGCTCTCGGTCCGTACGACGACCCGCAGGCCCGCGCAGAGGGCCGGCCCGCCGAGCAGCCCGACGAGCGTCGTGACGAGCACGACCGCGCGCCCCGCGTCGGCGCGTGCGGCGGCGTACGGCAGCAGGACGAGACCTGCCAGCAGCACGTACGGCTGGGGCGTGCGGCCCGCGCGCCGCAGCTCACGGTGCACCAGGGCCCGCCAGCCGAGCGGCCCGCCGGTGCGGGGCCGCACGTGGGCGCCGCGACCCCAGCGACGGGCCAGCAGCACGTCGTACATCAGGCCGAGGTCGAGCGAGGAGAGCGCACCCGACAGGCTGGGGGACAGGTGCTCGGTGTGGCCCAGCACCCGGCGGGTCACCCCGCCGACCGCCACCGCCGCGCGCCACGCCAGCGCGAGGGCCGCCAGTCCGACGAGCACCGCGAGCGCCGCACCGACCGCGGCCCCGACCGTCCCCGGCGCGACGACCGACCCCCACGGTCGAGGTCGGGTCGCGGCGAGAGCCAGGCCGCACCACAGCGTCGCCGCGAGGACCCACGTGAGCCAGCGCGCGGCGGGGCGCTCGTGGACCTGCGAGAGCGCGGCGACGCAGACGCAGGCGAGGGACGCACCGGCGCAGGCGAGCACGAAGAGGGCCCCATCGACGACGGAGAACCCGCCCAGCACCGCCGGGGCGAGCAGCAGCACCGCCGCCCCGGTCAGGCAGAGGGCCGCCGTGCGCCACCAGCCGGGGCGCAGCAGGGCGCCGCGGTCGACCGGGGTGCTCAGCAGCCACGCGTTGGCAGCGGGTGGGCTGAACACCGGACCCAGGAGCCGGGCCAGGCCGAGGGCGAGCAGCGCGACTGCCAGGGCCGCCAGCCACGGTGCCGCCGACCGGACGTCGCTGCACGCGCCGGCGCAGGTGCCGTCGGCCAGGCGCCGCAGCTCGAGCACCACGTTGCCGCCCATCGCGGCGACCATGACGACGCCGAAGAGGACGACGTACGCGTCGGACAGCGCCTCGCCCCACCGCAGGTCGGCACGGCCCCGGCGCCAGTCCCGGACCTCGCGCCGGATCTCGCGCGCGGTGGGAACGGCGACCGGCGGCTCAGGCGTCATCACGGTCGGCGCCGAGCCGTACGACGCGGTCGCACACGCGCGCCACCAGGGCGGGGTCGTGACTGACCAGGAGCACCGCGCGGCCCGCCCCCTTCTCCGCGACCAGCTTGTCCCCGAGCCACGCCACGCCGTCGACGTCGAGGCGGGCCTCCGGCTCGTCGAGGACGAGCAGCCGCCGCGGTCGCACGAACGCGCTCGCCAGCGCCAGCCGGCGCCGCTGGCCCGAGGAGAGCGTCGAGGGCAGCTGCCCGGACACCTCCATCAGGCCCACCTCGTCGAGCACGCCGTTGACGACCTCCTCGGCGTCCGGCTGCGCGTGCGCCCGAGCCACCAGGTCCAGGTGCTCGACGACCGAGAGGTCGGGGAAGAAGTCGATGTCGTCCAGAACGACGGCCAGGTCGCGGCGGATCCCGGGCACCCGCTCGTCGAGGGGCTCGCCCGCCAGCGTCGACGTGCCGGCGTCGGCCTCGTCGGCACCGACGATGCACCGCAGCAGCGTCGACTTGCCGCTGCCGTTGGGGCCGACGACGCCGACCGCCTCGCCGCACGCCACGTCCAGGTCGAGCCCGGACAGGATCGTGCGGTCGCCGAAGCGGCGCGTGATGCCGCGGACCGTGAGCAGTGCCTCCCCCATGCGCCACATCCAAGCAGGAAGCGCCGTCCGCGGCCGCGGACGGCGCTCCGTCAGCGACGCGTGGCGAGGATGGTCGAGGCGTCGGCGGCGACCATCACCTCGACCGCGGTGAACCGCTCGTCGGTGAGCCACTGCTCGCGCAGGGTGTCCACCCGGCCGTAGGCGATGGGCGGCCACGACTCGCAGGGCGCGAAGTCGTCGAGCACGACGATGCCGCCGGGCTCCACCAGGTCGATGATCGAGTCGACGCCGACCTCCGAGGGGCTGCCGGAGTCGAGGAACAGCAGGGAGAACGGGCCGCGGTCGCGCAGCACGTTCCAGTCGGCCGCGAGGACCTCGACGCAGGCGTCGTCGGTGAAGATCGTCGAGGCCGCGCCGGCCAGCGACTCGTCCAGCTCGGCGGTGAGGATCCGCGCCCCGTTGCGTACGCCGCTGCGCAGCCACGCCGTGCCCACGCCGCACCCGGTGCCGAACTCCGCCATCGTGCCGCCGCGGGTCGCGGCGAGCGTCGCGAGCAGCCGGCCGGTCTCGTTGCGGCAGAACGCGACGTAGCCCGCCTGTCGGCACACGTCGAAGGCGCGCTGCACGACGTCGGGGAGTTCCGGAGGAGCAGACATGAGGTCGAGAGTGTGTCATCCCCCGGACGCGATCCCAGTCCGCGGCCGGACATCTCACGATCTGACACGCACCACGAAATCCGGTGCGCGGCGCCGGCGCCCGGTCGTAGGGTCGGCGCACCATGCGGAGCGTCCTCGTACTCATCGACCGCCGCGGCGAGGCCTGACAGAGAGGCCACCTCGTCGCGGTGTTCGGCGTTGACGAGGTTCCGCCGCCCCCCGGCTTCTCGCATCAGAGTCAGCCCAGCTGACGCCCTTCGAAGCCGCAGAGGTGACGTTCGATGTACCAGATGTATCCCGACGCCTGGGGCCCCGCCGCCCACGACCCCGAGAACCCGCGCAGTGCGGAGAACACCGCCGCTGCGGTGCAGCGGGCGCTTGACCTGCGAGACAACGGCGGCCTGCGTCCCGACGACAACTAGCGTTCGCGCCATGTCCGACTCCCAGCAGCCGACGTCCACTCCGCCCGTCTCCGGCAACCCGACCCTCGCCGTCATCCCTGGCGACGGGATCGGCCCGGAGGTGACGGCCGAGGCCCTCAAGGTGCTCGAGGCCGCCTCCCCGGTGGCGTTCGAGCCGACGCGCTACGACCTCGGCGCCGAGCGCTACCTCGCCACCGGGGAGGTGCTGCCCGACTCGGTGCTCGCCGAGATCCGCGGGCACGACGCGATCCTGCTGGGAGCCGTGGGAGGCAAGCCCAACGACCCCAACCTGCCGCCCGGCATCCTCGAGCGCGGCCTGCTGCTGCGGCTGCGCTTCGAGCTCGACCACTACGTCAACCTGCGCCCGTCGCGGCTCTTCCCGGGCACGGCCTCACCCCTGGCCGAGCCCGGTGACATCGACTTCGTCGTGGTCCGCGAGGGCACCGAAGGCCCCTACACGGGCAACGGAGGTGCCCTCCGGGTCGGCACGCCGGCCGAGATCGCCACCGAGGTCTCGGTCAACACCGCCTACGGCGTCGAGCGGGTGGTGCGCGACGCCTTCGCCCGCGCGCAGAAGCGCCCCCGCAAGAAGCTGACCCTGGTCCACAAGACCAACGTGCTGGTCAACGCCGGCTCGCTGTGGTGGCGGCTGTTCGAGGCGGTGGGTCAGGAGTTCCCGGACGTCACCACCGACTACATGCACGTCGACGCGGCGATGATCTTCCTGGCCACCGACCCGGCACGCTTCGACGTGATCGTCACCGACAACCTGTTCGGCGACATCGTCACCGACCTCGCCGCCGCCATCACCGGCGGCATCGGCCTCGCAGCGTCCGGCAACGTCAACCCCGACCGGACGGCCCCCTCGATGTTCGAGCCCGTCCACGGATCGGCCCCCGACATCGCCGGCCAGCAGAAGGCCGACCCCACCGCCGCGATCCTGTCCGCCGCACTCCTGCTCGACCACCTCGGCCACGGCGAGGCCGCGGCGCGCATCGAGACGGCCGTCCTGGCCGACCTCTCCGAGCGCGCGCCAGGCACGAGTCGTCGTACGAGCGAGGTCGGGGACGCGATCGCCGCCCGCATCTGAGCCCTGGAATAGGTTGACCCCATGCAGATCAGCACCACCGCCAACCCCTCGCCCGTCGACGACGCCCGGCTCGCCGAGATCCTCGCGAACCCCGGGTTCGGCCAGCACTTCACCGACCACATGCTCACGGTGGAGTGGACGCCCGAGGAGGGGTGGCACGGCGCGCGCATCACGCCCTACGGGCCGCTGACGCTCGACCCGGCGACCGCCGTGCTGCACTACGCGCAGGAGACCTTCGAGGGCATGAAGGCCTACCGGCACGACGACGGCTCGATCTGGACCTTCCGCCCGGACCAGAACGCCGCGCGGATGGTGCGCTCGTCGGCGCGCCTGGCGTTCCCCGAGCTGCCGGTCGGGGACTTCGTCGACTTCGTCGACGCCCTCGTCGAGGTCGACCAGCGGTGGGTGCCCCAGAACTCGTCGGAGCCGGGCGAGGGCGAGAAGTCGCTCTACCTGCGCCCCTTCATGTTCGCCTCCGAGACCTTCCTCGGCGTGCGACCGGCCCAGCACGTGACGTTCATGGTCATCGCCTCCCCGGCCGGCGCCTACTTCAAGGGCGGCGTGAAGCCGGTCAACCTGTGGCTCTCGGAGACCTACACCCGCGCCGGGCGCGGGGGCATGGGCGCGGCGAAGACCGGCGGCAACTACGCAGCCTCCCTGGCCGCCCAGCGCGAGGCGATCGAGCAGGGCTGCGACCAGGTCGTGTTCCTCGACGACCAGGAGTTCCGCTACGTCGAGGAGCTCGGCGGGATGAACCTGTTCTTCGTGCACGCCGACGGCAGCATCGTCACCCCCGAGACCGGCACGATCCTCGAGGGCATCACCCGCGCCTCGATCATCGAGCTCGCGAGCAAGCTCGGTCATGCGGTGGAGGAGCGGAAGTTCTCCATCGACGAGTGGCGCGACGGCGTGGCCTCCGGCGACATCACCGAGATCTTCGCCTGCGGGACGGCCGCCGTCGTCACGCCGGTCGGCGAGCTGCGCTCGCCGCAGGGCACGACCCCTGCGCCGGCGAGCACCGAGCTGACGATGCAGATCCGTGAGGCGCTCGTCGGGATGCAGTTCGGTCGCGCCGAGGACACCTTCGGGTGGATGCACCGTGTCTGCTGAAGCACGCGCCACCGGCGCCTGAACCGATGTCCGCCGACACCCCGACCACCCAGCAGTCCTCCTGCCGGGGCGCTGACGCGTTCAGCGGTCAGTCCCCCCGCTCGCTGCGCCACTTCATGAGCACCGAGTCGGGGTCGGCCGGGATGCTGGTGGTCGCGGCCCTCGTCGCGCTCGTCTGGGCCAACTCGCCGTGGTCTGAGTCCTACGTCGACCTGTGGCACACCGAGGTGTCCGTCCGCTTCGGCAGCGACGGCATGACGATGGACCTGCACCACTGGATCAACGACGGCCTGATGGTCGTGTTCTTCTTCGTGATCGGCCTCGAGGTCCGCAAGGAGTTCGCCATCGGCGAGCTCACCGACCGGAGCCGTCTGGTGGTCCCCCTCGTGGCCGGCCTCGCCGGCATGCTGGTGCCGGCCGCGATCTTCCTCGCGCTCAACCCCTCAGGTGAGCAGGCGGCGGGCTGGGGTGCGGTCATCGGCACCGACACCGCGTTCCTGCTCGGCGTGATGGCGCTGGTCGGACCGACGGTCTCCACGCAGCTGCGGATCTTCCTGCTGACGCTGACCGTCATCGACGACATCATCGCCGTGAGCGTGATCGGGGTCGTCTACTCCGACGACCTCTCGCCGGGCGCGCTGCTGGTGGCAGCCGTCTGCCTGGTGGCGCTGGGAGTCCTCGACAGGTACGGCGTGTGGCAGGCGGCGCCCTACGTCATGATCGTGCTGGTCCTGTGGATCGCCACCGTGGAGTCGGGCGTGCACGCCTCGATCGCCGGCATGCTGAGCGGCCTCCTGGTCCCGGCGCTCGACCCCCGGCGCAGCGACGTCGAGGACGCCGCCCGCACGTTCCTGGCGTTCCGCCAGTCGCCGATGCCGGGAGTGCAGCGGACCGCACGGCGATCCCTCACGCGCGCGATCTCGGTCAACGAGCGCCTCCAGGAGGCGCTGCACACCCCGACCAGCCACGTCGTCGTACCCGTCTTCGCGCTGGCCAACGCCGGCGTCGACCTCCGCAACGGCGTGCTGGGCGACGCGTTCACCTCGGCCCTGATGTGGGGCATCGTGCTGGGACTGGTGGTCGGCAAGACGCTCGGCATCTTCGTGGGCGCCTTCGCGAGCGTCCGGCTCGGCTGGGGACGCCTGCCGCAGGGCGTCGGGCTCGGGCACACGCTCGCCGGCGGAGCCCTCTCCGGCATCGGGTTCACCGTTTCCCTGCTGATCATCAGCCTCGCCTTCGACTCCTCGCGGCTGCAGGACCAGGCCCGGGTCGGCGTGCTGTTCGCTGCCGTGCTCGCGAGCCTGGCCGGGTGGCTGGCGTTCCGCTTCGCGGCCCGGTTCCTGGGTCAGCGCGACGCTGCTCTGCCCACCGTCCTGAGCGATCCGGTGGATCCGGAGCGCGACCACGTCCTCGGACCGGCCGACGCCCCTCTGACCCTGGTGGAGTACCTCGACTACGAGTGCCCCTTCTGCGCCCGGGTGAGCGGTGTCGGCGCCGAGCTGCGCGCTCACTTCGGTGACCGGTTGCGCTACGTGACCCGCCACCTGCCGCTGCCCGTGCACCCGCACGCGGAGCTGGCCGCCATGGCCGCGGAGGCGGCGGCACGGCAGGGCAGGTACTGGGAGATGCACGCCGTCCTGTTCGCCCACCAGGACCAGCTCGAGCTGGAGGACCTGGCCGGCTACGCCGCCGAGCTCGGCCTCGACGTCGAGCAGTTCCTGCGCGACCTCGACGACGAGGACCTTGCCCGGCACGTCCAGCACGACGTCGCCTCGGCGGAGGCGAGCGGCGTGCGGGGGACGCCGACCTTCTTCATCGGCGAGACCCGCCACGTCGGCCCCTTCGACGGGCGCTCGCTCATCGCGGCGCTGGAGGCCGTCGAGCGCGTCCGCTGACCGCGCCGGGGTCGGCCGAAGGGCGGTGCCCGGCGCGCGCCCTCCGGATCAGCCGGATGGCCGACTGTCGCCGGTAGCCTCGTGCCGTGACGACGTCCCCGAAGGCGCCGCCGCCCGGACTGACCGTGGGCGGCTACGCGCTGCGCGCCCGCCTCGGCGAGGGCGGCATGGGCGTGGTGCACCTCGGCCAGAAGCCGGGGGAGCGGCCGGTCGCGATCAAGGTCCTGCGACCGCACGTCGTCGGCGACGACGAGGCCCGCCGCAGGCTGGCTCGCGAGGTCAGCTCGCTGAGCCGGATCCGCAGCCGCCGCGTCGCCGAGATCGTCGACGCGGATCCCTGGGGCGAGATCCCCTTCGTCGCGACGCGCTACGTGCCCGGCCTCTCGCTGCACGACCACGTGCAGGAGGAGGGACCGCTCGGGGGCCAGGACCTCCTGTGGTTCGCCGACTGCCTCGCCGAGGCGCTCGAGGCGGTCCATTCCGTCGGCGTGCTGCACCGCGACGTCAAGCCCTCCAACGTCGTCATGGAGGGCCGCACGCCCATCCTCATCGACTTCGGCCTGGCGCGGGTCGCGGAGGACTCCCGCATCACGATGAACGGCTGGCTGCTCGGCACGCCGGGCTACCTCGCGCCCGAGATCCTGCACGGCGACGACGCCACCGCCGCCTCCGACGTCCACGCCTGGGCGGCGACCGTCGCCTACGCGGGCACCGGCCGCGCTCCCTACGGGCGCGGCCCCTCCGTCGCGATCATGGACCGGGTGCGACGGGGTGAGCACGACCTCGCCGGCCTCGATCCGGCACTGGTGCCGCTGGTCGAGGAAGCACTCGCGCCTCGAGCCGCGGACCGGCCCTCGCTCGACGAGGTGCGCGACTGGCTGGAGGACCTCGCGCGCCCGACGGCCGCCGCCGAGCGGCCCGGGCCGGCCCTCGAGCGCCAGCCAGGTCCCGTCACGCTGCCCTACGTCGCCCTGGCCCACGACGAGGCCGCGGCACCGACGCGCGTCGGCACGGGGGTCGCGCCGGTCGAGGAGCCCGTGCACTGGTCGTCGGAGTGGGACGACGCCGGCACCCTTCCGCACCGCAGCACGCGCGTCCTGCCGGACGGCACGACCGAGTACGTCGCCGACTACGGGCCCGCGCCTCGCGAGCGGGCGCCGGCCGGTGAGCGCCTGCGACGCTCGCTCACCCTGCTGGCCGTCGGCGGGGGCGTCGCCGGCGGCATCGCCCTCGCCCCCTACGTCGCGCTCGCGGTCCTCTTCGTGGCCGTCTGGCTCCTGCGCAGCGGCTCCCTGGCGGCGGCGTCGGCCGGCAGCCGACGCGAGCGTCGGGGAGCGCGCTGGTACGACGGCATCCAGGTGTTGCTCGCAGCGCCGTGGCACGTGGTCGCCGGGCTCGGCGGGTCGGTGCTGCTGTGCCTGTGGAGCCTCGGCATCGCCGCCGCGGTCGCCCTGCTGTGCTTCGCCGTCTCGGCGCCGATGACGACCTCGCTCGGCGTCATCGGTGCCGCGTTCGCCCTCTCGACGTGGTGGGGGCCCGGCTCGGAGCGGGTCCGCTCCCCGGTCCACCGCGTCGTCGACCCGCTCGCGCGGCGCGGCGTCCCGTGGCTGCTCGTCACGCTGCTCGTGGCCGCGGTGGCGTCCGGGCTGGGAGCCGCGGCCTCGGCCCAGGGGACGGACTGGGCGCCGGACGACTCCGCGCCGCTCTCCGGCGTACGCCTGCCCGGCTGGCTCTGACCCCCGTCCGTTCGGTTGCGCCGAACGGGGTACCTTCGCTGCTCAAGCCACGATGAGCAGGAGGGCTCCATGACCGAGCAGCCGGACATCGCCGCCGAGATCGGCACCGACCCCGCGGTGGACGTCACCGGGGACACGACCGACAACGAGAGCTACCACGGCTACAGCGTCGACGACGAGACGCAGCCGCAGAGCACGGGCGACAGCCTCGTCGAC
Organism: Nocardioides sp. SYSU D00065; assembly: GCF_017916425.1. Classification (GTDB taxonomy): domain Bacteria; phylum Actinomycetota; class Actinomycetes; order Propionibacteriales; family Nocardioidaceae; genus Nocardioides. Next base: position 551,837 of record NZ_JAFMSX010000001.1, on the reverse strand, counting down.
GACCGTGGGCTCGCCGAGCCGCTGGACGAGGGCTACTCGCCGCCCGAGAAGTGGTCGGCGGGACAGGGCTTCGGCAACACGCCGCTCGAGGAGAGCCAGGGCGAGTCGCTGGAGCAGCGCGTGGGACAGGAGGTCCCCGAGCCGGACCCCTACGAGGTCGCCGAGGAGGAGGCCGAGCGCGGTGACCTCGCCGCGCTGGTGCCGCAGGAGGACGTCGCGGGCGGCGCCGAGACCGACGACGTCGACGGCATGCGCGCCGGCCGCCTGGTCGCGACCGACGAGGGCGTCCGCGAGGACACCGACAAGGACCTCGTCGCCACCGACGTGGGCATCGACGGCGCCGCGGCGGGTGCCGAGGAGGCCGCCGTGCACGTGGTCGAGGACCCCGACCTCAACCCGCCGGACTGATCACGTCCTGACGTGCCGAGGGGCCCCGACCAGGTCGGTCGGGGCCCCTCGACGCGTTCCGGGGAGTCAGCCGCGCGGCTGGGCCGGGTTCGTCGGGTCGCCCTGCGACGGCGGGTTGACCGGCGGACCCGGCGTGACCGCGGCGGCGGGCGCCTCGCCCGGCGCCGTCTCCGGCGCGGGCGCGCCGGGGTCGCCGGTCGACGGCGTGGCGTCACCGCTCTCGAGCGAGGTCAGCCGGTGCTCGAGCATCATCACGATCTGCGGGCGGTTGGCGTGCTGGCGCTCGTAGTCGAGCAGCTGACGCACCCCGTCCGGGTCGAGGGCGTGCGCCCGGGACTCGATGGAGCCGGTCGCGAGGTTGTCGTAGTCGGGGAGAGGGGCCTCGTGGTGGGTCATGGCGCCCGGTACCCAGCGGCGGCGGACCTCACGCCTCCTCGAGCAGGCCACGCTCCTCGACGAGCTCGGTGGCCAGCGTGCGGTAGCCCACGTCCTCGAACAGCACCGTCACCCGGTCCTCCTCGACGTCGGTGACCGTCCCGAGCCCGAACTCCGCGTGCCGCACGGTGGCCTGGACGGCGTACGGCACGTCGTCGTCCTGGCTCTCCTCGGGGGCGGTGCCCTCCACGCAGTTGTCGCAGATCCCGCACCGCTCACGCACCTCGGCACCGAAGTAGCCGAGCATGAAGGCGCTGCGGCACCGGTCCGTCTCTGCGTAGGCCCGCATCATCTCCACGCGCGAGCTCTCCAGCCTGCGCTGCGCCTCAGCCCGCTCGACGACGGCGTCGACCACCTTCTCGACGTCCGCGTCGTCGGGCAGATCGGCGGCCTGCCGGCCCAGACCGACGAGGTTGACGATGCGGCCGGCCTTGCGGAACCCGAAGTCGAGGTGCTCGGCCACCTCGCGCGGGTCGTCGCTGCCCGCTGCGTCCATGGCGGCGATCACGGCTCGTACGTCGGCCCGCTTGGGCACCGGAGTCGTGAAGAAGCGCCCGAGCGAGAGGTCCTCGGCCCGGTAGGCCAGCACCGCCGTCGCGGTCGCCCGGTCGCGCCCGGCGCGCCCGACCTCCTGGTAGTACGTGTCCGGCGACTCCGGCACGTCGGCGTGCACGACGAAGCGGATGTCGGGCTTGTCGATGCCCATGCCGAAGGCGGAGGTGGCCGCCACCAGCGGCACCTCGCCGGACATGAACGCCTCGTGCACCTCCGAGCGGCGCCGCTGGCCGAGGCCGGCGTGGTACGCCGCCGCCCGCAGGCCGCGCTCGACCAGCGCGTCGGCGTACTCCTCGGCGCCCGCGCGGGTGCGGCAGTAGACCACACCGCTGCCAGGGCCGCCGGAGAGCCCGTCGACGAGCTCCAGCACGCGGTCGCGCTGTTCGTCGGCGTCGGCGAAGCGCTCGACGCGCAGCGCGATGTTGTCGCGCTCGAAGCCGGTCAGCACGACGCGGTGCTCGCGCAGCGCCAGCCGCTCGGCGATGTCCTGCTGGGTGGGCAGCGCTGCCGTCGCGGTCATCGCGATCACCCGCGGTGAGCCGAGCCGGGCGATCAGGTCGCCGAGGCGCAGGTAGTCGGGGCGGAAGTCGTGGCCCCACGACGACACGCAGTGCGCCTCGTCGACCGCGACGAGCGTCGGCTCGAGCGCCGCCACCTCGGCGAGCACGTCGGGGTTGGCGAGCTGCTCGGGGGAGAGCAGCAGGAACCGTACGTCGCCCCCGCGCGCCGCCTCGAGCACCTCTGCGCGCCGTGCCTCGGACTCCGCCGAGCTGAGCCGGGCCGCCCCGAGGCCCACCTCCTCCAGGGCGGCGACCTGGTCCTGCTGCAGCGCGAGGAGGGGCGAGACCACGACCGTGCACCCGCCGAGCAGCAGCCCGGCCACCTGGTAGGTCAGGGACTTGCCCGACCCGGTCGGCGCGACGAGGAGCACGTCGCTGCCGGCGAGCAGCGTGCTGATCGCCTCCTCCTGCCCGGGCAGGAGCTCGCGGTGGCCGAAGTACTGCTCGGCCGTCTCGCGCACGCGCGCGGAATCGATGGCCAACCTGGGCTCCTCCCATGGGCCGTCGGCCCGCGATGACTGCAGCGGCTGGCGGTACCCGCCCCCGACACCGCCCATGCGAGCGACGTCGGTCACCTCACGCTCGCGGTCCGCGCCGGAGCTGTCGGAAGGTGACCGACCAGCGCTCCTGGCTGACGGGCGGGACGCTGTGCTGCCAGACGCTGCGGGCCTGACCCGCGAGGACGTACGCCGAGCGGCGGGGCAGCGGCTGCTCGAAGACATGTCTCACCCCGCCCGCGGCCCTGCGCTGGAACCGCATCACGGAGTCCGAGGCCAGCGACACGCCGACCACTGTCGGGCCGAACGCCGTGGCGTCGCGGTGCCAGCCGATGCCCGCGCCCGCCGGGTAGTGCGTCACGAGCGCCTCGACGAGGCTGTCGGCGTCGACCTCGGCGAGCGCCGCGGCCCGGTCCCGGAGCGGCAGCAGCCGATCGGGAACGGGCTCGATGTCGCTCGTGCCCCACGAGGCGTAGTCGTAGTCCACGCCGAAGTGCCGCACCAGCCGGCGCGAGGCGACACCGTGCATGACGACCGGCTCGGTCGCCAGTCCCCGGCACCAGCGCAGGAGGTCGGCCTCCTCGGCCTCGGCCAGGAGGTCGAGGTCCAGCACCAGTCCCGCCGGACGCTCCTCGACGCCGCGCATGGCCATCGTGGGCTACCTGCGTCGCGGCCTGGGTGCCTCAGTCGTCGACGCCGGCGCTCTCCTCGGCGGCGCCGTCGACGCGGGACGGCTCGCCGTCGCTGGGCGTCGAGGACGGGGACGCCGGGCCGGCGTGCTCCTCCCCGGTCTCGCTCACGCCTGCCTGCTCCTCGGCCGCGCCGCGGCCGTCCTGCTCGCTCATGAGTGCCTCGCTCGGATCCGGGGACGGGACGGTCCCGTACCCACCTGAGCGCCGGGCAGTCACCGGCGCTGCCCGCTCGCGCAGGCGATGCACGTGCGCGCCGCCGGCAGCGCCTCCAGGCGGGCCGCGCCGACCGGCCGGCCGCAGCGCTCGCAGGTGCCGTACGTCGCTGACTCCACCCGCGCCAGCGCCGCGTCGATCTCCGCCAGGTGGCGACGCACCTGCTGCACGAGCGCCCCGATCTGGGAGCGCTCGAAGGCGATCGTGTGGCCCTCGGGGTCGTGCTCGTCGTCGGCGTTGGTGTCGAGGGACGCCGCCACGACGGACTCGTAGTCACCGCTCAGGCTGGCCAGGCGGGCGAGGGCGAGCCGTCGTTCGTCCTCGAGGCGGCTGCGTGCGGGGTCCACGCCGCCATGATGGCGGCTGCCTCCGACAGCGCGACAGTCGTCCGGGTAGCGTCGGGGCGTGGTGGAGAACGGTCCGGTGCTGGTCGACCACCGGGAGCGGGGCAGCGGGATTCCCGAGGCACTGGCCGCGGCCGGGCTCGACGTGCGGCTCACCGACCTGCCGGTGGGCGACTACGTCCTCGGCGTCGGCCTGGCCGTCGAGCGCAAGGGCCCCCAGGACCTGGGCGCCTCGATCCGCGACGGGCGCATCTTCGACCAAGCGGTGCGGTTGCAGTCGACCTTCCCCCAGGCGGTGCTCCTCGTGGAGGGCGAGCCGCGGGGGATCGCCGAGGACGCGTGGCGCGGCGCGGTGTGCCGGCTGGTGGAGGACGGGTTCACCGTGCTGCACAGCCTCGACGCCGAGGACAGTGCGGCGTGGATCGTCCGCCTCGCCAAGCGTGCGCGGCGCGCCGCACCGACGACCCGCGCCGAGGGCCCGCGGCGGGCGCCGCGGCACCCGTCGGCGCAGGCGGAGGTGATGCTCTCGGTCGTGCCAGGCATCAGCGCGGCGATGGCGCGCAGCCTCCTCGCCGCCCACGGCAGCGTCGCGGCGATCGCCGCGGCCGCTCCGGAGGGCCTGCGTCGCCACCCCGGCATCGGCCGGGTGCGGGCCGGGCGGCTCGCCGAGGCGCTGCACGGTGGCTACGTCGCCCCCGCCGACCGCGAGCCCGAGCCGGAGCGGCCTGCACGCGGGACGCGACCGCCGCGGCGCTGGATCCTCACCGGCCCGGACCGCACGGCGGAGCCCGAGTCGTTCGACCGTCGCGCCATCGCCCTGCGTGCCCTGCGCTCGGCCGCGGCCGGCACCCAGCTGGTCGACGGCCTCACCGGGGAGGTCGTCGAGGCCGAGTCCGAGCCGGGCGCGGGAGCGGACTGACGAGCCGGTCGGTCTGCGCTCGCACCGCCGTGAGCACGGCGGCGAGGGCGGGACCGGGGGGCCTGTCCCGGGTGAGCAGGAGCAGCCGTCGCGTGACGGGTGTCGAGTCGACGACGTCGCGGACGGCGAGCGAGGGGTCGGCCGTCGGGAGGGACAGGACAGGCAGCAGTCCCACGGCGCCGGTCGACCTGATCAGCTCCAGCTGGACGTCGGCATCGTTGGACCGGTGTCGCACGTCGGGGTCGAAGCCGCCGTGCGAGCGGCAGGCCGCGACCACCAGCGCGTGGTGGCCGGTCCCGGCAGCGGACGCCACCCACACCTCCTCGCGCAGGTCCGCGATCGACACCGGCCCGTCGTCGGCAGCGCTGGGGTGCCCGGCGGGGAGGACGACCCGCAGCGGCTCGTCCACCAGGACCTCGTGCCGCAGCCCCGGTGGCCGAGGACGCGGGTGGCCGGTGTACTCGTCGCTGATCACGAGGTCGAGCGAGCCCAGCCGCAGCTCCGGCAGCGCCTGCTCGAGCTCGAGCTCGGTGAGCTCGAACCGCACGGCGGGGTGCGTGGCCTGGATGTCGGCCAGTGCCGGGATCAGCACCCGTCGTGTCGCCGACTGCAGTCCCGCGGCCCGCACGGTCCCGCGTACGTCGCCGCCCAGCGACCCGAGGTCGGCCTGGGCGGCCTCGGTCGCAGCGAGCAGGATCCCTGCGTGCTGCGCGAGGAGCCGGCCGGCGTCGGTGAGGCGCACCCCGCGGCCTGCTCGCTCCAGGAGCCGGACGCCGACCTCCCGCTCGAGCACCGCCAGCTGCTGGGAGATCGCCGAGGGGCTGTAGCCGAGGGCCGCCGCGACCGCTGCCAGCGTCGTGCGCTGCTCCAGCTCGCGCAGGATCCGCAGCCGGCGGAGGTCCCACGTGTCCATCCACAAACCCTAACGATTCGCATACGGAATCCGTCGTTGGACGTGACGAGTGTGGCATCGCGAGACTGGGGACGTGGGTCCTCTCCTCGTGCTCCTGTCCGCCGCGTGCTTCGGCGCGATGGCGGTGTTCGGCAAGCTCGCCTACGACGAAGGCGTCTCACCGCAGTCGCTCGTGCTGCTCCGGTTCGTCCTCGCTGCGGCACTGCTGGTCGCGATGACGGCGTTGCACGCGCTGCGCACCGGACGTGGCCCGGTGACCGCGCCGGGCTCCGGTCGGCCCCACCGGCTGCTGCTGACGGGGTTGGCGCTCGGGGGGATCGGCTACGCGTTGCAGGCGACGTTGTACTTCGCCGCCCTCGGGCGCATCGACGCCGCGCTGGTGGCCCTCGTGCTCTACACCTACCCCGTCCTGGTGACCCTCGCGGCCGTGCTGCTCGGCCGCGAGCGGCTGACTCCGGCGCGGCTGGCGGCGCTCGGGGTCTCGACGCTGGGGACGTTGCTGGTCCTCGTCGGAGCAGGTGCGGTCGGCTTCGACGCGACCGGCGTCGCCCTGGCCTTCGGGTCGGCGCTCACCTACACGGTCTACATCCTCGTCTCGGACGCCACCGTCCGGCAGGTGCCGCCCGTGGTGCTCACCACCTTGGTGATGACCGGCGCGGCCGTGGTGCTGTCGGCGCAGGCGGCGCTGACCGGCGGCATCGACCTCCCGGCCACCGCGCACGGCTGGCTGTGGATCGCCTGCATCGCGGTCGTGTCCACCGTGGTCGCCGCACTGGCCTTCTTCGCCGGCATGCGACGCACGGGGCCGTCGACCGCCTCGATCCTCTCCACGTTCGAGCCGGTCGCCACCGCGACGCTCGCGGCTCTCCTGCTGGATGAGTTCCTCACCCCGGTCCAGGTCATCGGCGGCGGACTCGTCCTGGCGTCCGTGGCGCTCGTCCAGCTGCGGGGACGCGGTCCGCGGGTCGAGGACGACGCCGGCGACCAGATCGTGGGACGCGCGTCTCGCGCGAGCCGCTGGGATGGCACCCTGAACCCGTGACCACCAGCACGATCATCATTGCCTAGCGCGACGGGACTCCCCGCCGCGCCGACCTCCTGGACCCCAGGAGGTTTTTTGTTGCTCCGACCCAGCCAGAGAGATGACCGATGGACCTGCACGGCGCGTTCCACGTCTATGACACCACCCTGCGCGACGGCGCCCAGCAGGAGGGGCTCAACCTCTCGGTCGCCGACAAGCTGAGCATCGCCAAGCAGCTCGACGGCCTCGGCGTGGGCTACATCGAGGGCGGCTGGCCCGGCTCGAACCCCAAGGACACCGAGTTCTTCCGCCGGGCGCGTGCGGAGCTGGACCTCGAGCACGCCCGGCTCGCGGCGTTCGGCGCCACCCGGCGCGCCGGCGTACGCGCGGCCGACGACCCGCTCGTCGCCGCGCTGCGGGACTCCGGTGCGGGCGTGGTCACGCTGGTCGCGAAGTCGCACGACCGCCACGTCGAGCTCGCGCTGCGCACCACGCTGGAGGAGAACCTCGCGATGGTGCGCGACACGGTCACGCACCTGCGCGAGGAGGGCCAGACCGTCTTCCTCGACGCCGAGCACTTCTTCGACGGCTACCGCGCCAACCGCGACTACGCGCTGGAGGTCCTGCGCACGGCCGCCGAGGCGGGCGCGGAGGTCGTCGCGCTGTGCGACACCAACGGCGGCATGCTCCCCGACTGGGTCTCCGACGTGGTCTCCGACGTCATCGAGACCACCGGCGCCCGCGTCGGCATCCACGCCCACAACGACAGCGGCTGCGCGGTCGCCAACTCGCTCGCCGCCGTCGCCGCCGGCGCCACGCACGTCCAGGGGTGCATCAACGGCTATGGCGAGCGCACCGGCAACGCCGACCTGGTGACCGTCGTCGCCAACCTCGAGCTCAAGCTCGGCCGACACGTCCTGCCGGCGGGCCTGCTCCGCGAGGCCACCCGCATCGCACATGCCGTCGCGGAGGTCACCAACGTGCCGCCGGCCTCGCGCCAGCCCTACGTCGGCACGTCGGCGTTCGCCCACAAGGCGGGACTGCACGCCAGCGCGATCAAGGTCGACCCGGACCTCTACCAGCACATGGACCCGACCGGCGTCGGCAACGACATGCGCCTGCTCGTCTCCGACATGGCCGGTCGCGCGTCGATCGAGCTCAAGGGCCGCGAGCTCGGCTACGACCTCTCCGACGGGTCGCCGGACATGCGAGAGCTGGTCACCCGCGTCACCGACCGGGTCAAGGCGATGGAGCAGCGTGGCTACACCTTCGAGGCCGCCGACGCCTCCTTCGAGCTGCTGCTCGCGGAGGAGGTCGAGGGCGCCCGGCCGTCGTACTTCGACGTCGAGTCCTGGCGCGTCATCACCGAGACCCGCACCGACGGGGAGGCGATCTCCGAGGCGACGGTCAAGCTGCGCTCCGAGCAGGTGCGCTACGTCGTCACGGGCGAGGGCAACGGCCCGGTCAACGCCCTCGACGCCGCCCTGCGCGAGGCGATCGGCCAGGCCTTCCCCGAGGTCGCGAAGTTCGAGCTCATCGACTACAAGGTCCGGATCCTCGACCAGGGCCACGGCACCGACGCGATCACGCGCGTGCTCATCGAGACCAGCGACGGGGAGTCGTCGTGGGTCACGGTCGGCGTCGGCGCCAACGTGATCGAGGCGTCGTGGGGTGCGCTGGTCGACGGGTTGACCTTCGGGCTGCGCCGGCACCACCGCTGAGCGGCAGACCGGTCCGGCGCCCGGCCGGCCCGGCGAGTGGACATGACGACGGGTCGCTCGGGTACCTGCCTGGCATGACGACTGCACCGTTCGAGCCCGGCACCGAGCCCATCCCCGGTGTGCCCGACACCGAGAAGCCCAACCCGCTCGCCCCCGGCGAGATGCCCGACCAGGGTCCGCCGGAGCCGCAGCCGACGGAGTCCTGAGCCGTACGCTCAGCCGCGCACGACGCGGCGTACGAGGTCGTCCCACCCGGCCTCGACGCGCTCGAGCGGCAGGCGCTCTCGGGTGACCTGCTGCTCGAGCACCACCATCTCCAGCGGCGCCAGGATCGCCGTCGCGAGCATGAGCAGGTCGCCGCTCACGCCGAGCTCGCCCAGCAGGTAGCGCACGTGCATGTTGGCGAACGACAGTGCGGCGGCCGACCGCGTCCCGGGCCGCCCGGCGGCCGCGATCAGGTCGGCGTGGGTGAGGTTGGTCCGCAGGCGCGAGTGGCCGAAGGCGAGCAGCCGCTCGAGCGGCGGAGCACCGGGACCGAGGGGCGGGGGACCGGAGATCACGCTCGCCTGCCAGGCCGTCTCCGACTCGTTGAGCACCGCCGCCATGAGCCCCTCCCGGCTCTCGAAGCGCCGGAACAGCGTTCCCTTCCCGACGCCCGCCTCGGACGCGACGGTGTCCATGGTCACCCCGTCGACCCCCCGCGTCTCCACCAGCCTCAGCGCCGCCGCGAGGATCGCCTGGTGGTTGCGCGCCGCGTCGGCCCGGCGTGGAGCCGGCTCGTCGGCGAGGGGGAGCAGGCGCGTCACGGTCCACAGACTAGGCGCGAAGAAATTCTGAAGCACGGGAATAGAACCGGACCACGGTCCGTTTAGGCGGACATGACCACTGACAAGCAGACCCGTGTCGCCGTCCTCCTCGGTTCCGTCCGCGCCGGCAGCCTCAACCGTCGCATCGCCGAGCACCTCCGCGACAACGCCCCCGCCGGCGTGACCGTCGACGTGCTCGAGGGCCTCGACGCCGTGCCGTTCTACAACGAGGAGATCGACGGGGACACCGTCCCGGCGAGCGCCTCAGCCCTGCGCCAGGCCGTCGCCTCCGCCGACCGCGTCCTCGCCGTGACGCCGGAGTACAACGGCACCATGCCGGCCGTGCTCAACAACGCCATCGACTGGCTCTCGCGCCCCTACGGACAGGGCGCCATCGTCGGCAAGCCGTTCGCCGCGATCGGTGCGACCCCGACTCCCTACGGCGGCAAGTGGTCGCACGAGCACGCCCGCCACTCAGCGCGGATCGCCGGTGCGGTCGTGGTCGACCACATCGTCGTCGACGAGCCCGCCGTCGCCGGTGACCCGCTCGCCGACGAGGCCGCGGTCCAGCGCTTCCTCGGCGCCCTCGACGACCTCGTCGCGCACGAGGTCGAGGTCGACGCGGCCTGACCGGCCCCACGCTCGCTCCACGCACGCTCGCTCCACGCTCGCTGTGCCCACGCTCGCTCCGCCCACGCACGCTCCGCCCGCGCCCGAGGCGCGGGCGGGGCGTGCGTTGCGGGATCGAGCGGTCAGTCCCCGATGCCGCGCGCGTGCAACGCGTCTCCGGTGTCCCGCGCCCGCGCTACCACGCGGATCACGAACGGGACCAGCAGCGCGCGAGGCGACCGCTCCAGGCCGCGCGCGAGCGCGGCGTGACGGGAGTCCTCGGCGAGGCTGAGCGTCGTCGGGATCGCCCGCAGCATCAGGGAGAACGCCAGCGCCACCTGCTCGGGATCCACCCCGACCCGGCGCAGCGGTCGCAGGCCGTGCGCGACTGCGTCCATCACCTCGTCCACCGGCGTCGTCACCGTCAGCGTCGTCGCCAGCGCGATGAGTGCGAGCAGGTCGGCGACGACCTCGACGGCTCGCGGCCAGTCGTGCTGCCAGACCGTCCAGGCGCCGAGGACGGCTGCGGTGAGCAGCAGCCACCGCATCGCCCGCACGGTCGCCACGATCCGGGCGCCGGACCACGCGAGCAGCGCGACCGCCACCGCCAGGAAGCCGAGCGCCGGGACCGGGCCGCGTACGACGACCACCACCACGCCCGCGACCATCAGGCCGAGCAGCTTGACCCCGGCGCCGAGCCGGTGCAGCCGGGTGTCCCCGGGCCGGTGCAGGCCGAGCAGCTGGGCGCTCATGCCGTGGCCCGGTAGTGGCCGACGACCTCGGCCGGGTCGCCGTCCCGCTCGATCCGGCCGCCGCGCACGAGCAGCACCCGGTCGCAGCGGGCGGCCAGCTCCAGGTCGTGGGTCACGAGCACGAGCTGCTGCGGCAGCCCGAGGAGCAGGTCGCCGATCCGGCGGCTGTTGCCGAGGTCGAGCAGGGTCGTCGGCTCGTCGGCCACCAGCACGGACGGCGCGGTGGCGAGCACCCCCGCCAGCGCCAGGAGCTGCCCCTCGCCTCCCGAGAGCCCGTGGACGCTGCGCTCGCCGAATCCGCCGAGGCCGAAGTCGGCGAGCACCCGCTCGGCGGCGGCCAGTCGCTCCGCCTTGGTCGGATGCGCGCGACGCAGCGACAGGGCCACGTCCTCGCGGGCGGTCGGCATCACCAGCTGCGCGGCGGGATCGGTGAACACGAATCCCACCCGGCGGCGCACCTCCCGGCCCGCCCGCGCGACGTCGAGGCCGTCCACGAGCACGCGTCCGGTCGTCGCCGGGACCAGGCCGTTGACGAGGCGGGCGAGCGTCGACTTGCCCGAGCCGTTGGGGCCGATCAGCGCGATGCGGTGCTCGGTGAGGTCGAGCGTCGTCTCGTCGAGGATCCGCCGGTGCCCCTCGCCGGTCGGCACGGAGACGGTCACCTGCGCCAGGCGGATCTCGCTCACGCGGCGGGCGAGCTCTCCGGCTGCTCGCTGCGGGTGAGGGCGGCCTTGCGACCGAGCATGTCGGGGAAGGCGCGGTGCACCGCGGTGGCGACGAAGGCCATGGCTGCGTTCTTGAGCACGTCGCCGATCCAGAAGACCTTGTCGACGTCGAACGCCTGCGCCCACGTGAGGTCGGCGCGCAGCACCAGCCCGGTCATGCCGCAGGTGTGGATGAGGGCCGCGGAGCTGAACAGTCCGGCTGCGAACACGACCGGCACGCTGGCCAGGGACCGGCGTGGCAGGCGCTCGACGAGGAGTCCGCACAGGGCAGCGGCCAGCGGGAAGCCCACGAGGTAGCCGGCCGTGGGACCGGCGAGCACCGCGAGGCCCGCTGCGCCGCCGGAGAACACCGGCAGCCCGGCCGCGCCGACGGCCAGGTAGAGCACGACGGCGAGGAAGCCGCGCCGCATGCCCAGCACCGCGCCCGAGAGTAGGACCGCGAAGGTCTGCAGCGTGATGGGCACCGGGCCGGCGAGCTTGATCGCCGGCAGCAGCGCACAGGCGGCGACGAGCGCCGCGAAGGCCGCCACGAGGGCGATGTCTGTTCCGGGGTTGCGGCGGGTGCGCATGCGGGAGAACCTCTAACCTGAACGGTGATCAGTCTGAACGCCGTTCAGGTTAGGGTGGCACGCGAAGCGCGTCAACGTGGAGCCATGGTTCGCGAGGGGAGGTACGCCGTGCCGCACCGCCGGTCCGACGTGCTCGCCCATGCGGTGGCTCTGCTGGACAGCCACGGCCTGGCGGCGCTGACGATGCGGCGCCTGGGCGCCGAGCTCGGCGTGCAGCCGAGCGCGATCTACCACCACTTCCCGAGCAAGCAGGCGTTGCTCGCCGCGGTCGCCGACGAGATCCTCGCCCGGGGCGCACGGCCGCGCACGGCCGTCGCGTGGCCCGACCGGCTGCGCGAGGTGTGCACCGAGCTGCGCCTGGCGATGCTGGCGTGCACCGACGGCGCCGACGTGGTCGCGACAGTGTGGGCCTTCGGCCTGGGCGCGGCCGCGCCGGTGGTGGAGCTGGAGAAGGTGCTCACCGACGCCGGCGCGCCGCCCGAGCTCGTAGCCGTCGCCTCGCGCACGCTGGTGCACTACGTCTTCGGGCACGCCTTCGAGGAGCAGACCGCGCGCCAGGCGGTCCGCCTCGGCGCGGTCGAGCGGTCGCTGGAGTCGCTGCCCGACTTCGACCTGGGGCTCGACCTGGTGGTCGACGGGCTGCGGGCGCGGCTGGCCTGAGGTCCGTCGGTCAGGCTGTGGTGTCGACGTCCGCGCCGTGCAGCTCGGCGAGCAGGACGGCTCCGGCGAGGTCGAGCCGGGTCCTGCGCAGCGTCGCTGCGGTGAGGTCGACGCCGTCGAGGCCGGCCGTGCGCAGGTCCGCGCGGTCGAGGTTGGTCTCGCGCAGGACGGCCCGGTCCAGCCGCGCTCGCGCGAGCACCGCCAGGGTGAGGTCGGACATCGAGAGGTCGGCCTCGCGCAGGTCCACGCCGGTGAGGTCGAGCCGCGAGAGGTTGGTGCCGCGGATGGTGACACCGAGCCACGACCCGCCCCTCACCGTGAGCGGTCGCAGCGTGCACTCGGCGAAGGTGGTGCCAACGAGCTTGCAGCCGTCGAGCGTCGCGTCGAAGAAGGACGTGCGCCGGAAGTCGCAGCCGACGAACGCGGTCGCGGTGTGCGTCGAGGCGTTGAAGCGCCCGCCGTGGAAGGTGCACCGCTCGAAGGTCGCCCCCGACGTGGTGGCCTCGGACAGGTCGAGGTCGGTGAAGGTGCACTCCACGAACCGCGCGGCGCCCAGGTCGTCGCCGTACCAGTCCTTGCTGCGGAAGTGCACGCCGTCGGCTGTCTGGGGCTCGGTCACGGCAGCCACCGTATGCGGCGGCGCCGACGGATAGGGTCGTGCCCGTGATCGCGTCCCACCAGCACCGCTTCATCTTCCTCAAGACCCGGAAGACCGCGGGCACGAGCGTGGAGATCGCGCTGTCGAAGGTCTGCGGTCCCGACGACATCATCACCGAGATCAGTCCCGAGGACGAGGCGCTGCGCACCGCCGCCGGCGGCCGTGCGCCGCAGAACTTCCAGTCCCCGCCGCTGCCGCGCAAGGCGTACAACCACATGGGCGCCAAGGCGGTGCGCGACCTGGTGGGCGAGCAGGTCTTCGCCGACTACTTCACCTTCGCGATCGAGCGGAACCCGTGGGACGCGGTGGTCTCGCTCTACTTCTGGAAGTACAAGGACCGCCCCGAGCTGCCGGACTTCGAGAGCTACGTCCAGGAGATCTGGATCGAGCAGCTCGCCAACAACCGCCGCCTCTACCGCATCCGCGGCGCGATGGTGCTCGACCGGGTGCTGCGCTACGAGAACCTCGACGCCGAGCTGCGCGAGGTCTGGGAGCACCTCGGCCTGCCCGGTACGCCGGACCTGCCGCGCGCCAAGGGCAACGCGCGCCCGGCCGGGCACTACCGCGAGCTCTACACGCCGGCGTCGAGGGAGCGGGTCGCAACCGTGTTCGCCGACACCATCGAGGCCTTCGGCTACGAGTTCTGAGCCCCCCTGGGCTACTGCGGCCGGTCGAAGTCCGGCCCGTCGCCCACCACGAACACGTCGAGCTGGATGCGCGCGCTGGTCGTGGGCGGGAGCGAGGGCATCACGCCGAGCTTGCACTCCAGCAGCGCCCAGCCGACCTCGACGGCCGTCGCCGGCGCCGCCGCGGCGAGCTCGTCGAAGTGGTGCAGGACGACCGCGACGAGCGTCCCGTCGTGCTCGAGGACGAAGTGCCCGAAGCCGTCGTTGAAGGCGTCCCAGTTCGCCCCGCACCACTCGGGCAGGCCGAACGCTCGCTTGAGCTCCGCGTGCGCGGCCCCGCGGGAGGCCATCTGCCGCCCGTCGAGGTCGACGCGCAGGTAGCCGCCGCGGTCGAGGAGGGCGTCGAGCTCGGCGACGACGCTGCTGTGCACGCGGAACAGGGGACCCGAGCGCAGCCATGGCAGCTCGCGGCGCACGTGCGGCCGGGTCACCGGGACTCCGGTGCGACCGCCAGCAGGCGCTCGCACTCCTCGACGAGGCGCGCCCGCAGCGGCGCGCCCCGCTCGGCGAAGCCGCGCTGCGCCTCGACGTACGCCGCCTTGCCGGCGGCCGTCTCGATCTTCACGGGCTCGAACCCGAGGTCGGTCAGGTCGTAGGGCGCGGCCCGCATGTCGAGCACCCGGATGTCACGGGCCAGCTCGAAGCAGTCGGCGACCAGGTCGCTGTCGATCATCGGCGTCAGCCGGAACGCGTGCTTGTAGAGGTCCATCCCCGCGTGCAGGCACCCCGGCTGCTCGAACGCGGCCCGGTCGTCACGCCCCGGCTGCAGCGTGTTGAGGGGGCGCGCGGCGGGGGTGAAGAAGCGGAACGCGTCGAAGTGCGAGCACCCGATCCGGTGGGACTCCACGACGGCGTCGGTCCCGGCCTGGCCCAGCCGCAGCGGCCAGTCGTGCCGCGTCCCGTCGCCCGCCCGGTAGACCATGGCCCACTCGTGGAGGCCGAAGCAGCCGAACTGCGGCGTGCGCGCCGCGGTGGCGGCGAGCAGCGTGTGCAGCTGGGTGAGCAGCGGGCGCTGGGTGGCGACGTAGGCCGGGGAGACCGCGGCCGGGTCGCCGTCGTAGCCCTTGAGGCCGGCGTGCTCCGCGGCGTCCTCGAGCGCGACGCCGAAGCCCGGGTGCCAGCGTCGCAGCTGGGCCGGGCGCTGGGAGTAGTAGGTGAACAGGAAGTCGTGCACCGGGTGCCTGACATGCTCGGCCCGCCGCGCCAGGTGCGGCTGCACGAAGGCGTCGACGCGGGCGGCGTGCGCCTCGGCGCGGGCCTGCCACTCCTCGCGCCGCAGCACCCGCACGCGTGCCATCGCCTCTGCCGTCATGGGACCCAAGGCTAGGTCGATAGGCTCCCCGCATGCGCATCTGCAGGTTCAGCACGGGCGAGGAGCCGCGGTTCGGGGTCGTGACGGGGGAGGTCGACGAGTACGGCCAGCCCGCCGACGACTCCGTCATCGTGCCCCTCGCCGGAGACCCCCTCTACGTCGGGATCAAGCTGGTCGAGGAGGAGCACCGGCTCGCCGACGTACGCCTGCTCGCCCCGATCATCCCGCGCAGCAAGGTCGTCGGGATCGGCAAGAACTACGCCGCCCACGCCGCCGAGATGGGAGGTGAGGTCCCGGCCGAGCCGCTGATGTTCCTCAAGCCCAACACCACGGTCGTGGGCCCTGGGGACCCGATCTACTACCCGCCGCAGACCAGCAACCTGCACTACGAGGGCGAGCTCGCCGTCGTCATCGGCCGCATCTGCCGCGACGTACCGCCCGAGCAGGCCACCGACGTGATCTTCGGCTACACGATCGCCAACGACGTCACCGCCCGCGACCTGCAGCGGTCCGACGTGCAGTTCACGCGCGCCAAGGGCTTCGACTCGTTCTGCCCCCTCGGTCCGTGGATCGAGACCGACCTCGACCCGCAGGACTTCGCCGACGGACGCGCGGTGCAGACCTACCTCAACGGCGACGTCGTCCAGGACGGCACGACCGCCGACATGATCTTCGACGTGCCGAGCCTCGTCGCCCACGTCTCCTCGGTGATGACGCTGCTCCCGGGCGACCTGATCCTCACCGGCACGCCCGAGGGCGTCGGACCGATGGAGGTCGGCGACGAGGTCGAGATCTCCGTCGCCGGCATCGGCTCCCTGACCAATCCCGTAGCGAAGAGGAGCTGAGCATCCCGATGACCGCCGTCCAGAGGCCCGTCCGCGTCCGCATGGCCCCGTCCCCGACCGGGTCGCCGCACGTCGGCCTCGCCCGCACCGCCCTCTACAACTGGGCGTTCGCCCGCCACCACGGCGGCACCTTCGTGTTCCGCATCGAGGACACCGACAAGGCGCGCAACACCGAGGAGTCCTACGACTCGCTGATCGACCTCATGCAGTGGCTGGGCCTGTCCTGGGACGAGGGCGTGGTGGTCGGCGGGGAGTTCGGGCCCTACCGCCAGTCCGAGCGCACCGAGATCTACACGGACGTGCTCACCCGGCTGCGCGAGTCGTCGTACACCTACGACTGCTTCTGCACCAGCGAGGAGGTGGAGGCGCGCCGCAAGGCGAGCGGCTCCAAGGTCATGGGCTACGACGGCTTCTGCCGCGAGCTCTCTGCCGAGCAGCGCGCCGCCTTCGAGGCCGAGGGCCGCACGTCCGTGGTGCGGTTCCGGATGCCCGACGGCTCGATCACCTGGCACGACCTGGTCCGCGGCGACATCACCTTCGAGACCGAGTTCGTGCCCGACTTCGCACTGTGCCGCGCCAACGGCGACCCGCTCTACACGCTGACCGCGCCCGTCGACGACGCGACGATGGAGATCACGCACGTGCTGCGTGGGGAGGACCTCCTCTCCAGCACGCCGCGCCAGCTCGCGCTGTTCGACGCGCTCAAGGAGCTCGGGGTCGCCAAGGCGACGCCCGAGTTCGGGCACCTGCCTTACGTCATGGGCGAGGGCAACAAGAAGCTCTCCAAGCGCGACCCGCAGGCCCACATGGCGCTGTACCGCGAGCAGGGGTTCCTCCCGGAGGGGCTGCTCAACTACCTCGCACTGCTCGGCTGGGCGATCGCTGCCGACCGCGACGTCTTCACGCTGGCGGAGATGGTCGAGAAGTTCGACATCTCCGACGTGAACCCCAATCCCGCGCGCTTCGACCTCAAGAAGGCCGAGGCCATCAACGCCGCGCAGATGCGGCTGCTGTCGGTCGAGGAGATCACCCACCGGGTGCTGCCCTTCCTCAAGGACGCCGGGGTCGTCGGCGACCCGGTCTCCGACGCCGACGCCCAGCTGCTCGAGCTGGCCATGCCGCTGGTCGCCGAGCGCATCAACAAGCTGACCGAGGCAGCTCCGATGCTGGGCTTCCTCTTCGTCGACGAGGCCGACTTCACGCGCGACGAGGCCGACGTGGCCAAGCTCCTCGACGAGACCGGTCGCGGCGTGGTGCAGGCGTCGTACGACGCCCTCGCCGGGCTGCGCGAGTGGTCGACCGCCGCGATCGAGGAGGCGCTGCGCGTGGCGCTGATCGAGGGCATGGAGCTCAAGCCGCGGGTGGCGTTCGGCCCGGTGCGGGTGGCGGTGACCGGTCGCCGGGTGAGCCCGCCACTGTTCGAGTCGATGGAGCTGCTGGGGCGCGATCGCAGTCTCGCGCGGCTCCAGTCGGCCCTGGCCTGACGTACGCCATGGCCACCCCCGTCGCACCCGGCTTCCGCCCGCACTACCACCAGCTGCACCGCGTCGGACGGCCCGGGATCTGGCGCTCGCTGCTCGGGTCCGTCCTGCTGCTGGTGCTCGTCTTCGCTCTGGTGCCGCTCGTCGCAGGGGCGCTGGCGCTGGTGCTGCTGCTCCTCACCGGCGACAGCATGGCGGAGGCCAGTGCCGTGCTCGACGTGACCGAGGAGGTGACGCCGGCCGGCCTGGCGCTGCTCAACCTCGTCATCGCCTCCGCGATCCCCGCGACCTTCCTGGTGACGTGGTGGCTGCACCGGCTCAAGCCCCGGTGGCTGTCGTCGGTGGCGCCCCGGCTGCGCTGGCGCTACCTCCTGGTGTGCGTCGGCCTGTCGGTCGTGGCGCTGCTCGCCACGGTCGGGGTCGGCCTGCTGCTGCCGGTCGCGCCGGGTGAGGCGCCGGTCGGCGGCCTCAACGACTTCACCGCCCGCACCCGTGACTTCCTCATCGTGATCCTGCTGCTGACCCCGCTGCAGGCGGCGGGGGAGGAGTACCTCTTCCGGGGCTACCTCACCCAGGCCTTCGGCTCGCTGGTGTGGGCCCGGCGCCTCTCCCAGGCGCTCGCGGTGCTCGGCCCGGCGCTGATCTTCGCGCTGTTCCACGGCCTCTCCCAGGACTGGCCGGTCTTCTTCGACCGGTTCGCCTTCGGCGTCGTCGCGGGCATCCTGGTGATTCGCACGGGCGGGCTCGAGGCGGCCATCGCGATGCACGTGCTCAACAACTTCCTGGCCTTCGGCCTCGCCCTGGCGTTCGGCGACCTCACCACGGCGCTCAACGCCAGCGGCCCGACCAGCTGGTGGATGATCGTGTCCACGCTCACCCAGTCGCTGGTCTACCTCGCCCTGGCCTCCTGGGTCGCCAAGGCGATGGGCCTCGTCGACGCGGGACCGCCGGTCGGCGGTGCGCTGCCGCCGCCGAGCACCGACCCCGTTTTGGAGGGCTCGCCCCCGCGCGTGTAACGTTCGGGGTCGGTTCTGCAGGGATCCTCTGCGGGACCGCGTGGGCGATCGGAGCGATCCGATACCCCCATGGGGTATGGTGTAATTGGCAACACGGCTGATTCTGGTTCAGTTGTTCTAGGTTCGAGTCCTAGTACCCCAGCGGATCCGGTGCACGAGAGCCGGATTTGGAGCGGCACTCGATCATTCGATAGAGTCTCGCTCGGTCGCTCGCAGAGCGGCAGTGCAAGCCCCCGTCGTCTAGCGGCCTAGGACGTCGCCCTCTCACGGCGGTAACGCCGGTTCAAATCCGGTCGGGGGTACCACGCACAACGAAGGGCCCGGTCACCAGACCGGGCCCTTCGTCGTCGGCGGGGATGGCGGGTCGACTGCGGTCGGGCCGGTCGTCACGGCGACGGGTTCGGCGGCACGCCCACGGCAAGGAGGGCGATGTCGTCGCGCGGCACCTGGTGCTGGAACCCGAGCACCTGGCCGAGGATGTCGCGGACGCGCTCGTGCACGCCGACCGGGCGGGACAGCGCCTCGACGAGCTGCTCCTCCCCGAAGAAGCCGGCGTCGCCGCGTGCCTCGGTGACGCCGTCGGTGTAGAGGAACAGGGACTCTCCCGGCCCCAGGACGACCTCGGTGTCGAAGAAGTACGCCGACTCCACCGCGCCCACGACCGTTCCGTGCTGGCCCAGTGGTTCGGGTCGCTGCCCCGGTCGGAGCAGGAAGGGGAGCGGGTGCCCGCCCGAGCTCGTGCTCGCCGTCCACCCCTGCCGGTCCTGGCGCAGGCGGATGACCAGCAGGGTGCAGAACCGGTCGTGGGCGCTCGACATCAAGATCGCGTTCAGCTGGTCGAGCAGCCTGCCCGGCGATCGCTCGGTGACGGCGAGCGCACGCACCGTGTGGCGCACGAGCGCCGTCACGACCGCGGCCTCGGCTCCCTTGCCCGAGGCGTCACCCAGCACCAGCACCCACTCGCCCCGGCCCAGCTCGAAGACGTCGTAGAAGTCGCCGCCGACCTCGTCGCCTGCTCCCGCGGGCCGGTACGCCGCGGCGAGGTCGAGGCCGGTGATCTGCGGCGACACCGGCGGGATCAAGGTCTGCTGCAGGGTCTGGGCGAGGCGGACCGCTCGCACCTCGGACTGCTCGGCCCGCCTCTTGGCCGCGAGCAGCTCCTCCTCGTAGCGGCGCCGGTCGCTGGCGTCGAACAGGGCGATCCGGACGACCTGCGGCTCACCGGCGGCATCGCGGTCGAGCACCGCGTTGACGAGCACCGGCATCCGCCGACCGTCCGCCCGCACCACGTCGAGGGCGATCTCCTTGGCCTCGCCAAGGGCGTGCAGCATCGGGCTGAGGTGCGTCTCGTGGTAGAGCCGCCCGCCCGCAGTGAGGAGGTCCACCAGGTGGCGTCGACCCACGAGGTCGTCCGCGGTGTAGCCGGTCCACGTCAGGAACGTCTGGTTGGTCTTCACGATGCGCCCGTCGGGGGCGGTCGAGAGGTAGCCGCAGGGCGCCCGCTCGTAGAGCGCGACGGGGTCGTCGTCCAGCAGTGCCCGCTGGAACGCCTCCGCCGCCGCCGTCCTCACTCAGGGCTCGCGCGTGAGGAACGTGTCGAGGGCCTTGATGACCTCGTTCGGAGCGCTGAGGTTGGGGCAGTGCCCGCTGGCCTCGAGGACGACCAGAGAGCTGTCCGGGATGGCGTCGGCGACGTACTGCCCCACCTGCATCGGCGCGATGAGGTCGTCTCGGCACTGCATCACCAACGTCGGCACCGTCACGAGCGGAAGGTCGGACCTGTTGTCGGACAGGAACGTGGCGCGGGCGAATCGCTCGGCGATGTCGGGATCGGTCCGGCAGAAGCTCTGGGTCAGCTCCGCACCGAGCTCGGGCCGCTCGGGGTTGCCCATGATCACCGGCGCCATCGCGCTCGACCACCCGAGATAGTTGCTGGACAGCGCGGACAGCAGGTCGTCGATGTCGGCCGGCTCGAAGCCGCCGGTGTAGGCGTCGTCGTTGATGTAGCGGGGTGACGGTCCGACCAGCGCCAGGGCCGAGAACCGCTCGGGCGCGCGGACCTGGGCGAGCACGCCGACCATCGCCGAGACCGAGTGGCCGACGAAGACCACGTCGTCGAGCTCGAGCTCGGCGCAGATCCGCACGACGTCCTCGGCGTAGCCGTCGAGGGAGGCGTGACGCTCGACGTCGTACGGCGCCGTGGCGCCGCCCGAGCCGACGTGGTCGAAGAGGATCACCCGGTGGCTCGCCTCGAAGTACGGCGCGACGTAGCGCCACATGTGCTGGTCGCAGCCGAAGCCGTGCGCGAACATCACGACCCGGCCACCGGGGACCCCGGTGTCGCGCACGTTGTGCGCACGAAGGACGTCCACCGTTTCACCATACGGCACGCTCGGACGCGCTGGGGGCGGTTCAGGACGTCGGCGGCGACCCTGCCGGTCCCGGTGCCGCCGGCGCGCTGGCGGCACCGTCGTCGTCGGACGGCGCGAGCGGCGGCTGCGCGGTGGCGCTCGCCGTGATGGTGAAGACCCGGTCCAGCCCGGTGACCTTGAACAGGTGCAGCAGCCGCGGGTTCGAGCAGACGATGCCCAGCGAGCCCTTGAGCGCGTGCACCTTGCGGCGGACCGCGACCAGGGCGCCGAAGCCCAGGGAGTCGATGAACGTGATCTCGTCGAGGTCGATCAGCAGGTGCACGTGTCCCTGGATGATCAGCTCGGTCAGCTCCTCGCGGAACTCCTTGACGTTGCCGAGATCGATCTCACCGTGCGGCGTCACGACCAGGTAGCCGTCCTCCAGCCGCGTCTGTAGCTCGAGGTCCATCATGGCCGCTCCGACGCGACCGCTCCGCGGTCGGCTGGGTCGCGGAAGGGGGAGACAGAGGTGACGGGCACCACCGGAGCGTAGTCCTGTCGTCCGGTACCGGCCTGCATCGACGCGAGCTGGGGGCGCGTGTGCAGGTCAGCGCACCGGCTTCACAGCCAGCACGGCGCAGTCCGCCCCGAGGAGGATCCGTTGCGCGACGCTGCCCATCAGCAGCTTGCCGACAGGGGAGCGGCGGCGCAGACCGATCACGACGAGGTCGGCCGAGACGTCGGCCGCCACGTCGAGGACCTGGTCGCCGACGTCGGCACCCATGGAGCGTCGCACCTCGACCTCGACGCCGCTGCCGCCGAGTTCGGCCGCGAGGCCAGCGAGCTGCTCCTCGTCGGCGTAGCGCTCGTCAACGAGCGCGTCGCCGCGGGTGGCGTTGACCACCACGACCCGTCCCCCGCGCAGTCGCGCCTCCTCGATGCCGCGCGTCAGCGCGGCCTCGCCGAACTCGTCGGGCGTCCAGCCCACCACGATCGTGGTCATCGCACCTTCTCCTCGTCGTCGGCTGTCAGGTCCAGGCCCTCGTCGTACGCCACGGCGGCGGGAGCGGGCCGTACCCGCCGCACCACCAGGGGTGTCACCACGGCGATCGCCACGATCACGTAGATCACCACGGCGAGCGGCTCGCTCCACAGCGCGGACACCTCACCGCCGGAGATCGCCATCGCCTCGCGCAGGCGGTACTCCATCAGCGGCCCGAGGATCACGCCCAGGATGAGCGGCAGCACGGGCAGGGCGAACCGGCGCATCATCAGGCCGAGCAGGCCCAGCAGGAGCAGCAGGAACAGGTCGAACGCCTGCAGGTTGGTGGCGAACGCCCCCAGGGTGGCGAAGAACAGGATCCCCGCGTAGAGCTGCGGACGCGGGAGCCGCAGCAGCTTCGCCCACAGCGGCGCGAGCGGCAGGTTGAGCACGAGCAGCAGCACGTTGCCGACCAGCAGGCTGGCGATCAGCGCCCACACCAGCTCGGGCTGGTCGGTCATCAGGCCGGGTCCGGGCTCCATGCCGTAGCCCTGGAGGGCCGCGAGCATCACGGCGGACGTCGCGGTCACCGGGAGCCCGAGGGCCAGCAGCGGCACGAAGGTCCCGGCCGCGGAGGCGTTGTTGGCTGCTTCCGGTCCCGCGACGCCCTCAATGGCGCCGCGGCCGAACTCGTCGTGGCCCTTGCGGGCAGCAAGCCTCTTCTCGGTGACGTACGACAGGAAGGTCGGGATCTCGGCACCACCGGCGGGAAGCGCGCCGAACGGGAAGCCGAAGGCCGTGCCCCGCAGCCACGGCCCCCACGACCGCTTCAGGTCGGCGCCGCTCATCCACGGGCGGCCGACCGGGATCACGTGGGCCGGACTGCGCCGCAGGTGCGCGGCGACCCAGAGGGCCTCGCCGAGGGCGAAGATGGCCACCGCGACGACCACCACGTCGATCCGGTCCGCGAGCAGCGGCTGGTCGAAGCTGAGGCGCGGCTGCCCGGTGTTGATGTCCAGCCCGACGAGGCCGATGGTGAGACCAAGGAAGAGGGCGATGAAGCCCCGCAGCCACGAACCGCCGAGCACGCTGGTGACCATCACCATGGCGAGAACCATCAGCGCGAAGTAGGACGGTGCACCGATCTCGACGGCGACCGACGCCAGGGCCGGGGCGAAGAAGACCACCAAGATGGTTCCGATCGTGCCGGCGATGAAGGAGCCGATCGCCGCGGTGGCCAACGCCTGGGCGGCTCGACCGGCGCGCGCCATCAGGTTGCCCTCGAGGGCCGTCATCACCGAGGCGGACTCACCGGGAGTGTTGAGCAGGATCGCGGTGGTCGAGCCGCCGTACATGCCCCCGTAGTAGATGCCGGCGAACATGATGAAGGCCGAGATCGGGTCGAGCCCGTAGGTGACGGGAAGCAGCAGCGCGACCGCCATGGCCGGGCCGATGCCGGGCAGGACCCCGACGAAGGTGCCCAGCAGCACGCCGATGGCGGCGTAGAGGAGGTTCTCCGGGGTCAGGACGGCGCCGAAGCCGTCCGCGAGCAGGCCGAGGTTGTCCATCACAGCACCCCGTCCAGGATCCCGGCCGGGAGGATGACGCCGAGGCCTTCGTGGAAGAAGTACCAGCTCGCGACCGACAGCACGAGGCCGACGATCACGTCGCGCAGCAGAGTGCGGCTGCCCAGCGACCACGCGGCGCCCACGAACAGCAGGGCGCCGTTCACCGCCCAGCCCAGGGTCGAGATCGTCAGCACGGTGAACAGCAGCACGCCGACCAGCTTGAGGACGGTCAGCCAGTCCGCAGGCTGGCGCAGGTCGACGTCCTCGCCGCCCTCGGCCTGCGGCACGTCGCCGCGCAGGGTGGCCAGCACGAGCAGCACGCCGAGGAGACCTGTCACCGTGCCGATGATGTAGGGGAAGACACGTGGCCCGACCGGATCGCCGAAGCCGACGCGTAGCGTGGAGGCGTCGTAGACGGTGTAGGCACCGACGACGACGAGCAGCGCGGCCAGGCCGAGCTGCGCCAAGTCGCGGTCGTGACCGGGGGCCTGGTCGGCCTCGCGGGTGTCGAGTGTCGTGCTCACAGCAGCTCCAGCTCCTCGAGGGTGGTGGCGACGCGCTCGTCCTGCTCCTGCAGGAAGGTGTCGAAGTCGTCGCCGGTCTTGAACTCGTCGATCCAGCCGTTGTCCTCGAGGGCCTGCTGCCACTCGGGGGTCGCGTGCATCTCCTCGAGCATCCCGATCAGCTCGTCGCGGCGCTCGTCGCTGATTCCGGGCGGCGCGAGGACGCCGCGCCAGTTGGTGAAGACCAGGTCGATGCCCGCCTCGGTGAGGGTCGGGGCGTCGCTGATCCCGTCGCCGTCGAGCCGCTCGTCACCGGACACCGCGAGCAGGCGGAGCTCGCCCGACGCAAGCTGGCCCTCGAACTCCCCGACGCCGGAGAAGCCGACGTCGATCTTGTTGCCGAGCAGTGCGCTGGTCAACGGGCCGCCGCCGTCGTAGACGACGTAGCGGTCGTTCACCTCGCGGGGGTCGACGCCGACGGCCCCCGCCAGCTGCATCGGGAAGAGATGGTCCGGGCCGCCAGGGGAGGAGCCGCCGCCCACCACGATGGCGGAGGGGTCGTCCCGCCAGGCCTGCACGAGGTCGTCGATGGTCTTCAACGGCGAGTCGGCCGGGACCAGCACGCCCTCCTGGTCCTCGATCAGCTGCGCGAGCGGGGTCGCGTCGTGCAGCTTGTAGGGGGCGGCGAAGGAGTACAGCGACCCGACCACGCCCAGCCCGGCGGTCATCATGGTCCGCTCGTCGCCCTCGGCGTTCATCAACCGCGACATGGCGACCGAGCCGCCGGCGCCGATGACGTTGGTCACCTCGAAGGAGCCGCCGGTGATGTCGCCGTTCTCCATCACGGCCACGGCGGCGCGCCCGGTCTGGTCGTAGCCGCCGCCGGGACTGTTGGGGATCAGCATCGTGAGGTTGCTGCTCTGTGGACCTCGCGTCACCCCGCACCCGCTGGCCAGCAGTACGGTGGCGGCCAGTGCGGTGACGGCGGCTGCAGCCCGTCTCGTCCGGTGGCGCAACATGGGTCTCCCTCTCTCGACAACGGCGCGTCTGCACGATCGTGGAGACTTCTGTGGCGGACGTCACGGTTGGGAAAGCAAAGGAGGTTGTGGAACTTGTGGTCACGCGTGCGCCTATGGCCGGTGTCGCTCGCCGGCCAATTCCTCGTGCTTCAGCTGACCATCCTCCTGGCCGTGGTCGCGGTGGCCAGCGTCGTCTCGGTGCAGCAGAGCGACGCGGACTTCCGTGAGACCCGGGGCGCCCGCCTGCGGGCAGCGGCGGAGGCGATGGCCAACACCGAGCCGGTCCGCGATCCGTTCCTGCAGGGCATGGTCGACCAGCGGCGCGCCTCGCTGACGTCGTACACCCAGCGGGTACGCACCAACGTCCAGGCCAGCGGCGTCTACCTGACCGATCCCACCGGACAGGTGCAGGTGAGCAGCGACTTCGTCGGTCGCGGAGAGCGGGTCGACCTCGGCTCGAGCCCCGTTCAGCAGGGGCGCCCGTGGACCGGTGACGTCGACGACTTCGGCGAGCGCGCGATCGCCGCGCACGTGCCGGTCCTCGACAACGACGGCGAGCTCGTCGGGATCTCGGTCGTCACCCAGTCCTACCCGTCGTGGGCCGAGCGGGCACGCGGCGTCCTGCCGGACCTGCTCACCTTCGCCGGCCTCGGGCTAGGCCTCGGCGTGGCCGGCTCGTTCCTGCTGTCCCGCCTGATCCGGCGGCGCACGCGCGGCCTGGAGCCGGCGGCCATCGCGGCGCTGGCCGACCAGCGCGAGGCGCTGCTCCACGCGATCCGCGAGGGGGTCGTGGCCGTCGCCGATGACGGGACGGTCACGGTGCTCAGCGACAGCGCGCGCGAGCTGATCGGTCTGAAGGGGGACGTCGAGGGTCGACGTGTCGCCGACCTCGACCTCGACCCGGCCGTGCGCGACCTGCTCGTCGACGACGCCGAGATCCGCGACCACGTCGTGGTGCTCGGCGAGCGCGTGCTCGTCGTGAACCGCAACCCGGTGGTCGAGCGGGGACGCCGCGTCGCGTCGGTGACCACGCTCCGCGATCGCACGGAGCTGCTGGCGCTGCAGAGCGAGCTGAGCGCGCGGGAGTCGATCACCAACACCCTGCGCGCCCAGACCCACGAGTTCCACAACCAGCTGCACACCATCTCCGGGCTCGTGCAGCTCGGGGAGTACGACGAGGTGTCCCGGCTGGTGGGGACGCTCAGCCGGCGGCGGGCGGAGATCTCCGATGCGGTGACCGCGCGCGTCGAGGACCCGGCGGTGGCGGCGCTCCTGATCGCGAAGACGAGCCTGGCGGCCGAGCGCGGGGTCGGCCTGTCGATCACCGGCGGCAGCGAGCTGCCACGGCTCGACCCGGAGTCGTCCACCGACGTCGGCACGGTCCTGGGCAATGTGGTCGACAACGCGGTGGACGCGTCGGTCTCCGTCGGCGGCACGTCGGTCGAGGTCGACGTCGGCCTCGACGGCGACACGGTGCATCTGGCGGTCACCGACACCGGACCCGGCGTTCCGGCCGAGCTCGTGGGCGAGATCTTCCGCCGCGGCTGGACCTCGAAGACCGCGTCCGCCGAGGGCCGGGGTGTGGGGCTGGCGCTGGTCCAGGTGGTCTGCGAGCGTCGGGGCGGCGCTGTCACCGTCCACCCCGGCGAGGGCGGCACCGGCGCGGTGTTCGAGGCGCGGCTGCCGGGGGTGCAGGCGGGCGTGCCGCCAGCTGCTCAGGCAGCCGTTCAAGCAGTCGTCCAGACGGGAGGTGAGGTCAGGTGAGCGACGTCGCGGTGCTCGTGGTCGACGACGACTTCATGGTCGCGCGCATCCACACCCAGTTCGTCGAGCGGACGCCCGGCTTCCGGGTGGCCGGCGTCGCGAGCACGGGCCAGGCGGCCATCGACGACGTCGCTCGGCTGCGCCCAGACCTCGTCCTGCTCGACGTCCACCTGCCCGACATGACGGGCATCGATGTCCTGAGGCGGCTGCGCGCCGCCGGCGACGACGTCGGGGTCCTCGTGGTCACCGCCGCACGCGAGGCCGACACGGTCCGCGCCGCGGCGTCCGGGGGAGCGGTGCACTACCTCGTCAAGCCCTTCGACTACGAGGACCTGCGCGTGCGGCTGGAGTCGTTCCGCGCGGCGCACCTGGCACTGTCCGGGTCGTCTGCGCCGGCGCAGCAGGACATCGACGCGGTGTTCGGCTCGACCGCGCCCGCCGCCTCGACCAGCCTCCCCAAGGGGCTGAGCCCGCAGACCGCCGACGCCGTTGCGGCCGCCCTGCGGGCCGCGGGAGAGCTGTCCGCGGCCGAGTGCGCCGACACCGTCGGCATCTCCCGGGTCTCGGCACGGCGCTACCTCGAGCACTTCGTCGCCCGTGGCTCCGCGGCGGTGCGGCTGCAGTACGGCGGCGCCGGCCGGCCCGAGCGGCGCTACCGCAGCGGCGGCTGATCCGGGCGTCGGCATCCGCCGCCGTCGTGTCCGTTTCCCGCTGGTCCGCGCTGCGGCCGACCGCCAGACTGGTGCCATGACGCCGACCGGACACCTCGACACCGAGGCCTGCTACCGAGCGGTGCAGAGCCGGGACCGCCGCTTCGACGGGGTCTTCTACACCGCCGTCCGCACGACCGGCATCTACTGCCGGCCGTCCTGCCCGGCTCGTACGCCGGCGGCGGGCAACGTCACCTTCCACCCGACCGCCGCCAGCGCCCATGCCGCGGGCTACCGGGCCTGCAAGCGCTGCCTGCCCGACGCCACGCCCGGCAGTCCGGAGTGGGACGTCGCCGCCGACGTGGCGGGGCGGGCGATGCGCCTGATCGCCGACGGTCTGGTGGATCGCGAGGGAGTGGAGGGACTGGCCCGTCGGGTCGGCTACACGCCGCGCCACCTCGGTCGCCTGCTCAGCCGGGAGCTGGGGGCCGCCCCTCTCGCCCTGGCGAGGGCGCGGCGCGCGCAGAGCGCCCGGGTGCTCATCGAGACGACCGACCTGTCGCTCACCGACGTCGCGTTCGCCGCGGGGTTCGCCAGCCTGCGGCAGTTCAACGACACGATCCGCGAGATCTACGCGGCCTCGCCCAGTGAGTTGCGGGGTCGGCGCGGCGGCACCCCCAGCCACGGCAGCGTCACCATGCGTCTGCCCGTCCGCACGCCCTTCGCCGGCCGACGCCTGCTCGACTTCCTCGCCTTCCACCTCGTCCCGGGTGTCGAGGTGGCCGGTCCCGGCTGGTACGCCCGCACCCTCGACCTGCCGCACGGTCCGGGCACGGTCCGCCTCCAGCTGGCCGACCTCCCTCCGTCCGAGGCCACCGGCCACGTCATCGCGGAGTTCCGGCTGCACGACCTGCGCGACACCGCCGCCGCCAGCGAGCGCGTACGCCGCCTCCTCGACGCCGACTGCGACCCGCGGGCCGTCGACGAGCACCTCGGCGCCGACGCCGTCCTCGGCGACCTCGTCCGCGCGACGCCGGGACTGCGGGTGCCAGGCCAGGTGGACGGCGACGAGACCGCGATCCGGACGGTCATCGGGCAGCAGGTGAGCGTGAGCGGCGCCCGCACAGTCGCCGGCCGGATCGTGGCCGAGCACGGCCGGACCCTGGACTCGCACGTCCCCGGGCTCACCCACCTCTTCCCCGACGCGGGCACCCTGGCTGCGCTCGACCCCGCCACCTTGCCCATGCCCCGCTCGCGCGGGCGTGCCCTGGTCGGTCTCGCCGCCGCGCTGGCGGCGGGCGACGTGGTGCTCGACCGCGGCCCGGACCGCGACGACGTACGCCACGCGCTGCTCGCCCTGCCCGGGATCGGTCCCTGGACCGCCGACTACGTCGCGATGCGAGCGCTCGGGCACCCCGACGTCTTCCTCCCCACCGACCTCGCCGTCCGGCGCGTGCTCACCGACCTGGGAGGCTCGCCCGACACCGAGCGGTGGCGGCCGTGGCGCTCCTACGCGCTGATGCACCTGTGGAACACCCTGATGCCCGACACACCCGCTCCCGAGGAGAACTGACATGTGGACCGTGATGCCCTCGCCCGTCGGCGACCTGCGCATCGTCGAACGCGACGGCGCGATCGTGGCCATCGAGTTCTCGCCCTTCCGGCAGCCGGCCGACGGCCGCCCCCTCGGCGCGCGCTCCGACGACCAGCCCGTGCTCGCCGAGGCCGTGCGCCAGCTGACGGCGTACTTCGACCGCGACCTCACCGACTTCGACCTGCCGCTGGCGCCGGTCGGGACCGAGTTCCAGCGTCGCGTGTGGGTGCAGCTCGAGCAGATCGCCTACGGCGACACCGCCTCCTACGGCGAGATCGCGGGGCGGCTCGGGATGACCAACGCCGCCTCCCGCGCAGTCGGGCTGGCCAACGGCCGCAACCCCATCCCGATCGTGGTGCCGTGCCACCGCGTCATCGGCGCCAAGGGCACGCTGACCGGGTACGCCGGGGGACTGGTGCGCAAGCAGCAGCTGCTCGAGCTGGAGCAGGACGCGCTGTTCTGACGGCCGCGGGCGACGTGGACGACGGCCGTCAGTGGCTGGTCACACCACGCCGCGACTCCAGCCGCGGCGCGACCCAGCGGTCGGCGACCAGTCCGGTGACGAACGAGTACACCGCCTTGTGCGCGAAGTCGACCCGACGCTCCCCGCTGGGCCACGTCGTCGGCGGCGCACCTACGCCCGTGGCGTTCTCCACGGTCTGGTCGAAGGCGAGCCTCACGACGGTGTGTGCGGCGTTGGCGCGGGGCCCGCGGATGCCGGTGACCGCCCACACTCCCCGCAGGGCACCCAGCACGGCTCCGGTGCCCCAGTGCATCGCGTGGTTCCACGTCGCCGGGGTGTCGCCCTCGGACGGGTTCCTGCCCACGAGGGTGAGCAGTGCCCGGGCCGGGACGTAGGAGTTCGGCCGATGGGTCGCGGCCTGCTCCACCTTCTCCGCGAGCGTCATGGCCGCCACGCCCACCAAGCCGGCGGCGGCTCCGGCTGTGGCGGCAGCCCGCAACGTCGCGATCCTGTCCGATGTCATCAGATGCTCCTTCCCGGCCCACCGTGCCCAGGAATGCGAGCCGTATGCCGCGCCCGCTCGACGTCGTTCGGGACGCCCTGCTCAGCGACGCGCGGTCTCCCGGGCGACCACGACGACGTACCGGGTGTAGTGGAAGCGTCCGTCGGGGTAGGCGACCCGGCCGGTGCAGCTGACCAGCACGAGGCGGTGTGGCCCCGTGGTGGCGAAGTAGCGCTGCGGCAGGGGGGACCGACGGTCGTAGGTCCGGGTGCCGACGACCTCGAACGTGCGCCGCACGCCCTGTCCCTTCACGGAGATCCGCTGTCCGGCGCGAGCACGGGCCAGGTGGACGAGGGCGCCGGGGCGGTCGTGCCGATCGGAGACGTGGCCCGCGACCACAGTGGTGCCGATCGCGTCGGCGAGGCCGGCGGAGCTCCGGAGCCACCCCACGTCGGACACCCTGCCCGGGAGGGTCATCCGACCGGCCACGACGGCTTCCGCGCGGATTGGGGCACGCAGCCCGATCGCGGGCATCCGGATGACGGCAGGAGCGCCGGCCCGCGGATGGCGACGTTGCACGGTCCCGGAGAAGCCGCCGTTGATGACCGGGGCGAGGTACGCCGGCTTCGCCACCGTCGTGGTCTCCGCGGCCTGCCCGCAGCGGTGGGTGGCCGAGTGGTTCCCCGCACTGGCGAGTAGGCGCACGTGCCAGGTGTAGACCCCAGGACGCGCGATGCGGACCGAGGGCCCGCGGTTCCAGCCGTTGCGGACCGTCAGCTCACTCGAGCGCACGCGCGTCGACGGCACGCACCGTGCGCTCGCCCGGGAGGTGAACGGTCCGTGGAGGTCGACGACGGCGGTGGCCCGTTGCCCGGAGTGCAGTCCGCGGACGCGGAGCCGGTCGTGGAAGGCGGTGCCGGGCGTCACCCGGCGCGCCGACGAGCGGGTGCGCAGATCGGGCGCGGACGCCGTCGCCGGCTCCGTCGTGGGTGGCGGCGGTGTCGGGGGCGTCGGAGGCGTGGGGGGCGTGGGAGGTGTCGGGGGCGTGGGGGGCGTCGGGGGCACGGGCGGCCGGGCGGTGTTGGTGATGGTGCACAGCACGTTGGCACCGTTCACCGGAGCGATCGCGACCGAGGGATCGGTGGTGCTCGTCGGCAGACCGGGCTGGAGGCCGGCGTTGTCGACGCAGTCGATGGTGGCGACGTAGTCGTCGAGGTCGGTCGTCCCGGCAGCGGCCTCGGTCAGCGTGTAGCTCGTCCCGGGTGCGGCCGGCGCGAGGACGGTGAAGCCGAAGCCCGGCTCGATGTCGTCGCCCGTGCCTTCGGTCGTCGCGATGGCCTCCTGGCCGACCACGGTGCCGTTCTGGAGGATCTGCACGGTGAACTGGTCGTCCGGCTCGACCCGGTCCGATCCGAGCTCCTTCTGCACCCGCAGCTGCGGCTGGGCCGGGCTGTTCGTGATGGTGCAGCTGATGGCGGCCCCCAGCTGCGGCCTGATCTCGAAGGCCGTCAGGACGGGGATGTCGTCGGGGAGGCCGCCCTGCACTCCGTTGGCGTCGGTGCAGGTGAGGAGCTGCGTGTACTGACCGAGGTTGGCGGACCCGGCTGCCGCCTCGTCGAGGAAGTACGTGCTGTCGGCGACGGCCTGCAGCACGGGCGTGCTGCCCGAGCCCGGGGTCACCACCTGTCCCGCGCCGGTCGTCGTGCCGGAGGCGAGGACGGCGGTCTGGTCGGCGTCGGAGATGCGCACCGTGAACTGGTCGTCGGCGTTGACGCGCGGGTCGCTCAACGCCTTCGACAGCCGGAGGGTCGGCTGGACGCCGGCGTTGTCGAGGGTGCAGGAGATGAACGACCCGGCGACGGGCGTGACGGACGGCCCGGCGTCCAGGGGGACGGCGTCGGGCAGGTCCGGCGTGAGCCCGTTGGCGTCCACGCAGGTGACGGTGCTGTCGTACAGCGACGCCTGCGTGTCGCCCGCCGCCGCCTCGGTCACGTAGTAGGTGGTCCCTGCGGTGACCTCCGTGAAGCCGGTGGTGCCGGTGCCGGCCAGGACGGTGGAGCCGGCGCCGGCGGTCGTCGGGTCGTTGCCCGGTGCGGGGGCGAGGACTGGTCCGGTCGTGCTGCCCTGGCGAAGGGCCACGGTGAACTGGTCGCCCTCGCGGACGCGGTTGGTCGAGAAGGTCTTGGACACGCCGAGGAGCGGGAGGTCGGGTGCGTTCGTGATGACGCAGTCGACGTCGGACCCGGGCGCCGGCCGGATCGTGGCGGTGGGTCCCGCGGGGCCGCGTGGGAAGCGCTGGACGCCGTTGAGGTCGGTGCACTGGACGAGCTGCTGGTAGCGGCCGAGTGGCGACGACGAGCCCGGCGCCATGGTCTCGGTCAGGGTGTAGGCCGCGCCCGGGGTGGCGGGAGAGACCGTGAGGCTGCCGGTGCCGGCGGTGACCGTCGGACCGGTCCCGCTCGTCGTCGGCACCCCCGTGCCGACCGGCGTACCTGCCTGCTCGAGGCGGACCGTGAACTGGTCGTCGTCGGAGATGCGGCCGGCGCCGCCGAGGGCCTTGCGGACGGTGAGCCGGGGCGGCGCGGGGGCGTTGGTGAACGTGCACACCACGTTCGCGCCTCGGGCCCCCTCGGGAGCGGGGAACGTGACCGTGGACGTCCGGGGGGCCGCGGTCGCAGCGGCCGGGACCGGCGTCGCAGGTTGGGTGTTCGTGTCCACGCAGGCGAGCGTCGGGTCGACGTACGCGCTGGGGCTGGTGGCAGTGGCGTCGGAGAGCCGCTCGCTGATCGTGTACACGGTGCCCGGCAGACCGGGGACGGGGCCGGCGACCTCGGCCTGGAGTCCGTCGGTCGTGCCCGTCGTCGTCTGGTTCGCCAGCTCCGTGCCGTCGGCGGCGATGCTGAGGATGAACTGATCGGCGGACCCGGCTCGCGTCAGGTCCTTGCGCACCGTGAGCGTCCCGGGAGTGCTGCACCCGGCGAGGTCGTTGGGTGTGCCGTCGGGATGGCCGTCGGTGAACTCCTGGTACTGGCCGTTGACGCCGCCGGGGTTGTTCGGGTTGATGACGGCGAGGCGTGCGGTGCTCCCGGAGCTGTACTGGGCGTAGAGGTTGCCGTCGGCGGCGAAGGCGATGCCGTTCCAGTTCCCGCCGGATGGGGTCCCGAACGTCGTCAGCGACGTCGACCGGAGGACCGGCGCGGTGACCTGCGCGCTCGTCGGCAGGTCGGCGGCGTCGACGCGGACGATCTCCGACGCCGAGGACCGCCCGATGAGGATGTAGAGGTTGCCGGACAGGTCGAAGGCGAAGTCGCCGGACCCGGTGTTGGCGTACGCCTCGCGCACGCGTGCGACCTCCCCGAGACCGGTCCCGGTGCGCGGGTCGAAGGCGAGGATGCGTAGGTAGCGCACGCCGTCGACGCTCTGGAAGCCGGCGTAGTAGTAGATCCCGCTGTCGGGGTCGACGGCACCCATGACGATGGGGACGTTGGAGCTCAGGCCGGGCAGTCCCCGGAAGATGCGGCCGTCGGAGCGGTACACCGTCGACCCACCGTTGTACGCAGCCGCGTAGGCCAGCACGGAGCCCGTTCCGGCCGCGCCGGGCGTGACTCCCAGCGCGTTGACGACCGTGCCCTCGTTGTCGAAGGCCCCGAGTGGTGTGTTCTGCAGGGTGGACGGGTTGAGGGCGTACACCGTCCCGCTGTTGTCCAGGTTGAACACGGTGGACGGATCGCACGTCAGCGCGAAGGCCGCCTGTGCAGGCGGCGCCGACGCCATGGGGAGCACAAGGGAAGCCAGGACCAGCGCGACGGCAGCGGCGGCGTGCCGCCACGACCCGCGTAGCGCTGCCCTGCTGTCGCTGACCATCCGTCGTCCGAGCACGACGCCTCCTCGCGGAAGTCACGGTTGCGGTGCCCTGGTCGGCGGCACCCCGGGAACGCGAGTTCAGGCTAGACGCGGGTCGCCGTGACGCGCCAGAGGTCCGTGGTCGGCGTCCCAGGAGGCAGAGACGCCCTCGTGGGGTCTCAGCCCCGGGCGGGCAGTGCGCGGCCGAGGGCGGCTCCCAGCGCCGCGGGGATCGCGAGCAGGGCGAACGTGAACGGCAGGAGTCCCGCGTCCCGGGCGAGCAGCTCGCCGAAGGACGCCGAGGCGTCCTGCGGCATGGCCAGCGCGCCCCACCAGCCGACGGCCAGCCCCGCCGCGACCGCCAGCCACCAGGCGAGCGCCGTACGGGCGCCGTGGCGGCGCGCGTCGAGGAGGGCGCCGCCGAACCCGGCGAGTGCCAGCGCGGCGAAGGCGACGAGGCCCGCGCCGATGTCGGCGTCGCCCGCGTCGGACATCGACGGGACCACGAGTGTGGTGTAAGCAGCGAGGGCGATCCCGAGGGCGGCGAGTCGGACCAGGACGGCGACGAGGTGGCGCTTGCCGCTCACGACGCCGACCACTGCGGGTCACGTCCGGAACGGGCCAGGACCTGCTCGAACGGCGAGGTGCCTGGACCGGCAGTGACCGCCGGGCCGAACATCCCCGGCGTGCCGGCCTCGTCGAAGCCCTCGACGAAGGCCATCAGCGCACCGACGGTCGAGTCGTCGCAGCCGTAGGACTGGCCGGTGGCCCGCGCCAGGTCCCATCCGTGCAGCACGATCTCGTCGAGCGCCACCAGCCCGCACACCTGGCCGGGGAGGTCGACGCCGCCTGCGCGGGTCATGCCCTCCCACGCCTCGGGGTCGCGCCACGCCGCCACGAGGGCGGGGATCCGGTGCGCCAGCGTCTCGCGCCAGCCCGGCTCCGCGTCGGGCCAGTCGTCGGCGTCGGGGGGCGTGTCCGTCCACGGGCCGAGGTCCTTCTCAGCCGCCGCGCGGAACGCCCCGGTGAGCCCGACCAGGTGCTGCAGCAGCTGGCTCACGGTCCGCCCCTCGCACGGGGTCGGGTCGCCGAGCTGCGCGTCCTCGACGTCGACGACGACCCCCATCAGCTGCTCGCCGGCGGGACCCAGGTCCACGAGTTCTGCCATGGCCGCCACCCTCTCGCACATCACCGACACTGAGAAGTCGCGAGAAGAAGCGGCAGGCGCCGGCTACTCCGAGGCAGCCCGGCGCAGCGACTCCGACAACCGGTCGGCCGCGGCCAGGACGGCGGGTGCGTGCATCCGGCCGGGCTGGCGCGAGAGCCGCTCGAGGGGACCGGAGACCGACACGGCGGCGATGACCTTGCCGCCGGGGGAGCGCACCGGAGCGGAGACCGAGGCGACTCCCTGCTCGCGCTCGCCCACGGACTGCGACCAGCCGCGCCGCCGGATGCCCGACAGCGCGGTGGCGGAGAAGGCGGCGTTCTGCAGCCCGCGGTGCATCCGCTCGGGGTCCTCCCACGCGAGCAGGATCTGGGCGGCGGAGCCGGCGTTCATGGTGAGCTGCGAGCCGACCGGGATCGTGTCGCGCAGCCCGGAGGGACGCTCGGCGGCAGCGACGCACACGCGGTGCTCGCCCTGGCGCCGCCAGAGCTGGGCCGACTCGCCGGTGATGTCGCGCAACCGCGCCAGCACGGGGCCGGCCGCGGCCAGCAGCCGGTCCTCGCCGGCTGCGGCGGAAAGCTCGGCCAGGCGCGGTCCGAGGACGAAGCGGCCCTGCATGTCGCGGGCGACGAGGCGGTGGTGCTCGAGCGCGACGGCGAGGCGGTGGGCGGTGGGTCGGGCCAGGCCGGTCCCAGCGACGAGTCCGGCCAGGGTCGCCGGTCCGGCCTCCAGGGCCGCGAGCACGAGGGCCGCCTTGTCGAGCACGCCGACGCCAGATCCGTTGTCCATATGCCGATATTCTCATCTCAGGAAGTGGGATGCAAGACGTAGCATCGCTTCACCGCACGAAGTCGAAGGAGTTTGCGTCATGGGCAAGACCCTGTCCGAGAAGGTCTGGGACGAGCACGTCGTCCGCAGCGCGCCCGGGGAGCCCGACCTCCTCTACATCGATCTGCACCTGTTGCACGAGGTCACCTCGCCGCAGGCCTTCGACGGCCTCCGGCTCGCCAACCGCGCCGTACGCCGTCCCGACCTCACGCTCGCGACCGAGGACCACAACGTCCCGACGCTCGACTGGGACAAGCCGATCGCCGACCCGGTGAGCCGCACGCAGGTGGAGACGCTGCGCAAGAACGCCGCCGACTTCGGCGTGCGCCTGCACCCGCTCGGCGACGTCGAGCAGGGCATCGTCCACGTCGTCGGACCGCAGCTGGGGCTCACCCAGCCCGGCATGACGATCGTGTGCGGCGACTCGCACACCTCGACGCACGGCGCCTTCGGCGCGATCGCCTTCGGCATCGGCACCTCCGAGGTCGAGCACGTCCTCGCCACCCAGACCCTCACCCAGGCCAAGCCCAAGACGATGGCCGTGACGGTCAACGGCAGCCTCCCCGAGGGCGTCACCGCCAAGGACCTCGTGCTGACCCTCATCACGCACACCGGCACCGGCGGCGGTCAGGGCTACATCGTGGAGTACCGCGGCCAGGCCATCGAGGAGCTCTCGATGGAGGGCCGGATGACGGTGTGCAACATGTCGATCGAGTGGGGCGCCAAGGCCGGCCTCATCGCCCCCGACCAGACCACGTTCGACTACATCGAGGGCAAGCCCGAGGCCCCGAAGGGTGCCGACTGGGAGGCCGCCGTCGCCCACTGGAAGACGCTGCGCACCGACGACGACGCGGTCTTCGACAAGGAGATCGTGCTCGACGCCTCGACCATGACTCCGTTCGTCACCTGGGGGACCAACCCCGGCCAGGGTGCGCCGCTGGGCGCGAGCGTCCCGAGCCCCGACGACTTCGACGAGCCCACCGACAAGGTCGCCACCGAGAAGGCCCTGCAGTACATGGGCCTCGAGGCCGGCACCCCGCTGCGCGAGGTCAAGGTCGACACGGTGTTCGTCGGCTCGTGCACCAACGGGCGCATCGAGGATCTGCGCCTGGCCGCCTCGATCCTCGAGGGCCGCACCGTCGCCGCGGACACGCGGCTGCTGGTGGTGCCGGGCTCGGTGCGCGTACGTCTGCAGGCCGAGGCCGAGGGCCTCGACAAGGTGTTCCTCGCCGCAGGCGCCGAGTGGCGCGGCGCCGGGTGCTCGATGTGCCTGGGCATGAACCCCGACCAGCTCGCCCCGGGCGAGCGCAGCGCGTCCACGTCCAACCGCAACTTCGAGGGCCGCCAGGGCAAGGGCGGGCGCACCCACCTCGTGTCCGTTCCCGTCGCCGCCGCGACCGCCGTGCGCGGCACCCTCTCGTCCCCGGCGGACCTCGCCGACGTCCCGACCCTGCAGGAGGTCTGAACCATGGACCCGTTCACCACCCACACCGGCGTCGGCGTGCCGCTGCGGCGCAGCAACGTCGACACCGACCAGATCATCCCGGCGGTGTACCTCAAGCGGGTGACCCGCACGGGGTTCGAGGACGGGCTCTTCGCGGCCTGGCGCGGCGACCCGTCGTTCGTGCTCAACGACCCGACGTACGCGCAGGGCTCGGTGCTGGTCGCCGGTCCCGACTTCGGCACCGGCAGCTCGCGCGAGCACGCGGTGTGGGCGCTGCAGAACTACGGCTTCCGCGTCGTGATCTCCTCGCGCTTCGCCGACATCTTCCGCGGCAACTCCGGCAAGGCCGGGCTGCTCGCCGCCCAGGTCGACGAGAAGGTCGTGCAGCGCCTGTGGGACTGGCTGGAGGCCAACCCCGGCGGTGAGATCACCGTCGACCTCGAGAGCCGTACGCTGCGGGCCGGAGTCGGCGAGGACGCGGTCGAGGACTCCTTCGACATCGACGACTACACCCGGTGGCGGCTGCTCGAGGGCCTCGACGACATCGGCATCACCCTCGGCCACGACGAGGACATCGCCGCCTTCGAGGCGCGCCGACCGAGCTGGAAGCCCGTCACCGCCTGAATTTCCCCCCGCAATCGGGGCATCGGTGATTGTTCTCACCCTTCGGTGTGCCTACCGTGCGACGCAGAGGTCGAGCACGAGCTCGGCGCCGGGTTCATTGGAAGGGAAGCTAGTGAACAAGTCAGAGCTCATCGACGCGCTCGCCGCGCGTTACGAGGGGAACCGCAAGCAGGCGGCCTATGCACTGGAGTCGGTGCTCGACACCATCACCCGCGAGGTCGCGCGCGGTGAGAAGGTCGCCATGACCGGCTTCGGCTCCTTCGAGAAGGCCGTCCGCAACGCCCGCTGGGTCCGCAACCCGCAGACCGGCGAGCGCATGAAGTCGAAGAAGAAGTCCGTGCCGAAGTTCTCGCCCGGCAAGGAGCTCAAGGACGTCATCTCGGGCGCCAAGAAGCTTCCCAAGCTGACCGCTGCCACCATGCCCAAGCCGCCGGCCAGCGTCCGGGCCGCCGCGGCCGCGGTCACCGGCACCGCTGCGAAGCGAGCCGCCTCGGGCTCCGACGCGGCCGCGACTTCCTCGACCTCGAAGAAGGCCGCTCCGGCCAAGAAGACGTCCTCGTCGAGCACGGCGAAGGCCGCGCCCGCCTCCAAGACCGCGACGAAGTCGGCGTCCGCCTCGACGTCGACCGGGGCGACGAAGGCGACCTCGGCGAAGAAGGCGACCTCGGCGAAGAAGGCGGCTCCGGCCAAGAAGACCGCCACGAGCGCGGCGAAGAAGACCACGGCCAAGAAGGCGCCGGCCAAGAAGGCTCCGGCCAAGAAGGCTCCGGCCAAGAAGGCCGCCGGGTCCTGACGTCGCGGCGCGTCCCGCGACCCGAGGCGGGTCACCCCGGCGGGGTGGCCCGCCTTCCGCTTGCCCGGGACGTGTGCGGACCGACGCCCGCGAGCAAGGCCGCGCCCAGGTCGGCGGGGTCGTCGACGTCGGTACGCACGCTGGTCGCCGTCACGCCGACCTCCACGCAGCCGCCGGCCTGGTGGCGGGCGGCAGAGCCCACACCGAACGCCGGCTCGAAGCGCTCGGCGGCGGCCGCGTACAGCGTCGTGCCGACGCCCGCGCGATCGCGCACGAACACCGCGCGGCCGGCGGCGAGATGGGCGCCGGCCTCGGCCAGCACCTCGGCGAGCTCGGCCGGTCGCAGCCCCGGCAGGTCCGCGCAGAGCGCGACCGGGACGGCGTACGGCCAGCGGCGCGCGACCTCGGCGGCGCCCTGCACGAGCGTAGCGTTGAGGTCCTCGCTCGCGCCGTCGGGCACCATTTCGCACCCCAGGGCGCGCATCCTGGTGGCCAGCCGGAAGTCGTCGGTGACGACGAGCACCGCCGCGACGCCCGGGGTGGCCAGCGTGGCCTCGACCGTGTCGAGCGCGAACGCCTCGGCCAGCTCACGGCGCTGCTCGTCGGGCAGGCCGCCGCCGGCGCCGCCGAGGCGCGACTTGCCGAAGGCCGGGGGCTTGACGGGTACGACGACCACGTACGGCGCGGGACTCGGGGCGGCTTCGGGCTGGGTGTCGGACATCGCGTCGATCTTCCCATCCCGCCGCTGCGTGCCGGTGCGGTCCCGGCGCCCGCGGAACCGAGTAGCCTGCTCGCAACATCGGGAGCGGTCGGGCCCAGCCCGCGAGCAGGACCAGCAACGGGAGGGGTGACAGGTGCGCGTCAGGAAGCTGCAGCAGAGGCGCGGATGGGCGATGACCGTCGCCGCGTCCATCCTCAAGCCGACGCTGCTGACCGCCACCTCGCGCACCTGGATCGACGGCGAGAAGATCCCCGCCACCGGCGGCTGCATCGTCGCGATCAACCACATCTCCCACATCGACCCGCTGCTGTCGGCCCACTTCCTCTACGACCACGGCCGGCTGCCGCGCTATCTCGCGAAGTCCGGGCTGTTCCGCAACAAGTACCTCGGCGGGTTCCTCACCTCCGCCGGCCAGATCCCGGTGGAGCGGCTCAGCCGCAACGCGGTCGGGGCGTACGACGCCGCGGTCCGGGCCATCGAGGACGGCGAGTGCATCGTCATCTATCCCGAGGGCACCTTGACGCGCGACCCCGACCTGTGGCCGATGACGGGCAAGTCCGGTGCCGCCCGCATCGCGCTGGCCACCGGCTGCCCGGTGATCCCGGTGGGGCAGTGGGGCGCCCAGGAGGTCCTGCCTCCCTACACCAAGACGCCGCACCTCGTGCCGCGCAAGGACATCGTGATGAAGGCCGGCGACCCGGTGGACCTCGACGACCTCCTCGCCCGCGCGCCCGGACCTGAGGTCACCGCTCAGGCCACCGATCGGATCATGGCGGCCATCACCGCCCTGGTGGCGGACCTGCGCGGTGAGCCCGCGCCGGCCGAGCGCTTCGATCCCCGGGTCAGGGGCGTGCGCGAGACCGGCAATCCGAACGACGACGCAGCCCCACGGGCCAGGAGGAAGCGCAGCCGATGACGAAGATCGCCGTACTCAGCGCCGGTTCGTGGGGGACCGCCTTCTCGCTGGTGCTCGCCGACGCGGGCAACGAGGTGTCCCTGTGGGCGCGTCGCGACGACGTGGTGGAGGCGATCAACGACCGCCGCGAGAACACCGACTACCTGCCGGGCGTCGAGCTGCCGCCGTCGATCAGCGCGTCCACCGATCCCGAGCGGGTGGCCGCCGACGCGGACGTGGTGGTGCTGACCGTCCCGTCGCAGATCCTGCGCGAGAACCTCACCGTCTGGGCGCCCATCCTGCCGCCGAACGCGACGCTGGTCTCGCTGATGAAGGGCGTCGAGCTCGGCACGCTCATGCGGATGAGCGAGGTGATCCAGGAGGTCACCGACGCGCCGGCCGACCGGATCGCCGTCATCAGCGGCCCCAACCTGGCCCACGAGATCGCCCGGCGCGAGCCCGCCGCGTCGGTGGTGGCGTGCCTCGACGAGGACCGCGCCAAGCAGCTGCAGGCGATCACGCACGGTCCCTCCTTCCGGCCCTACACGTCGGTCGACGTGCTGGGCTGCGAGATCGGCGGCGCCTACAAGAACGTCGTCGGGATCGCGGTCGGCATGGCCGTCGGCCTCGGCTTCGGCGACAACACCACCGCATCGGTGATCACCCGCGGCCTCGCCGAGACCGCCCGCCTGGCCACCGCACAGGGCGCCAACCCGCTGACCCTGATGGGGCTCGCCGGACTCGGCGACCTGGTCGCCACCTGCTCCTCGCCGCTGTCGCGCAACCGGACGTTCGGGGAGCGCCTGGGGCAGGGGATGACGACCGCGGACATCTACGCCACCACCCGCCAGGTCGCCGAGGGTGCGAAGTCCTGCAAGTCCCTGCTCGAGCTGGCTCGCCGCACCGGCGTGGACGCCCCGATCGCCGAGGCCGTCGACGCCGTCGTCGACGGCCGGATGACCGCGCACGACATGATGAACTCCTTCATCGCGCGCGACACGAAGGCCGAGACCGACTAGACCCAGGTGGGATCGGCCCGTTCGCTGCTCGGTGCCGGTGGGCGTTGGCGTCTGGGCCGACGCAGAAGAGTTGGCTTCGACGACGGGACTCTGCGATCGCCCAGCGGCGATGGCCCTGAGTCGGCCTCGCTGAGGATCGTCAGCGCCTTGTCACCGGCCCAGCCGCTCGTGTGGACACGGCCATGGCCCCGCCGACTTCAGGTCGGCGGGGTGCGGGGCGGGGTCATGGTCGGCGCGGCAGCGGGACCGGTGGTGGGTCGTCGAGTGCGGTGCTGCCGGACGGACCTCGCCTGAACCGGTGGCCGTGGGGACTGGTCCACTCGAACCTGCCGGGTCCGGTGATCGTGTAGCGCCAGGCGGAGTGAGTCTTGAGCCGGTGGTGCCTGCGGCAGAGGGCGGCGAGGTTGGACGTCGCGGTGGGCCCGGGCTGTGGCCGGCCTTCCGCGTCGGCGTCCGCGGCGTAGGGGATGACGTGGTCGATGTCGCAGCCACGGGCCGGCCGAGAGCACCACGGGAAGACGCAAGTGACGTCGCGAAGGGCGACCTGCTCGCGGATCCGGTCGGGGATGTCGTAGCCGGGTGAGGTGAGCTCGGCGGTGAGGTCGATGACGGGCTTGATGGTGACCTTGGTGCGGGTGTCGCCGCACCAGGCCTTGACCTGGTCGAGCATGACGAGCCGCTGGCCTTCCTCGAGCCGGCCGGTGGCGCCGAACAGGGTGTGAGTGGTCCCGTCGGCGTCGTTCGTGGCGGTGGCGGCGAAGTGGGCGTGCAGGACGACCTCCCGCGCGACCGGGAGCCCGTCGTCGGCCCGCGTGGTGGTCGAGCCTCGCGTGTGAAGCTCGAGTGCGGTCTGGGTGCGGGCCAGGTCGCCGAGGGCCTTGGCCCGGCGAGCGTCCAGCGTCTCGGCGGAGCCGAGGGCGGCGAGGGTCGCGGCGCCGTGCGCGAGGGCGCGGTCGAGGTCGAGGGCGTCGGCGAGGTCGAGCTCGGCCTCGAGGCGCATGGTCCCGGCGTAGTGCACGTCCTGGGTGTCGATCGTGGCGTGACGTGGGTCCACGGCGAGATAGCCGTCCTCCGGATCGGCGGCCGGGTCGGGTGCGGCCAACTCGTACCGCTTGATGGTCTCGGCGACGAGCCGGTCCAGCTGCGCCGGACCGATGCGCCCGGCGACGGCCGCGACCTGGGCGTCGACCCAGCCCGCGGCCTCGCGGGTCAGCGCAGGGGTGGCATGGATCGTCGCCTCGGCGACCGACCGGGCCCGCCACGGCGGCACGCGGCCTGCTTGTACCTGCGCCCACAGCCGCGGCAGCCGGTGCCGCAGCTCGAGCGCGTGACCGATGAGCCGCTTCGCCGCAGTCGTGGACATCCCGAGCACGGCGCCGAGCTCGGCGACACAGAACTCCGCCACCAACGGGCAGCCGTCACCAGCGATCGGCTCCTCGTGCTCACAGCCGGGCACGGTGAACGACGCAGCCGAGTGGATCGACTCCGGCGGGTGCAGGTCAGCCCACCGGGCAGCGAGGTCGAGCTGGTCGGCCGCGGCGCGGTCCTCGGCGGCCTTTCGCTCCTTGATCGCAGCGAGCAGCGCGGAGGCGGAGGGGTCGTCGCCCCTCGCGCGTCGCGGTGCTGCCAACGTCTCGATCATGCGTTCGATTATACGGTGAGCCACCGACAGCGGGGAGCCCGCGAGCTTCATCGGTTGCTGCAACGAGCATCTGTTGAGCGGCGGTCCGGGAACCTGCCATTCCCGGGTTCTGGCGGGGCGGTGATCGAACTGCAGCTCGACTCGGTACCGCGGTGCGCGGGGTCGCGAGTACATCGGGATCCCGGACTCAAGCGCCGGTCGCGACCGCTCCGAGCGCGTCAGGCTCCTGGCCACGTGCGGACGCCGGTGGGAAGCCCCTGCCCGCGCTTCCTCCCCCGGCACGAACCGTCACCCCCGGCACCAGGTGCGCGTAGGTCAGCCGACGCACCCGTCGAGTGCCGTGCGCAGGTCGTCCCACAGGTCCTCGACGTCCTCGACGCCGACGGACAGCCGGACGAGCCCGTCGGGGATGGTCGGCGCCTCCGCCTTCCAGCGACGTCGACGCTCCAGCGTCGACTCGACTCCGCCGAGCGAGGTGGCGTGCACCCACAGCCGCGTCTTGCGGCTCAGCAGGTCCGCGGCGACCTCTCCCTGGGCGAGCACGATGCTCACGATGCCGCCGAAACCGGGATACCGCACCTCGGACAGGGCCGGGTGCTCCCCGAGCCGGCGGACGAGCTCCTGCGCGCTGGCCTGTGCCCGCTCCACGCGCAGGTGCAGGGTCCGCAGGCCGCGCAGCGTCAGCCACGCCTCGAACGGGCCCGGGATCGCGCCGAGGAGGTCGCGGCGGCCCTTGAGCACGGCGTACAGCTCGTCGTCGCGGGTGAGGATGGCGCCCATCTGCACGTCGGAGTGCCCGGCGAGGTACTTCGTCGCCGAGTGCACGACGAGGTCCACGCCGTCCTCCAGCGGGCGCTGGAGC
This sequence comes from Nocardioides sp. SYSU D00065, assembly GCF_017916425.1. Lineage (GTDB taxonomy): Bacteria > Actinomycetota > Actinomycetes > Propionibacteriales > Nocardioidaceae > Nocardioides. The sequence goes on along the minus strand of NZ_JAFMSX010000001.1, from coordinate 508,208 downwards.
AGGGGAGTGGCAAAGGTGTTGTCGACCACGACGTAGGCACCCGCCGCGTGCGCAGCGGCGGTGATGGTCGCGATGTCCGCGACCTCGAGGGCGGGGTTCGTCGGCGACTCCAGCCACACCAGCGCGGCGTCGGCGCACGCAGCCACCACGGCGTCGGTGTCGGTGATGTCCACCATCTCCGCCCGCAGCCGCCCGCGTGCCTCCAGGTCGCCCAGCTGCATGATCGTGCCGGTGTAGGCGTGGCGGGGCACGACGACCTTGCCGTCGGCGCCGACCAGGTCGAGCACGGTGGCGCAGGCCGCGAGCCCCGAGGCGAACGTCAGGCACCGACCGCCCTCGAGCGCACCGAGGGCGTCCTCGAGAGCGGTCCACGTCGGGTTGCCGTAGCGGCCGTACTCGACGTCCCCGCCGGCGACGTAGGTCGCCGCCATCGTGATCGGCTCGTTGAGCGGAGCGTCGGGCGTCTTGTCGGGCCGACCGGCGGTCACGGCGATCGTGGCGAGCCGGTGGGAGGAGGACGGGTCTGCGGCCATGCTCGCCAGCGTAGGCGGATAGGGTCGAGGCGATGAACGAGACCTCCTCCGGCGGGACAGCGCGCAAGCCCCGGGTCGCCGTCGTGTTCGGCGGCCGCTCCTCCGAGCACGGCATCTCGTGCGTGACGGCAGGCAGCGTGCTGGCCGCGATCGACCGGGAGGCGTACGACGTGGTGCCGGTGGGCATCGCCACCGACGGCCGCTGGGTGCTGGAGGCCGACGAGCCCGCCCGGCTCGCGATCCGCGGCAACGACCTGCCCGAGGTCGACGCCGCGCGGTCGCCGGTCGCGCTGATGGGCGCAGCATCGGGCACCGACCTCGTGGTCACCGAGCCGTCGGCGGTGCCGTCGGTGATCGGGGAGGTCGACGTGGTCTTCCCGCTGCTCCACGGCCCGTGGGGCGAGGACGGCACCCTGCAGGGGATGCTCGAGATGGCCGGGGTGCGCTACGTCGGCTCGGGCGTGCTGGCCTCGGCGATCGGCATGGACAAGGCCTACATGAAGGTCGTCCTGCAGGCGGCCGGGCTGCCGGTGACGCCGGGCGTCGTGCTCACTCGCGCGGAGTGGGAGCGGGACCCGATCGGCTGCAGCGCCCGCTTCGAGGCCCTCGGCTTCCCCTCGTTCGTCAAGCCGGCCCGCGCCGGTTCCAGCATGGGCATCAGCAAGGTCCACGACGCGACCGAGGTCGCGGACGCGCTCGAGGAGGCGTTCGGCCACGATCCCAAGGTGCTCGTCGAGCAGTCCATGGAGGGGGCCCGCGAGGTGGAGTGCGGCGTCCTGGGCTCCCTGGACGGGCCGCCGGAGACTTCGCGGCCGGGTGAGGTCCGCACCGGGGGCGACCACGAGTTCTACGACTTCGAGGCGAAGTACCTTCCCGACCAGCACACCGAGATCGACATCCCCGCCGACCTCCCCGCCGACACCGAGCAGGAGCTGCGGGCGATGGCGGTGCGGGCGTTCGAGGCGCTCTCGTGCGAGGGCCTGGCCCGTGTCGACTTCTTCGTCCTGCCGGACGGCTCGCTGGTGATCAACGAGCTCAACACCATGCCGGGCTTCACGCCGACGTCGATGTACCCCCAGATGTGGGCCGCTTCCGGGATGAGCTATCCCGAGCTCGTCGACCGACTCGTGCAGCTCGCGCTGCACCGCGACACCGGCCTGCGCTGACCCCTCCGGCCGGGCGGCTACAGGCAGGACAGCCCCTCGCCCAGATGCTCCTGGAGCACCGGCGCCAAGTCGGCGAGCGCCCGGTCGATCCCGTCGGTGCGGTAGTCGGGCGGCACCTCCAGCTGGACGAACGGATCGAGGCTGAGCGCGACCGGCGTCGCCTCCTCGCCGAGGTCCGCGGCCTGGTCGTCGGGGACGTACCAGCCCACGCCGCCGATGACGCTGCACTCGGCGGTCGGCTCGTAGTCCGACGGGGCCGGCACGCCGCAGGTGAGGACGTACGCCGGGTCGCCCCACGCCGCGCCCAGCGCGTCGTCCGGCTCGACCGGACGACGCGACTCACCGGCCAGGGTGTCCGGCAGGTCGTCGACCAGCGCCGCGCACGTCGCCCGGTCGGCGTCGGGGACGTCGTGGTCGTCGATCGTCGGGGTGCCGGTGCACGCCGTCAGCGACAGCAGCAGGCAGGAGGACACGACGACGCCCCGGCCCGTGGGGCCGAGGCGTCGAGGACCGTGCACCGTCGTCCGGGGTGGTCAGATGTGGACGACGGGGCAGGTGAGCGTGCGGGTGATGCCGTCGAGGTTCTGGACCTTCGAGACGACCAGCTTGCCGAGCTCGTCGACGTTCTTGGCCTCCGCGCGGACGATCACGTCGTAGGGACCGGTGACGTCCTCGGCGAGCGTGACGCCGTTGACCTGGGCGATCTCGCGGGCGACCTCGGCGGCCTTGCCGACGTCGGTCTGGATCAGGATGTAGGCCTGGACGACCATCGTGGACTCCTCGGTCTTCTCTCAGCGGGTGTGACCGGCACAACCTACCGCGCCGCGCGGACGCGCCGACAGGGGTGGGCGAGGTGTGGTCGTGGGTCGCGTCTGGTGGGATGGGGACATGGCACCGGGACCCGATGCGACCCTCGGCGAGGCGGGCGAGTTCGGCCTGATCTCGCAGCTCGTGGAGATCTTCGCGGGCGACGAGCACGTGCTGGTCGGGCCGGGCGACGACGCCGCCGTGCTGCGGATCAGGCACGGTCACGTCGTGGTCTCCACGGACCTGATGGTGGAGGGCCGGCACTTCCGCCGCGACTGGGCCGGCGGCTCGGACGTGGGGCACCGCGCGGCCGCGCAGAACCTCTCCGACATCAACGCCATGGGCGGCACGGGACGCCACCTCACCATCGGCCTGGCCGCGCCCGCCGACCTCCCCGTCGAGTGGGCGCTGGACCTGGCCCGGGGCTTCGCCGAGGAGTGCGCCGTCGTCGGTGCGACCGTCGTCGGCGGCGACATCACCCGCGCCGACCAGGTGGTGGTCGCGGTCACCGTGCTCGGCCAGTGCACGCAGGCTCCGCTGCTGCGCTCGGGCGCCCGGCCCGGCGACGTGCTGGCGCTCGCGGGCCGCCAGGGCTGGGCGGCCGGGGGACTGGCCGTCCTGGGCCGCGGCTTCCGCTCACCCCGGGTCCTCGTCGAGGCCTACCGCCGGCCCGAGCCGCCGTACGCCGCCGGCCCGCAGGCCGCCGAGGCCGGCGCGACCGCCCTCATCGACGTCTCCGACGGACTGCTCTCCGAGGCCGGGCACCTCGCGGACGCGAGCGGCGTCGCCATCGACGTACGTCGGGGCGCGTTCGAGGTGCCCGAGCCGCTGCTGGCGGTCGGTGCTGCCCTGGGGGCGGACCCGATGCAGTTCATCCTCGGCGGGGGCGACGACCACGGGCTGCTCGCCACGTTCCCCGACGCTGCCTCGGTGCCGTCGGGTTGGCAGGTGATCGGCGAGGTCGGCGAGGGCGAGGGCGTCACCGTCGACGGCGGGCACTACGACGGCCCCACCGGCTGGACCCACTTCTGAGCCCCCTGCTGACGGGCGTCGGCGGGGGCTCCTCAACACCACGAAGCCCCCGCCGCGATCGCGACGGGGGCTTCGGGGACGACGTCAGGTCAGCGGGAGACCTTGCCGGCCTTGAGGCAGCCGGTGCAGACGTTGAGGCGCTTGGGCGTGCCGTTGACGGTCGCCCGGACGCGCTGGATGTTGGGGTTGAAGCGACGCTTCGTGATCTTGCGCGACCAGGGACGGTTGTTTCCGAAGCCCGGCTTCTTGGCGCAGATGTCGCAGACGGCAGCCACCGTGCACTCCGATCCGTTCGATGTTGGTTGAGGTCCGAGGCCCGCGTGCCACGGAAGCGGCAGCAGGCAACCGGGCAACAGTAGCCGAGGACCGGCGGCGAGATGAAATCGCAGTGGGGTCGGACCGGGGCACTAGCCTGTGGCGCGCACCGCGTCCGAGCACCGACCCCAGGGAGAGCACCGACTCGATGGAGCCAGTCACCCACGGCATCACCCTGGACGGCGTCGCCCGGTTCGTCGACATCGCGACCGACGCCCTGTCCACGGCGCGTGAGGAGATCGACGCCCTCAACGTCTATCCCGTGCCCGACGGCGACACCGGCACCAACATGTTCCTCACCGTCTCCGCCGCCCGCGACGCGCTGCGCGAGGCTCGTGCGACCGATCCGGACCTCAGCCTGGGCGACGGCATGGCCGTCCTCGCCCGGGCGGCGCTGATGGGCGCGCGCGGCAACTCCGGGGTGATCCTCAGCCAGATGCTGCGCGCCTACGTACGCCATCTCGCCGGCGCGGACATCGAGGACCACCCCGCCCAGACGATCGCCGCGGCGATGGCCGAGGCCACCGAGGCGAGCTACGCCGCCGTCGGCGCGCCCGTCGAGGGCACCATCCTCTCGGTGTCGCGCGCCGCGTCCGACGCCGCGCGGGTCGCGGCCCAAGAGCCGGGCGCCCGGGCCCGCGACGTGTTCACCGCCGCCGCCGCAGCGGCGCGGGTCGCGCTCGCCCGTACGCCGGAGCAGCTGGACGTGCTCGCCTCGGCCGGTGTGGTCGACGCCGGCGGACGCGGACTCTGCGTGGTGCTCGACGCGGTGGAGACCACCGCCACCGGCCGGCGGCCCGCCTCGTGGTCCGCCCCGCTCGGCACCCACCACATCCCCGTCGCCTCGGCGGTTCCGAGCGACGACCTCACCGAGGACGGTCCCGGCTACGAGGTGATGTACCTCCTCGACGTGGATCCCGCCCAGGAGGGCGAGACCATCGCGGGGCTGCGGCAGGCCCTGGCGGACCTCGGCGACAGCCTCGTCGTGGTCGGGGGAGACGGCCTGTGGAACGTCCACGTCCACGTCGACGACGTGGGCGCCGCGATCGAGGCGGGCATCGCGGCCGGCCGGCCGCACCGGGTCCGGGTCACCCACTTCGCCGAGCAGGCCTCCGCCACCCGACACCGCGCGTCGGCCCGCACCGGGCGCAAGGTGGTCGCGGTCGCGGCGGGGCCGGGCCTGGGCGAGCTCTTCGCTTCCGCAGGCGCGGTCGTCGTCGAGGGCGGTCCCGGCCGACGGCCCTCGACGGGGCAGCTGCTCGAGGCGATCACCGGGTGCGGGGCCGCGGAGGTCGTCGTGCTTCCCAACGACAGCGACTCCGTGCGGGCCGCCGAGATCGCCGCCCGCACGGCCGAGGCCGAGCACGACGTGTGCGTCGAGGTCATCCCGACGCGCGCGCAGGTGCAGGGTCTCGCGGCGATCTCGGTCCACGAGCCCGGTCGGGCCTTCGACGCCGACGTGCGCGAGATGACCGCGACCGCCCGGCACGCCAGGCACGGAGCGGTGACGGTCGCTGCCCGGCAGGCGATCACGATGGCCGGTCCCTGCGAGGTCGGAGACGCGCTGGGCGTGGTGGCCGGCGACTTCGCCGTGGTCGGCACCGACCTCGAGGCCGTCGCCACCGAGGTGCTCGAGCGCCTCCTGGCCGGCGGCGGGGAGCTCGTCACGATCGTGTCCGGCGAGGGCGGTGCCGAGCTCGCCGAGCGGGTCGCCGCCCACGTCGAGTCGCGCCATCCGCACGTCGACGTGGCGGTCCACGACGGCGGCCAGCCGCGCTACCCGCTGCTCGTCAGCGTCGAGTGAGCGAGCCGCGAGCATGGTCGCCATCACGCCGGACAGCCCCATCGGGGTCGTCTTCGGCAACCACCACAAGAAGCGCAAGCTCGCCGAGGAGGGCCTGGGCCTGGCCACGGTCGGCGACCTGCTGCGCCACTTCCCGCGCCGCTACGTCGCCGCCACCGAGCTGTCCGAGGTCGCGACGCCCGTCGTCGGCGAGCAGCTGACGATCGTGGGCGAGGTCCGCTCGTGCGACAGCGCCCCGTTCTTCGCCGGCAACCGCCGCCAGTTCCGTACGACGGTGCGGCTGCGCACCGACGGGCCCGACTTCTCGGTGACCCTGTTCAGCCCCTACCAGGGCCTGGCCGAGCGGCACGAGGCCGAGTTCCGGGCCGGGACCCGAGCGGTGTTCACCGGCAAGGTCAAGCAGTTCCGGGGCAGCTGGCAGCTCGAGCAGCCCCACGGGTTCGCGCTCGACGGCCCGGAGGCCGCGACGCTGAGCAAGCTGATGCCGGTCTACCCGCTGACCGCCAAGCTCTACACGTGGGACCTGCAGAAGGTCGTGGCCACGGCGCTCGACCTGGTCACCGGGGTGCCCGACGTCTTTCCGCCCGAGCTGCGCGAGCGCTTCGACCTGCTGCCGGTCATGCAGGCGCTCCGCTGGATCCACGCCCCCGACGAGTGGAGCCAGCTCGGCGCGGCCCAGAAGCGCTTCCGCTTCGAGGAGGCGCTCGTGCTGCAGCTGGTGCTCGCCCGTCGCCGCGCCGCCCACCGCGCGCAGGGCGCCCAGTCCCGTCCCGGCCGCGACGACGGGCTGCTCGCCGCCTTCGACGCCCGGCTCCCGTTCGAGCTCACCGGCGGCCAGCGCGAGATCGGCGACCTCCTCGCCGAGGAGCTCGCTCGCGACCACCCCATGAACCGTCTCCTCCAGGGCGAGGTCGGCTCCGGCAAGACCCTGGTGGCGCTGCGTGCGATGCTGCAGGTCGTCGACGCCGGGGGACAGGCCGCGCTCCTCGCTCCCACCGAGGTCCTCGCCCAGCAGCACCACCGCTCCATCACGGGCATGCTCGGCGACCTCGCCCAGGGCGGGATGCTCGGCGGTGCCGCCGAGGCGACGACCGTCGTGCTCCTCACCGGCTCGATGGGCAAGGCGGCGCGCCAGGAGGCGATGCTCAAGATCGTCACGGGCGAGGCCGGGATCGTGATCGGCACCCACGCCCTGCTGGAGGACCGCGTCGAGTTCGCCGACCTCGGTCTCGTCGTCGTCGACGAGCAGCACCGGTTCGGGGTCGAGCAGCGCGCCGCCCTGACCGACAAGGCGGGCACGCCGCCCCACGTGCTGGTCATGACCGCGACGCCGATCCCGCGCACCGTCGCCATGACCGTCTTCGGCGACCTGGAGACCTCGGTCCTCTCCGAGCTGCCGGCCGGGCGCGCCCCGATCCAGACCAACGTCGTCCCCCTCGCCGAGCAGCCCTCCTGGATCGACCGCGTCTGGCAGCGCGTACGCGAGGAGGTGGCCGCCGGCCACCAGGTCTACGTCGTGTGCCCGCGCATCTCCGGCGACTCGGGAGAGGAGGGCGAGAGCGACCAGGTCGACCTCGACGAGGACGGCGCCGAGATCGCGCCCAGGAGGTCGCTGGCGGCGGTCGAGGAGGTCCACGCCGAGCTGGCCGGCGGGCCGCTGGCCGGACTGCGCACCGCGGTCCTGCACGGGCGGCTCTCCCCGGAGGACAAGGACCGCACCATGCGCGCCTTCGCAGCCGGGCAGGTCGACGTGCTCGTGTCCACGACTGTGATCGAGGTGGGCGTCGACGTGCCCAACGCCACCGCGATGGTGCTGCTCGACGCCGACCGGTTCGGCGTCTCCCAGCTGCACCAGCTGCGCGGTCGTGTCGGTCGAGGCGGACTGCCGGGACTATGCCTGCTGGTCAGCCACGCCGAGGCGGGGTCGGCGGCGCGCGAGCGTCTCGACGCCGTCGCCGCGACCACGGACGGCTTCGAGCTGAGCCGCGTCGACCTCGAGCAACGCCGGGAGGGCGACGTGCTCGGCGCCAGCCAGTCCGGGTTCCGGTCCGGGCTCGTCACGTTGCGGGTGCTGCGCGACGAGAGGACCATCGAGCGTGCCCGCGAGGCGGCCGAGGCGCTACTCTCCGAGGATCCTGCGCTCGCGCAGGCGCCCGACCTCGCCGCGGCAGTGGCCGAGGTCGAGCGCTCCGCCGCGTCGGAGTTCATGGAGAAGGGCTGAGTTGGAGAGGCTGAGCGCGACGACATGACTCGGATCATCGGGGGAACGGCGGGCGGCCGCCGGCTGGAGACGCCGCGCGGTCAGGCGACCCGGCCGACGAGCGACCGGGTGCGCGAGGCGCTGTTCTCCGCCGTGGAGTCCCGCACCGGCTCCCTCGACGGCCTGCGCTTCCTCGACCTCTACGCCGGCTCGGGCGCGGTCGGGCTCGAGGCGTGGTCGCGCGGCGCGGGCGTGGTCACCATGGTCGAGCAGGACCGGCGCACCGCGGCCCTCATCGCCCGCAACGCCGCCACCCTCGGGTTCTCCCGGGCCAAGGTGGTCGCCGCCTCCGTCGCGGCCGTCCTGGCGACCTCGCCGGCGGCCCCCTACGACGTCGTGTTCTCCGACCCGCCCTACCCGATGCCCGACGCCGACGTCGCCGCCGACCTGGTCGCGCTGGTGCGGCACGGCTGGCTGGTGCCCGGTGCCCTGGTGGTCGTCGAGCGCGCGGCCAAGCGCAGTGCCGTCACCTGGCCCGACGGCATCGTCGAGGACCGCACGAAGCGCTACGGCGAGACGGCGCTTTGGTACGGTCACGCCACACCGGCGCCCTGACCGGACTGCTCTGAGGCCCCCGCTCGAAGGGAGCGACTGCGTGCGTCGTGCCGTCTGCCCCGGGTCCTACGACCCGGTGACCCACGGTCACCTCGACATCGTCCGCCGCGCCGCGCGGATCTTCGACGAGGTCGTCGTCGCCGTCGGGGTCAACCCGTCCAAGAACCGGCTCTTCACGCCCGACGAGCGCATCGCCATGCTCGAGGAGGCCACCGCCGACCTCGGCCACGTCCGGGTCGCCGGCTTCGAGGGCCTGATCGTCGACTTCTGCCGCGAGATCGACGCGGTCGCGATCGTCAAGGGGCTGCGCGGGTCCGGCGACTACGAGTACGAGCTCCCGATGGCGCAGATGAACCGCCACCTCACCGAGGTGGAGACCGTGTTCCTCCCCGGCGCGGTCGGCAACGCCTTCGTCTCCTCGAGCCTGGTCAAGGAGGTCGCCGCGCTCGGTGGCGACGTACGCGGCCTGGTCCCGGAGCCGGTGCGCGAGCAGCTCCTGCGCCGCCTCGCCGAGCGGGGCCGCTGAGCCCGGGCCGAGCGACGTCCGTCCACCCGTTTTGCCCCACCGGTGGGGCGCCGGATACGATTCCGAGGTTGTGTTGGTGTCCAGATGTGGGAGTTCGACGTGAGCAGCCTGGACCCGAGGGCGCCGCTCGTGCTCGATACTCGCGAGCTCGGCCGCCGCCCGGGGTCCCAGCGTGAGCTCGAGCTCTCCGTTCCGGCGCCGGCACAACTAGGTATCGAAGTCCTCTCTGTCCCCGAGGGATCGCCGGTCGAGCTCGACCTGCGGCTCGAGGCGGTCATGGAGGGCGTGCTGCTCACGGGCACGGCCACGGCCAGGCTCGAGGGGGAGTGCGTGCGGTGCCTGGAGCCGATCGAGGACGAGATCCACGTCACGCTCCAGGAGCTGTACGTCTACGCCGACCAGCACGACAAGGCCGCGGAGCACGACGACCACGACCTCGACGACGAGACCAGCCGGCTGGAGGACGACCTGCTCGACCTCGAGCCGCTGCTGCGGGACGCGGTGGTGCTCGCACTGCCGTTCCAGCCGCTGTGCATGGACGACTGTCCCGGGTTGTGCACCGAGTGTGGTGCGCGGCTCGCGGACGACCCGGACCACTCGCACGAGGCACCGATCGACCCGCGCTGGGCCGGGCTGCAGCAGCTCCAGCCGGACCCGCACGACGCCCAGGACTGAACCACCTCACCGGGAAGCACTCCCGGCGGAGCCGAAGCAATCAGGAGACAACCATGGCTGTTCCGAAGCGGAAGATGTCGCGCAGCAACACGCGTCACCGCCGTTCGCAGTGGAAGGCCGTCGCGCCGACCCTCGTCACGTGCGCCAACCCCGCGTGCGGCGCCAAGCACCTCCCGCACCGCGCGTGCGGGCAGTGCGGCCAGTACGGCGCCCGGGCCGACCGTCGCCAGGTCCTCTGACCACCGACGAGCTCCGCGCAGCGCTCGGTGATCCGGTCCTGGATCCCGAGCTGCTGCAGCGTGCCCTGACGCACCGCTCGTTCGCCTACGAGAACGGGCAGATCCCGACCAACGAGCGCCTGGAGTTCCTCGGCGACTCGGTGCTCGGGGTGGTGGTGACCGAGACGCTCTACCGAGCCCACCCGGACTTCTCCGAGGGCCGGCTGGCCAAGCTGCGCGCCGCGGTGGTCAACGCGCGCGCCCTGGCTGACGTGGCACGCCAGATCGACCTCGGTCGCCACATCATGCTCGGGCGCGGCGAGGAGACGACGGGCGGTCGCGACAAGGCCTCGATCCTGTCCGACACCGTCGAGGCCGTCATCGGCGCGATCCACCTCAGCGGTGGCATGGACGAGGCGGCTAAGGTCGTGCACCGGCTCTTCGACCCGGTCATGGAGGCTGCCGCCTCGATGGGCGCCGGCCTGGACTGGAAGACCTCCCTGCAGGAGCTGTCGGCGGACCTGGGCCTCGGGGTCCCGGAGTACCTCATCGAGGACGACGGACCCGACCACATGAAGACGTTCGTCGCGCGCGTGCGTCTGGGCGAGCAGGTCCTCGGCAACGGTGCCGGCCGCTCCAAGAAGGAGGCCGAGCAGGGCGCCGCCGAGACGGCGTACCGCGAGATCAAGGCCTCGCAGGTCGCGGCGGCCGGCGCCGACGCGACCGCACCCGTTCCCTCCGACGCCTGAGACGTGCCCGAGCTCCCCGAGGTCGAGGTCGTCCGCGCGGGCCTCGAGCGTCACGTCGTCGGCAGCACCATCGGCTCGGTCGAGGTGCTGCACCCCCGTCCGGTCCGCCGCGACCACCGCGGCTCGACCGGCTTCGTCGCTGCGCTGGTGGGCCAGCGCATCGAGGCCGTGCGCCGGCGCGGCAAGTACTTCTGGCTCGCCCTCGCTCCCGCGGCGGACCAACAGACCGGCGACGCCCTGCTGGGACACCTCGGGATGAGCGGGCAGATGCTGCTGCACGAGCCCGGCGCACCGGACGAGCGGCACCTCCGGGTGCGCTTCGGCCTGCTCACTCCCGACGGGCGTCCCCTCGAGATGCGTTTCGTCGACCAGCGGATGTTCGGCGGGCTGGCGGTGTCGTCCGGCGGTGCCGCGCTGCCCACGGAGATCGCGCACATCGCGCGCGACCCGATCGACCCGGAGTTCGACGACGCCGAGTTCGTGCGCCGCGCCCGGCGGCGTACGTCGGGCGTCAAGCGACTGCTCCTCGACCAGGGCCTGATCTCAGGCGTCGGGAACATCTACGCCGACGAGGCGCTGTGGCGCTCGCGGCTGCACGGGGAGCGACCCGGTGACCGGCTCACCGGACCGGTGCTGCGCGAGCTGCTCGGCCACGTCCGGGCGGTGATGGGGGAGGCGCTCGCCCAGGGCGGGACCTCCTTCGACGCGCTCTACGTCAACGTCAACGGCGAGTCCGGCTACTTCGACCGCTCCCTCGACGCCTACGGGCAGGAGGGCCGGCCGTGCCGCCGCTGCGGTACGCCGATCCGGCGGGTTGCGTTCATGAACCGCTCCTCCTTCTTCTGCCCGCGCTGCCAGCGCCCACCGCGCTCGCGCGCTGGGGACGTCGCCCCCGCCCCGCGTCGCCGTTGACCGACCGCCACTGCGGTGGGACGCTTGGAGACGGCCCCGGTCGATTCCCTCGAACGTTCGTCGAACCCCTTGAAAGGCTCCCCATGGCCAAGGCGCTGTTGGGTCATGTGACCAGCGAGGCACGGGCGACCTCGGTCCTCGCCGTCGAGAACCGCCGCCTGCGGCGACGCGTCGCCGACCTCGAGGCGCTGGTGCTGCGCCTGCAGGCCGAGAACGACGGCCTCGCGGCGGCGCGCGACGACCAGCTCACCGTCGAGGACCTGCAGCCCGCCTGAAATCCGGGTGCGGGGCCACGCCCGGCGCACGTAGGCTCCCTCGCTCGTGAGCCGCCTCGTCGAGACCGTCTTCCCGTCCCGGCTCGGGACCGGCTTCCGCTGGCTCGTCGGCTCGTCCTGGGTGACCAACCTCGGCGACGGGCTGCTGATCGCAGCCGGGCCGCTGCTGGTCGCCTCGCAGACGCGCAACCCGCTCCTCGTCGCCGCCGCCATGCTGTCCCTGCAAGCGCCGTGGCTGGTCGTCGGACTGTTCGCGGGCGCGCTGGCGGACCGCCTCGACCGTCGGCTGGTGATGATGACCGCGAACGCCGTGCGCGGGCTGGTCCTGGCCGGCCTGTGCGTGGTCGTCGCCACCGGGCACGTGAACATCGGCCTCGTCCTGGTCGCGATGCTGGCACTCGGCACGGCGGAGACCTTCGTCGACGCGACCGCCGGCACCCTCACGCCGATGCTCGTGCAGAAGGGCGACCTCGGCATCGCCAACGCGCGCCTGATGGCGGGGATGATCACCGGCAACCAGCTGGTCGGCCCGGCGGTCGGCGCGCTGCTGTTCTCCGTCGGGATGGTGTGGCCGTTCGTGGTCACCGTCGTGTGCGTCGCCGCCGGCGTCCTGCTCGTGTCGCGGATCGGCACACCGCCCGGGCCCGTCCGGGCGGATCTCGACACCCACATCCGCCAGGACATCGCCGACGGGGTGAGGTGGCTGATCGGCAACCCGCCGGTGCGCACCCTGGCGGTGATCATCGTCGTCTTCAACGTGACCTGGGCGGCCCCCTGGTCGGTCCTGGTGCTCTGGGCGTTGGAGCGCGTGGGCATCGACGAGGCCGGATTCGGGCTGCTGACCACCGCCTCCGCGCTCGGCGGGCTGCTGGCGACGTTCACCTACAGCCGGCTGGAGAAGCGCGTGCGCCTGGCGACGCTGATGCGCGCGGTGCTGCTGGCGGAGGTGCTGTTCCACCTCGCGATGGCGTTCACCACGTCCCCGTGGGCGGCGTACCCGCTGATGTTCTTCTTCGGCGCCTACGCGTTCGTCTGGGGCACCCTCTCGCAGGCCGTGCGCCAGCGGGCGGTCCCGAGCGAGCTGCAGGGGCGCGTCGGCTCGGTCTACATGATCTGCGTGATGGGCGGGATGCTCGTCGGCTCCCTCCTCGGCGGGCTCATCGCCCATGGCTGGGGACTGACCGCGCCGTGGTGGTTCGCCTTCGTCGGCTCCGGCCTCACCCTGGCGCTCGTGTGGCGCTCGCTGGCCCACATCGCCCACGCCGACGAGGTGGCCACCGCCGCTGCCTGACCGGGCAGCGGCCCGGGGAGCCAGGGGCCGAGGGCGTCGAGCCCGACGCGTACGCCGCAGCCGTGCCACGATGGCGGGATGGACGTCCTGGACGAGCTCGTCGCGTCGCTGCCGGCCGGGGTGGTCGCGACCGACCCCGCCACGACCGAGGGGTACCGCCACGACTGGTCGCGCGACCCGGACGCGGGCCTGCCCGTCGCGGTGGTCCGTGCCGAGGACCACCGCCAGGTGCAGGCCGCGCTCCGGTGGGCGGCGGCGCACGCCGTGCCCGTCGTCCCGCGCGGGGCCGGCTCCGGGCTCTCCGGCGGCGCGAGTGCCGTCGACGGCGGCATCGTGCTCAGCCTCGAGCGGATGCGGACGATCGAGATCGACCCGGACTGCCAGGTCGCGGTCGTGGAGCCCGGTGCGCTCAACGCCGACGTCAAGGCCGCCGCCCGCGAGCACGACCTGTGGTACCCGCCCGACCCGTCGTCGTTCGAGATCTGCTCCATCGGCGGCAACGTGGCGACGAACGCCGGCGGGCTGTGCTGCGTGAAGTACGGCGTCACCACCGACTACGTGCTCGGCCTCGACGTCGTCCTGGCCGACGGCACGCTGGTCACCCTCGGCGGCAAGCGGATCAAGGACGTGGCGGGCCTGTCGCTGGTGAAGCTGTTCGTGGGCTCCGAGGGCACCCTCGGGATCGTCACCCGCGCGGTCCTGCGACTCGTGCCGCTCCCGCTGCCGCCCGCGACGCTGGTCGCGTCGTTCGCCACGGTCGTCGCTGCGGCTCAGGCCGTCGTCGCCGTACGCCGCACGCTGCGGCCCTCGATGATGGAGCTGATGGACCACGCCTCGATCAACGCGGTCGAGGACCACTCGCCACGGGGACTCGACCGGTCGGCCGGCGCGCTGCTGGTCGTGCAGTCCGACGCCCCGGGGGAGTCCCGGGTGGCGGAGATCGCCGCCGTCGAGGCCGCCTGCCTGGCCGCCGGGGCGACAGAGGTCGTGGTTACCGACGACCCGGACGAGGGGGAGATGTTCGTGGCCGCCCGTCGAGCCGCCTTCCCCGCCGTCGAGGCCCGCGGGGCGCTGCTGCTGGAGGACGTCGGCGCGCCCGTCCCGCTGCTGCCCGACCTCCTCGCCGCGGTGACCGAGATCGCGCGCCGGCACGACGTCGAGATCCCCACAGTGGCGCACGCCGGGGACGGCAACACCCACCCGATCATCGTCTACGACGCCGCCGACCCCGACTCCGAGCGCCGGGCACGGGCCGCCTTCGACGACATCCTCCGTGCCGCGATCCGGCTCGGCGGCACGATCACCGGCGAGCACGGCGTGGGCCGCGCCAAGAAGGCGGCGCTGCCCGAGCAGCTCGGCGAGGACGTGATGGCGCTGACGCGCCGGATCAAGGACGCGCTCGACCCCGACGGGATCCTCAACCCGGGAGCGGTGCTGTGACGCGCCCACCTTGGCTACGGTCGTCGGCATGATCAGCGAGCGGCACCTCCTCGGCCCCGGCCCGTCCAACCCCTACCCGGAGGCCACGCGTGCGCTGGCCGATCCACTGCTGGGACACCTGGATCCCGAGTTCCTCCGGGTCATGGACGAGACCTGCGAGATGCTCCGCACCGTCTGGGGCACCACCAGTGCACGGACGCTGCCGCTCAGCGCGACCGGCTCCGCCGGCATGGAGGCGGCGTTCGTCAACACCGTCCACCCCGGCGACGTGGTCGTGGTCGCGGTCAACGGCCTCTTCGGGCAGCGGATGACCGACGTGGCGGCGCGCTGCGGCGCCGAGGTCGTCTCGGTCGAGCACGAGTGGGGCCAGCCGGTCGACGTGGAGCGGGTGCTCGCCGCCCACCCCGCGCCGGCGATCATCGCCGCGGTGCACGCCGAGACCTCGACCGGGGTCCGATCCGACGTCGCGGCGCTCGGCGCGGGCAAGGGCGACGCCCTGCTGCTCGTCGACGCGGTCACCTCGATCGGCGGCATCGAGCTGCGCGCCGACGACTGGGGCATCGACATCGGCTACGCCGGCACCCAGAAGTGCCTCGGCGTCGCGCCGGGACTGGCGCCCTTCACCATCAGCGACCGCGCCTTCGAGCGTCGGGTGCAGACGCCGCGCTCGTGGTACCTCGACCTCGGGATGCTCGGCGGCTACGTCGGCGAGGCCGGCGTCCGGCAGGGCGGGACGGGGCAGCGGACCTACCACCACACCGCGCCCACCGCCATGGTCGCCAGCCTCCATGCTGCCCTGAGCCGCATCCTCGACGAGGGGCTGGAGGCGGTGTGGGCACGCCACCGGGCGGCCGGCGAGGCGCTCCAGGCCGGGCTGCAGGAGATGGGGCTCGAGCTGTTCGCCGCGGAAGGTCACCGGCTGCCCGAGCTGACCACCGTCCTGGTCCCCGACGGCGTCGACTCGGCGGTCGTGCGCCGCGAGCTCCTCGACCGGCACGGCATCGAGATCGGCGCCGGGGCGGGCCCGTACGCCGCCACCGTCTGGCGGATCGGGCTCATGGGACACAACGCCCGACCCGACGCAGTCCTCCTCGCGCTGGCGGCGTTGAAGGACGTGCTCGGCCGTTGAGGGGCGAGGGTCCACCCTCCTAGGGGTTACCACAATGTGGCGATAGCCGTGCGCGACGCCGCCCCTCCGGCTCCGCCGGGGTGATGGTCCGGCGATGAGGTCACGTGGGATGCAGTCAGGGGACGGGTCCGGGGGCGGGTCTGGGGGCGGGTCTGGGGCCGGATCGGGCGTCAGGTCCGGAGTCGCGGGACTCGTGGTCGCCGCCACCGCGACGTGGGGCGTGGTGGCGGCGGTCCCCGCCGTGCCGGCGGCTGCCTCGGTGAGCATCGATGCGCCGCTCGCTCCGCGCGCCGGGACGGTGGCCCTCACCGGCTCGGTCGACGCGCGACCGGGCGGGACGACCACGGTCCTGTACGTCGTCGACGCCACCCGCTCGACCGGTGAGCTCACCGGCCTGGACTGCGCCGGGGACGGCAGGGCGGGCGGGGTGGAGGACGACCTGAACGGCGACGGCGCCAGGGGCGACGTGCTCGACTGCGAGATCGCGGGGGTACAGGCCCTCAACCGGAGCCTCGACACAGCGCCCGGCACCCAGGTCGGACTGGTGGCGTTCGCCGACCAGGCCGCGGCCGCCGACCTCGACCCGTCCGGGTCGGCGACGTTCGTGCCGCCCGGCCTGACCGGGGGCGAGCAGCACACGCGCATCGACACGGTGGTGCGCAGCGTGCAGCGCAGCCGGATCGGCCTCTACGAGACCCGCGACCTGGGCGGGAGCGGTTCGGGCACCGCGTTCAACAACGCCGTGTCCGCATCGCTGTCCGCCCTGGCCACGGCACCGCCGGGGGACAGGTGGGTCGTGTTCCTCTCCGACGGCCGGTCGGGCATCGACGACTCCGTGCTGGATGCGCTGACCCGGTCGGGCGTGCGGCTGCGCAGCTTCGCGATCGGCTCAGCCGCGACCTGCCGGCCCTCGGGCAGCCTCCACAAGATGGCGGCGGCCACGGGTGAGGCGTGCCGTGCCGTGGCATCGCCCGCCGACCTCGCGCTGGACCTGACCGGCTCCCTCCCCGACGCCGTCAGCTCGGTCACCGTGACGATCGGCGACGTCGCCGTGGCCGCCACGGTGGGCGCAGTGGGCCGGTGGCGCGCCGACTTCACCCTCGGCGCCGGCACCTACACCGCGACGGTGCGAGCGACGCTCGCGTCCGGCGCCGTGCGCACCGCGCAGCGGACGTTCTCCGTCGCTCCCGCCACGGGAACGGCGGACGGCGTCGTCCTTCCCGCGGCGGGGACGCTGCACGCCACCACCGTCCGGGTCAGGCGGCCGCAGCCCTCCCGGGCCGCGCTGCCGTCGCGCGTGACCGGCCGGGTGGGACGCTCGGGCGGAGGGTTCACGATCACCCGCGCTCTCGCGGGCTCCCGCGTGCGGCTCCAGGCGCGGTCGGTCGACGGCGATGGGTGGACCACTGTCGCGCGCGACCGCGTCGCGACGGACGGCCGGTTCGCCCTCCGGTGGCGGCCGCGGGCCTCGACGCCGGTGCTCCGGGTCGAGCTGGTCGCGCGAGGCGCCTTCGCGGGCAGCGCCGCCGCCGTGCCGGCGGCCCCGATCTCGGCGTGCCGGGTCACCGGCGCAGGCAGCGGCTGGACGGTCACCTGCCTGACCACGGCACGCGTCGGCAGCGTCGTACGACTCCTCGACGGCCGGACGGTCGAGGACCGGTCGACCGTGCGCCGCGGCACGCTGCGGCTGCACGGCCGCGGTGCGGTCGTGGGCAGTCGCGTCGAGGTGACGGTCGCCGCCCGCCGGCCCGTCCGGCTGACCCTGTAGCGACACGGAGGCCGCCGGCGGCGGACCGGCGGCCGACACGCGCGCCGGCCGTCCCCGGGCGTGCGCCCGCGATCGTAGGCTGTGCGGACTGCCACGCCCCGCCGCGCCGTCTGAGAGGATGCCGCGTTCGCACCCATCCGAGACCGCGTCCCCGGGAGCCCGCGTTGTACCTGAAGAGCCTGACCCTCAAGGGGTTCAAGTCCTTCGCGTCCTCGACGACCATGCAGCTCGAGCCGGGCATCACGTGCATCGTCGGACCCAACGGGTCGGGCAAGTCCAACGTCGTCGACGCCCTCGCGTGGGTGATGGGCGAGCAGGGGGCCAAGAGCCTGCGCGGCGGCAAGATGGAGGACGTCATCTTCGCCGGCACCTCCGGTCGCCCGCCGCTCGGCCGGGCCGAGGTGCAGCTCACCATCGACAACTCCGACGGCGCGCTGCCCATCGACTACGCCGAGGTCACGATCAGCCGCACGATGTTCCGCAACGGCGGCTCGGAGTATGCCATCAACGGCTCGTCGTGCCGGCTGCTCGACGTCCAGGAGCTGCTGAGCGACTCCGGCATCGGCCGCGAGATGCACGTGATCGTGGGGCAGGGCCAGCTCGACACGATTCTGCACGCGACCCCCGAGGACCGGCGCGGGTTCATCGAGGAGGCCGCGGGCGTCCTCAAGCACCGCAAGCGCAAGGAGAAGGCGCTCCGCAAGCTCGACGCCACCGACGGCAACCTGACGCGGCTGGCGGACCTGCTCTCCGAGATCCGGCGCCAGCTCAAGCCGCTCGGGCGTCAGGCGGAGGTCGCCCGCCAGGCGGCGACCGTGCAGGCCGACGTGCGTGACGCGCGCGCCCGCCTTCTCGCCGACGACCTCGTCACGGCCCGCACCGCGCTCGAGCAGGAGATGGCCGACGAGTCGCTGCTCGTCCAGCGCCGGGAGCAGGTGGAGGCCGAGATCGCTGCGGCGCGCGAGCGGGAGGCCCGGCTCGAGGCCGCGCTGCGCGACGACCTCCCACGGCTCGCCGCCGCCCAGGAGACGTGGTTCGCCCTGTCCGGGCTCAAGGAGCGCCTGCGCGGCACGGCGTCGCTAGCCGACGAGCGCATCCGCAACGCCGCGGGCGCCGCCGAGGGCGACACCGTCGACTCCGGCCGCGATCCCGACGACCTCGAGGAGCAGGCCGGGCGGGTGCGCCGGCAGGAGGCCGAGATCGCCGCGGAGGTGGAGCAGCGCCGCACGGCGCTCGAGGCGGCCGTCGTCGCCCGGCGGGCCGCCGAGGAGGCCGCGGCCGACGAGGACAAGCGCATCGCCGCGTTGCAGCGGGCGGCCGCCGACCGGCGCGAGGGGCTGGCTCGCCTCGCCGGCCAGGTCAACGCGCTGACCTCGCGAGCGGAGGCCGCCGACGCCGAGATCCGGCGCCTCACCGAAGCCCGCGAGGACGCCGCCACGCGGGCCGAGCGGGCCCAGCGCGACTTCACCGCGCTCGAGACGAGGGTCGCCGGGCTCGACGCCGGCGAGGAGGGCCTCGACTCCGAGCACGAGGAAGCGGTGGCCGCCCTCGACGAGGTCGAGGAGCAGCTGGCCCGGGCTCGTGAGGACGCCCAGCAGGCCGAGCGGGACCGCGCCGGGCTGACCGCCCGGCGCGACGCGCTCGAGCTGGGCCTCAACCGCAAGGACGGCGCGGGCGCGCTGCTGGCCGCCGCCGACGAGGTCGAGGGACTCGTCGGCTCGCTCGCCGCGGTCCTCGACGTGGAGCACGGCTACGAGGCCGCGGTCGCCGCCGCGCTGGGCGCCGCCGCCGACGCCGTCGTCGTGGCGGACACGCAGGCCGCCGTGCACGCCATCGGCCACCTCAAGGACGACGACCTCGGGCGCGCCGGCCTGCTGCTCGGCGGGTCACCGGCGACCGAGCGCGACTGGCCCGCACTGCCCGGCTCGGCGACGTACGCCGTCGACGTGGTGGGCGCCCCCGACGACGTACGCCCCTCGCTCGAGCGGCTGCTGCACCGGGTGGCGGTGGTCGACGACCTCGCCGCCGCAGAGCGGCTGGTCGCGGACGTGCCGGAGGTGGTGGCCGTGACCCGCGAGGGCGACCTCCTGGGCAGCCACTTCGCCGCCGGCGGCTCCAGCAGGCAGCCCAGCCTGATCGAGATCCAGGCGGCGGTCGACGAGGCCACGACCCGGCTGGCCGAAGCCACGGCGACGACGGAGCGGCTCGGCTTCGAGATCTCGCGGCTCGAGGCCGCGCGCCACGACGCACTGAAGCGGGTCGACGTCGCGCTCGCCAAGCTGCACGAGTCCGACGCGACGCTGGCCGCGGTGGCCGAGGAGCTCGGCCAGTACGGCTCGCTGGCCCGCGCCGCCAAGGGCGAGGCGGAGCGGCTCGAGCGGGCGATCACTGCCGCACGGGAGGCGCGCGAGGCCGACCTCGCCGGGCTCGCCGAGCTCGAGGCCCGCCTGGCCGCGGCGCAGGACGTCCGCGACGAGGAGCCCGACACCGCCGAGCGCGAGCGTCTCGTGGAGGCCGCGCGCCAGGCCCGGCAGGGCGAGATGGACGCTCGACTGGCGCTGCGGACCGCCGAGGAGCGTGCCCGCGCGCTGCACGGTCGCGCGGACTCCCTCCTGCGAGCGGCCCAGGCCGAGCGGGAGTCGCGGGCGCGCGCCGCCGAGCGCCGCGAGCGGCTGGTGCGCGAGGGCCGGGCGGCGCAGGCCGTGGCCGTCGCCGTGCGCGCCGTGCTGCACCAGCTCGAGCGCTCGGTGATGCTCGCCGCCGACGAGCGCGCCGCCGTGGAGGAGTCGCGCCGGGGCAGCGAGCAGCAGCTGACCGCCGTACGCACGCAGCTGCGCGACCTCGGTCGTGAGCACGACGAGCTGGTCAGCTCCGTGCACCGCGACGAGATGGCCCGCACGCAGCAGCGGATGCGCATCGAGCAGCTCGAGGAGCGCGCCCTGGAGGAGCTCGGCCTCGACCCCGACGGCCTCGTGAGCGACTACGGCCCCGACACGCTCATCCCGCACACCGGAGAGGTGCCCGAGGGCGAGGAGGCTCCCGAGCCGTCGCCCTTCGTCCGCGAGGAACAGGTCAAGCGGCTGCGTGCCGCCGAACGGGCCCTCTCCATGCTCGGCCGGGTCAACCCGCTGGCGCTGGAGGAGTTCTCCGCGATGGAGGAGCGGCACAAGTTCCTCACCGAGCAGCTCGAGGACCTCAAGCGGACCCGCAAGGACCTCCTCGACATCGTCCGGGAGGTCGACGCCCGCGTCGAGCAGGTCTTCACCGAGGCCTACGCCGACGTGGAGAAGGCCTTCGACCAGACCTTCGCCCGGCTCTTCCCCGGCGGCGAGGGGCGGCTGGTGCTCACCGATCCCGACAACATGCTCGCCACGGGCGTCGAGGTGGAGGCCCGTCCTCCCGGCAAGAAGGTCAAGCGGCTCTCGCTGCTCTCCGGCGGCGAGCGGTCGCTGGTCGCGGTGGCGTTCCTCGTCGCGCTCTTCAAGGCCCGGCCCTCGCCGTTCTACATCCTCGACGAGGTCGAGGCCGCTCTCGACGACACCAACCTCGGGCGTCTGCTGGAGATCTACGAGGAGCTGCGCGAGAACTCCCAGCTGCTCGTCATCACCCACCAGAAGCGCACGATGGAGGTCGGCGACGCGCTCTACGGCGTCACGATGCGGGGCGACGGGGTCTCGGCGGTGATCAGCCAGCGGCTGAGGGATGCCACGCCGGCCTGAGTCGTGCCAGCATGGACCGATGTCCTGGGCCTTCGTCCTCACCGCGCTCGTCATTGTCGCCACTCCCGGCACAGGGGCGGTGTTCACCATCGCCGCCGGGCTCGGCCGTGGTCCGCGAGCAGCCGTCGTCGCCGCGGCCGCCTGCACGCTCGGCACGGTCCCGCACCTGGTGGCGGCGCTGACCGGGCTCGCCGCGGTCCTCCACGCGAGCGGCGTGGCGTTCGCAGTGCTGAAGTACCTCGGCGTCGCCTACCTCCTCTGGATGGCGTGGAGCACCTGGCGCCACCGCCGCGAGCCGATCACCGGCACCGGCGACGATCCCGGGTCGACCTGGAGCGTGCTGGCGTCCGGGATCACCCTCAACCTGCTCAACCCCAAGCTGACGCTGTTCTTCTTCGCCTTCCTGCCGCAGTTCGTGCCCGCCACCGCGCCGCACGCCACGATGCGGATGCTGCTGCTCAGCGCGGTGTTCATGGCGCTGACGTTCGTCGTGTTCGCCGCGTACGGCGTGTGCGCGGGCCTGCTGCGCGAGCGGGTGCTGGCGCGCCCGCGCCTCGTCGAGCGCATCCAGGGGTTCTTCGCCGCGGCCTTCGCCGCCCTCGGCCTGCGGCTGGCGTTCGAGTCCCGGTGACGGCCCGGCGGTGAGCGCACGCCGGCGGCTGCGAGGATGCCGAGCATGCCCTCCGACCGCCCGACCCGGGCCGACTACGTCGCCTGGCGCACCGCGACCACCCGCTGGCGCGACGACGACGCCTACGGCCACCTCAACAACGCCACCTACTACGAGCTCTTCGACACCGCGGTCAACGCCTACCTCTACGAGGCCACCGGTGTCGACGTCCGCGCGCTGCCGCAGATCGGGGTGGTCGCGGAGACCGGGTGCCGCTACTTCCGCGAGATCGGCTTCCCCGAGCCGATCGAGATGGGCCTGGTCGCGGACCGGGTCGGGACCAGCTCGGTGATCTACCGGATCGGGCTGTTCCAGGGCCCGTCGGAGCAGGCGGCCGCCGAGGGGCGGTTCGTCCACGTCTACGTCGACAACGCGCGCGGCGCCGGCGACCGGCCGGTCACCCCGATCCCGGACGTCGTCCGCGCCGCCGTCGTACCGCTCCTGCGCCCGGCTCCCTGACCGGCGGCGTGAGCGCGATCACTGCGACGCGCCCGGCGCTGCTCCCTGCCGCGACGCGCCGAGGCGGTGTGCGACCTTGGAGGTCACCCCACCTCTCGGAGGAGCCCCGTGCTCGCGATTGTTCTGATGATGTCCTTCGGCGTGCTGGTCGCCGGCGCCGTGGCGGCCTACGTCGCCTACCCGCACCGCGGCCAGCGGATGCCGGTCGCCCCGCAGCTGGGCGACGCCATGCGCAAGGGCGTCGACGCCCTGCCCACCCTCGAGGACTCCGAGTCCCGCAGGTGATCCTGCAAGACCCGCGGTGCGCGGGCGCGGACACCGCCCGCCCGGCGCCGGACCGGGTGATGGTTGGATTGCGCCATGGGTGACTGGCTGTATCTGATCATCGCGATCGCCGTCGTCGGCGTCGTCACGCTGGCCGGGCTGCTGACCTCGGGTCGTCGCCGCAGCGTCGAGCCGAAGAGCGGCGGCACGGACGTCATCGCGCCGCCGAGCGGCACCGACACCGCGACCGAGGCGCCGCCGACCGTCGACACCGCGGAGCCGGTGGTCGAGACGGCCCCGGCCGTCGAGACCCCGGAGAGCACGGCGTCGCGCCTGGTGCGGCTGCGCCAGCGGCTCTCCCGCTCGCAGGGCGGCCTGGGCAAGGGCCTGCTCGCCCTGCTCAGCCGCGACCGCCTCGACGAGGACACGTGGGAGGCCATCGAGGACACCCTGCTGACCGCCGATGTCGGCGTCGCCCCCACCCAGGCTCTGGTGGAGCGGCTGCGCACCCGCCTGCGGGTCGAGGGCGGACAGGCACCCGACGCGCGCGCCGTGCTGCGCGAGGAGCTCATCGAGCTCGTCGGGCCCGACCTCGACCGTCGCCTGCAGGTCACCGGAGCCGACGGCAAGCCCGGCGTCGTCCTCGTCGTCGGCGTCAACGGCGCCGGCAAGACCACGACCGTCGGCAAGATCGCGCGCATCCTCGTCGCGGAGGACCTCTCGGTGACCCTCGGTGCCGCTGACACCTTCCGTGCCGCGGCCGTCGACCAGCTGGCGACCTGGGGCGAGCGGGTCGGCGTCGAGGTGGTCCGCGGTCCCGAGGGCGGCGACCCGGCCAGCGTGGCGTTCGAGGCGGTCAAGCACGGCGTCGACAACGGACTCGACACCGTGCTCGTCGACACCGCCGGCCGGCTGCAGAACAAGGCCGGCCTGATGGACGAGCTCGGCAAGGTCAAGCGCGTGATCGAGAAGCAGGCCCCGGTCACCGAGGTGCTGCTCGTCCTCGACGCGACCACCGGCCAGAACGGCCTGATCCAGGCGCGCGTGTTCAGCGAGATCGTCGACGTCACCGGCATCGTCCTGACCAAGCTCGACGGCTCCGCGAAGGGCGGCATCGTCGTCCAGGTGCAGCGCGAGCTCGGCGTACCGGTCAAGCTGGTCGGCCTGGGTGAGGGCCCCGACGACATGGCGCCCTTCGACGCCGCGGCGTTCGTCGACGCCCTCCTCGGCTGAGCCGCCCCACCGCTCCCCGGGCCGCCCCCGACGGGGGGCGGTCCGGCGTCACCCGCGGCGGGCGAGCAGCTGGCGCACGGCGTCGTCGATCAGCGTCTCGGCACGCTTGTCGAAGCTGTGCTCGGCGATGATGCGCGTGGCGATGCGGCGGCGCGTCTCGTTGTCGGGGAACGCCTCGTAGGGCGGCTGGGCCAGACGCGCGAGCTCGTGCTCGTTGTCGAAGGGCAGCACCAGCCCGGAGAACGTCTCCTCCAGGCCGTCGATGCGGTCGCTGAGGATCCGCGCGCCGCACGCCGCGGCGTCGAAGAGCCGGTTGGAGGCGAAGCTGTCGCGGCGCATGTCGAGGTGGTGGTCGTTGAGGACCACGCCCGCGGAGGCGTAGAGGGCCCCGACCTCCTCGTTGGCCACACCGCCCGACGCGATCCGGTCGCGCTCGACGAACTCCGCCCAGTCGTTGCCGTGCAGGGTGAGGTCGGCGCCGATGGCGAGCGCGCTGCGCACTGCGTAGCGGTAGACACCGCGCGAGTTGCCGACGAACAGCAGCGCCGGCCCGGTGTCGGGCTCGGCACGGTCCGGGTGGAACCACCGCGTGTCGGTGCACTGGAGCAGGGGCCGGATCCGAGTGCCCCACTCGCGGGTCATCCGCTCCGACCAGCTCGTGCTCGCGGCGTAGACGAGGTCGAACCCGGCGACCTCCTGCGGGCTGATCATGTCGGGGTGGCTGATGATCCACTCGACGTTGAGCAGGCCCGGCCGCGGCGTCACCCGGTCCAGGCCGCGCAGCACGAGCAGGACGTCGTCGTGGTCGCGGGAGCTGCGCTCGCGGGCGTCGCGCCGGTCGACGGCGACGTGCTGGCCGCGCGCCTCGAGGGCGGCCGCCAGCGACCGGGCGAAGTAGGTGTCGCCCCACCGGTCGCCGCGGGCGGCCGCGGGCGCGGCGATGTCGACGGCCCACCGGAGGCGGGGCGGGGACTCGTGGATCCCCTCCACGGCACGTACCACCAGCTCGGGGACCAGCACGGCCGGGGCGGTGCGGTCCTCCGGGTCGGTGGAGACGCGGCGGTTGCGCTGGTCGGTCACCTCGAGCCCGGCGGCGCGCAGCAGCTCGCGGGCACGGTCGGGCGGCGGGGTGGCGACGCCGGCGAGGACCGTCGAGCGCAGCGACGACAGTGCCCCGACCAGTCCCTCGGGTGCGGCGTAGGGCGTGCGCGAGGTGATGACCGTGTCGGGGACGACCACCGAGCCGCCGAGGCCGGCCTGCCGGGCGCGCAGCCCAAGGTCGGTCTCGCCCAGCACGGAGTGGAAGCGGGCGGCGAGGCCGCGCAGCGCCACCGCGGTGTCGGTGCGCAGCGCCACCAGCGGGGCGGCGGGCGCGGCGACGGCGCACTGGCCGATGCGCTCGGCGTCGCTGGTGGGGAGGCCGGCGAGGAACAGCTCGGGGTGCGGGTTGTCGGCGCTGAAGCGGGCGCCGGCGCTCAGGACCACGCCGTCGAGGTCCACGACGAGCGGCTGGGCGATCGCGACGTCCGGCTGCCGCACGACCTCGGCCAGCCGCTCCGCGATCGGCTGGCGCGGCGGCATCGCCTCGGGCCGGACCAGCACGACGGTGCTGCCCGCGGCCTGCGCGATCCCGACGTTGGTCGCGGTCGACATCGACACGCCGGCCGGGACCGAGAGGAAGCGGGCGCCGGAGATCACCGAGGCGATCGAGGCGGCGAGCACGTGGTGGGCCCGGCGCGGCCGGACCCCCACCAGGATGAGCTCGGTGCCCTCGCGCACCGAGCCGAGCCACTCCACGGTGCGGCGCGGCTCGCTGCCCAGCGGCATGACGTGGGTGACGAGGTCCTCCGACGTCTCGCGCGCGGCGGCGGCGTCCCAGTCGACGAGCTGGCGCTCCAGCACCGCCGAGCCCCAGTCGTCGCCGAAGCCGGGGCCGAGGGTCTCGGGCCGGCGGAGGACCGGTACGTCGACGGGCACGGGCTCGTGGTCGCGGGTCAGCCGTAGCAGCAGGTCGCGCTCGACCGCGCCGCCGAGCGACTCGTCGAAGCCGCCGACGTCCTTGATGGCGGCACGGCGCACCAGTGCGGTGGCCAGGTCGGCGGGGCGCCCGCCCACCAGCTCGGCGCGCGAGCGCCCCACGGCACCGGCACCGGCCACGACGGCGGCGGCTCCGGTGTGGTGGGCGTGGGCGAGCAGCTCCGCGAGCATCTCGGGCAGCCACTCGCGACCGAGCGAGAGGAAGGCGACGTGCTCGGCGGTGCTGTGCTCGAGCGCGACGTTGAGCGCCCGCGCGTGGCTGCAGCGTGACTCCCGGACCAGGGTGACGCGGTCGTCGAAGGCAGCCACCCCCTGCAGCACCGCCGCCGTGTCGTCCTCGGAGCCGCGATCGACCGCGACGAGGTGCCAGTCGGAGAAGGTCTGCGCCTGCAGGGAGGCCACCGTGCGGTGGACCAGCGGTCCGGCGTCCTGGGCCGACATCACGACGGTCACCGCCGGGGACGTGCCCAGCTTCGACGGCAGGGCGGGAGCGGGGCCCAGCAGCGTCGGGCGCTCCAGCACGACCTCCGCGCGCCAGCCGGCGGCGGCCTCGATGGCGGCCGCGCGGTAGGTGCCCCACGACACCTTGCGGGGCAGGATCCGGGTGGGCAGCGGCGTACCGGGGCCGCTCACCGAGAGCCAGTAGGACAGCGCGCCGTAGGGGTGGTGGCGCGCCTCCGGGTGGGCGGCGAACACCATCCGCGGGTCCACGAGCGGGTGCGGCGCGATCCGGTTGCGCCGGCGCCGCTCGGAGACGTACCAGACGACCGGGTGCTGGCCCAGCCGCTGCCACGACCGGCGACGGCCGATCCACTGCGCCTCGAACAGCGGGTGCGGGGAGACGTCCCCGGCGAGGACCGCGGCGCGGGCTGCCTCGGTGGGGGTGTCGTACGACCTGCCGAGCTGGGCGGCGACGTAGTCGGTGTCGATCAGGCCGGCGTCGACCAGCACCTCGGCGGCGTCGTCGAGCCGCACCTGCCCGGGCCGGCGGCGCTCACCGCGCATCGGAGTACCTCACGCGCGGGAACAGCGGCTCGAGCGCCAGCGGCGTGGGCAGCAGCCGCTCGGTGTCGCGCAGGGGGTAGTACTGCGCGGTCTCCTCGAGGAACTCCCGCACGCCGGCGAACCGCTCGGGGAAGCGGCGCTCGCAGAGGTCGAGCAGCCGCTTGGCGTCGAGGTTGTAGGGGTCGTAGCGCAGGGTGTCGATCTTGACGTAGGGCAACCGGGCGTCGTCGAGGACCCGGTCGGCGAGGCTGCGCGCCGGGTTCCACGGCTCGTTGGCGCGCTCGCGCCACTCGCGCACCTCGGCCCGGGTGCGGGGGAAGTGCGAGCGGTGCGCGGCCCACCAGCGCATCCGCTCGCGCGCGATGCGCCGGTCCTCGGCGGTCTCCACGAAGTAGGTGTCGGAGGCGAAGCCGGCGTCGTAGAGCCGCCGCGACATGCCCACCTCGTAGCGGCGGATCACCTGGCGGCGCTTGGAGATCGGCTCCATCTCCTCCCAGAACGCGGTGAAGGCGCGCGAGCCGACCACCCACGGCCGGAAGGCGATGAAGAAGGACTGGATGTGCGGGGCCACCCGCTCGGCGGCGGTGAGCCCCCAGAAGTCGCACGGGCGGGTGGCCATCTCCTCGAACACCGGGTCGTAGGAGTCGAGGGCGAAGACGTAGGTGTCGTTGCAGACCACGACCTCGTCGTAGGCGCTGAGGTCGCCGGCAGAGTCCAGGCCCACCTTGTAGCTGAAGAAGTCGTAGCCGTAGTTGGCTCGCTCGACCAGGACCGCCCGCTCGGAGAGCCAGGCCCGTGCGGAGTCCCGCAGGTGGGCGGTCGTGCAGACCAGCAGGGTGTCGACCGAGGCGGCCAGCGCCTCCACCTGACCTCGCACGTGGGGCCGCAGCTCCCCGGCGACGTCGTAGTGCGCCATCACGGCCAGTCTGGACACGGCCGAACACTAACAAGGCGCCCGCTCGGGCCGTCCGGTTCACACACCCGTAACACCGCGGCGCATTCCGTTGCCTGCCCGCAACATCCGCCGCGGTCAGGCGTTACGTCGCCCGCGCAGGCTGCGGAGGCACACGTGGAGCCCTGCATGACACCGGCGTCATGAGCTGGCGGACCCACATCCCGTACGTTTCCTGGAGGTCCTGTGGACGGCTATTACGCCTTCATGCTGGTGGCGACTGCCTTCGTCCTGATGATGACGGTGCCCGCGCTCGCCCTGTTCTACGGCGGCATGTCCCGCTCGAAGTCCGTGCTCAACATGATGATGATGTCGTTCATCGCCGCGGCGATCGTCGGCATCCTCTACGTCGCCGTCGGCTGGTCCATGGGCTGGAGCGGCGAGGGCACGTTCTTCGCCGACCCGTTCGAGCTGCTGTGGCTCGACGGCGTCACCACCGACACCTACATCTACGTCATGTTCCAGATGACGTTCGCGATCATCACGGCGGCGCTCATCAGCGGCGCGGTCGCGGACCGTCTGAAGTTCTCCGCGTGGGTGGTCTTCCTGCCGCTGTGGGCGCTCATCGTCTACTTCCCGATGGCGCACATGGTCTTCAGCTGCACCGACGACTCGCTGATCTGCGGCCGCATCGGTGCCCAGGACTACGCGGGCGGCACGGCCGTCCACATCAACGCCGGCGTCGCCGCCCTCGTGCTCGTGCTGCTCCTCGGCAAGCGGATCGGCTGGCCCAAGGACCAGATGCGTCCGCACAACCTGACCCTGACCATGCTCGGAGCGGGCATGCTGTGGCTGGGCTGGTACGGCTTCAACGTCGGGTCGATCGTCTTCGGCACCACCTTCGACGAGGACCCCGACGCCTTCCTCGCGCAGTTCTACTCCGAGACCGGCCGCACCTTCGCCAACACCACCCTCGCCACCTTCGCCGCCATCCTCGGCTGGCTGCTGATCGAGCGCCTGCTGCACGGCAAGGCCACCTCGCTGGGTGCCGCCTCCGGCATCGTGGCGGGCCTGGTCGCCATCACCCCGGCAGCCGGCGCCGTCGACATCGGCGGTGCCGTGGCGATCGGCCTGATCGCGGGCGCTGTCTGTGCCTGGGCGGTCGGGCTGAAGTACAAGCTCGGCTTCGACGACTCCCTCGACGTGGTCGGCGTGCACCTGGTCGGCGGCATCGTGGGCACCGTGCTCATCGGCGTCTTCTCCACCTCCGACGGCGCCGGCGGCGTCGACGGGCTCCTGCACGGCGGCGGCTTCGGCTCGCTCGGCGACCAGGCGCTCGGAGTCGTCGTGGCCGTCGTCTACTCCGGCGTGCTCACCGCCGTCATCGCCCTGGCGATCAAGTACACGATCGGCCTGCGCCTCGACGAGGAGGACGAGGTCAACGGCATCGACCTCGTCGCCCACGGCGAGTCGGCCTACGACCTGCACAGCGGCACCAGCGGTGGCGGGACCGGCGTCCTGGCCGCGAGCACGGCGACCGCGCCCACCACCCCGACGAAGTCCAGCACCGAAGGAGCCAGCGCATGAAGCTCGTGACCGCGGTCATCAAGCCGCACAAGTGGGAGGACGTCCGCGAGGCGCTCGAGACCTTCGGGGTCGCCGGCATGACGGTCTCCGAGGTCAGCGGCTACGGCCGCCAGAAGGGCCACACCGAGGTCTACCGCGGCGCCGAGTACGACATCGCGCTCGTGCCCAAGATCCGCATCGAGATCGTGGTGGACGACGCCGACGCCGACGACGTGGTCGGCATCATCGTCAAGACCGCCCAGACCGGTCGCATCGGCGACGGCAAGGTGTGGGTCAGCCCGGTCGAGACCGTGGTCCGGGTGCGCACCGGCGAGCAGGACGCGTCCGCGCTCTGATGTCACACCTTCTCGGGACTGCACGCTCGTGAGCGCAGCGGGACGACAGGCCAGGGCCACCTCGGCCGACGAGCTCTGCCGACAGGCGTACGCCGCCTGTGCGGGGCCCGCCGCCGGAGTGGCCCTGGTCGCGGTCGGGGGCTACGGGCGCGGGGAGCTCGCCCCGCACTCGGACCTCGACGTGGTGCTCGTGCACGACGACGGCCTCGACCTCGGCGACCTGGGCAGCACCCTGTGGTACCCGCTGTGGGACTCGGGGCGTCGGCTGGACCACTCCGTGCGCTCCATGACCGAGGTGCTCGAGGCGGCGGCCGACCTCCGGGTGGCCCTCGGGCTGCTCGACGCCCGGCACCTCGCCGGCGACCCGGGACTGACCCTGCGCCTGCGCACCACGATGCTGGCCGACTGGCGGCGACAGGCCCGCACCCGGCTGCCCGAGCTCCGGGCGCTGACCCGCAAGCGGCACGGCGTGACCGGCGAGCTCGCGCACGTCTCGGTGCCCGACGTCAAGGAGGCCGAGGGCGGCCTGCGCGACGCCGGGGTGCTGCGCGCCATCGAGGCCAGCTGGCTCGTCGACGCCTCCACCCCGGCCCTCGAGGCGGCGCGCCAGCTGCTCCTCGACGTGCGCGACGAGGTGCACGAGCTCGCCGGACGGCCCAGCGACCGCATCGGGCCCGAGATGTGGGCGCCGCTCGCCGAGCGCCTCGACCTCGCCGACGCCGAGGCGGCCCAGCGGCACGTGCGCTCGCTCGGGCGCCGGATCGGGCACCTCTCGCGCCTGGCGTGGCGTCGTACGGACTCGGTGACCACGCGTCCGACGGGGGAGAAGGGGCGCCGGACGCCGGCGCTCGAGCGCGTGGCGCCCGGCATCGCGCTCTCGCGGGGCGAGATCGTCCTCGACGCCGGCACCCGGCCCGGTGACGACCCGACCCTCCTGCTCCGCGCCGCTGCCGAGGCGGCGTCACGGGACGCCGTCCTCGCCCCGACCACCGCCGCGCGGCTGGTCCGCGAGGGCGCCGCGCTCCCGGCGCCGTGGCCGGCTCCCGCCCGCGACGCCCTGGTGCGGCTGCTGGCCAGTGGGCCCGCGCTCGTCCCGGTGTGGGAGACGCTCGACGAGGTCGAGGGCATCGCGACCTTCCTGCCCGAGTGGGAGCAGATCCGGCTGCTGCCGCACGCCTCGCCCGTCCACCGCTTCACCGTCGACCGCCACGTCGTGGAGACGTGCGCGGAGGCGGGGGCGCTGATCCGCGGCGTCCGCCGACCCGACCTCCTGCTGGTCGCGGCCCTGCTGCACGACATCGGCAAGAGCTCGCTGCACGACCACTCGGTCGCCGGCGAGCCGGTCGCCCGCAAGGTCGTGACCCGGATGGGGTTCACCGACCTCGACGCCGAGGTGGTCGCCTCGCTCGTGCGATGGCACCTGCTCCTGGCCGACCTCGCCACGACCCGCGACCCCGACGACCCGGCCACCACCGCCGAGCTGCTCACCCACGTCCCCGACGCGGCCAGCCTGGAGCTGCTGCGGGCCCTCACCGAGGCCGACGCCAAGGCGGCGTCCGCGGCGGCCTGGACGACGTGGCGTGCCTCGCTGGTCGATCGCCTGGTGTCCCGTGCCTCCTCCGCGCTGGGCGTCGACGTCGCGCCGGTCCCGCCGGCCGAGCCCGTGCCCGTCCCCGACGTCGTACGGCGCGAGGCGGGCGCGGTGTCGGTCGAGGTCACGCCGCACGAGGCGGGCGCGACCGTGACCGTGATCGCCGCCGACAGGGTGGGGCTGCTCGCCGACGTCGCCGGCGGTCTGGCCGCCCTGCGGGTGCCGGTGCAGGCCGCCCGCGCCTGGGGACAGGTCGACGCGGAGGGCGAGTGGGGCGTCAGCTCCTGGGAGGTGCCCGACGCCTACCTCGACGCCGCGGTCGTGCGGGAGCGGATCCGCCGCGTGGTCGACGGCGACCAGCGCCTGCCCGGCCTGTCGGCTCGTGCCGACGACGAGCTGCCGCCGATCGTCGAGGTGCGTGCGGACGCCTCGCGCGCCTCGCTGGTGCTGGAGATCCGCACCTCCGACCGCCCGGGCGTGGTCCATCGCGTGCTCACCACGCTGGCCGGCCTCGGGCTCACCGTGGCCTCCGCGCACGTGTCGACGCTCGGGCCGCAGGCCGTCGACGTGTTCTACGTGCAGGAGGTCGGCGGGGTGCGGCCGAGCGAGGAGCGGGCGGCCGCGGCAGCGCACGCGGTCCGCACCGCGCTCGGCGGCTGACGAGCGAGGTCGTCCGTCGAGGCACGTGGGGCGTGCCCCGGCCGTTAGGCTGGGACGTCGTACCACCCCCTGACTCAGCCACCGATGCGAGGGACAGACCCACACCGTGTTCGCCACACTCTCCGACCGCCTTGCCGACACCTTCAAGAACCTGCGCGGCAAGGGTCGGCTCTCCGAGGCCGACATCGACGCCACCGCACGCGAGATCCGGATCGCGCTTCTCGAGGCCGACGTCGCGCTGCCGGTCGTCAAGGAGTTCGTCGCCGCGGTGAAGGAGCGGGCTCGCTCGGAGGAGGTCAGCGGCGCGCTCAACCCCGCGCAGCAGATCATCAAGATCGTCCACGAGGAGCTCGTCGCGATCCTCGGCGGCGAGACCCGCCGCCTGCGCTACGCCAAGTCCGGACCCACGGTCATCCTGCTCGCCGGTCTCCAGGGAGCCGGCAAGACGACCCTCGCGGCCAAGCTCGCGCTGTGGCTGAAGGAGCAGGACAAGACCCCGATGCTCGTCGCCGCCGACCTGCAGCGGCCCAACGCGGTCCAGCAGCTCCAGGTCAACGGCGAGCGGGTCGGCGTACCCGTCTTCGCCCCCGAGCCGGGCAACGCCCAGGGTGTCGAGCACGGCGGCGACCCCGTCGAGGTTGCCCGCGCCTCGATCGAGGAGGCCAAGCGTCGCCTCCACGACGTCGTCATCATCGACACCGCCGGTCGCCTCGGCGTCGACGAGACCCTCATGCGGCAGGCCGCCGACATCCGCGACGCCGTGCAGCCCGACGAGGTGCTCTTCGTCGTCGACGCGATGATCGGCCAGGACGCGGTGACCACCGCGCAGGCCTTCCTCGACGGCGTCGGCTACGACGGCGTGGTGCTGACCAAGCTCGACGGCGACGCCCGCGGTGGGGCAGCGCTGTCGATCCGCTCGATCACCGGCAAGCCGGTCATGTTCGCCTCCAGCGGCGAGAAGATGACCGACTTCGACCTGTTCCACCCCGACCGGATGGCCTCGCGCATCCTCGACATGGGCGACATGCTCACCCTGATCGAGCAGGCCGAGAAGGCGTTCGACTCCGAGCAGGCCATGAAGGCCGCGGAGAAGCTCGGCACCAAGGGCGGCTTCACGCTGGAGGACTTCCTGCAGCAGATGATGCAGATCCGCAAGCTGGGCTCGATGACCAAGATCATGGGGATGCTGCCCGGGATGGGTCAGTTCCGCGACCAGCTGGAGAACTTCGACGAGCGCGAGATCGACCGCATCCAGGCGATCATCCAGTCGATGACCCCCGCCGAGCGGGAGAACCCCAAGATCATCGACGGCTCCCGCCGCGCCCGCATCGCCAAGGGATCGGGTCGCCAGGTCTCCGACGTCAACCAGCTCGTCGACCGCTTCTTCGAGGCGCGCAAGATGATGGAGCAGATGGCACGCGGCGGCGGCGTGCCCGGGATGCCGGGGATGCCGGGGATGCCGGGGCTCGGCGGCGGCAAGCGCGCCGGCGCGCGCCAGCCCGCCCAGAAGGGCAAGAAGGGCAAGCGCGTCTCGGGCAATCCCGCCAAGGCCGCCCAGCAGAAGGCCGCCCGGCAGGCGGCGGGCGGCGCCAGGGCCGGCAGCGCGTTCGGCAACGCCGAGGGCGCCGAGCTCGACTACGAGAAGGCCGCCGAGCAGCTCAACCTCCCCAAGGACTTCTCCCAGTTCCTCAAGTGAGCGGTGTGCCCACCACCCTCGTCGTCGACGGAGCCAACGTCGTCGGCTCGGTGCCGGACGGCTGGTGGCGCGACCGCGCCGGCGCCGCGCGGCGGCTGCACGAGCGGCTGCTGGTCGCGGACACTCCCTACGACCAGATCGTGCTGGTGCTCGAGGGGCAGGCCAAGGGCGGTGTCCGCGCCGGCCGGGACGCGCACGTCACCACGGTGCACGCCGCCCGCGACGGTGACGCGGAGATCCGCGAGCAGGCCCGCCGGGCCGCGGCCCTCGGCGCGCGGGTGGTCGTGGTCACCGCCGACCGGGCGCTGGCCGCCAACGTGGCCCCTGCCCAGGTCCTGAGCCCGTCCTGGCTGCTCGACCGGCTCTGAGGGCGCGTCAGTCGCCGGAGCTGACCATCGCGACCGCCAGGGTCACCGCCCCGACCACCTCGGCGCGCTCGCCGAGCT
Organism: Nocardioides sp. SYSU D00065; assembly: GCF_017916425.1. Lineage (GTDB taxonomy): Bacteria > Actinomycetota > Actinomycetes > Propionibacteriales > Nocardioidaceae > Nocardioides. The sequence continues at coordinate 474,159 of NZ_JAFMSX010000001.1, read as the reverse complement.
CGCCCGGGACGACGCGGAGAGCCCCGGCGGTCGCCGGTTGCGCATAGCGGTCCACTGCCAGGCGTACGCCGTCGAGCACGGACCCCGCGCTGCGCAGCGGCCCGCCGATCACGACCATCGAGGGGTTGAGGTGGTTGCTGAGGTCGGCCAGCGCGCGACCGATCGTCGCGCCCGCGTCGGAGAGCGCCCGCCGTACGCCAGCGTCGCCGCGGCGCTCCAGCTCGAGCACGCGGGCGATGCTCAGCTGCTCGTCGTGGGCCGGCTGCAGCGCGCGCAGCAGCGACCTGGCCGAGACCCGCGTCTCGAGGCAGCCGCGGTTGCCGCAGCGGCACACCTCGCCGTCCTCGCCGATGCGCACGTGCCCGAGCTCGCCGGCCATCCCGGTCGCACCCCGGTGCACCCGACCGCCCAGGACGAGACCTGAGCCGACCCCGCTCGCCAGCTTGACGTAGACGACGTCGTGGTGGCCCCGCGCCGCCCCGTGCCGCACCTCCGCCAGGGCGCCGAGGTTGGCGTCGTTGTCGACGATGACCGGTGCCCCGATCCGTCTCTCCAGCTCGGCCGCCGGGCTCAACCCGTGCCAGCCCGGCAGGATCCCCGTGCTCACCGTGCCGGTCCCGCGGTCGAGAGGGGCGGGCACGCACATCCCGGCGCCGTGCACCTGAGCCGGATCGAGCCCCGCCTCACCCAGCACCTCGCGGATCATCGCGGCGGCGACGTCGAGGGTGGGCGTGCCGGCCGCGTCGACGTCCAGCCCGCGCACGTCCTCGGCCAGGACCTCGCCGGTCGGCCCGGCAGCCGCGACGCGGACGTGGCCGTGCCCGATGTCGACACCCACCACGCCGCCCGGGGGAGTGGCCAGCTCCACCAGCAGGGGCGGTCGTCCGGAGCCACCCTTGTGCGGGCGACCGGTCCTGGTCTCGCGCAGCTGACCGGCGGCCAGCATCTCGTTGACCAGGCTGGACACCGTGGTCGCCGAGAGCCCGGTCGACCGGGCCAGCTCCGCGCGGCTGAGCGGTCCCTGGCTGCCGAGGTGGGCCAGGATCAGGCGCCGGTTGGACCGACGGAGGTCCTCCAGAGAGCCGCCGCGGCTGCGCGAGCGGGGCGGCGTCGGCATGGCGGGCTCTCTTCCTGCGGGCAGCGGACGACGTTCGCTCGTCGCCGCACCGTTCGGCGGTGACGGCACGATAACTCGTCCCGGGCCCGGGCCGCGCCGGGTCGGGCCGAGCCACGGTCGCGCCGGCCTTGCTCGGTCCCGGTCTCGCTAGGGTCGCCGCATGAGTGCCCAGCGCTTCCGCGGACCGGTCCTGCCCGACGGCGAGGCCCGCGACCTCTACGTCGTCGACGGTCGCATCACCTTCGAGCCGCAGCCCGGGGCCGACACCGTGGCCGAGGGCTGGATCGTCCCCGGGCTGGTCGACGCCCACTGCCACCTCGGGCTCGACGACTTCGGCGCCACCGACGACGCCGCGACCGAGCAGCAGGCGATCGACGACCGTGACGGCGGGGCGCTGCTGATCCGGGACGCCGGGTCGGCCGCGGACACGCGCTGGATCCACGACCGTGACGACCTGCCGCGGCTGATCCGGTGCGGGCGCCACATCGCGGCGACCAGGCGCTACATCCGCGGCTACGCCCACGAGGTGGAGCCGGCGGACCTGGCGACGTACGCCGCGCAGGAGGCGCGCAACGGCGACGGCTGGATCAAGCTCGTCGGTGACTGGATCTCGCGCGTGGAGGGCGACCTGGCGCCGTCGTTCCCGGCGCAGGCGTTCGCCGACGCGATCGCCGCCGCCCACGCCGAGGGCGCCAAGGTCACCGCGCACTGCTTCGGCTCCGGCGTGCTGCCCGGCCTGATCGAGGCGGGCATCGACTGCATCGAGCACGGCACCGGGCTCACCGAGGACCTGATCGACGCCATGGTGGCGCGGGGCACGCGCCTGGTGCCCACGGTGATGCAGCTCGACAAGTTCCCCCAGCACGCGGCGGCCGGGGCGGAGAAGTTCCCCGCCTACGCCGCCACGATGACCGACCTCTACGCCGCGATGCCCGCCACCATCATGGCGGCGTACGAGGCGGGGGTGCCGATCTACGCGGGCTCCGACGGCGGCGGCATCAGCCGCCACGGCAACATCGCCGGCGAGATCGAGGCGCTCGTGCGGATCGGGATGCCCGCCCACGACGCGCTCGGCGCGGCCAGCTGGCGCGCACGCGAGTGGCTCGGCGTCGACGGCCTCACCGAAGGAGCCTCGGCCGACTTCGTCGTCTACGACCGCGACCCGGTCGAGGACCTCTCGGTGCTGCGCACGCCGACGTGCATCGTGCTCCGAGGCGTCACCCGACGTCGATGACCTCGACGCCCGGCCCGGGCTCGTAGACGACCAGCGCGCAGTTGCGCCTCACCAGCTCCTCGCCGACCTCCTCGCCGGTGGTCCGGTCCGTGACGCGCCGCCAGATCTGGTTGCGCCGGAAGACCTGCCCGTCGCGGCGCAGGAACTGCTCGTCGCGCGCCTCCACGCGGTAGGAGTGCCGCGGGCGCGCGTCGGCGCGCAGCTGGCCGTGCAGGTAGCGCTCGCCCACCCACGCCCGCAGCTGGAAGGCGTGCTCGGTGTCGTTGCGGATCACCAGGTCGACGTAGTTGTAGACGATCGAGCACCCCACTCCCCACGGCAGCACCCGGCCGCGGTCGGGGAAGGGGTCGAAGGAGTGCTCGGAGCGCTCCACGACGCTCAGGGCGGAGTGCAGCACCATCCAGTGGACGAGGTTGGCCAGCTGGCAGATGCCGCCGCCGACGCCGGCCTCGGCCGTCCCGTTGGACGGCCGCATCCCGTCGACGTAGCCCTTGCGCCGGGTGCAGTTGCCGACCACCCGGTTGAAGGAGAAGGTCTCGCCCGGCGCCAGCACCAGACCATCCAGGCGCGAGACCGCCAGCCGGAGGTTGGTGACCTTGTTGTTGTGCAGGTGCATCCGGTCGGGATCCAGCTCGCGCAGGAGCAGGGAGCCGTGCTGTTTCACGCGGACGGGCAGGTCGGCGGGCTCGCGGCGCTTGGCCCACACGACCCGGCCCGACCAGGCGTCGCGGACCCACCGCGTACGCCGTCGCGTGCGGTGCACGGCCGTGGCCACGGGCAGCAGCCACGGGTGGCGCTGGGTGAGGCGCGGGGGAGCGGTGAGGCGAGCAGGGAGCTCCAGCGGGTCGACGTCGAGGGCGGTCACACGTGGGGACGCGCCAAGGCGGTGATCGGTTGCCCCCCGACAAACGGTTTGGAACGCCCGTGGCGGCTCGACGAGGATCACCGCATGAGCTCCGTCGCCGACCTGTTCCCGCCGCTGGGCCTCACCATCGAGGCGGGACCGCTGGTGCTGCGCGGCATCTCCGACGACGTCCTCGCCGAGCTGTGCGACCTGGCCGTGGGAGGCATCCACGACCCGGCGGTGATGCCCTTCTCCGTCCCGTGGACCGACGCGCCGCCCGAGCAGCTCGCGCGCAACACCGCGGCCTACCATTGGCGGGCGCGTGCGGAGTTCCGTCCCGACGCGTGGGGGCTGCACCTTGCGGTGTTCCACGACGGCCAGCTGGTCGGCACGCAGGCGTTCGAGACCTCGGACTACCTCGTGACCCGCACCGGCGAGACCGGGTCGTGGCTGGGCAGGCAGTTCCATGGGCGCGGCATCGGCACCGCGATGCGCCAGGTCGTGTGCGCGTTCGCCTTCGACCACCTGGGCGCGGCCGCGGTCACCTCCGGGGCCTTCCTCGACAACCCGGCCTCGCTCGCGGTGTCGCGCAAGCTGGGCTACCGGCCCAACGGGATCCGCCGCCTCAAGCGCCGCGAGGGCGAGCTGGCCCTCAACCAGGCGTTGCTCCTCGAGCCGCAGGACCTCGTGCGGGGGCCGCACCCGCTCCGCGTGTCGGGGCTCGCGGCGCTGCGTGAGGCCATCGGCCTCGACGCCGCCTGAGCACCGCCGCATGCGCTCCGTCGGCGGAGCCCTGGCCGGATTGGTGGTGCGCGGCGTACGTCTGGCAGACTCTTCCCTCGTGTCCTGCGCGCCCGGACCCTCTCATCCGAGCGCGCAGCGCCCTTCGAGCGACCAGACCCGGTGCCCCACCTGGCGAGGGTCGTTCACCCACGACAATTCCTGAGGAGACACCACAAACGTGGCCGTCAAGATTCGTTTGAAGCGCCTGGGCAAGATCCGGGTGCCGCAGTACCGCATCGTCGTCGTCGACTCGCGCAAGAAGCGCGACGGCAGGGTCCTCGAGGAGATCGGCAAGTACCACCCCAAGGAGGACCCGTCGTACATCGACGTCGTCTCCGACCGGGCGCAGTACTGGCTCGGCGTGGGCGCCCAGCCCACGGAGGCCGTCGAGGCGATCCTCAAGGTGACCGGTGACTGGCAGAAGTTCAAGGGCCTCCCGGGCGCCGAGGGCACCCTGCGGGTGAAGGAGCCCAAGCGCTCCAAGCTCGACATCTTCAACGAGGCCCTCAAGGAGGTCTCGAGCGAGTCCCGCGGCGCCGCGGTGACCTCGAAGAAGAAGGCCGACAAGCCGGCTGCCGACGAGGCCGCTCCCGCGGCGACCCAGGTCCCCGCCGCCGAGACGCCCGAGGGCGCCGCCGACGCCAACGCCGACCTGGAGAACGTCACCGCCGAGGAGGCCGGCAAGAACACCTCCGGCGTCGACGCGGACAAGCAGGCCTGATCGTGCTGGCCGACGCCCTGGAGCACCTGGTGCGTGGCATCGTCGACCACCCCGACGACGTCGTGGTCCGCGACAAGCAGCTGCGTCGGGGCTCGATCCTCGAGGTCCGCGTCCACCCGGACGACCTCGGCAAGGTGATCGGCCGCAACGGTCGCACCGCCACCGCGTTCCGCACCGTCATCTCGGCCCTCGCGGGTCGCGGCGGTGCCCGGGTCGACTTCGTGGACACCGACCGGAGACGGTAGACGCCGGCAGCGGCCGGTGTCCGCGAAGCGTCCGTGCAGCGTGGACACCGACCGGCGACGGTAGACGTCGGCAGCAGCCGGTGTCCGCGAAGCGTCCGTGCAGCGTGGACACCGACCGGCGACGGTAGACGCCGCACGTGCCTGACGACGGGCGCCACCCCCACTGGGGTGGCGCCCGTCGTGCCGTGTCGGGGCGCGGGGCGCTGGCCGCAGCCGGGGCGCTAGCCTCAGCCGCGTGAGCGACGTGCAACCCGACGGCATCGAGGTCGTGGTCGGCCGCATCGGCAAGCCCCACGGCATCCGCGGCGAGGTGACCCTCGACGTCCGCACCGACGAGCCCGACCGGCGCTTCGCACCCGGCACGACGCTGCGCGCCGAGGCTCCCGCCGGGGCCAACCGGCGCCCCGCCACGCTCACCGTCGCCCGGGCCCGATGGCACCAGAGCACCCTGCTCGTCACCTTCGAGGAGCTCGCCGACCGCAACGCCGCCGAGGCGGTCCGCGGCACCGTCCTGCATGCCACCATCGCGCACGACGAGACGCCCGAGGACCCGGAGGAGTACTACGACCACCAGCTCGTCGGGCTGGACGTGGTCGACCTCGACGGCGCGCCGCTCGGCACGGTGAAGGCGGTGGTCCACGGCTCCGCCCAGGACCTGCTGACCGTGCGGACCCCGGACGGGCGCGACGCCCTCGTGCCGTTCGTGGCCGCGCTCGTCCCCGAGGTCGACCTCGACGCCGGCCGCCTCGTGGTGGCCGACCGTCCCGGCCTGGTGTCGCCCTTTCCCGACGACGGCCCCGACGCGGGAGCCACGGACGCGGAAGCCACGGACGGCGCATGAGGATCGACGTCGTCACGATCTTCCCCGACTACCTCGCGCCGCTCGGCCTGAGCCTGCCCGGCAAGGCCCGCGCGAAGGGGCTCGTCGACCTCGCCGTGCACGACCTGCGCGACTGGACGACCGATCGCCACCACTCCGTCGACGACACGCCCTACGGCGGCGGCGCGGGCATGGTGATGAAGCCCGAGCCGTGGGGCCAGGCGCTGGAGGCCGTGGCCCGCGGGGCGACCATCGTCTTCACCACGCCCAGCGGCGAGCCCTTTACCCAGCGCGTCGCCGAGGAGCTGAGCGGCCACGAGCACCTGGTGTTCGCGTGCGGACGCTACGAGGGCATCGACCAGCGGGTGGTGGAGCACGCGGCCACCCTCGGCACCGTGCGCGAGATCTCGCTCGGCGACTACGTCCTCAACGGCGGGGAGGTCGCCGCGCTGGCCATCACCGAGGCGGTGGTCCGGCTGTTGCCGGGGTTCATGGGCAACGCCGAGTCGCTGGTGGAGGAGTCCCACGCCGACGGACTGCTCGAGTACCCCGTCTACACCAAGCCCGCCTCCTGGCGGGGCCGCGACGTCCCGGACGTCCTGCTGTCGGGCGACCACGCCCGGATCGCCGCCTGGCGGCGCGAGCAGGCCGCCCGCCGCACCGCCCAGCGCCGACCGGACCTGCTGCCGGCGACGGCCGCCGTCGGGGGTCTCGCCGACCTCGACGTACGGCGCGCGGTCCCCGCCGACGCCGGCGAGCTCTACACGCTCCAGCGCGCCTGCTGGCTCCAGGAGCTGGAGGCCAACCCGGGCGTGGAGATCCCCGCGCTGCGCGAGTCGCTGGACGACGTACGCCGCGGGCTGGGGGAGTGGACCGTGATGGTCGCGCGCGAGCCGTCCTCCGGCCGCCTCGTCGGGGCGGTCCGCGGACGCCTGGACGCCCACGGCGAGTGGGACATCGGTCGGATCATGGTGGCTCCCGACCTGCAGGGTCGCGGGCTGGGCCGGGCGCTGCTCGAGCTCGTCCAGGAGCTCGCGCCGTCGGAGGCCCGCAACTACGTGCTGTTCACCGGAGCCGGGTCGAAGGACAACATCCGGATGTACCGCAAGGCCGGCTTCCGGCTGCGGTCGGACCGGACGGCACCGCCGGGAGCCGTCGTGCTGACCAAGCGGATTTCTCGCTGACGCCACGCTCTGGCAGACTCCTTCCTTGGTCCGCTCGTGGCCAGGGACGTCCGGACGGCATCTGACCAGGTGCCTCGCCCCGGGGTCCCGTCGAACCGCACCTGCCACAGGGGGCGCGTCGACCGGCACCGTCGAGCGACCGACCGGAATCCGTCACCACCATGTCCGCGGCTGACCTGTGGCACCCGCGAGGAGCACGTCATGACCAATGTTCTCGCCGAGCTCGGCAACTCCCTCAAGCGCGACGACGTCCCGGACTTCCGTGCCGGCGACACCATCAAGGTCCACGTCAAGGTCATCGAGGGCAGCCGTTCGCGCGTCCAGGTGTTCCAGGGCGTCGTGATCCGGGTCCACGGCTCGGGCATCGGCCGCACCTTCACCGTCCGCAAGGTCTCCTTCGGCGTCGGCGTCGAGCGGACCTTCCCGGTGAACTCCCCGATCTTCGAGAAGATCGAGGTCGTCACCCGCGGTGACGTGCGCCGCGCCAAGCTCTACTACCTGCGCAACCTGCGCGGCAAGGCTGCCAAGATCAAGGAGCGCCGCGAGGCGTGAGCCGGCGGGTCCCGGCCGCGAGGCACGGGTCCGACCAGCGACTGGTTAGTCTCTGCGAGTGACTTCCGACGACCGCGGTTCCTCGTCCATCTCCACGGACGAGGGACCGCGGTCGTCGCATTCGAGGGACGAGTCGGCCAGGGGCCGCACGTCCCGTCCACGGCGCAAGCAGCTGCCGCTGTGGCAGGAGACCATCCTGCTGCTGGGGGTGGCGCTGGTGCTGGCGGTCGTCATCAAGACGTTCTTCGTCCAGGCGTTCTACATCCCCTCGGAGTCGATGGAGCCCGGGCTGATCCTCAACGACCGGATCCTCATCCAGAAGGTTTCCTATTGGGGCGACGACCAGCCCGAGCGCGGCGACGTCGTGGTGTTCAAGGACCCGGGCGGGTGGCTGAGCCCGGTCGACGCGGCCGGTCCCGTGAATCCGGTGGCCAAGGCGATGGCCAAGATCGGCCTGTACCCCACCGGCGGCCACCTGGTGAAGCGGGTCATCGGCGTCGCGGGCGACACCATCGAGTGCTGCGACGACCAGGGCCGGCTCGTGGTCAACGGCCAGCCGCTGGAGGAGTCGGCCTACGTCAAGCGCGGGGGTGCCACGTGCAACGGCCCCATGCCCACCGGCTGCGACGAGGACTGGAAGGTCGGCCCGATCCCCGAGGGCCACATCTTCGTGATGGGCGACAACCGGTCGCACTCGGCCGACTCCTCCCAGCACATGTGCCCACCCGACGTGACCGAGTGCGTGCCCGGGGACGAGTTCGTCCCGGTCGACCTGGTCGTCGGCAAGGTGTTCGTGCTGCTCTGGCCCGCCGACCGCTTCCGCTGGAACGACCGTCCGGCCACGTTCGAGGACGTGCCGGCCCCGTCCTCGTGACCGTGCCGCCCGAGCCGTTGCCGGGCGGCACGACCGTACGCCGCGACGCCGGGATCTACGGCTACGAGCGCGCCCTGCGGCGGGCCGGGCTGGACCCCGTCGCGGGCGTCGACGAGGCTGGACGGGGCGCGTGCGCGGGACCGCTCGTGGCCGGTGCGGTCGTGCTGCCTCCCGGCCGGGCCGGCATCGTCCCCGGCCTGGCCGACAGCAAGCTGCTGACCGAGGCCGCGCGCGAGCGCGTCTACGCCCAGGTCGTGCGCCGGGCCCTCGCGTGGTCGGTCGTGGTGATCGAGCCCGAGGAGTGCGACCGGCTCGGGATGCACGTCGCCAACGTCGAGGCGCTGCGCCGCGCCGTCGCCCGGCTGGGCACGCGACCGTCCTACGTGCTCACCGACGGGTTCCCGGTCGACGGCCTGGGCGTGCCGGGGCTCGCGGTGTGGAAGGGGGACCGGGTCGCGGCCTGCATCGCGGCCGCCTCGGTGATCGCGAAGGTCACCCGCGACCGGCTGATGGTCGGCCTCCACGACCAGTGGCCGCACTACGACTTCCGGACGCACAAGGGCTACGTCACCGCCGAGCACGAGGCTGCGCTGACCGAGCACGGGCCCTCGCCCGTGCACCGGATGCGGTTCGTCAACGTACGCCGTGCGGCGGGCCTCGAGCCGGTGCGCGAGCCGCCCCCGGAGCCGGCGCTGGACCCGGCCACTAGTGTCGGTCCGGAGCCCTCGGGCACGACGGCTCCTGACACCGCCGAGGAGGACGCATGAGCGCCGAGGATCTCGAGAAGTACGAGACCGAGATGGAGCTCACCCTCTATCGCGAGTACCGCGACGTCGTCGGCATCTTCAAGTACGTCGTGGAGACCGACCGTCGCTTCTACCTGTGCAACCAGGTCGACGTGAAGGCCCGCTCGGAGAGCGGGGACGTGTTCTTCGAGGTGTCGATGAGCGATGCGTGGGTGTGGGACATGTACCGCCCGGCGCGATTCGCCAAGAACGTCAAGGTGCTGACGTTCAAGGACGTCAACGTCGAGGAGCTCGCCTCGCAGGACATCGACCCGCCCAAGGACTGAGCCGGCTGCGCTGAGGGGGCCGTCCTGGGCCGCTGACCGTCCACAGGCGGGCCACCGAACGGCTCGTCCACAGGACGTCGCCTTCTCGGCCGCCGACGTCGGTGTCGCACGCTGTGCTGGTGCCCTCCCGACCGGAAGGCACCCCGATGGCTCGACCCGCCACCTCTCCCTCCGTCCCCGATCCCGCGGCTCAGCGCAAGCGCCTGCTCGGCGAGCGCGGAGAGACGATCGCGGCCCGGCACCTCGCACGCAGCGGCCTGGTGCTGCTCGACCGCAACTGGCGGTGCGAGGTCGGCGAGATCGACCTGGTGCTCCGCGACGGGCGCGTGCTCGTGGTCTGCGAGGTCAAGACCCGCAGCTCGACGGCCTACGGCTCGCCGTTGGAGGCGGTCACCGCGGCGAAGGTCGACCGGCTCCGGCGCCTCGCGGCGCGGTGGCTGCGTGCCCACGACTGCCGTCCCGACGACGTCCGGATCGACATGGTGGGCGTGCTGGCCCCGCCGGGTCGCCCGGTCGAGGTCGAGCACGTGGCAGGCATCGGCTGATGGCGTTCGCGACCGCGCGCTCCCTGGCGTTGACGGGAGCGGACGGGCACGTCATCGACGTCCAGGTCGACGTGTCGCCCGGCATGGTCGGGACCACGCTGATCGGCCGGGTCGACAAGAGCCTGTCCGAGGCCCGCGACCGGGTGCGGATGGCGATCAACAACGACTGCGGCCGGTGGCCGGCCACCAAGCGGGTGACGATCCTGCTGGCGCCGGCCGACCTGCCCAAGGGCGGGACGCACTACGACCTGGCCATCGCCCTCGCGGTGCTGGCGGCCGACAAAGCCCACAGCGACATCACCGCCGACCTGCTGGAGGGCTGGGCCTTCGTCGGCGAGCTGTCGGTCTCCGGCGCCCTGCGACCGGTCCCGGGCGTGCTGCCCATGGTCATCGCCGCAGCAGCTCACGGCATCTCCCGCGTCTTCGTGCCCGAGCCACAGGCGGCCGAGGCCGGGCTGGTGCCCGGGATGACGGTCTTCGGGGTGCGCTCCCTGGCGCAGGTCTCGGCCGTGCTGCGCGGCGCGGAGGTGCCCGAGGCGCCGCCGGTCGTGGGTCCCTCGGCCAGCCCGCTGGCCACGTGGCGAGGGGAGGACCGCCTCGACGACCTCGACCTGCGTGACCTCGACGGCCTGGAGGACGTGCGCTACGCCGTGGAGGTGGCGGCGGCGGGCGGCCACCCGCTGATGCTCGTCGGTCCCCGCGGCACCGGCAAGACCTCGATCGCCGAGCGGATCCCGACGATCCTGCCCGACCTCACCACCGAGCAGTCGCTGGAGGTGACCGCGCTGCACTCGGTGGCGGGCATGCTGCCCGCCGGGGCCGGGCTGCTGCGCCGGCCCCCGTGGTTCGCACCTCACCACTCGGCCACGGCCGCGAGCGTGCTGGGCGGCGGCACCGGTCGGGTGCGTCCGGGCCAGGTGAGCCTGGCCCACCACGGCGTCCTGTTCCTCGACGAGTTCCCGCACTTCCGCGCCGACGTCATCGAGGCCCTGCGGCAGCCGCTGGAGTCGGGGGAGGTGACGATCGCCCGAGGCGAGGAGTCCGCCACCTACCCCGCCCGGTCGCTGGTGGTGCTGGCCGCCAACCCGTGCCCGTGCGGCAACTTCCACGGCCAGTCGGGGGGAGCGTGCGAGTGCTCCGAGGTCCAGCGCGCCCACTATCGGCGCAAGCTGAGCGGTCCCATCCTCGACCGGGTCGACATCTGGATGGAGGTGCGCCCGCAGGGACGTCGAGGTGGATCCTTCGGTCCCGACCCGGAGTCGTCGGCCGACGTCCGCGCCCGCGTGGCCGAGGCCCGGGACCGGCAGGCGCGCCGCTACCGCGACTACTCGTGGTTGCTCAACGCCTCGTGTCCCGGTCCCGTGCTCGCCGAGCGTTGGCCGCTGCATCCGGACGCGCAGCGCCTCATCGACGCCGAGCTCGGCGCCGCGAAGCTCACTCGTCGGGGACTCACCCGGGTGCAGCGGCTGGCGTGGACGGTCGCGGACTGCGCCGGTGTCGCGCGCCCCGGCGCTGCGGAGGCCGAGATCGCCCTGGCACTGCGCTCCGACGACTCCGCACGCAGCCTCCCGGCCCACGCGGTGGCGGTGGCCGCGTCATGAGCACCGTGTCGGAGACCGACCGACTCGCCCGGGTCGTGCTGAGCTGCGGCGTCGAGCCGGGCGACCACCGCACGTCCTCGCTCGTGCGCCAGCTCGGAGCGGCCAAGGCGCTCGAGGAGCAGCTGGTCCCCAAGCCGGGCAGCCGCCTGGCCGACCGGCTCCGGGACGTCGAGCCGGAGCGCCAGCTGGAGCAGGCCGCTCGGTGCGGCATCCGCTTCGTCGTCCCGGGCGATCCCGAGTGGCCGGCGGGCCTGGACGACCTCGACCACGGCGTCGTGGTCCAGGGACTCGGCGGCACTCCTCCCGGCCTCTGGGTCAAGGGGCCGATGCCGCTGACCGGTCTCGCCACCTCGGTCGCCGTGGTCGGGTCGCGCGCCGCATCGGTCTACGGCGCGGAGACGACGCGCGGGCTCGTGGACCACCTGGCGGTGTCCGGCGTCCCCGTGGTGTCGGGTGGCGCGCTGGGGATCGACTTCGTCGCCCACGACGCGGCGCTGCTCGCCGGCGGTGCGACGGTGGCGGTGCTGGCCTGCGGCGTCGACCGGGTCTATCCCGCGGCGAACCGTCGCCTGTTGCGCCACCTCGCCGCCGAGTTCGCCGTGGTCAGCGAGCAGCCGCCCGGCTCGGCGCCCACCCGCCAGCGCTTCTTGGCCCGCAACCGGCTGATCGCCGCACTGACCCGCGGGACCGTCCTCGTCGAGGCGGCGCTGCGCAGCGGCGCGCTCAACACGGTCGGCTGGGCCGAGCACCTCTGCCGACCCGTGATGTGTGTGCCCGGCCCGGTGACGAGCTACACCTCGCAGGGCGTGCACCTGTGCCTGCGGCGGGGCGGAGCGAGCGTGGTGACCCACGGCTCGCACGTGCTCGAGGTGATCGGCGCGGCCGGCGAGCACCTGGTCGAGGAGCCGCGCGGACCGGAGCGCCCGCACGACCAGCTGAGCGGGGTGGAGCGCCAGGTGCTGGAGTGGGTGCCGGTCAGCACGCCGGCGGGTGTCGACTCCATCGCCCGACTGAGCTCGCTCCACGTCCGCGACGCGGTGGGCGCACTCGGGCGGCTGCAGGGCAGGGGACTCGTCCGCGAGGTCGACGGCGGGTGGCGACTCGCGGGTGCCGGATGAGGCCGCTCCCCGCGCCTACGATCGCGGGGTGAGTGACGAGACACCGCCGCAGGAGCCGAGGCCGCAGGAGCCGGGACTGCCGGAGCCGATGGTCCGCCTGCTCGGCGACTACGAGCGCCACCTCGTCTCCGAGCGCGACCTGACGCCGCACACGGTGCGTGCCTATCTCGGCGACGTCTCCAGCCTGCTCGACCACTGTGTCCGGCTCGGCCTCGACGACGTCGCCGAGCTCGACCTCCGCACGCTGCGCAGCTGGCTGGCCAAGCTGCAGACCACAGGTCGCAGCCGGACGACCATCGCCCGCCGGGCGACCGCCGCGCGGGTGTTCACGGCCTGGCTCCACCGCACCGGCCGCGTGTCCGCAGACCCGGGCGCGGCGCTCGGGTCGCCCAAGAAGCACACGACGCTGCCTCCCGTGCTGCGCGCCGACGAGGCCGAGGCGCTGATCCGCTCAGCCGCCGAGCTCGCGGACGACGGGACGCCTGTCGGCATCCGCGACGTGGCGATGCTGGAGCTGCTCTACGCCACCGGCATCCGAGTGGGCGAGCTGGTCGGACTCGACCTCGACGACGTCGACCCCGGACGCCGGCTCGTGCGGGTGTTCGGCAAGGGCCGCAAGGAGCGTTCGGTCCCCTACGGCACTCCGGCCGGTCGCGCCCTGGACCGCTGGCTCGCTGCCGGCCGGCCGGCGCTGCGGGTCGAGGGGGCCGGCGCCGCCCTGTTCCTCGGGGCGCGCGGGCGCCGCATCGACCAGCGCGCCGTCCGCACCTTGGTGCACCGCCGGATCGCCGACGTGCCGGGCGCACCGGACATCGGACCCCACGGCCTGCGGCACACGGCGGCCACCCACCTGCTCGAGGGCGGCGCGGACCTGCGATCGGTGCAGGAGCTGCTCGGCCATGCCTCGCTCGCCACGACGCAGCTCTACACCCACGTGACGACCGACCGGCTGCGTCGGGCCTACCAGCAGGCACACCCGCGAGCGTGAGCTCCACAGCGACCAGGAGCGCGACCGGCGGGGACGTCAGACGCGGCGAGCTCGTGCGGACGGAGCCCGCTCAGACCAGGTCGACGGGTCGCCGCCAGTGCTCGAGCGGGGGAGTCCACGGCAGCCGGGCGAGGACCGGCTCGTCGCGCCACAGCGGCAGGAGCCGGACGGGACCGGAGCCGACGAGCGAGAGCGGATCGAGGTACTCCTCGCCGCGCAGCAGCCCCCAGTGCAGGCAGGCGGCGGGGAAGCAGTGGCCGTCGGTGACCACGAGGCGCCCCAGCACGTCGCCCGCAGCCACCACCCGCCCCCGCTCGACCGAGGCGACCACCGGCTCGTACGTCGTGCGCCGGCCGCCGTGCAGCACCGTCACGACGGGCTTGCCGCCGATGGAGCCGGCGAAGCCGACGGTCCCGGGGAGCGCGGCGCGCACGGCCTGGCCGGGCGCGCCGGCGAGGTCGACGCCGCGGTGGCCCGAGGCGTACGGGTTCGCTGGCGGCTCGAACCCGCGGACGACCGCGGGCTCCGGGTCGAGGGGCCACACCCCCTCCGGATCGTCGGGGCCGGCGAGCGCGGGGGCGGCGCTGAGGCAGAGCAGGGCGGACAGGAGCAGCGGGAGCACGGGCGGGAGTCGCATCCCGCGATCGTGACCGTGTCGCGCCGTGCGGTCGCCGCACTGCGGCCGCGGTTGTGGACGACCACCGGACCGCGTGGGTCGGGGACGGTCGCTGGCCCGCAATCGAGCCGCTTCCAGGTGCTCCGGCCCTCGTCTCCTGCGATTCGGTGCTCGCCGAGTGCGTGGCCTACGATGTGCGGAGCAGTCCACCTGGACTGACTTCGCACGCTCGCAGACCGCGTCGGAATGCTTCTCGGTTCCGGATCGCCCGCGGGCGTCGGTCCTCAGTTCCCACCAGCCCCACCGGTGCGGATCGGATCGGCGCGTGAGCGTCAGGGCACCCGGCACCCGTCGGGCGCAGCAACTGAAAACCAGCAGGAGCCCCGCTCCCGGTCCGGCCTGCCTCAAGGTCGGGCGCATCGGTGAGCGCCTCCGCGACAACAGGAGAACCCATGGCAGTCGTCACCATGCGCCAGCTGCTCGAGAGCGGCGTCCACTTCGGTCACCAGACCCGTCGGTGGAACCCCAAGATGAAGCGCTTCATCATGACTGAGCGCAACGGCATCTACATCATCGACCTGCAGCAGTCGCTGTCCTACATCGACCGCTCCTTCGCCTTCGTCAAGGAGACCGTCGCCCGCGGCGGCGTCGTGATGTTCGTCGGCACCAAGAAGCAGGCCCAGGAGGCGATCGCCGAGCAGGCGACCCGCGTCGGCATGCCCTACGTCAACCAGCGCTGGCTCGGCGGCATGCTCACCAACTTCCAGACCGTGCACCAGCGGATCAACCGCCTCAAGGAGCTCGACGAGATCGACTTCGACAACGTCGCCGGCTCCGGTCGCACCAAGAAGGAGCTCCTGCAGATGAAGCGGGAGCGCGACAAGCTCGACAAGACCCTCGGCGGCATCCGCGAGATGTCGAAGGTCCCGTCCGCGGTGTGGATCGTCGACACCAACAAGGAGCACCTCGCCGTCGAGGAGGCCCGCAAGCTGCGGATCCCGATCATCGGCATCCTGGACTCCAACTGCGACCCCGACGTGGTCGACTTCCCGATCCCGGGCAACGACGACGCCATCCGCGCGGTCGGCCTGCTGACCCGCGTGGTCGCCGACGCCGTCGCCGAGGGCCTCATCGCCCGCTCGGGCGCCAAGTCCGGCGAGACCGACGCCGCCGCCGCCGAGCCGCTGGCCGAGTGGGAGCGCGAGCTCCTCGAGGGTGACGCCGAGAAGGCCGCCACGGCCGCCACGGGCGACGCCGCCGCCGAGACCCCGGCCTCCGAGGCCACCGGCGCGTCGTCGGAGGCCCCGCAGGCCGACGCCGCCGCTGAGGCCGCGACCGACGAGCCGGCCGCCGAGGCCGCGACCGAGGCTCCCGCCGACGCCGCGCCCGAGGCCGCTGCCGAGGCCGACAAGAAGGACTGATCGCGGTACGCCGGTCGCAGGTCACTCCTGCGGCCGGCGCGTCCGTGCCGTCGCACCCACCCCCCGGCTCGCCGCCTGACCGGCGCGTCCGGGCCCCGAGAGGAAGAAGGACCATGGCCAACTTCACCGCCGCCGACGTCAAGAAGCTCCGTGAGCTCACCCAGGCCGGGATGATGGACTGCAAGAAGGCGCTCACCGAGACCGACGGCGACTTCGACAAGGCCGTCGAGCTGCTCCGCGTCAAGGGTGCCGCCAAGGCCGCCGCCCGCGGCGCCGAGCGCGAGACCGCCGCCGGCCTCGTCGCCACCTCCGGCAACGCCCTCGTCGAGCTCAAGAGCGAGACCGACTTCGTCGCCAAGAACGAGGACTTCATCGCCAAGGCGCAGCAGATCGCCGACGTCGCCGACGCCGTCAAGGCCACCGACACCGAGGCCCTGAAGGCCGCCGAGCTCGACGGCAAGACCGTCGGGGAGGTCGTCGAGGACCTGGCCATCACCATCGGTGAGAAGATCGAGCTGGGCGAGGTCGCCTACTTCGAGGGCAACACCGTCACCTACATGCACAAGCGTGCCGCCGACCTGCCCCCCGCCGTGGGCGTGCTCGTCGAGTTCGAGGGCGACGAGACCGCCGCCCGCGCCGCGGCCATGCAGATCGCCGCCATGAAGGCGCAGTACCTCACCCGCGACGAGGTGCCGGCCGACGTCGTCGAGTCCGAGCGCTCCATCGCCGAGCAGAAGACCCGCGAGGAGGGCAAGCCCGAGCAGGCGATCGCCAAGATCGTCGAGGGTCGCCTGGGCGGGTTCTTCAAGGAGATCGTCCTGCTCGAGCAGGAGTCGGTCACCGAGTCCAAGAAGAGCGTCAAGGCCGTCCTCGACGAGGCCGGCACGACCGTGAAGCGGTTCGCCCGCTTCGAGGTCGGCGCCTGAGCGCCCGCACCACCCGCTGACCGAGGGGTCGTACGCCGCTGGCGTACGGCCCCTCGTCGCGTCCGCAGCCGGCAGTCGGCCCCGGCCCCACCGCCCGGTCCACGGGCAGGGCGGTCGTGGACGGTCCGGGTTCGACCCCGGACCCGGCGGGCCGGTAGGTTTCGCCTGACCCACCAGGCCGTGCGAAGGGATCGAAGTGACGGCGTACAACCGAGTCCTCCTCAAGCTCTCCGGCGAAGTGTTCGGCGGTGGTGAGGTGGGGCTCGATCTCGACGTCATCAACGCCACGGCCGGCGAGGTCGCCGAGGTCGCCCGCTCCGGGGTGCAGATCGCGATCGTGGTCGGCGGCGGCAACTTCTTCCGCGGCGCGGAGCTCCAGCAGCGAGGCATGGAGCGCGCGCGGGCCGACTACATGGGCATGCTCGGCACGGTCATGAACTGCCTGGCGCTGCAGGACATGATCGAGAAGCACGGCGTCGAGACGCGCGTGCAGACCGCGATCACCATGGGTCAGGTCGCCGAGCCCTACATCCCGCGTCGCGCCATCCGCCACATGGAGAAGGGCCGGGTCGTGATCTTCGGCGCCGGTGCCGGCATGCCGTTCTTCTCCACCGACACGGTCGCCGCCCAGCGGGCCCTGGAGACCCGCTGCGAGGTCATCCTCATGGGCAAGCAGGGAGTGGACGGGGTCTACGACTCCGACCCCAAGACCAACCCGGCCGCCGTGAAGTTCGACCGCCTCACCTACGACGAGTACCTCGCGCGGGACCTCAAGGTCGCCGACGCCACCGGCATCGCCATGGCGCGCGACAACAGCATGGACATGGTCTTCTTCAACCTCTCGACGCCGGGCACGATCGTGCGCGCCGTACGGGGTGAGAAGATTGGCACGCTGGTGACCGGCTCGGACTGACCCGGCCGCCCACCCGCACCCCGACGTACGACGAGAGAGAGCAACCGTGATCACCGACGTCATGAACGATGCCGACGCCAAGATGGGCAAGTCCGTCGAGGCGACCCGCGAGGAGTTCGCCGCGATCCGAGCCGGTCGCGCCAACCCGGCGATGTTCGCCAAGATCACGGCTGACTACTACGGCACCCAGACCCCGCTGCAGCAGCTGGCGAGCTTCACCTCCCAGGACGCGCGCACCATCCTCATCCAGCCCTTCGACATCGGCGCGATGGGCAGCATCGAGCGGGCGATCCGCGACTCCGACCTGGGCGTCAACCCCGCCAACGACGGCAAGGTGCTGCGCTGCGTCTTCCCCGAGCTGACCGAGGAGCGCCGCAAGGAGTTCATCAAGCTCGCCCGCGCCAAGGCCGAGGACGGCCGCGTGTCGGTGCGCAACGTGCGCCGCACGGCCAAGCAGGCCCTCGAGAAGCTGGAGAAGGACGGCGAGGTCGGCAAGGACGACGTCACCGGAGCCGAGAAGCGCCTCGACGCCGTGACCAAGACGCACACCGACAAGATCGACGAGATGCTCAAGCACAAGGAAGCCGAGCTGCTCGAGGTCTGAGCCCACCCATGACGAGTCCTGAGAGTCCGGCGGCCGCGGCAGCGCCCCGGGACCACGGCCGCGCCGGGCGCGACCTGCCCGCTGCCGTGGGCTCCGCCGTCGTGCTCGTCGGCGCCATCTTGCTGTCGCTGTTCTTCTGGAAGACGGCGTTCATGGGCATCGTCGCGGTCGCCGTCGTGGTGGCCGTGTGGGAGCTGCACCGTGGCCTCGCGGCCAAGGACATCGACCTGCCCGAGCAGCCGCTGATGCTCGGCGGCGTCGTGATGGTCGTCGTCGCCTACTTCTGGGGTGCACCGGCGCTCGTCACGGCGACGGCCGTCACCGCCCTCGTCGTGATGCTGTGGCTGCTGCGCCGCGGCGTCGACGGCTACGTCAAGAACGCCACCGCCTCGGTCTTCACCCTGGTCTACGTCCCGTTCCTCGCCTCCTTCGTCGCGCTGCTGCTCGCCGAGGGCGGGACCACCCCGTCGTTCGGGCTCGACCTGCACGACGACGGGGTGCGGGGCGTCATCACCTTCATCGCGATGACCGTCGCCTCCGACACCGGCGGCTACGTCGCGGGCGTGCTGTTCGGCAAGCACCCGATGGCGCCGGTGATCTCGCCGAAGAAGTCCTGGGAGGGCTTCGCCGGCTCGGCGCTCGCCTGCGTCGCGGTCGGCGTGTGGCTGGTGACGTCGTTCCTGGACGGCGAGTGGTGGGTCGGGGTCCTCCTCGGCGTCATCACCGCTGTCATGGCCACCCTCGGCGACCTGTGCGAGTCGGTCATGAAGCGCGACCTCGGCATCAAGGACATGAGCCGGGTCATCCCGGGTCACGGTGGCCTGATGGACCGGCTCGACTCGCTGCTGGCCACGGTCGCGCCGATCTGGCTGGTCCTGTTCTACCTCGTGTTCTGATGCGGCTGCTCGTCACCGGCGGCCGCACGGGCTACCTCGGGCGGTACGTCGTCGCGGCCGCCACTCCCGAGCACGACGTGGTCGCCGTGGGGTCGGCCGACGCCGACCTGCGCGACCGGGCCGCCGTGGACGCCATGGTCCAGCGGCACGCGCCGGAGGTGGTCGTCCACACCGCCTACGTCCAGTCCGACTGGGCCGTCACGGCCACCGGCACGGCTCACGTCGCCCTGGCGGCGGCCCGCGCCGGAGCGCGGCTCGTGCTCGTGTCGTCCGACGTCGTCTTCGGCGGCCGCGCGAGGCCGTACGACGAGTCCGCGGCGCCCGACCCGGTCTCGCCCTACGGCGCGGCGAAGGCTGCCGCGGAGACGGTGGCGCTGTCCGTGCTCGAGGACGTGGTGGTGGCGCGCACCTCGGTCATCTGCGGGGACGGCGCCTCGCCGCACGAGGCGCTCGTACGCCGACTCGCCGGGGGCGCCGAGGGAGGGCTGTTCTCCGACGAGGTCCGCTGCCCCGTCCACGTCGCGGACCTGGCCGCCGCACTCGTCGAGCTGGCCGGCGGCCACCATCGCGGCATCGTGCACCTCGGCGGCGCCGATGCACTGAGCCGCTGGGAGCTGGGGCGCCTGGTCGCCCGGCGCGAGGGGCTCGACGAGGCGCGGCTGCGCCCGTCCCTGCGTGCCGAGCTGCCGGTGCCCGGACCCCTCGAGCTCCGACTGGACTCGTCCCTCGCCGAACGCACGCTCGTGACGAGGCTCCGCGGCGCCACGGAGTTCCTGGCGTCATGACCCTCTACCTCGTCAGGCACGGCCGACCCCTCGTGGAGCGGGGCACACCGGCCGCCGGCTGGGAGCTCGACCCGGCGGCCTTCGACGCGGTGTGGATGCTCCGCGAGCGGCTGCCGGCGCAGGCAGCCTGGTTCTCCTCCCCGGAGCCCAAGGCGGTGCAGACCGCACAGCTGCTCACCGACGCCGAGGTCGGCGTCCTCGACGACCTGCGCGAGCACGAGCGCACCGCGGAATGCGTCGAGGACTTCGCCGGCGCCGTCCGGCGCGCCTTCGAGAATCCGGACGCACCGGCGGTGCAGGGCTGGGAGCCGCTGCGCCGGTGCCGCGAGCGGGTGGTCTCCGCCGTGCGTGGGGTGCTCGACGTGCACGGCGGCGACGACGTGGTCCTCGTCGGCCACGGCACCGCGTGGACGCTCGTCGTGGCCGAGCTGACCGGGGCGGCGCCGGACGTCGGCCGGTGGGAGTCGCTGGGCATGCCCGACGTGCTCGTCGTGGAGCCGTGACCCGGACGTCCGCGACTCTGTGCCTGCCTCAGCGTGCCGGGCGACGCCCGGCCGGTACCAGAGCCTAGGGTGGTCGCGTGGAGACCGAAGGGACGCAGGAGGCCGGCGCCGCGCAGGATCGGCACTTCGAGTGGTGGCACCACAGTCACCCGACGTTCGCGGGGATCACCGGGTTCTTCGCCGGCATGCTGTTCGTCACGGCGGTGCCCGGGGCGTTCGCCGGCATCCTGCGGCTGCTGTTCACCTACGACACCGCCGAGCAGCTGTTCCCGTTCGTCCTCCTCGCGCTCGTCCTCCCGATCGCGCTGCTCGTCAAGCGCAAGACCCGCCGCTTCGCGCAGTTCATGTTCGTCGGGATGATCGTCACCGCCCTCGTCGTCCTCGGCGTGGCGTCGCTGGTCCTCTACTTCATGGTCGGGGCCTGACCTCGCTGCCGAGGCGCGAAATCGTCCCGGCGCCCACCGGGGTGGGACAATCGGTGCGATGTCCGAGCCCACCCAGCAGTCGATCACCACCCTGCCCCTCGTCCTGAGCGAGCCACGCGGGCGCAAGAAGCCGCCGCGGCACCTCGCCGACCTCGACGAGCCCGGGCGCAAGGCGCTCCTCGAGGACATGGGCCTGCCGGGCTTCCGCGCCAAGCAGCTCTCGACGCACTACTTCTCTCGCCTCGTCGACGATCCCGCCGAGATGACCGACCTCCCCGCGGGCCAGCGCGACGACCTTGTCGGCGCGCTGCTGCCCGACCTGATGACACCGCTGCGCACCATGGAGGCCGACCAGGGCACCACCCGCAAGACGCTGTGGAAGCTCTTCGACGGGGCGCTGGTCGAGTCGGTCCTGATGCGCTACCCCGACCGCGCCACCGTGTGCGTCTCCAGCCAGGCCGGGTGCGGCATGGCGTGCCCGTTCTGCGCGACCGGTCAGGGCGGCCTGCAGCGCAACATGTCCACCGCGGAGATCGTCGAGCAGGTGGTGGCCGCGGCCCGGTCGCTCGCGCGCGGCGAGGTCCCGGGCGGTCCGGGCCGCGTCTCCAACGTCGTGTTCATGGGGATGGGCGAGCCGCTGGCCAACTACAAGGCCGTCGTGGGCGCCGTGCGCCGCCTCACCGACCCGTCGCCGGCGGGCCTGGGCATGAGCGCCCGCGGGGTCACCGTGTCGACCGTCGGCCTCGTGCCGCGGATCAACCAGCTCGCCGACGAGGGCATCCCGGTCACGCTCGCGCTGAGCCTGCACGCACCCGACGACGAGCTGCGCAACGAGCTGGTCCCGATCAACACCCGGTTCTCGGTCGCCGAGACCGTCGAGGCCGCCTGGAACTACGCGGCCCGGACCAAGCGTCGCGTCTCCATCGAGTACGCCATGATGCGCGGCATCAACGACCAGGCCGAGCGCGCGGACCTGCTCGGCGACGTGCTCAACGCGTACGGCGACTGGGGCTGGGTGCACGTCAACCTGATCCCGCTCAACCCGATCGAGGGGTCGAAGTGGACGGCCTCGGACCCCGCCGACGAGCGGGAGTTCGTCCGCCGGCTCGAGGCCAAGGGCATCCCGACGACCGTGCGCGACACCCGCGGGCGCGAGATCGACGGCGCCTGCGGGCAGCTCGCCGCCAAGGAGTAGCCGGCACGACGGCGCCGGAGCGTCGGGGACCGTTCACGTGTCGTCTGCCCGGAACGGGCCGTACGTTGCGCGACGGTTCCTAGCGTCCGTGGCATGGACCTGCTCGAGAGGCGGCGTCGCAGCCGCACCGTCCCGGCGCTCATCCCGCTTCCCGCGGCCGCGCGGTCGACCGGCCAGCCGCGGCTCCGCGTCCTGGTGGTGACCGAGTCCTTCCTGCCTCAGGTCAACGGCGTCACCAACTCCGTGCGACGGGTGCTGGAGCACTTCGCCGCCGAGGGCCACGAGGCCGAGCTGATCGCTCCCACCGGCCCCGACACGTACGCCGGCTTCCCGGTGACGCACGCGCGCGGCGCGAGCCTGCCGTTCTACACCGAGTTCCGGATCGGGCTGGAGACCAGGCGCCGGCTGCGCGCGGCGATGGAGCGCTTCCGCCCCGACGTCGTCCACATCGCGTCGCCGGCGACGCTGGGCTACCAGGCGGCGCGGGCGGCTCGCGCACTCGGCATCCCGACCGTCGCGATCTACCAGACCGACCTCGTCGGCTTCGCCGAGCGCTACGGCGTCCCGGGCGGCGCCCGGGCCATGGAGTCCCTGACCCGGCGCATCCACCTCGGGGTCGACCGCACGCTAGCGCCGTCGACCGCGAGCATCGAGCAGCTCGGCCGGCTCGGCGTCGAGGCGGTGGCGCGCTGGCCGCGCGGCGTCGACCAGGTGCTCTTCGAGCCGGGCAAGCGCGACGAGGCGCTGCACGCCGAGCTCGCCCCGCACGGCGAGCACCTCGTGGGGTACGTCGGCCGGCTGGCGCCGGAGAAGGAGCTCGAGCTGCTCGCCCACGTCGACCGACTGCCCGGCGTCCGGCTGGTGCTGGTGGGCGGCGGACCGGAGGAGGCCCGGCTGCGCGAGCTGCTCCCGGAGGCGGCCTTCCTGGGCGTGCTGCACGGCGAGGAGCTCGCGCGCGCCTACGCCACGCTCGACGTGTTCGTGCACACGGGCCGGCACGAGACCTACTGCCAGTCCGCCCAGGAGGCGCTGGCCAGTGGCGTGCCGGTCGTGGCGCCGCGCGCCGGCGGGCCGATCGACGTGGTCGACGACACCGTCGCCGGCTACCTCTACGAGCCCGGCGACGCCGCCGAGCTGACGTCCCACGTCGAGCGGCTCGTCACCCAGCCGGTGCTGCGCCGGCGGATGGCCCAGGCGGCACGGCACAGCGTGCGCGACCGCACCTGGCTGGCCGTCAACGAGCTGCTCGTGAGCCACTACCGCGACGTCGGCTCCCCGGCGCTCACTCGCCGCCGGGCCGGCTGAGCGCGACCACCTCGACGGCCTCCTCCAAGCTGTCGACGAGGTGGACACACCCCTCCATCGCCCGGCCGCGGGCCAGCGCCCGCAGCAGCGGCCACACCGGCAGCTCCTCGGTCCAGTGCCGGCGGCCGACGAGCACCATCGGCGCCACCGACGACTCGTCGGCGTAGTAGTTCTCGCAGGCGTCCTGGAAGACCTCCTGTACGGTGCCGGCGGCGCCGGGCAGGAAGACGATCCCGGCGGTGCACACCTCCAGCAGCAGCGCCTCGCGCGGGGCGTTCGCGAAGAACTTGGCGATGGCGCTCGCGAACGGGTTGGGCGGCTCGTGGCCGTAGTGCCAGGTCGGGATGCCGAGCGACTCGCGTCCCTCGCCCGTCGTGTCGACGACCGCCAGCGCGGTGCGCGCCCAGGCACCGACGTCCGGACGGAACGACGGCACGCGACCCAGGTCGGCCAGGGCCGCCTCGAGCGCGTCGGATCGGTCCTCCGGCACGAGGGCGCCCAGGTTCGCCGCCTCCATCGCGCCGGGTCCGCCGCCCGTGGCCACCGTCAGGCGCGCGCCCAGGGCGTGGCCCAGGCGCGCCGCGTCGGCGTACGCGCGGCTGCCGCGCTCGATCGCGTGCCCGCCCATCACGCCGACGACCTCCCGGCCGGCGACCCAAGCCGTCAGCGCCGCGTCGACGTGGTGGTCGTGCAGCGCCATGGCGAGCGAGTCGTCCGGGCTCGTCGCGTGTCGCGACCAGGCGTACGCCCGTGCGTCCAGCGTGTCCTCGTAGCGCGGGGCGTCGTAGAGGTCGTGCGGGTCGTAGAGCGTGGCCCGATAGGGGTCGACCGGGATGCCCGGGATGTGGTGCAGCACGATGCCGCCCGCCCGACGTACGGCGTCGTCGGCACCCTCCGCGAACTCGCAGCCGAGGAAGAGCGACTGCGCGAGGTCCCGCTCGAGGAGCTCGGCGGCGCGCCCGGTGAGGTCGAGGCCGACGACCCGCCAGCCGGCCAACGAGCTCGCGCCGTCGGCCAGCCGGCGGTCCAGGTCGGCCAGCGAGGTGATGTCGGGGACGCGCCCGTGGGAGTGCTTCACGCGCGCCAACCTATGCGTCCCGCGTCAGAAGGCGTGGGCCATCAGCTCCCCGAAGAGCTCCTGCTCGTCCACCTCGACGCCGCGCGAGCGGAACCAGGCGCACATGTTGGCGCAGTCGCGCAGCAGGAAGTCCATGCCGCGCGGGTTGCCGACCAGGTCCACCATCTGCGGCAGGTCGATGATGACGAGGCGGTCGCCCGCGGCGAGGGTGTTGTAGGGCGACAGGTCGCCGTGCACCAACCCGGCCTGCACGAGCGTCGCCAGCGCGTCGCGCAGCTGCTCGTAGTAGCCCTCCACGACGTCGCGCTCCGGACGTACCTGCGCGACCCGCGGGGCGGTCTCGACGTCGCCGTCGACCGTGTGGGTGATCCACTCCATGAGGATCTCGGTGTCGTCGATCTGGACAGGGTAGGGGACCGGTAGCCCGAGCTCCCAGCAGCGGCGCAGCGCGTTCCACTCCGACACCGCCCACTCGCCGGCCGCCACCTGGCGGCCCCAGGTGGACTTGCGCTTGAGGGCCCGCTCGTCGCGCGAGCGCTTCATCGAGCGTCCCTCGGTGTAGGAGGCGGCCCGGTGGAAGTTGCGGTGGTCGGTGTCGCGGTAGCGCTTGGCGGCCATGATCACCGCGCCGTCGGGATCGTGGGGATCCGCGCGCTCGAGCAGGAAGACGTCGGCCTCCTTGCCGGTCTTGAGGACGCCGAGGTCGGTGTCGATGGCCCCGCTGGAGGTCACGACCCAGTCGGGGCGCGGCTCGGGACCCCGCATGAGGGCCTCGAGGTCCTCCCAGCGCGACCAGCGCTGGCCGTCCTCGAGCTCGTCGGCGTAGGCGTCGTAGGTGAAGACGAACGACTCGTCGATGCCCTCGGTGGGCGAGCGGTCGTCAGGCCGGAGGAAGTCCTCGGGGAAGGTTCGATCGGTTGGCAGGTGGGACAAGACAGGTGCTCCGTGTGTGAGAGAGGTGGTCGGCGGGCAGGCCGGGGACAGCGATGGACATGTCACGCTCCTCTCACACCACGGGCGACGCGGCTCGTCACCCGCACGTACGCCGGCCAGTGTGGCCCAGTGCCGCGACCCGTGCACCTGATTAACGGGTGGGCTAGGTTCGGGTTCGTGCCCACCCGAGTCCTCTCCCGGTCCCTGCTCTCGGCCGCCCTGTGCGCGGCGGTGGCGCTGACCGGCGCCACGGCCACCGCCGAGGCGCCGCTCGCCGCCGACGGCGCGACCGGGATCGGCGACCCGTACTGGCCGCTCGACGGCAACGGCGGCATCGATGTGTCGTCGTACGCCATCTCGAATCGCTACGACCTGGCCGACAAGCGGCTCAGCGGCCGCACGAAGGTCGAGCTGACCGCCACCGCCGACCTCAGCAGCTTCTCCCTCGACTTCCTGCTCGACGTGACGTCCGTGACGGTCGACGGGGCCGACGCCCGGTTCGCCACGACCGACGGGGGCCACGAGCTGCGGATCACCCCGGCGCAGCCGCTGGCCGCCGGCTCGGCGCACTCCGTCGTGGTGTCGTACGCCGACCGCCCGGGGAAGTACTCCTATGCGGGCGAGCGCAACTGGCTGGCCAGCCGGCGCGAGGTCGTCACCATGAACGAGCCGCACATGGCGCCGTGGTGGTTCCCGGCCAACGACCACCCGCTCGACAAGGCGATCGTGGACGTGCGGATCACGGTGCCCTCGGGGCGCGAGGTGATCTCCAACGGCAAGCTGCGCGGCCGGTCGGTCGGCAAGAGGACGACCACGTGGCACTGGCGCGCGGACGAGCCGATGGCCCCCTACCTCGCGTTCTTCGCGGCCGGCGACTTCACCATCGCCAAGGGCAGGCACCGCGGCCTCCCGTGGCTCGTGGCGGTCTCGCGCGGGCTGAGCGGCACCGACCAGGCCGCCAGCATGCGGCTGATGAAGAGGACGCCCAAGGTGGTCGCCGGGCTCGAGAAGGACCTCGGCGACTACCCGTTCTCCGTCGTCGGCGGCATCACGACGTCGCTGGACCCGGGCTTCGCCCTGGAGAACCAGACCCGCCCCACCTATCCCGCGGTCGGCAGCCGCTACACCAGCCTGGTCGTCCACGAGCTCGCCCACCAGTGGTTCGGCGACGACGTCGCCGTGCACCACTGGCGCGACATCTGGCTCAACGAGGGCTTCGCCACGTTCATGGAGTGGCGCTGGGCGGAGAACCACGGCGGTCGCTCGGGCGCCGCGACGCTGCGTCAGCACTACGACGATCTCAGCGAGTCCTCCGACTTCTGGAAGGTCGTGGTCGCCGACCCCGGCGCCGCCCGGATCTTCGACTCCGCGATCTACACGCGCGGCGCGATGACGCTGCAGGCACTGCGCAACCGCGTCGGCGACGACGTGTTCTGGACGATCCTGCGCAGCTGGCTGCGCGAGCAGCAGGGCGGCAACGGCTCGAGCGAGGAGTTCGAGGCACTCGCCACGCGGGTCAGCGGCCAGGACCTCACCGGGTTCTTCGCCGCCTGGCTTCGCACGCCGTCGAAGCCGGCCAGGACCGCCGACAACGGGTTGGCCTGAGCGAGCCGTGCCTGACGTCACCTGGTTCCGGGCGCCCGCGGGGGAGGACCCGGGCACCCTCAACGCCTGCTACCACGCCCTCGACCTCCGTGTGATCCACGGCCACGCCGACGCGGTGGCCCTGTCGGTTGACGGCACCGACCGCACGTTCGCCTGGCTGCTGACGGAGGCGGCGGCGTGTGCCGGCGTGCTCCGCGCGCTGGGGGTCGGCGTCGGCGACCGGGTCACGGTCGGCTTCCTGCCCCGCGAGACCACGGTGGTCGTGGTGCTCGCGATCGCCCGCGTCGGTGCCGTGGCGGTGTACGACGACTCCGCCGGTGCGCCCGGTCCGGTGCGCGTGGGCACCACCGCGGGCGGGGAGGTCGCGATCACCGCGGACGGCGAGGACCTGCTCTGGGACGTCGCCATGCGCGCCGGCCGGACCGACCCGGCGCCGTGCGCCGACGTACCCGGTGACGCGGTGCTCGCGCGGCACGGCGAGCTCGCCCTCACGGTGCTCGCCGCTCTCGGCGCCTCCGACGACCGGGAGGCACCCGTGCCCCCGGGCGCCACGCTCGTGAGCGTCGGCGGAGTGCGGCTGTGGTCGTTCGACGCACCGGGAACCGCGTCCGCCGGCCCTGACACACTGGGCCGGTGACCGCGCGCGACATCGTCATCCTGGGCTCCACCGGCTCCATCGGCACCCAGGCGCTCGACCTGGTGCGGGCCCACCCCGACAGGTTCCGGGTGGTCGGGCTCACCGCCGGCGGCTCCAACCGGGAGCTGTTCGAGGCCCAGGTCGCCGAGTTCGCGCCGGCGTACGCCGGACTCGGCGAGGACGCCTCCACCGAGGCGGCCGCTCGCGCGTGCGACGTGGTGCTCAACGGGATCACCGGCGCGGTCGGGCTGCGACCCACGCTCGCCGCGCTCGAAGCCGGCAACACGCTCGCGCTGGCCAACAAGGAGTCGCTCATCATGGGCGGCGCGCTGGTCACGGGCCGCGCGAAGCCCGGTCAGATCGTCCCGGTCGACTCCGAGCACTCCGCGCTCGCCCAGTGCCTGCGCGCCGGCAGCCGCGCCGAGGTGCGACGGCTGGTGCTGACCGCGTCCGGCGGCCCGTTCCGCGGCCGGAGCCGCGAGGACCTCGCCGCGGTCACCGTCGAGGAGGCCCTGCAGCACCCCACGTGGTCGATGGGTCCGGTGATCACCATCAACTCGGCCACGCTGGTCAACAAGGGGCTCGAGGTGATCGAGGCGCACCTGCTCTTCGACATCCCCTTCGACCGCATCGAGGTCGTCGTGCACCCGACCAGCGACGTGCACTCGATGGTGGAGTTCGTCGACGGCTCGACGATCCTCCAGGCCAGCCCCCCGACGATGATGATCCCGATCGCCCTCGGCCTGGCCTGGCCCGACCGGGTCCCCGACGCGGCGCCCGCCTTCGACTGGTCGCGACCCGGCGCCTGGGAGTTCCTGCCGCTCGACGACGAGGCGTTCCCCGCGGTCTCGCTGGCCCGCACGGCGGGGGAGCGGGGCGGCACCGCGCCCGCGGTCTACAACGCCGCCAACGAGGAGTGCGTCGAGGCGTTCCGCTCCCGTCGCCTCCGCTTCGTCGACATCATGCCCATCGTTGCCGACGTCCTCGCCGCCCACCGCGTACGCTCGTCGGAGGACATGACGGTGGACGACGTCCTCGAGGCCGACGCCTGGGCACGCGAGCAGGCCACCGCGCTGATCACCTCGCCATGACGACAAGGACCTTCGCGTGACCCCGATCCTCTACACCCTCGGTGTCGTCACCTTCGTCGTGGCGATCCTGGTCTCCATCGGGCTCCACGAGTTCGGGCACCTCATCCCCGCGAAGCGGTTCGGCTGCAAGGTGCCGCAGTGGTTCATCGGGTTCGGCCCGACCGTGTGGAGCAGGCAGATCGGCGAGACGGAGTACGGCGTCAAGGCGATCCCGCTCGGTGGCTACGTCAAGATCGTCGGCATGCTGCCGCCGGGCGCGGCCGAGCTCGTCGAGGAGACGACGTACGACGAGGACGGCGAGCCGGTGCACAAGGTGCGCCGCTCCAACACGGGGATGTTCACCCAGCTCATCTCCGACGCGCGCGCCGCGGAGTGGGAGTACGTCAAGCAGCACGACACCGACCGGCTCTTCTACCGCCTGCCGTGGTGGAAGAAGGCGATCGTGATGGCGGGTGGGCCGATGGTCAACATCGCCATCGCGTTCTCGCTGTTCGTGCTGCTGTTCGCGACCTACGGCAACCCGCGCGACGAGATCGTCGAGCCGACCGTGGCTGCAGTGCCCGCCTGCGTGATCCCGGTCGAGGAGATGCCGCGCGACTGCACCTCCGACGACCCGGTGACGCCGGCCAAGGAGGCCGGGCTCCGCCCCGGCGACGAGATCCTCAGCTTCAACGGGACGCCGTTCACCGACTGGGAGAGCCTGCAGGCGCAGATCCGCGACAACGCCGACGGCGACGCGGTCATCGAGGTCCGGCGCGGCGAGGAGCAGCTGACGCTGCGCACCAACACCACCGTCACGCTGCGCCAGACCTCGCTCGAGGACGAGAACCTCACCGAGGTGGGCTTCCTCGGCGTGCAGCCCGAGACCAGCCTGCGCACCGGCGGTCTGCTCTACACCACCGAGCAGATGGGGACGATGACCGTCGAGACGGTCCAGGCGCTCGGCCAGCTCCCGGTGAAGGTCTACGAGGTCGGTCGTGCGGTCGTCGGGCTGCAGGAGCGCGACCCCGACAGCCCGGTCTCCATCGTCGGCGGCGGGCGGTTCGCCGGGGAGGCCGCGGCGAGCGAGGAGTTCCCGCTGGTCGACAAGCTGGTCACGCTGCTGTTCCTCATCGCCAGCTTCAACTTCTTCATCGGCATGTTCAACTTCGTGCCGTTGCTGCCGCTGGACGGCGGCCACATCGCCGGGGCGCTCTACGAGGGACTCAAGCGGGGCGTGGCACGCCTGCGGGGACGTCCCGACCCCGGTCACGTCGACGTCGCCAAGCTGCTGCCGGTGGCGTACGTCGTCGGGCTGGCGATGCTGGTGATGGGCGTCGTGCTGATCGTCGCCGACATCGTCGTGCCGCTGCGGCTGAGCTGACCTCCCACACCGCCGCTCGCGCGGCCCGCGAGGGTGTGGCCAAGGCCTCCCCGCCGAGTCCGGGATGCGCCGGCGCGGCCCGTACGATGGCGTCATGACCTCCGTCGGCCTGGGCATGCCCGCCCTCCCGCCCCCCGTCCTGGCGCCGCGCCGCAAGACCCGCCAGATCAAGGTCGGGTCCGTCGGGGTCGGCAGCGACTCGCCGATCTCGGTGCAGTCGATGACCACCACGCTCACCTCGGACGTCAACGCCACCCTCCAGCAGATCGCCGAGCTGACGGCGTCCGGCTGCGACATCGTCCGGGTCGCCTGCCCCAGCCAGGACGACGCCGACGCGCTGCCGGCCATCGCGCGCAAGTCGCAGATCCCGGTGATCGCCGACATCCACTTCCAGCCCAAGTACGTCTTCGCCGCGATCGACGCCGGCTGCGCGGCCGTCCGGGTCAATCCCGGCAACATCCGCAAGTTCGACGACCAGGTCAAGGAGATCGCGAAGGCGGCCAAGGACCGCGGCACGTCGATCCGCATCGGCGTCAACGCCGGCTCCCTCGACAAGCGGCTGCTGGAGAAGTACGGCAAGGCGACGCCCGAGGCGCTCGTCGAGTCGGCCGTGTGGGAGGCGAGCCTCTTCGAGGAGCACGACTTCCACGACTTCAAGATCTCGGTCAAGCACAACGACCCGGTCGTGATGGTGCGTGCCTACGAGCTGCTCGCCGAGGCCGGCGACTGGCCGCTCCACCTCGGCGTCACCGAGGCGGGACCCGCCTTCCAGGGCACCATCAAGTCAGCGGTCGCGTTCGGCCACCTGCTCAGCCAGGGCATCGGAGACACGATCCGGGTCTCGCTGTCGGCCCCGCCGGTGGAGGAGGTCAAGGTCGGCCTGCAGATCCTGGAGTCGCTGAACCTCAAGCCGCGTCGCCTCGAGATCGTGTCGTGCCCGTCGTGCGGGCGCGCCCAGGTCGACGTCTACAAGCTCGCCGAGGAGGTCACCGCCGGGCTCGACGGCCTCGAGGTGCCGCTGCGCGTGGCCGTGATGGGCTGCGTCGTCAACGGTCCCGGCGAGGCCCGCGAGGCCGACCTCGGTGTCGCCTCCGGCAACGGCAAGGGTCAGATCTTCGTCAAGGGCGAGGTCATCAAGACCGTCCCGGAGTCGCGCATCGTCGAGACCCTCATCGAGGAGGCGATGCGCCTCGCCGAGGACATGGAGCCGGTCGACGGCGCCGAGGCCACCGTCTCCGTCAGCTGATCCAGCACGCTGCTGCGAGGCGGCCCGCTGGTGGCCGCGCGGCGCACCGCTCTAGGCTCGACACGTGCTGAGGACCCGCGAGCAGGTGCGCGTGCTGGGCCCGGGTGACCGGGACCGGTTCATCGCGCTCGCCGAGCAGGACCCGGTCGTCAACGTCTTCGCCGACTACCGCGCACGCCTGACCAACCTCGACGAGCGGTGGCTCGGCGGGCAGGTGTGGGGTCGCTTCGAGGGCGAGGAGCTCGTGGCCGGCTGCCACCTCGCCGCCAACCTGGTCCCGGTGCAGTGCACGCCCGAGGACGTGGGCGCGTTCGCCGACGTCGCGCTGCGGCGGCGCGGCAGCGTCGGCACCATCGTTGGTCCCAGCGACGTCGTCGCCGCACTGTGGGAGCAGGTCGGGCCGCGGTGGTCGCGCCCGCGCGAGTTCCGCTCCCACCAGCCGCACCTCGAGATCGACCACCTGTCGCCGGTGCCCGCCTCGCCCGACGTGCGGCCCACGACGCCGCAGGACCTCGACGCGCTCTATCCGGCCTGCGTCGCGATGTACACCGAGGAGGTCGGCGTCTCCCCGGAGAACGACGCGGGCGGCGGCGACCTCTACCGCGCGCGGGTGCAGCAGCTGATCGGGCGCGGGTGGTCCCTGGCCAGCTTCGACGACCACGGCGTCGTCTTCAAGGCCGAGGTCGCCTGCGCGACGCCGTACGCCGCGCAGGTGCAGGGCGTGTGGGTGCGTCCGGACCGCCGGGGCGAGGGCCTGGCCGCCGGTGGCATGGCCGCCGTGGTGGCGCACGTCCTCGGGTCGGGGATGGCGCCGGTCGTCTCGCTGTACGTCAACGACTGGAACGCGCCAGCGCGAGCGGCGTACGCCCGGGTCGGGTTCCGGCAGACCGCGACGTTCGCGACGCTGATGTTCTGAGGCCGGCGCGTCAGCCCAGCGGCCGGGGGTCCGACGCCGTCTCGCACCCCGCTGCGGTGCACCGCACCATCGCGGTGTGCGTCGCGCCGATCAGTCGGAACGTGAGCACGGAGCCGGCCTCCCATCGCACGTCCGCGAAGCCTGCGGCGCTCCAACGCCCGATCACCCGACCGGTGACCGTCCTGGCGGTGAGCTCGCGCACCGCCTCGTACGTGGGCTCGACGCGTCGGTCGATGGTGACGATGCGGCGACCGTCGTCGGACACGGTCAGCACCTTCTCCGTGCACGAGCGCCACAGGTTGCGTCCGGGGCGTTCGAGCCTGGCCACGACTGTGCAGCGCTCACCGGCCGCGTCGTAGGCGGCATAGACGTCGCCGGTCAGCGTGCCGACCTGCACGTGCCGCTCGTCGTGGACCACCACGCGCAGGCGGTCCCGCCGCCAGTGCCACACCATGACCCTGCCGCCCCCGCTGCCGATCAGCACCCGGCCGCCCTCGAGGTCGATCGGCTCCGCGAAGCGGCCCACGTCGCTGAAGACCCGGCTCGCGAGCCGACGGCCGTCGCTGATGCGGCGTACGGCGACCTTCGTCACGCCGTCGCTGAGGAGGTAGGCCTCGGTGTAGTGGCGTCCGTCCGCGCTGACGGCGGTGCGGCCGTCGGCGCCGGGGAGGCGGCGGTGGGACCCGTCGTGGGCCACGAACAGCGCCCGCGCCTGCGCCAGACCCGTCGTCACGACGTAGCCGCCGCGTGCCGGGGCCACGAGCTCCACGTGACGCGCCGCCACGTCGACGCGGCGCTCGCCGTCGACGACCGTCTCGCCCTCGAGGTAGGGCCGGGCGAGATCGGCGCCACGGGCGACCGCCTCCGGCTGCAGGTCCGCGAGCGCGGCACCCGCCGGAGCGGGGTGCGGCAGGAGCGGCGCGAGGAGCAGGGCGGTCGCGGTCGCCGCGACGCGTCCGAGCAGGTGCATGGTGCCTCCAGGTCTGCGTGTCGTCCCCCGGTGGACGCGAGCGGAAGAAAAAAGGTTGCTGCGACGTATCAGCACGGCGCGTGCGGCCACCTGAGCTGACATGGGGACAATGGTCGCCATGTCGGAGGACCGCAGGGCTGAGGGGCAGCCCGACCAGTCACCGTGGGACATGGCCAGTGGGGCGTTCACGGCCTGGCGTGCAGGGGACGCCAGTGCCGTGGACGAGCTGGTTGCCGCGATGACGCCGGTGCTCTGGCACGTGGTGAGGGCCTACGGACACGACCGCCAGTCGGCTGAGGACGTCATCCAGGCGACCTGGCTGGGGTTCGTGCGCCGCCACGAGACCATCGACGATCCCCAGGCCGTCGCGTCCTGGCTGATCACCTCAGCCAGGCGCGGCGCAGCCGCCCACGCGCGGACAGCGCGCCGGACGTCCCCGGTCCAGGACGAGGTGCTCCACGCCGTCCTGCCCGATGCGGACTCCGCGGAGCAGGTCGCTGTGCTCGACGACGAGGCGTCCCGGCTGTGGCGGGCCGTGGCGAGCGTCGACGAGCGCTGTCGCCGGCTGCTGCGCGTCGTGGCCTTCCTCGACCGCCCCGACTACCGGTCCCTCAGCCGCGACCTGGACATGCCCGTCGGGAGCATCGGTCCCACGCGGGCCCGGTGCCTGGCCAAGGTGCGCACGGCGCTGGCGGAGGCGGGCGGGCGATGACCGATCCGGACGCCGCGCTCCTCGACGAGCTGCGTGACATGTGGGCGGCCCACGACCCGCCGCCGGTCGGGCTGGCGGCGACGATGGTCGCCGCCGTCGCGACGGCGGACCTCGACCACGAGTGGGAGATGCTCGTGCTGGTCCGCGACTCCGTCGACCAGCCCGCCGCCCCGGTGCGCGGGCTGGCCAGCGCGCGGATGCTCCTCTTCACCGCCGCGGAGGGTTGGTCGCTCGACGCGGAGCTCGACGACGGGCAGGTGCGCGGGCAGCTGCTGGACTTCGACGGAGACATGGGGTCCGTCGAGGTGACTCTGGAGACCCCGGCGGGCGCGACGTGGACGACCCGGCTCGACGAGGTCGGCTTCTTCGCGATCCGGGGCCAGCCCACGGGCCTGTTCCGCTTCACGGTCCGCCACGCGGGGACGGTCGCCAGCAGTCGCTGGGTCGAGGCCTGAGGCGCCCGGGCGGCGCGGTCAGGCCCAGGGCTCGTGCAGCACCATGACCGGCCCCACCCCGGGGTCCGACTCGTACGCCGCTCGGGCCAGGACGGCGTCCCGAGCGTCCCTCGCCGAGGATCCCGACTCCGCGATCTCCCGCGCGATGAGGCCCGCCACCAGCGGAGCCGCGAACGACGTGCCGCTCCAGCGCGCCATCGCGGTGTCGAACCGGCGTACGTCGCCCTTGTCCGGGCTCTCGTGGCACACGGACGTCCCCTCGGGGAAGGCGTTGACGTGGTTGCGGCCCAGCGCGTACACATCGGCGGAGACGCCGAAGTTGCTGTACTCCGAGACCCGCCCGTCCCGGTCGAGCGAGCCGACGCCCACGCACCAGTCGAAGGCGGCGGGCCAGAAGGGCGCGGAGGTCGCGTCGTTGCCGGCTGCGGCCACCAGGACGGTGTCGTGCCGGCGCAGCCGGGTGCGGTGGAACGTCTCGAGCGCGATCGACGGCAGGTCGAGGCGGGTGCGGCAGCCGGCGGACAGGTTGATGACCCGGGGGTCGTGGGCGAGCGCCTCCTCGAGCTGCACGACCAGGTCCGACTCGAGGACGCCCCCACCGCCGACGCCGCCGACCGCGAAACCCTCGACGAAGACGTCGGTGTCCGGTGCCGCGCAGCGCACCACTCCCGCGACGAACGTGCCGTGACCGGCGTAGGGGCGCAGCTCGGGGCCGTTGAGCTCGTCGTCGCCGTCGACGCCGTGCAGCCACGGGGTGCGAGGGTCGGCGGCGGAGGCGGGGTTCCACCCGGTGTCCACCACGACCACGCTCACCCGGGAGGACTTCTCCCGCGCCGGCGCCGCGGGGGGCCACGGCTCCTGCAGCCCGGTCTCCTGCGGCTCGATGGCCGGGCACAGCTGGCCACCCCCGCCACCGGGGGAGACGTGGACCCAGTGGTCCGGTGACGCCGCGCCGCGGGGCAGCCCGCCCGCCTCGAGGAGGTCGAGGACGTCGGGGACCGACTCGCCGCCCGCGCGCTCCCCGAGCACGTACCGCACCAGCTCACCATCCAGCAGCCGTACGTCGTCGCGCAGCGGCGCCTCGGCGAGGATGCCTCGGTCGAGCTCGGCCACCGCGCGGTCGAACGCGTCGGCGTCAGCGGCCCGCACGAGCACGCGGTCGGGGTGGTAGATGTAGGTGAAGTCCGCCGGCGCCTCGGTGTCCCAGGCCACCTGTCCGCGGTTGGCCGCGCGGAAGTCGCGGAGCTGGTCGGTGGTGCGTCGCCGTCGGTCGCTGCCGATCTTCCAGTCGCCTGCCATGACCCGACGCTAGCGGCGTCGCGTCGTGCGCAGGGCGTTTTCCGCGGGACGACTCCTACGGCCCGATCGCGGCCGGCGACGTGCCGGATCGGCGAGGATGTGCGCACCATGGTGACCAGGGACGAGGCGGAGGACCTGCTCCGCACGCTGTTCGCCGATCCGGCGGCCGCCCGAGCGACCGCCGCCGCCGAGCTCGTACCGCACCCGGACCCGGCGGTGGCCTCGATCGGGCACCAGGTGGTGGGGATCGTCGTGCGCGACGCGGGCGACCCGGCGACGGCCCTCGTCGAGCTGCGCACCGCCCTGCGGCTCGCGCGGCGCTCGGGCGAGCGCGGTCGGTGGGCCGACGTGCTGGCGACCCTCGGCGGCACGCTCTGCACGATGGGCCGGGTGGGGGAGGGCCTGCGGCACCTCGACCGGGCGGCCGCCGCGCTCGACGGGCTTCCACTGGCCCGCGTGCTGGTGCGTCGGGCCTGGGTGCTGGGCTTCCTGCTCGCCCGGTTCGAGGACAGCGCCGCGGACCTGCAGCGGGCGCTCGGGCTCTTCGCCGGTGCGGGGGACCACGTCTGGGAGGGACGCGCGCTGAACCTCGAGGGTCTGGTCGCCGTCGGGCTCGGCGACCTCGACCGCGCGGCACGCGCGTTCGGGGCCTACAGCGCGCTCTCCGACGCGGTCGGCAACGGGTGGGACGTGGCGTTGGCGCGGCACAACGCCGGGTGGCTGGCCTTCGTCCGCGGCGACCTGCCGGGAGCGCTCGAGCTGTACGCCGACGCCAGCGCCCGCTACGACGCGCTGGGGATGACCGACGTGGACCTGGTCACGGACCGGTGTGAGGCCTACCTCGCCGCCGGCCTGGCCGGCGACGCCCTCGAGGTGGTCGAGCGGGCCCTCGTGGCGCGGCCGCTGCAGCCCCGGGAGGAGGCGGACCTCCTGGTCGCGGTGGCGCAGGCCGCGCTGGCGGCCGGGGACTTCTCGCGGGCCACGTCGGCGGCCGATGCGGCCGGCCGGCTGCTGGCCAGGCAGTCGCGTCACGTCCACCGGCTGCGGGCCGACCTCCTCGCCGTCACCGCCCGGGCCGAGGCCGGCCTCCCCGCCGGCCCGCTCCTGCGGCGCGCGCAGCGGCTGGTCGACGCCTCGCGGGACGCGCAGGTCGCCGAGCTGCCGCAGGCGCTGCTGCTCGGGGCTCGGCTCGCCCGGTCCGTCCGCTCACCGAGGGCCGCCGGGCTGGCGCAGGGGTGGCTGGAGGAGGCGGCGCTGTTCCGCCGGGCGCCGAGGGGCGACACCCGTGCTCTGGGCTGGCTGGCGCTGGCTCTGCGTCGCGAGGCCGACGGCGACGTCGGCGGGGTGCTGCGGGCGTGCGACCACGGGCTGCGAGCCATCGACGAGCACCAGGCCACGCTCGGCAGCCCGGAGCTGCGGGCCGTCGCGACGGGGCAGGGGGGAGCGCTGGCCGCGCTGGGGACCCGGACCGCGCTCGCGTCCGGCGAGGCCCGTCAGCTGCTGCGGTGGTCCGAGCGGTGGCGGGCCAACGCCCTGGCGCTGCCCCCGGCGTACGTCCAGCACGACCCAGCGACCACCGCGGACCTCGCCGCCCTCCGGGCCCAGCACCGGCGCCTGGCGCAGGCCCGCGCCGAGGGCGCTGTTACCGAGCGCCTCCAGGCCCGCGCCACCCGTCTCGAGCAGTCGGTGCGCCAACGGTTGATGCACGCGCGGGGCACGGGCGTCGCACCAGCGGCGCTGGACGTCGGCGAGCTCCTGGACGCGCTCGCCGAGGACGACACGGTCCTCGTCGAGCTCACCGAGGTCGACGGCTCCCTTCACGCGCTGGTGGCGGGGCGGCGGCGGGTGCGCCACGTCCCCGTCGGCGATGCGGCACCCGCCCGGGCGGCCGTGGACTTCGCGCTCTACACGCTGCGGCAGGCGACCCGCGGCCGCCGCTCGCAGCTCGACGTGGCCGGCGCCCGCCTGCAGCGTGCCCTGCTCGGACCGGCGCTCGACGGAGTCGGCAACGCCCGCGTGGTCGTCTCCGCCACGACCGCCCTGCAGGGCATCCCGTGGGGGATGGTCCCGGGGCTCGCCGACCGGCCGGTGACCAGCACGCCGTCGGCCCGGCTGTGGCTGCGCGCCCGTTCCGCGGCCGCCGTCGACGACCGGCGCGTGCTGCTGGTCGGGCCCGGCCTCGCCACCGGCGGGGCCGAGGTCCCCGCTGTGGCCGCCGAGGATCCGCGCGCCGAGGTGCTCGACGGCGGGGCCGCGACGGTCGAGGCCTCGCTGGCGGCGCTCGATGGAGCAGCCCTGGCCCACGTCGCGGCCCACGGTCACTTCCGGGAGGACAGTCCCCTCTTCTCCTCGCTGACGCTCGCCGACGGGCCGTTGCTCGTGCACGATCTCCAGCGACTCGCACGGCCCCCGCACCGCGTCGTGCTCTCGGCGTGCGAGTCGGGGGAGATGGCGCCGGTCGGTGCGCAAGAGCTGCTCGGCCTCTCCGCCGCGCTCCTGTCGATGGGCACCGCCGGGATCGTCTCCAGCCTCGGGGAGGTCGACGACGCCGCCACCGTCGAGGTGATGGTCGTCCTCCACGCGGCCCTGCGCGGCGGCGCCGGACTGGGCGAGGCGCTGCTGGCCGCGCGGCAGGCGGCGGCGACCGACCCGGTGCGGGCCGCGACCGCCGCGTCGTTCACCGTGCTTGGCACCTGACGCGCGATCACCGGGCCGGTGGACGGGTGCGGTCTCCGGTCGCCGCGACCGCGGCCGAACTGGTTCGCGGTGCTCGGAGCGCCGCACCTATCCTTGCGCACATGGCAGCCCGAGTCCTCCGCATGTCGACCCTGTTCGTGCGCACCCTGCGCGACGACCCCAACGACGCCGAGGTCCCGAGCCACCGGCTGCTGGTCCGCGCGGGCTACATCCGCCGCAACGCCCCGGGCATCTACACCTGGCTGCCGCTCGGGCTGCGCGTGCTGCGCAAGATCGAGGACATCATCCGCGAGGAGATGGACGACATCGGCGCGCAGGAGCTGTCGTTCCCGGCGCTGCTGCCCCGTGAGCCCTACGAGGCCACCAACCGCTGGACCGAGTACGGCGACAACATCTTCCGGCTCCAGGACCGCAAGGGCGGTGACTACCTCCTCGGCCCGACCCACGAGGAGATGTTCACCCTCGTGGTGAAGGACCTCTACTCGTCCTACAAGGACCTGCCGCTCTCGATCTACCAGATCCAGACGAAGTACCGAGACGAGGCCCGCCCGCGTGCCGGCCTGCTGCGCGGGCGCGAGTTCATCATGAAGGACTCCTACTCCTTCGACGTCTCCGACGAGGGGCTCGACGCGTCGTACGCCAAGCACCGCGAGGCCTACATCCGCATCTTCGACAAGCTCGGCTTCGAGTACGTCATCGTGCGCGCGCACGCCGGCGCGATGGGAGGCTCGAAGTCGGAGGAGTTCCTCGCCAAGGCCGCGGTCGGCGAGGACACCTACGTCACCTGCCCGGCCTGCGGGTTCGCCGCCAATGTCGAGGCGGTGGAGACGCCGTCGCCGGCGCCGGTGCCGTACGACGACGCGCCCGACGCGCACGTCGAGGACACCCCCGACACGCCCACCATCGACTCCTTGGTCCAGCTGCTCAACGACTCGTTCCCGCGCGAGGACCGCCCGTGGGCGGCCGAGGACACGCTCAAGAACGTGCTCATGGTCGTCACGCAGCTCGACGGCACGAGCGAGCCGCTGGCGATCGGCGTCCCCGGCGATCGCGAGGTCGACCCCAAGCGGCTCGAGGCGACGCTGTACCCGGCCGAGTTCCGGCCGTTCAACGACGAGGACTTCGCGAAGTACCCGGACCTCGTCAAGGGCTACATCGGCCCCGGCGTGCTCGGCGAGAAGGGCACGTCCGGCATCCGTTACCTCGTCGACCCGCGGGTCGTGGAAGGGACTCGCTGGGTCACCGGCGCCGACGAGCCCGGTCGCCACGTGCTCGACCTCACCGTGGGTCGCGACTTCACCCCCGACGGCACGATCGAGGCCGCCGAGGTGCGTGCGGGCGACCCCTGCCCGCGCGGCGACGGCATCCTGGAGGCCGCGCGCGGCGTCGAGATGGGCCACATCTTCCAGCTCGGCCGCAAGTTCGCCGAGGCGCTCGGGCTGCAGGTGCTCGACGAGAACGGCAAGCTCGTCACCGTGACGATGGGCTCCTACGGCATCGGGCCCTCGCGTGCCGTCGCCGCCATCGCGGAGAACACCCTCGACGAGATCGGCCTTTGCTGGCCCCGCGCGGTGGCGCCCGCCGACGTGCACGTCGTGGCGGCCGGCAAGGAGGACGCGATCTTCGACGCCGCCGAGCAGCTGGTCGCCGACCTCGCCGCCCAGGGCATCGAGGTGCTCTACGACGACCGTCGCGGCAAGGTGAGCCCCGGCGTGAAGTTCAAGGACGCCGAGCTCATCGGCGTACCCACGATCGTCACGGTGGGCCGCGGGCTGGCCGACGGCAACGTGGAGCTCCGCGACCGGAGGTCCGGTGAGCGCGAGGACGTGGCGCTCGACGCCGCGGCCGGGAGGATCGTCCAGGCCGTCCGAGCGTGATCGGGGAGATCCGAGTCGCGTGGTGACCCGGATCGGCCACGACGTCGTCGGCGCAGCCGCGTGAGCCGGTGCACTGCAACTTTGTGCGTTGCAGGAACCTGCAGGTGAATCGGCCTTTCCCGCGCGCTGCAGCGAATGCATGATTGTGCATGTGGCCCCGCCTCCCCCACAGGAGGGACCACACAGGGTGATGCTGACCAACCCCACAGGCGGTCCGCGTCCTCGGCCCTTGGGAGAGATCTCGGGACTTTCCCAAGGGTTGAGGCCGCGGGCCGCTCACTCGTTGCAGGGCCTGTTGCGGCGTCGCCCGCCGGTCACGGTCCTCACCCGAGCTCGGGCGCGCCGGGCCATGTCTGGGCGGTGCCGCCGAGCTCCAGCTGCCACGCGGCGGACCAGACCGCCTCGGTGACCGCCCACTCGCGCACGCTGCCCGTCGAGCGGGCCACCAGGGCGAGCATCACCTCGACACTCGCGACCTCGATCGCGAGGGCCGCCGCCTGCACGTCGCTGCTGCGGAGCGCCCGGCCGTCGACCTCGTAGGCGGGCGCTGCCACCACTGGGTCGCCGCCGGCGTCTCCCACCAGGACCCGCAGCTGGTCGCGCCGCGCCCGGTGTCGCCGGTAGCCGGCGACGAGGGCGTCGTAGAGGACCGGGGTGGCGGACTGGGAGGTCCGCGCGCCCAGCACGCCGTAGGTGTAGACCGCGGCGTGCTCGTCGGTCAGCGTCGCCTGGAGGGCGTCGAGGTCGCTCACGCGGTCACCTCGGCGTCCAGTGCGGCGGCGTGCTGCGCGGTGGACGCGGCGACGCCGGCCAGCACGCGGGCGAGGTCGCCGCTCGCCGCGCCGACGCACGCGGTGCGGACCTCGCGCAGCAGGCGGGCCTCCGAGCGGCGTACGGCGCCCAGCGCGCGCAGGATCTGCGGCGCGAGCGTGGGTGGGGGCGAGGTGGGCGGCTCGGCGTCCGGGACCGCTCCCACCAGCAGCTCGAGGTGCTCGGCGTGGGCGGACGCGACCGGCGCGAGCCGGCCGGCGAGCTCCGGGACGGACGAGGTCGCGGCGTCCACCACGGACCGGGCCCGGACGAGCTCGGCGACCACCCGCGCGACGAGCTCGGAGTCCTCCGGCGGAGGCGGGGTCGGGGAGGCGGACGCGTCGTCGCGCGCCGGCGGGTCGATGTCACAGGCCCCCAGGACGAGGGGCGCCGCGAGTGCCGTACCGAGCGTCGTACGACGGGTCAGCAGGCGTCCTGGCACCCCCGGAGACTACCCACCCGACGGACGTCGACGCCGCCGTCGCCGGGGATGTCGGGGCTTCGGCCGCGGCCGGTAGGGTGTTCACCCGACAACAGCACAAGGAGGTCGCAGCCGATGAGCACCCACCAGGACGCCACCCGGGACCGCATCGAAGCGGAGCTGACCGACCCCCTGCGCGAGCTGGGCCTCGACGTCGAGGCGGTCGAGGTGACGCCGGCAGGCAAGCGTCGCGTGCTCCGCGTGGCGGTCGACAAGGACGGCGGCGTCACGCTCGACGACGTCGCCGCCGCCACGCGCGAGGTGTCCCGGGTGCTCGACGAGTCCGACGTGATGGGGGAGATGCCCTACACCCTCGAGGTGACCTCCCGCGGCGTCGACCGGCCGCTGACCCTGCCGCGGCACTGGCGGCGCAACGAGGACCGGCTGGTCAAGGCCACGCTCGTCGACGGGTCGAGCCTGACCGGCCGCGTCCTCGCCTCCACCGAGGAGTCGGCGACCCTCGACGTCTCCGGCACGCAGCGCGAGGTCGCCTACGCCGACGTGGCGAAGGCCCTCGTGCAGATCGAGTTCAACCGCAAGAGTGAGGACGACTGATGGACATCGACCTGAGCATCCTGAGGATGCTGGAGCGCGAGAAGGAGATCTCCTTCGAGGTGCTGGCCGAGGCCATCGAGCAGGCCTTGCTGACCGCCTACCAGCGTGCCACCGAGTCCCAGCACCCCGCGCGGGTCGAGCTGGACCGCAAGACCGGGCACGTCACCGTGTGGGCCCGCGAGGTCGGCGAGGACGGCACCGCCGGTCCGGAGTACGACGACACCCCCGCCGGCTTCGGCCGGATCGCCGCGACCACCGCCAAGCAGGTGATGCTGCAGCGGCTGCGCGACGCCGAGGACGAGATCCGGTTCGGGGAGTTCGCCGGCAAGGAGGGCGACATCATCTCCGGGACGATCCAGCAGGGCCGCAACCCCGACGACGTGATGGTCGACCTCGGCAAGCTCGAGGCGCTGCTGCCCGTCAGCGAGCGCGTACCGGGGGAGAAGTACGTCCACGGCGAGCGCATCAAGTGCCTAGTCACCTCGGTCCGCAAGGGCATGCGCGGTCCCCAGATCACGCTCTCGCGCTCGCACCCGGCGCTGGTGAAGAAGCTGTTCGCCCTGGAGGTGCCCGAGATCGCGGACGGCACCGTGGAGGTCGCGGCGATCGCCCGGGAAGCCGGGCACCGCACCAAGATCGCCGTGCACTCCACCGTCCCGGGCGTCAACGCCAAGGGCGCGTGCATCGGCCCCATGGGCCAGCGCGTGCGCAACGTGATGAGCGAGCTGCACGGCGAGAAGATCGACATCGTCGACTGGGCCGAGGACCCCGCCGAGCTCGTGGCCCACGCCCTGTCGCCCGCCCGGGTGACCGCGGTGGAGATCGTCGACCTGGCCGCCCGCTCCTGCCGGGTGGTGGTCCCGGACTTCCAGCTCTCCCTCGCCATCGGCAAGGAGGGCCAGAACGCCCGTCTCGCCGCCCGGCTCACGGGCTGGCGCATCGACATCCGCTCGGACGAGGCGCCGGCGCCCGAGTGACGGTCGGGGGACGGCGCCCAGTTCGTCAACCGGTGGCCCGACCCCGTAGAGTGGAGGTCAGTGGCCACCACGTCTGACACCCCTGCCGCCGGACCCGTCCGGATGTGCGTGGGTTGCCGGGCCAGGGCCGCTGCGAGCGAGCTGCTCCGCGTGGTCGCGGGCTCGGACGCCGAGGGTCGACCGGCCCTGGTTCCCGATCCGGACCGCCGGGCACCCGGCCGCGGGGCGCACCTGCACCCCACGCCGCAGTGTTGGCAGCTCGCGGTGCGACGCCAAGCTCTTCCCCGGGCCCTCCGCTCGGGCATCACGCTCGCCGACGCTCCGGTGGAGGACTACCTCGCCTCGCTGGACCAGTCCGAATCACTGCAGCACCGACCAGAAACTGGAGCACGCAGCTCATGAGCACTCGATGAGTCACTCGCGATGAGTTTGCACACCCACTAGCTGTTCCGTTTCCCCTCTCCTTCTGGGGTCTCGGACCAGAAGGAGTAGAGACCAACCGTGGCAAAAACCCGAGTCCACGAACTCGCCAAGGAGTTCGGAGTCGAGAGCAAGTTCGTTCTCGAGAAGCTCAAGGAGATGGGCGAGTTCGTCAAGTCGGCGTCGTCGACTGTCGAGCCCCCCGTCGAGATGCGCTTCAAGAAGCAGTACGGCGACCAGCTGAAGGCTGCCGCTGCCGCCGCCCCCGCAGGGACGGCGACCGAGGCGCCGGCCGAGCAGGCCGCCGCCAAGAAGGCCGCGCCCAAGCCCGGCCCCAA
This sequence comes from Nocardioides sp. SYSU D00065, assembly GCF_017916425.1. Lineage (GTDB taxonomy): Bacteria > Actinomycetota > Actinomycetes > Propionibacteriales > Nocardioidaceae > Nocardioides. The sequence continues at coordinate 430,412 of NZ_JAFMSX010000001.1, read as the reverse complement.
GCCCGCTGCGCCGCCCGCCGCGGCCGAGGCGCCCGCCCCGGCCACACCCGCCCCGGCACCCGCCGCTCCGGCCGAGCAGGCGGCTCCCGCCGCCCGTCCCGGTCCCCGGCCCGGACCCAAGGCTCCTGCCGCCGCGCCCCAGGCCCCGGCGGCTCAGGCCCCGGCCGCTCCGGCTCCCGCAGCGCCGGCTCAGTCGCCCGCCGCACCGACGCCCGCAGCGCCCGCCGCCAAGTCGGGGACCCCGGCTCCGCGGCCGGTCGGCAGGCCCGGCGCGCCGCGCCCGGGCAACAACCCCTTCGCCCCCAGCCAGGGCATGGGCTCGCGCCCTGCGCCCCGCACGAGCGGCGACGACACCCGTCCGCCGCGCCCGCCGGCCGGTGGCGAGGCCCGTCCCGGCATGCCGCGTCCCAACCCGGCGATGATGCCCAAGAGCCCGGCCGCCTTCGGCAACGGGCCGGGCGCCCGACCGGCTCGTGGCGGCCCCGGTGGTGGCCCCGGTCGTCCGGGTGCTCCCGGCCGCGGCGCTCCGGGTCGTCCCGGCGCCGGCGCTGGTGCTCCGGGCCGTGGTGGCCCGGGCGGTGCCCCCGGCGGCTTCGGCCCCTCGGGCGGCGGTCGTCCCGGTGGCGGTCGTCCCGGCCAGCGTGGGCAGACCCAGGGCGCCTTCGGTCGCCCGGGCGGTCCCTCGCGTCGCGGACGCAAGTCCAAGCGCGCCCGTCGCCAGGAGTTCGAGGCCATGGAGGCCCCGACGATCGGTGGCGTGCGCGTCCGCAAGGGCAACGGCGAGACCGTGCGTCTCCCGCGTGGCGCCTCGCTGACCGACTTCGCCGAGCGGATCAACGTCGACGCGGCGGCCCTCGTGCAGATGCTGTTCTCGCTCGGCGAGATGGTGACCTCGACCCAGTCGGTCGGTGACGAGACGTTCGAGCTGCTCGCCGAGGAGCTCAACTACGTCGTCCAGATCGTCTCCCCCGAGGACGAGGACCGCGAGCTGCTCGAGACGTTCGACCTCGAGTTCGGCGCCGACGAGGGCGACGAGGCCGACCTGGTCGTCCGCCCGCCGGTCGTCACCGTCATGGGTCACGTCGACCACGGAAAGACCAAGCTGCTCGACGCGCTGCGCGACGCCAACGTGGTCGACAAGGAGGCCGGCGGCATCACCCAGCACATCGGTGCCTACCAGGTCCACACCGAGGTCGACGGCGAGGACCGGCGCATCACCCTCATCGACACCCCCGGTCACGAGGCGTTCACCGCCATGCGTGCCCGTGGTGCCCAGGCCACCGACATCGCGATCCTCGTGGTGGCGGCGGACGACGGCGTGATGCCCCAGACCGTGGAGGCGCTCAACCACGCCCGTGCGGCCGAGGTCCCGATCGTCGTCGCGGTCAACAAGATCGACAAGCCGGACGCCGACTCCACCAAGGTCCGCGGCCAGCTCACCGAGTACGGCCTGATCCCCGAGGAGTACGGCGGCGACGCGATGTTCGTCGACGTCTCGGCCAAGGCCGGCCTCAACCTCGACAAGCTCCTCGAGGCCGTCGTCCTCACCGCGGACGCCTCGCTCGACCTGCGTGCCAACCCCACGCAGGACGCGCAGGGCCTCGTGGTGGAGGCGCACCTCGACCGTGGTCGCGGTCCCGTCGCCACCGTGCTGGTGCAGCGCGGCACGCTGCGGGTCGGCGACTCGATCGTCGCCGGTCCGGCCCACGGCCGCGTCCGCGCGATGCTCGACGAGTACGGCAACGAGATCGTCGAGGCCGACCCCTCGCGTCCGGCGATGGTGCTGGGCCTCTCGGCGGTGCCGGGTGCGGGCCAGAACTTCATCGTGGTCGAGGACGACCGCATGGCCCGCCAGATCGCCGAGAAGCGCGAGGCGCGCGAGCGGGCTGCCATGCAGGCCAAGCGTCGCGTGCGTCGCAGCCTCGAGGACTTCATGGCCTCCATGGAGAAGGGCGAGAGCCAGGAGCTCAACCTCATCCTCAAGGGCGACGTGTCCGGTTCGGTCGAGGCGCTCGAGGACGCCCTCGCCAAGATCGACGTGGGCGGCGACGAGGTCTCCATCCGCGTCATCGACCGCGGCGTCGGTGCCATCACCGAGACCAACGTCGACCTGGCCGCCGCCTCCGACGCGATCATCATCGGGTTCAACGTCCGCCCGCAGGGCAAGGCGACCGAGATGGCCGATCGCGAGGGTGTGGAGATCCGCTACTACACGGTGATCTACCAGGCCATCGAGGAGATCGAGGCCGCGCTCAAGGGCATGCTCAAGCCCGAGTACGAGGAGGCCATCCTCGGCCAGGCGGAGATCCGCGAGATCTTCCGCTCGTCCAAGACCGGCAACATCGCCGGCTGCATGGTCACTTCGGGCGTCGTGCGACGCAACGCCAAGGTCCGGCTGCTGCGCGACGGCAACGTCGTCGCCGACAACCTCGACCTGGCGTCGCTGCGCCGCGAGAAGGACGACGCGTCCGAGGTCCGCGAGGGCTTCGAGTGTGGTCTGGTGCTCCGCAACTACCAGGACATCAAGATCGGCGACATCGTCGAGTCCTTCGAGATGCGCGAGATCCCGCGCAGCTGATCCGCACCAGTCGACCGGGCACCTGCGCCTTGCAGGTGCCCGGTCGGCGTTTGAGAGAGTGAGCCCATGAGCAACCCCCGCGTCCGCAAGATCGCCGACCGGATCCAGGTGATCGTCGCCGAGATGCTCGAGCGCCGGATCAAGGACCCGCGCCTCGGCTTCGTCACCGTCACCGACGTCCGCGTCACCGGCGACTCCCAGCAGGCCTCGATCTTCTACACCGTGCTCGGCACCGACGAGGAGCTCGACAGCACCGCTGCCGCGCTCGAGTCGGCCAAGGGCGTCATCCGCTCCGAGGTCGCCAAGCAGCTCGGCATGCGGATCGTGCCGTCGCTGACCTTCGTCCCCGACGCGCTGCCCGAGAGCGCACGCGCGCTGGACGAGGTGCTCGAGCGGGCCAGGAAGCTGGACGAGGAGGTCGCTGCCCGCCGCGTCGAGGCCTACGCCGGTGACGCCGACCCCTACAAGAAGCCGCGCGCGCCCGAGGACGACCTCGACGACGACTCCGACGAGGACGACCGCCCCTGATGGTCGACCCCGGTCTGGTCGTCGTCGACAAGGCCCCGGGCATGACCTCGCACGACGTCGTGTCCCGAGTCCGCCGGCTCGCCGGCACCCGCAAGGTCGGCCACGCCGGCACCCTCGACCCGATGGCGACGGGCGTCCTGGTCCTGGGCGTCGAGCGGGCCACGCGGCTGCTCGGCCACCTCATGCTCACGGAGAAGGCTTACGACGCCACGATCCGGCTGGGCGCGTCGACCACCACGGACGACGCGGAGGGCGAGGTGGTCTCGACGGCGTCGACGGACGGCCTCGGCGAGGACGTCGTACGACGGGCGCTGGCCCGCTTCGTCGGCGACATCGAGCAGGTGCCGACCGCCGTCTCGGCGATCAAGGTCGACGGCCAGCGCGCCTACGCGAGGGTGCGCGCGGGGGAGCAGGTGGAGCTGAGCGCGAGGCCCGTCACCGTCCACGAGCTGGTCGTCCACGAGGTGGCGCTGCCCGACGTACGCATCTCCGTGCGCTGCTCGTCGGGCACCTACATCCGCGCCATCGCCCGCGACCTCGGCGCGGACCTCGGGGTCGGCGGCCACCTGACGGCGCTGCGGCGCACCGCCGTCGGGTCGTTCGACCTGTCGGTGGCTCGCACGCTGGAGCACCTGGCCGACGGCTTCGCGGTCCTGCCGATCGGCGACGCCGCCCGCGCGACGTTCCCGGTGGTGGACCTCGACGACGCGCAGGCGGCGCACGTCCGCTTCGGCCGGCCGCTCGAGCTGGTCCTGCCCGGCGACGGCACGCATGCGGTGTTCGCGCCCGGCGGGGAGTTCCTCGCTCTCTACGAGCAGCGGGGCGAGCGGGCCAAGCCGGTCGCCGTGTTCGTCTGAGCGCTGCCCGGGGGGAGGCCGCCGGACACCCTCGGGCGCGACAGTAGGCTGCCGCCGTGCAGATCTGGCGTGACGTCGACGACGTGCCGGCCGACCTCGGCCGCACGGTGGTCAGCATCGGCAACTTCGACGGCGTGCACCTCGGCCACGCCCACGTGCTGCGCGAGGCACGCGCGGCCGCGGAGCGCCTCGGCGTCGACACCGTCGTGGCGGTGACCTTCGATCCCCACCCCATGGCGGTGCTGCGACCCGAGCACGCGCCACCGACCCTCACCTCCATCGGCACCCGCGCCGGGCTGCTCGAGGCAGCGGGCGTCGACGCGGTCCTGGTCGTCGCGTTCGACCGCGGGGTGGCGGGCTGGTCGCCCGAGCAGTTCATCGACCGCATCCTGGTCGGCACGCTGCGCGCGCGGGCCGTGGTCGTCGGCGCCAACTTCCGCTTCGGCGCCAAGGCGGCCGGCGACGTCGCCACCCTCGTCGAGGCGGGCTCGACCCGGGACTTCGAGACCGTCGGGGTCGCCCTGGACGGCGGTCCGCAGGTGTGGAGCTCGACCTACGTCCGCCAGTGCCTCGCCACCGGCGACGTCGCCGGCGCGGCCGAGGCGCTGGGTCGGCCCTTCACCGTCCGCGGCACGGTGGTCGAGGGCGACAAGCGCGGCCGCGAGCTGGGCTACCCGACCGCCAACGTGCCCATCCCGCCGGTCGACGCAGCCCCTGCGGACGGCGTCTACGCCGGCTGGCTCACCCGGCTCGACACCGGCGAGCGGTTCCCGGCGGCGATCTCGGTGGGCACCAACCCGACGTTCGACGGCGAGCGGGAGCGCCGGGTGGAGTCGTACGTGCTCGATCGCGACGACCTCGAGCTCTACGGCGTCGAGGTCGAGGTCGCCTTCGTCGACCGCCTGCGCGGGATGGTCCGGTTCGAGGGGATCGAGGCGCTGGTCGAGACGATGCACGGCGACGTACGCCGGGCGCGCGAGGTCCTGGGTGGCTGACCCCGGCCCGGAGCTCGTCGCGGCCGAGCAGTGGTTCGTCGACCACGGTCTGCCCTACTTCGTCGACGACATCCGCACCGAGGTGCACCGGGGCCTCTCGCGCGGCCGGCTGGTGCAGGTGGGTCTGGTGGCCCTGCTGCTCGTGGTGGCAGTCTGCGTCGGGTTCGCGCTCACCGACCACCTGGAGTGGGACGACGGGTTGGTCCCAGGGATCAACGTGGGGCTGCTGAGCATCGGGCTCTACGCGCTCTTCGCCCTGCGTGCCTGGGTCATCGCACGGTGGGCGGCGCACCGCACCTTCTCCAGCCTGGGCCTGCTGTTCCCGCTCGTGACGCGCGCGCTGCCGCTGCTGCTGCTGTTCGTCACCTTCTTGTTCATCAACGCCGAGGTGTGGGAGGTCTCGGCACGTCTCGACGGTCGCGTCATGTGGTTGACGGTGGCGCTGTTCCTGGCCATCACCGTCGCGTTCCTCCTGGCTCGTCTGCCCGAGGAGCTGGCGGGCTTCGACGAGCAGGTCGACGCCGCCCAGCTCTCGCGCCACCTCGAGGGCACGCCGCTGGAGGGCTTCGGCCGGGGTGACGACCCGGACGTGGCCGAGGACGTCGCGGTCGGCGGGCTGCAGAAGGCCAACCTGGTGCTGATGCTCCTCATCACCCAGCTCGTGCAGGTGGTGCTGCTCAGCGTCAGCGTGTTCGTCTTCTTCGTGGTCTTCGGGCTGCTGGTGATGGACGCGGGGGTGGTGGCCGGGTGGACCGGCGAGGACCTCGACCAGATCGGCACCCTCGACCGCGCCAACTGGCAGCTGGTCCAGGTCTCGACGTTCCTCGCCGCCTTCAGCGGGCTCTACTTCACCGTCTATGCCGTCACCGACGAGGTCTACCGCGCGCAGTTCTTCAGCTCGATCGTGCGGGAGCTGGAGCGAGCGGTGAGCGTCCGCGCCGCCTACCGCGCGCTGCGGCGTACGGCCTGAGGTCCGCCGCGACCGCGATCCTCATCGTGGAGGATCCGTGTCGCCAGGTGGCTCGGATCCTCCACGATGGAGTGGTGACCCGCAGGTCGGACTCCGTCAGGCGTCGAGGTCGCGCTCGACGAGCGCCGCGATCTCGTCGACCGCGGCCTGGTCGTCCCCGGCCACCTCGACCGTGTCGCCGTGGCTGGCGCCCAGCGTCATGATCATCAGCGACGAGCTGGCGTCGACACCGTTGATCGTGACGTCCGAGCCGAGCTCGCCCGCCTTCTCGGCGATGATCGCGGCGGGGCGGGCGTGCAGGCCGACGGCGGAGCCGACGACGACGGACTTGCTGGGCATGGTTCTCCTTCGGGATGGGTCGTGCGGTGGGTCTGGTCGGCTCACGGGCGGCCGGGTCAGGACGCCGGCGTCGGCGGGTCGGTCGTCTCGCCGGCGCCGGGGTTCGCTGCGCCGGAGGGCGCGCCGGAGGCCGGGGCGGCAGTGGTCGCGGGAGCGGGCACGCCGAGCGCGTGCGTCACCACGTCGATGACGTCCTGCGCGGAGGCGGCGGACCGCAGCGCGTCGGTGAAGGCGCGCTTGACGAGGGCACGGGCCAGCTTGCCGAGGATCGTCAGGTGGTCGACGTCGCCCTCGGTCGGCGCGGCGATCAGGAACGCGAGGTCCGCCGGTCCGTCCGCGGCACCGAAGTCGACCGGCGGGTCGAGCCTGGCGAACGCGAGCGTCGGCGCGGACACGCCGGTCGTGCGGCAGTGCGGGATGGCGATGCCGCCGGGGAGTCCGGTCGCGGCGTTCGACTCGCGGGCGAAGGCGTCCTGCACGATCTGGTCCCGGCTGGTCGCGCGGCCGGCGTCGTCGACGACGCCGGCGAGCGCGCGGATCACGTCGTGCTTGTCGGCACCCCAGTCGGCGCCCAGGCGCACGAGGTCGGTGGTGATGAGGTCGGTCATGCTGTGCCTCCGAGGGCGGTGACGCCGACGAGCTCCGTGCGGAGCTGCGAGGGCTGGGGGATGGTGGTGCCGGGAAGGCCTGCGGCGGCGCTGCCGTAGGCCACAGCCAACGCCAGGCGCTCGGGAGCCGCAAGTCCTCGCATGTCGCCCAGAAGGTAGCCGAACAGGCTCGAGTCGCCCGCCCCGACGGTGCTGACGACGGTGGTCGGCGGGGGCGTGGCGTGCCAGGCGCCCTCCGCCGTCACCAGGACCGCGCCGTTGCCACCGAGCGTGGCGAGGACCGCGCCGACGCCCCGCTCGACGAGCTGGCGGGCCGCCACGGCGGTCGCGGCCGGGTCGGCCTCGAGCGCGTCGGCGTCGCCACCGGTGAAGGAGGCCAGCTCCTCCCCGTTGGGCTTCATCAGGTCGGGCGCCGCGCTCGGCAGGGCGTCGACGAGGGCCTGCAGCGGGCCTTCGCTGGTGTCCACCGCGACGTGCCCGCCGACCGCGCGCAGGCGGCGTACGAGGTGGGCGTAGAACTCGGCCGGGGCGCCCGCCGGCAGCGAGCCCGCCAGCACCGTCCAGTCGGCCACGGAGGCGCGCGCCAGCACCGCCTCGGCCATGCGCTCCAGGTCCTCGGCGCCCACCTCCGCGCCCGGGGAGTTGAGCTTGGTCGTGGTGCCGTCGGGCTCGGTGATGGTGAGGTTGACCCGCACGCTGCCGGCCGGACGCACCGGACGGCAGTCGATGCCCGCGCCGAGGAGCTCGAGCACGAACGGGTCGTCCTTGAGGGCAGGTACGACGGCGATGCTGGGGATGTCGGCGCTGACCGCGGCGCGGGAGATGTTGACGCCCTTGCCGCCGGCCTGCGACGTCACGGAGACGACGCGGTGGACCTGGCCGCGATCGAGCGGTCCGTCGAGCGCCACGGTCCGGTCGAAGCTCGGGTTGGGGGTCAGGGTCAGGATCATGCGACCAGGACCTCGATGCCGGCGGACTCGAGGGCGCGACGGTCCGCGGGCTCGATGTCGCTGTCGGTGACCAGCACGTCGAGGCTGTCGAGGGTGGCGAAGCGCACGGCCGTCTCGAGACCGAGCTTGGAGGAGTCGGCGAGCACCACCGTGCGTCGCGCGCACGCGATCATCGCCCGCTTGCTGGCCGCCTCGTCGCTGTCGGGCGTGGTCAGTCCGTGACCGACGGTGAGGCCGTTGGTGGCGATGAACGCGACGTCGGCGCGCAGCTCGGCCAGCGCGGCGACGGTCTCGGCGCCGACCGCTGCGTGCGTGGTGGGACGCACCCGGCCCGGGAGCAGGTGCAGCTCGATCTGGGGGAGTCCCGCGAGTCGCGTCGCGACCGGCACGGCGTGCGTGACGACCGTGAGGCGGTGGTCGCGCGGAAGGGCGGCGGCGAACCGGGCGGTCGTGGTGCCCGCGTCGATGACCACGACGGAGTCGGGCGGGGGGAGAAGGGCGACGGCGGCGTTGGCGATCGCCTCCTTGGCCTGCGGGTTGGACTGGTCGCGCTCGCCGATCCCTGATTCGATGACCGTGAGCGATCCGGCCGGCACGGCGCCGCCGTGCACCCGACGGACCAGCCCCATCCGGTCGAGCGTCGACAGGTCGCGGCGTACCGTCTCGGTGGTGACCTCGAACTTCTCGGCGAGCTGCACCACCGACAGGCGGCCGCGGCGGCTGATCAGCTGGGCCATCGCCTGCTGACGCTCCTCGGCGTACATGGGTCCCCTCTCCGGAGATCTGCGTATGTGTTGTTTTAGTACCGAATGTGTTGCTTGTCAACCGCGGCGTGTTCTACGGTGTGTCCATGACCACATCGGCGTTGACGTCTCTGAGCGGGACCCCGGTCGTGCCGGGTGTCGCCGCAGGCCCCGTCCTCCATGTCCGCGGCGAGGTGTCGCCGGAGGCGATCGCCCGCTACGGCGAGGGCGACTTCGCCGACGCGGACGCGGCGCTGGCGGCGTACGACGAGGCGGTCGCGGCCGTCGCCGACACGTTCTCGGCCAAGGCGGCCGCAGCGCAGGGCGCCGCTGCCGAGGTGCTCACGGCCAGCGCCGGTCTGGCTCGCGACAAGGGCCTGCGCTCCGGCGTGGCCAAGAACCTGCAGGCGGGGCACGGTCCGGTCGCGGCGGTCCAGGGGGCGGTCGACCAGTTCGTCACGATCTTCACCAACATGGGCGGCCTGATGGCCGAGCGGGTCACCGACCTGCGCGACATCGAGCGCCGGGTGGTCGCCCACCTCGTCGGGGAGCCGGCGCCGGGAGTGCCCACCCCGACCGAGCCGTCGATCCTCGTGGCGGAGGACCTCGCGCCCAGCGACACCTCGGGGCTGGATCCCCGGCTCGTCACGGCGTTGGTGACCGAGCGTGGCGGTGCCACCAGCCACACCGCGATCATTGCCCGCCAGCTCGGGATCCCGTGCGTCGTCGGGGCTGCCGGCGTCACCCAGCTGTCGTCCGGCACCTTCGTCGTGGTCGACGGCGAGGCGGGCACCATCGAGCTGGGCACCGACCCCGGCGAGGCCCGTGCGCGGGTCGAGGAGAGCCGGCGGCTGCGCGAGGAGCTGGCGTCCTGGAGCGGGCCCGCGTCCACGGCGGACGGCCTGCCCGTCAAGCTGCTGGCCAACGTCGCCGACGGCGCCTCCGCCGAGTCCGCGAGCGCCGAGCCCGTGCAGGGCGTCGGCCTGTTCCGCACCGAGCTGTGCTTCCTCGACCGCAAGGACGAGCCGAGCGTGCAGGAGCAGGCCGAGATCTACGCCGGCGTGCTCGCCCCCTACTCCGACGGGCGCCACGTCGTCGTACGCACCCTCGACGCCGGCTCGGACAAGCCGATCGCCTTCGCCACCCACGAGGGCGAGGAGAACCCCGCGCTCGGCGTGCGCGGCCTGCGGCTGAGCTTCGGCAATCCGGGGCTGATGGAGCGCCAGCTCGACGCCATCGCCACCGCCGCCGAGCGCACCGGCACCGAGACCTGGGTGATGGCGCCCATGGTGGCGACCGTCGCCGAGGCCGCCGACTTCTCCGCCGCGGTGCGGGGCCGCGGCCTCAAGGCCGGGGTGATGGTCGAGATCCCCAGCGCCGCGCTGCTCGCGCACCGCATGCTCGAGGTCGTCGACTTCTTGTCGATCGGCACCAACGACCTCACCCAGTACGCCATGGCGGCCGACCGGATGGCCACCGACCTCGCGCACCTCACCGACCCCTGGCAACCGGCCGTGCTGCAGCTGATCGCGATCACCGCGCACGCCGGCACCGAGGCGGGCAAGCCGGTCGGCGTCTGCGGCGAGGCCGCAGCCGACCCGCTGCTCGCCACGGCGCTGATCGGCATGGGCATCACGTCGCTGTCGATGGCCGCCCGCGCCGTCAGGCCGGTCGGCGCCCAGCTGGCCAAGGTCACCTTCGAGACCTGCGAGGCGGCCGCCGAGGCGGCGCTCGGGGCACCGGACCCGATGGCCGGGCGCGCAGCCGTGCGGGAGCTGCTCGGCCACTGACCGGCGCCCCGCGGAACGCCGGGGCGCCCGAGCTCAGGGCTCGACGGTGACCTTGATGGCCTCGCCCTTGGCGACGATGTCGAAGACGCTCATGACGTCGTCGAGGGCCACGTGGCGGGTGATGAGGTCCTTGACCGGCACCTGCCCGGAGGAGATGTACTCCAGCGCCCGCTTGTTGTGGGCGGGGGAGGAGCCGTTGGCGCCGTGGACGTGCAGCTGGCGGTAGTGGATGAGGTTGGAGTCGGCCTTGATGAAGGGGTCGTTCTTGGGCAGGCCGCCGAAGAAGGAGATCCGTCCCTGGCGCGCGGCCATGGCGATGGCCTGCTCCTGCGTCACGTTGGCCGGGGTGGCGGTGATGATCACGTCCGCGCCGCGGCCGCCGGTCAGCTCCAGCACCTTCGCGACCACGTCGACCTCGGAGGCGTTGATGACGTGGTCGGGCTTCACCGCGTCGGCCGACATCTTGAGACGCTCCTCGTTGATGTCGACCAGCACGACGGTGCCGACCTTGTGCACGCCCCGGGCGATGCGGATGTGCATGCAACCGATAGGGCCGGCGCCGAAGACGACGGTGAAGTCGCCCTCCTCGATGCCCAGCTGCTCCTGGGCGTTGATGGCGCACGCGAACGGCTCCGCAGCGGAGGCCTCGTCGAAGCCGACGTTGTCGGGGATGCGGTTGAGGCCGTCGACCTTCAACACCTGCTCGGGCACGATCATGTACTCGGCGAACCCGCCGTCGTACTGGTAGCCGACCGAGGTCTGGTTCTGGCAGACCTCCATCCAGCCCTTGCGGCACTCGTGGCACTCGCCGCACGGCACGGCTGCGATGCACTGCACCCGATCGCCGACGGCGAAGCCGCCCAGCGCCTCGGCGCCGACCTCGACGACCTCGCCGGCCACCTCGTGGCCCATCGTGGTCTCGCCGGTGATGTTGACGTGCCCGTTCTTCTTGATCTTGACGTCCGTGCCGCAGGTGGAGCAGTTCCGCACCTTGATCTTGACCTCGCGAGGACCGCAGTCCGGCTCGGGCACGTCGACGAGACGTACGTCCTCGGGGGCGAAGAAGCGCAGGGCCTTCATGGCGAAACTCCTCGAATCGGTGGCGAAGCGGTGCGTGTGGTGTCACCGTAGCGCCCGCGCACAGGTAAAGCCACAGGTTCGGGCACGATCTGATGCCCGAATGCTTGGCAACATGCCCGTTCTTGAGGTTTAATTCAGCGCATCATGTGATGGGGCTCACCCCGCGTTCGACTGGAGGACAACTCAGCATGGCGACCACGACATCCACTCCCGAGGCGAGATCCGGCGCCCGGGTCCGCGTGCAGAAGTTCGGCACGTTCCTCTCCAACATGGTGCTGCCGAACATCGGCGCGTTCATCGCCTGGGGACTCATCACCGCCCTGTTCATCCAGGCCGGCTGGATCACCCTCATCGGCGACAAGCTGTTCGGCTACGAGCCCGGCACCGAAGCCGGCCAGCACACCTACGGCTTCGTGTCCGCGCTGGGCGGCTGGGACGGCGAGCACGTCGGCATCGTCGGCCCGATGATCACCTACCTCTTGCCGCTGCTCATCGGCTACACCGGCGGTCGGATGATGTACAACGACAACATCCGCGGCGGTGTCGTCGGTGCGATCGCCACGATGGGAGCTGTGGCCGGCGCCGACGTCCCGATGTTCCTCGGCGCGATGATCATGGGCCCGCTGGGCGGCTGGTCGATGAGGAAGATCGACGCCCTGTGGGACGGCAAGATCAAGCCCGGCTTCGAGATGCTGGTCAACAACTTCTCCGCCGGCATCTGGGGCATGGTGCTGGCCATCGGCGGGTTCCTGGTCGCCGGCCCGTTCGTCCAGGCCTTCTCCAACCTGGCCGAGGACGTCGTCGACTTCCTCGTCGAGAACAGCCTCCTCCCGCTCGCCTCCATCTTCGTCGAGCCGGCCAAGATCCTCTTCCTCAACAACGCCATCAACCACGGCGTCTTCACCCCGCTCGGCACCGCCGAGGCGGCCGAGAGCGGCAGGTCGATCCTCTTCCTCATCGAGGCCAACCCCGGTCCGGGCCTCGGCCTGCTGCTCGCTTTCGCGGTCTTCGGCAAGGGTGTCGCCAAGGCATCCGCCCCCGGCGCCGCGTTGATCCAGTTCGTCGGCGGCATCCACGAGATCTACTTCCCCTACGTGCTGATGAAGCCCAAGCTGATCGCGGCAGTGATCCTCGGCGGCATGACCGGTGTGGCGACCAACCTCGTCTTCGACTCCGGCCTGCAGGCCCCGGCTGCGCCGGGCTCGATCATCGCGGTCTGGCTCCAGTCGCCCGCGGGCAGCATCGTCGGCGTGACCCTGTCGGTCGTGCTCTCGGCTCTGGTGAGCTTCCTCGTGGCAGCGTTCCTGCTCAAGCTCGACAAGGCCGACGACGAGGGTGACCTCGCCGCGGCCACCGCTCAGATGGAGGCCAACAAGGGCAAGAAGTCCTCGGTCTCCAGCGCCCTGACCGGTGGGGGCGCGGGTGGGGTCGGCACGGCGACCCGCGAGATCAAGAACATCGCGTTCGCCTGCGACGCGGGCATGGGGTCCTCGGCGATGGGCGCCTCGGTGCTTCGCAAGAAGATCCAGGCCGCCGGGCACCCCGAGGTGACGGTCACCAACAAGGCGATCGCCAACCTGGACGACAGCTACGACCTCGTGGTGACGCACCAGGACCTCACCGACCGGGCCCGTGAGAGGACCCCGTCCGCTGTGCACGTCTCCGTGGACAACTTCATGGGCAGCCCCCGCTACGACGAGATCGTCGCGATGGTCGAGGACAGCAGCCCCAAGTCCTGAGGCCGATCACCCGCGCCTGCCCCATCACCCACCGGACCCGGCCCCGCGCGAGCGGGAGCCGGGTCCCGTGCGTGCGCGGACGGGGTACGTCGCGCGATGACCTCCCGGTCAGCCCAGCAGCGCGGAGCCGCGGAACACGGCGAGGTCCACGCCGCTGAGCACGCCGCCACCGACCTGCACCGCGGAGAGGATGGCCTCGAGCTCGGCGCTGGGATCGGCGATGACGACGGCCAGGCCGTTGCCGACGGGGGCCGCGACGATGTCGGCCCACTCGAAGCGCGTCACCAGCGCCGTGGTGCCGAGGAACCGGTCGAAGGCGTCGTAGGCCACCTTCACGCGGCGTCCGGTGCCGGCCAGCGCGTCCTCGGCCACCCCCGGCACGCGGTCGGCCAGGAGGTTGCCGTTGCTGGAGACGACGAAGCAGCCCGCGACCAGCTCGACCTGGGTGACCTGGTCCAGCACGTGGTCGAGCTCGTCGCCCAGCGTGGCGGCGAGCGAGTGCTCGTCCACGGGCTTGGCCGTCGCTCCGGTCGCGACGAGCGTGCCCGCCACCTCGGTGCCGAAGTCGCCGTCATGACCCACGCGGGCCTCGAGCTCGCGCGCACCGCCGGCGGCGGTGAAGCCGGCCAGCGGCCCGATCCCGAGCAGCTGGTCGACCTGCGCGAGCGCGCGGACGACGTAGAGAGTCGTCCCGGCCAGCTCGCCGGCCGACCCGTCGTCGCCGTGCCAGCGGCCGTCGCCGTGGACGGTGAAGGTGCTGCTGGGGGTCGTGGTGCCGTCGCTCATGGGGTGCCCTTTCCGCCCGACGATGAGGTGGGGCGCGGCTGCTGACCCGCCCCCGTGACCGGACGTCCCAGCGTAGGGCGCTCCGGCGCCCGTTGTGACGGAGTTCGCAATCTCCGCTGCCGGGGGCGCTGTGGTGTGATGGCCACGACGCTTCCGCGTCGGCGACCGCCAGGGTCGCACCCCCGTTGCGAGGAGATGAGCAGATGAGCGACGTACTGAGCCCGCAGTCCATCGTGCTGGGCGGGGAGGCGCGCACGAGGGACGAGGCGATCACGGAGGCCGGCCTGTTGCTGGTGGCGGGCGGCGCCGTCGACGAGTCGTACGTCGACGCGATGCACGAGCGCGAAGCCTCGGTGTCGACGTTCATGGGCAACGGCCTCGCCATCCCGCACGGCACCAACGAGGCGAAGTCGCTGATCCGGCGCACGGCCATCTCGTTCCTACGCTACGACCAGCCGATCGACTGGAACGGCAGCCCGGCCCGCTTCGTGGTCGGGATCGCCGGTGCCGGTGACGACCACCTGACCGTCCTCCAGGCGTTGGCGGGCGCCTTCACCGACGACGCCGCCCTTGCGGCCCTCGAGTCGGCGCGGACGCCGGACGACGTCCTGGCGGTCCTGGTCGGCAGGGTCTGACCGCCGCACCTCGACCCCACGAGAGAAGCCCCCGCCGATCGGTGGGGGCTTCTCCTGCCTCTGCCGCGCCGCGCCGAGAAGTCGACGCATCGCGCACTACTACGGAGTGCGAGGTAGTGTGCACTGCATGGACCAGACCCAGCTCCTCAAAGGAGTCCTCGACCTCGCGGTGCTCGCCGTGGTCAAGGGCGAGGACGGCTACGGCTACGACATCGTGCGCCGGCTCCGCGACGGCGGACTGACCGAGGTCGGCGACGCCTCGGTCTACGGGACGCTGCGGCGGCTGTACGCCGCCGGCGCCCTGACGTCGTACGTCGTGCCTTCCGAGAGCGGACCGCACCGCAAGTACTACGGCATCACGCCCATCGGCCGCGACCAGCTGGTGCGTCAGCGCCGCGACTGGCACGCCTTCTCCTCCGTCCTCGACGGGCTCCTCGACGGACCCTCCGTCTCGACCTCGCAGGGAGCGAGCGCATGAACACCACCGAGCTTCCCGTCCGCCCCGACGTCGCCGCCTTCGTCGCCCGGGTCCGCGACCTGTTGGCCGACCTGTCCGAGGAGGACCGGCTCGAGCTGACCGAGGGCCTCGAGGCGGACCTGGGTGACCAGGTCGCCGAGCACGGCGGGGGTGTGCTCGGCGACCCGGAGTCCTACGCCCGCGAGCTGCGCTCGGCCGCCGGGTTCGACCCGGTCCCTCGCCGCCGGCTGCGCCTGGTCTCCGGCGTCCCGCTGGCGCAGCGGCTCGACGACGTCCGCAGCTGGTGGGACACGGGGATGGCGCGGCCGCGGCTGGCGCCACTGTGGGCGGTGCTGTCCGCGCTTCAGCCGGCGTGGTGGGTCCTGCGGGCCTACGCCGCCGCCGTCGCCCTCGCCCTCCTCTGGCCGGGTTGGGACGACTACGGCCTCACCTGGCTGCCCGGCGTCCACGCCGGGCTCGGGCTGGCGATGCTGGTCGTCTGCGTCGCGGGCAGCGCCCTCGTCGGTCTGGGCCGGGCCTGGCCCGGGGCTCGCCCCGCGGGATCGCGCGGAGCGCTCGCTCGCCTCGTGCTGGTCGCGCTCAACCTGGGAGCGGTCGTCAGCCTGCCGATCATCAACGGCCAGCTCGACGGCCACGCCTGGGACCGCTACGCCCGCGGCTATGCCGAGGCGGCGACCTACAGCCAGTCGTCCGGCGTGCTCAACCGCGGTGAGGAGGTGTGCAACATCGCCGCCTACGACGCCGGCGGCCGGCCGCTGACCGGCGTGCAGCTCTACGACCAGGCCGGACGTCCGCTCGCCGTGCACTGCTTCGACCAGGCCAGCCGCACGGTGCCGTGGGTGCTCGGCGACGTCACCCGGTGGAACGTCTTCCCGCTGGCCGAGCGCGAGCGCCGCGCTCGTACGCCCGAGCGGCGCGCCGACCTGACCGGCGCGGCCTTCCCGACCCCCGACCGGGCGACCACCCCGGCGGTGACACACCCGCTCGTGCCGGCGCCGGCCGAGGCGGTGGAGACGCCCCGCCGCGACCGGCGCGAACGGGCGGACAGGGCCGCCGACGACGGGAAGCGTGCCGGCGCGGACGACCGGAGGCGATGACCGGGCCCCACAGTCGTCATGGGGAGTGGTCGCGGGGGTGACCGCTCCCCATGGCTCCGCGCCCGGCGGGGACCGATGGTGCGGGTGCATCCGCGCCCGGGCACCCCGGAGGGGGGTGACAGCGGTGGCGGGACCGCGCCAGACTCTGCGCCGCCCGGTGCACGCCGGGCGCCCCCAGACACCCCACAGAATGGAGCACGTCATGGGTTTCGGAGGACCGATCGGCCTCATCGTCGTGGGCCTGATCCTGGCTCTCGCGTTCAACCAGCAGGAGGTGGGCCCGCTCGAGGTCACGACCCTCGGCTGGATCCTCGTCCTGGCCGGCGTGCTGTGGCTGGTGCTCACGCTGATCCAGCAGAACACTCGTCGGCGTCACAGCACCGTCGCCACCACCACGGACGCCCAGGGCCGCCAGGCCACGACCCAGCGCACCACGGAGTCCGACCCGCCGCCCCCGCCGGCGGTCTGAGGGCACCCTGCACGGCTCGGTGCGCGGCGCGGATTGGGCCGCTCGTCCAGCGCCTCGATATGCTTCTGCGGTTGCCCGCCAGGGCGACGTGCCGTCACGACGGCCGCGGAACCAGAGTGCCCCGGTGAACAGGCCCGGGCGCGCCGCGCAACGAGAACCGAAGGAGCCCCCATGTCGATTGGTACCGACGCGGAGACCAAGAAGAAGATCATCGCGGAGTACGCCCTGACCGAGGGCGACACCGGTTCCCCCGAGGTCCAGATCGCGCTGCTCAGCCACCGCATCTCGCACCTCACCGAGCACCTCAAGACGCACAAGCACGACCACCACAGCCGTCGTGGCCTGCTGCTGCTCGTCGGCCAGCGCCGTCGTCTGCTCAACTACCTGCAGAAGACCGAGATCGAGCGCTACCGCTCGATCGTCGAGCGTCTCGGCCTCCGCCGCTGATCACCGGAGCGGCCTCCCCACGGGGGAGGCCGCTCCGATCGGTTTCCGGGTCCGGTCGCCGCGCTAGTGTCGTACCGGACCACGCCACAACTGAACACACACCCACCAGGAGCGACCCGCACGTCCGGCCCGGTCCTCGGTAGTGGCCTTCAGACCGTCCCCGTCCAGGGAGCTGCGGGCCTCGATCGAAGACCGGCCCCGCGGGGCCCACGACGCCTCCACCGCCATCCTTCGTGTGTGGACGCCGCGGATCGCTCCGCTAAGAGAAAGCAGATCCTGCTTCCATGAGTGAACCCATCATCTCCGCTGTCGAGACCGTCCTCGACAACGGCTCCTTCGGCAAGCGCACGGTCAAGTTCGAGACCGGCCTGCTCGCCCGCCAGGCGGCCGGCGCCGTCACGGCGTACCTCGACGACGAGACCATGCTGCTCTCGGCGACGACCGCGTCCAAGCAGCCCAAGGACCACTTCGACTTCTTCCCGCTGACGATCGACGTCGAGGAGCGGATGTACGCCGTGGGCCAGATCCCCGGCTCGTTCTTCCGCTCCGAGGGCCGCCCGGGCGAGGACGCGATCCTCACCTGCCGCCTCATCGACCGCCCGCTGCGCCCGACGTTCAAGAAGGGCCTGCGCAACGAGGTCCAGGTCGTCATCACGGTCCTGGCGCTCGACCCCAACATGCCCTACGACGTGCTCGCCATCAACGCCGCGTCGATGTCCACCCAGCTCTCCGGCCTGCCGTTCTCCGGCCCCGTCGGCGGGGTGCGCGTCGCCCTGATCGACGGCCAGTGGGTGGCATTCCCGACCCACGAGCAGCTCGAGTCCGCCGTCTTCGACATGGTCGTCGCCGGGCGCGTCACCGAGACCGGCGACGTCGCGATCATGATGGTCGAGGCCGAGGCCACCGAGCAGACCATCACGCTGGTGCAGGGGGGCGCCCAGGCGCCGACCGAGGAGGTCGTCGCCGGTGGCCTCGACGCCGCCAAGCCGTTCATCAAGCAGCTGTGCGAGGCGCAGTCGCAGCTCGCCGCCGAGGCGGCGAAGCCGGTCGAGGACTTCCCGGTCTTCCTCGACTACGAGGACGACGTCTACGCCGCCGTCGAGGCCGCCGCCACCGACGACACCGCTGCCGCGATGACCATCGGCGACAAGCAGGAGCGCGAGGCACGCGTCGACGAGATCAAGGCGCAGCTGCTCGAGAAGCTCGCCGGCGACTTCGAGGGCCGCGAGAAGGAGATCGGCGCGGCGTTCCGCTCGCTAACCAAGTCGCTGGTGCGCCAGCGCGTGCTGCGCGACAAGGTCCGCATCGATGGCCGCGGGCTCGCCGACATCCGCCCGCTGCACGCCGAGGTCGACGTGATCCCGCGGGTGCACGGCTCCGCACTGTTCGAGCGCGGCGAGACCCAGATCCTGGGCGTCACCACCCTCGACATGCTCAAGATGGAGCAGCAGCTCGACACGCTGTCGCCGGAGAAGCACCGCCGCTACATGCACAAGTACGTCTTCCCGCCGTTCTCCACCGGCGAGACCGGCCGCGTGGGCTCGCCCAAGCGCCGCGAGGTCGGCCACGGCGCCCTCGCGCGCCGCGCGCTGCTGCCGGTGCTGCCCTCGCGCGAGGAGTTCCCCTACGCGATCCGCCAGCTCTCCGAGGCGATGGGCTCCAACGGCTCGACCTCCATGGGCTCGGTCTGCGCCTCGACCCTGTCGCTGCTGCAGGCGGGCGTTCCGCTCAAGGCGTCGGTCGCCGGCATCGCGATGGGCCTCATCTCCGGCGAGGTCGACGGCGAGACGCAGTACGTCGCCCTGACCGACATCCTCGGTGCCGAGGACGCCTTCGGCGACATGGACTTCAAGGTCGCCGGCACCCGGGAGTTCGTCACCGCGCTCCAGCTCGACACCAAGCTCGACGGGATCCCCGCCGAGGTGCTGGCCTCCGCGCTGACCCAGGCCCGCGACGCGCGCCTGGCGATCCTCGACGTGATGGCCGAGGCCATCGACGCACCCGAGGAGATGTCGATCCACGCGCCGCGCATCATCACCGTGCGCGTGCCCGTCGACAAGATCGGCGAGGTGATCGGGCCCAAGGGCAAGGTCATCAACCAGATCCAGGACGACACGGGCGCGACGCTGTCCATCGAGGACGACGGCACGGTCTACATCGGCGCGACGAACGGCGAGGCGGCCGAGGCTGCCAAGGCGGCGGTCAACGCGATCGCCAACCCGACGATGCCCGAGGTCGGCGAGCGCTACCTCGGCACCGTGGTGAAGACCACGAACTTCGGTGCCTTCGTCTCCCTCATGCCCGGCAAGGACGGCCTGCTGCACATCAGCAAGCTGCGCGCGCTGGCCGGCGGCAAGCGCGTCGAGGCCGTCGAGGACGTGCTGGCCGTGGGCCAGAAGGTCCAGGTCTCCATCGCCGAGATCGACGACCGCGGCAAGCTCTCGCTGGTCCCCGTCGTCGACGAGGCCGAGGGCGACGCCGAGCCGGCCGACACCGAGGCCGTCGAGGCGGAGTGACCTGAGCTCCGCTCGGAGACCCGCTCCACCCGATCCATCCGCGACCGGCCGGCCGTCTGGCCGGCCGGTCGCGGCGTTCCCCCCGCCTTCACCCCCGGAAGGACCCTCGTGCAGAAGAACGGCACCACCCGCACCCTCCACACCGTCAAGGACGCCGAGGGTGCGGTGACCTCCCGCGTACGCCGGACCGTCCTGCCCAGCGGCCTGCGTGTCGTCACCGAGCAGATGGCCGGCACGCGCTCGGCCAGCATCGGCGTGTGGGTCAACGTCGGCTCGCGCGACGAGACGCCGGCCCTGCACGGCTGCTCCCACTTCCTCGAGCACCTGCTCTTCAAGGGCACCCCGGAGCGCTCGGCGATGGACATCTCGATCGCGCTCGACGCGGTCGGTGGGGAGTTCAACGCCTTCACCACCAAGGAGTACACCGTCTTCCACGCCCGGGTCCTCGACGAGGACCTGGCCACGGCCGTGGACGTGCTCGGCGACATGGTGACCGCATCGACGCTCACCGAGGCCGACGTCGAGGCCGAGCGCGACGTGATCCTCGACGAGATCGCCATGCACGACGACGACCCCGACGACGTGGTCCACAACCTCTTCGCCCACCAGGCGTGGGGGGACACCCCGCTCGGCCGGCCGATCGCCGGGACCGACGACTCGATCCGCGCCCTGACCCGTGACCAGATCCACCGCTTCTACCGTCGCCACTACCGGCCGGACAACATGGTCGTCTCGGTGGCCGGCAACATCGACCACGCGACCGTCGTGGGTCAGGTCCGGCAGGCCTTCGCCCGCAGCGGCTTCCTCGACGGCGAGGCCGAGCCCACGCTGTCGGAGCAGTCCGAGAAGGCGCGCCGCGTCCACCCCGGCGAGGCGCGTACGGTCCGCCCGCAGGAGCAGGTCAACCTGGTGCTCGGGGTCAAGGGCCTGACCCGCACGGACCCGCGCCGCTACGCCCTGGGCGTGCTCAACACCGCACTCGGCGGCGGCACGTCGTCACGGCTGTTCCAGGAGGTGCGCGAGCTGCGCGGCCTGGCGTACTCGGTGTACTCGTTCGCCACCCACCACGCCGACGCCGGCGTCGTCGGGGTCTCGGTGGGCTGCCTGCCCAACAAGTACGACGCCGTGCTCGAGACCGTCCGCGCCGAGCTCGCCAAGGTCGCCGCCGACGGCATCACGTCCGAGGAGCTCGAGCGTGGCAAGGGCCAGCTCAAGGGCGGCCTGGTGCTCGGGCTCGAGGACTCCGCGTCCCGGATGTCGCGCATCGGCAAGGCGGAGCTGCTGCACGACGAGCTGCTGACCATCGACGAGGTGGTCGCCCGGATCGAGGCCGTGACCCTCGACGACGTCTCGACCCTCGCCCGCGACCTGTTCACGCAGCCCGAGCTGCTCGCTGTCGTCGGTCCGACGAAGTAGCGCTCGGCCTGGCTCCGGCCGCCGCTGGCCGCACACCGCCGCTGGTGCTTCATCACGGTATGTCGTGGAACGGGCACTTCCCCAGGTGAACTGAGCGAGGGGAGAGCCCACTCGGCGACGTACCTTGGTGAAGCCGCACCCCGCTGGTGCTCCATCACGGTATGTCGTCGAACAGGCACTTCCCCAGGTGAACTGAGCGAGGGGAGTGCCCACTTGGCGACGTACCTTGGTGAAGCCGCACCCCGCTGGTGCTTCATCACGGTATGTCGTCGAACGGGCACTTCCCCAGGTGAATTGAGCGAGGGGAGTGCCCACTCAGCGACATACCGTGATGAATGACGGGCGCAAGGTACGACTGGGGCGAAGGGTTTCAGGCCCCAGAGGCGCCTCGACAAGCGCCCGGCATCGTGGCCGGACACCGAGCGAACCGTCAGCGACGCCCGATCAGGCCGATCACCGGCGGAGCCTTCTGCTCCACGACGCTGACCCGGAACCCGCCGCGCTGGAGGTTCTCCGAGGCCTTCTTGACGATGTTGGGCACCAGCTCGGGACGCGCGGCCTCGTAGAAGAGGTACACCGCTCCACCGGGCACCAGCCGTTCGTGCAAGAGCGCCACCTCGTCGTCGCAGGCCCGGACCCAGAACAGGTTCACGTTGAAGGCGAACACCTTGTTCAGCCGCTTGACCGGCACCCGCAGGGTGGCCAGGTCGATCTGGCGTACGACGAGGCGGCCGGCGTCGACGTACCTCTGGTTGCGCCGCTTGGTGCGGTCCACGCCCGACTCCGAGCGGTCGATCGCGAACAGCTTGCCGGTCTCCAACCGGCTGCAGATCGCCTCCGCGCCGGCGCCGGGACCACACCCGATCTCCAGGACCTGGTCGCCCGGCTGGACGTCCATGAGGTCGACGGCCCACTTGATGCGCGGCGGGATGGTCGAGATCGGCATGGCGCACAGCCTGCCAGACACGTGTTCACTCGTCAGCCACCGCCACTCGCGACCTGGTCCCGACGATAGGTTGGACGGGTGAGCACCACAGCTGAGACCCCCATCCGCGTCGGCGTGCTCGGCGCACGCGGCAAGGTCGGCACGGAGGTACGCCGAGCCGTCGAGGCCGAGCCCGACACCGAGCTCGTGGCCGCGGTCGACGCGGGCGACGACGTCGAGGAGCTGGCCCGCGCCGGCGCGCAGGTCGCAGTGGACTTCACCCACCCCGACGTGGTGATGGACAACCTGCGCTTCTGCGTCGAGCACGGCATCCACGCGGTCGTCGGCACCACGGGGTTCGACGAGGCCCGCCTGGACCGGCTCCGGGGGTGGCTCGCCGACGCCCCGGGCGTGGGGATCCTGATCGCCCCGAACTTCTCGATCGGCGCCATCTTGATGATGCGCTTCGCGGCGCAGGCAGCCCCGTTCTTCGAGTCCGTCGAGGTCGTCGAGCTGCATCACCCCGACAAGGCCGACGCGCCCTCGGGTACGGCCCGCCGTACCGCGGAGCTGATCGCCGCCGCCCGGCGAGAGGCGGGCAGCCCGCCCATGCCCGACGCCACGTCGACCGGGCTCGAGGGAGCCCGCGGAGCCGACGTCGACGGCGTACGGGTGCACGGCCTGCGGGTGCGCGGGCTGGTGGCCCACCAGGAGGTGGTCATGGGTACGGCGGGGGAGACCCTCACCGTGCGGCACGACTCGCTGGACCGCGTCTCCTTCACCCCGGGCGTCCTGGTCGGGGTGCGGGGCATCGGAGGCCGGCCCGGGCTCACGGTCGGCCTCGAGTCCTTCCTCGACCTCGACTGAGGTGCGGCTGCGGCCTCAGACCAGGCGGGCCAGGCCCGCGACGAGCGCAGCCCCCACCACCACGACCAGAAACGGCATCCGCAGCAGCAGCGCCACGACGGCGAAGGCGACTCCCAGGACGCGCGCGTCGAGGGCCAGGGCGGTGCCGGAGGAGAACACCTGCACGGCCACCAGCGCGGCGAGGAGCGCGACGGGGATCAGGTCCGCCACCCGCTCGACCGTCGGGTGGCTCAGGACCCGCTCGGGCAGGGACAGCCCGGCCAGCTTGAGGGCGTAGCAGCCGACGCAGGCCAGCAACACGGCGGTCCACATCAGCGGTGGCCTCCGTCCGCATCCGCGGTCCGCCCGGCCGGCGCCGCACGGCGCCGCCCGGCCAGCACCCCGACCAGGAGCGCCACCCCGCCGGCGGCGAGCACCGGCACACCGGGCGCCGAGACCGGCACCATCGCCAGCGCGACCGCAGCGGCCGCCACCGCCACGACGACGTTGCGGCGGGCCTCCAGCCGCGGCCACAGCAGGGCGAGGAACGCCGCGCCGACGGCGGCGTCCAGCCCGAAGGTCCGCGGATCGCCGACGGCCTCGCCCGCCACGGCACCGACCGCGGTGGCGAGGTTCCAGAGCACGAAGACCGCGATCCCGGTCGTCGCGAACCCGAGGCGGGCGCCCGCGGTGGAGTCACGGTTGACCGCCATGGCGGTGGACTCGTCGATGAGGACGTGGGCCGCGGCGAAGCGGCGCCAGCCCCGCCACTGCAGCAGGGGAGCCATCCGCAGCCCGTAGAGGGTGTTGCGGGTCCCCAGCAGCAGCGCGGTGGCCGCTCCCGACATCGGCGCACCGCCCGCGGCGACCACGCCGGCGAGCGCGAACTGACTGGCCCCGGTGAACATCAGCAGCGAGAGCACGCAGGTCTGGGCGACGCTGAGCCCCGACGCGACCGAGACGGCCCCGAACCCGATGCCGTACGCGCCGGTCGCCACGCCCACGGCGAGGCTGTCGCGGACGATGCCGGAGCGTTCGCCAGGGGACAGGGCGGCATCGCTCACGCGTGCAGGCTAGGCCATGGTGCTGTCGAGGAGGACGCCTACGTCGCTCGGCGACGGGACCGGCTGCGAGCGGACTCGCGGCGGTGGAAGTCGTGGACGAGCACGAAGGCGGCCGTCGCGCCCACCGCCACGCCGGCCACCAGGCCGACGCGGAGGTTGAGCGGTACGTCGGGCACGACGCTCAGCCACAGGCCCGCGCCGACGCAGACGAGGAGCGCCGCGATGACGAGCGCGAACCTGTGCAGAGTAGGAAGCGGACCGAGCATCTCGAACCCCCGTGCCGGGCTGGCGGGATAGCCAGGCCTCCATGGTGACGCGCGTCACACGAAAAGCAAGGAGCCGCGACGGCGGAGGACCCGGAGGTCGTCGGGCGCTGTCAGGCGCCGTCAGGCGATGGCGGTGTGGAGGCGCACCTGCTTGACCGTCGTCGTGCCGGTGCCGTCGAGGTCGAGCTCGCGGTGCGCGGTGTCCGGTGCCCAGCCGGCGTCGGTGAGGAAGGCCCGCAACGCGTCGTCGCCGGCGTTGACCCACGTCACCGCGCGTCGGAACCGGTCGGCGGCCAGCGTGTCGACCGCCGCCTGCAGCAGGCGCGAGCCGTGTCCCCTCCCGCGCTCGGCAGGATCGAGGGTCACCTCGGCCAGCTCGCCGTCGGCGACCGGATCGCAGTCGGGGTCCGAGGCCGGCGACGTGAGTGCGAAGCCGACGACCCGGTTGCGCTCGAGCGCGACCAGCACCCGGTTGCGGGCGTCGGTCGGGCGGGCGAGCAGCTGGCGCCACTGCGCGGCGACGGCGTCCACGTCGGTCGGGATCACCTCGGCGGGCAGGAGGCCGGCGTACAGCTCGGGCCACGCCCGCACCTGCACCGCGGCGATCGCCGCGGCGTCGTCGGCCCACGCCACGCGGACGGACACGTCCGCGCCCGGCCCTCCCCCCGCAGCGCCGCCCGGGGCCGACTGGGACGAGTGGGAATGGCTCATCGGTAGTTCTCGGGAAGCTTCTCGCCGATCTTGACCTGGGCCTTGGGCAGGCGGAGGAACTTCATCTGCAGCGAGCGCATGGCGGCGTAGAGGACCGCTCCCTTGGTGGACTCCCCAGGGAAGCGCCGGGCGAGCTCGCGGCGCAGGCGGAAGCGGAGCATCACGATGTCGACGACGATCACCAGGAGCGTCGTGAACAGCACGGTGTTGCCGAGCCGCATCATGTCGTCGCCGCCGATGGAGCCGAGCACCATCGACAGGACGAGCAGCGGGACCATCAGCTCGATGAAGGAGAACCGGGAGTCCACGAAGTCGCGGATGAACCGGCGCACCGGGCCGCGGTCGCGGCTCGGCAAGTAGCGGTCGTCGCCGGTCTTCATCGCCTCGCGCATCCGTCGCGAGCTGTCGCCGCGGGCGGCGCGCTGCGCGGCCATCTGCTCCTTGCGGGTCCGCGGCACCTTGGCGCGTTCGCGGGCCGCCGCCTCGGCCTCCTTGCGCGTGGGCGTGGGACGTCCCTTGCCACCCACCTTGTCGATGGTCGTGGGCGTCTCGGGCTCGGGGTGGGTGCGACGGAACACGCGTGCTGCCTTCAGGTGGGTCGGATGCTGGCAGCAGCCTATCGCCGCGGGGCTACGTCGACCCGCGTCCGGGATGGCTTACCACCGGCTTGGCTTTGGTTCTAGGGTGAGACAGACGACCTCGTCACGACCGCCATCACCACGAGAGGGTTCCCACCCCGATGAGCCTCATGAAGCGCATCAGCCTGATCTTCCGTTCCAAGGCCAACACGGCGTTGGACAAGGCGGAGGACCCCCGCGAGACCCTCGACTACAGCTACCAGCGCCAGCTCGAGCTCCTCTCCAAGGTGCGGCGAGGCGTCGCCGACGTCGCGACCAGCCGCAAGCGGGTCGAGCTCCAGGTCAACCAGCTCGAGCAGCAGGCCGCCAAGCTCCAGGGTCAGGCGGAGAAGGCGATCGGCGCGGGTCGCGAGGACCTGGCGCGGGAGGCGCTGACCCGCAAGTCCGGGCTCACGTCGCAGATCACGGCGCTCAAGGAGCAGCAGGCGACGCTGCAGGGCGAGGAGGAGAAGCTCGTCCTGGCGCAGCAGCGGCTCCAGGCCAAGGTCGAGGCCTTCCGCACCCGCAAGGAGACGATCAAGGCCACCTACACCGCGGCCGAGGCGCAGACGCGCATCGGCGAGGCGATGTCGGGCATCGGCGAGGAGATGGGCGACGTCGGCCTCGCGATCCAGCGCGCCGAGGACAAGACCGCGCAGATGCAGGCCCGCGGCCAGGCCATCGACGAACTGATCGCCTCCGGCGCGCTCGACGACGCCTCGCAGCTCAACGCCGGCGACGACATCGCCCGCGAGCTCGACGCCCTCAGCTCCGGCTCGGACGTCGAGGCCGAGCTGGCCCGCCTCAAGGCCTCGAGCGCCCCCCAGGCCATCGAGGCCGCGGACGGCGGCGGCGACATCCTGGCCGCGGAGCCCGAGACCGTGCGCGCCGAGGGCGAGTCCACCGAGGGCGGCCGGGCATGATCGTACGGATCCTGGGCGAGGGTCAGTACGACCTCGACGACCACGCGCTCGACGCCCTCAACGGGCTCGACAACCAGATCGAGCAGGCCATCGAGTCCGGCGACGAGGAGATGTTCCGCACCTCGCTGCACGGGCTGCTGTCCGCCGTGCGCTCCAGCGGCACGCACCACGAGCTCGACTCCCTCGACGAGTCCGACCTCATCCTGCCGCCGCCGGACGCGACGATCGACGAGGTGCGCGAGCTCCTGGGCGACGACGGCCTGATCCCGGGCTGACCGGACCTCGATGGCCCAGACGCGCTTCATCAAGGACAGCGGGCTCACCGCCCGGATGACCCTGACGATGTTCCTGCTCGGGGCGCTCTTCGTGGCCCTCGTCGTGGCGGTGATCAGCTTCGTGGGGGCGGAGGCCGCGCCGATCGTCGCGGTCATCGCCATCGGCATCGCGTTCTGGCAGTGGTGGAGCTCCGACAAGGTGGCGATGCGCGCCATGCGGGCCCGGGAGGTCACGCCCGAGGAGGCGCCCGAGCTCCACGGCATGATCGACCGCCTCTGCGCGCTCGCCGACATGCCCAAGCCGCGGGTGGGCATCGCGGACATGGCCGTGCCCAACGCCTTCGCGACGGGCCGCTCGCCGGACCGGTCCGTGGTCTGCGTGACGACCGGCATCCTGCACGTCCTCGACGCCGAGGAGCTGGAGGCCGTGCTGGCCCACGAGCTGAGCCACGTCGCGCACCGCGACGTGCTGGTCATGACGGTCGCCTCGTCCGCCGGGATCGCCGCCGGCCTGCTGATGCGCTTCGCCCAGTTCGGCGCGATGGGCCGCTCGCGCAACAACAACGGCGCGCTGCCGGCCGTGCTGGTCGCCATCGTGGTCAGCCTCGTCGTGTACGCCGTCAGCTTCCTGCTGCTCCGGCTCCTCTCGCGCTACCGCGAGCTGAGCGCCGACCGTGCCGGCGCCTACCTCACGTTCAAGCCCGCCTCGCTGGCCAGCGCCCTGCAGAAGATCAGCGGTGCGGGCGCCGCGATCCCCGAGCGCGACCTGCGCGCCGCCAACGCCGCGAGCGCGCTCTGCATCGTGCCGGCGCTGAGCGGCGGCGGCCTCGGCGGTCTCCTGGCCACCCACCCGCCGCTGCAGCAGCGGCTCGAGCAGCTCGCCCGCATCCAGGCCGAGCTCAGCCGGCCGACCGGCTGAGGAGGCGGCGATGGGACTCTGGGAGGCGCTGCGCGGGCGTACGCGGCCCAAGGCGAACGACCTCGACGCACTCTTCCTCGTGCCGAGCGCCGCCGTCACGCTGCAGACGGCCCTCGGCTTCGAGCCCACCGGGACCGGGTCGGTGTGCTACCGGGCGGCCACCGGCGCGGCGTTCGCCCAGACCCAGCAGGACGTGGTGGCCCTGGTGCGTGACGATGCCGAGGCGCCCGAGGTGAGGGTGACCGAGGACGACTTCGGGTTCACGTGGCTCGTCGTGTCCGGCGACAAGGCCGACGTAGCCGGCCTGTGCACCGACCTGCACGCGGTGAACACCACCTTGGAGCTGAACGGCTTCGACAGCGGCCTGCTCTGCTCCGTGGTCCCCTTCGCGAACGCGTCCGGCCAGCGGTTCGGGCTGACGTACCTCTACAAGCAGGGCACCTTCTACCCGTTCGCGCCCACCGGCGAGCAGTCGCGAGACACGCTGCTCGAGCTGTCCGTGCGCGACCTGCTGGGCGCCGAGCTGCCGATGGAGCCGGACCTGCAGCGCTGGCTCGCCGTCTGGAAGGCTCCCGGGCTGTGAGCGACGAGACCGCGCGGTGGCGCCGGCGCGAGCGCGCCATGGCGGCCTACGACGTGATCGACGGACCGCCGCGTCGCGAGCTGGACGCCCTGGCCGACCTCGCAGCGCAGGTCGCCGGGGTGCCGTACGCGGCCATCAACCTGCTGACGCGCGAGACGCAGCACCCGGTCGCCACGACGGGGTTCGTCGGCGCGCCCACACCACGGCGGGACTCGATGTGCCGCCGGGTCGTGGAGTCGGGGGAGCCGGTGCTCCTCGAGGACGCCAGCCAGGACGAGCGCTACATCGACAGCCCGTGGACCGACGGCCGGCACGCCCGGGTGAAGTACTACGCCTCCCACCCGCTGCGCACGCCGTCCGGCGTGGTCATCGGCACGTTGTGCGTCTTCGACGACCGGACGCACGAGGTCACGCCCGATGCCGCGAGGGGACTCGCGCTGCTCGCCGACCGGGTTGTCGACGTGCTCGAGCTCGAACTGGCCTCACGGCGGCTGAGCGAGACCAACGAACGCCTGAGCACGTCCAACGAGCGGCTCGTCCACTTCGCCGGACAGGTCAGCCACGACCTGAAGAACCCGTTGACGTCGGTCTCGCTGTCGCTGGAGTCGCTCGAGCTCGACGTGACCGAGCCCGACCTGGCCGACATCGTGGCGCGCGCCCGGCGCGGGGTGGACCGGATGAACGCCATGATCAACAACCTGCTGGAGTTCGCCTCGCAGGGCGAGCCTCCCGGCGACGACGTCGTCGACCTCGCAGCGGAGCTGTCGTCCGCGCTCGACGACCTGAGCGCACGCGTCCCGCGCGAGCACGTGGTGGTGGGCGAGCTCCCGCTGGCACGCGGCGACGCGGTCCAGCTGCGGTCGGTGCTGATGAACCTCGTCGACAACGCCGCCAAGTTCACCGCCGACGGCGAGCCGCCGCAGATCGAGGTGGACTCCCGTACGCTCGACGGGATCAACAGGATCGAGGTGCGCGACCGGGGACGTGGGATCCCCGACGAGAAGCGCGAGAGGGTCTTCGCGCCCCTCGCTCGGCTCGACAAGTCGGTGGAGGGCAGCGGCATCGGACTGGCGACGTGCCGTCGCGTCGTCGAGGCGCACGGCGGCACGATGGGGGTGCACGCGCGCGAGGGCGGCGGCTCCGTGTTCTGGTTCGAGCTGCCCGCGGTCGAGGACTGAGCCGGCTGCCGCGGAAGCTGCGTCAGGGCAGCCGCGCCCGCTTCATCTGCAGCGAGGCGTACACGTTGCCGATCACCGTGCCGTCGAGCCACGCGGTGAGCCGCTCGGCCTCGACCTCGAGCGCAGCACGGCCGACGGGACCGACGTCCTCGAGCAGGGAGAGGCGCACGACACCGCGGTCGTCCTGCACCCAGCAGCCGACCACCCGCCCGTCCCACCACGCCGTGGTGCCGGCGTTGCCGTTGGTGTCGAAGAGGAACGGCACGTGGGCGGGGTCGAGGTAGAAGGCACGCACCCTCCATCCCATCACCGTCGGGTCCAGGGTGGGCAGCAGGGCCGCCCACGGTTCGACCGGCCCGACGTCCTCGACGTCGTCGGCCAGCACCCAGCCCGCGGTGCCGTCGTCGAGCGCCACCTCGACGGCGCCGACGTCGGCCAGGGCGCGGCGGACCGCGGTCTTGGTCGACCCGAGCCACCACTGCAGGTCGGCGGCGGTGCCGGGGCCGAACGTCGCCAGCCAGCGGCGGACGAGCTCGGCGTAGCCGACCGCCTCGTCCAGCGGCTCGGGGACGTCGTCGAGCCAGTCCTCGGTGCGGCACCACGTGGGCTTGTTCAGCCGCCAGTGGCCTGCGTTGCGGCCTCGGACGGCGGCGCCCTCCAGGCCGAGGACGGTGAGCACCCACGGGGCCACGGGGACCGGTCGGTCCCACGGCTTGTCGGTGGTGCCCCCGACGGTGCCGGCGAGCTCGGGCAGCTCTGCACGGAGCTCCGCGGTGGAGGCGGGCCCGGCGGCGAGTCGGGCGAGCGTCGCCGTGCGGGCCGCGTCGAGCCAGGCCGCACCGTCGTCGGCGATGCCGGCGCCGGCGATCGCCTTGGCGATGCGCGTGCGCTCCGTTGCCGCGACGCGAGCCGAGGCGCTGCCCCACGCGGCCGGGAGCAGCTCGCGCGGGAAGACGAAGAGGGTCCGCCGCATCGCCAGCTGCTTGACCACGCACCGGTCGTCGTAGAGCGCGGCGTCGACGTCGGCGGGGGTGACGGCCTCGGCCCGCGCGGCGACCGCGAGGTGGACGGTGGCCGCCTCCGTGGCGTGCAGCACGGTCATCGCCCGGGTGGCCGCCGCGACTCCGTCCAGCCGGTGGGACGGCGCCAGCGCGTGGCGTACGGCGATCCGGCGGCGTCGCTCGGCGTCGCTGATCCTGCGCGTCGGGGTCACCGGCGGGCCCGCTCAGTCGCGATGGGACTTGCCCGGCAGGTCGAGCATCCGCTGCAGCGCCACGAGGGCGTCGGCCTCGGTCTCGGGGTCGACGGTGACGCGGTTGACGACGGTGCCCGCGACGAGGCTCTCCAGCGCCCAGACCAGGTGCGGGAGGTCGATGCGGTTCATCGTCGAGCAGTAGCAGACGTTGCGGTCGAGGAACACGATGGTCTTGTCGGGGTGGGCGTCGGCCAGTCGCTTGACGAGGTTGAGCTCGGTGCCGATCGCCCAGGTCGTGCCCGGCTCGGCGGCCTCGATCGTCTTGATGATGAACTCGGTGGAGCCCACCAGGTCGGCCTTGAGGACGACCTCGTGGCGGCACTCCGGGTGGACGAGGACGTTGATGCCCGGGTGGCGGGCGCGCAGCTCGTCGACGACGTCCTCGGTGAAGCGGCCGTGCACCGAGCAGTGACCGCGCCACAGGATCATCCGGGCCCGCTGCAGCTCCTCGCGGCTCAGCCCGCCGCTGGGCAGGCGCGGGTCCCACACGACGCACTCGTCGAGGGCGATGCCCATCTGCAGCACCGCGGTGTTGCGACCCAGGTGCTGGTCGGGAAGGAACAGGACCTTGGCGTCCTCACCCCCGTCGGCCTTCTGGGCGAAGGCCCACTCGAGGGCGACGTCGGCGTTGGAGGAGGTGCACACCACGCCTCCGTTGCGCCCGCAGAACGCCTTGATGTCGGCGCTGGAGTTCATGTACGTCACGGGCACGACGCTGTCCTGGATCCCGGCCTCGGCCAGCGCGTCCCACGCGTCCTCGACCTGCGCGAGCCGGGCCATGTCGGCCATGGAGCAGCCGGCGGCGAGGTCGGGCAGCACGACCTGCTGCGCCGGCGAGGTGAGGATGTCGGCCGACTCGGCCATGAAGTGCACCCCGCAGAAGACGATGAACTCGGCGTCCGGGCGGGCCGCGGCGTCGCGGGCGAGCTTGAACGAGTCACCGGTGACGTCGGCGAACTGGATGACCTCGTCGCGCTGGTAGTGGTGACCGAGCACGAAGACCCGCTCGCCGAGCGCCTCCTTCGCGGCCCGGGCACGGGCCACCAGACTCGGGTCGGACGCTGCCGGCAGGTCCCCGGGGCACTCGACGCCGCGCTCGGCGTCGAGGTCGCGGCCCTTGCCGAGGGGCAGGAGCGGCAGGTCGACGATGCTCATGGGGGTCATCCTAAGAGGGGTCCCCGACGTTCCCGCGCCGGTGGCAGGCTGAGGACATGCCACGACGCGGTGAGGTGCTGGCCCTGGTGCAGGCGGGCGGCCAGGGGTCCCGGATGGACGTGCTGACCAGGGAGCGGGCCAAACCGGCACTGCCCTACGGCGGTGTCCACCGGCTGATCGACTTCGCTCTGTCCGCCCTGGTGCATGCCGAGCTCTCCGACGTCTGGGTGTCCTTGGAGTACCAGGTCACCTCCATCGACGAGTACCTGTCCGGCGGTCGTCCGTGGAGCCTGGACCGCAACCGCGGCGGCTTCCGTCGCATCGTGCCGCAGACCGGCACCGGGCCGGCCACCGAGAGCGGGTTCGCGCACGGCAACGGCGACCTGCTGCTGCGGATGTCGGCCGACCTGGAGTCGTTCGGTGCGCGGACGCTCGTCGTGTGCAGCGCCGACCACGTCTTCAACATGGACCTGGCGCCGGTGGTGGACGAGCACGTGGCCGCGGGGCGGGTGGCGACCGTCCTGACCAGCGAGGTCGGCAAGCGGGATGCCTCCGACAACGTCGTCGTGCTCGCGGGGGACGACGGCACGGTCACCGGCGTCGAGCACAAGCCCGACCGACCCTCGGCGGGCACGGTCGCCACCGAGATCTTCGTCTACGACACCGAGGCACTGCT
Organism: Nocardioides sp. SYSU D00065; assembly: GCF_017916425.1. Taxonomy (GTDB): domain Bacteria; phylum Actinomycetota; class Actinomycetes; order Propionibacteriales; family Nocardioidaceae; genus Nocardioides. The sequence continues at coordinate 397,998 of NZ_JAFMSX010000001.1, read as the reverse complement.
CTCCGCTTTGCACGACCTGCGGCGCGAGCTGGCCGGTGACCAGGACGACGGCGACAGCGGCATCGGCGACTTCGGCGAGCACCTGCTCCCGCGACTGGTCGAGAGTGGACGGGTCGTGGCCGAGCCGCTCACCGGCTACTGGCGCGACGTGGGCCAGCCCAGCCTCTACCTGCAGTCCCACCGCGACCTGCTGCGCGGCGACGTCGACGTGTTCGACCACCGCGACCTGCCGGTGATCTCGCACTGGCCGGACCGCCCGGCGGCGCGGGTGCGCGCCGCGGGCGAGTGCCGCGACTCCCTGCTGTCGCCGGGCGCGGACGTGTCGGGCCTGGTCGTGGGCAGCGTGCTGGGGCCCGGGGTCGTCGTCGAGAAGGGCGCCGAGGTGCACGACAGCGTCGTGATGGAGGACTGCGTGATCCGAGCCGGCGCCGTGGTGCGCACCAGCGTGCTGGACGAGCGCTGCGAGGTGCTGGCCAAGGCGAGCGTCGGGGCCGCGTCCTCGCGGAAGCGGGCCGAGGACGACGACCTCGTGCTGGTCGGGCGCGACTCGCGGGTGGAGGGCGAGGTCCCGGCCGGGTCCCGGCTGGAGCCGGGGTCGGGCGGCTGAGGCGTTCTCAGAGCAGGCTGCCGTGGTGCAGGTAGGGCGCCGGCGGCTTCATCCGGCGCACGCACAGGTAGCCGCTCTGGTGGATCGCCATCCGCGCGGCGAGGCCCACGTCGAGCGCCCACGCGTTGGCGGCCGTGATGTGGTGCACCGAGATCTCCGCCCCCGGCTGCGAGGAGGCCAGCGCCTCCCACATCAGCCTGGCCGCGGTGCGGCGGTTGGTCGCAGCCAGCAGGACGGGAGCCCCGTCCGCCTCGACGTAGGCGTAGCCCGAGCCCGTGGAGTGGTCGGTCACGACGAGCCGGAACTGCTCGAGGAGGAGCTCGTGGTCGCCCAGGTGCGCCGCGCCGCGGGTGCGCCGGTCCACCGAGTCCATCAGCTCCAGGTCGGCGGCGGTGCCCTCCCGGACGCGGTCCACGACCGGGATCGCGCTGCGGTCGACGACGCCGGTGAGCAGCATCTGCGGGTGCAGGTCGAAGCCCGCGAGCCGGTAGCGGCGTACGGCGCCGGGGTCGGCGCTGGCGGAGAACATGCCGCGCAGGCACCCGCGGCCGTGCTGCATCGCCGCCGCCATCAGCTGGGCGCCGATCCCGCGCCCCTGGAGGTCCGGCCGCACGGCGAAGGAGGCCAGGATCCACATGAGCTCGCGCACGCGCGACACCGCTCCGCCGACGACCTCGCCGTCGGCCTCCGCGACCCAGCAGCCGCCCGGATCGGTGACCAACGCTCGCTTCGTGCGCCGGATCCAGTGCGCGTTGCGGCCGGCGGGTCGTCGTACGGGATCCGGCCAGGCGCGCTGGTAGGTGCGGGCGTCGACCTCGAAGTAGCTCGTGGCGGTGAGCTCGGCGAGGTCCTCGACGTCCTCCTCGCGCATCGGGCGGACGACCGGCGCGGTCACGAGACGTGCGCGGCGTAGCGCTCGAGCAGCCTGGCCCAGTCGGTGTACCTCGCGCGGACCTCCTCGCTGCCCGGGGTCCAGCCGCTGTGCTCGAGGCGGACCTCCGTGCCGTCGGGTCCCTCGGTGAACGTGACCACGAGGGTGGTCGGCGACTCCTCGGCGTGACCGAGCCAGAACTCCTGCGAGTAGCGGCCGATCGGGTCCCACTCGGTGACCCGCCCCCAGACGTACTGCTCGTCACCGTGCACCATCGCGACGTCGCCGTGGGGGTCGATGGCGATGCCGGTGAACGTGGCGGGGTCCGGGGTCAGCAGCGGGTCCCACCACTCGCCCATCTGGGCGGTGAAGCCCACGAACGCCTCGGTGGGGGTCACCGGCACGGTGACCTCGGCGACGACGGGGTCAAGGCTCATGCCGCCAAGCATGCCGGACGCGGCCGCTGCGAGGATGGCGCCATGCGCGTGCTCATCGCCCCCGACAAGTTCGCGGGGACCCTCACCGCCGTCGAGGCCGCGCAGGCCGTCGCTGAGGGCTGGCGGCGCCAGGCGCCGCACGACGAGCTCGACCTCGCGCCGATGGCCGACGGGGGCTCCGGCTTCGTCGACGTGCTGCACGCCGCGCTCGGTGGCGACCTCGCCGCGGTCACGGTCGCCGGACCGCACGGGACGCCGACCCCGGCCGTGGTGCTGCACGTCGGGGAGACGGCGTACGTCGAGAGCGCTCAGGCCGCCGGCGCCCACCTGGTGGACGGCGACCCCGAGACCGCGTCGAGCCGCGGCGTCGGCGAGCTCGTCCTGGCGGCGGTCGACGGGGGCGCCAGGACGGTCGTCGTGGGTCTGGGCGGCAGCGGCACCAACGACGGGGGCGCGGGCGTCCTGGCGGCGCTCGGCGCGCGGAGCGACGGGCCACTGGACGCCGGCGCGGCGGGTCTCGCGTCCGTCACGGTGGTGGACCCGGCGCCGGCGCGCGAGCGGCTCGCGGGGGTGGCGCTGGTCGCGGCGAGCGACGTGGACATCCCGCTCACCGGGCTCTTCGGGGCCACCAAGACGTTCGGGCCGGAGAAGGGCATCGCGGAGGACCGGATCGCCGAGGTCGACGGGTGGCTGGAGGGTTTCGCGAGCGCCACCGACCGACGTACGTCGCTGGAGAAGGGGGCGGGCGCCGCCGGCGGGATCGGGTACGCCCTCCTCGCGCTCGGCGCCTCGCGGCAGCCCGGCATCGGGCTGGTCGCCGAGGCGGTCGAGCTGTCCGCACGTGCCCGGCAGGCCGACCTCGTCGTGACCGGCGAGGGCGCCTTCGACTTCTCCAGCCGGGCCGGGAAGGTCCCCTACGGCGTCGCCGGCATCGCCGCGGACGCGCTGCGGCCCTGCATCGCACTGGCGGGGCAGGTCCTGGTCGGCTCCCGCGAGATGCGGGCCCTCGGCATCGAGTCCGCCTACTCGCTCGTCGAGCTGGTGGGGGAGGAGCGCGCGCTCGGCGACCCCGCCGGGGCGCTCGCCGACCTCGCGGCACGGGTCGCGCGGACGTGGTCGCGCTGACCGCACGACGACCCGTGGGGAATAACCCGCGGTGTGCGACCATTGACGCAAGCAGTACCCCGAGACTTCCTGGAGTGATGACATGACCGAGCAGGTCGAGACCACTGAGCGCCGTACCGACCAGATCAACCTGTCCGCTGTCGCCGCCGGCAAGGTGAGGAGCCTCCTGGAGCAGGAGGGTCGCGACGACCTGGCCCTGCGCATCTCCGTGCAGCCGGGTGGCTGCTCGGGCCTGCGCTACCAGCTCTTCTTCGACGAGCGCACGCTCGACGGCGACGTCACCACCGATTTCGACGGCGTGACCGTCGTGGTGGACCGGATGAGCGTCCCCTACCTCAACGGTGCCGAGATCGACTTCGTCGACACCATCGAGAAGCAGGGCTTCACCATCGACAACCCCAACGCCACCGGGTCCTGCGCCTGCGGCGACAGCTTCCACTGAGCTGAGGCGCCCGGTCTCGACCGGGACGCACGACGAAGGCCCCCGCCGAGCGGCGGGGGCCTTCGTCGTGTCCGGGGGACCCGTCCGTCCGGTCGGCTCAGTCCAGGTGCAGGTGGAGCGCCCCGGCCAGCCGCGCGGCGGCCTCGGAGACCCGGATCTCCCGCTTGCCGACCTCGGCGGGGTAGTCCTCGAACCGGATGCTGGGCGCAGCCGCCACGGCGGCCTGCGCGGCGCGCTCGAGCGGCGAGGCGAGACCCAGGTTGCGGCCGGTCGCGCGGCAGTCGGCCGCCAGCTCGGCCGGCGTCCCGAGCTCGTCGTGGACCAGGTGCGAGGGGTGTCGCGACGTCGTCATGGGTCCGAGGCTAGGGGCTACTGCGTGGTATCCCGAGGTGTACCGGGAGGTAGTGTTCCGCGTCGTGTCCCTCCTCGTTGCCGGATCCATCGCGACCGACCACCTGATGTCCTTCCCGGGCCGGTTCGCCGACAGCCTGGTCGTGGACCAGCTCGACAAGCTCTCGGTGTCCTTCCTGGTCGAGGACCTCGAGGTACGCCGCGGCGGTTGCGCCGCCAACATCTGCTTCGGCCTCGGCAACCTGGGGCTGCGCCCGGTGCTGGTCGGCGCCGTGGGCGAGGACTTCGCCGAGTACCGCTCGTGGCTCGAGCGGCACAACGTCGACTGCGACTCGGTGCACGTCTCCGAGACCCGCCACACCGCCCGGTTCGTGTGCACCAACGACTCCTCGATGGCGCAGATCGCCAGCTTCTACGCCGGCGCGATGAGCGAGGCGCGCGACATCGAGCTCAAGCCGATCGTCGACCGCGTGGGCGCCCCCGACTACGTCCTGGTCGGCCCGGACGACCCGCAGGGCATGCTGCGCCACACCGACGAGTGCCGCCAGCGCGGCTACCGGTTCGTCGCCGACCCCTCGCAGCAGCTCGCCTTCGGCGACGGGGACCTCATCCGCCAGCTGATCGACGGCGCGGCGATCCTCTTCTCCAACGAGTACGAGGCCAGCCTGATCACCCAGAAGACCGGCTGGAGCCGCGAGGAGGTCCTGTCCCGGGTCGGCACGTGGGTCGTGACGCTCGGTCCGGCCGGCGTGCGCATCGACCGCGAGGGCGAGGAGTCGATCGTCGTCGGCGCGGTGCCCGAGATCGAGAAGGTCGAGCCGACCGGTGTCGGCGACGCCTTCCGCGCCGGCTTCCTCGCGGCGCTGAGCTGGGGTCTGGGTCACGAGCGCGCCGCACAGCTGGGGTGCCTGCTCGCGGTCTACGTGGTCGAGCAGGTCGGCACGCAGGAGTACGAGATCTCGCGGCGGGCGTTCCTCGCGCGCTGTGCGGCGACGTACGGCGACGAGGCGGTGGCCGACTTCGAGCCGCACCTCGAGACGATCCGCCCCTGACGCCCCTGCCCCTGCCCCTGCCCCTGCCGCTGCCGCTCCGCCCGCCTCAGCCGAGGCGGCGCACGACGTAGCGGGGGGCTCCGTCCCCCGCGGTGTCCGCGCCGACGAACTCCTGATCCTTCATCCGGCACCACGCCGGCACGTCGACCGCGGCCGCCGGGTCGCGGGCGACCACCGCGAGCAGCTCGCCCACCTCGACGTCGCCGAGGTGCCGGGCCAGCTCGATGACGGGCATCGGGCAGGGCACCTCGCGACAGTCCAGCTCGAGGGCGACCGGCTCCCCGCGCGGACCCGGTCGGCCGGGCTGCTCGCTCACATCCCCACCCGGGCCCGCAGCTCGGCCACCAGGGCGGGCAGGACGTCGCAGAAGGCGTCCACGTCGGCGCGCGTCGTGTCGCGCTGCAGCGAGAGGCGGACGTTGCCGTGCGTGAGCACGCCCATCGCCTCCAGGACGTGGCTCGGGGTGAGCGTGGACGCCGTGCAGGCCGAGCCGCTGGCGATCCCGAAGCCGCGCCGGTCGAGCTCGGTGACCAGCGCCTCGCCGTCGACGTAGAGGAACGAGAAGGTCGCGAGGTGGGGGAGCCGTCGCTCGGGGTCGCCGACCACCTCGACGTCCGGCACCTCGGCCGCCACCCGGCGGCGTACGACGTCGACGAGCTCGTGCTGGCGGGTGCCGGCCTCGGCACGCTCGGCGACGACGGCCTGCAGCGAGGCGGCGGCCGCGAGGACCGCCGGGACGTTCTCGAAGCCGGTCGAGCGCTCGTCGACGCGGTCGTCACCCGGGAACGGGTTGCGCCACCTGGCCCGCTTGCGCACCAGCAGGAGCCCCACACCGGCCGGACCGCCCCACTTGTGCGCCGAGCCCGCCGCCGCCGCCCAGCCGCCCGGCAGCGGGAGCCGGCCCATCGAGGCGCAGGCGTCGGTGAAGAGGGGGACGCCGTCGGGCAGCTCGAGCTCGTCCACCGGCTGCACGGTCGCGACCTCGTGGTTGGCCGTCTGCAGCGCCACGACGCCGACCTCCGGGGCCAGCGCCGCCTGCGCCAGAGCGTCTACGTCGACCCGGCCGTGGCGGTCGCAGGACACCTCTGCGGCGCGGGCGCCCCAGGCCACGGCGTGCCGGACGGCCGAGTGCTCGACGGCCGAGTGGACGACCACGTCGCCGCGACGCGAGCCGCGGACCAGCCCCAGCAGCCCCAGGTGCACGGCGTGCGTGCCGCTCGGGGTGAAGGTGACCTCGTCCGGTCGCACGCCCAGCGCGTCGGCCGTCGCCTCGCGGGCGTTGTCCAGGAGCAGCCGCGCCTCGCGGCCGGCGCGGTGCAGCCGGCGGGGGTCGGCGTACCCGCGGTCCACGGCGGCCAGCAGGACCTCGCGCGCCGCCGGGTGCAGGGGCGCCGAGGAGGCGCTGTCGAGGTCGCCGCGACCGGTCACAGCGGCAACCTATGCCACGTACGCCGCGGACCGCCTCGCGGCGGCCGGGCAGATCCGCGACACCGGACCCTGCCCCGCACGGCCGGGCCCGTTGGGGATACCCTTGGCACACCGAGAAGTACCGAGAGAGAGGCTCGTCAGTGGGTCTGCAAGTCCCCAAGCTTTCAGGCGTGCCTGCCCGGCGTGCGGTGAAGGTCGCGCTGCTCGGCGTGACGATGCTGGTGCTGGCCGGGTGTTCCGAGGCCGACACGCACCAGATCAAGAACCTCGCCATGCCCGACCGCGCGAGCGCCCAGGGTCCCTACACCTACGAGCTGTGGAAGTGGGCATGGGTCGCGGCGATGATCACCGGCCTCATCGTCTGGGGCCTGATCTTCTACGTCGTGGTGAAGTTCCGCCGTCGCAACGACGACGAGGTGCCGCGGCAGACGCGCTACAACCTGCCCCTCGAGGTCTTCTACACGATCGCTCCGGTCCTGATGTGCGTGGTGTTCTTCTTCCACACCGTCCGCGTCCAGGACGTGATGACCGAGATCGAGCCCGAGCCCGACCTCACGATCGAGGTGACGGGCCAGCAGTGGTCGTGGACGTTCAACCACGGCATCGGCGAGCAGAACACCGACGCGACCGCTCGTGACGGCGACTACGCCTACGACGAGTACGTCTACACCGTCGGCGACGCCAGCGAGATCCCCACGCTCGTGCTTCCCGTCGACCAGCGGATCCAGTTCAACCTGCGCTCGCCCGACGTCATCCACAACTTCGGCGTGCCGTCGTTCCTGACGCGCATGGACGTCATCCCCGGTCGCGTCAACCAGCTGCAGGTCACCCCGACCGTCATCGGGACCTACGCCGGCAAGTGCTACGAGCTGTGCGGGGTCTACCACTCGCGCATGCTCTTCCAGGTCGAGGTCGTGAGCCAGGCCGACTACGAGGCCTACCTGGCCGAGCTGGCCGAGGCCGGCCAGACCAGCGAGCAGCCGATCACCGGCGGGGCCAACGTCGAGACCCAGGCTGGTCTGGGCGAAGACGACAACCAGGAAGGGAGCCAGGAGTGACCGCCGCATCCGCTGCCGCACCGCAGCGCAAGGCACTGGGAGAGCAGGTCGTCCGGCTGCTCACCACCACCGACCACAAGCTCATCGGCAAGCTCTACCTCGGCACCTCGTTCGCCTGGTTCCTCATCGCCGGCCTGATGGCGATGCTGATCCGCTCCGAGCTGGCCTACCCCGGCCAGCAGATCGTGCACGAGCAGCTCTACAACCAGCTGTTCACCATGCACGGCACGATCATGCTGCTGCTGTTCGCGACCCCGCTGTTCTTCGGCTTCGCCAACATCATCATGCCGCTGCAGATCGGTGCGCCCGACGTGGCGTTCCCGCGGCTCAACATGTTCAGCTACTGGCTGTTCCTGTTCGGTGGTCTCATCGCCGCCTCGGGCTTCCTGACCCGCGACGGCGCCGCAGACTTCGGCTGGTTCGCCTACACGCCGCTCTCGGACGCCGTCCGCAGTCCCGGCGTCGGCGGCGACCTGTGGATCATGGGCCTGTGGATGGCCGGTCTCGGCTCGATCCTGGGTGGCGTCAACTTCATCACCACGATCATCTGCATGCGCGCCCCGGGCATGACCATGTTCCGGATGCCGATCTTCGTGTGGAACACGCTGATCACCAGCATGCTCGTGATCATGGTGTTCCCGATCCTGGCGGGCGCACTGCTCTCGCTGGAGGCCGACCGACTGCTCGGCGCCCACGTGTTCGACCCCTCGCACGGCGGGCCGATCCTGTGGCAGCACCTGTTCTGGTTCTTCGGTCACCCCGAGGTCTACATCATCGCCCTGCCGTTCTTCGGCATCGTCTCCGAGATCCTCCCGGTCTTCAGCCGCAAGCCGATCTTCGGCTACGTCGGCCTGGTCGCGGCGACCCTCGGCATCGCGATGCTGTCGGTGGCCGTGTGGGCCCACCACATGTTCGTCACCGGTGCGGTCGACCTGCCGTTCTTCTCCGGCATGACGTTCCTCATCGCCGTGCCGACCGGGGTGAAGTTCTTCAACTGGATCGGCACGATGTGGGGCGGGTCGATCTCGTTTGACACCCCCATGCTGTGGTCGATCGGCTTCCTCGTGACGTTCCTCTTCGGTGGCCTGACCGGCATCATCCTGGCCAGCCCGCCGCTGGACTTCCACGTGTCCGACTCCTACTTCGTCGTCGCGCACTTCCACTACGTCGTGTTCGGCACCGTGGTGTTCGCGATGTTCGCCGGGTTCTACTTCTGGTGGCCCAAGATGACCGGGCGGCTGCTCGACGAGCGCCTGGGCAAGGTGCACTTCTGGATCCTGTTCGTCGGCTTCCACACGACCTTCCTCGTCCAGCACTGGCTCGGCGTCGAGGGGATGCCGCGGCGCTACGCCGACTACCTGCCCGAGGACGGGTTCACCACGCTCAACCAGATCTCCACCGTGGGCTCGTTCCTGCTCGCCGCCTCCACGCTGCCGTTCCTCTACAACGTCTACGTCTCCGCACGGGCGCCGAAGGTCGTCGTGGACGACCCGTGGGGCTGGGGCCGCTCGCTGGAGTGGGCGACGAGTTGCCCGCCGCCGCGCCACAACTTCGTCAGCCTGCCGCGCATCCGCTCGGAGTCCCCGGCCTTCGACCTGCACCACCCCGAGGTGGCGCTGCTCGAGCTGGGCGAGAACGACGCCGAGCGTGACGGCGACGTCGCCGACGCGCCCGAGGTGGCCGGCCGCGAGGAGCTGCTGCGCGACCGCATCGAGGACAACGAGGGAGACAACCGATGAAGGCAGAGTCCTGGGTCTTCGGCATCACGGCCATCTTCGTGGCCATCGTGTCGCCGGCCTACTGGTTCCTCACCGAGGACCCGACCGGCACCTCAGCGCTCGTCATGACCGCGCTGCTGTTCGGCATGGTGACCCTCTACCTCGGCTTCCACGCCGCCCGGATGGACCCGCGGCCCGAGGACCGCAAGGAGGGTGACATCGCGGACGGTGCCGGCGAGCTCGGCTTCTTCCCGCCCTACTCGTGGTGGCCGCTGTGGTGCGCGTCCGCCCTGGGCGTGATCGTCTTCGGCACCGCGATGGCGCAGTGGTGGCTGGTGGTGATCGGCTTCACCGTCGGCGCGGTCGTCACGTGCGGCTTCATCTTCGAGTACTACCGCGGCGAGCACGCCCACTGAGGCGTCCGCCGACTTCGGGAGAGCCCGTCCAGCACGTACGCTGGACGGGCTCTTCTGTTCAGCTCCTGGGGGTTCGTCGCATGCGCCGTCGCGCGCTCGGTCCTGTGCGCTCCGCGCGCCGTCGTACGGCGGTCGCGGCCGCGCTGCTCACGCTGTCCGGCGGGCTGGCCGGCTGCTCCACGGCCTCGGGGCCCGGCGACTCCGACGCCGGACCTGGCGCCTCGGGCGCGTCGGAGACAGCCCGCCCCGAGGCCGTGCAGCTGACGACCAGCTTCCGCGACCCGCAGGCCGTGCCTGTCGGGCGGCCTCTCACGGTGAGCACGAGTGGCGGCACGTTGGGCGACGTACGGGTCAGCTCCGCTGTCGGCGAGGTGCCCGGCAACGTGGTCGACGGCACGTGGACCTCCTCCGCGCTGCTGGAGCCGGGCACCGACTACCGGATCACCGCCTCGGCCACACGTTCTGACGGCGAGACCGTGCAGCGCACCCGCAGCTTCCGCACCGTCGAGCTGACGCTCGAGGAGCAGACGTTCGCCGCCGTCGCGCCCCTCGACGGCGAGACGGTCGGTGTGGGTATGCCCGTCGCCGTCACGTTCGACCTGCCCGTCACCGACCGGGCGCTGTTCGAGGAGCACATGCGCGTGACCAGCCGCCCGGCGCAGCCCGGATCCTGGTACTGGCTGAGCGACCGCGAGGCGCACTGGCGACCGGCCACCTACTGGCAGGCCGGGACCGACGTCTCCGTCGACCTCGACATCAACAGCCTGCCCGCGGGTCGCGGGATCTACGGCCAGGAGTCGCGCCGCATCGACTTCCACGTCGGGGACTCGGTCGTCAGCAAGGTCGACGTCCGCACCCACACCATGCGCACCTTCATCAACGGGGACCTGGCCCGGACGATGCCGATCAGCGCGGGCAAGGCCGGCTGGGAGACGCGCTCGGGCACCAAGGTGATCCTGGAGAAGTTCCGCAGCAAGCGGATGAGCGCAGCGACGATCGGGGTCGACGAGAGCGACCCGGAGTTCTACGACCTCTCGAACGTCGAGTACGCCCTGCGGGTGACGTACTCCGGGGAGTTCCTGCACGCTGCGCCGTGGTCCGCCGGCTCCCAGGGCAGCGCCAACGTCTCGCACGGCTGCGTCGGGATGAGCCTCGCCGACGCCCAGTGGCTCTACGAGCGCACCAGCCGCGGGGACGTCGTCGAGGTCACCGGCTCGGATCGGCGGATGACCCTCGACAACGGCTACGGCGACTGGAACCTCCCCCTCGCGCAGTGGAAGAAGGGCTCCGCCCTCACCTGAGCCCTGGCACGCCGGAAATGGGCGGTGCAAGCGGTTTGCGCGCGCCTAGGGTCCCCGGAGCAGGCTGGCCACCAGGTCGGTCGGACACGAACGGGAGAGGACGATGGAGAAGCTCACCCCGACGCTCCTGAGCTGGGCGTCCATCCTCGAGGAGAGCACGCGCGCACAGGCGGAGAAGACGGCGCAGATGCCCTTCATCCACCCGCACGTCGCACTGATGCCCGACGCGCACCTCGGACTCGGCGCGACTGTCGGCTCGGTGATCCCGACGCTCGGCGCGATCATCCCCGCGGCCGTGGGTGTCGACATCGGCTGCGGCATGATCGCCGTGCGCACTCGGTACCGCACCGGCGACCTGCCCGAGGACCGCAAGCCGGTCCGGCAGGCGATCGAGCGGGCGATCCCGCTCAACGCCGGCGCGGCCAACACCACGGTGAGCCGCGAGCACACCGAGCGGCGCCTCGAGCGGCTGCGCGCCCTGGCCGCCGAGGCGGGCTTCGACCCCGCCACGTACGCCCGGCGCTGGGACCTCCAGCTCGGCACCCTCGGGTCCGGCAACCACTTCATCGAGGTCACCGCGGACGAGACCGGGGGAGTGTGGTTGTTCCTGCACTCCGGCTCCCGGGGCGTCGGCAACAAGATCGCCCAGAAGCACATCGCCGTGGCGCGCGAGGCGTGTGCGGGTGAGGACCTGCCCGACCGCGACCTGGCCTACCTCACCGAGGGCACTGCGGAGTTCGACGCCTACATCCGCGAGATGCGGTGGGCGCAGACCTACGCCCTGCTCAACCGCGAGGAGATGATGGACCGCGTGGTGCGCGAGTTCGGCGAGTGGGTCGGCGGCGACGTGGAGCGGTTGGAGGAGATCAACTGCCACCACAATTACACTGAGCCCGAGCACCACTACGGGCGCGACGTCTGGCTCTCCCGCAAGGGCGCCATCAACGCCGAGGCGGGCCGGCCGGGACTGATCCCCGGGTCGATGGGCACGGCGTCGTACGTCGTCGTCGGCAAGGGCGACGAGGCATCGCTGAGGTCGGCGCCGCACGGCGCGGGCCGGGAGTACTCGCGGACGCGGGCACGCAAGACCTTCACCGCCGACGACCTGCGTACGGCGATGGCGGGGATCGAGTACCGCGACACCGACGCGTTCATCGACGAGATTCCGGCGGCGTACAAGGACATCGACCGGGTCATGGCCGACGCCGCCGACCTCGTGGAGGTCCGCCACGTGCTGCGCCAGCTGGTCAACGTCAAGGGCGACTGAGCGCGCCCGCCTCGCCTCCGCCGCCGTCCTGCCCCGAGGCTCGGCCGGGCGGTGCGTGAGCCACATTCCTGGCGCTCTCGATGTGGCTGGGCCACCGCTGGCGCGGGCGGGCGGGCGTGAGCCACATTCCCGGCCGTCGTGATGTGGCTGGCTCACCGCTTGGAGAAACGACGAGGGCCCGCCGGGAGCATCCCCGGCGGGCCCTCGTGCTGCGTGCGATCAGTGCTCGCGCAGCGGCACCTCGTCGGCGTCGCGCAGGCGGTGGTCGTCGAAGTCGTGACCGTCGACCGGGTGGTCGAGACCCGACTGGAGCTCAGCCTGGTGCTCGGCGTGGTGGTGCGCCGCCTCGAGCTCCGCCGCGGTGGGCTTCTGCACGTTGTGGCCGTGCATCCACTCCGAGAGCCGCGCCCGCAGTCGCTGCGCGCGGGATCCGGGCGCGGGCACGCCGGCCGAGTCGGCACCGGCCTCGACGGAGAGCACCTCGTCGCGGTCGCGCGCGGTGAGCGTGTACGCCGCCTTCTCCGCGATGGGGAGGTGGCGCTCGGCGTACTGGCCCTCGGGCGAGCGGGTGATGATGCCCGTCTCGTAGCCGTGGAGCAGCTTCTCGTTGTCGTGACGCTGCAGGGAGATGCACCAGCGGCGGGTGATCCAGAAGGCCACCAGCGGCCCCAGGAAGATCGCCACCCGCATGAAGTAGGTGATCTGGTTGATGCTCAGGTCCAGCTTGATCGCGATGATGTCGTTGCCGCCCGCGGCCCAGGCCAGGCCGTAGAACGTCATCAGGGCCACCATGACGCCGGTGCGCGTCGGAGCGTTGCGCGGGCGCTGCAGGAGGTGGTGGTCGCGATTGTCGCCGGTGATCCAGCCCTCGATGAAGGGCAGGAGCATGAGCAGGACGAGCATCAGCGGCGGCACGATGAGGATCGGGATCATCACGTTCCACGAGATGGTGTAGCCGAAGATCACCGACTCCCAGTTGCTCGGGATGATGCGCAGCAGCCCGTCGGGCCAGCCCATGTACCAGTCGGGCTGGGACCCGGCCGTCACCTTGGTCGGGTCGTAGGGACCGAACTTCCACACCGGGTTGATCGACATCAGCCCGCCCATGATGGCGATGACACCGAAGACCATGAAGAAGAACCCACCGGCCTTCGCGGCGTACACCGGCAGCATCGGGAATCCGACGACGTTCTGCTCAGTGCGGCCGGGCCCGGGCCACTGCGTGTGCTTGTGGTAGACGAGCAGCAGCATGTGGGCTGCGATCAGCGCGAGCAGGATGCCCGGGATCAGCAGCACGTGGATGATGTAGAGGCGCGGGATGACCGCCTCGCCGGGGAACTCGCCGCCGAAGAGCAGGAACGACATGTACGTCCCGACCACCGGCGTGGCCTTGAGGAACCCGTCCGCCGCGCGGACGCCGGTGCCGGAGAGCAGGTCGTCGGGCAGCGAGTAGCCGGTGAAGCCCTCCAGGGTGCCCAGCAGGAGCAGGAGGCAGCCGATGACCCAGTTGAGCTCGCGCGGCTTGCGGTGCGCGCCCGTGAAGTACACGCGCAGCAGGTGCACCATCATCGAGGCGATGAAGATCATCGCCGCCCAGTGGTGCATCTGACGCATCAGCAGGCCGCCGCGCACGTCGAAGGAGATGTGGAGCGTGGAGGCCATGGACTCCGACATGCCGACGCCGCGGAGCTGGTCGTAGGAGCCCTCGTAGGTGATGTGACCCATCGACGGGTTGAACCACAGGGTCAGGAAGACACCGGTGAGGAGCAGCACGACGAAGCTCCACAGGGCGATCTCGCCGAGCATGAACGACCAGTGGTCCGGGAAGACCTTGCGGAGGTTCTTCTTCATCGCCGTGGCGAGGCCGAGGCGGTCGTCGGCCCAGGTGGCCAGCGAGCCGGCACGTCCCGGCTTCGATGCGGTCGCGGCGGTGGTGCCGTTCGTCGTCGCGACCTTGCTGGTGTCAAGCCTTGAGTCGCTGCTCATGCTTCGCACGCTCCCAGTAGCTGGCCCCGATGGGCTCGTTGAAGTCGCTCTGCGCGACGAGGTATCCCTCTTCGTCCACCGACAACGGCAGCTGGGGGAGGGGTCGGGCAGCCGGACCGAACACGACCTTGGCGGAGTCCGCGAGGTCGAAGGTCGACTGGTGGCACGGGCACAGCACGTGGTGCGTGGTGCGCTCGTAGAGGGAGATCGGGCAGCCCACGTGGGTGCAGATCTTCGAGTAGCAGATGATGCCGTCGACGGTCCACTTCTCCCGGCCCTCGGCCGGGGTGATGTCGTCGGGGTTCATCCGCACGATGATGATGGCGCCCTTGGCCTTCTCGACCTGCTCCTCGGCGCCGTGCAGCTCGGGGTAGCCGTTCTCCTCGGTGGGGAACATCGCCTCCGGTGCGGCGTTGATCAGGTCGCCCATCTCGATCTCGCTGGCGAGGATCGGGGTGCCGACGACGTCGCGCACCAGGCGCATGCCGGGCTCCCAGATGGTGTGGGCGAGCCGGTCGATGTCGAGGGCGTCGCCCGGTGCCAGGTCGCGCAGGACGACGATGCCGGGCAGGCCGAGGAAGCCGACCGCGCCGAGCATCGTGTTGCGCACGAGCGGACGGCGCCCGATGCCCGACTCCTCGACGCCCGCGTTGATGGCGGCGACGGTCGCCTCGCGGTCCTCCGGCGGCGAGGCCGCCGGGTGACGCATCTCGACCATCTCCGCGTCGGCCATGAGCTTGCGCGCGAGGTGGATGATGCCGATGCCGATGAGCAGCAGCGAGGTGCCCAGGGTCACGCCGAGGGCGACGGTGGAGGCGCCCAGCCCGGCGAAGGTGTCCCAGTTGTCACCGATCTCCAGCGTGAAGTAGGCGACGACGAAGAGGACGGCGCTGACCATCGCGGCGATGAACATCGCGGCGATCTGTCGCTCGGCGCGCTTCTCGGCCTTCGGGTCGACGTCCGTCGGGCGCCACGTGTGCTCGCCCAGGCCGGGGTCGGGGATCGGCTCGGCCACGGTCTCGTTGTCCACCGGCACGGGCGAGGTGGCGTACGTGTCGGAGGAGGACCGACCGGTGTCGCCGTAGGGCTCGGGGGTGCCGTCGGAGGCGTTGACCCCGCGGCCGTTCTCGTCGTTGCTCACGCGTTCACCTTGCTCTTCTTGCTGCGGGTCGTGTGCGAGGCGATCCAGACCGAGCCCACCACCAGACCGCCGATGCCGACCACCCACGCGAACAGGCCCTCGGACACCGGCCCGAGGCCGCCCAGCGTGAATCCGGCGTACTCGGGGGTCTCGCGGATGCTGCCGAGGTAGGCGATCACGTCGCGCTTCTCCTCGGGGGTGAGGTTGCCGTTGCTGAAGTTGGGCATCTGCTGCGGGCCGGTGAGCAGCGCCTCGTAGATGTGCTTGCCCTCCACGTCGTGGAGGTTCGGGGCGTAGCCGCCGCGGGGCATCGCGCCGCCGGCACCGTTGAAGTTGTGGCAGGCGGTGCAGTTGGTCAGGAAGATCTGGCCACCGCGCGAGATCGCCTCCTGGCGCTCCTCTTCGGAGAGTCCCTCGATGGAGTAGTCGGACTCGTCGGGGATCGCCGGGCCGGGGCCGAGGGAGGCGACGTAGGCCGCGAGGGCGTCGATCTCCTCCTGGCTGAACACCACGGGCTTGCGCGGCGCCTGCTGGCCAGGCTGCGTCAGGGGCATGCGGCCCGTGCCGACCTGGAAGTCGACGGCGGCGGCACCGACGCCGGCCAGCGGCGGGCCGATCTGGTAGCCGTCGCGCACGGTCGGGATGCCCTCGCCGTTCTTGCCGTGGCAGAACGCGCAGCTGGCGAGGAACAGCTTCTTGCCGTGAGCCACCTGCTCGGTCTCGCTCGCCTGCGTGTCAGCCTGCGCGGGAGCCAGAGCGGTGTAGAGGGAGCCACTGATCAGCAGCCCCAGGAGCAGCACGACGAGACCCGCGAGCGGTCCCCGACGGTGTCGGGAGAGGCGACCAGCGGTTCGGTTGAGCAGACGCACGATAAGTCCTTGCCGGTTGCGGGTCGGTGCTTACTTGATGACGTAGATCGTGAAGAACAGGCCGATCCAGACCACGTCGACGAAGTGCCAGTAGTAGGACACGACGATCGCGGTCACGGCTTGCTCATGGGTGAAGCGCCTGGCCAGGTAGGTGCGGCCCAGGACGAACAGGAAGGCGATCAGGCCGCCCGCCACGTGGATGCCGTGGAAGCCGGTGGTCAGGTAGAACATCGAGCCGTAGGACGAGCTCGGGATCGTCACGCCGTGGTGGATGAGCTCGGCGTACTCGAGCGCCTGGCCGCCGATGAAGATCGCGCCCATGACGTAGGTGAGGATGAACCACTCGCGCAGTCCCCACTTGGTGAAGTTGAGCAGCGCGCCGGTGCGGCCCACCTGGCCGCGCTCGGCGGCGAACACGCCCCACTGGCAGGTGAACGAGGACGCCACCAGGATCGCGGTGTTGGCGGTCGAGAACGGGACGTTGAGCTTCGCCGTCTCCTGCGCCCACAGCTCGGGGCTGACCGCCCGGATGGTGAAGTAGGAGGCGAACAGCGCCGCGAAGAACATCAGCTCGCTGGAGAGCCAGATGATCGTGCCCACGCTGACCATGCTCGGTCGGTCGTGGTGCCCGTGCAGCCGGGATGCCGGAATCGCTGTTGCTGTCGCCACACCCGTCATTATGGCTGTTCGGGCAGGAGGAACCCACCCCGACCCCCTCTGTTGTGGCGTCATAAAGTTCACAGGGTGCTGATCCCCCTGTCCGCCGACGTCGAGACCCTCCCGAGATTCACGCTCGGACGGGTCTTCACCGAGTGGGGACTGGACCCCATCCCCTTCGTCGTCACGGTCTGGGCGGTGGGTCTGTACGCCCTCGGCGTGGGGGTCCTGCGCCGCCGCGGGGACCACTGGCCGCTCGGACGCACGTTGGCGTTCGTCGCGCTGGGGATGGGCTCGTTCTTCTTCGCCACCATGTCCGGCCTGGGGCGCTACGACACCACGCTGCTGAGCGTGCACATGGTCCAGCACATGCTGCTGTCCATGGTCGTCCCGCTGGCGCTGGCGCTCGGCGCCCCCGTGACCCTGGCGCTGCGCACGCTGCCCGCCGCGCCGCGTCGTTGGCTGCTCGCGGTGCTGCACTCGCCCGTGGCCAAGGTCCTGGCGTTCCCGCCGCTGGCCTTCGCGCTCTACGTCGCCTCGCCGTGGGCGCTGTACTTCAGCCCGTGGTACGACGCCAGCCTGGCCTCGGCGTACGTCCACGAGGTCATGCACGTCCACCTCGTGCTGGTCGGCACGCTGTTCTTCTGGCCGTTGATGGGCATCGACCCGGTCCCCGGACGTGTGTCCCACCCGTTCCGCGTCCTGCTGACGCTGATGACGCTGCCCTTCCACGCCTTCCTCGGCGTGACGATCATGGGCCAGACCACCCTGATCGGCGGCGAGCACTACCTCGCGCTGCGCGAGGGGCCGATGGGCGCCTGGCTGCCGCCGGTCCTGGACGACCAGCACCTCGCCGGCGGGATCCTCTGGGCGAGCGGGGACCTGATCGGCGTGCTGTTCTTCGCCGTGCTCTTCATCCAGTGGGTGCGCTCGTCGATGAAGGAGGCCGCTCGCGAGGACCGGCGCCTGGACCTCGCCGAGCGGCGTACGACCCCGCGCTGAGCCACCACGCGAGCCCGGGCTCTGCGCCCCTGCGGGCACGGCTACCATGCTGGCGTGACCCACGCTGCCCCCGCCGATCGCCGAATCAAGGTCCTCGTCTACAGCGACGACGTGAACACGCGCCAGCAGGTGATCCTGGCGCTGGGCCGCCGCCCGCACCCCGACCTGCCGGAGCTGGAGTACGTCGAGGTGGCCACCGAGCCGGTCGTCCTGCAGAACATGGACCGGGGCGACATCGCGCTGGCCATCCTCGACGGCGAGGCGGTCCCCGCCGGCGGCATGGGCATCGCCAAGCAGCTCAAGGACGAGATCTACCAGTGCCCGCCGGTCATCGTGCTGACCGGCCGGCCGCAGGACGCCTGGCTCGCGACGTGGTCGCGCGCCGAGGCCGCCGTGCCGCACCCGATCGACCCGATCCAGCTCGCCGAGTCGGTCATCGCCCTGCTGCGACCGTCCGTGCCCGCCACGTCCTGACACCGTCGGGGCGGCGTGTCCGGGCCCCACTAGCCTGAGCCCATGTCCCAGACCTGGCCCGACGTCCTCTCCACGCTGGTCGCCGGTCGCGACCTGACGGCGGAGCAGGCGCGATGGGCGATGGGCGAGGTGTTCGCCGGGGCGGCCACCCCCGTCCAGCTGGCCGGGTTCGTCGTCGCGCTGCGCGCCAAGGGCGAGACGGTCGAGGAGGTCTCCGGCATCGCCGAGGCCATGCTCGCGGCCGCCAACCCGATCTCGGTGCCCGGGCGGCTGCTCGACGTCGTCGGCACCGGCGGGGACCGGTCGATGTCGGTCAACATCTCCACGATGTCGGCGATCGTCGCAGCAGGTGCCGGGGCGCGGGTCGTCAAGCACGGCAACCGCTCGGCGTCGTCGCAGTCCGGATCAGCCGACGTGCTCGAGGCTCTCGGCATCCGGCTCGACCTCGCACCGGCTCGGGTCGCGGAGGTGGCGCAGGAAGCCGGCATCACGTTCTGCTTCTCGGCCGCCTTCCACCCCGCGATGCGCCATGCCGCCGTGCCGCGGCGCGAGCTCGGCATCGCCACGACGTTCAACATCCTGGGCCCGCTCACCAACCCCGCGCGCCCCCAGGCGCAAGCCATCGGGTGCGCCGACCCGCGCATGGCGCCGGTGATGGCCGGCGTCCTGGCCCGGCGCGGCGTGGACGCCTGGGTCTTCCGGGGCGACGACGGGCTCGACGAGCTGACGACCACGTCCACCTCGACCCTGTGGCGTGTCCACGACGGCGAGGTCACGCAGCTCTCGGTCGATCCGGCCGCGTACGGCATCCCCGGGGCCACCGCGGAGGACCTGCGCGGCGGCGACGCGACCCACAACGCCGATGTCGTGCACCGCCTGCTGGCCGGGGAGGCGGGTCCCGTCCGCGACGCGGTCGTCCTCAACGCCGGCGCCGCTCTCGCCGTGCACGGCTCGCCGGACGAGGACGTACAACCTGCCCTCGCGGCCGGCATGGCGCGGGCGGCGGAGGCGATCGACTCGGGCGACGCCGCAGCTGCGCTCGACCGCTGGGTCGCGGCGACGTCGGCCTGAGCCGTAGCCGTCCTCAGAGCTCCAGGACGTACGACTCGCCCTCTCGGCGGAACCCGAGGCGGCCGTAGTAGGCGCCCACCATCCCCGGTGGGGTCACGACCCGGCGGATGCCGCGCTCGGCGAGCAGCCCGCTGCGGCGCCAGACGAACTCGCCGGGGGAGAGGTCGCGGTACCTCGGGGTGACGTAGTCGAGGAGCACCTCGGCGGTCTCTCCGTGCTCGCGCAGCAGCACGACGCCGACCGTCTCGTCGCCCTTCTGCACCACGAACGCGTCGTGCGTCTCACCCGGGTCGTGCACGAACCCGGGGTTGAACCGGAGGATGTCGGCCCCGTGCACGCGCAGGGTGTGCCGCAGGTACTCGTCGCCCGGCCCCACCTCGAGCACCTCGAAAGCCGACTCGTCGTGACGCTCGCGGACCAGCCGAGCGATGAACCAGACGTTGATGGCCACCAGGACGACGTTCATCCCGACCATGGGCCACACCCCGAGCATGGCGTTGAAGACGATGAGGATCACGCACGCGATCGCGTTGAGCAGCCGCAGCCGCAGCACGCTCGCCTGCAGCAAGGAGTAGACCAGGAGGGCGCTTCCGCCCCAACCGAGGACGTCCAGCCAGTGGTCAACGAGCCAGCTCACCGCCGAAGGGTAGCCGTGCGCGATGGCTCTCGTCCGCTTGGCGTACGCGGTCGTCCTGACCGCCGCGGGCGTGGCGCTACGGTGGGGCCATGATCACCGCCATCGTCTTCGTCAAGGCCGACGTCGCGCGCATCCCGGAGGTCGCCGAGGCCATCGCCTCGCTCGACGGTGTCAGTGAGGTCTACTCCGTCACCGGGCAGATCGACCTGATCGCCCTGGTGCGGGTGCGCGAGCACGAGGACGTGGCGTCCGTCGTCGCCGACAGGCTCAACAAGGTCGACGGCGTCACCGAGACCGAGACGCACATCGCCTTCCGCACCTACTCCCAGCACGACTTGGAGTCCGCCTTCAGCATCGGGCTGGACTGAGCGGCACCGCCGGCTCTCAGCGCACGGGACGGTGGACCGGTGAGGGAAGCCGGTGCTCGTCGAAGGGCACGAGCGAGAGACGCGACTGATTGACGGCGTCGTAGAGCGCGAGGTGGCGGGCGGCGCCCCCGAGCGGGCAGATCCACTCGCCTGCGACGTCGACGAGGCGCACGCCGGGCGACTCCAGCCACCGCAGGATCTTCTCCGACTCCTCCGCAGTGGCAGCGGGCACCGGTCCCGGGGCGCCGCTCACCGTCTCCGCGCTGGCGGTGAGCTCGCGGACGTACTGGTGGGCGTCGGCCCCCGGTGGGATCACGCCCGCGGCGGCGAGCCGGCCGAACCGCACCACGTGCACCGACCACCGGCCGTTGTCCTCGCGCCGCGCGGCGACGATCTCCGAGCAGCGGGTCAACGCCGACAGCCGCTGGGTTCGCGCCGCCGCTCGCACGAAGGTCGCCAGCCGGTCCCGGTGTACCCCCGCCTCCTCGAACCGCTCGCGCTCGGCGAGGGCGCTCATCCGCTGGTTGATTACCTCGACCACCTCCTGCGGGTCACGCAGGAGGGTGTCGCGCAGCTGGCGCACCACAGCGGCGTAGGTCGCCTCGTCGGTCGAGCCGTCGCAGGGCGACAGGCACCGACCCATCTCCGCGAGCGCGCACGCCGATCCGGACGGGACGCGCGGCAGCCGGCCGCTGCACTGGCGGACCGGGAAGGTCTCGTGCAGGGCGGCCAGGCACTTCTCCGCGGTCTTCTTCGAGGAGAAGGGCCCGAGGTAGTCGGCGTCGTCGTCGAGCACCTTGCGCACCAGCGAGAGCCGCGGCCACGCCTCCCGTGTGAGCTTGACGAAGTGCACCTTCTCGGGGAACCGCGAGCGTCGGTTGTAGCGCGGCTTGTGCTCGGCGATGAGGCGCAGCTCGCGCACCTCGGCCTCCAGGGGAGTGGCGCACTCGATGCCGGTGACCGAGCTGGCCAGGCCGACCATCTCGCCCATGCGACTGCGCGTCTCGGAGGCGGTGAAGTAGGTGCGCACCCGGGTGCGCAGGTCGCGGGAGGTGCCGACGTAGAGGACGCGGGAGGAGTCGTCGCGGAACAGGTAGACGCCGGGAGCGTGGGGGAGGCCCTCGGCGAGGTGGCGCTTGCGCCGCTGAGCCGTGCTGACTCGGGCGGAGAAGGTCTGGAGCTCCTCGAGGGTGTGCACGCCGAGTGCGCCGAGGCGCTCCATGAGGCCGTGCAGCACGTCGACGGTGGCGCGGGCGTCGGACAAGGCGCGGTGGTTGGGGGTGGTCGCGGAGTTGAACAGCTTGGCCAGCGACGACAGCTTGCAGTTGGGCGCGTCGTCGCGGGTGATCACCCGGCGCGCCAGCTTGGCGGTGTCGAGCACCTCGACCTTGGGCCACGGTCGGCCCTGCTGGCGGGCGAAGTGCTGGAGGAAGCCGATGTCGAAGGGGGCGTTGTGGGCCACCAGGACGCAACCGGCAGCGAACTCGAGGAACGCCGGCAGCGCCGACTCGATGGGCGGCGCGTCGTGGACCATCGAGTTGCTGATGCCGGTCAGCACCGCGATGAACGCGGGGATCTCGGCGTGGGGGTTGACCAGTGTCTGGAACTCTCCGAGCACCTCCCCGCCGCGCACCTTCACCGCGCCGATCTCGGTGATCATCGAGCCGCCCTCGGCCGAGCCCCCGGTCGTCTCGAGGTCGACCACGCAGAAGGTCGTCTCGCGCAGCGGCCGTCCCAGCTCGTCGAAGCTGCGCTGCGCCTCCCAGCGGGAGCCGTCCCGCGCGGCGCGGTGGGCGGTGGTGCTCATGGGCGACGACGCTAGACGTGGGATCCGACAACGACGTGGCAACGCGCGGACTAGGCTTGCCGCGCCGTGCGTTCGTACGATCCTCGACCCCGGGAGCAGCCGTGACCGACCAGACAGCCGACCTCCGCGCTCCCCGCGACGGCGAGCGGTGGCGCTGCGCGGCCTGTGGCAACCTCACCCGGTTCGACGTCACCCGCACGCGCCGGACGACGGAGTACTGGCACTTCGACCTCGCTGGGACCCACCAGGTCGAGGAGGAGACGGTGCGCTCGGAGGTCGTCGAAGCGGTCGCGTGCCGCTGGTGCGGGCGCTCCGACGCCGTCGAGGTCGTCGACCGCGCGGCGGCCGACACGGCCACCGATCCGGCCGCCGGATGACGAGACGTCCGTGACGGACCAGGCGCCGTTGCCGGAGCGGCTCCGCCTGCGGGTGGTCGCGCTGGTCGCGGCGGTGCTGCCCTCGGTGGTCCCGGTGCCGCCCTCGCTGCGCAAGGTGGCCGGATTCGCGCCCGCCCGCCGGGCGCGCCTGGGGGCGGGCGTGATCTGGGACGCGCTCGCCGACGAGGCGTTCCGTGAACGCGCCGCCGTCCAGGTCGCCGCCCTGCCGGTGAGCACCGCCGACCCGGTCGACCTCGCCGCCCGCGCCTGGCTTACCCGGGACGACGGCTGGGAGTCGATGGTGGCCGGCGTCGTCGAGAGCCTGGACACGGCCGAGGACGACGAGGACCGGGCCCGAGCCGAGCTGGGGCGCCTCGTCGCCCAGGTGGCCTCGCTCCAGGCGGAGCTCGCCTCGGTGCGCTCAGGGCACCGCGACGAGCTGGAGCGCCTCCGTGGCGACCACAAGGTCCTGCGCCAGCGACTCGGCGAGGCCCGCAGCCAGCTGAAGGCCGCCGAGCACGAGCGGGACGCGGCGTACGCCGCGCGCGATGAGGCGGTCGCTGCCGCGGACGCGGCCACCCGCGCCGCCGAGGCGGAGGTGCGGCGGGTCCGCGCCCAGCTCGAGGCTGCCGAGTCCGGGCTCGCCGCCTCGCGCCGCGACGCGCGCTCCGAGCGTGACTCGGCGACCGTCCGAGCACGGCTGCTGCTGGACGCGGTCGTCGAGTCCGCGACGGGCCTGCGCCGCGAGCTCGGCCTACCCGCCGTCGACGGGGCACCGGCGGACTCGGTCGAGGCGGAGCTGGCCGGCGTCGAGGCGGCGCCCGCGTCCGCGGCGCCGATGAGCTCCACGCTGCTCGAGCAGGTGCTGGGCATGCCGCGCGCGCGACTCCTCGTCGACGGCTACAACGTCACCAAGCAGGCGTGGCCGACGGCCAGCCTGGAGGCTCAGCGCAGCCGGCTCGTCGCCGCGCTGGGACCGCTCGTCGCGCGCACGGGCGCCGAGACGACGGTGGTCTTCGACGCCGCCGAGTCGATGACCCGGACGGTCATGCCCGCGCCTCGAGGCGTGCGGGTGGTCTTCAGCCCTCAGGGCGTGATCGCCGACGACGTCATTCGGCAGCTGGTGGCCGCGGAGCCGCGCGGGCGCGTCGTCGCGGTGGTGACCGACGACCGGGCACTGGGCGGCGACGTCGTGCGCAGCGGCGCCCGCGCGGTCCCGGCGTCGGCGTTGTTGGGGATCATCTCCGGCTGACGACCATCCCGTGCGTCACCCCTCGTGCGCCGTCGGCGGGCCGTTGTCGGTGCCTCCTGTCACCGTTCCGGACATGACGACACGGATCGACTGCGACACCTGTGTGGTGCGCGGCCTGCACTGCCACGACTGCGTGGTGACGGTGCTCCTCGGACCGCCACCGGAGCTCACCATCGACGACGACGAGATGGCCGCGCTCGACGTGCTCGCCTCGGGCGGCCTGGTGCCGCCTCTGAGGCTCGTCGAGCCGGTGGACGGGCCGGTCATCGAGTCCGCGTGACACCTCGTGACAACTTCCGCCGAAGATTGGCGAGGTCATCGCGCGGCGTCTAGGGTGAGTGCTGACGTCCGTGGCAGTGGGTCACCCGGCCCGCGCGGGCGTCGCGCCGAGTCGTGGGCCACATCGTGCAGCACCTGTGGCCGACGAGCCGGGGAACCACACTTCCCCCTGGGGTGAATCCCCTGTGAGGCGTGCCGCGCGAGCAGCACGTGGAGCAGGGGTAGGACACGTCGTGCCGAACCCGTCAGCTCACCCGGTAGGCGTACGACACCCCGAGGAGTTCCCCCGCTCGTGGCTCACCCCCGCAAGCGTGCCGGCGCGACCGTTCTAGGTCTCTCCGCGATCGCTGCCCTTGCCTTCGTCCCCGCCACCCCCGCTCAGGCCGACCCCGACATCGAGGACGTGAAGGCCCGCGTCGACCGCCTCTACCACGAGGCCGAGGCCGCCCAGGAGCGCCTCCACGACGCCCGGCTCGACCTCGCCGACCTGCGCCGCGACCTCAGCGGCCTCCGGGCCGACCAGGCGCGCCAGGACGACCGCCTCGAGGAGGTGCGCGACCAGGTCTCCGACGCCGTCGTGCGACAGCTCGAGGGCGAGGGGATCTCCACCGTCGGCCAGGTCGTCGTGTCCGAGGACCCCGGGTCGTTCCTCGACACGCTGTCCACCATGTCGTCGTTCAACGACCTGCAGAGCTCGCTGCTGGCCGACTACGACACCGAGCTCGAGGCGCTCGAGATCCGCCGCGAGGCGACGGACGCCCGCACCGCTGAGATCGCGGAGATCACCGAGCAGCTGAGCGCGGAGAAGGAGACCGTCGACGACAAGCTCGCCGAGGCCAAGGCGCTCCTCGCCGACCTCGAGGAGGAGGAGCGCGAGCGTCTGCTGGACACCGCCTCGCGCAGCGAGACCACCCGCGCGCCGGCGTCGGTCCCGGCCTCCGGCCGTGCCGCCGCCGCCGTCCAGTACGCGATGGCCCAGGTGGGCGACGCCTACGTCTACGGTGCGATGGGCGAGAGTGCCTTCGACTGCAGCGGCCTGACCATGCGCGCGTGGGCGCAGGCCGGCGTCTCCCTGCCGCACTCGTCCAGCGCCCAGTTCGGCTCCGGTCCGCGCATCGCGGCCAGCGACCTCCAGCCCGGCGACCTGGTCTTCTACTACAGCCCGATCAGCCACGTCGGCATGTACATCGGCAACGGGATGATCGTGCACGCGGCCAACCCCGGCTCCGGCGTCACCGTCTCGGGCCTCTACTCGATGCCCTACGTCGGCGCGGTCCGTCCTGGCTGACCAGCGGTCCTCGAAGGCCGGTCGTCCACTCCTGTGGGCGGCCGGCCTTTCGCTGTGCCTGGTGGTCGCGCTCGTCGCCGTGTTCCTCGTGCGCGACGGGCGGCACGAGGTGGACACCGGCCCGCTCGACGTACGACGCGCGAGCCCCGGCGACGCAGCCGCGGTCCTGTCGGCGTTCGCGGCGGCGGTCGGTGACCGCGACCCCGACGCGCTGGCGGCCCTCGCGCCGTCCGGCGACGACCAAGCGGCCAGGGTGCTGGCCGGGGTGGCCCGCAACGTCGAGGCCGCCCACCTCACCGGGGTAGGCGCCCGCTACGTCGACCAGGTGGGTGTGGTGGCGGCCGACGGCAGCTGGTCGGGCGTCGTGGAGATGACGTGGCAGGTCGACGGGTTCGACCGGATGCCGTCGGCGGCCGACGTGATCGTCGACTTCGCCCCGGACGGGGCGGACCTGGCCATCGCCGGCTTCGGCGGCACGGAGCCCGGCAGCCGGACGCCGCTGTGGCTGCACGGGGAGCTCGCCGTCGCCACGGCGCCCGGCGTCCTCGTCATGGTTGACGGCTCCGCCGCCGCGGCGGAGGTGGTCGCACGACGAGCCGTCCGCGGCGTCGCCGTGGTACGCCGGGTGCTGTCCGGCTGGACGACGCCGGTGGTCGTCGAGGTGCCCGGCAGCGCCGCCGACCTGGACGCGGCGCTGGGCGCCGACCCCGGGACGTACGCCGGCGTGGCCGCCGTGACGGCGACGGCAGGCAGCTCGACGGATCCCGGCGCGCCTGTCCACGTCTTCGTGAACCCCGAGGTGACGGCCGGCCTCCGTCGCGCCGGGGCGCAGGTGGTGATGAGCCACGAGCTGGTGCACGTCGCCACCGACGCGGTCCGCACGCCGATGGAGCCCTGGCTGCTCGAGGGGTTCGCCGACTACGTCGCCCTCCGCGGCACGCGCCTGCCGGACCCGGTCACGCTCGGACGCGCCATCGCCGCGGCACGGCGAAACGGGGTGCCGCGGACGCTCCCCACGGCCGCGGACTTCGACACGCGCGCACGCGACCTGCAGGCGCGCTACGAGGAGGCCTGGCTGGCCTGCCGCGTCATCGCGGAGCGGCTGGGGGAGCGGGGGCTGGTGGGCGTTTATCGCGACGCGGCCGCCGGCCAGCACATTACCTCGGCTCTGGCTCGCGCTGGACTGTCCGAAAGAGCACTGACGTGGACCTGGCGGAACCGGCTCGCGGGCTTCGTGGTTGACGCGCTTCAGTAAGTCGTTCGCAGCCGCTGGGTCACGTTTGTCGTGTCCCGGCGCGCTGCCAAGCCCTGTTGGAGGCCGATACAACGCCGCCGAAAAGCAGCAAGGGGCTGGCGGCCGCGAATGTCACGGCCCCAGCCCCTTGCCAGGAAATCAGTTGTCGCTGTCCCATCCGTTGACCGTGCCGGTGAGCTCGCCGAAGAACCCGGCAAGTGCGTCACCGAACAGGCCGACGGCCAGAACGATGCCGAAGGCGATGAACGCCACCAGCAGGGCGTACTCAGTCGCTGTAGCACCCTCCTCCTCGTCGCGGCCGAGGAGGAACTGAAGGAAGAGGTTCTGAAGCATCGGAGTTCTCTTTTCTGAGTCAGCGAAACGAGTTCGTTGGAACTCGCTAGTACGAAGTGAATCTGATCGGGCGCCTGATCACGCGAATCAGGTGTTCAGTGCTGCGCTCTCGCTACGGCAGCCCGGACAGCATCAGTTGGCGCCGGTGCCGCTGCCGTCCCAGCCGCCGACCGTGGTCGTCAGCTCGCCGAAGAAGCCGGCGAGGGCGTCGCCGAAGAGGCCGACCGCCAGCACGATGCCGAAGGCAATGAAGGCGACCAGGAGGGCGTACTCGGTGGCGGTGGCGCCGCGCTCGCCCTTCTCGTCCTGGACGGTCATGAACTGGCGAAGAGCGATGAGCTTCTCAAGCATTGATGTCCCCTTGTGATCTGGATGGTGAGTCCTGGTCCGAGCCGCACAGGACCCGTCGACGAGAACTCTGCCGGTCGCGGGGTTTCGGCGAATCATGCGATCAGTCCTGAGGGGATAGTTCAATCGGACTACTCTCGCCTGGACAATTCAGAACTCGGAAGACATCTGATCGAGCAGCCCCATCCTCATCGCTGTGACTAGTGCCTGCGCGCGGTTAGCGGCCCCAAGCTTCTGGTAGATGTGCGTGATGTGCGTCTTTGCCGTCGAATCGCTCATGTAGAGGCGGGCGGCGATTTCGCCTGTGCCGAGGCCGTCGGCGAGGAGCACGAGGACCTCCATCTCGCGCACTGACAGGCGAGGTGTCGACGAGGCTGTCGCCCTGCGCACCATGGCGGCACCCAGGCTCGCGCACAGGAACGTCCGCGGCGCCACCGCTGCGTGCTTTGCAGCGCTCAGCACGTCACCGGCGCCACTGTCCTTGCCCACGAAGGCCGATGCGCCTGCCTCCATCGCGGCGAAGATGTGCTCGTCCCCGGCGTGCATCGTGAGCACGACGACGCCGGTGGTCTCGCTGACCGCTCTGACGGCGCGGACCACATCGAGGCCGGTGCCGTCGGGCAGCTGCAAGTCGGTGACGACCACATCGGGCTGCACCTCCGCCAACACGGTCAGGGCGTCGCTCACCGATCCGGCTTGGCCGGTGACGGTCATGTCGTCGTCGCGTTCGAAGGCCCGTGCGAGACCTTGACGGATCAGTTCGTGATCATCGACGAGCATGACGGTGGTGGTAGGCAACGATCTTCTCCTTGCGGTGATGGGGTTCAGGGGAGCGGCTGCTCATCTCCACGACGGTTCCGCCGCCGTGCCGGTCCTCGACGGTCAGCGTTGCGCCGATGTGTTCGGCCCGCTCGCGCATCGTGTGCAGGCCGTAGTGCTGCGCACGCGGGGCTGCGTTGCCGACACCGTCGTCCTCGATCCGTAGACACTGACCATCCCCGTCTGTTGTCCACAGCACCCACAGGTTCGCTGCGCGGGAATGGCGGCGGACGTTGCCGATCGCCTCCTGTGCTATGCGCAGAATCTCGGTCTGGACGCGTGACGGCAGCGGCGGACCGGCTTCGTCGAGGGTGAGGTGCACCCGAAGACCCGCTTGCATGCCTACGGTGTTGGCGTAGTCGGTCAAGGACGCGGACAACGAATGACCGGCGAGGTCGTGCCGCAAGTCGAAGATGGAGAACCGCAGCTCGGAGACCACGCGGGTGACCTCTGCGCGTAGAAGCATGGACAGCTCACGCGTCTGGGCCTCCTCGGTCACCGACGAGATCTCGTCGACGGCATAGCCGAGGGCGACTAGCTCCTGCGCTACCCCGTCGTGCATCTCTCGAGCTATCCGGTGCCGCTCCTCGGACGCCGCCAGCCCTCGGACGTCGTCGAAGATCAGAGCGGTGTCGAGACGGAGCGCGTGGCTGGCGGCGACGCGGGTCGCTGTCATCTCCGGTTCGCCGTGCCAGGACAGTAGGTCACCGAGGACCGCTACTGCGATCACGCGGTCCTCTGACATGACCGGTACGCAGAGCGTCTCGGGCGTCGCCACGACCTCGTCCGTGACGGACGCTGCGGCGTCCTCGAGACCCTCGATCGCGCCGCGGGACCACAGCAGCACCAGCGAGCCGTCCCGGTGGCGTGCGAACACGGCCGCGCGGGTGGCCTCCACTCGGTCGAGCAGGGCGCTGCCGAGCTGCTCGCTGGCACCAGAGCTGTCGAAGCCCACCTCGTTCTCGTGCGCCAAAGCCTGCAGCTGGACCAACAAGCGGTGCGCCTCGACCAGGGGCGCGCGAGCGTCGATCAGCTCCCGTAACGCGCGGGTCTGCCACGCCGCGAGCAGGCCCGTGCCGAGCCCGATGCCCAGCCAGAACAACCCCGCCTCCGCCACATGCGCGCTGGACGAGCCGATGTTGATGGTCACCGACAGCAAAGTGACGGCGCCGGCCAAGGTGGTGTTCAACACCGCGAGCCACCCGTGGCGCAGGCCTCCGACTACCGCCGGTACGGCCAGGTACACCAGGACGTACTCCCCGGCCTCCTGATTGCTCGACAACAACGCGCTGACAAGTACGCCTTCCACTAGCGGGAGCCAGACCAGGAGTCGGTCAGGTACTTCGCGCTCGAGGACGCACGTCACGGTGGCGACGAGGACGACAGCAACGAAGGGTAGGAGCACTCCGCGCGCTTCGCCGGCTGAGAGCACGCGGCCGAGAGCGAGCGCCAGGACGAAGACACGCGCCGCGGTCGTGACGCGCCAGAGGATCCCGGGCTGGTGGGTGCTCAGCATCAACGAACGCTACCTGCTGAGCAGGGGACCAAGCTGCAGGACAACTGGTCCCATGATGACGATGAAAAGGCAGGGGAGGATGAAGAAGATCAGGGGGAACAGGATCTTCACCGGGACCTTCTGCGCCTTCTCCTCGGCCCTCTGCCGACGCTTGACTCGTGACTCGGAGCTCTGGATCCGGAGCACGCGCGAGATCGGGATGCCGAGGCTGTCTGCCTGAACCATCGCCAAGCAGAAGGAACGTAGCTCGGCGAGCGTCGTCCGCTCGCCCATGGCCCGCATGGCTTCCGCTCGGCCTACACCGAGTTGCATCTCCTGCAAGAGGCGCGAGAACTCCTGTGACAGCGGACCGTCCGTGTTCTTCGCCACCCGTGAGACGGCCGCGTCGAAGCCCAGACCGGCCTCGACGGAGATCGTGAGCAGGTCGATGGCGTCGGGCAGCGAGTTGCGCATGAGCTCCTCTCGCTTGGTGCCGGCATTCCGAAGGAGGATGTTTGGAAGGACGTAGCCAAAGGCTCCGCCCGCACCGGTGCCCAGGAGAACCTGCGCGAAGGACGACTCTCGCGACACCATGAACAACAAGCCCATCACGCCGACGACAGCCATCGCGAGCACCTTGGTGCCGATGATGCGATTGACATCCCACGCCGGTGGGTTGCCAGCAACGTCGAGCCGATGCCGGATCTTCTCCGCCGTGTCCGCGCGGATCATGGTGCGACCGATGCCGACCAGACGCTCGCTGAACGGTGCGATCACGCGGTCGGTGAAGGACACGTCGATCTCGGTCGTGAGCTCCTTCGGCGCCGAGTTGATCGCCTGGACGGCGGCTACGGAGCGGCCGACCGCCCGGCGTTCGCTCGTCAGCACGCCGATGATCGAGAATGCGAGCAGCACCCCTGTGAAGATCAGCAGGGCCCCGAGGCCGAGGAACATCGTCGACGTCACGTCACACTTCGATCTTCGTCAGTCGTGAGACCACGAACTGGCCAACGAGGAGCAGAACCGCGGCAATCCCGATCATCACGTAGCCGGTCAGGGTCGTGTAGAGAGGCCGGACGAAGTCGGGTCGGACCGCCAGCATGTAGGCGAACATGACCGGCGGTAGCGCAGTCAGGACGTAGCCGGAGAACCGTCCCTCAGCGCTCAGCACGCGTACCTGACGGCGCAGATACTCGCGCTCGCGGAGTGTGTCGGACACCGTGGTGAGAAGCTCAGCCAGGTTGCCACCCACCTCGCGCTGGATCCGCACCGCCATGACCACCCAGGCGAAGTCTTGGGACTCCATGCGGTCGCCAACACCGTCGAGCGCATCCTCGATCGTCACGCCGAGCCTCTGCTCGACCAGTGCGCGCCCTAGCTCAGTCGCCATGGGCTCCTGGCCTTCGCGCACCACTGTGTCGACTGCTTGAGGGAGCGAGAGGCCAGCGGACAGGCCCCCGGCCATGAGGGTCAGCGTCTCCGCCAGCTGTGCGTTGAACGCTGCTAGCCGCTTGGCGTGCTTGCGACGCAACCACCACCACGGAACCACCACGCCCGCGACGAAGCACACGAACATCATCGCCCCGCCTTGGAAGACGAGACCGACGAATCCCGCACCGAAGGCAATGGCGGCGTGGAGCAGGAGCCACTCGGCGGGTTTGAACGACGAGCCGCCACCCGCGAGCCGCTTGGCCAACCGGTCCTCGAAGTCGCCCTTCACCACCTGACCGGCGAGATTGACGGCGGCGTCCTTTAGGTTTCCCTCCGCCTTCGAGCGGCGGCTCTCCGAGGCGGCAGTCGGTCCGCCGCCCTGGCCGAAGTAGCTATCGAGTCGCTGGTCGGTGAGCGACTTGCGTGAGCCGCCACCGAAGGCGAACGCAAGGACACCGGCAAAGCCGAGCCCGAAGGCGAGAAGGCCGAGTAGGAAGCCGTTACGGCCGACGACCGGGGCGCCCTGTTCGATGGCCTCCGGCGTGTCCGCTACCGCGAGGTGGCTTGCCAGCGACACGAAAGCGGAGTCGGAATAGTCGGTGCCGCCGGCTGAGATCGTGGCCTCCACCGTCTGCTCCCCGCTCACGCCCTCGGGCAGATCGAACGTCACGAGCACCTGGGAGGACAGAGCCTCGGCCTGCGCCGAGAACACCGCCTCCAGCGCGTCCGGATCGGCCGGGATGACCTGGCCACCTGTGGCGTCCGCTAGGTCACCTAGCGTCGCCTGCTGTTCGGGTGAGCGTCCCAGGGCGACGACGTCGACGACGACGCCCGCTTCGCCCGCGATCGTCGACATGTCCTTTGCTGTGGTCGCGCTGCCGGTGTCGGCGCCGTCGGAGAGCACGAGCACCGAGCGGGCACCGTCGCGGCCGGCCAGCTCGGCGGCAGCGGCCACCGCGTCGTGGAGCTTGGTGCCGGCCTCGAGGTCCACGGTCGCGAGCTCGTCGGTGATCGACTCGTGGTCGGTGGTGGGCCCGACCGGTTCCTGGACGGAGCCCGCGAAGGTGACCAGGCCGATGCGTACGTCGTCGGGCGCGGCGGCCAGGAACGAGTCGATGGCGTTCGTGGCGGCGGCAAGCTTCTCGCCCTCCATGCTGTTGCTGGTGTCGAGCACCAGCACCGTGGTCCGCTCGACCTGACTGCCGGCGACGGTCCGGGCTGTCGCGTCGACGCGCTCACCGCCGACCATGACGCTCGTGCTGCCGAGATCGGGGGTCGCCCGAGCGGGCAGCCTGTCGACACCGAGCAACAAGGAGACGGTGCCGTCCTCGGACTGCACGTGGTCGATGTCGATCTCGCCGGTGGCGTGCGCAGGAGCGCCCATTGCGCTCACACCAAGGCACAGGGCGACAGCGGCGATCGCCGGGACAGGCCTCATCGGAATCCCCCGCTCGTCGCAAAGACGGCCGGGTCCACCCGGACGCCGTGGTCGGCGAGCCGTTCCAAGAAGCGAGGTCGCAGACCGGTGGACACCAGCTCACCCTTGAACTTCCCCTGGTCGTTCATGCCGGCGGAGAAGTCGAACATGAACACGTCCTGCGTGGTGATGATGTCGCCCTCCATGCCCACGATCTCCGTGATCGCGGTGATCCGGCGGGTGCCGTCCTTGAGGCGGGTCTGCTGGATGATGAGATCCACCGCGCTCGACACCTGCTCGCGGATGGCGCGCACCGGCAGGTCCATTCCCGCCATCAGCACCATGGTCTCCAGACGGGCCAGGGCGTCGCGCGGCGTGTTGGCGTGCAACGTCGAGATCGACCCGTCGTGGCCGGTGTTCATCGCCTGGAGCATGTCGAGCGCGGCGGCGTCACGGATCTCGCCGACGACGATGCGGTCTGGACGCATGCGCAGCGAGTTCTTGACGAGGTCGCGGATCGTCACCGCGCCCTTCCCCTCGATGTTGGGCGGGCGCGACTCCAGGCGCAGGACGTGGTCCTGTCCGAGCCGCAGCTCGGCGGCGTCCTCGATGGTGACGATACGCTCGTCCGAGGGGATGAACGACGACAGCACGTTGAGCGTGGTGGTCTTACCGGCGCCTGTGCCACCCGACACCAGGATGTTGAGACGCCCCTTCACGCACGCCTCGAGCAGGTTCGCCGAGGACTGCGTGAGGCTGCCGAAATTGATCAGGTCCTGGACGGTGTACGGATCCTCGGAGAACTTCCGGATGGTGAGCTTCGAGCCGTCGAGCGCCAGTGGCGGGATGATCGCATTGACACGGGACCCGTCGGGCAGCCGGGCGTCCACCATCGGGCTCGCCTCGTCGACGCGTCGGCCGATCTTGCCGACGATCTTGTCGATCGTGCGACGCAGGTGCGCCTCGTCGGAGAAGCTGGTGCCGGTCTTGACCAGCTTGCCGCCGCGCTCGACGTAGATCGAGTCGTAGGCGTTGACCATGACCTCGGACAAGTCGCCGTCGCGCAGCAGCGGCTCCAGTGGTCCGTAGCCCAGGATGTCGTCGGAGATCTCCTGGGTGATCCGGGTGCGGTCGGCACCGGACATCACCACGTCGGTCGCTGCCACGGCGCCTTGGAGGGCAAGCCGGACGTTGCTCTCCAGCTCGCTCTGCGTCATGTGGACGTCGTAGAGCTTCGGGCCGAGGGATGCGACGAGCTGAGCGTGCACCGCCCGCTTGACGTCGTCGAACGGGTCGCGTGTCGAGGCCTTCCCGCCAGCCCTCGGGGCGGCGGGGGACGGCTTGGACGGCGTCGGGTCCTGGGCGAGGTCCAGTCCTTCGGTGCGCGCGCGCTGAGCGGCAGCCAGTCTGTCGGTGAGCCCCATCTCAGGCCTTCCTCAATCGGAAACGTCCGGCGGAGGCGCGGGACCTCGTGTCCGCTTGCTCCTCCACCTCGGCGGCGTGGACCGCGTCGCCCGCGATGGACTTGGTGAAGGCCTTGATGGCCTTGCTGTTCGGGTGTCCGGAGTAAGCCAGCACCAGCGGCTCCCCGCGATTGACGGCCGTAAGCACCTCGCGGCTGGACACGAGGGTGCAGTCGGACTTGAGGCCCAGCGTCGACTCGTACTCGTCCACCGACAGGCCGACCTTGGCGTCCGCACGGTTGAGCACGAAGCGCCACTTCTCACGCGGGAAGTTGAGCAGGTCGAGCGTCTGCGTGGCGAGCTTGAGGCCCTTGAGGGCCGGGATGTCGAGGGTCCCCACCAGGATCAGGGTGTCGGTGCGGTCGAGGGCCGTGAGGGCGAAGTCGTCGAAGGCGCCCGAGGTGTCCACCACGACGTAGTCGTAGACCCGCACCAGCAGGTCCAGCAGCTTGCCGACGTCCTCGTTGGACGCCTGGTCCAGTGAGTCGATGTGGACGGGTGCCGCCACCACCCCGAGGGTCTTGCTGTACGGCGTCACGAGCGTCTCGATGGCGTCGACGGCGACGTCTCCGTTGAAGGCTGCTAGGTCGGTGAGCGTCCGCATGGGCGTGAGCTGCAGCATGATCGCGATGTCGCCGTTGTTGACGTCGAGATCGACGATGCAGACCGAGCTTCCCTGCTCGGCGAGCGAGACCGCGACGTTGGCCGCCATCAGGCTCTTGCCGACGCCACCCTTGGTCGAGAACACGGTCAGCATCCGCCCCGTCGGTCGCTCCGCGGCCTCGCGAGCCGCCTCGGCGCTCGCTCGGGCCTCGGAGAGGGCCGCCCTCGCGGCTGCTTCCGCGGCCGCCTGGGTCTCGTCCTCGAGGGTCTGGGAGATCGCGTTGGAGACGGAGCGTGCGCGGCTGACGGCGGTGGTGATGCCGGCGAGGTCGCGTGACTGGACGACCTCGCGCATCCCGCTGCGGAGAGCGGTCGAGAGCGCGTGGGCGTCGACCGTCTCCCTGAGAAGGATGACGCCCAGGTCCGGCTTGTTGACCCGTGCCCACTGCGAGAAGACGGCCGCTTCGTCCACGGGCACGGACGGGCCGATCACGACGGCGAATTCCTGCGGGGTGGCGGCTACGTGCTCCCCGAGGGCGTCCATGGACTCCAGCGGGACCGACCCGTGAAGCATCGCCTGCAGGACGCTGAGTCGCGACCGGTCCGTCTCGACGATCGCGGTCATCCAGCGGTCCCCCGGAACGTCTCGGGCAGGATGTCGACCGGGTTCACGCCAGGCTGGTTGTCCGACTGCGTCTCGCTGCCCAGCAACGCGAAGGTCAGGTCGGTCGTGCGGTCAGCCAGGACGAGCTTCTCGGCCTCCTCCTGGGTGACGGCCACCGTGAGTATCGTGCGCGGCACCTCCTCGGTGACCTGCGCCCCTTCCTCGTTGGTGACGGTGCGCGAGGACACCGAGGTGGTTCCGACCCCGATCACGGGCACCCGCGGGAGGATGATCCGGGTGACCGACGAGAGGGTCTGCTCCGTCCCGTCCGGCAGTCGCCGGATGGGAGTGGCGGCGGTGCCGAAGATGGCCACCTCGGACCCGGGATTGACGAACCCGGCGACGCGCTCGAAGTCCGTCAGCTCTACGGAGAGTGCCATCTTGTCGTCCGGGATCACCAGGTTCTCGATCGAACCGAGCGTGCCGAATCGGTCCGAGATGATCTGCTCGCCGGGATAGACCGTTCCCAAGGCGACGAGGTCAGCGATGGCGTCGGTGCTGGTGAGCGCGCCAGCCACCTTGTCGTCCTTGCGCACCTGCCGCGACTCGAACTTGCCTTCCTCCTGGGCGGCGCTGACGCTTTCGCCCGCCTCGATCACGGCGGTGGCCGTCAGCACCTCGACCAGCTCCTGGCCCTCCGTGGCGCGCTCGTCGATGCCCTGGACATAGAGGACGATCATGGCGGTGCCGAGGGCGGCGATGAGTACGGCGACGATGAGCAGCACGGGGCGGCGAGCCATCTTGGATCCTTCGGAGAGTCGTGACCTGGGTGCAGTTCGGGCGAGGGGACTCTCGCTCGATCGACGTGGACGACGTCCCCGTGCCATCGCGGGAGGTCCCGGTTCCGTCCCAGCGGCCCGAATCTAGGGGCGCCGCTGCGGTTGCGTGGGCTAAGCCGGGCAAACCACCCGAAGGCGGCATCCGGGTAGCCCGATGTGACTAGTCCGACGTAGTCATGGTCTAGCCCGCCGCCGGGGCCGCACGTCAGCCGCGGTAGAGCGCGTCGATCTCGGCGCGCGACTCCCGCGCGACCACCGCACGCTTGAGCTTGAGGCTCGGCGTGAGCTGGCCGCCCTCCTCGGTCCACTCTCCGGTCAGGATCGTGAACTTCCGGATCGCCTCCGCCTGGGAGACCGCCTTGTTGGCCTCGTCGACGCCCTCCTGCACGGCCGCGACGAGGTCCGGGTCGTCGACGAGGTCGGCCACGTCGCCGGACTTGCCGTGCTGCTCGGCCCACACCGGCAGGGTCTCGCGATCGAGGGTGACGAGGGCGCCGATGAAGGGCTGCCCGTCGCCGACGACCAGGCACTGGTCGACGAGCGGGTGGGCGCGGAGGCGGTCCTCGAGCACCGCCGGCGCGACGTTCTTGCCGCCGGCCGTCACGAGGATCTCCTTCTTGCGCCCGGTGATGCGCACGAAGCCCTCGTCGTCGACCTCGCCGACGTCGCCGGTGTGGAACCAGCCGTCGCCGTCCAGCGCCTCGGCGGTCGCGGCTCCGTCGCCCCAGTAGCCCGCGAAGACCTGGCCACCCTTGAAGAGCAGCTCGCCGTCGTCGCCCACCCGGACCGTCGTGCCCGGCAGGGGCCGGCCGACCGTGCCCACCTTCTGCGCGCCAGGGAGGTTCGCGGTGAGAGCGGCCGTGGTCTCGGTGAGCCCGTAGCCCTCGAGGACGGTGAGGCCGATGCCGCGGTAGAAGTGGCCGAGGCGGTCGCCCAGCGGCGCGCCGCCGGAGACGGCGTACGCGCAGCTGCCCCCGAGCGCCTGGCGCAGCTTGCCGTAGACGAGGCGGTCGAAGAGCGCGTGCTGCGCGCGCAGGCGCACGGGCACCCGCTTGCCGTCCAGGGCGCGCGACCAGGCGATGGCGACGTCGGCGGCGCGGTCGAAGATCCGGCCGCGGCCGTCGGCGGTGGCGCGCTGCGAGGCGGAGTTGAAGACCTTCTCGAACACGCGCGGCACGGCCAGGATGAACGTCGGCTTGAACTCGCCCAGGTCGACCACCAGGTTCTTGATGTCGGCGCTGTGACCCATCCGTGCACGGCTCTTCACGCAGCCGACCTGGATGATGCGGGCGAAGACGTGGGCGAGCGGCAGGAACAGCAGCGTGGAGGCGTCGTCGGTCTCGAACAGCTCGCCGAGCTCGTCGACCGCCACGCCGAGCTCGAACATGAAGTTGCCGTGCGTGAGCATGCAGCCCTTGGGCCTGCCCGTCGTGCCGCTGGTGTAGATCAGGGTGGCGAGGTCGTGCGGGGTCGCGCTCGTACGCCGCTCCTCGAGGACCTCGTCGGAGATGTCCGACCCGAGGCGCCCCAGCACGTCGACGGCGTTGTCGTGGATCGACCACACGTGCTGCAGCTCGGCCAGGTCGCCGGAGCGGCGCGCCTCGCGCACCCGGGCCAGGTGCTCCGGCGCCTCCGCGACGACCGCGCGAGCGCCCGAGTCCTGGAGGATCCAGCCGATCTGCTCGGCCGACGACGTCTCGTAGATCGGCACGGTGACCGCGCCGGCGAACCAGATGGCGTAGTCGAACAGCGTCCACTCGTAGCGGGTCTTCGAGAGCAGCGCGACGCGGTCGCCGACCGCCACGCCGGCGGCGACGAGTCCCTTGGCCACCGCGCGTACCTCGTCGTGGAACTCGGCCGCCGTGACGTCGACCCATCCCTCGCCCGTGTTGCGGCTGAACACCGGCGTGCTGCCCGCCTCGCGGGCGTTGGCGACGACGTCGTCGGTGAGGTTCCCAGTGGTGGGGACGGCGACGGAGAGCGGCGTGGCGAACTCACGCACGGTGGAACCTCCTGGGTCGAGCGGTCGACTGCGTTGCGCAGGCTATCGCCCGTCCCGGCTCCCCGAGCACGCCCGGTGCGGTGGGCTAGGCTCCGGCCATGGCCGAACAGACCTCCTCGTCGATCACCGTCGACGCACCGGCGGCCCGCGTCATGGCCGTCATCGCCGACTTCGAGTCCTATCCCGAGTGGGCCAAGGGCGTCCAGGTGGCGCAGGTCCGAGAGGTAGGCGCCGACGGCCGCGCCGAGCAGGTCCACTTCGCCCTCGACGTCTCGCCGATCAAGGACGAGTACACGCTTGCCTACGACTGGGACGGCGACCGGGAGGTCACCTGGTCCCTCGTCGAGGGCAACATGCTCAAGGCGCTCGACGGCGCGTACACGCTCGTCGAGCGGGGCGACGGCAGCACCGAGGTGACCTACCGGCTGGCCCTCGACGTGAGCATCCCCCTCATCGGCATGCTGAAGCGCAAGGGGGAGAAGATCCTCATCGACACCGCGCTGAAGGGCCTCAAGAAGCGCGTCGAGGCGCTCTGACGCTCGGGTCCGACATGCGGATCCTGCTGTTCACCGGCAAGGGCGGGGTCGGCAAGTCCACCCTGGCCGCTGCCACGGCGTGCGCCAGTGCTGCGGCCGGCCACCGCACGCTCGTGCTGTCCACCGACGCCGCGCACTCGCTCGCCGACGCGCTGGACGTGCCCGCGACCGGCGAGCCGAGCCCGGCGGCGCCGAACCTATGGCTGCAGCACGTGAACGCGCAAGAGCGGTTCGAGCGGTCGTGGAGCGACATCCAGGGCTACCTGCTCGCGGTGCTCGACGTCGCAGGCGTCGACCCGGTCGCCGCCGAGGAGCTCACCGTGATCCCTGGCGCGGAAGAGGTTCTCGCCCTGCTGGAGGTGCGCGCGCAGGCACGCTCGGGGGAGTGGGACGTGCTGGTGGTGGACTGCGCACCGACCGCCGAGACCCTGCGGCTGCTCGCGCTGCCCGAGGCGCTGGGCTGGTACATGACCCGCGTGCTGCCGGTCGAGCGCCGGGTCGTGAAGGCGCTCAAGCCGGTGCTCAGCCGTGCGGCTGGGGTGCCCATGCCCGGGGACCCGGTCTTCGACGCCATCGAGCGGCTGCACGCCGGGCTCGACGACGTACGCGCTGTGCTGACCGACCCGAGACCTCGGTGCGTCTGGTGCTGACGCCGGAGTCGGTGGTGCTGGCCGAGGCCCGTCGCGCCTACACCTTCCTCACGCTCTTCGGCTACGCCGTCGACGCGGCGGTGGTGAACCGCGTCTTCCCCGACGGCGGTGCCGACCCGTGGCGCGCGACCTGGGTGGAGGCACAGCGGAGGGTCCTCGCCGACGCGGCGGACTCCTTCGCGGGCCTGGACCTGCGAACCTCCACCTACCGCGCCAGGGAGCCGGTCGGCCACGACGAGCTGCTCGACCTGGCGCGGCAGGTGTACGCCGACGCGGACCCGCTGGCGCCCGGCGCGGGTCGGCCCGCGATGAGCGTCGTGTCGAGTCCCGGCGGCGCGGTGCTGTCCGTGCCGCTCCCGCTCGCCACGCGCGACGACGTACGTCTCGCGCGCAAGGGCGACGAGCTCGTGGTGACCGTGGCGTCGTATCGTCGCCTCCTGACGCTGCCCTCCGGGCTGGCGCGGCACCGCGTGGCGGGAGCTCGCGTGCACGACGGGGAGCTGCAGGTGAGGTTCGCCGCACCCGATGTCCCGCCGACCGCCAGCCCCGAGGAGACGACGTGAGCGACGAGGGACGGAACGACCAGGTCGGGTCGCTGGGAGAGGAGGCGGCGCGACTCCTCGGTGCCCTGTCCGGCTGGGCCCGCGAGCAGGCGGGCGGAGCCGGGGAGGGGTTGTCCGACCTTGCCGGGCACGCCGCGGCGTCCGCGCACGACCTCGACGAGCACCTCGCGACCGGCTCGACCGAGTGCACCGTCTGCCCGCTGTGTCGAGCGGTGCACGCGGTGCGGCAGCTGAGCCCGGAGGTGACGGCACACCTGTCCTCGGCCGTGACGTCGCTCGCTCAGGCCGCCGCAGCGGTCATGGCGACAGCGACCCCCCGCCCCGCGGAGCGCGAGGGTGTGGAGCACATCGACCTCGACGACGCGTGGCCCGAGGACGAGTGAGCCCGTCCGACCGGGGTGTCGTCGTGGGCGTCGACATCGGTGGCACCAAGGTGCTGGCGGGCGTGGTCGACGCGGCCGGCCGGGTCAGCGACACCGCGCGGCGTACGACTCCGGGGCGCCGGGTCCGCACCCGCCAGGTGGAGGACGCGCTGGTGGGGGCGATCCTGGAGTCGGCGGACGGTCGCCCGCTCGCCGGCGTCGGGGTCGCCGCGGCGGGCTTCGTCGACTCCTCCGGCGAGCGCGTGATGTTCGCGCCGCACCTGCCCTGGCAGGGCGAGCCGCTGCGCGCGCTGCTCGAGGACCGGCTCGGTTGTCAGGTCCGGCTGGACAACGACGCCAACTGCGCCGCTCGCGCGGAGGCGCACCACGGCGCGGCTCGCGGGGCGGGCTCGGCGCTGGTGATCACCATGGGGACCGGCATCGGGGGCGCGGTGCTGCTCGACGGCCGGGTCCTGCGCGGTGCCAACGGCATGGCCGGCGAGTTCGGTCACATGCAGGTCGTGCCCGGGGGCCAGGAGTGCGAGTGCGGCCGCAGAGGCTGCTGGGAGCAGTACTCGTCCGGCAACGCCCTGGTCCGCAACGCCCGCGCGCTCATGGCCGAGGAGCCGTCGGTGCTCGCGGAGATGACCGCCGGCTCGCCAGATCGGGTCACCGGTCCCATGGTCACCTCCGCCGCCGAGCAGGGCGACCTCGTCGCGCGGCGGGCGTTCGGTTCCGTCGGCGACTGGCTCGGTATCGGCACGGCCAGCCTGGTCGCGGCCCTCGACCCCGAGGTCGTCGTGATCGGGGGCGGCGTCTCGGCGGCCGGCGACCGGCTGCTGGAGCCGGCGCGCGCCGCGCTGCAGCGCACCCTCGTGGGGGCCGCCCACCGGGTCGTGCCCGAGCTCGTCGCGGCACGGTCGGGCCCGCAGGCCGGCATGATCGGCGCGGCCCTCCTCGTCACGGGGGCCGAGCGCTAGTCAGCCGCGCCGGTGGTCGGGCACCAGCTCCAGCGCGAGTCGCTCGAGGAAGAGTCCGACGTCGGTCACGACGCCGCGTCCCCGGCTGGCGCCCCGGTCGGTGATCCTGGTGACGGTGGCGGGGTCCCGGTCGACGCAGACGATGGGGACGGAGGCCGGGAGGATGCTGCCGGTGGCCAGCGAGTGCAGCCGGGTGGCCATCATCAGGCAGTAGCCGACGTCGTGGACCTCGGCCCGCATGGCGCGCTGGCCCTCGACGACGTCGGTGTGGACGTCGGGCAGCGGTCCGTCGTCGCGGACCGAGCCGACGAGGACGAATCGCCTGTCGTGGGTGACCAGCGCGTGCATGATCCCGCTCGTCACCAGCCCGTCGGCCACGGCGCCGGCGATCGAGCCGACCTTGCGGACGGTGTTGAGCGCGCGGACGTGGTGCTCGTGCCCGTGCTCGCCGGCCTGCGCGGACAGGTCCGACCGGGCGAGCGCGGTGGCGGCGCCACCGAGCCCGACCCCGATGTCGTGGCTCGCGAAGGCGTTGCCGGCGAAGAGGACGTCGACGAAGCCCGCCTCGATGAGCGCGACCATCGCGGGGACCGCCCCGGTGTGGACCACGCCCGACCCCACCACCCAGAGCAGGCGCTTGCCGTCGTCCTGGGCGCGGCGCATGTCG
Organism: Nocardioides sp. SYSU D00065; assembly: GCF_017916425.1. Lineage (GTDB taxonomy): Bacteria > Actinomycetota > Actinomycetes > Propionibacteriales > Nocardioidaceae > Nocardioides. The sequence continues at coordinate 356,350 of NZ_JAFMSX010000001.1, read as the reverse complement.
TCGGCCACCTGTCTGACGACCACGGCCTGAGGTCGGTCCGCGGTGTCGCCCCCGCCGAGGGTCGCGGCCGGGCCGCTCAGCTCCGCTTCCGGCAGGGACACGCGGATTCCGGTCGCCCCCACCACGATGCGCATGCCTGCCCGTACCTCGGACATCGGGACCGTGCGCACCCGCGTCCGGCCGGAGGAGGCGTCCACGACGAGCCCGCAGTCCATCTCCGGGTTCTCCACGTCGTGCCAGGTGTCCCCGAGCCGCACGCTCGTGACGAGGTCGGTCGTGGCGTAGAACCCGTCGGGCAGCACCCCGTCCTGGGTGGCCGTGTCGACGACGGCCTCGCCGGGGTCGAGCTGGTTGACGCCGCGGGCCTGCAGCCGCATCAGGAGCCGCTGCAGGGACGCGTCGTCCTCCGCGTGCACGGTGATGCGGGCACTGCTCGCGTCGGTGGCGTCGTGACCGACGTCGAACCGGTCGATGACGTAGTCGCCGCCGTAGTCGCGGATGTCGTCGAGCACCCGCGACAGGATCCCGCTGTCCATGAGATGCCCGGTGAGCTCGACCGTCTCCCGCGCTCCCACGGCCGCGACCCTATCGGGCCCCACGGGTCAGATGCGCGACCCGTCGTCCCAGGGGTCGCGCGGAGACCGCGGCATCTCCCGCACGAGGTAGAGGAACCCGCCGACGAACCACGCCACCAGCGCCCATCCGACGACTGCGGGGACGGGGACGGAGAAGAGCCCGATGACCAGGGCGACGGCGGGCGCCAGGAAGATCCCGGCCCAGGCCACGCCGCGCTCCCACGTGCGGGGGCGGGGGAACGGTGGAGCGGGCGGCGGGCGGAACCGCTCGACCGACGGCACCTCGTCGCGGACGTCGTCGTCCGCATCGGGATCCTCGTCCGCGACGTCCTGGCGCTCCCGGGCCAGGAAGGACCCGGGCTCGGGGTCGGGCTCGGGGACCGCGGCGTCCGCATCGTCACCGGCCGGCTCGTCGTCGAGGACGGGGCGCTCGCCGTAGTGCTCCACGATCTCGCGCCACGCCTGCTCGGTGCGGCTCTCGTCCTCCGGGCGGCTCACGACACCACGGTAGCCCGACCGTGGTGCCGACCCGGCGGGAGCACGGCCCGCGGCCGCGCGAGGGACGACTCTCCGGTGGTGCAGACTGGGCGCGTGAGGATCCCGTTCCGCGGCGCGCCGACCGCGCCGCTCGATCCGGCCCTGGTGGCGCCGATGTCCACGGGGGCCCGACCGGAGCTCACCGGCGGGCGGCGCGTCGGGGTGCTCGTGCAGCACGGCTTCACCGGCAACCCCGCGTCCATGCGGCCCTGGGCCGAGGACCTCGCCGCGCGCGGGTACGCCGTCGAGATGCCGCTGCTGCCCGGCCACGGCACCCGCTGGCAGGACCTCAACAAGGTCACCTGGGCCGACTGGGTGGCGACCGTGGGGAGCGCCGTCGACAAGCTCGCGGCGGAGAACGACGCGGTCGTGGCCGTCGGGCTGTCCATGGGCGGGGCGCTGTGCCTGCGACTGGCCGCCGATCGCGGCGACGACCTCGCGGGCATCGTCATCGTCAACGCAGCCGTCGACACGCTCCGCAAGGACGTCAGGCTGCTGCCGGCGCTCAAGCACCTGGTCCCGGGCCTGCCCGGGATCGCCAACGACATCAAGAAGCCCGGCGCGGACGAGCACGGCTATCCCACGACGCCGTTGAAGGCGGCCGCGTCGATGTTCGCCGGCTACGCCGACCTGCGTCGCGACCTGCCGAGGATCACCGTCCCGGTGCTGTCCTTCCGCTCCGCGGAGGACCACGTCGTCGACATCTCCAGCTCCCGGGCACTCCACGCCGGGCTGTCGTCGAGGGACTTTGAGGAACGGGTCCTGGCCGACAGCTACCACGTCGCCACCCTCGACAACGACGCTCCGCGCATCTTCGCCGAGTCGGCGCAGTTCATCGAGCGCGTCACCGCGGCCGCTCAGGGCTAGGCTCACACCGTGCTCTATTGGTTCCTCAAGTGGATCGCCCTCGGCCCCGTGCTGCGACTGGTCTTCCGTCCCAAGGCCTACGGCGTGGACAACGTGCCCGAGCAGGGAGCCGCGATCCTCGCGAGCAACCACCTGTCGTACGCCGACTGGCTCTTCATGCCGCTGACGCTCAACCGCCGCGTCACCTTCGTCGCCAAGGCCGAGTACTTCACCAGCCCCGGGATCAAGGGCTGGTTCCAGAAGAAGTTCTTCTCCGGCGCCGGCCAGGTGCCCATCGACCGGTCCGGGGCCAACGCCGCCGAGGGCGCGATGAAGTCGGCGATGAAGATCCTCGCCGCGGGCGACCTGTTCGGCATCTACCCCGAGGGCACCCGCTCCCACGACGGCCGGCTCTACCGCGGCAAGACGGGCGTGGCCCGGCTCGCCCTCGAGTCGGGCGCCCCCGTCATCCCGTGCGCGGTGGTCGGCACCGACGTGGTCGCGCCGAACGGCAAGATCTACGGCACCTGGACGCGCCCGGTCGTGCGCTTCGGCAAGCCGCTCGACTTCTCCCGCTACGAGGGCATGGAGAACGACCGCTACATCCTCCGCTCGATCACCGACGAGATCATGTACGAGATCATGCGCCTGTCCGGCCAGGAGTACGTCGACATCTACGCGAGCAAGGCCAAGGAGCTCGACAAGGCGCTCGACAAGGAGGCCAAGGACAGGGCCAAGCGCGCCGCTGCCGAGCAGGCCGAGGGCGCCGAGGCCGGCGACGGGCCGGAGCAGAAGGCGTCCTGAGCAGCCACCAGGACCCGGCGGCGCGCACGCCGCGGGCGGACTCGGCGCTCGCCGTCGAGGACCGGCTGTACGCCGCGCTGGCGATCGTGCGGGTCGTGGTGACCGTCAACATGGTGGGCCTCAACGCCTACCGCCGCGACAGCTTCCAGCAGCCCGACGTCGCCCTGGCGATCGTGCTCGTCCTGGTGGCGTGGACGGCCGTGGCGACCTGGCTCTACTCCGACCGCGGCCGGCGTACGACGCCGCTGCTGGTCGCCGACCTGGCGGTCGCGCTCGCGGCCGTGGCGGCGACGCCGTGGGTCAAGTCCGAGGGCTTCGACGCCACGATCCCGGGGTTCTGGGTGATCGGGCCGCTGCTCGCGTGGGCCGTCCACTGGCACTGGCGTGGCGGTCTGGTCGCCGCGGCACTCGTCGCCGCCGCAGACCTGGTGCCGCGCACGGACGTCGACCAGGGCAACTACGGCAACGTCTTCCTGGTCCTCGTCGGTGGCCCGGTCGTGGGCTACCTGTGCGCGTCGCTGCAGCGGATGGCGCGCGAGCGTGACGCGGCGGAGCGTGCGGCCGCGGCGGCGCAGGAGCGGACCCGGCTGGCGCGCGCCGTCCACGACGGCGTGCTGCAGGTGCTGGCGCTCGTCCAGCGCAGGGGTGCGGCTGCTGGCGGGGAGTGGGCCGAGCTCGGGCGCCTGGCCGGCGAGCAGGAGCGCAGCCTGCGCTCGCTCATCCGTCAGCAGGACACCGTGTCCGCGGCTGCGGGCGGTCAGGTGGACCTGGCGGGGGCACTGGAGGCGATGGCGACCGCCCATCCGCTCCGGGTGGAGGTCGCCACCCCCGGTGGCACCGTCCCGGTGGACGAGAGGGTCGCGTCGGAGACCGTGGCGGCCGTGCGGGCCTGTCTGGACAACGTCCTGGTCCACGTCGGACCCGCGGCGACCGCGTGGGTGCTGGTTCAGGCGGCTCCGGACGCCATCACGGTCTCGGTCCGCGACGACGGCCCGGGGATCGCCGCGGGCCGGTTGGAGGAGGCCGAGGCCCAGGGCCGGCTGGGCGTGGCGTCCTCGATCCGGGGCCGCATCGCCGACCTCGGCGGCACCGCGACCGTGGCGACCGGGACGTGGGGCACCGAGTGGGAGCTGACCGTCCCGCTCGCGTGACTAGCCTGGTGGCGTGACCATCCACACCACCCACCCGTTCCTCGAGCCGGAGGGGGACCGGGACCCCGTCCGCCGCCTGCGCGGGCGCCTCGGCAGCACCGTCTCGCTGTGGACCGCGGGCGGCGAGGAGCAGCGCGCCGGCCTCACGGTCTCGTCCTGGATGGTCGCCGGAGGTGAGCAGGGACGGGTGCTGGCCCTCCTGGACCCCGACGCCGACCTCACCGACGTGCTCCTCGCGACGGGACGCGGCGTGCTGCAGCTGTTGGCATGGGAGGACCGCGACCTGGCCGACGCCTTCGCCGGCACCGCGCCGGCGCCGGGAGGCCCGTGGCGGATGACGCGCTGGGTGGCGACCGACCACGGACCCCGCCTGGCACACGCCGCGACATGGGGCACCATCGAGGTGGAGTCGGACGCAGCGGTCGGCTGGTCGCGCCTCGTCACCGCCGTGGTGCGCGACCTGGTGGTCGGAGACGACGACCAGCCGCTCGTGCACCGACGCGGTCGGTACCGTCCGCCGGGTCACTGACCGGTCTACGATGCCACCCAACCGAGGGAGCCTGGGGGCGTGATGGTCAGGGTGATGGTGGTCGACGACCACCCCATGTGGCGCGATGCCGTGGAGCGCGACCTCCAAGCCGCGGGTCACCAGGTCGTGGCCGTCGCGTCCAACGGTCGTGAGGCGATGGCCCGGTTCCCCGCCGCCGCTCCCCAGGTCGTCGTCCTCGACCTGCAGCTGCCGGACCTCAGCGGCGTCCAGATCACCTCGATGATGCTCGAGCACGACCCGACGGCGCGGGTGCTGATCCTCTCGGCCAGCGGGGAGCAGGCCGACGTGCTCGACGCGATCAAGGCCGGCGCGACCGGCTACCTCGTGAAGTCCGCGTCGAGCGCCGAGCTCGTCGAGGCGGTGACCCGGGTCGCCGACGGCGACGCGGTGTTCACGCCCGGCCTCGCCGGCCTCGTGCTGGGCGAGTTCCGCCGGGTGGCGGACGGACCCGGCGACGACCCCCGGGACCAGCTGACCGAGCGGGAGACCGAGATCCTCAGGATGGTCGCGACGGGCATGAGCTACAAGCAGATCGCGAGCCGGCTGGTGCTCTCGCACCGCACCGTGCAGAACCACGTCCAGAACACCCTGCGCAAGCTGCAGATGAACAACCGCGTCCAGCTCACCCGCTGGGCGATCGCGCACGGTCTGGACGGTGACGGCGACGGTGACTGACACAGGCGTCAGTGCCGCCGAGTGCCGGCGGACGCAGGCCTCGCTCCGGCGCGGGGACGAGGCGGGACGCCCATGACGACCTGGCGCCGTGCCACCCAGGCCGACGCCGTCGCGCTGCGCGACCTGGAGCGGGTCGCGAGCCGGGCGGGGCTCGCCCACGTGTTCGGGGACCTGCCGTACCCCGACGACGACGTGCTGGCCCGGTGGGTGCTGCTGCTCGACGACCCGGGCGTGGTGGTCGAGGTGGTCGAGGACGCGCAGGGCCTGGTCGCGTTCACGGCCCACGACGGGACGTCGCTGCGGCACCTGGCCGTGCGACCCGACCACTGGAGTGTGGGACTGGGGCGCGAGGGCTTCCGGCGGGCGGAGGCTGCGGGGGCCCGCCGGCTGTGGGTGCTGGAGGACAACCGGCGAGGCCGCGGGCTCTACGAGTCGCTCGGCTGGCGGCCGAGCGGGGTGACCCAGGAGTGCCCCTGGCCGCCGTATCCGACCGAGCTCGAGTACGCGGCTCCCTAGGATCGAGGGCATGTCCGCGAAGAGCTCCGACCCGCTGCTGGAGATCGCCGACGACCTCTACGCCCTGCCGCTGGCGGACTTCACGCCGGCACGCGACGCGCTGGTCAAGGAGCACAAGGCGGACAAGGCGCTGGCGAGCTCCATCAAGGGGCTGCGGAAGGCGTCGGTGGCCGCCTGGGTCGTCAATTTGCTGGTCCGCCGCGACCCCGACCAGGTCGACCAGCTCCTCGCCGTCGGCGAGGCGCTGCGCGACGCCCAGGAGAACCTCGACGCCACCCAGCTGCGCGAGTTCACCAAGCAGCGCCGCCAGCTCACCGCCTCGGTCACCACGGCTGCGCGGCGGGTGGCGCGCGAGGAGGGTGTGCGCACGACCGAGTCCGTCGCGGACCAGGTCGAGGCGACCCTGACCGCCGCGATGCTCGAGCCTGACGCGGCCCGCGCCGTGCGGAGCGGCCTGCTGGTCACGGCACTCTCCGCCACCGGTCTGGGCGACCTCGACCTGAGCGGTGCCGTCGCGTTGCCCGAGGCGCTCGGGTTCAGCGCGAAGGCGCGACCCGCCGAGACGACGGCACCGGCGAAACGGCCGCAGCTGCGCGTCGTACCGGACCCCGACGCCGACGCGAAGGCCCGCGCCGCCGCCGACGAGCGGGTAGCCGACGCGAAGGCGCTGCTCAAGGACGCCGAGAAGGAGCACCGCGCCAGCCGCCGCGCGGTGGAGAAGCTGCAGGCCAGGACGCTGCAGATCCAGTCCGAGATCGACGAGCTGCGCAGCCAGATCGCCGCCCTCGAGGACACGCTCGAGGAGGTCGACGACGAGCTCGGCGAGGCCGAGGCGGCCCAGGCCGAGGCGGAGGAGGCGGTCAGCGAGGCGCAGGCCGAGGTCGAGGCGGCGCGGGAGGCTCGCGAGCGGCTGTGACGGCCGTTCGACACGAGCACCGGCGGGCGCTGCTAGGTTCGAGCGTCGCGAGCCGGCGGGACCTCCGGGCGGCGACGACATCGTGAGGAGGATCTGTCGTGAGCGTGCAGGTGGTCGACGTACCCGAGCGTGAGCGGTTCGAGGCAGCGGTGGACGGCGCGGTCGTCGGCTTCGCGGCCTACCAGAGGACCGCGGAGCTGGTCGTGTTCACCCACACCGAGGTGGACCCGTCGCTGGAGGGACAGGGCGTGGGCGGCGCACTGGTCCGGGAGGCGCTCGACCACGTGCGAGGTCTCGGTCTGCGCGTGCTGCCGATCTGCCCGTTCGTCCAGTCCTACATGACGCGCCACCCCGAGTACGCCGACCTGGACTACCGCCGCCCGCCGAGCAGGGTCACCGACTGACCCGAGCGGTCACTCCCCGGCGGTCGTCCAGCCCTGCGAGCGCTGCACCGCCTCGCTCCAGCGGGCGTACGACGCGTCCAGCGCCGCTCGGTCGCCGCCCGGCTCGAACCGCCGGTCGAGGGACCACGTGTCGCGCAGGGCGTCGGTCGAGTCCCACACGCCCGTGCCCAGCCCGGCCAGGAAGGCGGCCCCGAGGGCGGTCGTCTCGACGATCTCCGGACGCTCCACGGCCCGGCCGACCTGGTCGGCCTGGAACTGGCAGAGCAGGTCGTTGGCCGCGGCCCCGCCGTCCACCCGCAGGGTGGTGAGCTCGGGCAGCGTCTCGAGCACGTCGCGCACCTCGAAGGCGATGGCCTCGAGGGTGGCCCGGACGAGGTGGGCGCGCGTGGTGCCCCGGGTGATGCCGATGATCATGCCGCGCGCGTGCGGGTCCCAGTGCGGTGCGCCGAGGCCCGTCAGCGCCGGAACGAACACGACGCCGTCGGTGTCGTCGACCGTCTGCGCGATGGCCGCCGTCTCGGCGGCGCTGCCGACGATCTGGAGACCGTCGCGCAGCCACTGCACCGCCGATCCGGTCACGAAGATGGCGCCCTCGAGGGCGTACGTCATCTCGCCGCCGGGGGAGCGCCAGGCGGCCGTGGACAGCAGGCCGGCGTCGCTGCGCAGGACCGAGCCGCCGGTGTTGGTGAGGATGAAGGAGCCGGTGCCGTAGGTGCACTTGGACTCGCCCTCCTCGAAGCAGGTCTGTCCGAACAGCGCGGACTGCTGGTCGCCCGCGATCCCGGCGATCGGGAGCGACAGGCCGAGGAAGACGGCGGGGTCGCTGGGTGCGACCTCGCCCCAGTTGGGCACCAGCTCGGGCAGCGCGTCGCGAGGCACGCCGAACAGCGAGCAGAGCTCGTCGGACCAGTCGCCGGCCTCGAGGTCGAAGAGCAGGGTGCGGCAGGCGTTGGAGACGTCGGTGACGTGCCAGGTGCCGCGGGTCATCCGGGCGACGAGGTAGGAGTCGACGGTGCCGACCGCGTACCTGCCCGACTCCACCAGCGCCCACGTGTGCGGCTCGTGCTCGGCCAGCCACATCAGCTTGGTGCCGGAGAAGTAGGGGTCGAGCCGCAGCCCGGTCAGCTCGGCGACGCGGTCCTCGTGACCCTCCGCGCGCAGCCGGTCACAGATGTCCGACGTACGCCGGTCCTGCCACACGATCGCGCGCCGCGGCGACCCGAGGGTCTCCCGGTCCCACAGCACGACCGTCTCGCGCTGGTTGGTGATGCCGATGGCCGTGAGCTCGGACCGGTCGACGCGGTCGAGCACGTCGCGGGTGGCCTCGAGCGTGGCCTGCCAGATCTCCTCCGCCGAGTGCTCCACCCAGCCCGGTCGTGGGAAGTGCTGGCGGAACTCCTGGTAGCCCGTGGCCTGGATGCGGCCGTCGGGGGTGACGACGACGGCCGTGACGCCGGTGGTGCCGGCGTCGATCGCCAGGATGCTCACGCCCCGCTCCCTCCCGCGCCCCGGATGATCTGCAGGATCCGCCGGTCGATCCAGGCCGGTCGGGCCCCGGAGTCCACGCGCATCTCGTAGTTCTCCGAGCCCACCCACATGTGAAAGCTGTCCTTGCCGTCGGCCTTGGCCAGCGCCTCCAGCTCGATCATCAGCGCGTCGTCGACGGGCACCCGCTCCTCGGGCGTGGAGGCGGTGAGGTAGAGCTCGTTGAGGTCCACGAGCCGAGCCAGCTCGGTGACGGGGTCGGCGTGGTCGTCGACGCGCAGGTCCACGGCGACGTCGTCGTGACCGCCGTAGCCGGCACCCTCGCGGACCACGAGCAGGGCCGCCGACTGACGGCCCCGGCTGTCGCCGCCGGCCTGGTCGCCGGCCGCCAGGGCGGCGAGCAGGCGGCGCTCGACCGGCTGGTCGGTGGTGGCCAGCCAGGCGGCCTCCATCGCCTCCACGACCTCCGGGCCGGTGAGGATGTTGCCCTGCACGGCGTAGCCGCCGCGCTCGCCGCTGCGACCGGTGCGCCCGCCCGCCCAGGCGAAGCACTCGGCGCCGGTCCAGGTGGCGGCGTTGCCGTCGGAGTCGACGATGCCCGCCTGACGGTGCTCGCGTCCCTCGTCCTCCTCCACGAGGCGGTCGAGCGCGACCTGTGCGGTGGCGCCGTCGTCGAGGTGGGCCAGCCCGAGGTACTTGTAGGCGAGGTTGGCGTCGGCCTGGGTGGCGATGGCGCCGACCCCGGCTGCGGCGGCGGGCACGGCCGACCCGACGGCGAGGAACTTCGAGGCGACGGCGACGCCCCAGGACTCGCCGTCGTCGGAGCGGGCCACGATCGAGAATGTCATGCCTCGACCCTAGTGTGAGTCCGTGCTCACCCGACTCGGCTTCCCGCGCGTGGGGGAGCACCGACGCTTCGTCGCCGCCATCGTGGCCGACACCGTCGGCAGCGGCCTGTTCATGCCGATCACGCTGCTCTACTTCCTGGCGATGACCGACCTGTCGCTGGTGCAGATCGGCTCGGCGCTGTCACTGTCCGCGCTGCTCACCATGCCCGGCGCCTTCGTCATCGGCAGCCTGGTGGACCGGTTCGGTCCCCGCCAGATGATGCTGGCGGGCAACCTGCTGCAGGCCGTCGGCATGGTCGCCTACCTGTGGGCCGACGCGCTCGTGGCGGTCGCGCTGTGGACCGCCCTGCTCAACCTCGGGCGCCAGTCCTTCTGGGGGTCCTTCGGCAACGTCGTCACGGCGATCTCCGCGCCCGGCGAGCGCGAGCTGTGGTTCGGCTTCCTCCAGGCGGTCCGCAACCTGGGCTACTCCGTCGGCGGGGTGCTCGCCGGGGTCGCGCTGCAGGTCGGCACCGACGGCGCCTTCCAGTCGGTGGTCGTGGTCAACGCGGTGACGTTCGTGGTGGCGTTCGTCCTGCTGCTGGACGTGCCCGACCACCGCGTGGCGCGTGCCGACGACGCCCCGGTCGAGGGCTGGGCGGTGGTCCTGAGGGACGGCCCCTACCTCCGGCTGGTGCTCGGGCAGTTCGGGTTCGTGGCCGGGATGATGGTGCTCAACTTCGCGCTGCCCGTCTACGCCGCCGAGAACATCGACCTCCCCGGCTGGGTGGTCGGCGCGATCTTCACCCTCAACACGGCGCTCGTCGGCCTCGGACAGGGACTCGTCGTACGCCGGATGACCGGGCGTGTGCGCGCCCGGATGATGGGGCTGGCGCAGGTGGTGTTCGTGGCCAGCTACGCGATGTTCGTGGTGGCCGGCTGGTTGCCGGTCTGGCTGGCGGTGGTGGTGATGCTGGTCGGGGCGGCGGTCTACACCGGCGGCGAGCTCGCCGGCGGGCCGGTCTTCAGCGCGACCGCCGCCGAGGCCGCGCCCGACCACCTGCGCGGTCGCTACCTCGGCCTGTTCCAGCTCAGCTGGGGGATCGGCGGCGCGGTCACGCCCGTGGCGTACACGTGGCTGCTCGCCCGCGGCGAGACGACGCTGTGGTGGGTGCTCGCCCTCGTCGCGCTCGCCAGCGCGGCGTACCTGCAGACCCTGCCGCGGGTGCTGCCGGCGGCCGCTGCCCGGGTCACGGACCGCTCGCCCCAGGAGGACCGGAGCGAGGTCGAGTAGGCGGCCCGGGCCGCCCAGGCGTCACACCTGGCCGATGCCTGCCAGCAGGTCGGTGAACCACGCCTGCGAGGCGTCGAAGGGCTTGTGACCGGCGATGCGCTCGAACTCGATCGCGCGCAGCTCGTCGCCGTGGTCCTCGTCGTGCCCGATGACTCCCGGACGGCCCTCGAGGGCGCAGCTGACGGCGAGCTCGGCCATCTCGCGGATCAGCGCCAGGTCGGTGTCGTTGGCCGGGGCGGAGCGGGAGAAGTAGCCGGACTTCTGCACCATCTGCTTCTCCGCGCCGATCTCGCCGGCGAACCGGTCGGCGAAGTAGCGGCCCGGGTCGATGGTGTCGATCTTGACGTGGCCGAACGGGTCGCGCCCCACGGTCTCGCCGGCCGCCTCGAGCTCGGCGACGATGTCGTCGACGCCCGCGCCCTCGGCGAGGAAGATGTTCACGCACCCGATCTCGTCCATCACCTCCCGCAGTCGGCGAGCCTCCGCGGCCAGGTCGATGCCGCGCTCGGGCACGTAGACGGCGTGGATCGCCCAGCGGCGCGGGTCCAGGCCGATGCCGGGCAGCCACTGCTGCTCGGCGTGCCAGGCCATGTAGTCGCGCGCCGCCGCGGCCGTCAGCCAGCCGCTGGCGCGGCCCATCACCTCGTGCACGATGAGCATGCGCGGGTTGGAGCCGTGCTCGGCCAGCACGTGCTGGGCGAAGCGCGAGGCCTCCTGGGCAGCGGTGAGCGCGCCGAGGCTCTGCCGGATCGGCACGATGTCGTTGTCGATGGTCTTGGGCAGGCCGACGACGGTGAGCTCGGACCCCTGGGTGCGGAGGTACGCCGCCAGGTCGGCCGCCGCGGTGTTGGTGTCGTCGCCGCCGATCGTGTGCAGCACGTCCACGCCGTCGGCCTGCAGGCGCGCCGCGGCGACCTCGAGCGCCGTCTCGCCCTCCCTGATGAGCCCGCGCTTGCGGCAGTCGTCGTCGTTGGTGAGCTTGACGCGGCTGTTGCCGATCGGGCTGCCGCCGTAGCGGTGCAGCAGCGACGCACCGGCACGCTCCTCAGGCCCGATCACGACGGTGTTGCCGGTGAGCAGACCGTGGTAGCCGTGCTTGTAGGCGATCAGCTCGATCTCGGGGTCGGTGGCGTCGTAGGTCTCGATCAGGGCGCCCACGGCGGAGGACAGGCAGGGGGCGTACCCGCCCGCGGTCAGCAGGGCAACACGCTTCGGCATGGGCGACAGCGTAGTTGGATCGATCCAAGTCGGAAAGGGCGTCGGCGGCGCCCGTGCCTCGCTCGGCGCGGCGGTTGCCTGACCGGTCGGCGCGGGGCCATTGTGAGGCAGAACCGTGCTTTCCACGGACCGACGAGGGGAGTTCCCATGAGCGCCACAGCAGCCGCCCGGCAGGACGTCGACGGACCAGGGGACACCGAGCTCAAGCGGGTGCTCGGGCCCAAGCTCCTGCTGCTCTTCATCGTCGGCGACATCCTCGGGGCCGGTGTGTACGCCGTAACGGGCAAGCTCGCCGGGCAGGTGGGCGGCGTCGCGTGGCTGCCGTTCCTCGTCGCCTTCGCGGTCGCCACGGTCACCGCCTTCTCCTACCTCGAGCTCGTCACCAAGTACCCGCAGGCGGCGGGCGCCGCGCTCTACACGCACAAGGCGTTCGGGGTCCACTTCGTCACCTTCCTCGTGGCCTTCACGGTCGTGTGCTCCGGAGTCACCAGCGCGTCCACGTCCTCCAACCTGCTGGCCGCCAACCTGCTGATCGGGTTCGGCAACGACGAGCCGAGCGCGGCCGCGACGCTGACCACGGCGCTGCTGTTCATGGTCGTGCTGGCCGCGATCAACCTGCGCGGCGTGGGGGAGAGCGTGAAGTTCAACGTGCTGCTGACGATCGTGGAGATGACCGCGCTCGCCATCGTCATCGGGATCGGGATCTGGGTGGTGGCCAGGGGCGACGGCGACCTGGGACGGGTCACCGTGTTCGAGAGTCCCGACGACAAAGGCCTGTTCATGGCGGTCACGATCGCGACCGCGATCGCGTTCTTCTCGATGGTGGGCTTCGAGGACTCGGTCAACATGGTCGAGGAGACCAAGGATCCGGTGCGCATCTTCCCGCGGATGATGCTCACCGGTCTGGGCATCGCGGTGCTGATCTACATGCTCGTCGCGATCTCCGTCGTGGCCGTGATCCCCGCCGGCCAGATCGCGGAGCCCACCAACGCCGAGGCCGGCATCCTGCTCGACGTGGTGAGGGTCGGTGCGCCGGACCTGCCGATCGACACCCTCTTCCCGTTCCTGACGGTCTTCGCGGTCGCCAACACCGCGCTGATCAACATGCTGATGGCGAGCCGGCTGATCTACGGCATGGCCCGCCAGGACGTGCTGCCGCGCTCGCTGAGCAAGGTCCTGCCCGGCCGCCGCTCGCCCTGGACGGCGATCCTCTTCACCACGGTGCTCGCCCTCGCCCTGATCACCGTCGTCACGCTCGACGCCGAGTCGTCGGTGGTGTCGGCCCTCTCCGGCACGACGGCCCTGCTGCTGCTGGCGGTGTTCACCCTCGTCAACGTCGCCTGCCTGGTCCTGCGCCGCGACCCGGCGCCCGACGGCGCCTTCCGCGCCCCGGGCCTGCTGCCGGTCGTGAGAGCCCTGTGCTGCGGCTACCTCCTCGGACCCTGGGCACGCCTGGAGGCCGACATGGTGCAGTACAAGATCGCAGCCGGGCTGCTCGCCGTCGGGGTCGTGCTGTGGGCGCTGACCTGGATGACGAACCGCGGCGTCCGGGCGAAGAAGACCGGGTTCCGCGACATCGAGCACCTCGAGGACTGAGCCGGCAGCGACACGGGCGGCCGCGTCCCGCTCGGGCGGGCGCGTCCGTCTACGGTTGCCCGGTGACACGACGACCCCTGGGGGCCTTCCTCGCGGTGCTGGTCGCCTCGGCGCTGGGATGCTCCTCCGTCGTCCGGCCCTCGCCCGGGGCCCACGCGACGCCCGGGGACGACCGCACGGCCCCGACCGTCGCCACGTCGCCCGCCGGACCCGAGCCGGCACTGGAGCGGGGACCGACCGAGCGACCGCCGGTGCCCGGCGCCCCCCAGCTGCCGGGGGCCTACCGGTTCGTCTCGGCGCCCGACTTCCTCAACCAGGACGTCGCGCACCTCACCGCCGGAGGTGGACGAGAGGTCGTCGACCCGGCCACCGGCGAAGCGGTCAACTCCACCAACGACGAGTACGAAGCCGCGCTGGACCACGTGATCACCGAGATGGCCTCCCACGGCACCGACGACGTGCTCGTCGCGGGCGACCTCGTCGAGGGCCGGTGGGGTCGTGACGACTCGCGCACGGGTGTCTTCGGTCCGGTGCGCACCGACGCGCAGCGCCTGCGCGCCTGGCGCCGCGCCGCGGCGGTGTACTACCCGGCCTGGCACGAGCGCTTCCGCGCGCACGGCCTGCGGACGTATCCGGCGGTCGGGGACCACGAGGTCGGCGACGATCCCTGGCGCACCCGTCGCCGCGACGCGTGGGTCGACTTCAAGCGCCGCCACGTGCCGCAGTTCAAGCGGCTCTTCGCCGACCAGGCTCTGACCCGTGCCGACGGATCCCCACGCTTCCGCGACCGGCCGCGCCGGGGGCCGGCCCGCGAGACGGCGTACGCCGTGCGCCTCGATGCCCACGTCCTGCTGGTGACGCTCGACGTGTTCGAGCGGCGCGGGGGAGACGTGCACATGTCGGTCGACCCCGCCCAGCTGTCGTGGCTGCGCGGCGTGCTGCGGCGCGCGCGCGAGGACGAGGTGCCGTGGGTGCTCGTGCAGGGACACACCCCGATGACCGGCGACGTGCGGGTGCGCAACTCCAGTCGCCTGGTCTACGAGGAGGGGCTGCGCTCGGAGCTCTGGCGCACCATGGTCGAGGGCGGCGTCGACGTCTACCTCAGCGGCGAGGTGCACGACCAGACGGTCGAGGAGCACGACGGCATCCTCGCGGTCTCCCACGGCTCGCTGTTCTACCGAGGTGAGGCGTCCTACGTCCTGGGCCAGGCGACGGCCGACCAGCTCGTCTTGGAGAACCACCAGTTCCGCGGCGAGATCGGCTACGACGACCGGCTGTGGACCACCTCGCGCCAGGGTGCGCCGGCACACATCAGCTACCCCCGTCCCTCGATCGTCACCGGCACGCTCGTCGCCCGCCGGACCGGGTCGGGCGGGCTGCGGGTCGAGGACGCGGAGGGCGTCCTCGAGCCGCGGTCCTGACGCGCGTGCGGTGCCGTGGCGTTCAGCGGGCGGTCACGGTTCGGGTGTGGCCGCGCGGGCGCCGTACCCTTGACGGGTGAGTGCCATCCCCACCCTCGAGCAGCTGCACGCGCTCGGGCCCAAGCAGCAGCCGACCTACCCCGACGCCGGGGCCGTCGACGCCGCCGTCGCCCGACTGAGGACCGCGCCGCCGCTCGTCTTCGCGGGCGAGTGCGACGACCTCACCGAGAAGATCGCCGCGGTCACCCGCGGCGAGGCCTTCCTCCTGCAGGGCGGTGACTGCGCGGAGACCTTCGCCGGCGTGACCGCCGACAACGTCCGCAACAAGCTGCGGGTGCTGCTGCAGATGGCGGTCGTGCTGACGTACGCCGCCTCCGTGCCGGTCGTCAAGCTCGGCCGGCTCGCCGGCCAGTACGCCAAGCCGCGCAGCTCCGACGAGGAGACCCGCGACGGCGTCACCCTGCCGGCCTACCGCGGCGACGCGGTCAACGGCTACGACTTCACCGCCGAGGCGCGGATCCCAAACCCCCAGCGGCTGGTCGAGGTCTACAACTCCTCCGCCGCCACGCTCAACCTCGTCCGCGCCTTCGTCACCGGCGGCTACGCCGACCTGCGCCAGGTGCACACGTGGAACACCGACTTCGTGCAGAGCTCGCCCTTCGGGCAGCGCTACGAGGCGATGGCCGACGAGATCGAGCGCGCCCTCACGTTCATGAAGGCGATCGGCGCCGACCCCGACGAGTTCCACCGCGTCGACTTCCACTCCAGCCACGAGGCGCTGCTGCTGGAGTACGAGCAGGCCCTGACCCGCATCGACTCGCGGACCGACCAGCCCTACAACGTCTCGGCGCACTTCGTGTGGATCGGCGAGCGCACCCGCCAGCTGGACGGGCCGCACGTCGAGCTGCTGTCGCGGATCAAGAACCCGATCGGCATCAAGCTCGGCCCGACGACGACTCCGGACGACGCCCTCGCCTACGCCGGGCGCCTCAACCCGGACAACACCCCCGGCCGGCTCACCTTCATCACCCGCTTCGGGGCCGGCAAGATCCGCGACGGGCTGCCGGCACTGGTGGAGAAGGTGAGCGCCGAGGGCGTCAACGTGGCGTGGGTCTGCGACCCGATGCACGGCAACACCTTCGAGGCGTCCTCGGGCTACAAGACCCGCCGCTTCGACGACGTGATCGACGAGGTCCAGGGCTTCTTCGACGTCCACCGCAGCCTCGGCACGTGGCCCGGAGGCGTCCACGTCGAGCTCACCGGCGACGACGTCACCGAGTGCGTCGGCGGCGGCGAGGAGATCGACGAGGTGGGGCTCGCCCACCGCTACGAGTCGGTCTGCGACCCGCGGCTCAACCGCGTGCAGTCGCTCGAGCTGGCGTTCCTCGTCGCCGAGATGCTCCGCAAGGCCTGAGGCAGCGACCGCGCGCCTGCGAGCGGGCGCTGCCGAGCCGCTCGTACCTCCGCCACCGCTCGCAGGTGGCGGAGGGTAGGTTCGGCGCGTGATCGACCTGCGCTCCGACACCTTGACCCGACCCACCGACGCGATGCGCGAGGCGATGGCTCGCGC
The DNA here is from genome assembly GCF_017916425.1 of Nocardioides sp. SYSU D00065. GTDB lineage: Bacteria > Actinomycetota > Actinomycetes > Propionibacteriales > Nocardioidaceae > Nocardioides. Next base: position 339,965 of record NZ_JAFMSX010000001.1, on the reverse strand, counting down.
GGAGGTCGGCGACGACGTCTACGGCGAGGATCCGACGGTCGCGGCGCTGGAGGAGCGGGTCGCCGGCATGTTCGGCCACGAGGCGGCGCTGTTCACGCCGACGGGGTCGATGGCCAACGTCCTGGCCGTGGCCTCGGTCGTCTCGCCCGGCGAGGAGGTGCTGTGCGAGTCGTCCGCCCACATCGCCCGCGCCGAGCTCGGCGCCCACGGCGCCATCACGGGCCTCACCATGCGCACCTGGACGCACGAGCGCGGTCAGGTCGACCTTCCCGCGATCGACCGCCTGTACGCGCCGGACATGGGCCCGTTCTTCGTGCGCACCGCTGCGGTGTCGGTCGAGAACACACACAACTTCGCCGGAGGCGCGGTCCTGCCGCTCGACGACCTCCGCGCGCTGCGCGCCTGGGCGGACGAGAAGGGCACCCGGATCCACCTCGACGGCGCCCGGCTGTGGAACGCCCACGTCGCGACCGGGACGCCGCTGGTCGACTACGGCCGCATCGCCGACGTGCTGGCGGTCTGCCTGTCCAAGGGCCTCGGAGCGCCGATCGGATCGCTGATGGTCGGCTCGGCCGACGCGATCGCCCAGGCGCGGGTCCGCCGCAAGCGGATGGGTGGTGGCATGCGTCAGGTCGGGGTGCTCGCGGCGGCAGGGGCGTACGCCCTCGACCACCACGTCGAGCGGCTGGCCGACGACCACGAGCACGCGCGGCTGCTGGGCGAGGCCCTGGGGCTGGATCCGGCGACGGTGGACACCAACATCGTCGTGGTCGACCGTCCCGACGCGCCGGCGTTCGTCGCCGCAGCCGCCGAGGAGGGCGTCCGCATCGCCGCGGTGGGGCCGCGGGCCGTCCGGGTGGTCACCCACCTCGACGTCACGCGGGCCGACGCCGATCGGGCGGCCGCGGTGCTTGCCCGGCTCGGCTGACGCACGGCGGTCCCCGCGTCCGCACGTCGTCGGCACCGGTCTCAGGGCTGGCCGCGCCACTCCCACCGGTCGATGACCTCGCCCTCGTGGAGGGTGGACCGCTCGCCCGTGACCCCGAAACCGCGCGCCGTGTAGAGCCGGCGCGCGCGCCGGTCGGTCTCGCGTACCCAGACCGACAGCCGCCGCCAGCCGGGCCCCTCGTCACCGCGCTGGACGGCACGCACCAGGGCGCTCGCGACCCCGCATCCCCACAGCGCCGGATCGACGAGCACCATGGACAGGTGACCGGTCGAGGCCTCCGGTCCGTGGTCGTCGACGTACGTCTCCGCGAGCAGCATGCCTGCGGGGCGCTCGCCGTAGTGGGCGAGCAGCGCCACGGCGCCGGAGCTGGAGCGGCTGGTCGCGTCCGCCAGCCTGACCGCGACCCGCTCGAGCCGGCCGGGCGAGGGTGTGCGGCCCGTCGCGAGCCGCGCCGCCTGCCAGACGCCGACCGCCAGCCGGCGGGACTGCTCGTCGTCGATCCGGGCGATCAGGGTGCGTGGCATGACGCGTCGCGCGTGCCTCAGCCGGCCCGGCGACCGACGATGGAGACCTCGCTGATCGCCGTGTAGTCGCGTCCGAGCTCGCCGGCGCCGGGAGGCGTCACGGAGTCCAGCGTGAGGGTGATCGTGCTCGTCCGGGTCGGGGTGACGTCGATCAGCTGCATCATGGGTCGCTCGGTGAGGGTCTGGGTGACCGCGGTGCCGTCCTCGAAGGTCCAGGTCACGGCGAGGACGCGGCGGTTGTTCGGGTACCAGTCCACGCCCGCGACCTGCTTGGCGTAGCCGTTGACGAGTCCGACCCGGCTGACGACGGCCGGCTCGGCGAGGGTGATCGTGATGCTCTGCCCCGTCGCGTCGCCCGCCGTGCGCCACGTGGTGCTCGGGAGCCCGTCGTGCATCTGGCTCGCCTCGTAGGCCACCAGTGCGCCGTCGAAGTCGGTGGTGGGCGGAGCCGTGCCCGGCACCTCGAACGTCGCCGTGGTGGCGAGGTCGAGAGGCTGCCCGACCCCTGTCGGGGCGGCCGAGGGCTCCGGAGCCGCCTCCTCCGATGCATCGGTGGTGTCCTCGGGTGCCGGCTCGCTGCTCGCGGGGGACGTGGCCGTCTCGGTGGGCTCCGTGGCGACGTCGTCACCGTCGGAGGCGAAGACCCGCAGCAGCACGAGCACCAGCGCGACGAGCGCGACGGCGCCGACCACCCAGGCGATCCACGCCCGGCCGGGCAGCGGGTCGTCGGCGCGAGGGTCGTCGACCTCCTCGTAGGGGAGCAGCTCCTCGCGCGGGTCCCACCGCTCCGGTGTCGGCTCGAGAGGGGTCACCGGGGCCACGGGCGTCGGGTCGGCGGCCTGTACCGGCAGCCCCACCGGCTCACGCTCGGCAGCAGGCGCGGCGGTCACCTCGGACGGCGGTCCGGGCGGGGGTGCGGGCGGCGGCTCGGCGGGCGGCGGTGCGGGCACCGGGCCAGCAGGCGGAGCGCCGACGGGAGGAGGGGAAGCGGCGGTGCGGACCGGCGCCCCGATCAGGTGCCCGCAGTTGAGGCAGAACCGGCCCACGCCGAGCTCGGCCCCGCACGCCACGCACCTGTCCACGACCCCACGATAGGGGGACCGAGCCCTCGCGTCGCCCGGTTCGCCGGCGTCGCCGCCCTCAGACGGCGATGTGCGGGACCTCGCCCTCGACGACGCGCCGAGGCGCGAGCTCGACGGTCAGCATCGCGACGAGGACCATCCCGCCACCCAGCAGGAGCCGGGTGGTGACGCTCTCCCCGCCCAGCCACACGGCGAAGAGCGAGGCGAAGACGGGCTCCATGCTCATCAGGATCGCACTGCGTGTGGGCGGGAGGTGCGCCTGCGCCCACGTCTGCGCGAGCAGCGCCAACGCCCCCACGACGATGGCCATGTAGAGCACCGAGGCCCAGTCGGAGGCACGGTCGGGGAGCTCGACCCCGTCGTGCACGGTCGCGGCGCCGCAGAGCAGCGCGATCACGACGACCTGCAGGATCGTCATGCCGAGCGCGTCCTGGGCGGTCGACCACGCCCCGAGGCCGACGATGTGCAGCGCGTAGAGCACCGCCGAGGCCAGGGTGATCAGCTCCCCGTAGCCGATGCTGAAGCCGCGCAGTGCGAGGACGGCCAGACCCGCTGTGGCGAGCAGCACGGCCGCCCACGTCACCGGCGGGATCCGCGTGCGCAGGATCGCCGCCGCGAGCAGCGGGGTGCAGACGACGTACAGGCCGGTGACGAAGCCGCTGACGCTCGCCGGCGTGTGCGCCAGCCCCGCCGTCTGCAGGATCTGGGCGAGCCCGTAGAGCACGCCCAGCACGACCGCGTGCCGACGCACCACGGGGGAGAGGCGCCCGAGCGCTCGGGGCGCGACGACCAGCAGCACCACCGCGGCGATGGTGAAGCGCACCGCGAGGAAGTCGAGCGTCGGCACCCGTTCGAGCAGGTCCTTGATCAGGAAGAACGTCGAGCCCCAGCATGCGGCGAGGGCGAGCAGGACGACGGCCGCCAGCAGCGTCGTACGCCGGGTCTGCTCGCGTCGCACGGGGGCAGGGCCTCAGATGAGGAACAGCGTGATCGTCGAACCCTTGGGCACGGCCTGGCCTGCGTCGGGGTCCGAGCTGAAGACGAAGCCCAGCCCGAGGTAGCTGTCCGCCTGCTCGGTCTCGACCACGAAGCCGAGGCCCTCGAGCAGCTCCGTGGCCGCGTCGACCCCCATCGCGCGCACCCGGGGCACCTCGACCAGCTCGGGCCCGCGGGAGACGACGAAGGAGACGGTGTCGCCCCGGAACAGCTGGCCCGTGGTCGGGTCCTGGGAGATGACCACGCCCTCAGGCACGGTGTCGCTGTACTCCTCGCCGGCCACCGACACCTGCAGGCGGTGCCGCTCGAGCGCCTCCCGCGCGGCGTCAAACGGCTTGCCCGTCCAGTCCTTGACCTCGATCGGCTTGCGGCCGCGGCTCAGGACGAGGTCGACCGTGGTGCCCGGCTTGACGGTCGTGCCCACCCGCGGCTTGCTGCGGATGACCTGGCCCTCGGGCACGGTCTCGCTCCAGCGTCCGACGCTGGCGCCGAAGTCGAGCTTGGTGGCTGCCAGCGCGTCCTGCGCCTCGTCCTCGGTCCGCCCGGCCAGGTCGGGCACGTCGTAGCGCTCGGGGCCGAGGGAGAGGACGAGGGTCACCGTGCCGCCGTCGAGCACCTTGTCGCCGGGCTCGGGGTCGGTGGCGACGACGAGGCCGGGCGCGACGTTCTCGCTGTAGGTCGGGTTGCCGACCTCCGCCTCGAGGCCGGAGGCCTCCAGCTCTGCACTCGCGGCGGCCTCGTCGAGGTTGAGCACACCGGGAGTGGTGGTGTAGCGCTCCCAGCCGAACCACCAGGCGCCGGCGGCGACCGAGCCGATCAGCAGGACGGCCAGCAGCAGGGCGAGGGGCCCCTTGCGGGAGCGGCGCCGGGCCGTCGTGGGGACGGGCGCCGCCCTCGAGGGGGCACGTTCCGGTGCCGGACGGTCGACCGGCTGGGCCGTGGTGTCGGTCGGGCCCGCGGCGATGGGCGACAGAGTCCTCATCGGCGCGGTGACCGGCGCGATCGACGTGGGTTCCGGCGGGTGGGGGTGCCGCTCCAGTGCCGTCGTCCGGTCCGGGCTGCCGTCGTCGACGAGGCCGGACTCGCGCGGGTCCACCTCGGTGAGCAGGGCCAGCGCGCCGGCGTCGAAGGGCTCGGGCGTGGTGTCCTCGCCCGGCACCCGATCGACGGGGGAGGCCGACGCCCGGCGTGGCAGCAGGTCGCCCGCGAGCTCGGGGTCCGACGCCAGGTTCTCGCGCAGCGCCTGCTCGACCCGGTGCAGGTGGTGCAGCAGGACCGTGGCGTCGGCGGGACGCTGGTCGCGGTCGCGCGAGGTCGCGCGGGCGACCAGCGCGTCGACGTAGTCGGGGATCGCGGGCTGGACCAGCGAGGGCACCGGCACGTCGTGGTGGACGTGGCGGTAGGCCACCTGGATCGGCGACTCGCCCTCGTGCGGCTTGCGGCCGGTCAGCAGCTCGTAGAGCACCACGCCGGCGGCATAGACGTCCGCGCGCGCGTCGGCGCGGCCGTCGACCACGAGCTCGGGAGCCAGGTACGACACGGTGCCGATGAGCACGCCACCGGTGGCCGTGTGCTGGGTGTCGGCGCTGACAGCCTTGGCCAGGCCGAAGTCGGCGACCTTGACGCGGCCGCCGTGGGCCTCGTCGGCGATGAGGACGTTCTCGGGCTTCACGTCGCGGTGGATGAGCCCGGCACGGTGCGCCGCTGCGAGGGCCGACACGACCGGCTCGAGCAGGGCGAGCGCACGGGCGGGAGGCATCGGCGCCTCCTTGCGGATCACGTCACGCAGCGTGTGCCCGGGCACGTACTCCATGACGAGGAAGACGGTGTCGGTGCCGTCGGACGTGTCGTCGCCCTGGTCGTAGACGCCGACGACGTGCGGGTGGTTCAGCCGCGCCGCGGCACGGGCCTCGCGCACGAAGCGCTGGGCGAAGTCCTGGTCGTCGCCCAGGCCGGGGTGCATGACCTTGACCGCGACCGTCCTGTCCAGGCGGGTGTCGGTGGCCTCGTACACACTGGCCATGCCACCGCGCGCCACCCTCGACAGGATGCGGTAACGACGGTCGAGCAGCCGACCGATCAAGGGGTCGCCAGCGGCACCGGGCGCGGCTGCCCGGGCGTGCTCGCGTGGCTCCACAGCTCGACCTCCGTCACCGGACGGGGAAGGATCCGGCGCGACCATCGTACGGAAACAGCGCCCGCCGCCACGCTCAGGCGCCGCTCCGGCGTGGCGTGCGGGCCCGGTCGGTCGCCGCGAGGTGGTCGGCGCCGTCGTGCGTGACAGACTTCCGCGCATGAGTGACGTTCCCCTCGCCGACCGTGACCTCGCCGCACTCGTGCCGGAGTGGCTCGACTGGGACCAGGTCGCGCAGCTGCTGGGCGTGACGCCCGGCAAGGTCCGCACGATGATCCGCGAGCACGAGCTCGCGGCCGCCGTCCCCGAGCCCGGCGCGGGGCCGCGGGTGCCCGCCGACTTCATCCAGGACGGCCTCGTCGTCAAGGGCCTGCCCGGGCTGCTGACCCTCCTGCACGACCACCGGTTCGACGACCGGGAGTGCATCGCCTGGCTCTTCACCGACGACGACCTGCCCGGCCGCCCCATCGACGCGCTGCGCGAGAACCGCGGCAGCGAGGTCAAGCGTCGCGCGCAGGTGCTGGAGTACTGATGTCCGCGGGCGCTGAGGCGGCTCGGCGGCGCTACCGCTGGCTGCTGGTGCTGATCGCGGCGACCCTCCTCCTCGGGTGGCTGTTCGCCGAGAACGGACCGGACGGCACCGAGCCGAGCGGGGGCAGCGCTGCGACGTCCTGGGCACCGCCCACGCACCAGCTCACCGAGACCACCACGCCCACGACCGACCCCTCGACCGACCCCTCGACCGACCCGGCGAGCGGGCTGCCCGTCGTCCGCGTGGCAGACCTGCCCGCCGAGGCGCGCGACGTGCTGCGGCGCATCGACCGGGGCGGTCCGTTCAAGTACCCGGACCACGACGGCGGGACGTTCGAGAACCGCGAGGAGCTGCTTCCCGACTGGCCGCTCGGCTACTACCGCGAGTACACCGTGGAGATCGCTCCCGGCGTGCGCGGTCCGCGGCGGATCGTCGCCGGCGACGGTCGCGAGCGCTACTGGACCGAGGACCACTACGGCTCGTTCTCCCGCATCGCCATCCCCTGACGGTCGGCGAGAGCCGCGGTGGTGCGCTCAGACGGTGCGCTGGGTGGCGGCGGCGGCGAGCTCGGTCAGCGCGGCCCGGGCGTCCTCGTCGACGTCGGCGGAGCGCAGCGCGTCGACGGCGCGGTCGGCGAGCGAGCCGATCACCTCCTCGACCTGGCTGCGGGCTCCCGAGTCCTCGATGATGCTGCGCAGCTCGGCGACGTCGGCGGCGGCCAACGGCGTGCCGAGGGCGCTGTCGAGCCGGCGCGCCGCGGTCCGCGGCGCCGCGTCGAGGGCGAGGGCGACGAGCACGGTGCGCTTGCCCTCGACCAGGTCGTCGCCGGCGGGCTTGCCGGTCTGCTCGGGGTCGCCGAAGACGCCGAGCAGGTCGTCGCGCAGCTGGAACGCCTCGCCCAGCGGCAGGCCGAACCGGCTGAGCTGCTGGAGCTGCTCCGGGCCGGCACCCGCGAGCGCCGCGCCGATGTGGAGCGGGCGCTCGATGGAGTACTTGGCGGACTTGTAGCGCAGCACGGTCATCGCGGTGTCGACGTCGGCGCGCCCGCGAGCCTGGACGGACACGTCGAGGAACTGCCCGGCGATGACCTCGCTGCGGCACTGCTCGAACAGGGTGAGGCCGGGCGCCACCTCGGCCGGGCCGAAGCCGCTGCCCCGCAGCAGGTCGCTGGCCCACCCGAGCAGCAGGTCGCCGAGCAGGATCGCCGCCGCGGCACCGTACTGGCGCGCATCGCCTCGCCACCCGGCAGCGCGGTGCTCGGCCTCGAAGGCCCGGTGCGTCGCGGGCCGGCCGCGCCGCGTGTCGGAGGCGTCCATCAGGTCGTCGTGGACGAGCGCGCTCGCGTGCAGCACCTCCAGCGACGCGCAGGCGCGCGCCAACGCGCCGGGGTCCTCGACCTCGGGGCGGATCGCCCGGTGGCCCCAGTGGCAGAACGCCGCCCGCAGCCGCTTGCCCCCGCGCAGCGCCGTACGCGCCTCGGTCACCAACCGGTCCGCGTCCGGGCCGAGCGGAGCCAGCTCACCCGCCCGCTCGTCGAGGAACGCGTCCAGCACCTGCTGCACCTCGTCGCGGAAGTGAGCGGCGTCCCAGGTCGTCACAGCGGGGAGCCTAACCAGTGGGACGCCCCGCGCATCCACCGCCGTGCTCCGTAGGCTGCTGCGCATGACGACCGGCGGCCACAGCATGCGCGAGCTCCTCGCCCGCGGGGAGCGGTCCTTCTCCTTCGAGTTCTTCCCGCCCAAGGACGAGGCGGGCGAGCAGCAGCTGTGGCAGGCGATCACCGAGCTGGAGCCCTACGGCCCCACGTTCGTCTCGGTGACCTACGGCGCCGGCGGCACCACGCGCGACCGCACCGTCGCGATCACCGAGCGGATCGCCCGGGAGACCAGCATGCTCCCGGTGGCGCACCTGACCTGCGTGGGCCACACGGTCGAGGAGATCGTCGCCATCCTCGACGAGCTCAGCGCCGCCGGGGTCAGCCACGTGATGGCGCTGCGCGGCGACCCACCGGGCGGTCCCGGATCGCCCTGGACACCCACCGACGGGGGACTGACCTACGCCAACGAGCTGGTCGCCCTCATCCGCGAGCGCGCCGACATGCGCATCGGTGTCGCGGCCTTCCCCGAGGGCCACGTCGACGCCGCCGACCTGGACGCCGACGCGCGGGTCCTGCGCGCCAAGCAGGACGCCGGCGCCGAGTTCGCGGTGACCGAGATGGTGCTGCGCGCCTCCGACTACGTCGCGCTGGTGGAGCGGGCCGCAGCAGTCGGGGCGGACCTTCCGATCATCCCCGGCATCATGCCGATCCTGAACCTCCGCTCGATGGAGCGGATGGTCGAGCTCTCCCGGCGACAGCTGCCCGGGGAGGTCACCGCCCGGCTCGCGCCGTACGCCGAGGACCCGGTCGCCCTGCGCGCGGAGGGCATCGCGATCGCGACCGAGCTCTGCGAGTCGCTGCTCGACGCCGGGGCCCCCGGCCTGCACTTCTACACGCTCAACCGGTCCCGGGCCACGCGCGAGATCTTCGCCAACCTGCGCATCACCGTCTGAGCGGGTCCGCCCTCCACCGTCGAGCCGTCGCCCTGACCATGCCGTTCCGCCCCGAGGACGCAACCGTGCCCGACCGGCCCGAGATCGTGTGCATCTGCGGCTCCACCCGGTTCGCGGAGGAGATGGCCGCGGCGAACCGCGACCTGACCTTCGCGGGTGCCATCGTCGTCGCTCCCGGGGTCTTCGCCCGCACCGACGCTCGCGAGCCCGACGAGCGGATCACCGCGGAGCAGAAGCGCGCGCTGGACGCACTGCACCTGCGGAAGATCGACCTGGCCGACCGGGTCCTGGTCGTCAACCCCGGCGGGTACGTCGGCGAGTCGACCAGCCGGGAGATCGCCTACGCCCGCGCCACCGGCAAGCCGGTCACCTTCACCGACTCCATGACCGATCCAGCCTGACCAGTCAGCGCCAGGCGCTACCCGGGGCGGCCGACGACCTCGGCGACGAGTGCCGCGCTGAGCCCGGCGAAGGGCAGGCCGGACCCGGTCGTCGCATGCGCGCCGGCCGCCAGCACTCCGGGGACCGGCGTCCGCGGCCCCAGTCGTTGCCGCGACGTCCGCGGGCCCTGCCACAGCACGCCGTGGGGTGAGCCGCCCCACTCCTCGACCAGGTCGCGTGGCGTGCGGTCGACCCGGGTGACGACCTGCGCCCGGACGTCGATGCCACGACGGGCCAGCGCGGTGAGCACGTCCTCGTCCAGGCGGCCACGGCCCAGCACGGTCCACGCGGCGCCGTCCTCGGGTGCTCGCCCGCCGGTGCGCACGACGAGCAGCGGGTCACCGTGCAGGACCACCTCGTGCGGGAGCCCGGCCGCGAGATCGGATGTGGCGCCGCCGACGTCGAGAGGGCCCCCGAGCCCGACGTGGCACACGACCGGCGGCAGGGCCGGCGTCGTGCGCCGGACGAAGGGAACGAGCGCGGGGAGGCGACGCGGGTCGACGGCGACGACGACCTGGTCGGCGTCGACCTCGCCCGCGGTGGTGCGCACCGCGACCACCCGACCTCCCCGCAGCTCGAGGTCGACGGCGCTGGTGCCGGTCAGCACCGTGACGCCGCGCAGCGCTAGCCGGTCGGCCATCGCGGTGCCGAGGGCAGCCAGCCCGCCCGGGACCGTCCAGGCCCCGAAGCGCTGCTCGAGGTAGACCTCGACGCCCGCGTGGACGGGCACGTCGCGCAGGTCGTGCCCGGCCACGACCAGGGGGTGCCCCGCGACCAGCCGCAGCCGCTCGTCCCGGAAGGTACGCCGCAGCCGCCGGTGCAGGGACTCCCGGCGGCCCAGCAGCCGCACCAGCTCGCGGGGCGCCACGTCCTCGTCGAAGGGACGCTCGAACCACTCCTTGCGCAGCAGCTCCCACATGTCGCCGTACGTCGCCACGTGGTCGACCCACTGCTGACCCAGCCCGGGCGCGAGCGCCTCGAACGCCCTGAGCTGCGCGGCACGCGACCCGCCGGGCAGCCGCAGGGTCGATCCGTCCTCGAAGCGGTGCTCGCGCACCGGGTCGAGCGGCTGGAGGTCCAGCTCGCGCTCCAGCGGCCGGCCCGACTTGCGGAAGAGGTCGCGCACCACTGCGGGGAGAAGGGTGGACGTCGGTCCGGCGTCCCACGCGAAGCCGTCCTGCGCCACGGTGGTCAGGGCACCGCCCAGGCGGTGCGAACGCTCGAGGAGGGTGACCCCGTGACCGACCTTGGCGAGCCGGGCCGCAGCGGCCATGCCGGCGAAGCCGCCACCGATCACCACCACGCGAGCCACGGGCAAACCCTAGGCCCGCACCGTCCGGCGGCCGCTAGCCGACCCGGGGGATCGGTTCCCTGCGCTTCCACCGGCGCCAGCCCCGGCGGACGAGGCGACCGAGGAGGAACAGCATGACCAGTCCGAGGAGCAGCAGCACCCCGGCGATCGCCGCGGCTGCTCGCGGGTTCTCGAGCGCGAACCACACCACGCCCAGGACCACGGCGTCCTCGGTCACGCTGGCCGCGATGTTGGAGACCGGCTCCGGCGAGGAGTTGATCGCCAGCCGGCCACCCGCCTTGACCAGGTGACTCAGCAGCGCGGTGCCGCCGCCGACCACGCCGGAGACCGCCTGGTCGAGCGAGGAGGCGTCGCCGGCGAGCAGGACGCCGACGACCGCGCCGACCGTCGGGCGGATGGCGGTGGACACCGCGTCCCACGTGGAGTCGACGTACGGGATCTTGTCGGCGACGAACTCCATCGCGAAGAAGAACCCCGCTGCTGCGAGCACGTCCCAGCGCCCCAGCACGTCGGGAACGGCCGCCAGGGAGCCGAGCCGGTCGGCCGTGCCCAGCACCAGGACGACGAGGTAGGCGTTGACGCCGCTCGCCCATCCGCTCGAGAACGACAGTGCCAAGGCGTCCACGGCGCGCTCCTCCTGTCCTGTCCTGGCCTGGGTCCGGGTCCGGGTCCGGGCCGTCAGTCCACCTCGACCTCGACAGCACCGGTCATCGCGACCAGCTCGTCGTAGGTCGAGGAGAACACCGCCGCCGGGTGGCCCGCGGCCGCCCACACGACGTCGTGACGTCGCAGCCACGGGTCGATCCAGGTGGGGATCGGGGCCGGGTGGTCGAGCGGGGAGACCCCGCCGATCACCTGGCCGGTGTGACGGCGTACGAACTCGGCGTCGGCGCGCGCGAGGCGACCGACGCCGATGCGCTCGGCCACCGCCGCGGTGTCGACGCGGTGCGCTCCGGAGGTGAGGATCAGCACCGGTGAGCCGTCGGCGTCGAAGAGGAGGCTGTTGGCGATGGCCCCGACCTCGCACCCGAGCGCCGCCGCGGCGAGTGCGGCGGTGTGGGCGCTGTCGGGCAGGATGACCACCTCACCCGTCCCACCGCGTCGGGTGAGCTCGCCTCGGAACGAGGTGATGGATGCGTGCTCCGTCGACATGATGCGAGCCTAGCGACGAGAACCGATGAGCTGCAGGGGGAGTGCATGGCGCGCGAGGTGCCCGGGTCCGTGGCCAACAGCATGCGAGTGCTGGGTCTGATCGTTGCCACCTCGGGGGTGATCACCCTGCTCATCTGGCTGATGCGCGACGACGTCATCCTGGGATGGGCGGAGGGCAACCCCTCCGCGCAGGAGATCCTGGCCCAGGGGGGCATCGAGCAGCTGCGCGAGAGTCCCATCGTCCCCGGCTTCGTGGCGCTGGCCGTGGTGGCCTTCGTCGGCTTCGCCGCGCTGGCGCTGGTCCTGGGCTCGTTCTTCCTCGGTGGGCACGCGTGGACCCGGCTGGTGCTCACCGCCACCGCCGGCGTGGGTGTCCTGGTGGGCGCCGTGTGCCTCGACTCGCACCTGCCGACGATCTTCGTGGTGCTCTCCGCGCTCATCATCGTCGAGGGCCTGGTCCTGTCGTTCTTCCTCTGGCGCCGCGAGACCACCGCCTACCTGCACGACGCCTGAAGCAGCGCGGCGGTCCCCGTCCACATCGGGTGACCCGACTCTTGAGCGTTGTCGGACGAGGCATGTACCGTTCTGGTTGTTCGAACAGATGTTCGATGCGACCCGGGCGGTGGTGACCTCGACCCCCACCTCCGCCCGGGTCGGCCCGGGGTCGACGGATGTGTCGAGGAGGCGCGATGAGGCAGTACGACGACCCCGTCGAGGTGCGACGAGGCGAGGCGGAGGATCCCGACCAGTTCCTGTGGCGGGGCCGGCTGTGGAAGGTGCGGACCGTGGTCGCGCACTGGGTGGAGACCGGTGCGTGGTGGCAGGGCGGCGGCGCCGCCGGCGCTCCGGGAGGCGGAGTCACCGACCTGGTCGCCGAGCGCGAGCTGTGGCGGGTGGAGGCCGGCCGCGGCCAGCAGGCACGGCTCCGCGCTGACCGGGGAGCCGGCGCCGACGGGGCCGACGTCCCGGCCGGAGAGGAGACCTACGGCGTCTTCGACCTCTCCTTCGACTGGGCCGACGGTCGCTGGCAGCTCGTCGGCTGCCTGGACTGAGGGCGCCGCCATGACACCCACGAGCTCCAGGACGCGCACCGGGACGGGTCCGGTCAGCACCCCCGTGACCAACCCGCACCTCCTTCCCGCCACCGCCCACTCCTACCTGCAGCGATCGGCGACCTCGCTGCACGACGCGATCACCGCACGCGACGTGCCCACCCGCTACGCCTGTGCCCACGTCGCCGCGCTGTGCGCCGCCGCGGCGCTGCTCGCGGCACGGGCCCGGCCCGCACCGCGGGCGCGTCGGCAGAAGAACGCCTGGGTGCTGCTGGCCGAGGTGGCCCCCGAGCTCGGCGAGTGGGCGACCTTCTTCGCCGCCGGCGCGGCCAAGCGCGCCGCCGCCGAGGCGGGCTCGACCCGCGCCGTGACCGAGCGGGAGGCCGACGACCTGGTGCGCGACGCCGACCGGTTCCTCGCGGTGGTCGAGCAGGCGCTCGGACTGGTTCCCCATGCCAGCGTCGCCTGATCCGTTCGTCCACCTCCACGTCGCTTCCGGCTACTCCCTGCAATACGGCGCGTCGCACCCGCACGTGCTGGTGCAGCGCGCCGCTGAACAGGAGATGGACATCCTCGCGCTCACCGACCGTGACGGCACCTACGGTGCGGTGAAGTTCGTCCGCGCCGCCCAGCGGGCCGGGATCCGCCCGGTGCTGGGCGTCGAGCTCGCCGTGATGCCGACCACCGGCAGCATCGGCTCGCCCGCCACCGGGCGGCGCACGCCGGCGCGCGGCGGAGTGGCTCGGGACCTCTCGCTGGAGCGGGGCGGCAGCGCTCGGGTCACGTTCCTGGCCAGCGGCAGGGCGGGCTGGGCCGCGCTGTGCCGGATGGTCTCCGCAGTCCACCTGTCGGGGGAGCGCGGACGCCCCGTCGCGACGCTCGAGGTGCTGGCACCTCATCTCGCCGGCGGCGACGTGCTCGTGCTCCTCGGGCCGTCCTCGGAGGTGGGAGCCGCCGCGACCCGGCGGCGCGACGACCTGGGGCTGGCTGCGATCGCTGCGTGGCTCGAGCTCGCCCCGCGGGAGAACCTGCTGGTCGAGCTGGTCTCGCACCGCCTCGGCGCCCGCGCGGGAGAGTGGGGACCCGGCACCTCGCCGCACGCGGCACGGATGGCGGGCATCGCCCGGACCGCCGGCCTGGCCACGGTGCTGACCAACGCCGTGCGCTACGCCGACCGGCTCGACGCCCCCACCGTCGACGTCCTCGACGCCGCCCGACGACTTGTCCCGCTCGGCTCGGCCGGCCTGCGCGAGGTCGGTCCCGGTGCCGGTCGCGGCAACGCCGAGGGGTTCCTCAAGTCGGGCAAGCAGATGCATGAGGTGGCCGAGGAGATCTGCCGCCTCGCCGGAGCACACGACAGCAGCCGGGAGGCGCGGCGGCTGCTCGCTCGCACCCGCGCCGTCGCGGAGCGGTGCACCCTCGACCCACGGTCCGACCTCGGCATCGGCGAGGTCCACCTCCCCGAGCTGGCGCTCTCCGACTCCGGAGCCTCGTCGCCCGACGCCGCGCTGCGCCGCCGCTGCGAGGCGGCGCTCGGCGGTCGCTACGGGTCCGCACCCGGACAGCAGGTGTGGCGGCGCCTCGACGACGAGCTGGAGACGATCCGGACGCTGGGCTACGCCTCCTACTTCCTCACCGTCGCCGACGTCACCGACCTCATCGGGCGGATGGGCGTGCGTCGCGCCGCCCGCGGATCCGGCGCGGGCAGCGTCGTCAACTACCTGCTCGGCATCTCCGGCGTCGACCCGCTGCGCCACGGGTTGCTGATGGAGCGGTTCCTCTCGCCGCTTCGCGCCTCGCTGCCCGACATCGACATCGACGTGGAGTCCGCGCGCCGCGAGGAGGTCTACCGCGCGATCCTCGACCGCTTCGGCGGGGAGCGGTGCGTGTGCGTGTCGATGATGGACACCTACCGGGTGCGGCACGCCGTGCGCGACGTCGGTGCCGCGCTCGGCATGCCGCCCGGCGAGGTCGACGCCATCGCGAAGGCGTTCCCTCACGTGCGTGCGCGCGACGCGCGGGCCGCGCTCCGCGACCTGCCGGAGCTGCGGGCGACCGGACTCGGCGACGGGACCCTCGACCGGTTCTTCACCCTGGTCGAGCGCCTCGACGGCCTACCGCGCCACATCGCGGTCCACCCGTGCGGCGTGCTGCTCTCCGACGCCACGCTCCTCGACCGGACGCCGGTCGAGGCGTCCTGGGCCGGGTTCCCGATGAGCCAGTTCGACAAGGACGACGTCGAGGACCTGGGCCTGCTCAAGCTCGACGTCCTGGGCATCCGGATGCAGTCGGCGATGGCCCACGCGCTCGCGGAGGTCGAGCGCGTCGACGGGGTGAGGATCGACCTCGACGACGAGGCGCAGGTGCCCTTCGACGATCCCGCCACCTATGAGCTGATCAGCTCCGCCAGGACGCTCGGGGTGTTCCAGATCGAGTCTCCCGGACAGCGCGAGCTCGTCGGCAAGTCGGGCATCGAGAGCTTCGACGACATCATCACCGACATCTCGCTCTTCCGTCCGGGGCCGGTCAAGAGCGACATGGTCACCCCCTACCTCGAGGTCAAGCAGGGCTGGCGACCGGCCGACTACCTCCACGACGACCTCCGCCCGATCCTCGAGGACACCCACGGCGTGGTGGTCTTCCACGAGCAGGTCATCGAGATCATCGCGATGCTCGCCGGCGTCACCCGCGCCGAGGCCGACGAGCACCGCCGCTCCCTCGGCGACCGTGAGGGGATGGTCGCCACCGAGGCGTGGTTCTTCCCCCGGGCCCTGTCCCGGGGCTACGAGGCGTCGCTGGTCACGCGGATCTGGGCGGTGCTGAAGGCGTTCGCCTCGTTCGGCTTCTGCAAGGCGCACGCGGCGGCGTTCGCGCTGCCGACCTACCAGTCGGCCTGGCTGAAGGCCCACTGGCCGGCCCACTTCCTCGCCGGCGTGCTGACCCACGACCCGGGCATGTACCCCAAGCGGCTGATCCTCGACGACGCCCGTCAGCTCGGAGTCGGCGTGCTGGGCCTCGACGTCAACGCCAGCGCGGCCTCCTACGTCGTCGAGCGCACCGACGCCGACACGGCCACGGGCCACGCCATCCGGCTCTCGCTCGCCGACGTCAAGGGCATCAGCGCGGCGGAGGTCGCACGCATCATCGAGGGCCGCGACGCCGCTCCTTACGCGTCGCTGTCCGACTTCTTCCACCGGGCCGGGGTCTCGCGGCCGATCCTCGAGCGGCTGGTGCTCGCCGGTGGGTTCGACGGCGTCTACGCCATCGGCTCGGGCGAGCACCAGGTCCACCGGCGCGGCCGGGTGACCCGTCGCGACCTGCTGCTCCAGGCGGCCGAGCTCGACCTGCACGCGCGCTCGATCGACCGGGCCTCGCGGGCCCGGGGACGCGGCCTGCCGGGTCGGCCCATGCCGCGGCCGGCCGCCACGACCGCGACCGACGCGGCTGCACGCAACAGCTCCGACGCCGCGGTGCGGGCCGAGGCCTGGGCGCTCGAGCGGCACCCCCTGGGCGACGCAGGCGTCTGGGCGCGGGCGGCGGCCCAGTCACAGGCCGCCCGACCCGTAACCGCGGCCGAGTCCGTGCAGCTCACCCTGCGGCTGGGAGACGAGCCGGGGGAGCCGGGGGAGGAGCCCACGGGTCTGCCCGAGATGACCACGCTCGAGCGGATGCGGGCCGAGCTGGAGATCCTCGGTCTCGACGTCAGTCAGCACGCCGTGGCCACCTTCGACCCGTTCCTCGACGCCCTCGGCGTGACCCGGAGCCGCGACCTGCTGCGTCGTCGCAGCCGTGCCGAGCTGCTGGTGGCCGGGGTGAAGGTCGCCACCCAGACGCCTCCGATCAGGTCGGGGCGCCGCGTGGTGTTCCTGACCCTCGACGACGGCACCGGACCGGTCGACGCCACGTTCTTCGAGGACGCGCAGGGCCCTTATGCCGCGACCGTGTTCTCGTCGTGGCGGCTGCTCGTGCGCGGCGAGCTGCGGCGCACGGGCCGCCGTGGTGTCTCGGTGCGGGCCACCGGGGCGTGGGACCTGCCCGCCCTGCACGCGCTGTGGCAGCGCGGCCGGACCAGCGAGGAGGGGATCCGCCTGGTGCGCGCCGAGCTGGCACGACCCCCAGAGGGCGCGGGAGAGCAGTCGACGCAACAGCCGACGCAACGCCGCATCCTGGTGCACTCCAGCGGCTTCCGGATGTCGCCCTACGCCGACGTCAAGCCAGCCGGTGACGACACCACGAACGTCGCACGCCTGTCCCACCGCAGCCCCGGGAGCCCGGGATGAGAGCACGCCGCATGATCGACGGCAGGGCGCACCGTGGCCACGCACTAGGGTGGCGCTCATGGGCCAGCCCTCAGCCAGCGACCGTCGACAGTCCGTCCGCACCGGCGTGGCGTGGGACGCCGTGCGCAGCGTGCTGGCGGGCGACGCCGCCGGTCCGGGCGCGGAGCAGGCGCGCATCGTCGACATCGGCGGCGGCACCGGCGGTTTCGCCGTCGCGCTGGCCGAGCTCGGCCATGGCGTCCAGGTCATCGACCCCAGTCCCGACGCCCTCGCCGCGCTCGATCGACGAGCCCGCGAGCGCGGGGTCGCCGACCGGGTCACCGGCCAGCAGGGCGACTTGTCCGACCTGCGGAGCCTGGTCGAGCAGGCCGACCTCGTCCTGTGCCACGGGGTGCTCGAGATGGTCGAGGACCCCGCCGCCTCCCTCGCAGCCATCGCAGACGTGCTGCGTCCCGGCGGGCACCTCAGCCTGCTGGTTGCCCAGCGGCACGCGGCGGTCGTGGCTCGCGCCATGGCGGGTCACTTCCAGGCTGCGCGCGAGCTGCTCGACGGCGAACCGGCCGGTGTGGCCGGGGCGACGACGGTCGGCAGGGGCGGGCACCGCTTCACCCACGACGAGGTCGTCGAGCTCCTCGGCGGCGCCGGCCTGGAGGCCGCCTCGGTCCAGGCCGTACGTGTGTTCGCCGACCTGGTGCCCGGCAGCCTGCTGGACCTGGAGCCCGGTGCGGCCGCGGCGCTGGTCGAGCTCGAGCGAGCCGTGGCCACCCGCCCGGAGTACCTCCCGCTCGCGACCCAGCTGCACGTCATCGCCCGTCGCTGACCCAGCCGCCCGCACCTCGCCGGGGGGTCGCCGGTGACCGAGACCCCGATCCTCCACGTCGACATGGACGCCTTCTACGCGTCCGTCGCGCTGCGCGAGCGCCCCGATCTGGTCGACCAGCCCGTGGTGGTGGGTGGGAGCGGCCGCGGCGTCGTGCTGGCCGCCAACTACGTCGCCCGTCGCTACGGCCTGTGCTCCGCCCTGCCGATGACGCGCGTACGACGGCTGTGCCCGCACGTCGTGGTGCTCGAGCCGGACTACGCGACCTTCACCAGCGTCTCGGCCTCGGTGATGGAGACGTTCCGCGCGGTGACCCCGATCGTGGAGGCCGTCTCGCTGGACGAGGCGTTCCTCGACGTACGCGGCTCCGTGCGCCGGCTCGGCCCGCCCACCCAGATCGCCGAGCGCCTGCGCTCGATCATCCACGACGAGCAGGGCATCACCTGCTCGGTCGGGGTGGCGGCGACGGTGTCGGTGGCCAAGCTCGCGAGCAGGCGGGCCAAGCCCGACGGCGTGGTCGTCGTACCGCCGGGCGCGGTGACCTCGTTCCTGCACCCCCTCGACGTCGGCGAGCTCTACGGGGTGGGGGAGAAGACCCAGGCGCTGCTGCAACGGTTCGGCCTGCTCACCGTGGGCGACGTGGCGCACACCCCGCTGCGCACCCTCCAGCGGGCGGTCGGGGACCACCTCGGTCGCGAGCTGCACCACCTCGCCTGGGGCACCGATCGCAGCGACCTGGCGCCCCGCGTCGGGCCGCACGAGCCCGAGCGCTCCATGGGCGCCGACGAGACCTTCGTCCGCGACACCGACGACCGCGAGGTGATCGTGCGGGAGCTGCTGCGCCTCGCCGGCAAGGTGGCCGGGCGGATGCGCGCCGCAGGGGTCGCGGGGCGGACGATCACGCTCAAGGTCCGGTTCGCCGACTTCACCGCCATCACGCGCTCACGCACCATGTCCGAGGCGACGGACGTGACCGTGGACATCCACCGGGCGGCGACCCGGCTCTACGACGCGCTGGGCCTGCAGCGCGCCCGCCTGCGGCTCGTCGGCGTCCGGGTCGAGGGCCTGGTCCCTCGCGCCACCGTGCACCGCCAGCTGGTGCTCGGGGAGACCGAGCACGGGTGGGCCGAGGCCGACCGAGCGGTGGACCGAGCCACCCGCCGCTTCGGGGCCGCGGCCGTCCGGCCGGCCAGCCTGGTCTGAGCTGCGCCGACCCGGCCGGCGCCGGCGAGCACCAGCACCTGCATGGGGGTGAATTTTCAGCAGGACGCCTACCGTAGGCGCACGAGCGTGCCTAGACTTGAAGGCACGAGGTGAGGAGGAACCGTGGAGCTCTCCGAGGAAGAACTGCGACTGCTGGAGCAGATGGAGCGCGCCCTCGTCGAAGAGGACCCGAAGCTCGCCTCGACGCTGCGCGGCACCTCGTTCCAGCGGGCCGCGCGACGTCGCATGGTGCTGGGCGGTGTCATCCTGCTGGCCGGCATCGGCCTGCTCATCGTGGCGGTGCTGCTCGAGCTGAGCGCGGTCGTCCAGACCGTCGTCGGCGTCCTCGGCTTCGTGGTGATGCTCGGCGGCGCGATCCTCGCGCTCACGTCCGCGCGCAACCCCGGTCACGTCACCGCGCCGAAGGTCCGGGCGTCCGGTCGCGGCAGCTTCGGCGTCGTCGACGGCGGTCGTCCGCACCGCCCGGGCCGACAGCGCTCCGGCAGCCCCTTCATGGAGCGCATGGAAGAGCGCTGGCGTCGTCGCCGCGAGCGCGGCTTCTGATCCACGCTCGGAGCACCATCCGGTCGTCCCACAGCGATCCGTCGCGTGGTCGCCGCCGCAAGGCAATCGGTGTGCCGCGAGGCAACCGCTCGCTGTGCACTCGCCGTTCGGCGTTCGCACCGCATCGAGGCGCATGGCCGCCCCGAGGTGAGCACTCGCCGTGAGTCGGCGACCAGGGCCGAAAGGCAGCAGGGACGACAGGCAGCGACGGCGCGATCTCAGGGTCGTGACGAGGTCACCGGCTCAGCCGACGAGCTCGTCGACGCTCCGGCTGGCCTCGGCCTGCGGGGTCTGAGCGCGGGGCCGCGAGCGTCCGTACGAGCGGGAGCGACGCGGCGCGCGCCGGCCCACGACCGACGCGGGCCACCACTGGGCCCGGCGAGCGGCCCGGGGCGGGACGCCTGCGGCGAGGGACTCCTCGACCAAGGCCAGCTCCGGCTCGAAGCGCTGGGCGGTGAAGGTCTCGGGGTCGCGGGAGTAGCGGCTGTGCTCGAGCGCCTGGACCAGCCGGTCCAGCGCCGCGGCGGCCTCCGGCGCCTGCTCGCGCCCGCGCCGCGGGCGGTCGGGGCGGTCGCTGCCGCTGGCCGGCGTCGCGAGGAGGCGGCCCACCCAGTCCCCGGCACGGCGCGGCGAGCGGCCGACGGGCCACCCGTGCCCCAGGTCGCGGGCGGTGTCGCGCAGCTCCACCCACAGGTCCTCGATGTCGCCCGCCAGCCGTCGGCGCCGGCGAGCGGCGCGCACGAGCCGCGGTGTGAGCAGCAGCAGGACGAGGACACCCAGTCCCAGGAGCCCGGCGATGACCGGCAGCCACGGGAACGACGTGGCGTCCTCCGTTGCTGCGGCCGCCTCGGCCTCGGCGGCCTCGTCGCGCTCGGGCAGCAGCTCGGTCGAGCGGCTGGCGCTCGGAGAGGCGCTCTCGGCGACCTGCTCGAACTCAGCGGTGGTGTAGTCGGGCGCCTGCGTGCCGCGGGACTGGGGAGTCGGCTCGAAGCGGACCCATCCCGAGCCGGGGAAGTAGAGCTCCGGCCAGGCATGCAGGTCGTGCGCGGAGTACTCCCACGAGCCGTTGGTCGCCTTCTCCGGCTCCAGGAAGCCGACCGCGACCCGGCTCGGGATGCCGATGACGCGCGCCATGATCGCCATCGACGCGGCGAACTGCTCGCAGTAGCCCACCCGGTCGTCGAGGAAGGCCATCAGGTCCGCCGCGCCGTCACCGGCAGAGGGCACCGTGGAGACGTCGTAGCGGAAGCCGCCGTCCTCGCGGAACCACTGCTGCAGCAGCTGCGCCTTCTGGAAGCGCGTCGGGGCGTCGGCGGTGACGCTCGCGGCCAGTCGACGGATCTCGTTGTTCAGCGTGCTCGGCACCTCGGTGAAGATGCCCGAGACCGACCCGGCGCCGGAGACGGCGTCGTTCATCGTCCGTGCGTCGTAGGTGAGCTGGACGCCGGTGAAGTCGTAGGTGCGGTCGGCGGTGGTGACGTCATCGCGAGCGGCGATCACGTCGCGGGTGTTGACGTCGTAGCGCCAGTCGGTGCCGGCCACGATGCGGGAGGCCTGCGGAGTGGTGGGCAGCCAGGTGGAGGCGAAGTTCGGGCCGACCCGCACGTCGTACTTGAACTCGCGGCGATCCAGGCTGGTCGAGACGCCGTCGAGCGGCGGCAGTGCGCCGGTGGCGGTCTGGTTCTCGGGGATCTCGCGGTCGCCGGGCGTCCAGGCGGTGCCGTTGAAGCGGGCGAGCACGGAGAGCCGCAGGTAGCTCGGCTTGGGCCCCGGCGTGGTGACCCACAGCAGCGGCACGTCCTCCCCGCGGCGCAGGTCGCGGCGCAGGTCGACCATGGGGTCCACCACCTCAACGTCGCGGGTCCCGGGACCGTTGCCGTCGAAGACGCTCATGCTCATCGTCGGCACCGCGGCCGGCACCACGACGGCGAGCGCGATGGCGGCTGCGCCGAGTGCGAGGGCGGTGTTGCCGATGGCACCGGTGCGGACCGAGAACGAGCCCTTGGCGCCCTCGGGCGCACGACCCCAGCTCGTGACGTGGTCGCTGTGCTGGAGGAAGACCAGGGCGAGGAACAGCCCGGCGATGACGGCGAAGAGCCACCACGACACGGCCTCGCCGGTGACCGCGACCGGCAGCGTGTACGCCGCCAACAGCACGAGACCGGCGACGGGCGCGCGGCGCAGGGTGCAGGCGATCACGTCGACGAGCAGCACGATCAGGGCTCCGCCGATGAGCAGCAAGGGGTAGACCGGCGCGACGCCGGCCTGCACCGGCGCTGCGTAGCTGCGTGCGGACTCCGTCGCGGCCTCCAGCGCCACGAGGAAGGCGTCGGCGTTGGCCGGGCTGGGGAGGAGGGAGCCGGTCGTGGTGCCGAGGACCAGCAGTGCGCCGACGACCAGCTGGCCGGCGACGATGGCGGCCGCGGGCAGGCGCCGCCACCGGCCCAGGGCGCCCAGGCCGCCGACGACGATGCCGATGAAGAGCAGCGGGAAGCCGACCTCCGCGAAGCCCGTCGTCAGGACCCGCCACGACAGCACCGTCGTCCACGCTGCCAGCAGCGCGATCCCGGCGATCCGCAGCTGCTGGGGGAGGGTGCTCCACGAGGTCTTCATCGGACCGCTCCTGCCGGGGCCGTGGCCCGGCTCCGCATCAGGCCCAGCTGCTGCCAGGCGGTGTCGAGGCGGTCGCGCGGACCGAGGGTGACCGAGCGCCATCCGGTCGCGGTGAGGTGCGTCGCGGCGCCCCGGCCCGGCTGCACCGGCAGGTGCGGTGCCCAGGCATCCACGTCGAGGGCGATCGCCAGGCTCGAGGACGCGTGGTGCTGCAGCCGGCGCAGGAACGGCAGGTCCGGTTCGCCTAGACCGCCGAAGATGCCCAGGACGAGCCCGCCGTGACCCGGCTCGGCCAGCCACTGGGTGTCCGGGACGGGGGAGAGATCGAGCTGCACCACCGCGAGCGCCTCGAGCAGCGGGACGGTGCTCGCCTCGGCGGCGTGAGAGTGCCACTGGGTCTCGCGGCTGTCGCCGGAGGCGGTGACCAGGCGGACGGTGTAGCCGTGGTGGGCCAGGTGGACGGCGATCGAGGCGGCTGCCGACACGGCGCCCTCGAGGGAGCTGGCAGCGCCCTGTCCGCGGTGGGAGGTGCCGCGGTTGTCGAGGTAGACCGTGGCGCGTGACTGCCACGGCTGCTCCTCCCTGCGCACCATCAGCTCCCCCACGCGCGCCGAGCTGCGCCAGTGGACGCGTCGCAGGTCGTCGCCGCGGCGGTACTCGCGCACGGTGACGTCCTCGGCGCTGCCGGTGGCGAAGGCGCGGGGCCGGTTGTCGCCCGACCCGGTCCAGGCGCCGCCGAGCGGGATGCTCGGCAACGCGGTGGTGCGGGGCGTGACCGTGAGGCGCGTGGTGGCGTGGAAGGTGCGGCCCAGCTCGACGAGACCGAAGGGGTCGGTGACCCGCACCGACATCGGGCCGATGTCGAACTGCCCACGCAGCTCCGAGCGCACCTGGTAGGTCGCGTGGCGGCGCCAGCCGTGCCCCAGGCCTTCGAGGACGAACCGGGGCCGGGTGCCCAGGACGTAGGGGAGCCGCTCCTCGAGCAGCAGCACGCCGGTCGGCGTACGTGACTCGTTGGAGACGGTCAGCTCGACGGTCGCGGGCTGCCCGGCGACCACGAGCTGTGGGGAAACCGTACGCACGAGCGCCAGGCGGTAGCGCGAGCGACCGACCCACCAGGCGGTGAGCAGGGGCAGCACGGCGACGAGCACGCCGATGCGGACGACCGAGGAGTGTCCGACCACGATCGCCGCCACGACGGTGGTCGTGCCGGCGGCCAGGAACGCCCGTCCGCGGACGGTCAGGGCAGCGAGGGCCTCACGCACGGCCGGCATCGGGGACGGGCACCGAATCGACGATCCCCGCGAGGATCGTCGCTGTGGTGCGGCCGCTCATCGTCGCCTCGACGTTGGGCAGCAGCCGGTGCGCCAGCACGGGAGAGGTGATCCCGTGGATGTCGTCAGGAAGGACGTAGTCGCGCCCCTGGGTCGCCGCGACCGCCTTGGCGGCACGCACCAGGTGCAGCGTCGCGCGCGGCGAGGCGCCGAGGTGCAGGTCGCCGCTGGTGCGGGTGGCGGTGGTCAGGGCGACGGCGTAGCGCTGGACGGCCGGGGAGACGTGCACCCGGCCGACGATCTCGATCACCTTGCGGATCTCGCCGGCGTCGGTGACCGGCTCGAGGTCGTCGAGGGGGTTGTGGGCGGTGTGTCCCTCGAGCATCGCGATCTCCGCCGCCTCCACCGGGTAGCCCACCGAGACCCGCGCCATGAACCGGTCGCGCTGCGCCTCCGGGAGGGCGTAGGTGCCCTCCATCTCGATCGGGTTCTGGGTGGCGATGACCATGAACGGCTTCTCGAGCTGGTAGGTCGCGTTGTCGACGGTGACCTGGCGCTCCTCCATGCACTCGAGCAGCGCGGACTGGGTCTTGGGCGAGGCACGGTTGATCTCGTCGCCGATCACGACGTTGGCGAAGACCCCGCCGGGGCGGAACTCGAACTCGCGGGTGTCCTGGTTGAAGACCGAGACACCCGTGACGTCGGAGGGCAGCAGGTCGGGCGTGAACTGGATGCGCCGCACCGAGCAGTCGATGCTCCGCGCCAGCGCCTTGCTCAGCTGTGTCTTGCCGACACCAGGGACGTCCTCGATGAGCAGGTGACCCTCGGCGAGCAGCACCACCAGCGCGGCGTTGACGACGTCGGGCTTGCCCGCGATGACGCGTTCGATGTTGTGGCGGACCGCACCGGTCACCCGGTGCACGGTGTCCAGGTCGGGTGCCTGTCCGGCTGCCGCAGTCGTCACGTCGTTCCGTCCCATCGTCCGCGCTCGTCCCCACCGTATGTGGTCCGCGCAACATACCCGGCCGTCGTACTCCACGGAGGGCCTCCGGGGCGGGTCCGGGACCCGCACCACGCACCACGCCCCACTTTCCTCCACCGGCGGCGGCGGTCTTCCCCCACCCGCGCTCCACCAGCGGCTCCGCACGCGGGGATCGCGGGTGCCCGACGCTGCCGCTGGCCGCGCCGCACGAGCACCGGAGATCGGGGCGGGCCACCGGATCCGCGGAATTCGCGCTCGAAACACGCCCGTTCTGGTTGACGGTGGAGTGAAGTGGAGTACTGTGGGGCGAAGTGGGGGACAGGGTCGATCTGCCCGCCGAGCCAGTGGAGGTGCCGGGTGTTCTTCGGCACCTACACGCCCAAGCTCGACGAGAAGGGCCGGCTCTTCCTCCCCGCGAAGTTCAGGGACGAGCTGACGGAGGGACTCGTGGTGACCAGGGGACAGGAGCGCTGCCTCACCATCTGGTCGCTGGAGGACTTCGGCCGGCTCACCGATCGGCTCCGCGAGGCGCCGGTCACCCAGAAGAACACCCGTGACTACGTCCGCATGCTGTTCGCCGCCGCCAGCCAGGAGGTGCCGGACAAGCAGGGGCGCATCAACATCCCGGCACCGCTGCGGGAGTACGCCTCGCTCCGCAAGGAGTGCGTGGTCATCGGGTCGATGAACCGGATCGAGATCTGGGATCCCACCGCGTGGGCGACCTACAGCGAGGAGCAGGAGCAGAAGTTCTCCGAGCTCAGCGACGAGGTCTTCCCGGGCATCTGACCGGCACGCACCACCCCGCACCACCGAGCACCACCGGCATCGAGCACCACCACAACACGACAGCTGACCTACGGACCCGCATCACCAGGTCTCGAGCCCGCTCCCTCGCGTGGCCATCTGGGGCACTTCCCCGGCACCAGAGGGCACCCCATCGCAGGGAGCGGGCAGGGACCTGGTGCGGCGGCTCACCCCGTGCCACACGGCGGGGAGGGTCAGCCGCACCGCCAGCAGCACCAGTCAGCACCAGCGAGCACCACCGAGTGGGGTCGAGACCATGAGCACCACCCAGCCCGTGGGGCGCACCAGCGCGGCACCGCCGCTGCGCGTGCGCGACCAGGCGCGGGAGGCGGCCACCCTGGTCCTCTTCTCCGCCGCGACGGCCACCGGCCTCGCCCTCGCGCTGCTGCTGCTCGCCCGCCTGGGACACCAGGGCTGAGCCGGTGACCACCCCCAGCCACGCCCCGGTGCTGCTCGACCGGGTCGTCGCCCTGCTGGCTCCCGCCCTCGAGGCGCCCGGCTCGGTCTACGTCGACTGCACGCTCGGTCTCGGCGGCCACAGCGAGGCCGTCCTCGAGCGCCTGCCGCACGCACGGGTCGTCGGGATCGACCGCGACCCCGCCGCCCTCGACCTGGCCTCGCAGCGACTCGCCCGGCACGGTGATCGGTTCACGGCGGTGCACGCGGTGTACGACGAGCTGCTCGACGTGATCGCCGGGCTGGGCCTCGACCACGTCGACGCGGTCTTCTTCGACCTCGGCGTCTCCTCGATGCAGCTCGACGTGCGCGAGCGCGGGTTCGCCTACGCCGAGGACGCGCCGCTCGACATGCGGATGGACCCGACCACCGGACAGACCGCGGCGGACCTGCTCAACACCGCGACCGCACAGGAGCTCACCCGGATCCTGCGCGAGTACGGCGAGGAGAAGTTCGCCTCCCGGATCGCGCGCGAGGTCGTCCGTCGGCGCGAGAGCGCGCCGTTCTCCTCCAGCGCCGACCTGGTGGAGCTGCTGTACGCCACCATCCCCGCGCCTGCCCGGCGCACGGGCGGACATCCGGCCAAGCGCACCTTCCAGGCGCTGCGGATGGCCGTCAACGACGAGCTGGCCGTGCTGCGCCGGGCCATCCCGGCCTCCATCGAGGCCGTCGGCGTCGGTGGCCGCGTGGTCGTGGAGTCCTACCACTCGCTCGAGGACCGTCTGGTCAAGCGGGCCTTCGCCGACGCCACGCGCCTCGACGTGCCTCCGGACCTGCCGTTCGTGCCCGAGGGAGCCGAGCCCGCGCTGCGGCTCGTCACCCGCGGCGCCGAGCGTGCCGACGAGCACGAGGTCGAGCAGAACCCGCGCGCAGCCTCAGTCCGGCTCCGTGCCGTCGAGCGCGTCCTTCCCCCTCCCGCCGCCTCCCGCCCCCTTCCCCCTGGAGCCGTTCGATGAGCAGTCCCGCCCTGCAGCCACGTGCCCGCGTCACCCGGATCGCCCAGGAGGCCGTCGACCGGGCCCGCCTCACGGTCGTCCCACGTGTGCGCACCCGGGCGCCGCGAGTGCCGTTCGTGACGCTGGTGAGCCTGGTCCTGGTCGGGGGCATCGTCGGCCTGCTCCTGTTCAACACCTCGATGCAGCAGGCGTCGTTCGCCGCGTCGTCCCTCGAGGCGCAGGCCGACGCCCTCGCCGCCCGGGAGCAGACGCTGCGCATGGAGCTCGACGAGCTGCGCAACCCGCAGCGGGTCGCCGAGGAGGCCCAGCGCATGGGCATGGTCATCCCGGCAGCGCCCGTCTTCCTCGATCTCGAGACCGGCCGCACCAGCGGCGTG
Source organism: Nocardioides sp. SYSU D00065 (assembly GCF_017916425.1). Classification (GTDB taxonomy): domain Bacteria; phylum Actinomycetota; class Actinomycetes; order Propionibacteriales; family Nocardioidaceae; genus Nocardioides. Next base: position 312,912 of record NZ_JAFMSX010000001.1, on the reverse strand, counting down.
CGCACGCCCGCCACTCGCGAGGACGCGCTCCACCTGCTGCCCCCCGACCCGATCATGCCGGCGGTGCTCGCCCCGAAGCCGACGGTCGTCGAGGTGCCCGCCACCACCCCTGCGACGGACGACGCGTCCGCCGCCGGCACGGGCACGTCGCGCAAGAACCGGGACCGGTGACGGCGCGGTCGCGCCGATCCGCGCGACCGCACCCCTAGATTCGTCGACAGGTCCACGCACAGGCGCACGGGCCGAAGGAGGAGAACCAGTGCCGAGCACCCGCACCAGGCGCGGCGCCACCCGAGGTGCCCCCATGATGCGACTGCGCATCGGGTTCGTCCTCATCGCGATGGTCCTCTCCTTCTTCGGGGCGCGACTGGTCCAGCTGCAGGGCATCGACCCCGAGTCATACGCCGTCCGCGCCGCCGCGGAGGGTGCGGTGCGCATCCCGCTGCCGGCCGAGCGCGGCGACATCCTCGACCGCAACGGCATCCCGCTGGCCGACTCGATCAAGGGCACGATGGTCATCGCCGACCCGGTCCTCACCGCCGACCGGGCGCCGGAGATCGCCCGGCTGCTCTCCGAGCGGCTCTCCGTCGACTACTTCCGGACGCTGACCGCCCTGCGCGGACGCAAGGAGGGCAGCCGCTACGAGTACGTCGCCCGGCGGGTGCCGAGCACGCTCGCGAGCGACACCCTCGCCGAGCTCGAGGAGGCCGGCTACGAGGGCATCTCGCTCGAGGACGACCCGATCCGCGACTATCCCGCCGACGACGTGGCCGCCAACCTCGTCGGCTACATGGGCACCGACGAGCCGCTCGGTGGCTTCGAGCGGACCTTCGACAAGCAGCTGGCGGGCGTCGACGGCGAGGCCACCTGGCAGTCGAACTCCGGCAAGGGCGTGCGCATCCCGCTGCAGGAGAGCACCCTGACGGCTGCGAAGGACGGCGCGCCGCTACGCACGACCATCGACCGCGACCTGCAGTGGTTCACGCAGAAGGTCCTCGCCGAGGCGGTCCAGCAGTACCGCGCCGAGAGCGGCGCAGCGGTCGTGATGGACACCCGCACCGGGGAGATCCTGGCGCTCGCCGACGTGCCCACCTTCGACGCCAACGAGCCCGCGGAGGTCGCCGACGAGGGCGACCTCGGCGCCCGCTCGATGAGCGAGACCTACGAGCCGGGCTCGGTGGCCAAGGTGCTCACCGCCGCCGCGCTCATCGACGCCGGCAAGGCCTTCCCGCGGCAGCGGTTCCGGGTGCCGCCCAACCTCGCGCGCCAGGACCGCGTCATCGGCGACTGGTTCGACCACGGCACGATCCGGCTGACCCTCGCGGGGATCATCGCCCAGTCCTCCAACATCGGCACGGTGCTGGCAGCCGACGCCTTCACCCCGGTGCAGCTCGTCGACTACCTCCAGCGCTTCGGTCTCGGCCAGCGCACCGACATCGGCGTGCGCGGGGAGACCCCGGGCATCCTGACCCCGGGCGAGGCGATGACGTCGCAGACCAAGGACCGCGTCGCCTTCGGCCAGTCGCTCTCGGTCAACGTCGCGCAGATGGCGGCCGCGGTGAACACGATCGCCAACGGCGGCGTCCGCGTCTCCCCGAGCCTCATCGCCGGCTCCGCGGTCACCGACGACGGCGTCACCGTCGGCACCGACGTGGCCACCCGGACCCGGGTCGTCAGCAAGCGCGCCGCCCGCGCGACCGCCAAGATGATGGAGAAGGTCGTCGACCCCGAGGACGGCGTCGCGCCGGGTGCCCAGGTGCCCGGCTACCTCGTCGCCGGCAAGACCGGCACCGCCCAGCGGGTCGCGCCCGACGGCACCGGCTACGACGGCAGCACGTCGGTGTCCTTCGGCGGCTTCGCGCCCGCCGACGACCCGCGCTTCACCGTCTACGTCGTCGTCCACGCCCCGCGGGTCGACGGCGGCGGTGGCTCGATCACCGGCCCCGTGTTCTCGCGGATCATGGGCTACGTGCTGGGCCGCTACGGCGTCGAGCCGACCAACGGCAAGCCGTCGCGTCTGCCCGTCGAGTGGTGAGTCGCTACGCTCGGTCGGTGGATCAGCCAGCGGACCCGAGCCACCGGGCGGTCGACCCCGCGCGTCCCCGGCAGGTGCCCGCGACCCCGGTCGCCGAGCTGGCCGGCTGGCTGACGGCACTGACCGACGTGACCGTGCACGGCGACCTCGGCGCGGCCGTCTCGGGCATCTCCCTCAGCACCGCCCGCGTGCGTCCCGGGGACCTGTACGCCGCCCTCCCGGGCGCCCGCGCCCACGGCGCGGACTTCGCCGCCCAGGCCCTCGCCTCGGGCGCGGTGGCCGTGGTGACCGACCCGGCGGGCGCTGACCGGCTGCCGCCGGGCACGCCCGCGATCGTCGTCGCGGAGCCGCGCAGCGTCCTCGGGCGTCTGGCCTCGCGGGTCTACGGCGACCCCGCCGCGGACCTGCGCGTCGTGGGCGTCACGGGCACCCAGGGCAAGACCACCACCACCCGGCTGCTCGAGCAGGGCCTGACCGCCTCGGGCGTGCCCTCGGCGGTCGTGGGCACTGTCGGCACCCGCATCGCCGGCGCGGACGTTCGGACCCAGCTCACGACACCGGAGGCACCGGACCTGCACGGCCTGTTCGCGGTGATGCGCGAGCGGGGCGTGGACACCTGCGCGATGGAGGTCTCGAGCCACGCTCTCGTGCTGGGTCGCGTCGACGGCGTGGTGTTCGACGTCGCGACGTTCCTCAACCTCGGCCGCGACCACCTCGACTTCCACGCCGACCTCGACGACTACTTCGCCGCCAAGGCGAGCCTGTTCACCCCTGAGCGCGCCCGGCTCGGCCTCACCAACGTCGACGACGACTTCGGGCGGCGACTGCTCGAGGTGGCCACCGTGCCGATGTCGACGTTCTCCGTGCACGGGGCCGACGCCGACTGGCGCGCCGTGGACGTCGAGCTGACCGCGGCCGGGGCGACGTTCACGGTCCTGGGGCCCGGCGTCGAGGTGCCCGCGGCGGTCAACCTGCCCGGCGGCTTCAACGTGTCCAACGCGCTCGCGGCCATCGCGTCCGCTGCACTCGCCGGGATCGACGCTGCAGCCGTCGCCGACGGGATCGCCGAGGTGGGCGGCGTACCGGGTCGCCTCGAGCAGGTCGCGGCGGGACAGGACTTCACCCTGGTCGTCGACTACGCCCACAAGCCCGACGCCCTCGAGGCGGTCCTCGCCACCTTGCGTCCGCTCACGCAGGGCCGGCTGCTCGTGGTGGTGGGAGCAGGCGGCGACCGCGACACGGTCAAGCGCCCGGTGATGGGCCAGATCGCGGCCGCCCTGGCCGACCTGGTGGTCGTCACCGACGACAACCCCCGCAGCGAGGACCCGGCCGCGATCCGCGCCGCCGTGCTGGCAGGTGCGCGCGGTGGGCGCGCCGAGGTGCGCGAGGTGGGCGACCGCCGGCTCGCGATCCGTGAGGCCGTCCGCTCCGCCCGCCCCGGCGACGTCGTCCTCGTCGCCGGCAAGGGTCACGAGACCGGCCAGGAGGTCGACGGCGTGGTGCATCCCTTCGACGACCGGGTGGTCGCGGCCGAGGAGGTCGCCGCTGTGACGAACCGGTCCGGCGGGGAGGCGGACGAGCGATGATCGAGATGACGCTCGGCGAGATCGCCGAGGTGGTCGGGGGAGTGGCCCACGGCGAAGCGGTCGTGACCGGCGGCGCCTTCCTCGACACGCGCACCCCGGAGCCCGGCGGACTGTTCGTGGCGATCGCCGGCGAGCGGGTGGACGGGCACGACTTCGCCGCGGCGGCCGGCGACGCCGGCGCCGTCGCGGCCCTCGGCAGCCGGCCGACGGAGCTGCCCACGGTGGTCGTCGACGACGTCACGAGTGCACTGGGCGTGCTCGCGCGGCACGTCGTGGACCGGCTCCCGGACGTGGTCGTCCTGGCGATGACCGGCTCGCAGGGCAAGACCGGCACCAAGGACTACCTCGCGCACGTGCTGGGCGAGACCGGGGCGACGGTCGCCACGCGCGGCAACTTCAACAACGAGCTCGGCGTGCCGCTGACGGTCCTGCGCGCCGCGCCCGACACCCGCTACCTCGTCGTCGAGATGGGGGCGCGCGGCGTGGGGCACATCGCCCGGCTGTGCGAGATCGCCCCGCCGCGAGTCGCTGCGGTGCTCAACGTCGGGACGGCTCACATCGGCGAGTTCGGCGACCGCGAGGCGATCGCGCAGGCCAAGGGCGAGATCGTGGAGGCGCTGCCCGCCGACGGCACGGCCGTGCTCAACGCCGACGACGCACTGGTCGCGGCGATGGCAGCCCGCACGGAGGCGGCCGTGACCACCTTCGGCAGCGGCGAGGCCGACGTGGCGGTCAGCGAGGTCAGCACCGACGACCTGGGCCGACAGTCCTTCGAGATCGTCCACCGCGGCTCGGGGGCCACCGTGCACCTCGCGCAGGTCGGGGCCTTCCAGTGGCGCAACGCGGCCGCCGCTGCCGCCATGGCGCTGGCCGCCGGCCTCGACCTCGACACGGTGGCCGACGCGCTGGGCGACGCGCGGCCGGCCAGCCGGTGGCGGATGGAGGTCACCGAGCGCCCCGACGGGCTGGTCGTCGTCAACGACGCCTACAACGCCAACCCCGAGTCGATGCGCGCCGCACTGGACACGCTCGCCGGCATGGGCAGCCGCAGCGGGCGGCGTACGGTCGCGGTGCTGGGCGAGATGTTCGAGCTCGGCGCCGGCGCGGTCGACGCGCACCGCGACGTCGGCGTGTACGCCGCCGAGGCGGGCGTCGACGTGCTGCTCACCGTGGGAGCCGCCGCAGGCGTCATGGGGGAGGGCTACGAGTCGGTCGCGACCGGCGGCGTGACGATCCCCACGGCGGGGCGTGACGCTGCCGTCGACTGGCTGCGGCACAATGTCTCGGCTGCTGATGTCGTCCTGGTGAAGGCGTCACGGGGGGCGGCGCTGGAACTGATCGCCGACGTCCTCATCGAGCAAGGGAGTAGCACCACATGAGAGCCATCCTGTTCGGAGGAGGACTCTCGCTGCTGATCTCCCTCCTCGGCACGCGCTACGCGATCCGCTTCTTCACGCGGCAGGGATTCGGGCAGCCGATCCGTGACGACGGCCCCACCACCCACCACGTCAAGCGCGGAACGCCGACGATGGGCGGCGCGGTGATCGTGCTGGCGACCGTGGTGGGCTACCTGGCCGCGAAGCTGATCACCGGCACCGCGCCGAGCGCCTCGGCGATGCTGCTGCTGTTCCTGCTGGTCGGGCTCGGCGCGGTCGGCTTCCTCGACGACTTCCTCAAGGTCAGCCGGCAGCACAACCTCGGCCTGCGCAGCCGCGCCAAGATGATCGGGCAGACCGTGGTGGCCGTGGTGTTCGGCTTCCTGGCCCTCTCGCCCGTGCTGGAGGACGAGCGCGGCTGGCGGCCCGCCTCGGACCACCTGTCGTTCATCCGCGACTACGAGCGGCTGACGCTGCCGACCATCGTGGCGATCCTGCTCATCTGGGTCATCGTGACGGGCACCAGCAACGCGGTGAACCTCGCCGACGGCCTCGACGGCCTTGCGACGGGTGCGTCGATCCTGATCTTCGCCGCCTACACGCTGGTCAACATCTGGCAGAACAGCCAGTCCTGCGCCCTCGAGGCCGGACCCAAGTGCTACGAGGTGCGCGACCCGCTCGACCTCGCCGTGGTGGCCGCGGCGCTGACCGGGGCCTGCTTCGGCTTCCTGTGGTGGAACGCCTCGCCGGCGCAGATCATCATGGGTGACACCGGCTCGCTCGCCCTGGGCGGGGCGATGGCCGGCTTCGCGATCATGACCCGCACAGAGCTGCTGCTGCTGATCATCGGCGGGCTCTTCGTGGTCATCACCCTGTCGGTCATCATCCAGGTCTCCGTGTTCAAGCTCAGCCGCGCCAGCGGGCTGGTGCGGTCGATCTTCAAGATCCAGCCCGGTCACCGGGTGTTCCGGATGACGCCCCTGCACCACCACTTCGAGATGCTCGGCTGGGAGCAGGTCACGATCGTGATCCGGTTCTGGATCATCACCGGCCTCGCCGTGGCCACGGGGATCGGGATCTTCTACGCCGAGTGGGTCGCCGGCGTTGGCTAGCACCCCGCCCCTCGGCCCGGACGACGCCGGCTCCTCGGCCGAGCGTCGCCGGGTGGACGTCGACGCGCTCGGGCGCGCCAGCGACTGGTCCGGTGTCCGGGTCGTGGTCGCCGGCTTCGGCGTCTCCGGCTTCGCCGCCGCCGACAACCTGCTGTTCCTCGGGGCCGAGGTGACCGCGCTCGACGAGGCCACCAGCGCGGAGAAGGCCGAGAAAGCCCGGCTGCTCGAGACGCTCGGTGCCACGATCCGGCTCGAGCCGGGGGCCACGGCGGTCCTGCCCGACGGCGTCGACCTCGTCGTCACCTCGCCGGGCTGGCGTCCCACCGCACCGCTGCTGGCGCAGGCCGCCGAGCGCGGCGTGCCCGTGTGGGGCGAGGTCGAGCTGGCCTGGCGGCTGCGCGACCCGGTCGCTCCCGCGCCGTGGCTGGCGGTCACCGGCACCAACGGCAAGACCACGACCGTGCAGATGCTCCGGTCGATCCTGACCGCAGCGGGCCTGCGCGTCGCCGCGGTCGGCAACGTCGGCATGCCCATCGTGGAGGCGGTGATGGACCCCGAGCCCTACGACGTCCTCGCCGTGGAGCTGTCGAGCTTCCAGCTGCACTACACCCACTCGATGTCGGCGGAGTCGGCCGCCGTGCTCAACCTCGCCGAGGACCACCTCGACTGGTACGACGACGAGGCGGGGGGCATCGGCGGCATGGAGGCCTATGCCGCCGACAAGGCACGGATCTACGAGCGGGTGCAGCGTGCCTGCGTCTACAACCTCGCCGACGCGGCCACCGAGGACATGGTCCGCGAGGCCGACGTGGTCGAGGGCGCCCGCGCCGTCGGCTTCACCCTCGGCACGCCGGCCGCCGGTGACGTGGGGGTGGTCGACGACCTGCTCGTCGACCGGGCCTTCATCGAGGAGCGGGCCACCAGCGCCGCCGAGCTCTGCACGCTGGCCGACCTCGCCTCGCCGGCTCCACACTTCGTCGCCAACGCCCTGGCGGCCGCCGCGCTGGCCCGCGCCCACGGCGTGAGCCAGCAGGCGGTGCGCGACGGCCTGCGCGCGTTCCGCCCCGACGGCCACCGCATCGCCCGCGTGGGCGAGGCCGGCGGTGTGAGCTGGGTCGACGACTCCAAGGCGACGAACCCGCATGCCGCCCAGTCCTCGTTGCGCGCGTACGAGCACGTCGTGTGGGTCGCCGGCGGCCTCGCCAAGGGCGCCCGCTTCGACGACCTGGTCCTGGCCACGCGCGATCGGCTGCGCGGCGTCGTGCTGCTCGGGCGGGACCGCCACGTCATCGCCGACGCTCTTTCGCGACACGCGCCCGATGTGCCGGTCATCGATGTGGGTGACGACGAGACTGGGGATCCGATGGGGCGCGTGGTCGACGCGGCCGCCGGGCTCGCCAGGCCCGGCGACACGGTGCTGCTGGCGCCGGGCTGCGCCTCCATGGACATGTTCACCGACTACGGCGCCCGCGGCGACGCGTTCGCCGCCGCGGTGCACCGCAGGATCGACACCACCGACTGACACCGGCCGACCACTCGTCGGCCCGGGCCCGCGACGAGGGGAGCGCAGATGACCACGGCGAACCCCGAGGACGTCTCCGCCGACGCGGCGTCGACGCAGGTGCGCGCGCCGCTCGGCGCGGGCCTGGCCGCCGGCCGGCGCTCGCTGCGCGAGGCGCTGGACAAGCCGCTCGCGTCCTACTACCTGCTCCTGGGTGCGTCCGCGCTGCTGCTCGTCATCGGTCTCATCATGGTGCTCAGCGCCTCCAGCGTGCGGTCCTACCTCACCTACGACGACTCCTACGCGGTCGTGAAGCGCCAGCTGCTGTGGGTCGTGGTCGGGCTGCCCTGCGCCTGGGTGGCCTCGCGGATGCCGGTCAAGCACGTACGTCGGCTCGCCTACCCGGGCTTCGTGCTCACCCTCGTGCTGCTGGCACTGGTCGCGCGCTTCGGCGTGCTCATCAACGGCAACAAGAACTGGCTGGCCATCGGACCGTTCACCATGCAGCCGGCCGAGGTGGCCAAGCTGGCGATCGTGCTGTGGGCGGCCAACATCTACGCCCACAAGGAGCGGCGCCTCGGCGAGCTCCACCACCTGCTGGTGCCCGTGGTGCCGGGCCTGTTCGCCGTCATCGCGCTGGTGCTCGTGGGTCGCGACCTCGGCACCGCCATGGTGCTCGCGGCGATCCTGCTCGGGATGCTGTGGGTCGTCGGCGCGCCGCTGAGGCTCTTCGGCCTCAGCCTGTCGGTGCTGGGTGTCGCCGCCGTCGCGCTCGCGGCCACCGATCCCGAACGGCTCCAGCGGATCACCCACTTCACCGACCCGTTCAAGGACTACACCAACGCCGGGTGGCAACCCGCGCACGGCCTCTACGCCCTGTCCAACGGCAAGTGGCTCGGCGAGGGCATCGGTGCCTCCACCCAGAAGTGGGGCGACCTGCCCGAGGCCCACACCGACTTCATCTTCGCCGTGCTCGGCGAGGAGCTCGGCCTGGCGGGCACCCTGCTCGTGGTCGGGCTGTTCTTCACCATCGCCTACGCCGCCATCCGCGTGGCCCTGAGCACGGAGGACCCCTTCGTCCGCTACGCCACGTTCGGCATCGTCGTGTGGCTGCTCGGCCAGATGATGATCAACGTCGGCATGGTGCTCGCGGTGCTGCCCGTGATCGGCATCCCGCTGCCCATCGTCTCCTACGGCGGGTCGGCGCTGCTGCCGTCACTCGTCGCGCTGGGGCTGGTCATCGGGTTCGCCCGCCGCGAGCCCGAGGCGGCGGCCGCGCTGGCGGCACGCCGACGTGACCGCTCCGCCGGCCTGTCGGCAGCGACCCGCTCCGACCTCCCTCGCTAGATTTGGGCTGATGCGCGTACTCCTCGCCGGCGGCGGCTCCGCCGGCCACACCTCGCCCCTGCTCGCCACTGCCGACGCCCTGCGTCGGCTCGACCCCGCGACGGAGGTCACCTGTCTCGGCACGCGCGAGGGGCTGGAGGCCCGGCTGGTCCCGGAGGCCGGGCTGCCGCTGGAGGTGGTGCCTCGGGTGCCGCTGCCCCGCAGGCCCGGCCCCGACCTGCTGCGTACGCCGACCCGGCTGCGCGCCGCTCGCGCCGCCGCCCTCGAGGTGGTCGACCGGGTGCGCCCCGACGTGATCGTCGGGTTCGGCGGCTACGTCTCGGTCCCGGCCTACCTCGCCGCACGCAAGCGCGGACTGCCGCTCGTGGTCCACGAGGGCAACGCGATCCCCGGCGTCGCCAACCGGCTGGGCGCCCGGATGACCACCCACGTCGCGACCAGCTTCCCCGACACCGCGCTCCCGCACGCCGTCTGCACCGGGCTGCCGATCCGGCGGCTGATCTCCACCATGGACCGCGACGCGCTGCGCGCCGAGGCGCTGGCGACGTTCGGCCTGCGCGCCGACCTGCCCACGCTGCTCGTGACCGGCGGCTCGCAGGGCGCCGCCCGGATCAACGCGGCGGTCTCCGGTGCCGCGGCCGCGCTTGCCGCCGCCGGGGTGCAGGTGCTGCACGTGGTGGGTCCCAAGCACGAGCTGGCCGTGCCCGCGGGCGAGGTCCCCTACGTCGTGCTCAACTACGTCGACCGGATGGACCTGGCCTACGCCGCCGCCGACGCCGTGCTGTGCCGCTCGGGCAGCAACACCGTCACCGAGGTCTCCGGGGTCGGCCTGCCCGCGATCTACGTGCCCCTCCCGATCGGCAACGGCGAGCAGTCGCTCAACGCCCGACCGGTCATCGATGCGGGGGGCGGGCTGCTGGTCGCCGACGGTGCGCTCACCCCCGAGTGGGTCACCGCCAGCGTCCCCGCCCTGCTGACCGACCGCCCGCGACTCGCGCAGATGGGCGCGGCGGCTCGCGGGGTGGTGCCCCTCGACGGCGACGAGAAGCTCGCCCGCATCGTCCTGGCGGCCGCCGCTGACGGAGGCTCGCGGTGAGGATCCCGGTCCCCGACGAGATCCTTCCCGCCTCCGAGCTCGGCCGGGTCCACTGCGTCGGCATCGGCGGCGCGGGCATCTCGGCGATCGCCCGCATCCTGGCCGCTCGCGGGCTCGCCGTCTCCGGCAGCGACGACCACGACACGCCGTTCCTGCCGGCCCTGCGCGAGCTCGGCGTCACCTGCCACCTGGGCTACGACGCCGCGCACGTCGGCGACGCCGACACCCTCGTCGTGACCACCGCGGCGCGCGAGGACAACCCCGAGGTGCTCGAGGCACGGCGGCGCGGCCTGCGGGTCCTGCCGCGGTCCGCGGGCCTGGCCGCGGTGATGGTGGGCTCGCGCGTGCTCGCGGTCGCCGGCACGCACGGCAAGACGACCACCACCGGGCTGCTGACCTCCGCCCTGCTCGCGGCGGGCCTGGACCCCTCGTACGCCGTCGGGGGCGTGCTCACCGCCACCGGCCGCAACGCCGACGCGGGGACCGACGACCTCTTCGTCGCGGAGGCCGACGAGAGCGACGGCGCGTTCCTCGTCTACCGGCCGCACGCGGCGATCGTGACCAACGTGGAGGCGGACCACCTCGACAACTGGGGCACCGAGCAGGCTTACCACCGCGCGTTCGAGGAGTTCGCCGGCACGGTCGACCGCTCCGGCTTCCTGGTCTGCGTGGTGGACGATCCCGGTGCCGCCCGGCTGGCCGACCATGCCCGCGAGCAGGGCCTCGAGGTCGTGACGGTGGGGGAGTCGCCCGACGCGGACCTGCGCATCCACGACCTGGTGCTCGCGGGGTCCACCTCGACGTGCCGGGTGTCCCGTGCCGGCACCGATCTCGGCGAGCTGCGGCTGCGGATCCCCGGGCGCCACTACGTCCTCGACGCGGTGGCGGCGCTCGCGATGGGCCTGCGCCTCGGCTGCGACTTCGCCGCGCTGGCCGACGGCCTGGGCTCGTTCACCGGCACGGGCCGGCGGATGGAGCTCAAGGGCGAGGTGGCCGGCGTGCGCGTCTACGACTCCTACGCCCACCACCCCGTCGAGATCCGCGGGGACCTCGAGGCAGCCCGCGCCCTCGCCGGCCCGGGCCGCGTGGTGGCCGCCTTCCAGCCCCACCTCGTCTCGCGCACCCGGATCTTCGGCGAGGCCATGGGAGTCGCCCTGGGTGCCGCCGACGAGGTCGTCGTGCTCGACGTCTACGTCGCCCGGGAGGAGCCGGACCCCGACGTCACCGGGCGGCTCGTCGCCGACGCCGTACCGCTGCCCGCCGAGCACGTCGCCTACGCCGACGGGCTGGACGCCGCCGCCCAGGCACTGGTCGCGCGCGCGCGAGCCGGTGACCTCGTCATCACGCTGGGCGCGGGCGACATCACGAACGTCGGACCCCGGGTGCTCGACCTGCTCGGGGGTCGCTGAGTGGAGCAGGACGAGCGTACGGCTCTGCGCACCCGCCGCCGGTTCGCGCGGCGCCAGTGGGCACGACGCTGGATGTCGCTGCGCTACGCGGTCGCCGCGCTCGCCCTGCTCGCCGTCCTCGCGACGTCCGTCTACCTGGTCTTCTTCTCGACCACCCTCCAGGTCCGCAAGGTGGCGGTCGCCGGCAACGAGCTGCTCAGCGACGCGAAGGTGCGCCGGATCGCCGACGTGCCCCTCGGTGAGCAGCTCGCCCTCGTGGACCTGGCACGCGCCGACGCGCGCGTGGGCGCGCTCGCGGAGGTGGCGTCGGTCGACGTGACGCGGACCTGGCCCGACGGCGTCCGCATCGAGGTCGTCGAGCGCACGGCGGTCGCCGTGGTGGAGCTCGACGGCCGCCTACGCGGTCTCGACGCAGACGGCGTGGTGTTCCGCGACTACCGCTCGGTGCCGCAGGGGATGCCTCTCATCCGGTCGGGCGCCGCCGCGGGCACCGACGCGTTGAGGGAGGCTGCCACCGTGGTGTCGGCGCTCCCGGAGGACCTCGCCACGAGGGTGGACCACGTGGAGGTCGCCACGGTCGACCAGATCACGCTGGTCATGCGCGACCAGCGGCAGGTGCTGTGGGGGAGCGCGGAGGAGTCCGAGCTCAAGGCCCAGGTCATCGACGCGCTCATGACCGCGCAGCAGGCGCGCGTCTACGACGTCAGCGTCCCCGGCAACCCGACGGTGCGCGAGCCGGTCGGCTGAGTGCGGGCCCCGCCGGGCGCGTCCCGGTCGAAATCCGTACGACCCGCGCCGGTCCGGCGTGTCGCGGGCAGCGCGGCCAGCCGCGCTGCCTATGGTCGTGCGAAAGACGAGGTTGACATAACTATAACCCTCAGGTTCACGGTTAGGGTTCCGCGATCCCGAGGGAAGCAGTCCTTCTAGTCCTCCTCGTCCCCCCAGTACTCGCACCCCTCTCGACGAAAGGCCCCGGAGCCGTGGCAGCAGCGCAGAACTACCTGGCGATCATCAAGGTCGTGGGCATCGGCGGCGGTGGCGTCAACGCCGTCAACCGGATGATCGAGGTCGGCCTCAAGGGCGTCGAGTTCATCGCGATCAACACCGACGCCCAGGCACTCCTCATGAGCGACGCCGACGTCAAGCTCGACATCGGCCGCGAGCTCACCCGCGGCCTCGGCGCCGGCGCCAACCCCGAGGTCGGCGCGAAGGCCGCCGAGGACCACGCCGACGAGATCGAGGAGGTCATCAAGGGCGCCGACATGGTGTTCGTGACCGCCGGCGAGGGCGGCGGCACCGGCACGGGCGGCGCGCCCGTCGTGGCACGCATCGCCCGCTCGCTCGGTGCCCTGACCATCGGCGTCGTGACGCGGCCGTTCGCCTTCGAGGGTCGCCGGCGCGCGAACTCCGCGGAGGAGGGCATCAGCCAGCTCCGCGAGGAGGTCGACACGCTCATCGTGATCCCCAACGACCGGCTGCTGTCGATCACCGACCGCAACGTGTCGATCCTCGACGCCTTCAAGCAGGCCGACCAGGTGCTGCTCCAGGGTGTCTCCGGCATCACCGACCTGATCACCACCCCCGGCCTGATCAACCTCGACTTCGCCGACGTCAAGTCGGTGATGGCCAACGCCGGCTCGGCCCTGATGGGCATCGGGTCCGCCCGCGGCGAGGACCGCGCGGTCGCCGCCGCCGAGATGGCCGTGTCCAGCCCCCTGCTCGAGGCGAGCATCGAGGGCGCGCACGGCGTGCTGCTCTCCATCGCCGGTGGCTCCGACCTCGGCCTGTTCGAGATCAACGAGGCCGCCGCGCTGGTGTCGCAGTCCGCGCACGCCGAGGCCAACATCATCTTCGGCGCGACCATCGACGACGCGCTCGGCGACGAGGTCCGCGTCACCGTCATCGCCGCCGGCTTCGACGGCGGCATGCCCAAGCGCCGCCCCGAGGGCAACGTCCTGCGCCCGAGCCAGCCGACCCCGGCCCAGGAGCAGGCGAGGGGAGCCGCACAGCAGCCGGCGACCCAGGTCGCGGCGCCGCAGAAGCCCAGCGGCGTCGCCCCCAGTGGCGCACCCAGCGGCATCGCACCCAGCGCTCCGGCGACGCCCCCTGCGCCGGCACCCGCGGGCCAGTCCACCCCGTCGGCGCCGCCGCGCCCCGCCCGGCAGGTCCAGTTCGACGACGACGACCTCGACGTCCCCGACTTCCTGAAGTAGCACGTGTTCGCGCTCCGCGACTCTCGTGACGGCGACGTCTCCCGGCTCCGGGTGGACGTCGCCTTCACTGACTCGTCCCTCGACCTCCAGGGCCTTCGCGACGACTTCCCCGAAGGGCTCGCGCGGCTCGAGGAGGTCGTCGGCGTCCCGCTCGCCCGGCTCTCCCAGGTGCACGGCGCCGACGTGCTCGTCGTCGATGCGCCCATGGCGCTGGGCGAGGTGCCCTTCGCCGACGGGCTCGTCACCACCACGCGCGGTCTGGGTCTCATGGTGCGCGCCGCGGACTGCGTGCCGCTCCTGCTCGCCGACCCGGAGGCCGGAGTGATCGGGGCGGTGCACGCCGGCCGACCCGGGATGGCGCTCGGCATCGCCTCGCGTGCGGTCGCAGTGATGCGGGAGCAGGGTGCGACCACGATCAGCGCCTGGCTGGGACCCCGGGTGTGCGGCTCCTGCTACGAGGTGCCGGAGCAGATGCGCGCGGACGTCAGTGCTGTGGTCCCGGAGGCGTGGGCCGAGACGTCGTGGGGGACCCCCGCCCTCGACATCGGTGCGGGCGTGCGCGCCCAGCTCGAGCGCGCCGGCGTTGACGTCGTCGACGTCGCACGGTGCACCCTCGAGGACGCGAACCTTCACTCCTACCGTCGCGACGGGAAGGCCGCTGGACGCCACGGTGGGCTGGTGTGGCTCTCGTGATGCGCGCGGACGAGCTTGCGGCCAACCTCGCCGCGGTACGCCGCCGCATCGAGGTCGCGTGCGAGAGCGCCGGGCGCGACCCCGGGGAGGTGTCCCTCGTGGTCGTGACCAAGTTCTTCCCAGCCTCTGACGTTCGTCTCCTCGCCGACCTCGGCGTCACCGACGTGGGCGAGAACCGGCACCAGGAGGCCGAGGCCAAGGCGGCCGAGTGCGCCGACCTCGGGCTGCGCTGGCACTTCATCGGAGGACTGCAGTCCAACAAGGCGGCGGCTGTGGCGTCGTACGCCGACGTCGTGGAGTCGCTCGACCGCGCCAAGCTGGTCGGCCCGCTGTCGCGAGGCGCCCAGGCGCGGACGGACGCGACCGGTGTCGCGGCCGGGGTCGACGTGCTGCTCCAGGTCAGCCTCGACCCGCCCGGCACCGGCCACCGGTCCGGGGCCGCGCCTGCCGAGCTCGACCCGTTGGCACAGCGCGTGGAGGAGTCCGAGACCCTCCGGCTGCGCGGCCTGATGGCCGTCGCGCCGCTGGGGGAGGACCCCGCCGCCGCCTTCGCCAGGCTCGCCGCGATCCGCGAGGACTTCGTGCGCGAGCACCCTCGCGCCACCGTGCTGTCGGCAGGCATGAGCGGCGACCTCGAGGCAGCCGTCGCGCACGGTGCGACACACGTGCGTGTCGGCTCCGCGGTCCTCGGTCCGAGGCCTGCGGTCCAGTAATGTCCACATCAGTTCACAGGCGCCCGGTCCCGGGTGTCGGGTCTAGCGGAGGATCTGTCTCATGAGCGGCGCGATGCGCAGGATCGGCGAGTACCTCGGCCTGCTCGAGGACACCGGCCACTACGACGAGCACGACGGTGACAGCGAGACCACCACCCACGAGGCCGTCGAGCAGCGCCCGGTCACCCGCGAGCGTCGCCCTGCCCCTGTGTCCGACCTCGCCGAGCGCCGTCGTCCGGCCCCGGTCCAGACAGGAGTCGTGGCCGAGTTGAGCCGCATCACCACCCTGCACCCGCGCAACTACAACGAGGCGCGCCTGGTGGGGGAGAACTACCGCGACGGCACGCCCGTCATCATGAACCTCAGCGAGATGGACGACAACGACGCCAAGCGTCTCGTCGACTTCGCCGCCGGACTGATCTTCGCCACGCGCGGCTCGATCGAGCGGGTGACCAACAAGGTGTTCCTCCTCTCGCCGCCCAACGTCACGGTCGCGGCCGAGGACAAGGAGCGGATCGCCGAGGACGGCTTCTTCAACCAGAGCTGACCCATACTCGACTCGTGGAGATCTTCGGTTCGGTCCTCTGGTACATCCTGTTCGTCTTCATCGGACTGCTCTGGATCCGGTTCGTCGTCGACTGGGTGCAGGTCTTCGCACGCCGCTGGGAGCCGCGGGGCCCGTTGCTGGTCGCGCTCGAGGGCGTGTACTCGGCCACGGACCCGCCGATCGTCGCGCTGCGCCGCGTCGTCCCGCCGCTGCGGATCGGCCAGGTCGCCCTCGACCTCAGCTTCCTGCTGGTGATGGTGACCGCGTGGCTGCTGCTCAACGTGGTCGAGACGGTCTTCTTGACGCCGTAGTCTGAACCATCCGTCACACGGGTCACTGTGCCCCGCGCGACTCCGGGCGCTATTGTCTCCTGACAGCAGAGCCACCGTGATACCGATCGTGAAAGTTTGGGTGAGGTCATGCCGCTGACGCCTGAGGACGTGAGCAACAAGCGCTTTACACCTGTCCGCCTCCGCGAGGGCTACGACATGGGCGAGGTGGACCAGTTCCTGGACGAGGTCGAGGCCGAGCTCGCGCGGCTCACCAAGGAGAACGACGACCTGCGGGCCAAGCTGTCCGCAGCACAGGCGGGTGGCTCCTCCGCGCCTGCTCCTGCTCCGGTGTCCTTTGCGCCCGCTGCTCCGGAGCCGGAGCCCGAGCCCGAGCCGGAGCCGACGCCCGCGCCGGCTCCCGTGGCCGCCGCCGCGCCCGTGCAGACGATGCGGGTCGAGACCATCGCCGACGCCTCCAACGCGGCCGCGCGCCTGCTGGAGATCGCGACGCGCAACGCCGACGAGCTCGTCGAGGACGCCAAGAACGAGGCGGACCGGATCGTCGGTGCCGCCCGGACCAAGGCCGAGCGCCTCGAGGCGGAGTCGAAGGCCAAGGCCGACCGCATGGAGGCCGACGCCCGGCAGCGCTCGCAGATGCTCGACTCCGAGACCGCTGAGCGCCGCCAGCAGATGTTCGGCGACCTCGAGAAGGAGCGCGACAAGCTCAACAGCGACGTGGAGACGCTGCGTCAGTTCGAGCGCGAGTACCGCTCCCGCCTCAAGACGTACTTCACCCAGCAGCTCGAGGCGCTCAACACCGGCGCCGAGAGCCAGGCTCCCGTCGACAGCGGCAGCGCGCCCAAGCGCCTGCGCTCCGTCCTGGGTGACGACGAGGCCTGAGCGCCACGTCTCCTGCTCTGCGAGAACGACCGCCCCGAGGGGTGGTCGTTCTCGCATTTCGGCGAGGTGATGTTGGTCTGGTCAGATCTCACCGGCTACTGTCCCAGCACCGTGTGGTTGCCACCACACCCGAGGCACGCGTGGAGGGCATTCACAGATGGCTGGCACGACGCGCAGGTCCGAGGAGACCGCCTCTCACAAGTCCCCTGCTAGCAAGAAGGTTGCGCCCGTGACCCAGGCCGCCCCTGCCGAGAAGTCCGCCGCCACCAAGGCCGCGGGCAAGAAGCCCCGCAAGGCCACCCCCAGCTCGCTCGTGGTGCTCGACGGCGAGGACCCGTGGACCCGAGGTGAGCTCGACGAGGTCGTCCGGGAGCTGCAGGAGCACCAGGAGCGGCTCTCGGTGATCGTGGGCCAGTCCGAGGAGGAGCTGGCGAGGCTGATGCGCGACGCCGGCGACGGCGCCGGGCTCGACCAGGCGGACGTGGGCGCGACGAGCTTCGAGCGCGACCACGAGCTCACCGTGCTGACGCGCGAGCGCGAGGCTCTCTCGCAGATCGAGCGCGCGCTCTCGCACATCGACGACGGGTCCTACGGCGTCTGCGAGTCGTGCGGCAACGCCATCGGCAAGAATCGGTTGATGGCGGTGCCCCATGCCACACTGTGCATGTCATGCAAGCAGCGCGAGGAGCGTCGCTGAACCCCAGCGACCAGCCCGACCGGGCCGACGACCTGCCGGCCCGTCGACGGCTCCACCCGCGGGTGCTCTTCGCCGCGGTGGCGCTGGTGGCCTACGCGCTCGACCTGGCCTCCAAGCAGTGGGCCCTGGCCGAGCTCGCCGACCGTGACGTCCCCGTCCTCGGCGACTGGCTGACCCTGCACCTGACCTTCAACCCGGGCGCGGCCTTCAGCACGGGCACCGAGTTCACGATCGTCTTCACGTGCCTGGCGATGGTGGCCGTCGTCGTCGTGCTGTGGTTGAGCCGGAGGCTCGGGAGCACCGGCTGGGCGCTGGCCCTCGGCATCCTGCTCGGCGGCGTCAGCGGCAACCTGACCGACCGCATCGTGCGCCAGCCCGAGCCGCTGCACGGGCACGTCGTCGACTTCCTCATGCTGCCCAACTGGCCCGTGTTCAATCTCGCCGACGTCTGCATCAACATCGCAGCGGGACTGATCATCCTGCAGACCTTCCGCGGCGTCGCCCTCGACGGCTCGCGGGAGACGGACACGTGAGCGCCCACGCCGAGCAGCGCACCGTCCTCGTCCCCGACGGCCTGGCCGGCGAGCGCGTCGATGCGGCCATGGCGCGGATGTTCGGACTCTCGCGCACCCGCGCCGCGGACCTCATCTCCCAGGGACTGGTTCAGGTCGACGGCTCCGCGGTCGGCAAGAGCGACCGCGTCGACGCCGGTGCCATGCTCGACGTCACCATCCCAGCGGAGACCGACCCGCTCGAGGTCGTCCCCGAGATCGTGGAGGGAATCCGGATCATCCACGACGACGACGCGATCGTCGTGATCGACAAGCCGGTGGGCGTCGCCGTGCACCCCTCGCCGGGCTGGACCGGCCCGACCGTCGTCGGACACCTGGCCGGTGCCGGGTTCCGCATCTCGACCAGCGGAGCCAGCGAGCGACAGGGCATCGTGCAGCGCCTCGACGTCGGCACCAGCGGCGTGATGGTGATCTGCAAGTCCGAGCGCGCCTACTCGGTCCTCAAGAACGCCTTCCGGCACCGCACGGTCGACAAGACCTATCACGCCCTCGTGCAGGGCCACCCCGACCCGCTGTCCGGCACGGTCGACGCGCCGATCGGCCGCCACCCGCACCACGACTACAAGTTCGCGGTCATGGCCGACGGGCGCCACAGCGTCACCCACTACGAGACGCTCGAGGCACACCGGTTCGCCAGCCTGCTCGAGGTCCACCTCGAGACCGGGCGCACCCACCAGATCCGCGTCCACATGAGCGCGCTCAAGCACCCCTGCGTGGGCGACCTCACCTACGGCGCCGACCCGACCCTGGCGCGGCGCCTCGGGCTGGAGCGCCAGTGGCTGCACGCCATGCGGCTGGGCTTCGAGCACCCCGAGAGCGGTGACTACGTCACCTACGAGTCCACCTACCCCGACGACCTCGCCCACGCGCTCGAGGTCGTCCGGGACGGATCCTGAGCGGCAGGGGAGTTGATGTCGCGCCATCCGAGCACCGACCTGGAGCTGCTGCCGGCCTCCGTCGCCGACCTGCGCGCCATCGCGGAGGTGCACCTCGCTGCCCGGGCCGCCGCGGGCAGCTCGTTCCCGCCGAGCGTCCACACTCCCGACGAGGCGCGATCCTGGGTGGCCGGCTGGGACCTGTCGACCTACGACGTGTGGGTGGCGCGGCTCGGCGGCCGCGTCGTCGGCTACACCCGCGCCACCTCGACCTGGCTGGACGACCTCTACGTCGCACCCGACGCCCAGGGCCGAGGAGTGGGCACCGCGCTCCTGCGCCGGGTGCTCGCGCGGCATCGTGACGGCGTCGGCCTCTGGGTCTTCGAGTCCAACCTGCCGGCCCGGCGGTTCTACGCCCGGCACGGCTTCGTCGAGCTCGAGCGCACCGACGGCTCCGCCAACGAGGAGCGCGCGCCGGACATCAGGCTGGTGTGGCCCGGCGACGACCCGCTGGCGTGCTTCCGCGCGATGATCGACGAGGTCGACCTGGTGCTCGGCGACGTGCTGGCGCGGCGCACGGCACTGACGCGGGCGGTGCAGGCGGTGAAGCCCTCGCGCGAGCGGGACCCTCGCCGGGAGGCGGAGGTCGCGCGCCGCATCGCCGCGGTGGTCCCCGAGCTGGAGGAGGAGCGCGTGGCCCGGATCGTCGACGTGATCATCACCGAGTCGTTGGCGGCGGCACGCGACGCCGCGCCCGCCGGCCCGGCCGACAGCGATGGTGGAGTCCGCCGCCCGTAGGTGGGGTTGGCTCGCCCCGCAGTCGCGGTCCGGCAGGATGCGGGCATGGAGCTCTACGGTGACGTGATCGAGGTCTACCGCGACTTCGCCTCCTACGCGGCCGACGACTCGCCGTGCTTCGAGGAGTGGTCCCTCGCCATGGCCGAGGACCCGGAGGTGCTCGAGTGGCTGTCCACGCTGCCACCTGTCAAGCGCCAGCCCAACCTCGTCCTCGCCGCGGCGCGGTGGCACGGCGCCGTGGCACCCGGCCCGTACGCCGGTCTGCGCCGCGTGCTGATCGAGCGTGAGGCTGACGTGCGGGCCACGATCATGGCCCGGGCCACCCAGACCAACGAGGTCGGCAGGCTCGCCACCCTCGCGCCGGTCATGGCGCTGGTCGAGGGCCCGGTGGCGCTGGTCGAGGTCGGTGCGAGCGCCGGACTGTGCCTCTACCCGGACCGCTACGACTACGCATGGCCGCCGGCGGGCGCGCTGAGGGGGAGCGGAGGACCGCTGCTCAGCGCCACGGCCACCGGGCCGCTGCCCGTGCCGGCCGCGCACCCGCACGTCGCGTGGCGCGGGGGAGTCGACCTCAACCCGCTCGACGTCGCCGACGCCGACGCGACCGCGTGGCTGGAGAACCTCGTGTGGCCCGAGCAGGACGAGCGGCGCGAGCGCCTCCGTCGGGCGCTCGAGGTGGCGCGCCGCGAACCGCCCGAGCTGCGGCGCGGCGACCTCTTCGAGCACCTGCCCGGCCTGCTCGCCGAGGCGTCGCGCCACGGCACCCCGCTGGTCTTCCACTCCGCGGTCGTCGCCTACCTCGAGGACGATGACCGCCGCCGGTTCCACGACCTGATGAGCGAGCTCGTCGCGGCCGGACGGTGCCGGTGGATCGCCAACGAGGGGCCACGGGTCCTGCCCCGGGTGACCGCGGACCTGCGCGTCCCGCCGGGCCGGTTCGTGACCGCCCTGGACGGCGTGCCGGTGGCACTCAGCCACGGCCACGGGCACGCGATCGACTGGCTGCCCTGAGCAGTGGCGCGTCTTGTCGGTGGGGCCCGGCACACTGACGTAGGCTGACGTCCTTCCCCTTCCAGGTGCCCGCTGCGGCACTGCTGACCCGTCAGCAACGCCCCACGAGTGAACCCGTCAGCGACCCCCGAAAGGTGCGGAAGTCTTCTCCATGTCGGCCGGCTCCACAGTCAACTCAGCGGGCAACTTCGTGCACCTGCACGTCCACACCGAGTACTCCATGCTCGACGGGGCCTCGCTGCTCGACGGTCTCTTCGAGCGCACCAGCCAGCTCGGCATGCCGGCCATCGCGATGACCGACCACGGCAACCTGCACGGCGCCTACGACTTCTACCGCAAGGCCCGCCAGCACGGCGTCAAGCCGATCATCGGCATCGAGGCCTACCTCACGCCCGGCACCGCGCGCGGTGAGCGCCGTCGGGTGCGCTGGGGCCAGGGAGACCTCGCCGAGGAAGGCGGCAACGACGTCGCCGGCGGCGGCGCCTACACCCACATGACCATGTGGGCCGAGAGCACCGAGGGCATGCACAACCTGTTCCGGCTGTCCTCGCGCTCGAGCCTGGAGGGCTACTTCTACAAGCCCCGCATGGACAAGGAGATCCTCGCCGAGCACAGCAAGGGCCTCATCGTCAGCACCGGCTGCCCCAGCGGCGCGATCCAGACCCGCCTGCGCCTCGGACAGTACGACGAAGCGGTCCGTGAGGCCGGCGAGCTGCAGGACATCTTCGGTCGCGACAACGTGTTCCTCGAGCTCATGGACCACGGCATCGACATCGAGAAGCGGGTGCGCGACGACCTGCTCCGCCTCGGCAGGGAGCTCGGCATCGCGCCGATCGCCACCAACGACTCGCACTACAACAACCCCGAGGACGCCGCGGCGCACGACGCCCTGATCTGCGTCGCCTCGGGCAAGCGGCTCTCCGACACCAACCGGCTGAAGTTCGACGGCGGCGGCTACTACATCAAGTCCGCCGCCGAGATGCGCGAGCTGTGGGCCGATCGCTTCGGCATGCCCGAGGCCTGCGACAACACCCTCGCCATCGCCGAGCGCTGCGAGGTCGAGTTCACCGAGTCCACCGGCGGCTACATGGCCCGCGCGGACGTGCCCGCGGGTGAGAGCGAGGAGTCCTGGTTCCGCAAGGAGGTGTGGCGCGGCATCGAGGCGCGCTATCCCGGCGAGCGGCTCGACCAGCAGGTGCGCGACCGCGTCGAGATGGAGCTCGAGGTCATCTCGCAGAAGGGCTACTGCGGCTACTACCTCGTGGTCGCCGACTTCATCAACTGGGCCAAGGACAACGGCATCCGCGTCGGCCCCGGCCGCGGTTCGGGCGCCGGCTCGATCGCCGCCTACGCGCTCCGCATCACCGACTTGTGCCCGCTGGAGCACGGGCTGTTCTTCGAGCGGTTCCTCAACCCCGAGCGCCCCTCGATGCCCGACTTCGACATCGACTTCGACGACGCCCGCCGCGGCGAGGTCATCACCTACGTCAGCCAGAAGTACGGCGCCGAGCGCGTCGCCCAGATCGCGACGTTCGGGCGGCTCAAGGCCAAGGCCGCGATCAAGGACGCCGCGCGCGTGCTCGATCACGGCTTCGCGATCTCCGACCGGATCACGAAGGCGCTGCCGGCCGACGTGATGGGCAAGGGCGTCCCGCTCAAGGAGATCTTCAACCCCCAGCACAAGCGCTACAACGACGGCGGCGAGTTCCGCGCGCTGCACGAGCAGGACGCCGACGTCCGCACGATCTACGAGACGGCCCTCGGCCTCGAGGGCCAGATCCGCAACTGGGGCGTCCACGCCGCCGGCGTGATCATGTCCAGCGAGCCGCTGATCGACATCGTCCCGATCATGGCGCGCCCCCAGGACGGCGCCGTCATCACGCAGTTCGACTACCCGATGTGCGAGTCGCTCGGGCTCGTCAAGATGGACTTCCTCGGCCTGTCCAACCTGCGCATCCTGGAGGACGCGCTGGCCAACATCAAGGTCAACCGGGACGAGACCGTCGTCCTGGAGGAGCTGCCGTTCGACGACCGCCCCACCTACGAGCTGATGGGGCGCGGCGACACGCTCGGCGTCTTCCAGCTCGACGGCTCGGGCATGCGTGCGCTGCTGCGCTCGATGCAGCCCGACCAGTTCGCGGACATCACCGCCGTCAGTGCGCTCTACCGCCCGGGCCCCATGGGCGCCGACTCCCACAACAAGTACGCCCGCCGCAAGAACGGCCGCGAGCCGATCGAGCCGATCCACCCGGCGCTCGCCGAGGCCCTCGAGCCGGTGCTGGGGGAGACCTACGGCCTCATCGTCTACCAGGAGCAAGTGATGGCCATCGCCCAGGTGCTGGCCGGCTTCACCCTGGGTGCCGCCGACAACCTGCGCCGCGCGATGGGCAAGAAGAAGAAGGAGGAGCTCGACAAGCAGTACGCCGGCTTCCAGTCCGGCATGCTCGAGCGCGGCTTCCCGCAGCAGGCCATCGACACGCTCTGGCAGATCCTGCTGCCCTTCTCCGACTACGCCTTCAACAAGTCGCACTCGGCCGCCTACGGCGTCATCACCTACTGGACGGCCTACCTCAAGGCCAACTACCCCACCGAGTACATGGCCGCGCTCCTGACGTCGGTGAAGGACGACAAGGACAAGATGGCGATCTACCTCAACGAGTGTCGCCGCATGAAGATCCAGGTGCTGCCGCCCGACGTCAACGAGTCCCACGCCGACTTCACCCCCGTGGGCAACGACATCCGCTTCGGCCTCACCGCCGTGCGCAACGTCGGCAGCAACGTCGTCGACGGCATCGTCGCGGCCCGGGAGGAGAAGGGGCGCTACGCCGACTTCAACGACTTCATGGAGAAGGTCCCGGCGCTGGTGTGCAACAAGCGCGTGGTGGAGTCGCTGATCAAGGCCGGCGCCTTCGACGACATGAAGCACAAGCGGCGCGCCCTCGTCGCGGTGCACGAGACCGCCGTCGACCAGTTCGTCGACCTCAAGAAGAACGAGGCGATCGGTCAGGACTCGCTGTTCGGCGGTCTCGGCGACGACGACGCCGGCTTCGGCGTGAGCGTGAGCATCCCCGACATCGACGACTGGGACAAGCTCACCCTGCTCGGCCACGAGCGCGAGATGCTCGGACTCTACGTCTCCGACCATCCGCTGCTCGGCCTCGAGCACGTGCTGTCCCAGGGGACCGACTGCACCATCGGCCAGCTGATGCTCGACGAGGAGCGGGCCCACGGTTCCACCCTCACCGTGAGCGGGCTCATCACCTCGGTGCAGCGCAAGATCACCAAGCGGGGCGACCCGTGGGCCACGATCACGCTCGAGGACCTCGACGGCGCGATCGACGTGCTGCTGTTCCCCAGCTCCTACACGCTCGCCTCGACGCTGTTGGTCGAGGACCAGATCGTGCGGATCAAGGGCCAGCTCTCGCGTGACAAGGACCAGCCCGAGCTGCGGGCGCAGGAGGTCACCGCGCCCGACCTCACCCAGGGACCGACGGGCCCGGTCGTCATCAGTCTCCCGTCGACGCGCTGCACGCCGCCCGTGGTGGCACAGTTGCGCGACGTGCTGGGCACCCACCCCGGCATGACCGAGGTCCAGCTGCGGCTGCTGACCCGCAGCTCGACGAAGGTGCTGCGCCTCGACGACAACCTCCGGGTGAGCCCGAGCCCCGCCCTGTTCGCCGACCTCAAGCAGCTGCTCGGTCCCGGGTGCCTGGCCGGATGAGCACGCTGACGCAGACGCCCGGTGCAGACCACGCCCGCGGCGACAGGCCGCTGCTCGTCCGGCTGGGCGTGGTCCTCGCCGCCTACCTCGTCGCCGGCGCCGGCGCCGGCGTGCTCTGGGAGCGGCTGTGGGAGCCGCCGGCCGGACTGACCTACCAGGGCCGTTGGTTCCTCGAGCCGGCCGGGCCTGACGTCTCCTTCGCGAGCATCGCCCTGTTCGTGGTCATCGCCTTCCCGCTGGGCCTGGGCCTGGCGCTCGCCGCGGGCACCAGGCGGGGCGACGAGCTCGCCACGGTCGTCGCCGTACTGCTCGCCGCCGTCGTGGCCGCCGTCGTCATGTACGCCGTCGGCAGGGCGCTCGGGCCCGGCGACCCGCAGGCGCTCGCGGCCGGTGAGCCGGACTACACGCCGATCTCCGGGGAGCTGGGACTCACCGCCCCCGACCCGGAGCGGGTCGGCTGGCACTCCACCGCCCTGCTCGCGTTCCCCGCCGGGGCGATGACGGGACTGGTGATCAGCTATCTGTTGATAACTCGGAGGTTCGCGGCCCGTCCTCGTGGGTAGGCTGACCGCGACCACAGACTGACCGGTCCCGACCGTCGGGACCCGTGCAACGGGGGAGCAGGATCCATGAGCATGACACCGGGCGGCCCGGAGTACCTGGACGCGTCGGGCCCGGTCGAGACCGCGCCTGACAACGACAACCGCAAGCGCCTCATCGCGCTCGGTGCGCTCGTCGCGGGAGGCGCCGTCGTCGCCGGCGGTGCCTGGGCGGCGACGAGCTTCTTCGCCACCGGCGCGCAGCCGGCCGAGGCGCTGCCGGACTCCACGATCGGCTACGTCAGCATCGACATCGACCCCAGCGGTGGTCAGAAGATCGAGGCCATCAAGACGCTGCGGAAGTTCCCCGGGTTCACCGACAACGTCGACCTCGAGACCGACGACGACCTTCGCGAGCGCCTCTTCGAGGAGATCGCCAGCTCGGGTGAGTGCGAGGGCCTCGACTACGCCCAGGACGTCGAGCCGTGGCTCGGCTCGCGCGCCGCCATGGCCGCGGTGGACCTGGGCGAGGAGGAGCCGGCAGCGGTCGGCGTCGTGCAGGTGAGCGACGCCGACGCCGCCGACGAGGGCATGCGCACGCTGGTCGAGACCTGCGGCGGCGGCTCCGAGGGCACCGAGGGCAGCACCGGGGGCTGGGTCGTCGACGGCGACTGGATGGTGATGGCCGAGACGGAGGAGATCGCCGAGCAGGTCGTCGACGCGGCTGACGGCGGCACCCTCGCCGGCGACGCCTCGTTCGAGCAGTGGACCGGCGAGGCCGGCGACGACGGCTTCATGTCGCTCTACGTCGCCAAGGCCGCCGCCCAGTACCTCGACGACGCCGCCGGCTTCGGCTCCATGCTCGGGGATGTGCCCACTCCCGAGGACTACACGAGCGAGGACCCGTCGGCGATGTCGGAGCAGGAGGTCCCCGAGGAGCTCCAGCAGATGATCGACGACTTCGACGGCATGGCCGCCACCGTCCGCTTCGACGACGGCGCGGTCGAGGTCGAGTACGCCATGAGCAACTACCAGCCCGACGTGACCAAGTACGTCGACGGCGACGCCGGCATCACGATGGCCGCCGACCTGCCCGACGACACCGTCGCAGCGCTGGGCTTCTCCCTCGAGGAGGGATGGGCGCAGGCGATGCTCGACTACGTCGAGCAGACGATGGGCTCCCAGGCCGGCGACGTGGACGAGATGCTCGCCCAGCTCGAGGCCGAGACCGGGCTGGCCTTCCCCGAGGACGTCGAGACCCTGCTCGGTGAGGGCGTCACCATGTCGGTCGGTCCCGGGATCGACCCGGACGCCATCGCCAACGGCGGGCCCGGCGAGGTGCCCTTCGGCGTCACCATCAAGGGCGACGCCGCAGAGATCCAGGACGTGCTCGACAAGATCAGCGCCCTGGCCGGCCCCGAGGCGGCGGAGTACCTCGAGGTGACCGAGGGCGACGGCTACGCCGTGCTGGCGCTCCAGGACGACTACCGCAGCAAGCTCGAGTCGGGCGGGTCGCTGGGCACCACGGAGGCCTTCGAGGAGGTCGTCGAGCAGGATGACGCGCAGGCCGCCCTGTTCGTCGACTTCGACGCCGACGAGGACTGGCTGGTCCGGCTCACCCAGGACATGCCCGAGGTCAGCGAGAACCTCGCGCCGCTCTCGGCGCTGGGGGTCAGCGGCTGGATCGAGGGCGACGTCGTCCACGGTCTGTTCAAGGTCACCACGGACTGAGACCGACCGCTCAGTCGCGACGCGCGATGGTGGCGGTCACCGCTGCGGTGACCGCCACCAGGTCGCGGGGAGCGAGCTCGACGTCGAAGCCGCGCCGCCCGCCCGAGACCAGGATCGTCTCGTGCTCGAGCGCGGAGTCGTCGAGCACGGTCGGATGGGCACGCTTCTGCCCGACCGGCGAGATGCCGCCGGCGACGTAGCCGGTGGCCCGCTCGGCCGCGGCGACGTCGGCCATCACGGCCTTGCTCCCGCCCAGGGCCCGGGCCAGTGCCTTGAGGTCGAGCTGTCCCGACACCGGGACGATGCCGACCACCAGCCTCCCGTCGAGGGAGGCCAGCAGCGTCTTGAACACCCGAGCCGGATCCGCGCCGAGGGCCTCGGCCGCCTCCATGCCGTACGACGTGGCGCGCGGGTCGTGCTCGTAGGGGCGCACCTCGAACGCGATCCCGGCCGCGGTCAGGGCGACCGTCGCCGGCGTACCACCGCTCGTGCGCGTCCGCTTCGCCACGACGGGTGCCTCAGTTGGGCGACCACGCCGTGCGGGCCACCTGGGTGGCGGGCAACGACGGGATCACGTTGATGGCCCGCAGCTCCTCGGTGAGGAGTCGGGTGACCAGGACGAGCCGCTCGGCGGCGTCGCTCGCCTCGAGCAGCGACTGGCGCTCGGCCATGGGCAGCGGCGCGAGGGCGGACAGCGTCCAGGCGAGGTAGTCGGGGTCGCGCGGCAGCGAGCCGCTGAACGGGTCGCCCTGCAGCTCGGTCATCGCCGCGCGGAACGCGGTGAAGGTCGCGCGGGCACGGTCGAGCACCTCCGCTGGCACGTCGACCTCCGGCTCGACCAGCACCTCGGCGAGTCCCTGCGGGAACTCCTCGCCGCGCTTCATCTCCTCGAGCACCAGCCGCTCGCGGGCCACCGCGACGATGTCGAAGGTGCCGTCCTCGCGCCGGTCGACCTCGGTGAGCTGCAGGACGCACCCGACGCGGTAGACCGACTGGGCGCCGTGGTCGCCGACCTCGTAGCCCTCGCGGATCGCGACCGTGCCGAACACCCGGGCGGCCGGGTCCTCGACGGTGAGCAGGTGCCGCACGAGCATCCGGTAGCGATCCTCGAAGACGTGGAGCGGCACGCTCATCCCCGGGAACACCACGGTGTTCAGCGGGAACATCGGCAGTGGCTCGCTCACGGCACCAACCTATCCGCGGTGTCCACGCTGAGCGGGCGAGCGGAGGACGAATCGCCGAGGAACCTAGACTTCAGGCATGTCCGTGATCCGTCGCATCGACCTGAGGGGCGCCGACCCGGCGTCCGTCGACTACCGCGCGAGCGTGCCTCGCGCCGAGTTCGACGTCGAGGCCGCGACGCATCAGGTCCAGCCGATCATCGACGCGGTCCGGGCCCGCGGTGTCGAGGCCATCGCCGAGCTCTCGGAGCGATTCGACGGCGTGGCGCCCGACGAGATCGCGGTGCCGCGTGAGGCGCTCGAGGCGGCGCTCGCCGACCTCGACCCGGCCGTGCGGGCCGGGCTCGAGGAGTCGATCCGCCGGCTGCGCGCGACGTGTGAGGCCGAGCTCGAGCACGACGTGACGACCAGCCTCGGCGACGGCGCCACCGTGACCCACCGCAAGGTCCCGATCGACCGGGTCGGCCTCTACGTCCCCGGCGGCCTGGCGCCGCTGGTCAGCAGCGTCGTCATGAACGTCGTGCCCGCCCAGGTGGCCGGCGTGCGCTCGATCGCGCTCGCGAGCCCGCCGCAGAAGGACCGTGGCGGGCTGCCCGAACCGACCATCCTCGCGGCGTGTGCCCTGCTGGGCGTCGACGAGGTCTACGCGGTCGGCGGGGCCCAGGCGATCGCGATGTTCGCCCACGGCGCCGGCCCGTGCCGACGCGTCGACCTGGTCACCGGGCCCGGCAACATCTACGTCGCGGCGGCCAAGCGCCTCCTGCGCGGGGTGGTCGGCATCGACTCGGAGGCGGGGCCGACCGAGATCGCGATCCTCGCCGACGACAGCGCCGAGGCGGCCTTCGTGGCCGCCGACATGGTCAGCCAGGCCGAGCACGACCCGATGGCGGCCGCGGTCCTGGTGACCGACTCGGTCGAGCTCGCCGACGCGGTCGAGGTCGAGCTCGACAAGCAGGTCCCCGCCACCCGCCACAGCGAGCGGATCAGCACGGCGCTGGGTGGCCGGCAGTCCGCCCTCGTGCTGGTCGACGACATGGACCAGGGGCTCGAGGTGGTCGACGCCTACGCCGCCGAGCACCTGGAGATCCAGACCCGGGACGCCGCGGCGCACGCGGCACGCGTGCGCAACGCGGGGGCCGTCTTCATCGGCCCGTGGGCCCCGGTCTCGCTCGGCGACTACTGCGCGGGGTCCAACCACGTGCTGCCCACCGCCGGTTGCGCGTGCCACAGCAGCGGGCTCTCGGTGCGGGCGTTCACGAAGTCGGTGCACGTCGTCGACTACTCGCGTGCCGCCCTGGCCGAGGTAGCCGAGCACGTCGTGACGCTCGCCGAGGCCGAGGACCTGCCCGGTCACGGGCAGGCCGTCGCGGTCCGGTTCGAGCGATGAGCGGGGCGTTCCCACCCCTGCGCGAGGAGCTGCGGGGAATCGAGCCCTATGGCGCGCCGCAGCTCTCGCGCGCGCAGGCGCCGGTGCAGCTCAACGTCAACGAGAACCCCTACGGTCCCTCGCCCGAGGCCGCGGCCGACATCGCGCAAGCGGTGGGCGAGGCCGCGGCCGGGCTCAACCGCTACCCCGACCGCGAGTTCGTCGAGCTGCGCGCCGCGCTGGCGGCGTACCTCAACTCCTCCGGCGGCTCCGGCATCACGCCCGAGATGGTGTGGGCTGCCAACGGGTCCAACGAGATCATGCTGCACCTGCTGCAGGCGTTCGGCGGTCCCGGCCGGGTGGCCCTGTCGTTCGCGCCGACGTACTCGATGTACCCGGAGTACGCCCGCGACACCCTGACCGAGTGGCACGCCGGGCACCGGGCCGAGGACTTCTCGCTCGACCTCGACGCGGCTCGGCGCCTCGTCGAGGAGCTCCGCCCCGCGGTCGTGCTGCTGCCGAGCCCCAACAACCCGACCGGTACGGCGCTGCCTCCCGAGGCGGTCACGATGCTCTGCGAGGCGGCGGCGTCGTACGAGCCGGGCGGCCTCGTCGTGGTCGACGAGGCGTACGGTGAGTTCCGCCGCACCGGCACGCCGAGCGCCCTGGCCCTGCTCGAGCGGCACCGCAACCTGGTCGTGACCCGCACGATGAGCAAGGCCTTCGCGCTGGCGGGGGCGCGGGTGGGCTACCTCGCCGCCGACCCGACGATCTGCGATGCGATCCGCGTGGTCCGGCTGCCCTACCACCTCTCCGCGGTCACCCAGGCGACGGCGCTCGCTGCGCTGCGGCACGCGCCGGAGCTGCTGGGGCGCGTCGACGACCTGCGGGTGGAGCGCGACGCCACCGTGACGTGGCTGCGCGAGCAGGGGTTCGAGGTCGCCGACTCCGACGCCAACTTCGCGCTGTTCGGCCGGTTCGCCGACCGGCACGCGGTGTGGCAGGGGCTCGTCGACCGCGGCGTGCTGATCCGCGAGACCGGCCCCGACGGGTGGCTGCGGGTGTCGATCGGCACGCCCGAGGAGATGGCAGCATTCAAGAAGGCCCTGCTGGAGACGGTCCAGCAGGACACGACGCAGCAGGACACGACGCAGCAGGACACGACGCAGCAGGACACGACGGAGAGGCAGCGGGCATGAGCCGCACCGCGAGGATCGAGCGCAGCACCCAGGAGTCCACGGTCTCGGTCGAGGTCGACCTCGACGGCACGGGGCGCTCGGAGGTGTCCACGGGCGTCGGCTTCTACGACCACATGCTCGACGCCTTCGCCCGGCACTCGCTCGTCGACCTCACCGTGCGGACCACCGGCGACACCCACATCGACGCCCACCACTCGGTGGAGGACACCGCGATCGTGCTCGGCCAGGCGCTGCGCGAGGCGCTCGGCGACAAGTCCGGGATCCGCCGCTTCGGCGACGCCACGGTGCCGCTCGACGAGGCGCTGGTGCAGGCCGTCGTCGACGTCTCCGGCCGGCCCTACTGCGTCCACACCGGTGAGCCCGACGGGCAGGTCTACGTCCGCATCGGAGGCGGCGCGGGTGGGGTGGCCTACCAGGGGTCGCTGACCCAGCACGTGTTCGAGTCCATCGCCCACCACGGCCACTTCGGCCTGCACGTCCGCGTGCTCGCCGGCCGCGACCCGCACCACGTCGTGGAGACGCAGTTCAAGGCGTTCGCGCGCGCCTTCCGCGACGCCGTCGCGTTCGACCCCCGCGAGACCGGCGTACCGTCCACGAAGGGGGCGCTGTGAGCGCCGAGGTCGTCGTCCTCGACTACGGGTCGGGCAACCTGCGCTCCGCGGTGCGCGCCGTCGAGCGCACCGGCGCGTCGGTGACGCTGACCAGCGACTTCGACACCGCGCTCGCGGCCGACGGGCTCCTGGTGCCGGGCGTCGGCGCGTTCGCGTCCTGCATGGCGGGCCTGCGCGCGATCAAGGGCGAGCGCATCATCGGCCGGCGGCTCGCCGGTGGCCGGCCGGTCCTCGGCATCTGCGTGGGCATGCAGATCCTCTTCGCCCGAGGTGTCGAGCACGGCGTGGAGACCGAGGGCTGCGACGAGTGGCCGGGCACCGTGGACCGGTTGCAGGCCGACGTCGTGCCCCACATGGGCTGGAACACCGTGGAGGTGCCCGAGGGGTCCCGGATGTTCGCCGGCCTGGAGGACGAGCGGTTCTACTTCGTCCACTCCTACGCGGCTCGGTCGTGGGACCTGGTGACCAACGACCGCACCGCCGCGCCGCTCGTGACCTGGGCCGACCACGGGGGCGACCGCTTCGTCGCCGCGGTGGAGAACGGTCCGCTCTGGGCCACGCAGTTCCACCCCGAGAAGTCCGGCGACGCCGGCGCTGCGCTGCTGCGGAACTGGGTGGAGTCGCTCTAGGGCTCGTCCCGACAGGCGGCGGCTCGTGTCGCGCGAACCGTCCGTGCCTGGCCGAGACTTCATGAGAATTGAGGTCGCCGGGCGGCTCGAGCAGGTCTAGCGTCCGACCATGGCCGAGCTGCTCAGCATGAACCAGATCATCCACGCCGCCGTGCGTCGCGACATCGCCCGCACGGAGCGGGCGTTGCGCTCGCTCGGCGCCGGTGACGCCGCCCGGGCGCGTCAGGTGCGGGTGGCGTGGCGCAACCTCGTGCGCGAGCTGACCCACCACCACGAGGCCGAGGACGACAACATCTGGCCGTTCCTCGAGAAGCGCGGCTTCGACCCCTCGTTGCTCGCGGCGATGGAGTCCGAGCACGTGGCGATGAAGCAGGCCCTCGCCTCGGTGTCGGCTGCGCTCGACGAGGTGGTGGCGTCGCCGACG
This sequence comes from Nocardioides sp. SYSU D00065, assembly GCF_017916425.1. GTDB lineage: Bacteria > Actinomycetota > Actinomycetes > Propionibacteriales > Nocardioidaceae > Nocardioides. The sequence continues at coordinate 280,758 of NZ_JAFMSX010000001.1, read as the reverse complement.
CCGGACCGGGCGCGCGCAGCGGCAGACGCCGTCCGCGCGTGCGCCGAAGTGGTCGAGACGCACCTCGAGCACGAGGAGCGCGACGTGGAGCCGATCGCTCGCGCCCTCGAGGACGACCCGGAGTGGAAGGCGATGACCAAGAGGTTGCGCCCGGCGAGCATCGTGGACGCCGCCGACGCGCTCGCGTGGATGCAGGACGGGGCGGGGGAGCGGGAGCGGTCCTCGCTGCGTGCCGCGATCCCGGGCCCGGTGGTCACGGCGCTGACGCTGGTGCTCGCGCGGCGCTACCGGCGCGAGGTCGCCCCGGTCTGGCGCTAGGTGTACCCGGCTAGGACCGCCGGTCAGCGTCGCGCTCGGCGAGTGCCTTGAGGGTGAGCAGCTGCTTGCGGGCCATCACCAGGTCGCCGAGGCAGAGCGCCTGCACCAGCCACAGTGGGCCCTCGGCGACCACCTTGAGCAGCAGGCGCGTGCCGGACGCGCCCGGGACCACGGCGTACGACAGGTGCGCGCCCATGATCGTCGCGGTCAGCTCGTGCCCCGGCCGGACCGCGAGGACACGACCCCGCGCCCTCCCGAGGGCGTGCGTGAACGGGTCCCCGACCATCGGCTCGGGCAGGTCCCGGAGCTCGCGCGGCGACCGGCGTCCGAGGTTGTCGATGAGGTCGTAGGAGTACGGCCCGAGCCGCAGCTGCCGCAGCCGCGCCCAGACGGCGTCCGGTCCGGTGTGCACCGTGACGCCGCGCCATGCCTCGAGGCTCGGTCGCGCGACGAGCTCGTCGCACCCGTAGCGCTGCCGGGTCTCCTCGTCCGTGACGCCCCACCGGTCACCGATCACGGGCTCGACGGTACTGGTCGGGGTGAGCGCGTCGGCGCGCCGCGATGCTTGCTCGGCAGGCGGCGAGAGACGCCGGACGGTTTCGGTGTGAGCGGCACCAGGGACCATCGCAGGGACTCGAGCAGCCGGCTGCGCAGCAGAGACACGTACGACACGAACGTCTCCCCAATTTGAGTTCGCCCCCTTCTCGATGTCAGTGGTCGAGAGTAGAATCGAACACATGATCGAGACGCTGGCGGCACGACGAGGCGCAAGGGGCGACGACTCCGTCAGCGCGCTGCTGGCTGCGATCAAGGAGCGGAAGGCCGCCGAAGACCGAGCGGCAGCGGACCAGCTCGACCTCGCTGCCCGGTGGGCGGACCTGCACCCGCCGGAGTCGATCCACGCTGCTGCGTCGTTCCCCGTGCCGGGGTGGGAGCACGAGGAGCCGATCGCCGGCGAGGGTGCGCCGTTGGTGGCGGAGTTCTGTGTCGCTGAGCTCGGCGCCGTGCTGGGGATCTCGACGACGTCGGCGAAGCGACTCATCGGGCACGCGCTCGAGCTGCGCCACCGGCTGCCGCGGTTGTGGGCGCAGGTCCAGTCAGGACTGGTGCCGGCGTGGCGGGCGCGGTCGGTCGCCGAGGCGACGATCCATGCCACCCCTGCGCTGACCCGCGAGGCGGCGGGCTGGGTGGACAGCCAGGTGGCTGCGGTGGCCGGGCGGGTGAGGCCGGCGCAACTGGACAGGCTGGCCGCTGAGACGATCAAGCGTTACGACCTCGCGCTTCCGGACCCGGCTGCTGACCCCGAGGACGGCTATCTCGCCGTGGATCCACGGCACGTCACCATAGACACGCAGGACGTGCACTACGCGGGCACCATGCGTCTCGAGGCGGAGCTCGATCTCGCCGACGCCCTCGACCTCGACCGGGCGCTGGCCCACGGCGCCGCGACCCTGGCAGCGCTTGGGTCCGCCGAGCCGTTGGACGCTCGGCGCGCCAAGGCGCTCGGGGATTTGGCTCGCACGCAGACCGCCCTCGACCTCCACGCCCAAGGTGTCACCGACGCGCGGGCGCAGGACGGGCTGCCCGTCGCGCGGGAGGTCGTCCTCCACGCCCACTTCGACGCCTCGACGGTCGGTGAGCAGACGGTGTTCGGCGCCACCGGTCGCATGGAGGAGGGCCAGCGGCTCCTGCTGCTGGACCAGGTCCGCGCCTGGTGCGCCGACACGCGGACCAAGGTCACCATCAAGCCCGTCATCGACCTCACCGCCGAGCACACCTCACCCGGCTACGCGGTCCCCGACCGGATCCGCGAGCAGGTCGCCCTGCGCGACCGCACCTGCGTGTTCCCCTGGTGCAGCAGGCCCGCCCGTGGGTGCGACATCGACCACGTCATCCCGTTCGACCCGAACGCCGACGCGGAAGGCCGGCCACAACCTGGCCCCACCACCACGTCCAACCTCGCCGCGCTCTGCCGCAGGCATCACCGGCTGAAGACGCACTCCGCCTGGCGCTACACCGTCGTCGCGCCGGGTGCGTTCGAGTGGACCAGCCCCCACGGCCACCGCTACCGACGCGACCAGACCGGCACGACCGCACTCGATGACCCACCACCCGTGCCGCACCCGCGCCGACGATGACCCCGCCCCGCACCCCGCCGGTCCGATGACGACGGGGTCACAGGCATGCGCTGGGCCTCAGCCGGAAGCTGGTCAGCCGCCGCCAGTTGCTCCGGGCCGACCGCCACTCGCTCGCCACCACCCGTGGATCGGCTTACCCGGTGTCGTCGAGGTCCCGACCCGTGCAATGCACCCGCACCCGCACGCACCCGAACGGACGCGGTCGACTTCGCCGTTCCGCCCTCGCGTTCGCAGGAGCACGCCTACCGTTCCTGCGTGCCTGAGACATCGCCCCTATCCGACGTCACGCTGGACTGTCCGCTGTGCGGCGCGAGGGTCCCGGCTTCCGCTGCCTCGTGCCGCGGCTGCAACCTTCCCATCGCGCAGGTGCGGCGCCACGGCACCACTGGGAGGGCCAGCGGCCGGGGACGGTCGCTGGTGCGGCGCCTGTTCGCGAGGGTGCTGGGGTTGGCGCTCTACGCCGCGGTCGTGGGGTGGTGCGGCTGGCAGCTCCCGGCATCGCTGCCGTTCGTGGGGCCCGCCGCCGCTGCGGGCGCGGCGCTGCACGGGCTGAAGGGTCGGCCGTGGCTGGGCCTGACGGCTTTCGTCGTCCTCGTGCTGGCCCTGCCGGTGCTGCTCGCACCGGCCCTGGGCACGGGCGCGTTCTCGGACGTTGCCGACTGGTTCGACCGTTCCCAGTCGTGACGTGCCCGAGCGACGCCCGGCACGAGGCCGGCCCGGGCGCGTCGTCTCGCCGTACCCCCGCCCGCGGGGCCTGACACACCGTCGCTCCTAGGATCGACCCATGCCCAGCACTCCCGAGCAGCCGTACCTCGAGCTCCTGCCTGCCGTCGACATCAAGGGCGGCCAGGCCGTCCAGCTGGTGCAGGGCGTGGACGGCTCGGAGAAGCGCTTCGGCGACCCGGTCGAGGCGGCACTGCGCTGGCAGGAGGCGGGCGCGGAGTGGATCCACCTCGTCGACCTCGACGCGGCCTTCGGGCACGGACACAACCGCGAGCTGCAGGCGCGCATCGTCGGGGCGCTCGACATCAAGGTGGAGATGAGCGGCGGCATCCGTGACGACGAGTCGCTGGAGGCGGCGATGGCCACCGGCTGCCGCCGGGTCAACATCGGCACCGCAGCCCTCGAGCAGCCGGAGTGGTGTGCCCGGGCCATCGCGACGTACGGCGACCGGGTGGCCGTCGGGCTCGACGTGCGCGGGACGACGCTCGCCGCTCGTGGCTGGACGCGCGACGGTGGCGACCTCTACGAGACGCTCGCCCGCCTCGACTCCGAGGGGTGCGCCCGCTACGTCGTCACCGACGTCAACAAGGACGGCATGCTCGAGGGCCCGAACCTCCAGCTGCTCCGCGACGTCTGCGCGGCCACCGACCGGCCCGTCGTCGCCAGCGGCGGCGTGACCACCCTCGACGACATCCGCGCCCTCATGGGCCTGGTCGGCGAGGGCGTCGAGGGCGCCATCGCCGGCACCGCGCTGTACGAGGGCCGCTTCACGCTCGAGGACGCGCTCGCCCTGACGAAGGGCGCGTGAGCATGGAGTTCACCGACTACCACGTCCGCCTGGCGGCGTACGTCCTCCTCTTCGACGAGGTCGACGGGCATGAGTGCGTGCTGCTGGCTTGGTGGAACGGCGAAGGGCACAGCGACCCGGCGTGGTCGCTCCCGGGTGGCGGCATCGACTTCGACGAGTCCGTGCACGACGGACTGGTGCGCGAGGTCTTCGAGGAGACCGGCTACCACGTCGAGCCCGGTGGCCTCCTCGCCGAGGACTTCTTCACCGGTCGGGGACGGACCTTCGACGGCTGGTTCCGCTCGCAGCGGTTCGTCTTCGACGCGACGATCACGGGTGGGCAGCTGGGCACCACGGAGGTCGACGGCTCGACGGACCGCGCCGAGTGGGTGCCGTTGAATGAGCTCGAGGGCCAACCCCGTTCCCACATCGTCGACGTCGCCCTCGCGGCCCGCGCCGCTCGGGAGGTGCGGACGTGAGCCTCGCGATCCGCGTCATCCCGTGCCTCGACGTCGACGGCGGACGGGTGGTGAAGGGCGTCAACTTCACCGAGCTGCGCGATGCCGGGGACCCCGTCGAGCTGGCGCGGCTCTACGACGCCGAGGGCGCCGACGAGCTGACCTTCCTCGACATCTCCGCCTCGCACCAGGGCCGCGCGACGACCATGGACGTGGTCAGCCGCTGCGCCGAGGAGGTCTTCATCCCGCTCACGGTCGGCGGCGGCATCGGCAGCGTCGAGGACGTCGACCGCCTCCTGCGCGCCGGTGCCGACAAGGTGGCCGTCAACACCGCAGCCATCCGCCGGCCCGAGCTGGTGGCCGAGATCGCCGACCGCTTCGGCAACCAGGTGCTCGTCCTCAGCGTCGACGCGCGTCGCGCGGACACCCCGAGCGGGTTCGAGGTCACCACCCACGGCGGCCGCCGGAGCGCGGGCCTCGACGCCGTCGAGTGGGCCGCGCGCGCCGCCGAGCTCGGCGCCGGCGAAATCCTGCTCAACGCGATGGACGCCGACGGCACGACCGACGGGTTCGACCTCGAGCTGATCCGCGCCGTACGCCGCGAGGTGCGCGTGCCGGTGATCGCGAGCGGGGGAGCGGGTGCCGTCGAGCACTTCCCGCCGGCCGTGGACGCCGGCGCCGACGCGGTGCTGGCCGCCACGGTCTTCCACTTCGGCACGCTCAGCGTCGGCGAGGTGAAGGCGGGCCTGTCCACGGCCGGTCATCCGGTCCGGACGGGCGTCGCGGCGCCGTAGGATTCGCCCATGCTGACGACCTCCCGGCCGCGCGCTGCGCGCCACCTCGCCGTCGCCGCGCTGGCGACCGCCACGATCGCCCTCTCGGCCTGCGCGCCCACCGACGAGGCCGACAGCGGCAGCGACACCAGCTCGGCGTCGGGGTCCGGGTCGCCGGCGGCCGAGGAGTGCACGCCCGACGCCTTGGAGACCGTCACCGACGGCACCCTGACCATCGCCACGGACGACCCGGCCTACGAGCCGTGGTTCGTCGACAACGACCCCACCAACGGTCGGGGCTACGAGTCAGCGGTGGCGTACGCCATCGCCGAGGAGCTGGGCTACACCGAGGAGCAGGTCACCTGGGTGAAGGTCCCGTTCAACAAGGTCGTCCAGCCCGGCCCCAAGGAGTTCGACTTCGACGTCAACCAGGTCTCCATCACCGAGGCCCGGCGCAAGGCCGTCGACTTCTCCTCCGGCTACTACGACGTCGTCCAGACCGTCATCACCAACGAGGGCAGCGCCGTCGACGGCGCCACCAGCATCGCCGACCTCGCCGATGCCAAGCTCGGCGCCCAGGTCGGCACGACGAGCTACACCGCGATCACCGAGCAGATCCAGCCCTCGCAGGAGCCGGCCGTCTACGACACCAACGACCAAGCCGTCCAGGCGCTCAAGAACGGCCAGATCGACGGCATCGTCGTCGACCTGCCCACGGCGTACTTCATGACCGCCGTGCAGCTCGACGACGGCGTGATCGTCGGGCAGCTGCCGCTGCCCGAGGGCGAGCCCGAGCAGTTCGGCGCCGTGCTCGCCAAGGACAGCCCGCTCACCGGCTGCGTGTCCAACGCCGTGGACACCCTGCGCGAGGACGGCGTCCTCGACCAGATCAGCCAGGAGTGGCTGGCCCAGCAGGGCGCGCCCGAGCTGTCCTGATGACCGACCGGGTGTCCGCCCCGGCGCCTGAGCACTGGGAGCCCTCCGCGGCCCAGCGCGAGCGCGACGAGTGGCGGCGCCGCCGCACGCTCCGCAGCGCTGCGATCGCGGCGATCAGCACGCTGCTGCTCCTGGGCGCGATCGGCGGCGCGGTCGTCAGCTCGCCGGGCTGGCAGCGGGTGCGCGAGACCTACTTCGACTGGGACAAGGCCGTCTCGTCCTTCCCGGCGGTACTCGACGGGCTCTGGCTCAACATCCGGGTGATGCTGGTCTGCTGGGTGCTGATCCTCGTGCTCAGCCTCACGGTCGCCATCGTCCGCACCCTCCGGGGACCGGTCGCCTTCCCGCTGCGTCTGCTCGGGACGGCGTACGTCGACGTGTTCCGCGGCCTGCCGCTGCTGCTGGTGATCTTCCTGCTCGGCTTCGGCGGCCCGGCGCTGAGCCTGCAGGGCCTGCCGACGTCGCCGCTGTTCTGGGGTGGCGCGGCGCTGGTGCTGTCGTACTCGGCCTACGTCGCCGAGGTCTTCCGCGCCGGGATCGAGTCCATCCACCCGAGCCAACGCCTGGCCGGCCGGGCGCTGGGACTGTCCTACGGCCAGACGCTGCGCCACGTCGTCCTGCCGCAGGCCTGGCGGCGGGTGATCCCGCCGCTGATGAACGACCTGGTCTCGCTGCAGAAGGACTCCGGTCTCATCGCCGTGCTCGGCGTCACCGACGCGATCCGCAAGGCCCAGATCGAGACGGCGCTCGACTTCAACTACACGCCCTACGTCGTCGCGGGCGTGTTGTTCTGCTGCCTCACCATCCCGATGGCGCGGCTGACCGACCGCTACGCCCGCAAGAAGGGCTACCACGGGGCTGGAGGCCATCTGTGAGCGAGCTGCTGCGCGTCGAGGGCGTGCGCAAGTCCTTCGGCGACCACGTGGTGCTGCGCCAGGTCGACCTCGCGATCGAGCCCGGTCAGTGCGTCGTCCTCATCGGCGCGTCGGGGTCGGGCAAGTCGACGCTGCTGCGCTGCGTCAACCTGCTCGAGGTCGTCGACGACGGCGTGATCACCTTCGACGGGCGCGACATCACCGACCCGCGGGTCGACGGTGACGAGGTGCGCTCGCGGATGGGGATGGTCTTCCAGGCCTACAACCTCTTCCCGCACCTGGACGTGCTCGGCAACGTCACCCTCGCGCTGCGACTGGTGCACGGCGTCGGCGCCGCCGAGGCGCGCTCGCGCGGTCTGGCGATGCTCGAGCGGGTCGGCCTGGCCGCCAAGGCCCGCGCGCGACCCGACGACCTGTCCGGTGGCCAGCAGCAGCGCGTCGCGATCGCGCGGGCGCTCGTGGCCAACCCGCGACTGATGCTGCTCGACGAGGTCACCAGTGCCCTCGACCCCGAGCTCGTGGGAGAGGTCCTCGACCTGCTCGGCGAGCTCAAGGCCGAGGGCGTCACGATGCTGCTCAACACGCACGAGATGGGCTTCGCGCGCGAGGTGGCCGACGAGGTGTGCTTCCTGCACGACGGCCGGATCCACGAGCGAGGGGCGCCCGCCCAGGTGCTCGGCGACCCGCAGCACGAGCGCACGCGGGCGTTCCTGTCCCGGATCCGCGCCTGAGCATCCCTGCGGCGACGAGGCGGATTCGTCCGGCGTCGGTGGCGAGGAATAGCCTGAGCAGGCTGGTCGGTTGCTCTCGGCAACCGACGACTGACGGCGGACGACGAGGAGGCGGGCGACACCGGTGACTGAGGACGCGGAGCAGCGAGGCACCACGCTCGACGGCTTCCGGGTCCTCTGGGTCGGCGTACGTCGCGAGCCGCGCGTGTTCATCGTGGCCACCCTCGGCGCGGTGCTGTTCGGCGTGCTCACCGTGGCCGACGCGTGGGTGCTGGGATGGTCCACGCAGCACGTGCTGATCCCGGCCTTCGACGAGGGGGAGATCAGCGCCGGGCTGCTGGTGTGGGTGGTCGCCCTCTTCCTGGGCGTGGCCATCCTGAGGGCCGTCGGCATCGTGGCCCGGCGCCTCGGTGGCGGCATCATGTACTACCGCATGCAGTCGCACACGCGGCGCGGCGTCACCCGCCAATACCTCTCCCTGCCCATGGAGTGGCACCAGCGGCACCCGACCGGTCAGCTGCTCTCCAACGCCTACTCCGACGTCGAGGCGGCCTGGGCGCCCATCATGCCGCTGCCCATGGCGCTCGGCACGGTGGTGATGATGGTGATCGCCGTCGTCCAGATGTTCGTGGCGGACGTCGTGATGGCCCTGGTCGGCCTGCTGGTCTTCCCCGCCGTCGTGGTCGCCAACCTGCTCTACCAGCACTACTCCTCGCCCCTGATGACGCGGGCCCAGGGCCTGCGGGCCGAGGTCAGCGAGATCGCCCACGAGTCCTTCGACGGCGCGATGGTCGTCAAGACCCTCGGCCGCGAGGTCGAGGAGACCGAGCGGTTCGGCGCCAAGGCGCGCGAGCTGCGGGACGTCAACATCCGCGCCGGCCGGTTCCGGGCGATCTTCGACCCGGCACTCGCCAGCCTGCCCAACCTCGGCGTCCTCGTGGTCCTGGCCGTCGGCGTCTCGCGGGTGACGAGCGGCGCGACCGAGGCGGGCGACGTGGTCACCGTCGCCTACCTCCTCACCATCGTGTCGTTCCCGATCCGCGCCATCGGCTGGCTGCTCGGCGAGTTCCCGCGCTCGGTCGTCGGCTACCGCCGCGCCAAGGCCGTGCTCGACGCCCAGGGCACCATGTCCTACGGCGACGACGAGCTGCCCCGGACGACCACCGGGGCGCTGCTCCAGGTCGACGACCTGCACTACTCCTACGACGCGGACACGCCCCTGCTGCGCGGCGTCGACTTCGACGTCCGCCCCGGCCGGACGGTCGCTCTGGTGGGCCCGACCGCGTCCGGCAAGAGCACCCTCACCAGCCTGATGACCCGGTTGGTCGATCCGGATGCCGGCGCGGTCCGCATCGACGGCCGCGACCTCCGGGGCCTGCGCAAGGGCGAGCTGCCGACCTCGGTCGCCCTGGTGCCGCAGACGGCGTTCATGTTCGACGACACGGTGCGTGGCAACGTCACCCTCGGCGACGACGTGCCCGACGAGGAGGTCTGGGCGGCGCTGCGCACCGCGCAGGCGGACGGGTTCGTCGCGGCGCTTCCCGAAGGTCTCGACACGCGGCTGGGGGAGCGGGGCACGTCGCTGTCCGGCGGGCAGCGCCAGCGGCTGTCCCTGGCCCGCGCGCTCGTACGGCGCCCGCGCCTGCTGATCCTCGACGACGCCACATCTGCGGTCGACCCGGAGGTGGAGGCGCGCATCCTCGCCTCGCTGCGCGACGACCGCAGGGACGGCGGTCACCAGGACGGGAGCGAGGACGCAAGCGGGGACGGTGCCGCCTCGCTGGTCGTCGTCGCCTACCGCAAGGCCACCATCTCCCTGGCCGACGAGGTCGTGCACCTCGACGGCGGCCGCATCGTGGGGCGCGGCACCCACGCCGAGCTCCTCGACTCCAGCCCGGCCTACGCCCAGCTGGTCAACGCCTACGAAGCCGAGGCCGCCCCGCCCGCGAGCCCGGCGGCCGACCCGGCCGGGAGCCGCGAATGAGCACGACCACGGAGTCCACCGCCGCATCCGGGACCCGGATGGACACGGGCGAGGACATCGGTGCCCTCGCCACGCTGCGTCTGGGGATGAAGTACTCACCCGAGCTGCGCGAGGGCTTCCGGGTGACCCTGCTCCTGGCAGTCCTCGCCTCCTGCGGGCAGATCGTGGTGCCGATCGCCGTCCAGCAGACCCTCGACCGGGGCCTCGCGGCCCCCGGCGGCCCGCGCCTGGACTTCGTGGCCTGGATGGGCGTGCTGGCGGCCGTGGCGATCGCCGTGACCAGCCTGGCCTCTTACGCGATGACCAGTCGGCTCTTCGCCACCTCCGAGCGGGGTCTCGCGACGCTGCGCACCAAGGCCTTCCGCCACGTCCACGACCTGCCGCTGCTCACCCAGAACACCGAGCGTCGCGGCGCGCTCGTCTCGCGCGTGACGAGCGACGTCGACCAGGTCAGCCAGTTCCTCGTCTTCGGTGGCCTGATCTTCGTGGTCAGTGTCGGCCAGGTGCTGGTCGCCACGATCGTCATGCTCGTCTACAGCTGGCAGCTGGCCGCCGTGGTGTGGCTGTGCTTCGCGCCCCTCTTCTTGTCCATCCGCTGGTTCCAGAAGAAGCTCTCCGCCGCCTACACCGTCGTCCGCCACCAGGTGGGGGTGCTCCTCGGCGCGATCTCCGAGCCGGTCGTCGGTGCCGCGGTGGTGCGCTCGTACGGCGTGGAGGACCGGACCCAGGCGCGCATCGACACCGCCATCCAGGACTGGCAGAACGCCTACACGCACGCCCAGACCTACACCGTGACCTCGTTCTCCCTCGGTGGCATCTCCGCCGGCCTGGCCAACGCCGGGGTGATCGTCGTCGGCGTGCTGCTGGGATTCACCGGGGACATGACGCCGGGCAAGGTGCTCGCGTTCGCCTTCCTCGTCACCCTGTTCGTCGGCCCGGTGCAGATGGGCACGCAGATCCTCACCGACGCCCAGAACGCCATCGCCAGCTGGCGGCGGGTGCTGGGCATCCTGGAGACGCCGGCCGACCTCGTCGACCCGGGTCCCGAGGGCGAGCAGCTGCCCCGCGGCCCCATCGACGTGCGCTTCGCCGGCGTCACCTTCGCCTACCCCGACGGCCCGCCGGTCCTGCGCGACGTGGACCTGGCGATCGCCGCCGGCACGCGCGTCGCGATCGTGGGGGAGACGGGGTCGGGCAAGTCCACCTTCGCCAAGCTCCTCACCCGCCTGATGGACCCCGTCGAGGGTGCGGTGCTGCTCGACGGCGTCGACGTGCGCCGCATCGACGCGCGCTCGCTGCGGCGCAGCGTCGTGCTGGTGCCGCAGGAGGGCTTCCTCTTCGACGACACGATCGCCGCGAACGTGCGCTACGGCAAGCTCGACGCGACCGAGGACGAGATCCGGGAGTCCGCGGCCCAGCTCGGGATCGACGACTGGCTCGACGGGCTGCCGCGGGGCCTGCACACCGAGGTCGGTCAGCGCGGCGAGTCGCTGTCAGCGGGCGAGCGCCAGCTGGTGGCGCTGCTGCGCGCCCACCTGGCCGATCCCGACCTGCTGGTCCTCGACGAGGCCACCAGCGCGGTCGACCCCGCCCTGGAGATGCAGATCGGTCGGGCGCTCGAGCGGCTCATGCAGTCCCGCACCTCGGTGACGATCGCCCACCGGCTGTCCACGGCCGAGAGTGCCGACGAGGTCATCGTGGTCGACAAGGGCCGGGTCGTGCAGCGCGGACCGCACGCCGAGCTCGTCAGCCAGCCCGGCAGCGTCTACGCCGGCCTGCACGCCAGCTGGGTGGCCCAGCACTCCCACAGCTGAGCCGCGCCCCGTCCATCTCGCTGTCGGTCGAGCGGCTCAGGACGCGAGGACCTGGCTGATGAGCAGGTCGGCGTCGAAGAAGTCGGACTCCCTGCCGGACGGGACCAGCGCGAGCGTACGGGCGATGAAGGCGTCGACGTCGCACGCACGTGCCAGCAGCACCAGGTGGCCGTCGGGGGAGCTGAGCTCGATGCTCACCATGGCGCGGCCGCTGAGGCCGATCGCGGGCGAGACATGCACGTCGCCCTCGCCCGTCGGCACCTCGGCGCCGCGCGCCAGCAGGTCGCGGCCGAAGGTCCACACCAGGTTGCCGTCGCCGGTGATGAAGGTCATCGCCACGGCGAACGGGTCGGAGCTGCGATAACCCAGGACGCAGTCGATCTCGTGGCGGATGCCGCGCTCGTCCATGCACTCGACGGTGATGTCCAACGCGACGTCGGACAGGGTGTGCCCGCTACCGGACGTGTTCATCGAGGACTCCTTGAGGTCTCCCGGGGGGTCCCCCGGGGCTGCAGTTGTTCATGAGACGCCATCGGGAGCCCTTCATGATGCGAAACGGCGAAAGAACACTGTCAGCGGTCCAGACCGCGCCTTGAGTGTGACTCCTGACGTACTTGACGGTAATGCCGCCGTTCCTGCGCGCTGCGTTGTGGTGGCCCCGCTAGGTTCTCCCCATGACGGGGGCAGCCAAGCGCATCGTGCTCGAGGGTCTGGGGTGGTTGCTGCTGCTCCTCGGGCTGGCCGCGATCTTCCTGCCGGGGCCGGGCCTGCTCGGGATCTTCGCCGGTCTGGCGCTGCTGTCGCAGCAGTACGACTGGGCGGAGCGCCGCGTCGAGCCGGTCCGCCTCAGGGCGCTGCGCGGGGCGGCCGAAGGTGTCGAGACCTGGCCGCGGATCATCGCCTCCTGCCTCGGGGCGCTGGTCCTCGCCGGCTGCGGCGTGCTGTGGATCCTCAAGCCACCCGCCCCCGGCTGGTGGCCGTTGTCCGACACGTGGTGGCTGCCAGGCGGCATCTGGACGGGCGTGACCCAGATCGCCTCGGCGCTCATCGCGGTCGCCCTGATCGTCTACAGCTACCGGCGCTTCCACGGCAAGCCGCAGGCCGTCGCAGCCCTGCGCCGCGACATCGACTCGGCGGACACAGGCCGCGACGGGTAGTCGGGGACGAGACCCGATTCATGCTCGCGGCGTCGGATGGGATAACGTTCTGACGAGCCCGGGCGATTGGCGCAGTGGTAGCGCGCTTCGTTCACACCGAAGAGGTCACTGGTTCGAACCCAGTATCGCCCACCCGAGACACAGCCCCTGACCTGCAGAGATGCGAGTCGGGGGCTGTTTCGCGTCCCCAGCTCGGCACCTGCATCCCCCGCGCGGACTACCGCGAATCGTCCTCTCGATGGTGATTCGCGCGGCGCCGCGCGTTCGTAGCGTGATCGATGAGCGCCCGCGCACGGCGGCGCCACGACACCCGGAGGGCGCCATGAAGACCGACGAACATCTCGAGCCGACGACGGCCATCGACCCCGCCAGGGCCGCGTCTCGCACGGCCGGCCCGCGTGCGTGCCACCACGCCCCCAGCGCCGTGCCCGCCGCGACGAGGGACGACGGACGAGCAGGAGCGAGGACGCGCCGACGAAGGCCCTCCCGCTGCATGGTGCTGGAGGATGCCACACCGGCGCTGCGGCTCGTGACGGCCCAGGAGGCAGCCGACACATAACGTAGCGGTCACTACGAATTGTGGTACGGTCCCAGCTATTCAATAGTGAACGTTACGGATTGGAGTCATCGTGGAGCTGAAGGGTGCGGTCGTGCTCGTGACCGGGGCGAACCGAGGCATCGGCGCGGAGTTCGTCAGGCTGCTCGCAGATCGAGGGGCGGCGAAGATCTACGCAGCCGCCCGGGATGCCGGCTCGATCGAGGCCGACGGCGTCGAGCCGATCCAGCTCGACGTCACCGATGCCGCGCAGGTCGAGGCCGCGGCACGCGTCGCGGGCGACGTGCAGGTGCTCATCAACAACGCCGGGATCTCCACCGGCAGCGGCCTGGTGACCGGGGACGAGGCGGCCATCCGGCAGGAGATGGACACGAACTTCTACGGGCCGTTGCTGATGATCCGCGCGTTCGCCCCCGTGCTGCGCGCCAACGGTGGCGGTGCCATCCTCAACGTCATCTCGGCGCTGTCCTGGTTCGCGACCCCCGGCGCGGGCGCCTACGCCGCGTCGAAGGCGGCGGCGTGGATGTTGACCGACAGCACCCGTCTCGAGCTCGCCGCGCAGGGGACCCACGTGGTCGGCGTGCACATGGGCCTGGTCGACACCGACATGGCCAAGGGCCTCGCGGCGCCGAAGCTCGCTCCGGCGGACCTGGCCGGTGCGGGTCTCGATGCGATCGAGTCGGGGGCGCAGGAGGTGCTGGCCGACGAGTGGGCGAGGCTCGTGAAGTCCGGGCTCTCGCTCGACCCGAAGGAGCGGTACGACCGCCTCTTCGCCGCCCTCGGCGCCGCCTGAGCAGGGGAGTCCTGCTGCGAGGCCCTCAGCGGGGAGCGGAGGCGTCGTCGCACTCCGCGCCGGGCGAGGAGGGGAGTGCCGCCATCGCAGTGTGGGCGATCGCCAGGACGTCCTCGGTGCTGCCGCCGTCGCGCGCACAGCCGGACATGCCGCGCAGAACGGCGACGAGGAAGGCGGACAGGTGGTCGGTCCGGGTGCCGGGCGGGAGGTCGCCGTCCTCCACGGCGCGTTCGAGCCGGTCCTGGATCCGTCGACGCAGCTCGTCGCGCTGGGCGGCGAGCCGCGGCTCGGTGAGCATCAGGCAGCCCGAGGGGGTGCCGGCGCGGGTGTGGGCGCGAGCAGCGTCGTCGAGGATGCGCGCGACGGCGTCGCGAGCCGTCGGCAGCTCCAGCGCCCGGTCGACCGCCTCGCACGTGCTGCGGAAGTACGTCGCGGAGGCCTCCTCGAACAGGCGGTGCTTGTCGCCGAAGGCGGCGTAGAGGCTCGGGGGCGACACGCCCATCGCCGCGGTCAGCGACGCGACGGACGTCTCCTCGTAGCCGTGGCGCCAGAACTGCTCGACAGCGGTGGCGAGGGCGACGTCGCGATCGAAGCTCCGGGGTCGGCCAGCCATGTCGCCAGCATAACGTAACGCTCGCTATGCAATCCTCGCTGGCAGGCAGAGGCCCCCTCCCGGTCGGGAGGGGGCCTCGTGTCGCGCCGAGGTGGCTCTCGTCAGCTGGCGACCCCCAGGCCCTCGATGCGGACCTGGCCGGCGCCGGCGACCACGATGCGGATCTTCCCGGTCCACGGTGCGGGCAGGGTGGCGACGGGCAGGATCTGCCGGGTGCTGGTCCTGCGGGCGGCGAGGCGCACCGTGCGGAGCAGCTTCTTGCCGACGTAGACCTTGACGCTGCCGTGGCGGCGGGCGGTCGTCGCGACCAGCGCGATGGATCGGGCGCCGCGCACCCGGGTGGACAGCACGGAGCCGCGGCGGGACGAGACGGCGTACGAACCGCCGTAGGCCTTGGTCGAGCGCTTCTGCTTCCAGCCCTTGCCGTGCTTGAGCGCGGCGCTGGGCGAGGGCACGGTCCAGGACCGGGCGGCCGGCGTGGCGTCGCGGTTGCCGGCTGCGTCGACGGCCGCGACGGTGAACCGGTGGGTGCCGGGGGTGAGCCCGACGAGCTCGGTCGTGGCGCTGGAGCAGGTGTGCGGTGCGCCGTCGAGCGTGCAGGACCAGGATCCGGCGGGCTCGCTGGAGGACCAGCCCAGGGCGGTGCGGTCGGTGAGCACGAACGCTGCTTCGGCCGGGGCCGAGGTCAGGACGGTGTCCGGAGCCGTGGTGTCGAGCGCGGGGCCGGGCGTCGGGGTCTGGGGGTCCCAAGGTCCGGGGGCGTCCGGGCCGGGGGTGTCCGGGCCGGGGGTGTCCGGGCCGGGGGGTCCGGGCTCGTCGGGCACCGTGTCGACGGTCCAGGTGTGGGAGGCCGGGGTGGCGTCGACGTTGCCGGCGGCGTCCTTGCCGCGGATCTCGACGGTGTACGTGCCGTCGGCCAAGTCGAGGAAGACGACCGGTCCGGCGCAGGCCGTCCAACTGCCGGCTGCGCCGTCCTTGGTCAGCCGGCACTCGAGTGACGTCGAGCCCAGGGAGGTGACGTCGAAGGTCGCCCGCCTGCCCGGGGTGAACGCGTTCAGAATGGTGGTGTCGGGTGCGACGGTGTCGACGGTCCACGTGTGAGCGGCCGGCACGGGGTCGCCGTTGGCCCAGACGGAGAGCGTGTGCGTGCCGTCGCGCAGGCCGGTCACCGTGTGGGTCGCCCGGGGGCCGTCGCCGCAGCGGGTGGCCGGGGAGTCGTCGACTCGACACTGGAACGAGGTGCCACCGCGCGTGCTGAACGCGAAGGTGGCGGTGCTGCTGCTGGAGACCGCCGGGGGAGCCTGCTCGATGACGGCGTCGGCGAGGGTGACCGTCCGGGAGTGGATCTGGCCCGCGTTGCCGGAGAGGTCGACGGGCTGGACCTCGATCTTGTGCTCGCCGTCGGTGGCGAAGGTGTGCTCGAACGGCGTCGTGCACGGGTTGAACTGCCCTCCGTCGAACCGGCAGTACGCGTTCGTCGGCTCGTCGGCCACGAAGTCGACGACGGCCGTCCGGTCCTTGGTGGTGGACGCGGCGGCGTGGAAGCCCAGCAGCCAGGGCGCGATGGAGTCGTAGAACTTGATCGAGGGGAACCGCTCGTCGCTGCTGAAGGCGCCGGAGTGCACGCCGCACTCCGTCACCTGCGCGTTGACGCGCGTCGCGTCGCAGCCCTGCCAGCCGCTCCCGGAGATCCTCCAGCTGCCGCTCGCGTCGCGGTGCGGAACGGGTCGCAACCACAGCCACGCCTCGAAGGCGGCCTCGCTGCGGATGCGCGAACAGGTCTTGGTCGCGGCGGGGTCGGCGACGTTCTCGGACGCGTCGCACGTGTCGGAGGCGCCGTCGGCGACCGTCCCCTCGACGACGCGCACCGAGCCGGCGCCGGTGATCGAGATGGTGACGCCGACCTGGCCGGCGTGGGCGGGTGCGGTGACGACGCTGGTGACACCCAGCACGGTCACGGTCGCGGCGGCGAGCGTCGCGGCTCGTCTCGCCAGGCTTCTCAGGTACATCTGTCTCCTCCTGTGTCCGGCTCGGGCCGGGCAGGAGGAGTCTGGGCGGGCGCCCTTGGCCGCGGCTTGCGACCTGCTTGCCGGTCTCCGCAGGCCGAGCAGCGGCGCCTCACCGGAAGTCGCGCGACGAGGCGTGCGCCTGCAGCACCGCGCCCGCGCCGGGGACGACGACGTCGAGGCCCTCGACGCGGTCGGCGACGAGGTTGGTGACCCCCTCGTTGCGCTCGAGCCTGCCGCGGACCACCACGGCGACGCGGTTGCGGGCGGCCTGCCGGTGGGCTCGCATCACCCCGACCGAGCACACCACGTTGAGCATGCCGGTCTCGTCCTCGAGGTTGAGGAAGGTGACGCCGCCGGCGGTCCCCGGTCGCTGACGGTGGGTGACGAGCCCGCCGACGTGGACGCGCCGGCCGCTGTCGGTGGTCGCGAGCTCGGCGACCGAGCGGACTCCGGCGCGACGCAGGTCGTCGCGCAGGTGCTCGAGCGGATGCCGCTGCGGCGAGACGCCCGTCGACCAGAGGTCCGCAAGTGTGACCTCCGGCTCGCTCATCCGGGGCAGCGGCGGCGCCGCCGGGGCCGGCGTCGTGCCGGGGAGGTGCTCGCTGCTCTCCGCGAAGCCGGCCGCCCACAGCGCCTCGCGGCGATCCAGCCCCCACGCGTCGAACGCGCCGGCGGTGGCCAGCGCCTCGAGCTGGGCCGGGACCAGGCGGGCGCGGCGGGACAGGTCGGTGACCCCGGTGAACGGCGCCTCGTCGCGGGCGGCGACGATGCGGCGCGCCACGTCGAGGCCGATGCCGCGCACCGAGTCGAGCCCGAGCCTGACCGCGAGCGCCCCGTCGCGCCGGTGTGCCGGGACGGGGTCGGGTGTCCCGGGCACCCACTCGGTGCGGGCGAACCGGGGCCGACAGCAGGCGTCCAGTCCCGTGGCCGCGACGGGGCCGGTCACCACCGCCTCCAGCTCGGCCTGCGCGGCGGACCGGGTGACGTCGGGACGGCGTACGTCGACCCCGTGGCGCCGCGCGTCGCCGACCAGCGACTGCGGTGAGTAGAACCCCATCGGCTGGTTGCGCAGCAGCCCGGCCAGGAACGCCGCCGGGTAGTGCAGCTTGAACCAGGAGGAGGCGTAGACCAGCAGCGCGAAGGAGAGGGCGTGCGACTCGGCGAAGCCGAAGTTGGCGAAGGACAGGATCTTGACGTAGATCGAGTCCGCCAGCTCGCCGGTGATGCCCCGTCGTCGCATGCCGGCGTAGAGCTTCTGCTTGACCGACTCGATGCGCTCGACGCCGCGCTTGGAGCCCATCGCGCGGCGCAGCAGGTCGGCGTCGTCGCGACTGCAGTCGCCCAGGGTGACGGCCATCGCCATCAGCTGCTCCTGGAAGAGCGGCACCCCCTTGGTGCGCTCCAGGACCGGCACCAGCTCCGGGTGGTCGTAGGTCACCGGCTCCTGCCCGGTGGCGCGACGCACGTAGGGGTGCACGGCCCCGCCCTGGATCGGGCCTGGGCGGATGAGGGCGATCTCGATGGCCAGGTCGTAGAACTCGCGCGGTCGCAGTCGCGGGAGGGTGCCGATCTGGGCACGGCTCTCGACCTGGAACACCCCGATCGAGTCGGCGCGGCACAGCATGTCGTAGACGGCCGGCTCCTCCTTGGGCATCGTCGCGAGGTCCCACCGCTCGCCCAGGTGGTCGTCGACCAGCCGCATCATGTGGTCCAGCGCGCCGAGCATGCCGAGGCCGAGCAGGTCGAACTTGACCAGCCCCATCGACTCGCAGGCGTCCTTGTCCCACTGCAGCACGGTGCGCTGGTCCATCCGGGCCCGCTCGATGGGGCAGACCTCACCGACCGGCCGCTCGGTGAGGACCATGCCGCCGGAGTGGATGCCCAGGTGTCGGGGAGCCCCCAACAGCTCTTCGGCCAGCGCCACCACCGGCGCGGGGACGTCGTGGGCGGCCGCGTCGCCCATGTCGCCGGCCACCACGGACGTCCAGCCGTCGATCTGCTTGGACCAGGCGTCCTGCTGCCCGGGGGAGTAGCCGAGCGCCTTGGCGGCGTCGCGCACCGCCATCCGCGGCCGGTAGGAGATGACGTTGGCCACCTGGGCGGCGTTGCGGCGTCCGTAGGTGTCGTAGACCCACTGGATCACCTCCTCACGCCGGTCGGAGTCGAAGTCGACGTCGATGTCGGGCTCCTCGTCGCGGTGGGCGGAGATGAAGCGCTCGAACGGCAGCCGGTAGAAGACGGCGTCGACGGCGGTGATGCCGAGGGCGTAGCAGACCGCCGAGCTGGCCGCCGAGCCGCGCCCCTGGCACAGGATCCCGCTCCGTCGCGCGAAGGCGACGATGTCGTGGACGATGACGAAGTAGCCGGCGAAGTCCTTCTCGGCGATGACGCGCAGCTCGTGCTCGAGACGCTCGCGCGCCTCACGCTCGTGCGGCACGCCCCCGTAGCGTTCCTCGAAGCCGCGCTCGGCGAGCACCCGCAGCCACGAGTCGGCGGTGTGTCCCTCCGGGATCTGCTGCTTCGGCAGTGCGGGCGAGGCCTTGCGCAGGTCGAAGGCCAGCTCGTCGGCCAGCGAGACGCTGCGCGCGACGGCCGTGGGGTACGCCGCCAGCGCGGCGGCTGTCTCCGCACCGCTGCGCAGGTGGGCCGAGCCCGACAGGTCGAGCCAGCCGTCGAGCTCGGCGAGGCTGCGGCGCGCGCGCACCGCAGCCATCGCCGAGGCGAGCCGGCGTCCGTGCGGGGTGGCGTGGTGCACGTTGCCGGCCGCCACCACGTCGAGGTCGTGGTCGCCCGCGAGTCGAGCCAGCGCGGCGTTGGTCGCGTCGGCGCCGGGGCGCGGGGACAGCTCGACGAGGACGTGCTCGAGCCCGAACACCGACGTCAACCGGTCGAGTGCCTCGCTCGCCGCGCCCGGGCCTCCGCGGGCCAGCGCCTGCTGGACCGCACCCTTGCGACAGCCCGTGAGCACCACCCAGTGACCGCGTCCGCGCTCACCCAGCTCGTCGAGGTCGTAGACCGGACGCCCCTTCTCGTTCCCTCTGAGGTGCGCATCGGTCATCGCCGCGGCGAGCCGGTGATAGCCCTCCACGCCCCTCGCCAGCACCAGCAGGTGGCTTCCCTCCGGGTCCGGCACCCCGTTCTGGGGCGCGGTCAGCCCCAGGGACAGCTCGGCGCCGAAGACGGTGGGCAGGTCGTAGGCCGCCGCGGCCTCGGCCAGCATCGGGGCGCCGTAGAACCCGTCGTGGTCGGTGACCGCGAGCGCGTGCAGGCCCAGGCGCACCGCTTCCTCGACCAGCTCGGCAGGGGAGCTGGCCCCGTCGAGGAAGCTGAAGTGGCTGTGGGCGTGGAGCTCGGCGTACGGCGTCACCGCGTCCGGGCGAGCGATCGGTCGCGCCGTGGTGGCGCTCCGCTTGCGGCGCGACACCGGCGCGTCGTCGGCCCCGGGCAGGCCGCTCAGCCGGCGCTCGAGCTCCTTCCACCGCATCGCGGGGTTGTTCCAGCCCATCAGCGGGTCTCCGGTCTCGTCGCCGACTGCCTAGTCATAGCCGGCCTCCAGGGACCAGCCGTCCGGCGCGCGCAGCAGCAGCCAGGCTCGCCCGTCGGCGCCGACGACCTGGAAGCGGGCGCTCAGGCCGACCCCGTCCGCCCACCAGCCCTCGTCAGTGGGCCACGGCCCCGCCCAAGCGGTGACCGGCTGCCACGGCAGGACCCCGCCCCCGACCCGGAAGCGGCGGGGCTCGCCGGTGACCACCCCGCGGTCGCTGACGCGGACCTCGCGGCCGGCGTCGTCGACGACCTCGGCCGCCGGCGGCGTCGCGAACACCCGCACCGGGGCCGGTCCCGGCACCCGGCCCGGCCAGGGCCGGTCGAGGGGGCGCAGGTCGACAGGGCGCTCGCCCCACGGCACCAGCGACTGCCGGGCGGAGGGACTGCGCCCGCCCTGCAGGACCGGCCGGCGCACGGCGTCGAACCCGACCATGCCCTGGATCCGGGCGACGCCGCGCTCGACGAGGTCGTCGGAGGCCGCCCCCCACAGTGCTTCGCCGTGAGCGGCCGCGGGCTCGACCACCTCGGGCAGGAACCTCACCCGGTCGATCGGGGCGCGCACCGCACCGGAGTCCTTGGCCGAGCGCAGCGAACCGCCGACGGTCGAGGACTGCAGCTGCCAGTGCACCCGGTCGACCAGGTCACGGGCGGAGAAGTGCCGAGGATGCAGCCAGGTCCGGGACGAGCAGACGGCGCCCTCGGCCTCGGCCTCGATGCGGACCCCGGTGGCCACCACCTGGTGGTGCGCCAGCTGCGTGACGAACCGCTCCGCGGTGGTGCGCACGCTGAAGGTGATCGCCTCGACGGAGTCCAGCGGCGGCTCGAACGCCACCTCCGCATCGAGCTCCGGCGGCGGGGTGCGCGCGCCGAACAGCGCGGCGTCCTCGCCGCGCGCGCGTCGCCGGACCTCGGCGCCGTATAACCCCAGCCGGTGCTCGACGGCCGCCCCCGGAAGGTCGGCCAGGTCGCCCAAGGTGCGCAGGCCCAGCCGCTGCAGCAGGCTGACCAGCTCGCGCCCCTGCGGTCCGTCGCCCTCGAGGACGTGCACGGGCAGGCCGCGCAGGAACGGCGCCGACCCTCCGACTGCGACGACCTCCCACGACTGCACCTTCGCGGTCCGGGCCGCCTGCTCGGCCGTGAACAGGTCGTCGGCGATGCCGATCCGGACGTCCCAGACGCCCGTCTCGACGAGGGCCTGGCACACCGTCGCGGCGGCCTCCTCCTCGGTGCCGTACCAGCTGCCCGGGGCCCGGACGGCGAGCAGCCCGGGCCGCAACGACGCCACGCCCGGGCGCAGGTCCTCCACGGTGGCGAGCACCGGCTCGAAGGCGCGGGCGTCGCGGTCCGGGTTGGTGGGCAGCACCAGCAGGCCGGGGCAACGCGCCTCGGCGTCGCGGCGGCGCTGTCCGCGTCGTACGCCCTCGGACCGGGCAGGGCCGTTGCAGACCTCGACGACGTTGGCGCTGAGCACCGCGGCGGGGGAGCGCGGTGACGCCTCGGCCTCCTCCAGGGCGGCGACCACCGACCAGTCCGGGCACCAGACCACCATGACCCTCACCGGCGGCTCACCGTGCCCTCGTCCCCCCCAGCCCGAGCCTGGCGCCCGGTGGCGCTCATCCCGACGCCCGGCGGAGCTCGTGGACCTGCGGGTCCGCCCGGTGCACTCCCGGCCACGTCAGCTCGGCGCGCTGCGGGGGTCGTGCTCCCCGGTGCACGACGACGCGGGCACGACGCTCGAGGAGCTGACCGGCGCCGGACGTCGGACCGGTCCAGGAGGACTCCTCGACGCTCAACCGGGCTGCGACGCGCGGCCAGTGGCCGTGCACCACCAGCACCGACGAGCGCGTGCGCAACCGCGAGTCGAGGACCCCCGCGGCCCGCGCGTCGACCGACGCGGGCGGTCGCAGGACCACGACCCGCAGCACGTCCACCAGCGCGGCCGCCACCTCCAGCCAGTGATCACCGGGGTCGGGCACGAGCACGGTGCGGGAGAGCTCGAAGCCCAGCTCGGCCGCGGCCTCCACCCCGAAGTCGGCACATCCCGCGAAGCCGACCCACTCGCCCGCCTGTGAGGCGCCGGCCGCGAGGGCGAGCGCCAACGAGGCGGAGTCGACCCCGTAGGTGGCACCGGCGTGCAGGGGCACGAGGGCGGCGAGCCCGGGCAGGGTGGGCACGGCCTGTGCGGCGGGCTTGTGCTCCATGGCCGCGACCCGCTCGCGCAGCTGCTCGACCACCGAACGCCCGGGGTCGAGCGCAGCGACGGAGCGGGCGGAGGACATGCTCCCATGATCGAACACGTGTTCGAACGAGTCAAGCGCGGCGACAGTGCGCACTCCCATTCTCGCGCGCCGCGCGACCGGCCCTCCATCGGGTCGCGCGGCGAGCCCGCCGTGCTTGCGGCGACACGCCCGAGCGCCCCGGGATCCACGCCGCGTCAAAGTCGTCTATAGTCCTCGACATTAGTGAATAACCCGGCTTAGGTCGGGTCGAGCAGATGTGGGGCAATCATGAAGAAGAGCACACTCCTGGTGGGCCTCGCGGTCGCGGCCCTGGGCCTGACCGCGTGCGGTTCGACGGCCGGGGCAGACTCGGCCGAGGGCGGCGAGGCGGTCAGCATCAACGCGTTCTCGGTCATGGAGGCGGCCAACGAGCCGGTCTTCGAGGACTTCCAGGGGACGCCGGACGGTGACGGCGCCGAGTTCCAGACGTCGTACGGCGCCTCGGGCGACCAGAGCCGTGCGGTGGAGGCGGGTGCCGACGCCGACGTCGTGCACTACTCGCTCGAGACCGACGTGACGCGTCTGGTCGACGCCGGTCTGGTGGCCGAGGACTGGGCGGACACCGAGACGCAGGGCATCGCCACCTCGTCGGTGGTCGTCTTCGTCGTGCGCAAGGGCAACCCCGAGGGCATCGAGGGCTGGGACGACCTCGTCGAGCCCGGCGTCGAGATCATCACCCCGAACCCCGGCTCGTCGGGCTCCGCGCGGTGGAACATCCTCGCCGCATGGGCCCACGTGACCGGCAACGGCGGCACCGAGGACGAGGCCCGCGACTTCGTCACCGGCCTGCTCGAGAACACCATCGCGCTGCCCGGCTCGGGCCGCGAGGCGACCACCGCCTTCACCGACGGCAGCGGCGACGTGCTGCTCTCCTACGAGAACGAGGCGATCCTCGCCAAGCAGAGCGGCGCCGACATCGACTACGTCGTCCCCGAGGACACCCTGCTCATCGAGAACCCGGCCGCCGTGACGACCGAGGCGGACGAGACCGCCACGGCGTTCCTCGAGTTCATGACGTCTCCCGAGGCACAGGCCGACTACGCGCAGTCGGGCTTCCGCCCCGTCGTGGACGGCGTGGAGATCGAGGAGGTGGAGGGCGCCAACGACCCCGCCGACCCGTTCCCCACCCCGGCGAAGCTGTTCACCATCGAGGAGGACTTCGAGGGCTGGGACGTCGCCGCCGACAAGTTCTTCGGAGACGGCGAGGACGGCAATCCCCTCGGCATCATCACCGAGCTGCAGCAGAGCACCGGCAAGGTGGGCGAGGAGTAGGTGTCGACCACCCTCAGCGCCACGCGCGGGGTCGGGGACGGAGGGCCGGACGACCCGCCCTCCCCGCCCGCCCCGGCCGGGCGGCGACGCCGGCGGACGACCCCGCGCAGCACCCTCACCCGCAGCTCCGGCCTCGCCCTCGGCATCGCCATGACGTGGTTCAGCATCCTCGTCCTGCTGCCACTGGCCGCCGTCGTCGCGGCGGCGTCGGAGGGCGGCTGGGACCGCTACCTGTCGGTGCTCGCCAACGACCAGACCTGGGCGGCGGTGTCCCTCACCGTCGGGCAGTCGCTGCTCGTGACGGCCGTCAACGTCGTGGTGGGCACCGTCATCGCCTGGGTGCTGGTGCGCGACCGCTTCTGGGGCCGCTCCCTGCTCGACGTCGTCATCGACGTCCCGTTCGCCCTGCCCACCATCGTGGCCGGTCTCGTCCTGCTCGCGCTCTACGGACCCAACAGCCCGCTGGGCGTGCACTGGGCCTTCACCGAGCGGGCGGTGACGCTCGCGCTCGCCTTCGTGACGCTGCCGTTCATCGTGCGCACGGTCCAGCCCGTGCTCGAGGAGCTGGAGAGCGACGTCGAGGAGGCGGCCGCCTCCCTCGGCGCCCGCCCGGCGACTGTGTTCCGCCGCATCATCCTGCCGGCGCTCACCCCGGCGATCGCCGCGGGCGCCGCGCTGTCCTTCGCCCGGGCGATCTCGGAGTACGGCTCCCTGGTCCTGCTGTCGGGCAACAAGCCCTTCGAGACGGAGGTGGTGTCGGTGCGCGTGCTGACCTTCATCGAGAACGGCAACACCGCGTCCGCCGCCGCCCTCGCGTCGGTGATGCTCGCGGTGGCCTTGGTGGTCATCGTCGCCCTCGACGTGGTGCAGAGGCGGGTGGCCCGACGATGGTGAGCCCACCTCCCGCCATGCGCTGGCTGCTGCGCATTGTCGCGGTCGGCTACGTGTTCCTGCTGGTGGCCTGGCCGGTCGGGCTGCTGGTGCGCAACACCTTCGCCGGGGGATTCGCGACCCTCGCCGACGCGCTGGCCGACGAGCAGGTGACCGGAGCGCTCCAGCTGACCGCGGTGGTCGCCCTGTGGGCGGTCGCGATCAACCTGGTCTTCGGCGTGACGATCTCGATCCTGCTCGTGCGCCACCAGTTCCCGGGCAAGCGGGTGCTCTCGGCCTTCGTGGACCTGCCCCTGTCGGTGTCCCCGGTGGTGGTCGGGCTGGCCCTCCTGCTGGCCTACAACGGGCGCACCGGGTGGTTCGGGCCGACGCTCGAGGCCAACGGCCTGCAGCTGATCTTCGACTCGCCCGGCATGATCATGGCGACCTGCTTCGTGGCCCTGCCCCTGGTGATCCGCGAGGTCGTGCCCGTGCTCACCGAGATCGGCGACGACCAGGAGCAGGCGGCCCGCAGCCTCGGCGCCAGCGGGCCCCAGACGCTGTGGCGGATCACCCTGCCCAGCATCAAGTGGGCCGTCGTGTACGGCGTGGTGCTCAGCCTGGCCCGCTCGATCGGCGAGTTCGGCGCCGTCAAGATCGTGTCGGGCAACATCACCGGCCGCACCCAGACCGCGACGCTCGTCGTGGAGGCGAAGTACCAGAACTTCCAACAGGACACCGCCTACGCGACGTCGTTCCTGCTGATCCTGGTGAGCATCGCCTGCCTGGTCGTGGTCGCCTTCCTCCGTCCCCAGCACTCCGCTCCCACCGGCTCCCCGAGGAGGCCCCGATGAGCATCCACATCTCCCACGTCACCAAGAGGTTCGGGGACTTCGTCGCCCTCGACGACGTCTCCGTGTCCATCCCGGCGGGCGGGCTGACCGCCCTGCTCGGCCCGTCCGGCGGCGGCAAGTCGACCCTGCTGCGCATCATCGCCGGGCTCGACACCGCAGACTCCGGGCGCATCGAGATCGACGGCACGGACGCCACCGATCTCCCCGCGCAGAAGAGGGGCGTCGGCTTCGTCTTCCAGCACTACGCCGTCTTCAAGCACATGACGGTCGCCAAGAACGTCGCCTTCGGCCTGGAGATCCGCAAGCGGCCCAGGGCCGAGGTCGCCGAGCGCGTCGACGAGCTGCTCCGGCTCGTGCACCTGCAGCAGTTCTCGCACCGGCTGCCCTCGCAGCTCTCAGGCGGCCAGCGCCAGCGGATGGCCCTCGCCCGCGCGCTCGCGGTGGAGCCACGCGTCCTGCTGCTCGACGAGCCGTTCGGCGCGCTCGACGCCAAGGTCCGCAAGGAGCTGCGCGACTGGTTGCGGCGGCTGCACGACGAGGTGCACGTGACGACCGTCTTCGTGACCCACGACCAGGAGGAGGCCCTCGAGGTCGCCGACGAGATCGTCGTGGTCAACGAGGGCCGCGTCGAGCAGGTCGGCACCCCCGACCAGCTCTACGACGCCCCGGCGAACGAGTTCGTGATGGGCTTCCTCGGCGACGTCACGACGCTGGCGGGTCGCCGCATCCGTCCCCACGACATCGAGATCGGCCTCGGTCCCACCCTGGCCGGCTCCGTCGAGGGCCGCATCTCGCGCGTGCAGCGCATCGGCTTCGAGGTCCGCCTCACCGTGCTGACCGACGACGGCGAGGTCGTGACCGTCGAGGTCACCCGTACGCACGCGCGCAGCCTCCAGCTCACCGAGGGGATGGCCGTCTGGCTCACCGCCGCCGACGGCGCGACCACCGTGCCGGCCATGCCGGCCGTGCTGACCGCCGGCTGAGCCGCGCTGCGGCGCAGCCAACCCCGCCACCACCCACGCCACCGACCACGGCACCAACCCGTGCCAGCACCCCGGCACCCACCCACCTCAGCAGGAGCCCGAGACATGAGCACACCGCGAGAGCGTCGTCCCTCCGTCGTCATCGTCGGCGGCGGGGCGGCAGGCTCCCTGACCGCCCTGCACCTCGTCCGGGTCGCCGGCCGCCGGGCCGCCGGCCTCGACATCACCGTCGTCGACCCGGCTGACCGGCTGGCGCGCGGCGTCGCGTTCGGGACGTACGACGCCTCGCACCTGCTCAACGTTCCGGCCTCGGGGATGAGCGTGCTGCCCGAGGACCCCGGTCACTTCGTCGCCTGGCGTGCCCGCGACGAGCCGGACCGGCCGTCCCTGCCCTACGACTTCGCCCCGCGAGCCCAGTTCGCCCGCTACCTCGACGACAGCCTCACCGAGGCGCTGCGCACGACGCTCGGCGACGTGTCGCTGCGGCACGTCCGCGACACGGCGGTCGGGGTGGAGCGTACGGCCGGCGGGCTGCGGGTCGCGGTCCGGGCGCGACGTCCCCTCGACGCCGACGCCGTCGTCGTCGCCACCGGTCTGCCCGAGGCGGGCACGGAGTGGGCGGTCGAGGAGCTGCGCGCCTCGCCGTTCTTCGTCCCCGACCCGTGGGCGTCCGGAGCCCTCGACGTCGTGCGGCGCGACCGGACCGGCCCGCGCGACGTCCTGCTGGTGGGCACCGGACTCACCATGGTCGACGTCACCTTGACCCTCACCGCCGCAGGTCCCGCGGACCGCGTCATCCACGCGGTGAGTCGCCGCGGCCTGCTGCCCCGCACCCACGCGCCCGAGCAGCGGCTCGCCGCCATTCCGGACGTCTCGGACTGGGGCGGCCGGCTCGACGAGGTCCGGGCACGGGCGGAGCGGCACGTCGCGGACGTCCGTGCGGCCACCGGCGACTGGCGCCCGGCCGTGGACGGGCTGCGGTTCCGTCTCAGCGAGCTGTGGCAGCGCCTGTCCGAGAGCGACCGGGCCGAGTTCCTGTCCCGCGACGCCGCGCGCTGGGGCCTGCACCGCCACCGGATGGCTCCCTCGAGCCGCGTGCGTCTCGACGCGCTGGAGGCCGAGGACCGACTGCGGGTCTCGGCAGGCACGGTGGTCGCCGCCCGGCCGCTCGCGCGCGGGGGACTCGAGGTCGAGCTGACCGACGGCTCCGTGCGCGAGGTGGGCTGGGTGGTGAACTGCACCGGCCCGCAGTCCGACGTGCGCCGGCTCCAGAACCCGCTCCTCGACGACCTGCTCCGTCCTCGAGGCGGCTCGGCGCTCGCCGTCGTGGCGACGGCGGGCATGGGCGTGCGCACGGTCGACGGGCGGGTCGTGGACGCCGCCGGGGGCACCGACGCGCCGCTGTGGACGCTCGGCGCCCTGCGTCGCGGCGAGCTGTGGGAGTCGACCGCCGTCCCCGAGATCCGCGCGCAGGCGCTGGGCGTGGCGACCGCGGTGCTCGACGCACTGGCCCCACAACCGCGTCGCCTCGCCGACGGCCGCCTGGTCAGCGGACACCACCCGGTGGCCCGTCCGCGCGACCCGCTCGGACTGCCGATCTCCACGACGGCGGAGGCCGCGACGGCGTACAACGCCGGGCTGGAGCGACTGATGCTGCTGCAGGGTGGCGCCGAGGACCTGCTGCGGGAGGCGGCCACCCTCGACCCCGACTTTGCCCTGGCCCACGCGGCGCTGGCGATGCTGGGGCACGAGGCCGGTGCCGCGGCCGACGTGGCGGGCTCGCTGCAGGCGGCCCGCGAGGCCGTGCGGCGGCGTGGCGACGACCGCGAGCGCAGCCTCGTCGACGTCGTGGGCCGCCGCGTCGCCGACGTGCGACGCAGCGGGGCGCAGGCCCTGATGAGCCACATCGCGAGGCACCCTCGCGACGTGCTGGCCGTCTCGGCCGCGGTGCCGACCATCGCCTTCTCGGGTGTCACCGACGTGCAGCGCGAGGCCTGGGACCTCGTGGAGGGGCTCGCCCCGGCCTACGGCGACCACTGGTGGTACATCTCGCTGCTGGCCTTCACCCGGCAGGACCAGTCACGGTGGGAGGAGGCAGGTCTGCTCGCCGAGAGCGCGCTGTCGTGCCAGCCGTCGTCGGGCCACGCCGTGCACGCCCAGACGCACGTCCTCTACGAGACCGGCCAGCACGAGACCGGCCGCGTGTGGCTCGACCACTGGGTCACCGAGAGCGGACGCTCGGCCAGCCACCGCGCGCACTTCTCGTGGCACGCCGCTCTGCACGAGCTGTCCCTCGGCGACACCGAGGCCGTACGCCGCCGCTACTACTCCCAGCTCACCCCGCCGACGGTCACCGGGGTCCGCACCCTCGTCGACTCCGCGTCGCTGCTGTGGCGCTGGCGCATGACGACGACCGACTGGCCCGCAGCCGTGCCACCGGGCTCGGTCCCCGCCGAGGCGCCCCCGCCCCCGATGGAGGCGGTGCTGGCGGCGGTCGAGCACTCGCTCGTGGAGGAGCCGCAGACGCCCTTCGTCGCCCTGCACGCCGCCCTCGCCCTGGCGGGCAGCGGCGACGCGACCCGGGTCGCGAGGTTGGCCGGGCACTGCCGCCGGTCCGGCGACAGCACGATGCGTACGGTCGTGGCCGGCGTCTGCGACGCGCTGGTGGCGGTGCTCGAGGACCGTTGGGCCGACGCGGCAGCGCTGCTCTCCGAGCTGCTGCCCGTCCTCGTGCGGGTCGGGGGCTCGGCAGCGCAGCGCGAGGTGGTCGAGGAAACGCTGCTGCTGTGCCTGGTCAACGAGGGGGAGACGGAGCGGGCCGCCGCCCTGCTCGACGCCCGCCTGGACCGCCGCCCCTCACCCCTCGACGGCCGGCGCCGCGCCTCGCTCGGCCGCGCCGCGGTCGGCGCCCCGGGGCTCGCATGAGCCGCATCCTGGGGGGTACCGCCGCAGCATGGACGAGCGTGAGCGACCCACGACCAACCAGCCTCTCAACGCGCCGGGGCCGCGCCCGAAGGTGACCCCCGTCCTCGCGGTCATCGGGCTCTTCGTGCTGATCGCGCTGATCTTCGGCGTGATTTCGCTGCTGCGCTACAACACCTGAGTCCCGCGCAGCCGCACCGCGAGCAGCGCCACGTCGTCCTCCGGCTTGTCGCCGATCATCTCCTCGAGCAGCAGGTCGCACATGACGTCGAGCTCCGGCGCCTCCGGGGCGATCTCGCGCAGCCGGGCGGCCAGGGCACGCACGCCGGCGTCGATGTCGCGGCCGCGGCGCTCGACCAGCCCGTCGGTGTAGAGGAACAGCGTCGCCCCGGGCTCCAGGAGGGTGGACCGCTCGCCGCGAGGCGTGGCGGGATCCAGGCCCAGCAGCAGGTCGTTGGCCGTCACGTCCGCCAGAGCGGTCACCTCGCCGTCGGCGCTGACGAGCAGAGCGGGCGGGTGCCCGGCGTGCGACCAGCGGACCAGCACGCGCTCACGCGTGCCCGGGACCTGCTCGAAGCGGGCCACGACGGCCGTCGCGGTCGTCTCCAGCCGCAGCGACTCCATCACGGCGTCGACCCCGGACAGGATCGCCGCCGGTGCGTCTCCGCTGTGCACCGCGATGCCGCGCAGCAGTCCGCGGACCTGGCCCATGGCCGCCGCGGCCTCGACGTCGTGCCCGACCACGTCCCCGACGACGACCACGACGTCGGGGGAGGAGCCTGCGGGGCCGCGGTGCTGCAGGAACGCGTCGTACCAGTCGCCCCCGATGCGCGCCGCCTCGCCGGCGGGCGCGTAGCGGGTGACGATCTCGAGCTCGTCGGTGTGGGGCGGCTCGGTCAGCATGCTGCGCTGCAGGGCCTCCGACACGTCGCGCTGGGAGGCGTAGAGGCGGGCGTTGTCCAGCGCCAGCGCCGCGCGGGAGCCGATGTCCTCGAGCAGCACCACGTCGTCGCGGGTGTACGCAGCTCGCCCGGCGCCGCGGAAGACGCTGACAACGCCCACGGTGCGCCCCCGCGCGCGCAGGGGCACGATCACGGCCGAGGCCGGGTCGAGCTCGCTCAGCAGCTCGCGGGCCCGCCCCGGCACGAGCACCGCGGCGACCTGCTCGGCGGCGTCGGACTCCATGAGCACCGGTGTCATGTCCCGGATCGTGCGGGCGAGATAGGAGGCGTCCGTCATGGCGCGCAGCCGCTGGGCGGCGTAGAGCCGCAGCGTCTCCTCGAGTGCGGGATCGCGGTGCGACCAGCCCACGTCGCGCAGCCCGCGCCGCCAGTCCGAGGCGTGCGGGTCCTCGACGAGGGTGACCAGGCACCAGTCGCCGACCTCCGGGACGAGGTGGGTGGCCAGGCGGCTCACGCCCTCGGTGGGGTCCAGCGTGCTGGTGAGCGACTCGGACACCGAGGCCAGCAGCGCGAGGCGGCGAGCCGCTCGGTCCAGGGCGTCCTGGGCCTCGCGCCGCGAGGTGATGTCGACGAAGTAGACGGCCAGGCCCTCGGGGGAGGGCCACGCCCGCACCTCGTACCACGCGTCCAGCGGAGGCGGGTAGAACGCCTCGAAGGACACCGGCTGCCCGGTCGCGGCGGCGCCGCGGTAGTGCTCCTCGAAGGGGCTTCCCACCGCCGCGGGGAAGGCCTCCCAGATCGACTGGCCGAAGAGATCGGCCCGGCCGGCGCCGAGGAGGCGCTCGGCCTCGGAGTTGACGTAGGTGAAGCGCCAGTCCTCGTCCAGCTGGAAGAACGCCGAGGACATGGACTCCAGCACGCGCCCGATCCGGGCTTCGCCGTCGCGGACCGCGGTGGTGTCGTAGGCGGCCCCGACGAGCCGGACGGCCTGCCCGCCGGGGTGCTCGCCGTACGCCCGGCCGCGGGCCTCGATCCAGCGCACGTGGCCGCTGGGCTGCACGATCCGATACTCGGCGTGGTAGTCGCCGCACGTGTCGATGGCGCGCTGGAGGGCGTCGCTCACCCGTGCCAGGTCGTCGGGGTGGACGAGCCTGTTGAAGTCCTTGATCGTGCCGCCGAAGGACTCCTCGTCGAGCCCGAAGAGCTCGATCAGCCGGCCGTCCCAGCGCAGGTCGTCGGCGACCAGGTCCCACACGAAGGCGCCCACGCCGGCCGCGTCGACAGCCAGGCGCCAGGCCATCCGGTCGGACGCCGCGCCGAGGATCGACGCCGTGTCCGACGTACGGTCCGACGGGTCACCGACAGCCGGGTCGAAAGCTCCTGGGGGCAACGAGTCCATCCTCCGCGCGCGACGCGAACACCCCACCGTCTCGAGGCACCGGCCCCAGCCTGTCACACGGGCGGTCACGCCGCGGCCGAATCGACAGGCTCACCCCGGCAGGACGCGCACCGCGGCGGGCAGGTCCTCGAGCGGTGCGGCGGGTGCGGCGAGCGGGTCCTGTGGCAGCTGCGCGACCTGCTCGCGGCACCACACCGACACCGGCCGGGTCCCGGCCAGGACGCCGGCGCGGAAGGCGTCCCAGGGCTCCCAGCTGGTGCCGGCGACCTCGGCCGGGTCGGGGCTGAGCCGCCGCTCCGCCACGGCGACGAAGACCGGGCACATCTCGTTCTCCACGACGCCCGCCTGCTCGGCGCGGTAGCGGAAGCGCGGCAGGACCAGCTTGAGGTCGCTCACGGTCGTGCCGAGCTCCTGGCCGACCCGGCGCCGGACGGCGTCGGCGAGGTCCTCGCCGGGCGCGGGGTGGCCACAGCAGCTGTTGGTCCACACGCCGGGGAAGGTGCGCTTGTCGAGCGCGCGACGGGTGATCAGGACGTTGCCCGCGCGGTCGAAGAGGTAGCAGGAGAACGCCAGGTGCAGCGGCGTGTCGGCGTGGTGGACGCCGGCCTTCTCGGCCGTGCCGACGGCTCGGCCGTCCTCGTCCAGGAGCACCACGAGCTCGGGTGTCTCGACGGGAGCGGTGGTCGTGTCGGTCATGCGGGCCTCCCCACGGGTCGGGCGAGCTGGTTGACGGCGGCCCCGAAGAGCCAGGGCAGTCGGGTCGCGGCCGGGACCAGGCGACGACGCACCGGCTGGTGCGCGGTCACCCGCAGCAGCAGGTGCGTCAGCAGATCGTGGCGCATCCCGAGGCGGCGCGCGAGTGCGTCGTAGCGCTCGGGACGGCCCGCGGCCACGCACGCGACCGCTGCGCGGGCCTGGGCGAGGCCCAGCGCGATGCCCTCGCCGGTGAGCGCGTCGACGTACCCGGCGGCGTCCCCGACGAGCAGCACCCGCCCGCGCACCCGCGCCGACGCCCGCTGCCGCAGCGGCCCGGCTCCCATGACGCGCGTCCGCGGCCCGGTCAGGCGCTCCTGCAGGACAGGGAAGCCGGCCAGCAGGTCCTCGAAGCGCGACCCGGGCTCCCCGAGGACGGCCACGCCCACGAGGTCGTCGGCGACCGGTGTGACGTAGGCCTCCGCACGCGGCGACCAGTGCACCTCGACGTACGACGTCCACGGCGCCTGCCGGACGTGGCAGCGCTGGCCGAAGCGGCGCCGGGCCCGCGACGGCGGGGCGTCGAGGCCGGCCAGTCGGCGTACGGACGAGTGCAGGCCGTCGGCGGCGACGAGGTAGCGCGTGGGGCGGCCCTCGACGACCAGGTGGTCCCCGGCGTCGACCAGGGAGCGGACGGGCCGTGGGTCCACCTCGATCCCGGCCGCGGCCACGCGGTCGGCCAGCGCGGCGTGCAGGACGGTGCGGCGCACACCCCGGCCCGGGCCGGCGGAGAAGCGCGCGATCGCACCGGGGCCGTCGCTGTCGCCGTCCAGGTAGCGGATGCCGGACAGCGGGCGACCCTGCGGGTGCACCCCGAGATCGGCGAGCTCGGCCACCGCTCCGGGCATCAGTCCCTCGCCGCAGGCCTTGTCGACGGGTCCGGTCCGCGGCTCGTGGATGACGACGTCGAGCCCGGCGCGTCGTGCGTGCAGCGCGGCCGCCATCCCGACCGGGCCGCCCCCGGCGACCACGAGGTCATGCACCGGCCGCCCCGGCCGTCGCGGTGCCGGCAGTCGCCTCGGGCAGCGTGGCCAGTGCGGCGTCCTCGGCCCGGATGCGCACCGCCAGCAGGCCCGCGTTGAGGACGGTGAAGACCAGCGCCGTCACCCACGCCGCGTGCACCAGAGGGAGTGCGACGCCCTCCACGACGACCGCCACGTAGTTGGGGTGACGCATCAGCCGGTACGGCCCCGAGCGCACCGGCGGGAGGCCCGGTACGACGATGACGCGCGTGTTCCAGCGCCGGCCGAGAGTGCCGATGCACCACCAGCGGAGCCCCTGCGAGGCGAGGACCAGCGCGAGCATGGACCAGGCCAGGACGGAGGGCACCTCCGGTCGCCGTACCCACGCCTCGACGAGTGCGCCGACCAGCAGGCCGGTGTGCAGGACGACCATGAACGGGAAGTGGCCGAGGCCGGTCTCGACGCCGCCGCGCTCCCTGCTCCAGGCGGCGTTGCGCACCGAGACGACCAGCTCGGCGACGCGCTCCAGCCCGACGAGCCCCACCAGGACCGTGAAGGCGACCAGTCCGGTCATGCCTCGGCCCTCAGCAGCACCAGCTCGGAGCAGAAACCGGGGCCCATCGCGAGGAGCACGCCATGGGTCCCAGGCGTGGGCGGGCGCTCGCGCAGGGTGTCCTCGAGGACCTGCAGGACCGAGACGGACGACAGGTTGCCGACGCGCGACAAACTCTCCCAGGTCAGCCGCACCGCGTCCCGCGGCACCTCCAGGGCGGTCTCCAGCGCCTCGATGACCTTGGGTCCGCCGGGGTGGCACACCCACCAGCCGATGTCGGCCCGGGTCAGGCCGTGCTGGGCCAGGAACCCGTCCACGTCGGCGCGCAGGTAGCGCTCCACCAGCGCCGGCACCTCGGCGTCGAGGACGATGCGCAGACCGCTGGCCGCGACGTCGAAGCCCATCGTGCGCTCGCTGTCGGGGTAGAGCCGGCTGCGGGAGTCCAGGACCGCCACGGGTCCGGGCCGGCCGGCGTCGCCGGTCGCGACCACTGCCGCGGCGCCGTCGCCGAAGAGGCCGCTGGCCACCAGGTTGGGGACCGACGTGTCGTCGCGCTGCACGGTGAGCGAGCACAGCTCGACCGCGACCAGCACGGCCGTGTGGTCCGGGTGGCCGAGCAGGTAGTCGTGCACCCGCGCGATGCCCGCCGCCCCAGCCACGCAGCCCAGCCCGACGAGCGGCATCCGGCGCACGTCCTCGCGCAGTCCCACCTGCGCGGCGATGCGCGCATCGAGGGAGGGCACCGCGAGGCCGGTCACGGTCGCGGTGACCACGAGGTCGACGTCCGAGGGCGTCAGGTCGGCGGCCTTGAGCGCGTCGGTGAGCGCGCGGCAGCCGAGCTCCACGGCGTGCTCGATGAAGAGGTCGTTGGCGTGGCCGAAGTCGCGCAGCCCGGCGTAGTCCGCCAGGGGCAGCACGGTGTGCCGACGCTCGACGCCCGCGTTGGCGTGGAAGCGCCGGAGCAGGGCGCGGTCGAGGCGGTCCTGGCTGATGACCTCGGCGAAGGCCTCGGTGATCTCCGCCTGCGGGTGGGAGTGCGGCGGGAGCGCGCCTCTGACGGTGAGGATCCTCATGTCAGGCCTCGGGCTTTCTGGACGTGGGGGTGGGGTGGAGCGGGGGCTGCGCGGGGCGGGCAGGGACGGCGAGCGTGCGCAGCAGCCCGGCGGCGAGGCGGGCGTCGATCCGGCCGTCGCCCAGGCCGAGCTCGACGAGGCTGTCGAAGACGTGACGGTCCCGCCCCGCGGCGCGGATTCCCGCGTCGACGATCCGCGTGGACCGGGACAGTCGCGAGGAGGTCCAGGTGTGCCGTAAGTGGGAGCCGAGCATCCGGCGTACGACGGCGCGGTGGCGCGCGCCGGCGTCCGTCGGCCGTCGCGCCGCCACGGCCCTGGCCGCCGTGCGGCCGGCTGCGACGCCGGTGGCGACGGCGTAGTAGATGCCCTCGCCGGTCATCGGGTTGACCAGTCCGGCTGCGTCCCCGACGAGCAGGACCGCCCCGTCGGGCTGGTGCCAGCGCCAGCCGCTGAGCGGGAGGTGGTGGCCGCGCCAGTCCCCGCCGGTGCTCGCGGCGCCGGGCACCAGCTCGTCGAGCTGCTCGAGCAGCAGACGCCTGCTGGGCGCCCCGTCGCCGGAGCGCTCTCCCGGCAGCAGCTCGCCGTAGCCGACGTTGGCCAGTCCGTCGCCGCGGTCGAAGGCCCAGGCGTACGACGGCTGGCGGCGGTCGCCGTAGCGGATCACCTGGCGGCCCCGCATGGCCGTCGTGGTGGGCGCGTAGCCGCGGATGGCGATGGCCCGTGGCTCGCGCCGGCGCCCGAGCAGCGCCGAGCGGACCAGCGAGTGCGCGCCGTCGGCACCCACGACGACGGCTCCGCTGAGCTCCCCGGACACGACGGGGGTGGCGAGGGGCTCGAGCGAGGTGACCCGGTGCCGGCGTAGGACCGCCCCGGCCGCGACGGCTCGCTCGACCAGGCGAGCGTCGAGCACCCGGCGCGGGACGACGTGGACCTCGCGGCGCATCGTGCCCCTGACCGCCACGTCGCCGTGCGCGAGCTCGAGCTCGCGCAGCGGCGCCCAGCCGGCGACCACGTCCGCGGCCCCCACCTGGGCCAGCGCGTCGAGGACGTGCGGTGCGATGCCGTCGCCGCAGGACTTGTCGCGCGGGAAGTCGCTGCGGTCGAGCAGCAGCACCCGCAGCGACGGGTTCTCGGTGAGGGCGCCGAGGGCAGCCGACGCCCCGGCAGGTCCGGCGCCGACCACCACGACGTCCCAGTGGTCCCGGTCGCCGCCGCTCATCGGGCCACGACCAGCAGGGCGGCGTCGCCCAGTGCGATGGCCATCGCAGCGAGGAAGGGCCGCCGCCCCGACCCGCGGACGACGACGACGGCGAGGCACACCACGACGAGCGTCGCGACGGCGGACACGACGATCGGTGGCTCCGCGCCGAGCAGGACGACCAGGGACGCGGTGAGGAGCACCCCTGCGGCCACGGGCGCGATCCGCGCCGGGCCGAGCCGGTGAGGCAGGCCGCGCACGCCCGTCGCGGCGTCGTCGTCGAGGTCGGGCAGCACGTTGAGCAGGTGCGCGCCCACGCCGAGCAGGCCGGCGCCCACGGGCCACCACCACGGGGGCGCCACGCCGTCGGTCAGCGTCACGACGGCGGTCAGCGCACCGAACGAGGCGGCGTAGGGCACCCACGACCAGACGGTCGCCTTCAGGCCGAGGTTGTACGCCCACCCCCACGCGACGCAGACGAGGTGCACGAGGCCGGCCGCTGTGCCGAGCGGCGCCGACAGCGCGACGCACGCCACCACCGCGCCTGCGCACGCCAGGCGGGTGAGCCGCACGGACCCCTCTCCGGTCGCCAACGGCTTGTCCCGGCGGCCGGCCTGCCGGTCTCGTGAGGCGTCCACGAGGTCGTTGCTCCAGCCGATGGAGAGCTGCCCGGCGAGCACGGCGGCGACCAGCAACAGGGTGCGGGACGCCTCCAGGCCCTGCGCCACCGCGAGGAGCCCCATCATCACGGTGACCGCGAGGGCCGGCGCCGGGTGGGCGGCGAGGAGCAGTCCACGCGCACCCGGGTGCGCGGTCGCGCCCTCGGGAGCAACGCCGGTCGTCATGCGCGCCTCCCCGGGTCCGTGCGCCGCCGGCGGACGCTCGGGCCGCGACCGCGCCGGTTCGTCTCGCGGACGTACCCGTCGTGCTGGGGCCCATGCGTGCGGCCGCGCGGCGAGCGGCGGGCGCGGGCTGCCAGGACGCCGAGCCCCGCGACCAGCCAGCCGGCGGCGACGTCGACGACGTAGTGCTCGCCGGAGTAGACCAGCGTCGCCGCCATCGCGACGGCGTACGCCAGCAGCGCCGCGCGCAGGACCCGGTCAACCGACGGCCAGAGGAACAGGGCGGTCAGCAGGGCGGCGCCCGCGTGGAGCGAGGGCATCGCCGCGACCGGGTTGCTGCCACCTTGGCCCAGCTCGACGAGGCGCCCGACCGCGTCGAGCCCGAGGTGCTCCCAGCCGAGGTGGGAGATGCGGTCCACGGTGTCGATGTCGCCGCGCTGCGAGGCCAGCCACGGCGGGGCGGCTGGGTAGAGCACGTACACCGCGATCCCGACCAGCGACATCGTCAGCACCGCCGTCAGCCAGTCGCGGAACCGCTCGCGCATCGCGAACCAGACCACCGCCGTCAGCAAGGGGATGGTGACGAAGTGGGTGACGTAGACGAGTGCGGCCACCGCGTCGTACCAGTGGCTGCCACCGTCGACGAGGCGCTCCTGCAGCCACGCGCTCGGCACCGTGCCGAGGAGGCGTTCGTCGGCACGGGCCGGGCCGAGCACGTGCAGCCCGGCGCCGACGCGGTTGGTGGAGGCGCCGTCGCCGGTGCCCAGGGGCGCGGTGATCCACTGGGCCACCCAGTAGGCGAGCAGGATCGCGCTGAGCGGCGACCAGGCGATCAGCAGCTGGGCGATCGGGCCGTGCCGGGACCCGGTGTCCGCAGGAGTGGTGGCGGACGTGGTGGCGGGCGTGGTGCCCGGGGCGGCGGCGCTGCCTGCGACGTCGTCGTCGCGCCGTCGAGCGGTGGCTCCGCTGGTCATGCCTCGTCCCCTCGTCGGGCCAGTCGCTCGATCAGGGACTGGGTGCGGAACCGGTTGTGACGCTGGATGGCGATGAACGGCAGGTTCACGACCACGCCGTAGCCCACCAGCAGGCCGGCGGCCAAGGGCGGGTTCCAGAGCAGGAACAGCGGGCCGCACCACATCGCCCACCAGTGGGCCAGCTCCGCGCGACGGGTCTCGCGGACGAAGAGGACCAGCCCGTCGACGTCGTGGGCCGGCAGCTCGCGCTTGCTGACGCCGCCCTGGAACAGCGCGCCCGCCTCCGGGACGCGGTCCTTCCAGCGGTGGATCCGCAACCGGCGGCGGTACCACCGACCGCCGTCCTCGAACCGCCTCGGCCGCAGTGCCCAGCCGTCGCGGGCCAGCCGCTCGTCGCCGAGGCGGTGGGCGGCGTAGCCGGTGGCGGCGTGGAAGACCCCCCACGCGACGACGTCCACCACGACGGTGAGGGTCTGCGGCATCACCAGCCGGAGCACTCAGACCACCTCCCCGGTGGACTCGCGTCGGCGCAGGTCGACCTCGCGGCCGCGCCAGCTCACCGAGCGGCGGACGACGGTGAGCGCAGCGGATCGTGCGAAGACGAGGTCGAAGGCGAGCAGCGGCAGCGGGAACAGCGCCCAGGTCCACCAGCCGAACGACCCGACCCGGCGCAGCACGGCGCGCAGCTGCCACGCCGTGCCCAGCCAGGCCAGCGCCCAGATCAGTGGGGGCCCCGCGGCGAGCGAGGTATGCCCGCCGGGAGCGACCTCCACCAGCGAGAGGAGGGCGCCGACCGCCACGGCGTGGTGGGCGCTGATCCACAGGACGGTCCCGAGAGCAGCCATCGGCGAGGCGGCAGCGGCGCCCGCCGCGATGTTCTTGGTCCATCCGGCGGTGAGCTGGCCGAGACCGCCCGGGTAGCTGCGCATCCGCACCGCGTCGCCGCCCACGGCGCACCACACCGGCAGTCCGGCGCGGTGGTAGGCCGCGGCGAGCGAGGCGTCGTCGAGGATCTCCGCGCGCACCGCGGCGTGTCCGCCGGCACGCGCCAGGTCCTCGCGCGAGGTCAGCAGGCAGGGCCCGAAGGCCATGGGAGCCGCCCCGGGCCGGTCCGAGCGCCGGCTGCTGCTCCCGGTGAACGCCGCGCTCGCCATCACCGCCACGACGTTGAAGTACGCCGAGAGCTGCTCGTAGGCGCGGACCACGCGGTGGTGGGGCTGCACCGAGACCAGCCCGCCGCGCCGTTCGTGGACCTCGAGGAGGCTGTCGAGGGCCTCGGGGGCAAGCACGGTGTCGGCGTCGAGGAACAGCAGCAGGTCCCCGGAGGCGGCCTCGGCACCCGTGTGGCAGGCCCAGGCCTTGCCGGTCCAGCCCCGTGGCGGCGTGCCGGCCGGCACGACCCGTGCGCCGCCCGCACGCGCCACCTCGGCGGTGCGGTCGTCGGACGCGTCGTCGACCACGACGACCTCGGGAGGCGATCCGTCGAGTGCGCGCAGCGAGCCCAGCAGCGCCGGCAGCGTCTGCTCCTCGTCGCGGGCCGGCACCACCACCGAGACCGACGGCCGCGCCGGGACGCCGGTCCGAGCACCGGTGCCCGACGGGAGCGTGCGGAGGTCGGCCACCAGCCACTGCCCCCACGCGGCGGCGACGACCAGCAGGGCGACGAGGACGACCTCGCTCATCGGCCGCCGTCCCGCACGCGGGACACCACGAGCGGCATCCCGCCTCTGGGGTGCACCGCGACCTTGGCCTCGGCCCGGGGCCTCGACCACCCGGCGGGCACGACGACCCGGTGCTCGCGCAGGACCTCGGCCAGCACCACCGCCATCTCGCCCAGCGCGAAGTCGCGGCCGATGCACAGCCGCGGTCCCAGCCCGAAGGGGAGGTACGCCGAGCGGCCGGCGCCGTCGACCAGGAAGCGCTCCGGCCGGAACTCCAGCGGGTCGGTCCACGGCTCGTCGCGGCGGTGCATCAGCCACGGGCTGATGATCACGAGCGTGCCGGGCGGGACGTCGCGGCCCCCGATGACGTCGGCGGCGTCCGAGCGCCGCGACAGGGCCCAGGCCGGGGGGAACAGCCGCAGCGCCTCGTCGATGACCGCCCGCGTCCACGGCAGCCGGTCGCGGTGGTCGAGCAGCGTGACGTCGCCGTGGTCGGCCAGCTCGGCGCGGACCCGGTCCTGGGCGACCGGGTGCTCCGCCAGCAGCATCAGCGTCCAGGCCAGGGCCGCGGCGACCGTCTCGTGCCCGGCGATGACCATGGTGACGAGCTCGTCGCGCACCTCGCCGTCGCTCAGGCCGCTGTCGAGCAGCAGGCCCAGCAGGTCGTCTCCGTGGCCCGCGGTCGCCGGGTCGAGGCTGCGGTCGAGGCTGCGGTCGAGGCTGCGCCCGCCCCGCTCGCGGCGCTGGGCGATGATCTCGGCGGCACCGGCGTCGAGCCGCCGCCTGGCCGACCGCAGGCGCAGGTTGGTGCGGGTCGGCGTCCACTCCGCCCTGGGCAGGATCGAGCGGCCGAGCCGGACGACCAGGTCGGCGGAGTCGCTGGTCGCGGACAGCAGCCGCTGCGCCTGCCCGGACAGGTCGGCGGAGAACAGGGCGCGACCGACGGCGTCCAGGCCGATGGTGTGGGTCAGCGCAGCGACGTCGACGAGCCTGCTGCCCGTGGCCGGGCCGTCCAGGACCGCGCCGACCGCGTCGCGAGCCGCCGCCCGGACCTGGTCGCCGACCGCGAGCAGTCGCTCGTGGTGGAAGGCGGGGGCGGCGAGGCGCCGGTGCTCGATCCAGCTCGGCTCGGCCGAGGCGAGCAGCCCGGGACCGGTGACCCGCGCCAGGGCGGCGTACTGGACGGTCTCCTTGCGCCAGGTGCGCGCGGAGGTCTGCAGCACGTGGCGCGCGTCGTCGGGGTCGTTCACCAGCAGGGCGGGCGGCCCGGGGACCGGGAAGGAGACCAGGTCGCCGTAGCGCGCGCGCACGGCGACGAGGAAGGACAGCGGATCGGCGCGGATGGAGCGGAACCCGCGCGCCATCTGCAGCGAGCTGGGCCCCGGCACGCCGATGTCGGTGGGCTGCATCGACTGCAGGCGGGTCGCCACGCTCATGCCTGCGCCCGTTCCCCGCGGCGGCCCAGCCAGGTCCACGCCACGCAGCTGGTGAGCACGAGGGCGAAGCCGAAGGCCAGGTCCTCGATCGGGGCGAAGACGAGCCGGCCGTCGCCGATCAGCACGATCCGGTCGCTGCCGAGGATGGCGCCGGGGTCGTAGCGCACGATCCCGCGGCCGGTCAGCCAGCCGTTGGTGAGCAGCTGGAAGAAGACGATGATCGCGTAGGCGGCCCACCAGTCCCGCGTCGAGGTCAGGCGGGTCCGCGCGACCCAGCGGTCCAGGGCGAGGGCGGCCAGCACCCCCACGACCGCGATGGCCGTGTAGGTCATCGCACCTCCTCGCGGCGCCGCGCCGGCCGGGGCCGCACACCGCGTCGCGCCGCGCGCACGCCCTCGAGGGTCAGCACGGACACGAGCGGGATGACGACGAAGAAGGCGACCTCCTCCAGCGGCAGCCCGGCCACGCGCCACGGCAGGGTCTGGTCGGCGTCGAACCACCAGTGGCCGGCGTGCGTAGCGTAGAGGTCCCAGAGCAGGAACGGCGACCCGCCCAGGAGCACCGCCAGCAGCAGCCGCCTCGGCTGGTGCAGCACCCGCAGCCGGAACGCGGGGACGAGCGGCAGCGTGCCGGCGAGGCAGAACGCCAGCATCGCGGCGTAGGACCAGTGCAGGCTCATGGGGCCACCGGGAGGCTCGAGCGGTCCCCCGAGAGGCGCTTGAGCACCAGCTCGGCGCTGATCAGGCACATCGGCAGCCCGACGCCCGGGACCGTGCTGGCGCCGGCGTAGAGGAGTCCGTCGACCTTGGCCGAGACGTTGCCCGGGCGGAGGAAGGCACTCTGCCGCAGGGTGTGCTCCAGGCCCAGCGCGCCGCCGCGCCAAGAGTTGTAGCGCGCGGCGAAGTC
The DNA here is from genome assembly GCF_017916425.1 of Nocardioides sp. SYSU D00065. GTDB lineage: Bacteria > Actinomycetota > Actinomycetes > Propionibacteriales > Nocardioidaceae > Nocardioides. The sequence goes on along the minus strand of NZ_JAFMSX010000001.1, from coordinate 238,708 downwards.
GTCGGGTCCGACCGTGTGCCGCACCCGGATGCGGCGACGCAGGTCGGGCACGCCGGCCCAGGACGCCACCTGGTCGATCGCGGCGTCCGCGGCTCGCTCGACCGCCTCCGATCCGCCGCCGTCGTCCCCGCCGTGCCCGATCGAGCTGTCGGCCGGCACGGGCACGAGCACGAAGAGGTTCTCGCACCCCTCGGGGGCGACCGTCGGGTCCGTCTGCGACGGCTTGCACACGTAGATCGACGCCGGGTCCGGCACCCGGGCGTCCGCGCCGAAGATGTCGCCGAAGTTCTGCTCCCAGTCGGCGGTGAAGAACAGGGAGTGGTGCGCCAGCTCCGGGAGACGTCCCTCCACGCCCAGCATGGCCAGCACCGCGCCCGGCCCGGGGGAGCGGCCGCGCCACATCGGCTCCGGGTGTGTCTGCAGACCGGGCGGCAGCAGCTGTGTCTCGAGGTGGTGGAGGTCCGCGGCGCCGACCACGACGTCGGCCGGCACGGTGGTCCGCCCGTCGCCTCCGGCGTACTCGACGCCCGCCACCCGCGGCCGTCCGCCCCGCCGGGGGCGTTCGGCGTCGGCGGTGCGGATGGCGGTCACGGTCGCGCCGGTGTGCAGGCGGGCCCCGTGCCGGCGAGCCAGGGACGCGACGACCTCGATGAGCCGGGTGAAGCCGCCCTGTGGGTAGAGCACGCGGTCACCGAGGTCGAGGTGGCTCATCAGGTGGTACATGCTCGGCGCCCGGCTGGGGGAGGAGCCGAGGAACACCGCGGGGTAGCCGAGCACCTGCCGCAGCCGGTTGTCGGAGAAGAACCCCGCCGCGTGGCTCTCCAGCGAACGGGTGAGCAGCCGGCCCAGAGCCGGCGTGCGGCGTACGACGTCGGGGTGCAGGAAGGCGGCGGGCGAGTCGAAGTTGCTGTAGAGGAACCGGCGCAGCGCCATGTCGTAGGTGTCCCGCGCCGAGCGCAGGTAGGCGTCGAACCTGTCGCCCGCACCGGGCTCGATCGCCTCGAACAGCGCCCGGTTGTGCTCGCGGTCCGGGCGTACGTCGACCGGGTCGCGGTGACCCTCGAAGAACACGCGGTAGCTCGGGTCGAGCACGGTGAGGTCGAGCTCGGCGTCGGCCGTCGTGCCGAGGAGCTCGAAGAAGTGCTCGAACACCTCCGGCATGAGGTACCACGAGGCCCCGGTGTCGAAGCGGAACCCGTCGCGCTCCACGCTGCCGACCCGGCCGCCCAGGTCGTCGTTCTTCTCCAGCAGGTCCACGGTGTGCCCGCGCGAGGCCAGGAGGGCGGCGGAGGCCAGGCCGGCGATGCCGCCCCCGATGACGACGACGCGGCGCGGGCCGCCCTCACCGGCCGGTCGGGGTTCCGGTGTGCGGCGGGCGATGCGGTCGGGAAGGCGCAACGTCACGAGCGGCCTCCGCGCATCGCGCCGGCGGCGAGCCGGAGCTTCACCGCGGTCGGCACGCGGACGCGGGTGCGGCGGATGTCCTCGGCCGGCGTCGCGCGCAGGCGGCACGCCAGCTCGCGGAACGTCGCGTGCGCCGCACGCACCGCCCGTCGGCTGCTGGCCGGCAGGTCGGGCACGACGGCGGCGGCCGCGTGCAGGTCGGCGTCGATGTCGTCGAGGATCCGGTCGCGGTCCTGGTCGCAGAAGCGCTCGACGTCGAGTCCGGGGAAGTAGTCGCGACGCAGCACGTCGTGGTCGTCGGCGAGGTCGCGGACGAAGTTGAGCTTCTGGAAGGCCGCACCCAGCCGGCGGGCACCCGGCGCCAGCGCGTCGTACTGACGGGCGCGGTCCGGTGCGGCGTCGGGGGCGGCGAGGAAGGAGCGCAGGCACATCAGCCCGACCACCTCGGCCGAGCCGTAGACGTAGCGCTCGAAGCTGGCCGACGTGTGCGCGGTCGTGTCGAGGTCGGTGCGCATGGAGGCGAAGAAGGGGGCGACGACGTCGTCGCCGATGCCGACCGCCTGGGCGGTGCGGGCGAAGGCGTGCACGACGAGGTTGCCGCTGTAGCCGGTGCGCAAAGCATGCCGGACGTCGTCCTCGAGCCAGTCGAGCATCGTGGCCCGCGCCGCGCGCGGCAACGTCGGGTCGGGGTTGTCGACGATCTCGTCGGCCACCCGGACGAGGGCGTAGATGTTGCGCACCTGGGTGCGCACGGGCTCGCCGAGCAGGCGGGAGGCGAGGCCGAACGAGCTGGAGTACTCCCGGATGACGATGGCCGAGCTGGCCTCGGACACCGAGTCGTAGAGGCTGCGCGGCGTGCCGCGCCCCACGAACAGGCTCATGCCGCCACCTCGCGTCCGTCGACCAGCACCGGGGGCCGCGTGGTGACGCCGTCGAGGAGCTCCAGCGAGATGCCGAGCTCCGCGACGACCGCCCGAGCGGCGGCGAGGTGCTCCTCGGCGAGGTCCTCCACGAAGCGTCGCGACCCCGACGACATCAGCAGTCGGCGCACCTCCGCGAGCTCGTCGGGGTCGAGGTCGCGCCCGACGTAGGAGCGGACCTGCTCCCACTGCGGCGTGGACCGGGCGTGGACCAGGAGAGGGGTCTGCTTGCGGGTGCGGAGGTCGCTCGTCGCGCTCTTGCCCGACCGGGACGGGTCGCCGAACACGCCGATCAGGTCGTCGATCAGCTGGAAGGCGATGCCCATCGTGCGCCCGGCCTCTCCGAGGCGCACGATGATCGCCGCCTCCGCGTCGGCGAGCACCGCGCCGGCCTGCAGCGGCAGCGCGAACGAGTAGGCGCTGGTCTTCTGCTCCTCCATCGCGAGGCTCTCGGCCAGCGAGGTGTCGGCCACGCCCATCGACAGCCGCACGTCGGCGAGCTCGCCTGAGGCGGTGGTGTGCAGGGCGGTGTCGAACAGGTCGAGCAGGCCGTGCACGACCGCCGCCGGCGCGCCGCAGGTGGCGACCGCCCGCACCGCCGCGGCCAGGGCCAGGTCGCCGGCGAGGATCGCCGCGGTCAACCCGTAGCCGCCGACCTGGTCGGCTCCGGCTCCTGCCGCGCGAGCCTGGGCCCGGAAGATCCCGCTGACGTTGGGGCGACCTCGACGCAGGTGGTCGCCGTCGATCACGTCGTCGTGGATGACGAAGGCGGTGTGCAGCAGCTCGACCGCGGCGCCCACCTCGGCCGCAGCGGCGCCGCGGGTGCCACCCAGCGCCTCGTGGGTCGCGGTCACCAGTCCGGGCCGGAACCGCTTGCCGCCCTCGGTGGCGGTGGCCAGCGCGTCCCACAGGGCGACGTGGTGCGGGTCGATGACGGCCGCGCGCGTCCGGCCCTCCTGCAACAGGCGGGCCAGCGCCTCGTCCGTGGTCTGTGCGGTCATGCCAGCTCCCACCCTCGTGCCGGGTCCCCTCTGCGGCAACCTATGCAACACTACGAACATTATCTAGGCACAATGTAGAGGACGTACCCGCGCATGGACTCGTCGCCACGCAGCTCGTTGAGCATCGGCGACCTGTCCGTGCGCACTGGAGTACCCGTTACGACGCTGCGTAGTTGGGAGACGCGGTACGGATTTCCGCGTGCCACCCGGGCCGGCGGCGGGCACCGGCGCTACGAGCAGGCGGACGTCGACGCCGTGCTGGAGGTGATCCGCCACCGGGACGCCGGCCTGTCCCTCGCCGCGGCCGTGCGCCTGGTGGACGCCCAACCCGTGGGCCCGGGCTCCGGCTCGGTCTACGCGGAGCTGCGGCGTCGGCACCCCGACCTCGCCCCCCAGCTGCTGTCCAAGGCCGCCCTGGTGGCGCTCAGCCGCGCCGTCGAGGACGAGTGCTGCGCCCGAGCGGCCGTCCCGGTGCTGTTCGGGGGATTCCAGCACGAGAAGCACCTGCGCGCCTCGCTCGCGCGGTGGACCGACCTGGCCCGCACCGCACGGAGCACCGCGGTGTTCGCCGAGCCGGCTCGGTCCGCGGATGCGCGACGCGCGCCCGTCGAGGGCGGACCGGTCGAGGTCGCGCTTCCCCCGGGGGCGCCGCTGACCCGCGAGTGGCTCGTGATCTGCGACGCCCCGGACCTCCCGGCGTGCCTCGCGGCGGTCGAGAGACCCCGGGACGGCCGCGCCAGCGACGCCGCGCGCCGGTTCGAGGTGGTGTGGTCGGTGGACCCAGCGGTGGTGCGTGACGCCAGCCGCGTCGCGACGGCGCTGGCGGGCACCTACCGTCCCGGCTGGCGTGGAGCCGACGACGACCTCGTCCCCGACGACGCGGCCCCGGCATCGGCGGACCTGCGCCGTGCGAGCGAGCTGTTCAACCGGATGCTCGGCTACCTCGAGACCGCGCGGACATCCGCCCCATGAGCGCTGCGGGGACCGGGGCGCCGGAGCATACTGAGACATGGACGTGCCCGCGGCCGGGGAGGGCCGGTTCGACGGGCGCGAGGGAGGGATCACCGTGACGCACTCCGCCGAACAGCTCGCCACCGACTTCCTCAGGCTGAGCGAGTACCTCACCGACGGCGTCGGACCCGACGAGTCGCGACAGCGGCTCGTCGACCTCGCCTGCCGGGTGGTGCCGGGCTGTCGCTGGGCAGCGATCACCTCCTGGCCCCTCGGCCGCGAGCCGCGGACCATCGCGGCCAGCTCGCAGCTGCCCGAGAAGGTGGACACGTTCCAGTACGAGGCGGGCGAGGGACCGTGCCTCAGCGCGGCCGACGAGGGCTGGACCGCGTGGAGCCCCGACCTGGCCGAGGAGACCCGCTGGCCGGTCTTCGTGGCCAGGACGCTGGCCGACAGTCCGGTGCGTGGCGTGCTCGCGATGCACCTCTCGGGCCTGCCGGGGCGCAACGCGCTCAACCTCTACGCCGACGAGCCGGGCGTCCTCACCCAGCAGTCGGTGGCCAGTGGCGCCCTGTTCGCCACGCACGCGGGAGCCCTGATGGCTCACGCCGACGCCGTCGAGCAGGCGGCGGGCCTCCAGCAGGCGCTGGAGAGCAACCGCCGCATCGGAGTGGCGGTCGGGATGCTCATGTCAACCTACGGCCTGGACCAGGAGACCGCCCTGCAGGTGCTGCGCCGCACCAGCAGCCAGCTCAACCGCAAGCTGCGCGACGTCGCCGACGAGGTCGCCTGCACCGGTCACCTGCCCGAGGCAGGGGCGCCTCCTGCGGCCCCGGCCTGAGCGGACCTGATGACGATCAAGGCGGTGGTGCTCGACGTCGGGGGAGTCCTCGAGGTCGTGGACGACGACGTGTTCCCCGCGCCGGCGGAGCAGCGCCTCGGCCTCGAGCCGGGCCGCATCCTGGGTGGCCTCGCGGCGCTGCCGGGCGACGCGATCCTCGGACAGGTCAGCGAGGCGCAGGTCCGCGACGAGTGGCAGAGCAGCCTGGGCCTCGACGACGAGCAGGCCGACGAGCTGATGGCGGACTTCTGGCGCTGGTACGTCGGGACGCCGGACCGCGCGCTGCTCGACTGGTTCGCCGCCCAGCGGCCCGCGCGGCTCACCGCCATCTTGTCCAACTCCGCGCCCGGGGCGCGCGAGGCCGAACGATGCCACGGCTTCGAGGAGGTGGCCGACGACATCGTGTACAGCCACGAGGTCGGCCTGGCCAAGCCCGACCCGGCGGCGTACGCGCTCGCGACCCGGCGGCTCGGCGTCGAGCCGGGCGAGGTCGTGTTCCTCGACGACGTCGAGGCCAACGTGGAGGCCGCGCGCGCCTACGGTTGGCACGCGGTGCTGCACGTCGCGACCACCACCTCCATCGGTGAGATGGAGCGCATCATCCGCACGGGCTGAAGCACCGTCTTGTGGGTACGGGGCCCGCATGCGAGCCACGAACCCGCCCCGCGTCGTCCTGGTCACCGGTGCCTCCAGCGGCATCGGCGAGGCCCTGGTCCGCAAGGCCGCAGTGCGCGGCGACCACGTCGTCCTCGTCGCACGGGGCCGCGAGGCGCTCGAACGCGTCGCCGAGGAGTGCCGCGGTCTCGGCGCCGCCTCGGCGACGGTCGCGACGGCCGACGTGAGCGACGACGAGCAGGTGGCGGCCGCGGTCGCCACCGCCGTGGCCCGCCACGGCCGGCTCGACACCGTCGTCAGCTGCGCGGGTGTCGTGGCCTACGGACAGATCGCCGACGTGCCCGCCGAGGTCTTCGACCAGGTGGTCGCCACGAACCTCCTCGGCCCGGTCAACCTCGCCCGGCACGTGCTGCCCGTCCTGCGCGAGCAGGACGCCGGGAGCCTGGTGCTCGTCGGCTCGATCATCGGGCACATCGGGGTGCCCGACATGGCGGCGTACGTGATCAGCAAGTGGGGTGTGCGCGGCCTGCTGAGGCAGCTGCGCGTGGACAACCGCGACCGGCCCGGCGTGCGCTTCGGCTACGTCGCGCCGGGCGGCGTGGACACGCCGATCTACCGCCAGGCGGCGACGTACGGCGACGCGGTGGGTCGCCCGCCGTTCCCGGTCACCACCCCCGAGCGCATCGCCGACCGTGTGCTGGCCGCCGCCGACCATCCCTGGCGCGGTGGCCAGGTCGGCATCGCCAACGAGGTGATCCGCTTCGGCTTCACCGCGCTCCCACTGGTCTACGACCGCCTGGTCGGGCCCCTGTTCAAGCTCGCGGCCCAGGACCTGGTGGCGCCGGTCGTGCACGGCCCCGGCAACGTGCTGGCGTCGCGGCAGGAGCACAACGGTCTGCGCGGAGGCCACCCCAACGCGCTCCTCGGCGTCGGGGCCAATCTCGTCGAGCTGGGCAGGCGACGGCTGCGCGGGAGCTGATCCGCGGCGGCGACACGCCGTAGGCGGCGGTGGGAGTCGCATGGCCGCACGGGCGGCGGGTACGGCATACGACCACCCCCTCACGCCTCTCGGAGGCCGTCATGTCCCGTTCCACGTCCCGGATCCGCGGCGCCGCCGCGGCGCTCGCACTCGCGGCCGTCGTGACCACCGCCCCCCACGCCGTCGCCGCGCCCGCCAGCACCCCGACGTCCCCCTCCGCCCGCTCCGCCCAGGCACCGAGCACCCAGGATCTCGCCTACCTCGACTTCGCCGCCCGCTCGAACCTCGCCGAGGTGGCGCTGGGCCGGCTCGCCAAGCGGCACGCCCACAGCCGGGCCGTGCGGCACTTCGGACACCAGATGGTCCGCGACCACACCCGGCAGTACCGCGCCCTCGAGGCCGTCGCCGCCACCGTGGGCGTGAGCCTGCCCACGCGTCCCTCGCGCGACCAGCGCAAGCTGGCCCGCGCCTGGTCCCGGTTCGACGGCTTGGCGTTCAGCTGCGCCTACGTCCCCTTCCAGTGGGGGGACCACCAGCTGGCGATCGCGATGACCGAGAAGGAGGTCATGTCCGGCTCCGATCCCGCCGTGACGCAGGCGGCCGCCGCCTCCCTGCCGGTGCTGCTGGAGCACTACGAGCACGCAACGATGCTGCTGCGCGACCTGCGGAGGTGCTGACCGGGCGCGACGCACGCGAGGAAACCGGGGTGAGGGGGCGGCGTACCGGCCGATAGCATCGCCGGGACATCCGTCCCCTCGCACCGCCTCCCGAAGGAGCCCCCGTGTCCGACATCAAGGTCGTCCGCATCCACGCCGAGCAGCGTGCGGAGACCACGGTCACGACGGGGACCAAGGCGTGGGAGCTGTTCCGCGACGACGCCGACGTCGTCGCGGCCCGTGTCGGCGGCGCGCTCAAGGACCTGGCGTACGAGCTCGTCGACGGCGACGAGGTCGAGGCCGTCGCGATCGACAGCCCCGACGGCCGCGACATCCTGCGCCACTCCACCGCCCACGTGATGGCGCAGGCGGTCCAGCAGATCTGGCCCGAGGCGCGGCTCGGCATCGGCCCGCCGGTCGAGAACGGCTTCTACTACGACTTCGACGTGGACACCCCGTTCGTGCCGGAGGACCTGGTGAAGATCGAGTCCGCGATGCGCAAGATCATCAAGGAGAACCAGCGCTTCGAGCGCCGCGTCACCACCGACGCCGACGCGCTCGACGAGCTGAAGGACGAGCCTTACAAGATCGAGCTGATCGGACTCAAGGGTGGCGCGGGCGCCGCCGACACCGAGGGCGCGTCGGTCGAGGTGGGCGCCGGTGAGCTCACCATCTACGACAACGTCGGCCGCAACGGCGAGGTCAAGTGGTCCGACCTGTGCCGCGGCCCGCACCTGCCGACCACGAAGCGGATCCCGGCGTTCAAGCTCATGCGCAGCGCGGCGGCGTACTGGCGCGGCGACGAGAAGAACAAGCAGCTGCAGCGCATCTACGGCACCGCCTGGGAGTCCAAGGAGGCGCTCGAGGAGCACCTCCACCGGATCGAGGAGGCCGAGCGCCGCGACCACCGCAAGCTCGGCCGCGACCTCGACCTGTTCAGCTTCCCCGACGAGATCGGGTCCGGCCTGGCGGTCTTCCACCCCAAGGGCGGCGTGATCAAGCGCGTCATGGAGGACTACGTCCGCCAGCGGCACATCGAGGAGGGCTTCGACTACGTCGGCACGCCCCACATCAGCAAGGAGGGTCTGTTCCACACCTCCGGGCACCTGCCGTACTACAAGGACACGATGTTCCCGCCGATGGAGTTCGAGGGCTCGGACTACTACCTCAAGGCGATGAACTGCCCGATGCACAACCTGATCTTCCGCTCCCGCGGACGGTCCTACCGCGAGCTGCCGCTGCGGCTGTTCGAGTTCGGGTCGGTCTACCGCTACGAGAAGTCCGGCGTCGTCCACGGTCTCACCCGCGTGCGGGGGCTGACCCAGGACGACTCGCACTCCTACGTCACCCCGGAGCAGGCGCCGGCCGAGGTCAAGCACCTGCTCGACTTCGTGCTGGGCCTGCTGCGCGACTTCGGCATCGACGACTTCTACCTCGAGCTCTCGACCCGCGACGACTCCAAGCCCGACAAGTTCGTCGGCACCGACGAGGAGTGGGAGGTCGCGACCAAGGTGCTCGAGGACGTGGCCGTCGGCTCCGGCCTCGAGCTCGTCCCGGACCCGGGCGGGGCCGCGTTCTACGGGCCGAAGATCTCGGTGCAGGCCCGCGACGCGATCGGGCGCACCTGGCAGATGTCGACCATCCAGTACGACTTCAACCAGCCCAAGGGCTTCGAGCTCGAGTTCGCCGCCGCCGACGGCTCGCGGCAGCAGCCGGTCATGATCCACTCGGCGAAGTTCGGCTCGCTGGAGCGGTTCTTCGGCGTCCTGGTCGAGCACTACGCCGGCGCGTTCCCGCCCTGGCTGGCGCCCGTGCAGGTGCAGGGCATCCCGATCGCGGAGCGTCACCACGACTACCTCTACGACATCGCCCGGCAGATGAAGGTGCGGGGCCTGCGGGTCGAGGTCGACGACTCCGACGACCGGATGCAGAAGAAGATCCGCAACGCCCAGCTGGCCAAGGTGCCGTTCATGATGATCGCCGGCGACGACGACGTCGAGGCCGGGGCGGTCTCGTTCCGCTACCGCGACGGCCGCCAGGACAACGGCGTGCCGCTCGCCGAGGCGATCGAGCGCGTCGCCGAGGCGGTGGCCTCGCGCGAGCAGGTCTGAGCCGACCGTGACGGGGGAGCGCCGGCCGGTCGTCGACCTCACCGACGAGGAGGCGCGCCGCCGGCTGCCCCTCAAGTGGGGCGTGCCCGACGACGTGCTCCCGGCATGGGTCGCGGAGATGGACTACGCCGTCGACCCGGTGGTGCTCGAGGCGGTCCAGCGGATGCTGGCCGACGGCATCACCGGCTACCCGATCATGCCGGACCCCGCGCTCGCCGAGTCGTACGTCGCGTGGTCCGCGCGCCACTTCGGCTGGGCGCCGGAGCCGGAGGCGGTGCTCCCCGTGGTCGACGTGACGGCCGGGGTGCGGTTGGCGATCGACGTCCTCAGCGGGCCGGGCGGCGTCGTGTTCCCGACGCCGGGCTACAACGCCCAGCACGGCCTGGCGCGGGTGACCGGCCGCGCCGAGCACCTGCTCGAGGTGTCGCCGTCGGCGGACCGGGCCGAGATCGACCTCGACCGGCTCGACCGGCTCCTCGCCCGCGGTGCGCAGACGCTGCTGCTCACCCAGCCGCACAACCCCTGGGGGCGCGTGTTCACCCGGCCCGAGCTGGAGGGGATCCGCGACGTCGTGATCCGCCACGGCGCCCGGGTCGTCAGCGACGAGATCCACGCCCCGCTGGTGCTGCCCGGGGCCGAGCACGTGCCCTACCTCTCGATCGAGGGCACGCACGACCACGCGGTCGCCGTGGTCGCGGCGTCCAAGGCGTTCAACACCGCGGGCCTGCGCTGCGCGCAGCTGGTGGTGCCCGACCCGCGCGCCCGCCGGACGCTGGCCGAGGAGCCGATGTCGCGCAACGACTCACACTCCCCGGTCGGCGCCGTCGCCGCGCGCGCGGCGTACGACCGCGGTGACGGCTGGCTCGCCTCGCTGGTCGAGCGCCTCGACCAGCAGCGTTCGCTCCTCGGCGAGCTGCTCGCCACCCACCTGCCCGACGTGCGGATGCGCCCGCTCGAGGCGACGTACCTCGCCTGGCTCGACGCTTCCGCCTACGGCCACGACGACCCGGCCGCCGTCGCCCTCGAGCGGGGCCGGGTGATGGTGAGCGCCGGGCAGTCCTTCGCGCCCGGCACCACCGGGCACGTGCGCCTCAACGTGGCGACCTCGCCCGAGCGGCTGACCCGGATCGTCGAGCGGCTCGCGAAGGCCTGGACCTAGCCGTCGGCCAACGGCGGCTCAGTCTCCGAGCTCCTCGTCGGCCTGCTCCGACCGGTGCCGCTCGTCGGGCTCGTCGTAGCGCACCGCCTCGTGGGGGAAGTCCTCCCCGGTCGGGTGGCTCGGGCCCGGCGAGCCCTCGGCCGGATCGGACTCGCCGCGTGCCGCCGCGCCCTCGGTCGTGGAGGAGGGCTCGGCCGCCTCCTGCGCGTCGTCGAGCCTGCCGAGCTGCTCGGATCCGTCCTGGGTCATGTCGGTCCTCCCGGTTGTCGTCGCGATGCCCGTCCGGGTACCCGCCAGCTCGACCGGCATGCGGACCCGGTCATCGCCGGCGCCGGGCACGACCCGGACGTCATACGGGTGGGGCAAGCGGTGGCGCTGTCCGTATGACGTCCCGACGGCGAGGTACGCCAGGTGGGACCGGGTCAGACCCGCTTGACGTAGCGCCGGCACGGCGACACGAAGGTCTCGCCCCCGGCCGTCACCTCGTAGGGCAGCTCGCCCGCGTCGACCCAGCCGCACCGGTCGTAGAAGCGCCGCGCCCGGGCGTTGCCCTTCACGACGGCGAGCCACGCCTCGTCGTACCCGGCCACAGCGACCTGCCGCTCGGCCTCGGCCAGGAGCTGGGCGGCCACGCCGCTGCCGCGCCCGGCGCGCCCCACGAACAGCTGCTCCACCTCGTCGCCGACGACCATCACGAAGCCGACCAGCGTGCCGTCGTCGTCGACCGCCACCGTCGTCTCGGCGACGCGCCCCGGCGTCCGCTCGTGGAACGCCGCGAGCGTGCGGGCAGCGGTCAGCCCGTCAGGCACGTGGCCGGCGTGCCCGTCGTGCCAGCCCTCGTGCCAGAGGTCCGCGACGGCGGCCATGTCGGCGGCCACGGCCGGTCGGATCGAGGTCATGGTCCCACCCTAGGATCGCTGCCATGAGTGCTCCGACACGCGCGGGCGACCCCGACGGGCTCGAGCGCATCTGGACGCCCCACCGGATGGCGTACGTGCGCACCGCCGTGGACGACGAGGGCTGCCCGTTCTGCTCCATCCCGGGGCGACCCGACGAGGAGGCGCTGGTCGTGGCGCGGGGCGAGGCGGCGTACGTCGTGCTCAACCTGCACCCCTACAACCCGGGCCACCTCCTCGTGGTGCCCTACCGCCACGTGGCCGACCTCACCGAGCTGAGCCCGGAGGAGGCCGGCGAGCTGATGACGATGACCCAGCAGGCGCTGCGCACCGTCCGCGCGGTCGCGCAGCCGCACTCCTTCAACGTCGGGCTCAACCTCGGCCGCTCGGCGGGCGGGTCGCTGTCCGAGCACCTGCACCAGCACGTCGTGCCGCGCTGGACCGGGGACGCCAACTTCATCACCGTCGTCGGTGGCACCAAGACGCTGCCGCAGCTGCTCGAGGACACCCGCACGCTGCTAGCCGAGGCGTGGTCGCGTGCCTGACCTCGCCGCCGACGCCGCGCTCGCCGCCCGCTTGGTGCGCGAGGCCGGTCGGCTCGCCGCCCGCACCCGCGTCGGCGGCCTCGACGTGACGCGCAAGACCAGCGGGTCCGACATCGTCACCCAGGCCGACACGGCCGCCGAGCGGCTCATCGTGGCCGAGCTCGCCGCACACCGCCCCGACGACGCCATCGTGGGGGAGGAGGGGACCTCGCGCCCCGGCACCTCCGGCCGGACGTGGGTCATCGACCCCGTCGACGGCACCTACAACTTCGCCCGTGGCAGCGACTGGTGGTGCAGCGCGATCGCGCTGCACGGCGAGCACGACGTGCTGCTCGGCGCCGTCCACCACCCCGCCTCGCTGCGCACCTGGGTCGGTGGCCCCGACCTGCCCAGCACGTGCGACGGCGCCCCGCTCGCGCCGCTGCCCGACACCCCGCGCGAGGCGCGGTGCGCGGTGACCTACCTGCACCCGCCCTTCTTCGGCAGCGGCGTCGGGGAGGCCTTCGCCCGGGCGCTCGGCGAGGTCGGCACCCTGCGCATGCTCGGCTCCGGGACCATGGACGTCATGGCCATCGCGTCGGGCCAGTGGGACGTGCTGTTCCAGCACACCGTCGCCGACTGGGACCGCCTGCCCGGGGCGGCGATCATCCGAGGAGCGGGCGGAGAGTCGGTCGTCGTCCCGGCCGCGGGCGTGGAGTGGACGGTGACCGGCGCGCCGGCCGCCGTGGCCGACGTACGCCGGGCGCTGCTCAGGCGCGCGTGAGCACGTAGCCGCCGGCGTCGCCCTCGCCGCGCTCGTTGAGCTCGCGGCTCTCCTGCTCCCAGGCCTTGAGCTGCTGCCGGCTGAAGTGCGCGCGGGCCTGCTGCAGCGAGGCGCCCTTGTGCGGGAGGCCCTGCCTGATCAGCTCGCTGCCCCACAGCTGGAACGACCACGAGTCGTAGAACATCCGCTGGACGCGCAACCCGGCCGCCTGCGCCATCGCGTCCATCGCCTCGGGCGTGTAGAGGACGAGGTGACGCGGGGCATCGATCTGCGACCAGTCCATGCCGTAGCGGTGCCAGGCGGCACACCCCATGACCGGCATCCGCACCAGCACCCTGCCGCCGGGCGCCATCAGGCGCGCGGCGGAGGCCAGCATGGCGTGCGGGTCCGGCACGTGCTCGAAGGAGTGGTTCATAACCACCCAGTCGTAGGTGCCGGTGAGCTCGCTGTGGTGGCGCCGCAGCACCGTGACGCCGTTGCGGTCGACGTCCTCGGGCAGGAACGGGTCCGAGCCCACGAGCTCGCGGTGCCCGAGCAGTCGCATGTGCACCAGGTTCTCCCCGATGCCCGAGCCGATGTCGATGACCGACTCCCGAGGCGAGATGCCGGCGTCGCGCACGAAGCGCAGCCCGAGGCCGCGGCCGGTGCGCCGGTGCACCGCACCCATCGTACGAAGAAGGGCGCGCGAGAGCGGGTTCTGCACGAGGGGCCGGTCGACCAGCGACGTCTTCACGGCGAAGCTGCTGTAGCTGGAGGCGTCGTAGTACCGGCCGAGGTCGTCGGGGACCTCGTCGATCTGGAGCGAGCCGCACCCCTGGCACAGCCGGTAGACGAAGGTCTCCCCGGTCATGTCCTGGGTCTCCCGCGCCACCAGCCGCGGCGCGTCGCGCCCGTCGGTGCCGCACGCCACGCAGTCGTCGGTCAGCTCGTTCACTGCACGCCTTCCTGTTCCGGCCGCCCCCGTGCGGCGTCGGGAGCGTAGCGGCCCGATCGCTCCGGCTGCTGCAGGCTCGTCGTCGAACGGTAGCCTGCGGCCGTGCTCGACAGGTTCAAGCAGTTCTGGCAGGGCGTGGTGCTCGCCCCCTTCGTCAACCTCTTCCTCCGCCTGGGGATCAGCCCCGACGTGGTGACGCTGGTCGGCACGCTCGGCGTGAGCTTCGGCGCGCTGTTCTTCTTCCCCCGCGCCATGGTGTGGGAGGGCGTCCTGTTCATCACCGCCTTCGTCTTCAGCGACCTCGTCGACGGGGCGATGGCCCGCAAGAGCGGTCGCACCGACGACTTCGGAGCCTTCTTGGACTCCACCCTCGACCGGATCGCCGACGGCGCCCTGTTCGCCGGGCTGGCGCTCTACTTCGCCTGGCACGCCGAGAGCCGCCTCTACCTCGTGCTGTGCCTGGTCATCCTCGTGATGGGCGCGGTGACGTCGTACGCGCGCGCCAAGGCCGACCACCTCGGCTACGACGCCAAGGTCGGTATCGCCGAGCGCCCCGACCGGCTCGTCGGCATGCTCGTGCCGGCCTTCTTCGCCGACCTGCTGGACCTGTGGATCCTGCTCCACGTCGCCTTGTGGGCGCTCGCGGTCGCGGCCACGGTGACCGTGGCGCAGCGGATCTGGGTCGTGCGCCGCCAAGCGCTGGCCCGGGCCGCCGCCCAGTCCTAGCCGTCGCGGCGGGCGCCCCGCGGGTAGGATCGGCGCGGTCCGTCACGGCCCCCGATGGTCGACCTCGTCCCAACCGAGGTCGGCGTCGGTGCGCTCGGCCTGACGTCCGACACACGCAGCACCGCACCGATCAGCAACGGATAGAGGGACTCATGTCAGGCCACTCCAAGTGGGCAACGACCAAGCACAAGAAGGCCGCGATCGACGCCAAGCGCGGCAAGCTGTTCGCCAAGCTCATCAAGAACATCGAGGTCGCCGCGAAGCAGGGCGGCGGCGACCCGGCCGGCAATCCGACCCTCTACGACGCCATCCAGAAGGCCAAGAAGAGCTCGGTCCCCAACAAGAACATCGACTCGGCGGTCAAGCGCGGCTCCGGCGCCGAGTCCGGCGGCGTCGACTACCAGGGCATCTCCTACGAGGTCTACGGCCCGCAGGGCGTCGCCTTCCTCGTCGAGTGCCTCACCGACAACAAGAACCGCGCCGCGATGGAGGTCCGCACCGCGGTCACCCGCAACGGCGGCACGATGGCCGACCCCGGGTCCGTCTCGCGCCTGTTCACCCGCAAGGGGGTCGTCGTGGTGCCGAAGGCGCAGGAGGGTCGTGAGGTCACCGAGGACGACGTCCTCGAGGCCACGCTCGACGCCGGCGCGGAGGAGGTCAACGACGTCGACGAGGCCTTCGAGGTGCAGAGCGAGGCCACCGACGTGGTCGCCGTACGCTCCGCGCTGCAGGAGGCCGGCATCGATTACGACTCCGCCGACGTGCAGTTCGTCCCGAGCCTGGAGATCCCGGTCGACGCCGAGGGCGCCGGCAAGGTGATGCGCCTCGTCGACGCCCTCGAGGACCTCGACGACGTCCAGGACGTCTACACCAACGTCGACATCCCCGCCGACGTGATGGCCGAGCTCGAGTCCGCCGACGCCTGACCCGCGCCCGCCGCGCCCGCTGCACCCCCACGCGCCTTGTAACGCCGTGTTGGTGCTTGTTCTACCCATCGCGTGCGGGGGTGACCACAAGCATGAACACGGCGTTACATCGCCCGGGCGGCCCCCGCGACCGCCGGCCCGCGCGGGACCGCGCCCACTCCGCGATCCGGCAGCCGCTCAGAGGCGCGCGTGCCGCCTGCTCGCCGGGAGCACGTACGGTCGCAGGTCGTCGAGCGACGTCCCGAACCGCTGGCAGGTGTCGGAGAACTCCCGATGCAGGCGGGCCAGCGCGGCCGAGTGGCCCGCGCCGCAGTCGTACGCCGTGATCCGGGAGACCCCGATCTTGAACCCGCCGATGAAATCCTGGCGCGTCTTCTCCCGACGCAGTGCAGCCCGCGACTCCGCGGCACCCGCCGGGTACTTGTCGAACCCGTCGACCTCGAAGACGTGGCGGTCCACCCGCAGGTCGCACCACACCTCGCGCCGGCCGTCGCTCAGGCCGAACTGGGTCTGCGGCGTGCCGATGCCGAGCTCCAGCACGAGCGCGCGCCCCAGCGACTCCAGGTAGCTCTCGGCGCCGCCGTCGGCGTACTGGGCGCACCAGCGCATGACCTGCGTGCCCGGCCAGCAGTGCATGGTCGCCAGCACGCGGCGCAGGTCGTCGCGGGTGCTGCCCAGCCGCAGCGCGGCGTCGCAGCCCGCCAGGCCCGCGCTGCGGCCGTGCTCGCGCGCCAGGTCGAGAGCCGTACGAGCCGGTGGCAGGACGCGCAGGCCATCGACCTCGCGCACGTCGGCGGGGTCGAAGGGGGCGCGGTGGTGCTTGATGCCGGCCCGCACGGCGTCGCCGTGGACCTTGTGCCGGGTGACGTGCACCAGGGCGGTGGTCGGTGCCGGCGCCCCCATGCTCAGCAGGATCGCGGCCGAGTCGTGGCTGAAGACGTACGCCGTCGAGCGCAGCACCATGGCGGCGGCCCGGATGCGCATCACCGGCTGCCCCCGGTGCGGGTCGGCCGCCCACGCCTCGGCGTCGGCGTAGACGCCGCGACGCACCCGGACCAGCCGGCCGGTGCGGACCAGCCGGTCCACCGTGATCCGGTCGCAGCCGAGGTCGAGCAGCTGCCGGGAGGCCAGCAGTCCGTGCTGCCGGTCGAGAAGGGCAACGGCGGGGAGGTACATGCGAGCACGGTCCCGGCCCCGGCCTCGGGGCGCCGACGAGTGCGAGCGGCCCTGTGGACAAGGCTCGCCGGCGAGTACCTGTGGACGCCGGCCGGTCCGCCTGCGCGGCCGCTCCCAGCCCCGGCATCGGCCGTACGCCCCATGTAACGCCCGGTTAGTGCTTGTTCTACCTACCGTGGGCGGGGGTGCCTACAAGCATCAACACGGCGTTACAAGCCGCGTGCCGCGGGTCGCCCGCTGCCCGGGCCGACCAAGCCGCCGCAGCAGGAGCGGTGGCGGCGGGCCGCGTGTCGTACGCCGACCCGCGTCCGCCGCGGGTAGCGTGGTCGCACGAACAAGTGTTCGGACGGTCCGGTCGGCGAGAGGGAGCAGCGTGCGTGTGCTCGGCATCGACCCCGGCCTCACCCGGTGCGGCGTCGGCGTGGTCGACGGCAGTGTCGGCCGCCCCCTGTCGATGGTCGACGTGGGCGTGGTCCGCACCAGCTCGACGCTACCGGTCGCGGAGCGGCTGGTGACCATCGAGCGTGGCCTGGACGCGTGGATCGAGGAGCACCGGCCCGACGCGGTGGCGGTCGAGCGGGTCTTCGCCCGGTCGGACTCCAGCACCATCATGGGCACCGCCCAGGCCAGCGGGATCGCGCTGGTCGTGGCGGCCCGCCGCGGGCTGCCGATCGCGATGCACACCCCGAGCGAGGTCAAGGCCGCGGTCTCGGGCAGCGGGCGCGCCGACAAGGCCCAGGTCGGTGCCATGGTGGTCCGCATCCTGCGCCTGTCCGAGCTCCCCAAGCCCGCCGACGCCGCCGACGCCCTGGCCCTGGCCATCACCCATGTCTGGCGCGGCTCCGCGCAGAACCGGCTCGAGGCCGCCGTGGCCCAGGCCCGATTCCACCAGCGACACCCCACGAGGTCCTCATGATCGCCTTCGTCCGCGGCGAGGTCGCCGCCGTCACGCTGTCCAGCGCCGTGCTCGAGGTCGGCGGCGTCGGCCTCGAGCTCATGTGCACCCCGGGCACGCTCGCCACCCTCCGCGTCGGCCGGCCCGCCACGCTGCCCACCAGCATGGTCGTGCGCGAGGACAGCCTGACGATCTTCGGCTTCCGCGACGAGGACGAGAAGCAGGTCTTCGAGATCGTGCAGACCGCGTCGGGTGTGGGTCCCAAGGTCGCGCAGGCGATCGTCGCGGTGATGAGCCCCGACGACGTACGCCGCGCCATCACCACCGAGGACGTCAAGGCGCTGACCCGCGTCCCGGGCATCGGCCAGAAGGGCGCACAGCGCATCATCCTCGAGCTGAAGGACCGCATCGGCCCGCCCGTCGGGGCCCACTCCGCGGCAACCGAGGCGTCGACCGCGCCGTGGCGCGACCAGGTGCAGCAGGGGCTGGTCGGGCTCGGCTGGTCGGCCAAGGAGTCGGAGAAGGCGGTCGAGGCGGTCGCCCCCGAGGCCGGCGACACACCCGATGTCGGCGCGCTGCTCCGGGCTGCGCTGCGCACGCTGAGCAAGGCCTGAGCGGACGACCATGGACTGGGACGACACCGACACCGACACCGACGCAGAGGTCGAGCTGACCTCTGCCGAGCTCGGCCACCTCCAGCGGCTGACCGACGCCGAGGCCGACGGCGACGAGCGAGCCGTCGAGGCGGCGCTGCGTCCGAAGACCCTCGACGAGGTGGTCGGGCAGGTGCGCGTCCGCGACCAGCTCGGGCTGGTCCTCGAAGCAGCCCGCCGTCGCGGTCGGGCTCCCGACCACGTCCTGCTCTCCGGTCCGCCCGGGCTCGGCAAGACGACGCTGGCCATGATCATCGCCGCGGAGATGAGCACCCCGCTGCGGCTGACCAGTGGACCGGCCATCACGCACGCCGGCGACCTCGCCGCGATCCTGTCCGGCCTCAACGAGGGCGACGTCCTCTTCGTCGACGAGATCCACCGGATGTCGCGGCCGGCGGAGGAGATGCTCTACATGGCGATGGAGGACTTCCGGGTCGACGTCGTCATCGGCAAGGGCCCGGGCGCCACCGCCATCCCGCTGGAGATCCCGCCGTTCACCCTGGTCGGGGCCACCACCCGCGCCGGGCTGCTGCCGGGACCGCTGCGCGACCGGTTCGGCTTCACCGCCCACCTGGAGTTCTACGAGCCGGAGGAGCTCGACCGGATCGTGCACCGCTCCGCCGGCCTGCTGGGCGTGCACCTCACCGCGGAGGGTTCGAGCGAGATCGCCTCCCGCTCGCGCGGCACGCCGCGCATCGCCAACCGGTTGCTGCGGCGGGTCCGCGACTACGCCCAGGTGCGCGCCGACGGCGTGCTGTCCCTGCCCGTCGCCCAGGCGGCGCTGGAGCTGTTCGAGGTCGACGAGTCGGGCCTCGACCGTCTCGACCGGGCGGTGCTCGACGTGCTGTGCCGCCGCTTCGGCGGGGGACCGGTCGGGATCTCCACCCTGGCGGTGGCGGTGGGCGAGGAGCGGGAGACCGTCGAGGAGGTCGCCGAGCCGTTCCTGGTCCGCAGCGGCCTGCTCGCGCGTACGCCGCGCGGCCGCGTCGCGACGCCGGCGGCGTGGCACCACCTCGGGCTGACGCCACCGGCGCTGCCCACGGTCGACTCCACCCTCTTCGACGATGTCTGAGCCAGGCCGCCGCGCGCGTCCGCGTAGACTCCACGCGCTCGTCACCCCACAGTCCCGAGGAGAACCCCGACCGTGAACGACCTCGCCGCCCTCCTGCCCCTGGTCGCCATCCTGGCCCTGTTCTGGTTCATGGTGGTCCGCCCGCAGCAGCGCCGGCAGAAGGAGGTCGTCGCCCTCCAGCAGAGCATCCAGGTCGGCCAGCGCGTGATGATGTCCTCGGGCGTGTTCGGCACGGTGGTCTCGCTCACCGACGACCGCGCCCGCCTCGAGGT
Source organism: Nocardioides sp. SYSU D00065 (assembly GCF_017916425.1). Taxonomy (GTDB): domain Bacteria; phylum Actinomycetota; class Actinomycetes; order Propionibacteriales; family Nocardioidaceae; genus Nocardioides. Next base: position 219,213 of record NZ_JAFMSX010000001.1, on the reverse strand, counting down.
CGCGCCGGGCACGCAGATCGAGATCGCTCGCGCGGCGATCGCCAAGGTGGACTCGCCGGTCGCCGGCGAGCCCGGCGATGCCTGATCGGCGTACCGCCCAGGAGGCGCTCGAGCGGCTGACCGTCGACGTGCCCGACTGGCCCGAGCCGGGCGTCACGTTCAAGGACATCACGCCGGTCCTGGCCGATCACCAGGCGTTCTCAGCGATCATCACCGCCCTCGCGGCGGCCGGCCGCGACGACCACGGTGCCGTCGTGGTGGACAAGGTCGTGGGCATGGAGGCCCGTGGCTTCATCCTCGCCGCCCCGGTGGCGCTCGCGCTCGGCGTCGGCTTCGTGCCGGTGCGCAAGGCCGGCAAGCTGCCCCGCGAGGCGCACGCGGTGACCTACAGCCTGGAGTACGGCCAGGCCACGCTGGAGCTCCACCGCGACGCGATCTCGCCGGGGGAGCGGGTGCTGCTGGTCGACGACGTGCTCGCCACCGGCGGCACCGTCGACGCGACGCGTCGGCTCATCGAGGCGTGCGGAGGCACCGCGACCGGCGCCTCGGTGCTGATGGAGCTCGGCTTCCTGGAGCCGCGCAGGCTCACCGGCGACCTGCCCGTCGCGACGCTGCTGACGATCTGAGCGGGCGGCCGGTGGCATCGGGGTACGGAGGCGCCCGACTCCTCACTAGACTGGGCCAATGACAGAGGAGCAGGCACCCGCGCAGGAGGCCAAGGCCCCCCTGACCGCGCGAGGCATGCGGGCCCGGCTCGCCCGCGTCGGCACGCGGCCGCCCTCGTCCAACCCGGTCCTCGAGCCCCTGTTCCGGGCCGTGCGCGCCAACCACCCCAAGGCCGACCTCGCGCTGCTCGAGCGGGCCTACGCCGTGGCCGACAAGTGGCACACCGGCCAGATGCGCAAGAGCGGCGACCCCTACATCACCCACCCGCTCGCGGTCACCACGATCCTCGCCGACATCGGCATGACCGAGCCCACCCTGGTGGCGGCGCTGCTCCACGACACCGTCGAGGACACGCCGTACACCCTCGACCAGCTGCGCGCCGACTTCGGCGACGAGGTCGCGCTGCTCGTCGACGGCGTCACCAAGCTCGACAAGGTGCAGTACGGCGACTCGGCGCAGGCCGAGACGATCCGCAAGATGATCGTGGCGATGTCGCGCGACATCCGCGTGCTCGTCATCAAGCTCGCCGACCGCCTGCACAACATGCGCACGCTGCGCTACGTCCCCGCCGCCTCGCAGGAGCGCTCCTCGCGCGAGACGCTCGACATCTACGCGCCCCTGGCCCACCGCCTCGGCATGAACACGCTGAAGTGGGAGCTCGAGGACCTCGCCTTCGCGACGCTGCACCCCAAGATCTACGACGAGATCGTGCGGATGGTGGCCGAGCGTGCGCCCTCGCGCGACCAGTTCCTCGCCGAGGTGGTCGCCGAGATCGAGCAGGACCTCAAGGCGGCGCGCATCAACGCCAAGGTCACCGGGCGCCCCAAGCACTACTACTCGATCTACCAGAAGATGATCGTGGGCGGCCGCGACTTCTCCGACATCTACGACCTCGTCGGCATCCGCATCCTCGTCGACGAGGACCGCGACTGCTACAGCGCGCTGGGCGTCATCCACTCGCGGTGGAACCCGGTGCTCGGGCGGTTCAAGGACTACGTCGCGATGCCGAAGTTCAACATGTACCAGTCGCTCCACACGACGGTGATCGGCCCCCAGGGCAAGCCGGTCGAGGTGCAGATCCGCACCTTCGCCCAGCACCGCCGTGCCGAGTACGGCGTCGCGGCGCACTGGAAGTACAAGGAGAACAGCAAGGCCGGCGTCGACACCGACCGGCTCGGCGACAAGGACGACCTGACCTGGCTGCGCCAGCTGCTGGACTGGCAGAGCGAGGTGGAGGACCCGGGCGAGTTCCTGGAGTCGCTGCGCTTCGAGATGAACCAGGCGCAGGTCTACGTCTTCACCCCGCGTGGCGACGTCATCCCGCTGCCGATGGGCTCGACCCCCGTCGACTTCGCGTACGCCGTCCACACCGAGGTCGGGCACCACACGATCGGCTCGCGGGTCAACGGGCGACTCGTGCCGCTGGAGTCGACCCTCGACAACGGCGACGTCGTCGAGGTGTTCACGTCCAAGTCCCCGACCGCCGGCCCCTCGCGCGACTGGCTCAACTTCGTCCAGTCGCCGCGCGCCCGTTCCAAGATCCGCCAGTGGTTCACCAAGGAGCGGCGCGAGGAGGCGATCGAGCAGGGCAAGGACCAGATCGCCAAGCTCATGCGCAAGGAGGGGCTGCCGCTCACCCGGCTGATGAGCCACGACGTGCTGGCGCTCGTGGCCGAGCACTTCCACCACGCCGACGTCTCCGCGCTCTACGCAGCCGTGGGCGAGGGCAACCTCAGCGCACAGGCCGTCGTACGCCGCGTCATCGACCTGCACGGCGGCGACGAGGGCGCCCAGGAGGACCTCTCCGAGGGCGTCACCATCACCGGCCGTCGCTCGCGTGCCAAGCCCGCTCCGACCGACTCCGGCGTCGTCGTGCCCGGTGTCGACGACCTCTGGGTCAAGCTCGCCAAGTGCTGCACACCCGTGCCGCCGGACCCGATCCTGGGCTTCGTCACCAAGGGCGGGGGAGTGTCGGTGCACCGCAGGGACTGCACCAACGCCTCCAGCCTGCTTGGCCAGCCGGAGCGGGTGCTCGAGGTGGAGTGGGCGCCGACCTCGCAGTCGACGTTCCTCGTCAACATCCAGGTGGAGGCCCTCGACCGCGCCCGGCTGCTGTCCGACATCACCATGGCGCTGTCCGACGCCCACGTGAACATCCTCAGCGCGACGCTCTCCACCACGCGCGACCGCGTCGCGAAGAGCCGGTTCTCCTTCGAGATGGCCGACGCCGCCCACCTCGACGGCGTGCTGCGGGCCGTGCGCGCCGTGCCGGGCGTGTTCGACGCCTACCGCGTCACCGCCTGAGCGTCAGCGCCTGAGCGCGCGGCTCAGCTGCCGAAGTCGGCCGAGGCCCGGCGCGCCATCTCGAGGAACGCCTCCTTGTTGGCCAGCTCGCTCTCGAGGTCTGCGACCTTGCGGGCGTCGCCGGCCGCGGTGGCCTTCTCCAGCTTGGCCCGGGTCTCGGCGATGCCGGCCTCGAGCTTGACGATGATGTCGCTGGCGCGGGCGGACTTCTCCGGGTCGCTGCGGCTCCACTGCTCGTCCTCGACGGCGCGGATGGCCTGCTCGACCTTGCGCATCCGTCCCTCGAGCTCCTTCATCCGGTCGCGCGGGACCTTCCCAGCGGCGTCCCACCGGTCGGCCAGCTCGCGGAACGCGCGCTTGGCGGCGTCGAGGTCGGTCACCGGCACCAGGGCCTCGGCCTCGGCCAGGATCTGCTCCTTGACCTCCGCGTTGGCGGCGAACTCCTGGTCGAGGGCGGCGTTGGCGGCGTCGCGGGCGCCGAAGAACGCGTCCTGGGCGCCGCGGAAGCGCTGCCAGAGCTGGTCGTCCACCTCACGCGGCGCGGGCCCGGCGGCCTTCCACTCCCGCATCAGGTCGCGGTAGCGGCCGGCGGTCGGTCCCCACTCGGTCGACGAGGCGAGGGCCTCGGCCTCCTTGGCCAGTCGCTCCTTGATCACGCGCGCGGCGTCACGACGCTCGTGCTCCTCGGCGAAGTGCGCCTTGCGGCGACGGGTGTACGTCGTCCGCGCGGTGGAGAAGCGACGCCACAGGGCGTCGTCGGTGGCCCGGTCCAGCCGGGGCAGCTCCTTCCACGTGGTGAGCAGGTCGCGCAGGCGGTTCGCGCCGTTGCGCCAGTCGGTGCTCTCCGCGAGACGCTCGGCCTCCGCGACGAGCTTCTCCTTCTGCGCCTTGGACTCCGCGGCCTTCTGCGCGCGCTCCTCGCGACGAGCCGCCCGCTGGGCCGCGATGACGGGGGCGAGGGCGTCGAGCCGGCCGGCGAGCGAGACCAGGTCGCCGACTGCGTGCGCGTCCACGACCTGCTCGCGCAGCGCCTTGGCAGAGGTGGCCGCCTCCTCCGGCGAGAGCCGGCCGGAGGCGACGCGCTGCTCGAGCAGGTGCACCTTGCCCTCGAGCTCCTCGAAGCGCTTGGTGAAAAACTCCAGGGCCTCCGCCGGCGTGCCGGCCTCGTAGGACCCGACGGAGCGCTCCCCGTCGGCGGTGCGGACATAGACGGTGCCGTCGTCGGCCACCCGACCCCAGGGGGCCGAGTCGTCCCGTGACTGCTTGTCGGAGCTCATGGTCGCCCATCGTAGTCATGGCGCCGACCGCCCTCGGTAGGCTTCCCTGCGACAACCACCTCTGTGCACCGATGCAAGGACTGACACCTGTGTTCATTGCTGGCTTCCCCGCCGGACCCTGGGGGACCAACTGCTACGTGGTGGCGACGGGTCCGGGGGCCGAGTGCGTGGTGATCGACCCGGGCAAGGACGCCGCCGACGGTGTCGACCAGGTGGTGCGCGAGCACCGGCTCAAACCGGTCAGCGTGCTCGTCACCCACGGGCACGTGGACCACATGTGGTGCGTGGCCCCGGTCGCCGGCAGCTACGACGCGACGGCCTGGATCCACCCCGCCGACCGGCACCTGCTCACCGACCCGATGGCCGGGATGAGCCCCGAGACGACGCAGATGCTGCTGGGCGGCAGCTACGCCTGGGCCGAGCCCGACGACGTGCGCGAGCTGTCGGACCTCGCCGAGCTCGAGCTCGCCGGCCTGCGCTTCGTGGTCGACCACACGCCCGGGCACACCGAGGGCTCGGTGACCTTCCGGACGCCGTACGCGCAACAGGACGTCTCGGAGGTCATGTTCTCCGGCGACCTGCTCTTCGCGGGCTCGATCGGCCGCACCGACCTGCCCGGCGGCGACCACGCCACCATGCTGCGCAGCCTGACCGACAAGGTGCTCCCGCTGGCGGACGATGTCGTCGTCCTGCCGGGCCACGGCGAGCAGACCTCGATCGGTCGCGAGCGCGCCACCAACCCCTACCTCCTCGACCTCACCCAGGACCTGTGATGAGCAAGATCAGCCCGCTGAGCGGGTTCCCCGAGCTGCTGCCCGCCCAGCGTGCCGTCGAGCGGGAGGTCATCGCGTCGCTGTCACGCACCTTCGAGCTCCACGGCTTCGCCAACATCGAGACCCGGGTCGTCGAGCCGATCGAGCGGCTTGCCAAGGGTGGTGAGGTCGACAAGGAGATCTACGTCCTCCAGCGCATCGCCGCCGAGCCGGACGCCCGGGCCGAGCTCGGACTCCACTTCGACCTCACCGTGCCGTTCGCCCGCTACGTCCTCGAGCACGCCGGCCACCTGCAGTTCCCGTTCCGCCGCTACCAGGTCCAGCCGGCCTGGCGGGGCGAGCGTCCGCAGGAGGGGCGCTACCGGCAGTTCACCCAGGCCGACGTCGACGTCGTGGGCCGCGACGAGCTGCCCTTCCACCACGACATCGAGGTGATGGCGGTGATGGTCGACGCCCTCGGGCGGCTGCCGATCCCGCGCGTCAGCTTCCAGTTCAACAACCGCAAGCTCATCCAGGGCTTCTACCGCGGGCTCGGCATCGACGACGTCACCGACGCGATCCGTGTCATCGACAAGCTCGACAAGCTGCCGCCCGACGAGGTGGCCAGGCTGCTGGTCGAGCGGGTCGGCACCACGCCCGAGCAGGCCCAGCGGTGCCTGGAGCTCGCCACGATCCGTGTCGAGGACACCTCCTTCGTGGAGCAGGTGCGCGCCCTGGGCGTCGCCGACGAGCTGCTCGACCAGGGCCTCGAGGAGCTCGCGGCCGTCGTCGAGGGATGCCGTGCCGTCGCCGGCGACCGGGTCGGGGTGGAGGCCAACCTGCGCATCGCCCGCGGCCTGGACTACTACACCGGCACCGTCGTGGAGATCTTCATGGACGGCTACGAGCGCCTGAAGTCGGTCGGCGGGGGAGGGCGCTACGACGCGCTGGCCAGCGACGGCCGTACGACCTACCCCGGCGTCGGGGTCTCGTTCGGGGTCTCCCGCACGCTGCTCCCGCTCCTGGCCGACGGCGTGCTCGCCGGCAGCCGCCCGGTGCCGAGCGTCGTGCTGGTCGCCCTCAACACCGAGGAGGACCGCGCCGCGAGCACCCAGGTCGCCGCCGCCCTCCGGGACCGGGAAATCGCTTGCGAGGTCGCCCCCGCACCGGCCAAGTTCGGCAAGCAGATCCGCTTCGCCGAACGGCGCGGCATCCCCTACGTCTGGTTCGTCCAGGCCGACTCCAGCACCGGAGCGGTCCGCCACCAGGTCAAGGACATCCGCAGTGGCGAGCAGCTCGACGCCGACCCCCAGACGTGGACCCCGCCCGCGGCCGACCTCCGGCCCGGCACCATCAGCAGCTACCCCAAGGAGAACCAGTGATCCGCACCCATGACGCCGGCGCCCTGCGCGTCGAGCACGTCGGCCAGACCGTCACCCTCGCCGGGTGGGTGGCGCGGCGGCGCGATCACGGTGGCGTGGCGTTCCTCGACCTCCGCGAGGCCAGCGGCGTCGTCCAGGTCGTCGTGCGCGACGAGGAGGTCGCGCACAGCCTCCGCAGCGAGTTCTGCCTCAAGGTGACCGGCGAGGTGGTCGCTCGCAAGGAGGGCAACGAGAACCCCAACCTGGCCACCGGCGCGATCGAGGTCGTGGCCAGCGAGGTCGAGGTGCTGTCCACCTCCGACCCGCTGCCGTTCCCGATCGACGACGCCTCCGGTCACAAGGGCGGCGAGGTCGGCGAGGAGGCGCGCCTCAAGCACCGCTACCTCGACCTGCGCCGCTCCGGCCCCAACGCGGCGCTGCGCCTGCGCTCGAAGGTCAACAAGGCGGCTCGCGACGTTCTCGACGAGCGCGGCTTCGTCGAGGTGGAGACGCCGACCCTCACCCGGTCGACCCCCGAGGGCGCGCGCGACTTCCTCGTGCCCGCGCGCCTGGCGCCGGGCAGCTGGTACGCCCTGCCGCAGAGCCCGCAGCTGTTCAAGCAGCTGCTGATGGTCGGCGGCATGGAGCGCTACTACCAGATCGCGCGCTGCTACCGCGACGAGGACTTCCGCGCCGACCGCCAGCCGGAGTTCACCCAGCTCGACATCGAGATGAGCTTCGTGGACCAGGAGGACGTGATCGAGCTGATGGAGGACGTGCTCGAGGCGATGTGGGCGCAGGCCGGCCACACGATCCCGCGACCGATCCCGCGGATGACGTACGCCGAGGCGATGGCGCGCTACGGCTCGGACAAGCCCGACCTGCGCATGGGCCTCGAGCTGGTCGACTGCACCGACTACTTCAAGGACACCCCGTTCCGGGTGTTCTCGCCGGAGAACGCCGCCTACGTCGGTGCCGTCGTCATGCCCGGCGGCGGCAGCCAGCCGCGCCGGCAGTTCGACGCGTGGCAGGACTGGGCCAAGCAGCGCGGCGCCAAGGGCCTGGCGTACGTCACCATCGGTGAGGACGGCGAGCTCGGCGGTCCGGTCGCGAAGAACCTGAGCGAGAGCGAGCGCGAGGGCCTCGTCGCCCACGTCGGCGCGTCGCCCGGCGACTGCGTCTTCTTCGCCGCCGGTGCGGTCAAGAGCAGCCGCGCTCTGCTCGGTGCCGCCCGCCTGGAGATCGGCCGTCGCGGCGGCATGCTCGACGACTCGCAGTTCGCCTTCACCTGGGTCGTCGACGCGCCCCTGTTCGAGCCGAGCTCCGACGCCGTCGCCAGCGGTGACGTCGCCGTGGGCGCCGGCGCCTGGACGGCGGTGCACCACGCCTTCACCAGCCCCAAGGCCGAATTCCTCGACACCTTCGACACCGACCCGGGCAGCGCGCTGGCCTACGCCTACGACATCGTCTGCAACGGCAACGAGCTCGGCGGCGGGTCCATCCGTATCCACCGCGGCGACATCCAGAAGCGCGTCTTCGCGGTGATGGGCCTGGGCGAGGAGGAGGCGCAGGAGAAGTTCGGCTTCCTGCTCGACGCCTTCAAGTACGGCGCGCCCCCGCACGGCGGGATCGCGGTCGGGATGGACCGCATCGTCGCGCTGCTGGCCGGCACCGACTCGATCCGCGACGTCATCGCCTTCCCCAAGTCCGGCGGCGGCTACGACCCGCTCACGGCGGCCCCTGCGCCGATCACCGCGGAGCAGCGCAAGGAAGCCGGTGTGGACGCCCGGCCCGCGGAGGAAGTGCCGTCCGCCGACTGATCGCCGGGAGGTTCGGCAGGGCTGTCGGGTGAATGGGTCGTAACTGGATCGTTACGCGCCAGTGATCGTCCCTGCGTCGCGGGTCACATAGAGTCCCGTCTCGGCGCAGGCCCCCGGGGACACCCCGGGACCGCGCCGGACAGGTCCCGAACCCAGATGGGGAGAGCATGTCGGCACAGACCGCAGGCCCGGAGACGCTCGGCTCGCTGAGCACCGAGCCGGACCCGCAGGATCCCACGAGCCAGCAGGCCAAGGAGATCGCGGGCAAGTCGCCGATGCGCATCGCGCTCGGGCGCCTGGCCCGCGACAAGATCGCGGTGGTCTGCGCGCTGGTCGTGCTCTTCTTCATCATCTGCGCCGTCTTCGCGGGTCCGATCTCGAGCCTCTTCGGGGTCAGCCTCGACACGCCGCTGGCCAGCGAGCGGGTCGACGGGCTCAACAACGGCCTGCCCAAGCCGGAGATGGGGCCGCCCAACGGGCCCTTCACGTGGGAGCACCCGATGGGCGTGGCCCCCCGGACCGGGCAGGACAACCTGGCCTACTGGCTCCACGGCTGCCGCGTCTCCCTCCTGATCGCCACGGTCGCGGCCGTCTTCGCGTCGGTGGTGGGCGTCGTGGTCGGTCTGCTCAGCGGGTTCCTCGGCGGTGCGGTCGACAAGGTGCTGTCGTTCTTCATCGACATGTTCCTCACGATCCCGTTCCTGCTGGCCGCGCTGACGCTGGCGCCGATCCTCAACGAGCGGTTCAACACCTCCGACAACTACGGCACCATCCAGAAGATCAGCCTGATCTGCGTCCTGGCGCTGTTCGGGTGGATGGGCACGGCACGACTGATCCGCGGTGAGGTCCTCTCGCTGCGCGAGCGGGAGTTCGTGCAGGCGGCGCGCGTGATGGGCATGCCGACCCGGCGCATCCTGTTCAAGGAGCTGCTGCCCAACCTGGCCGCGCCGATCATCATCAGCATCTCGCTGATGCTGCCGGCCTTCGTCGCCCTCGAGGCGGGTCTGGCGTTCCTCGGCATCGGCGTGACCGACGGCGTGTCGTGGGGCCAGATGATCCTCGACGCCGCGTCGCCGGTCTACTTCCGCGACTACCCGCAGTACCTGTGGCAGCCGATGGTCGGCGTCGTCGCGCTGGTGCTCTCCCTCAACCTCCTGGGCGACGCGATCCGCGACGCCCTCGACCCCAAGACGCGACGCTGAGGCGTCACGGTCCCACGCACGTCGCCGGAGACGCCGTCCTCGGTGAGAACAAAAAGGAAAGGCTGGACAGCATGAAGCGGAACAAGCCGCTCGCGCTCGTCGCTGGTGCCGCTCTTCTGACGCTCGCTGCCTGTGGCGGCGGTTCGTCGGACGACGGTGGCAACGGCGGCGAAGGCACGGAACGTGAGTTCGGTGAGCAGGGGGGAGGGACCAAGGACGCGGAGCGTCAGGGCCCGGCTCCTGAGATCGAGGGCGCCAGCACCGGCGGCACCATCACGGTGTACCTCCCCGGCGACCCGGGTCCCGACACCCTCGACCCGACCGGTGGCTGGTCGGTGACGGGCAACTCGATCCAGCAGGCGCTCACGAGCCGCTCGCTGACCCAGTACGCCCGTGACGAGAACGGCCAGCCCGTGCTGGTGCCGGACCTCGCCACCGACCTCGGCACGCCCAACGAGGACTACACCGAGTGGACCTTCACCATTCGTGACGACGCCACGTGGGAGGACGGCAAGCCCGTCACCGCCGAAGAGGTCGCGTTCGGCATCTGCCGCTCGCTCGACTCCGAGGCCTTCCCGTCCGGCCCGGGCACCGAGTACTCCAAGCACTACTTCGCCGGCGCCGAGGAGTACGAGGGCCCCTACACCGGCAAGGACCCCAACTGCGAGAAGTGGGACGGCGTCACGGTCGACGGCCAGGACATCACCATCAAGATGTCCACCCCGTTCCCGGACATGGACTACTGGGGCGCCTTCATGGCGATGGGCCCGGCCCCGCTCGGCAACGCCTCCAAGCCGCCGAACTACGGCCAGAAGCCGCTGGCCAACGGCCCTTACAAGATCGAGAGCTACAAGCCCAACGAGGAGCTCGTCCTCGTCAAGAACGACCAGTGGTCCGCTGACTCCGACCCGGCCCGTCACCAGTACGCCGACGGCTTCGTGTTCAAGTTCAACCAGGACCAGGCCAAGGTCGACGAGATCATGCTCTCGGACAACTCCGACAGCCAGACCGCCGTCGCCACCTCGCTGGGCTCGGGCAACTACAACGACGCCAACAGCCAGCTCGGCGAGCGGCTCGTCCAGCAGACCTCGCAGTGCGTGTCCACGCTGACGCCGGACTACGAGAAGATCGACGACATCAACGTCCGCAAGGCCCTGGCCTACGCCTACCCCTACGAGGACGCGTGGATCGCCGGCGGCGAGGTCCCCGGCGTGACGCGCATCCCGGCCAACTCGGTCATGCCTCCCGGCATGGCGGGCAAGCGGGACTTCCAGGTCGACGGTGAGCAGATCACCTACGACCCGGAGAAGGCCAAGGAGCTCCTCACGGAGGCCGGCTACGGCGACAAGCCGTACCCGATCACCATGGTCTACTACGAGGTCGACCCGCTGGCCGTCGACGTGCAGGACCAGGTCACCAAGGGCTTCGAGGCCGCTGGCTTCTCCGTGAAGGCCATCCCGGTCCAGGAGTCGCCGTACAACGTCTTCTTCGACCCGGACAGCAAGGTCAACAAGCAGCTCAACCTGCGTCTGGTGAACTGGTGCTCGGACTGGCCGTCGGGCTCCACCATGATCCCGGCCCTGCTCAAGACCGGTGCGGTGTACAACACCGCCGGGTTCTCCGAGCCGGAGATCGACGAGGAGATGGACGCCATCTCCACGCTCCCGCTCGAGGAGCAGCCGGACGCCTGGGGCGCGCTGGACGAGAAGATCATGACGGAGTACTTCCCGATCATCCCGACCGCGTTCCGCAACGACCTGTTCGTGTTCGGCTCCAAGATCGGCAACCCGACCGGCGACGGATCCATCGGCGCGCCGAACTACAAGGATCTCTACGTCATGCAGTGATCCCGGTGCTCGCTCGTTCCTGAGCACCACGTAGCTCCCCAGCAGTACTGACGGGTGGGGGCCCTCGCGACACGAGGGCCCCCACTCGCCAGCCCGGCCCCAGTAAGCTTCTCGCCCCAGGGTCCGACTCATCCACCATCCCGGAAGTGACCTGCGATGTTCGCCTATGTCGTCAAGCGGCTGATCTCGGGAGTCCTCGTCGTGACCTTGGTCTCGATGGCGATCTTCCTGCTGTTCTGGTACGGCCCGTCGAGTCCTGCCCAGCCGATCTGTGACCGCGAGACCAGCAACCGCTGCGGCAACAAGATCGAGATCTACGAGAAGACGCTGGGCTACAACAACCCGGTCCACGAGGAGTACGCCAAGTTCGTCAAGGGCGTGTTCGTCGGGCGCACCCTCACCATCGCCTCCAACGACTACGAGTGCAGCGCACCGTGCCTCGGGGTCAGCTTCCGCACCAAGGAGCCGGTCAAGGAGGAGCTGCTCTCGCGGGTGCCGGCGACCTTCTCCGTGGCCATCGGCGGCGCGTTCCTCTACCTCCTCTTCGGGATCCCGATCGGGGTCGCCGCCGCGCGGCGCCGCGGCTCCGTGGCCGACAAGGCCTTGGTCTCGAGCTTCCTGTTCATCAGCTCGATCCCCTACTACCTCTTCGCCCTGCTGACCTGGCTCTACCTCACCGTCACGTTCGAGATCCCCCTCTTCAGCAACACCGGGTACTTCTCACCGATCACGGAGGGGCCGTGGGCCTGGTTCAGTGGGCTCTTCCTCGCCTGGGTCGCGCTCGGCATCTTCGGCTGCACGCAGTACACGCGATTCACCCGCGGCGCCATGGTCGAGGCGCTGAGCGAGGACTACATCCGCACCGCCAAGGCCAAGGGCCTGCCGTCGCGTACGATCGTCTACAAGCACGGTCTGCGTGCCGCCCTGGTGCCGGTCGTCACCATCTTCGGCATCGACTTCGGCACCCTTCTGGCCGGCACGATCTTCACCGAGCGGATCTTCGAGATCCAGGGCATCGGCTGGTGGAGCCTGCAGGCCGTGCAGGGCATGGACCTGCCCGTGGTCCAGGCGACCGCGATCTTCAGCGCGGTGATCCTGATCATCTCCAACCTGCTCGTGGACATCGTCTACAGCGTGCTCGACCCGAGGGTGAGGCTTTCGTGACCAGTGTTCCCGTGACCCAGTCGGCTGCCACCGCGGCGGAGGTCGTCGACGGTCCCTACCTGCAGGTCGAGGACCTGCAGGTGACCTTCCCGACCGAGGACGGCCCCCTCACCGCCGTCAAGGGACTGTCCTACTCGGTGGAGAAGGGCAAGACCCTGGGCATCGTGGGCGAGTCCGGGTCGGGCAAGTCCGTGTCCAGCATGGCCGTGATGGGCCTGCACGACCCGAAGTCGGCCCAGATCTCCGGATCGATCCGCGTGGGCGGCACCGAGGTCGTCGGGCTGAGCGAGGCACGCATGCGCAGCCTGCGCGGCAACTCGATGGCGATGATCTTCCAAGACGCCCTCGCCGCGCTGCACCCGTTCTACAAGATCGGCGCGCAGCTGGAGGAGGCCTACCTCGTCCACCACTCCGGTGCCTCCAAGCGCGACGCCCGCCGCAAGGCCATCGAGATGCTCGACCGTGTCGGCATCCCGCAGCCCGACCGCCGGGTGGACGACTTCCCGCACCAGTTCTCCGGCGGCATGCGCCAGCGCGCGATGATCGCGATGGGACTGGTCAACGACCCGTCGCTGCTGATCGCTGACGAGCCCACGACCGCGCTCGACGTGACGGTCCAGGCGCAGATCCTCGACCTCCTGCAGGACCTGCAGCGCGAGTTCAACTCCGCCGTCATCATCATCACCCACGACCTCGGCGTCATCGCCGAGATGGCCGACGACGTGCTCGTGATGTACGCCGGGCGCTGCGTCGAGTACGGCACGACCAAGCAGATCTTGACCTCGCCGGAGATGCCGTACACGTGGGGCCTGCTCTCGAGCATCCCCGACGTCACCGCGTCCACCGACGCGCGCCTCATCCCCATCCCCGGCAACCCGCCGAGCCTGCTGAACCCGCCGACGGGCTGCCCGTTCCACCCGCGGTGCGTGCACTCCGACAAGGTTCCCGGCGACCTCTGCGTCACCGAGCTGCCGGCCCTGACCCCCGCGACCGGTCCCGGCCACCTCAAGCGCTGCCACATCGCGGACCCGTCCGCGGTGTACCGGACCGAGGTGCTGCCCGAGATCGCCCCCGAGCTCCTCGAGGAGACCCGATGACCCAGGACCCCAACGCCGAGGCGCTCACCCAGCCGACCGAGGTGGGCGCCAACGCCGCCGAGACGGGGGACCGGCGCCTGACCCAGGAGGCCAGCGACGCCTACGGTCAGCACGAGGCCGGAGTCGAGGACCTCGACTTCGCCACGGTCGCCGAGCACGGGCACACGGCGAGCGAGCTCGACCCCGAGGCCCCGGCCGTCCTGACCGTGGACAACCTCAAGATGTACTTCCCGGTGCGGTCCACCGGGCTCGTGCGGCGCACGATCGGTCACGTCCAGGCGGTCGACGGCATCTCGTTCGAGGTGCCCAAGGGCGGTTCGCTGGGCCTGGTCGGGGAGTCCGGCTGTGGCAAGTCGACCACCGGTCGCCTGATCACCCGGCTCTACAAGCCGACCGGCGGCTCGATGATGTTCGACGGGCACGACCTGGCCAAGCTGTCCAACCGTGAGATGAAGCCGCTGCGCCGCGACGTGCAGATGATCTTCCAGGACCCCTACACCTCGCTCAACCCGCGCCACACCGTCGGCGCGATCGTCGGCGCGCCGCTCGAGGTGCACAACATCGTGCCCAAGAACAAGGTGCTGCCGCGCGTGCAGGAGCTCCTCGAGATCGTCGGTCTCAACCCCGAGCACTACAACCGCTACCCCAACGAGTTCTCCGGCGGCCAGCGCCAGCGCATCGGCATCGCTCGCGCCCTCACCCTGAACCCGAAGGTGCTGGTGGCCGACGAGCCGGTCTCGGCCCTCGACGTGTCCATCCAGGCGCAGGTCGTCAACCTGCTCCAGGACATCCAGCGCGAGTTCGACGTGGCGTTCCTCTTCATCGCCCACGACCTGGCCATCGTCCGCCACTTCTGCCCCGAGGTCGCGGTGATGTACCTCGGCAAGATCGTGGAGATCGGCGACCGCGAGACGATCTACTCCCGCCCGCACCACCCCTACACCCAGGCGCTGCTGTCCGCGGTGCCCGACGTGAAGCAGGCGGCGGTCGGGGGTCGTCGCGAGCGCATCCGCCTCGAGGGCGACGTGCCGAGCCCGATCAACCCCCCGTCGGGGTGCCGGTTCCGCACCCGCTGCCAGTTCGCGCAGGAGATCTGCGCCAAGGTCGAGCCGCCGCTGCTGCAGATCGGCAAGCGCCACAAGGTCGCCTGCCACTTCGCCGGCGAGCTGGGCGAGCACCCGGCCACTCCGGTGACGACCGAGCTGCTCGGTGTCGACGACCAGGGGAGCCCCGTCCCGGGCGCCACGCCCACCAACACCCAGTTGACCATCCCGGGCTACGAGAACACCTGGTACGACCTGCGCACCAAGCAGACCACCGGGGTGTGAGCGGACCTCCGCGGCTGGCGGGGGATACTTCCGACGTGGACGGCTTGTTCGAGATCCCGGGCGCGGAACCGTCCGCGCCCGGGATCGCGCCCCAGGGCGGCGCGACCCCGGGAGCGGGGTCGCTGGGCGCCAACACGCACGCCTCGGCGCCGCTGGCGGTGCGGATGCGTCCGCGCACCATCGACGAGCTGGTCGGTCAGCAGCAGCTGCGCGCCGCCGGGTCCCCGCTGCGACGCCTCATCGAGGGCGACCAGTCGATGTCGCTCCTGCTCTGGGGTCCGCCCGGCACCGGCAAGACGACGATCGCCGCGATCGTCAGCCAGCAGACCCGACGGCGCTTCGTCGAGGTCTCCGCCGTCGCGGCCGGCGTCAAGGAGGTCCGCGCCGCGATCGACGGTGCCCGCGCCGAGCTCGCCCGGGGTGGTCAGGAGACGGTGCTGTTCGTCGACGAGGTGCACCGCTTCACCAAGGCGCAGCAGGACGCGCTGCTGCCCGGTGTGGAGAACCGCTGGGTGACCCTGATCGCGGCGACCACCGAGAACCCGTTCTTCTCGGTGATCAGCCCGCTGATGTCCCGCAGCCTCCTGCTGCGCCTGCAGTCGCTCACCGACGACGACATCGGCGAGGTGATCGACCAGGCGCTGGCCGACGAGCGCGGCCTGGGCGGTGCCACGCGGCTCGACGACGACGCCCGCGCCCACCTCGTACGCCTCGCCGGCGGTGACGCCCGTCGGGCGCTGACCTACCTCGAGGCGGCTGCAGGTGCCGCGGCCAGCAACGGGCTGGACGCCATCGACCTCGCCACGGCGGAGACCGCGGTCGACGTGGCAGCCGTGCGCTACGACCGCCAGGGCGACCAGCACTACGACGTGATCTCGGCCTTCATCAAGTCGATCCGCGGCTCCGACGTGGACGCCGCGCTGCACTACCTCGCGCGGATGATCGAGGCGGGGGAGGACCCCCGCTTCATCGCCCGCCGGCTGGTGATCAGCGCCAGCGAGGACATCGGCCTGGCCGACCCCACCGCCCTGCAGACCGCCGTCGCGGCCGCGCAGGCGGTCCAGCTCATCGGGATGCCGGAGGCACGGCTCAACCTCGCCCAGGCCACCATCGCGCTGGCCGTGGCGGCCAAGTCCAACGCGGTCATCACGGCGATCGACGCCGCTCAGGCCGACGTGCGGGCGGGCCGGATCGGCGCGGTCCCGCCCCACCTTCGCGACGGCCACTACGCCGGCGCCGCGAAGCTGGGCCACAACTCCGGCGCGCCCACGCCCTACGTCTACAGCCACGACGCCCCCTACGGCATCGCCGAGCAGCAGTACGCCCCCGACGAGCTCCTCGACGCGACCTACTACCGACCGACCTCGCTCGGCGCCGAGGCAGCCGTCAAGGAGCGCTGGGAGCGGGTGCGCCGCATCGTGCGCGGGCGCGGCTGAGCGCATGGTCGCGCGCCTATAGGGTGTCCCGGTGACGACGGAGCAGGTGTGGCTGGGCGCGACGGCCGCCGCCGCGGTGGTGCTGGCGCTCGTGGCGCTCGTGCTCGCCCAGCGTGCACGCCGGCGCGCGGCCCGCGCGGAGGCGCTGTCGGTCACCCTCGCGGGGCGCCTCGACGCCCTCGCGGCTCCCGCCGCGGACGCGCCCCGTGCCCCGTCGCCGGTGTCGTCCGCGACGGAGGACGCCGACGCCTACGTCATCACCCACCTCGATCCGGCCGACCGGCTGGCCGATCCCGCGCCTGAACCCGTGGCCGCGCCCGTGGACGGTCGCCTGTTCGTCGACCTCCTGGCTCGCGAGAGCGTGGTCAAGGCGGCTGCGTGGAGCCACGGGCTGCGTCGCGCCCTGTCGCCCGATAGCCGCAACCGCATCCGGTTCGAGGTGCGCCAGCAGACCCGCCGCGCCGGTCGCGACCGACGCGCGGAGATGAAGCAGGCCCTGCGCGAGTACCGCTCGCGCGAGCGCGCCGACGTACGGGCCGCCGACGTACGGGGTGCCGACGTACGAGGTGCCGGGGAGGACGTCGCCTGATGGGTCGCCCACTCTGGTTCGTCGCCGGGGCGGGGGTCGGGGTGTACGCCGCCGCCCGGGCCCGCCGCGTCGCCGAGAGCCTGACCCCCGACGGTCTGCGCGACCGGCTGCGGGGGTGGCAGGCCGGCGCCCGACTCTTCGCCGAGGAGGTCCAGCAGGGCCGCACCGAGCGCGAGGCCGAGCTGCGTGAGCAGCTCGGCCTCAGACCACCCGCACGTGCCGAGCTGACCAGCAGCCCGAGCCGAACCACCGAGCAGCAGGAGGACCCCCGCTGATGGACACCGCCGAGATCCGCCGCCGCTTCCTCGCACACTTCAAGGCCGCCGGACACGCCGTGGTGCCCTCCGCCTCGCTGCTCGCCGACGACCCCAACCTGCTCTTCGTGCCGGCCGGCATGGTGCCCTTCAAGCCCTACTTCCTGGGCCAGGAGACGCCGCCGTTCGACCGGGCGACCAGCATCCAGAAGTGCGTGCGCACTCCCGACATCGAGGACGTCGGGCGGACCACCCGGCACGGCACGTTCTTCGAGATGTGCGGCAACTTCTCCTTCGGCGACTACTTCAAGCAGGGCGCGATCGAGCTGGCGTGGGACCTGATCACCAAGCCGGTCGCCGACGGCGGCTACGGCCTCGACGCGTCGCGGCTCTACCCGTCGGTGCTGGTGGGCGACGAGGAGGCCATCGGCTACTGGATGCAGGCCACCGGGCTGCCGCGCGAGCGCATCGTGCAGCTGGGGCCGAAGGAGAACTACTGGTCGATGGGTGTCCCCGGACCCGGCGGGCCGTGCTCGGAGATCCTCTACGACCGCGGTCCCGAGTGGGGTCCCGACTTCGACCCCGCCACCCTCGGTCCCGACATGCCGGTCGAGCTGGAGGACCGGCTGCTGGAGATCTGGAACCTCGTGTTCATGCAGGACGAGCTGAGCGCCGTGCGCTCCAAGTCCGACTTCGACATCGCCGGCTCCCTGCCGAAGAAGAACATCGACACCGGCATGGGCCTGGACCGCGTCGCGCTGCTGCTGCAGGGCAAGCAGAACATGTACGAGATCGACGTGGTCCACCCGGTGATCGCCAAGGCCGAGGAGCTCACCGGCAAGCGCTACGGCAGCGGCTCGGCCGACGACGACGTCCGCTTCCGCGTCGTCGCCGACCACGTCCGCTCCTCGATGATGCTCATCGGTGACGGCGTCACCCCCGGCAACGACGGTCGCGGCTACGTGCTGCGCCGCCTGCTGCGCCGTGCCGTGCGGTCGATGCGGCTGCTCGGCTGCGAGGACCGCGTGCTGCCCGAGCTGATGCCGGTCTCGCGCGACAAGATGGGCGAGACCTACGACAACCTCCTCACCGACTGGCCGCGCATCTCGCAGGTCGCCTTCGCCGAGGAGGACGCCTTCCGCAAGACGCTGCAGGCCGGCACGCAGATCTTCGACCTCGCCGCCGGCGAGGTGAAGAGGTCGGGCGGTTCGACGCTGTCGGGTGAGCGCGCCTTCGCGCTGCACGACACCTACGGCTTCCCGATCGACCTCACCCTGGAGATGGCCGCCGAGCAGGGCCTCGCGGTCGACGAGCAGGGCTTCCGCGGCCTGATGGCCGAGCAGCGCGAGCGCGCCAAGGCCGACGCCCGTGCCAAGAAGGGCGCGCACGGCGACACCGCGGTCTACCGCGGGATCTTCGACGAGCACGGGCCGACCGAGTGGTTGGCCTACGAGACGCTGGAGACCGAGTCCCGCCCGCTGGCGCTGCTCAGCGGCGGCGCAACCGTGCCCCGGCTCGCGGAGGGCGAGATCGGCGAGCTGGTGCTCGACCGCACCCCGTTCTACGCCGAGTCCGGCGGCCAGGTGGCCGACGCCGGCACCATCGTCTTCGACGGCGGCCGGCTCGAGGTGCTCGACGTCCAGCGCCCGATCAAGGGCCTCGTCGTGCACCAGGTGCGCGTCCTGGAGGGCGAGCTCGACCCCGCCCGCGAGGTGCACGCCCGGGTCGACCCCGAGTGGCGCATCGGCGCCCGCCAGGCCCACTCGGGCACTCACGTCGTCCACGCCGCGCTGCGCGAGGTGCTCGGCCCGACCGCGCTGCAGTCCGGGTCCTACAACCGGCCCGGCTACCTCCGCCTCGACTTCGGCTGGACCCAGGCGCTGAGCCCCGAGCAGGTCCGCGACATCGAGCTCGTCTCGCAGCAGGCGCTGCGCGCCGACCTCCCGGTCTCGTGGGACTACATGACGCTGGAGCAGGCCAAGGAGTGGGGCGCGATCGCTCTGTTCGGCGAGACCTACGACAACACCAAGGTGCGCGTCGTCGAGATCGGCGGCCCCTGGTCGCGCGAGCTCTGCGGCGGCACGCACGTCGACCACTCCTCGCAGATCGGCACCGTCGTGGTCACCGGCGAGACCAGCGTCGGCTCGGGCAACCGGCGCATCGAGGCGCTCACCGGCGTGGAGGGGTTCGGCTACCTCGCCCGCGAGCGCGACGTCGTCGCGCAGCTGACCGGCCTGCTCAAGACGCAGCCCGACGACCTGGTCAGCCGCGTCCAGGCCCTGACCGAGCGCCTGCGCTCGGCGGAGAAGGAGCTCGAGAAGGCCCGCCTGGCGCAGCTGCTCGGCGCGAGCGCCGAGCTGGCGGCCGGGGCGATGCAGATCGGCTCGGTCAAGGTCGTGGCGCACCGGGCCGACGGCGCGGCCGCCGGCGACGTGCGCAACCTCGCGATGGACGTGCGGGGCCGGCTGCCGCAGGGCGAGCCGGGCGTCGTGGTGATCATCGGCTATGCTGCCGGCAAGGTCTCCGTCGTCGCCGCGACCAACGACGAGGCGCGTGCCCGCGGCCTGTCGGCCGGCGAGCTGGTGCGCGCCGTCGGGCCGCTGCTGGGCGGCAAGGGCGGCGGCAAGGACGACGTGGCCCAGGGCGGCGGCACGGATGCCTCGCGCATCGACGAGGCGCTGGACCTGGTGGCCAGCGAGGTCGCCGGTCGAGCGGGCCAGGGCTGAGCGTGCGGCCCGGAGTGCGGCTGGGCGTCGACCCGGGGGACGCCCGGATCGGCGTCGCGAGCAGCGACCCGTCGGGTTTCCTCGCCACCCCGGTGGAGACGGTGCGGCGCGGTGGCGGCGACGTACGCCGTCTCGCGCAGCTCGTCGCCGAGCTCGGGGCGGTCGAGGTGGTCGTCGGGCTGCCGCGATCGCTCGACGGCTCGGAGGGTCCCGCCGCCGCGAAGGCGCGGCAGCTGGCGGGACGGCTGGCGCGCCGGGTTGCACCCGTGCCCGTCAGGATGTGTGATGAGCGACTGACCACGGTGTCGGCCGAGTCGATCCTGCGCGAGCAGGGCCGCCACGGTGCCAAGCGACGCGCCGTGGTGGACCAGGCCGCCGCTGTGCTGATCCTGCAGACTGCCCTCGACACGGAGCGGTCGAGCGGACAGGCACCGGGAGAGATCGTCGAGGTGACAGATGAGTGAGCACGAGGGCCGGCCCGACGTGGCGGCTCCCGACGCGGGAGTCGAGCGGGACGAGGCCTACGAGTACGTGCCCGGGGGCAAGCGGCGCAAGGGCCGCGGGTCGAAGGGCTGCCTCGCCGTGCTCGTGGCGCTGGCCGTGCTCCTCGGCGGCTTCTACGTCGCGCTGACCCAGGGCGTGTCCTGGGTCTCCGAGCAGTTCCAGGGTCCGGACGACTACCCGGGCCCCGGCACCGGCTCGGTCGAGTTCACCGTCAACGAGGGCGACACGACGGCCCAGATCGGCCGCAACCTCAAGGCCGAGGGCGTCACCAAGTCCGTGCAGGCCTTCATCGACGCCTGCCAGGAGGACTGCACCGGCATCCAGGTCGGCGCCTACGAGCTCCAGAAGCAGATGAGGGCCGCCGACGCGCGCGAGGTGCTGGTCGACCCCGCGAACCTCATCGGCTTCCCGACGGTGACCATCCCCGAGGGACTCCGCCTCGTCGACATCGTGGCGACGCTGGCCGAGAACACCGACTTCCCCGAGGCCGCCTGGAACCGCGCCCTGGACCAGCCGGACAAGCTGGGTCTGCCCGACTACGCCGAGGGCAACGCCGAGGGCTACCTCTTCCCGGCCACCTACGAGATCAAGCCGGGCATGAAGCCCGTCGGCATCCTCAAGATGATGGTCGACCGGTGGCGGCAGGCCGCCGAGGAGGCCGGCCTGGAGGAGAGGGCGGCCGAGCTCGGTCGCACGCCCGCCGAGCTGATGATCATCGCCTCGCTGGTGGAGGCCGAGGGCCGGGGCGAGGACATGTACAAGATCTCCCGCGCCATCTACAACCGCCTCGACAACCCCGACAACGGGATCACCAACGGCCTGCTGCAGATCGACGCGTCGGTGAACTACGGGCTCAACCAGGACCTGGGCGTCGGGCTCACCTCCGAGCAGCTCCAGCAGGACACGCCCTACAACACCTACACGCGCCCGGGCCTGCCGCCGACGCCGATCGAGGCGCCGGGGGAGCAGGCGATCGACGCCGCGGCGAACCCGGCGGAGGGGCCCTGGCTGTTCTGGGTCACGGTGGATCTCGAGACGGGGGAGACGAAGTTCACCGACTCCTACGACGAGTTCCTCGAGTTCGACGAGGAACTGTGCCAGAACGCGCCCGAGACCTGCTGAGACCCGTGCGCTGCGGGGTGCTGGGCGACCCGGTCGCCCACTCGCTGTCGCCGGTCCTGCACCGCGCGGCGTACGCCGAGCTGGGGCTGGACTGGACGTACGACGCCCACCGGGTCCCGGCGGGCGGGCTGCGGGACTTCGTCGACGGGCTGGGACCGGAGTGGCGGGGGCTGTCGCTGACCATGCCCCTGAAGCGCGAGGCCCTGCCGCTGGTCGACCGGCTCACCGACCGGGCACGCCTGGCCGGCGCGGTCAACACGCTCGTCCTGCACGAGGGTGAGCGCGTCGGGGACAACACGGACCTGCCGGGGGCGGCCGCCGCGATCCGCGAGCGCACGTCGGCGCCCCTCGCCTCGGCGGCGGTCCTCGGCGGCGGTGCCACGGCGAGCTCGGCGGGACTGGCGCTGGCCGACCTCGGAGTGACCTCGATCGAGGTGCTGGTGCGCGACGAGTCGAGGGCGGCGGAGACGGTGGCCGCGCTGCGTGCCCACCCGGCGGGGGTCGACGTGCGCACGGGGCCGCTCGACGCCCCCGCTCCCGTGGTGGCCGACATCGTGGTGTCCACCGTCCCGGCCGGCGCCCAGACCTTCAGCCTGGTGGCCCGGTGCGCGGGGGTGCCGGTCGTCTTCGACGTGCTCTACGACCCGTGGCCGACGCCGCTGGCCGCCGCGGCGGGCGAGCGCGTCCTCGTCGGAGGGCTGGACCTGCTCGTCCACCAGGCCGCGCTGCAGCTGCACCTCTTCACCGGTCGCCCGGCGCCGCTGGAGGCGATGCGCTCGGCCGGCCTGCGGGCGCTCGCCTCCCGGAGCCGCGCGTGAGCGACACCCTCCCCGCGGCGATGCTCGCCGCCGTGCTCACCGCGCTCGGCGGGCTGCTGGTGCCCGGGCTGATCGGCCGCGTGCCGGAGCCGGAGCCCGCTGCGGACAGCGACGAGCCGCCGAAGCGGACGTACGCCGACATCGCCGCGCAGCCGGGGCTGCGGTGGCGCAGCGCCGCGATCTCCGCGGTGTGCGGCGCCCTGCTCGGTGCCGCCACCGGGCTCGACTGGCCACTGCTCTGGCTGGTGCCGCTCGTCCCGGTGGCCGTCGCCCTGTCCGTCATCGACTGGCACACCCGCCTGCTGCCGCGGGTCGTCGTCGTGCCCGTGAGCCTCGCGGCGATCGCGGTGGTCACGCTGGTGGGGCTGGCGACGGGGGAGCGCGAGGCGCTGGTCCGGGCGCTGCTTGGCATGGTGGTGGCGCGCTCGTTCTTCTGGGTGCTGTGGTTCGTCCGCTCCGCGGGCATGGGGTTCGGCGACGTGCGCCTGGCCGCGCCGGTGGGGCTGGTCCTGGGCTGGGTGGGCTGGGAGGCGCTGGCCCTGGGTCTGTGGGTCGGCTTCGTCTCCTTCGCGGTGCCCGCGGTGCTGCTCGCGCTGGTGCGCCGGGATCGGACGATGATGAAGAGGTCGTTCCCGTTCGGGCCGTTCATGGTGCTCGGTGCGCTGGTGGGTCTCGTCTGGGGGACTGCGCTCGCCGGGCGCATCTGGGGCTGAGAGACTTCGGCCATGCTCCGATGGCTGACAGCAGGCGAGTCCCACGGTCCCTCGCTGGTGGCGATCCTCGAGGGCCTACCCGCGCACGTCCGGGTGACGACCGACGACCTGGCCGACTCGCTGGCCCGGCGCCGGCTCGGCTACGGCCGCGGCGCGCGGATGAAGTTCGAGCAGGACCAGGTCCGCGTGCTCGGCGGTGTGCGCCACGGCGAGACCCAGGGCGGCCCCGTCGCCATCGAGGTCGGCAACACCGAGTGGCCCAAGTGGGAGAAGGTGATGTCGGCCGACCCCGTGGACCCGGTGGAGCTCGAGGCGCTGGCCCGCAACGCCCCGCTCACGCGCCCGCGGCCCGGGCACGCCGACCTGGTCGGCATGCAGAAGTACGACTTCGACGAGGCCCGCCCCATCCTCGAGCGCGCGTCCGCCCGCGAGACCGCGGCACGCGTGGCCCTGGGGCGGGTCGCGTCCAACTTCCTCGATCAGGCCGTCGGCGCGCGCATCGTGTCGCACGTGGTGTCGATCGGCGGCGTGCGGGCGCCGGCCGGCGTCGTACCGGGGCCCGACGACGTCGCGCGTCTCGACGCCGACGAGGTGCGGTGCCTCGACCCGGAGGCCAGCGCCGCGATGGTCGCTCGCATCGACCAGGCCCACAAGGACGGCGACACCCTCGGCGGGGTGGTCGAGGTGGTCGTGCATGGCCTCCCGCCCGGGCTCGGGTCGCACGTCCACTGGGACCGTCGCCTCGACGCGCGGCTCGCCGGCGCGCTGATGGGCATCCAGGCGATCAAGGGCGTGGAGGTCGGCGACGGCTTCGGGCTCGCGGACACGCCGGGGTCCCTGGCCCACGACGAGATCGTGGCGACGGACGACGGGCTGCGGCGCACCTCGGGCCGCTCCGGCGGCACCGAGGGCGGCATGTCCACCGGCGAGGTCCTCCGCGTGCGCGCGGCGATGAAGCCGATCGCGACCGTGCCCAAGGCGCTGCGCACCGTCGACGTCGCGACCGGGGAGGCGACGGTCGCGCACCACCAGCGCTCCGACGTGTGCGCGGTCCCGGCCGCCGGCATCGTCGCGGAGGCGATGGTGGCGCTGGTGCTCGCCGACGCGGTCGTCGAGAAGTTCGGCGGCGACTCCGTGCAGGAGACGCGCCGCAACGCCGAGTCCTACCTCGACACGCTGCGGTTCCGCTGATGGCGCCGCGGGTGGTGCTGGTCGGTCCGATGGGGGCCGGCAAGACGACCGTCGCCGGCCTGCTCGGCGAGGCCTGGGGCGTGCCGGTGCGCGACACGGACGCCGACATCGTCGCCACCACCGGACGCGAGGTCGCCGACATCTTCGTCGAGTCCGGCGAGGACCACTTCCGCGACCTCGAGGCCGCTGCGGTCGCCGCGGCGCTCGCGGAGCACGACGGCGTGCTCGCCCTCGGCGGGGGCGCGGTCCTGCGCGAGGAGACCCGCGCGCTGCTGCGCGACGTGCCCGTGGTCTTCCTGCGCGTCGGTCTGTCCGACGCGGTCAAGCGGGTGGGCCTCGGCGTCGGCCGGCCGCTGCTGCTCGGCAACGTCCGCGCGCGCGTCAAGGCTCTGCTCGACGAGCGCACCCCGGTCTACGAGGCCGTGGCGACCCACGTCGTCGACACCGACGACCGCACGCCGCTCGAGGTCGCCGCGCAGATCCAGGAGGCGCTCGGATGAGCGACACGGTCCTGTCCGTCGCAGGCGCGGCCCCCTACGACGTCGTGGTGGGTCACGGGCTGTCCGCGCGGCTGCCGCACCTGCTCGGCGAGTCGGTCGAGCGGGTGGCGGTGCTCTACGCCGGTCCGCTGGGCGCGCTCGCCGACCCGATCGTCGACACGCTGGTCGAGCACTACGACGTCCTCGCTCTGGGCCTGCCCGAGGGAGAGCGGGCGAAGACCGCCCCCGTCGCAGCCGACTGCTGGGAGGCGCTGGGCGAGGCGGGGTTCACCCGCTCCGACGCCGTCGTCACCATCGGGGGAGGAGCCACCACCGACCTGGGCGGCTTCGTGGCAGCGACCTGGCTGCGCGGCGTACGCGTCGTCCACGTCCCCACGACACTGCTGGCCATGGTCGATGCGGCGGTGGGGGGCAAGACCGGCATCAACACCGGCGCCGGCAAGAACCTGGTCGGTGCCTTCCACGAGCCGGCCGGGGTGCTGTGCGACCTGGCCCTGCTGGAGTCCCTGCCGCACGACGAGCTGGTCGCGGGCCTGGGGGAGGTCGTGAAGTGCGGCTTCATCGCCGACCCTCAGATCCTCGACCTCGTCGAGCGCACCGACCCCGCTGCCCTCACCGCCGGCTCCGCGGAGCTGCGTGAGCTGGTCGAGCGGGCGATCCGGGTCAAGGTGGACGTCGTGGTCGGCGACCTGCGCGAGACCGGCGGTGCCGACGGCCACCCCGGCCGCGAGGTCCTCAACTACGGGCACACCCTCGCGCACGCGATCGAGCGCACCAGCGACTACACCGTGCGCCACGGCGAGGCCGTCGCCATCGGCTGCGTCTTCGTCGCCGAGCTGGCCGCCCGCGCCGGCTCGCTCGACCCCGCGGTCGTCGAGCGCCACCGGACCGCGCTGTCGCGGCTCGGGCTCCCGACGACGTACGACGCGGCGTCCTTCGACGAGCTGCACGCCGCGATGCGGGTCGACAAGAAGGCGCGGGGCTCGCAGCTGCGGTTCGTGGTGCTCGACGACCTCGCCGCGCCGCGGATCCTCGCCGGCCCGGGCGAGGCGGACCTCCGAGCGGCGTACGCGGCGATCGGCGGGCCGGCGTGACGCGGATCCTGGTGCTCAACGGCCCGAACCTCGGGCGGCTCGGGCGACGGCAGCCGGAGATCTACGGGTCCACCACGCACGCCGAGCTGGCCCACCTGTGCGTGGAGTGGGGTCGCGGGCTGGACCTCGAGGTCGAGGTGCGCCAGACCAACCACGAGGGCGAGCTGCTCGACTGGCTCAACGGCGCGGCCGATGACGAGGTGCCCGTCGTGCTCAACGCCGGCGCCTGGACCCACTACTCGCTCGCCCTGTACGACGCCTGCGCCCAGCTGACCGCGCCGCTGGTCGAGGTGCACATCTCCGACCCCAAGCAGCGCCCCGAGACGTTCCGCCACACCTCGCTGGTCGAGCCGCACGCCCTCGAGACCGTCGCCGGCGAGGGGGTCGACGGATACCGCCGGGCGTTGGAGATCCTCGCCCACCGGCGCTGACACCCTGCCAGGATGGTGTCGTGGACGAGTCCCCGGTCGACGTCACTGCCCTGGCCATCAACGTGGTCGTTCCCGAGGAGCTGCGGTGGCGTGACACCCGCCGTGACGAGGAGTTCGAGCTCCAGTCGCTGACGATCCGGATGCTGCCCGACGGCTCGCTCGCCGCCAAGGCCTACGGCCGTCCGGTCGCCGGTGGCCGCGGGGCCTACGTCTCGTTCCCCGTGCCGGACCGGCCCGAGCTGGCGGCACTCATGTCGGCCGCCGCCGACGAGGCGGCCCGGCGCTGGGCGGCGCACGGCTGAGCCGTGCTTGGATTCCTCGCGTGCTGCCCTTCCGACAGGTCGACGTGTTCAGTGCCGAGCCGTGGCTCGGCAATCCCCTCGCGGTGGTGCATGACGCCGACGGGGTGAGCGACGAGGAGATGGCGCGGTTCGCCCGGTGGACCAACCTGTCCGAGACGACGTTCCTGTGCGCGCCCACCGACGCGCGCGCCGACTACCGGGTGCGGATCTGGACACCGGCCGGCGAGCTGCCCTTCGCCGGGCACCCGACGCTCGGCAGTGCCCACGCCTGGCTCGAGGCCGGCGGGGTGCCGCGCGGGGACGTGCTCGTGCAGGAGTGCGGCGCCGGCCTCGTCGAGGTACGTCGTGCGCCGCGGCTGGGCTTCGCGGCGCCGCCGCTGCGCCGCTCCGGGCCCGTCGAGGACGACCTCCGGGCGCGGGTGCTGGCCGGTCTCGCCCTCGACGAGGCTGCCGTGCGCGACATGGCGTGGATCGACAACGGCCCGGGCTGGGTCGGCGTCGACCTTGGCACGGCGCGGGCCGTCCTCGACGTGGTGCCCGACGTCGCCGCCTTCACCGACCTCAAGGTCACGGTGCTCGGGCGCTGGGAGGCCGGCGAGGCCGCCGACCTGGGGGCCGACGTGGAGGTGCGCGCCTTCTTCGCCGACGGTCGCGACTTCGTCGAGGACCCGGTCACCGGCAGCGCCAACGCGGGCCTGGCCCAGTGGCTGATGGCCGCGGGAGCGCTGCCGGGGTCCTACACGGCGCGCCAGGGCAGCGCGATCGGCCGGGAGGGTCGCGTCGGGCTCCAGTCCGAGGGGGAGCGGCTGTGGGTCTCCGGCGACGCGGTCACCCGGATCACGGGCGAGGTCGACCTGCCTGGCCCCTCTCCCGCGTACGGCACGGGCCCCGTCAGCTGATCTCGGGCAGCTCCTGGGCCGCGCCGAGGAGCGCACGGAACGGGTCCCCGCGCTCGGACACCCGGTCCAGGACCGTGCGGATCGTCCAGCGGTCCGGGCGCAGGTCCGGGTCGTCGAGCTCGTCCCACGCGATCGGGACCGAAACCGGTGCCTCCGGCCCCGGCCGCGGCGAGTACGGCGCGACGAGGGTCTTGTTGATGGCGTTCTGGGTGTAGTCGAGCCGCGCGAGGCCCTTGCGCGCCCGCACCTCCCACTTCCAGCTGACGAGCTCCGGCACGACCTTGCCGACGGTGCGCGACAGCTTCTCGACCCAGGCCCGGGTGTCCTCGAAGGTGTAGCCCTCCACCACCGGCACCCAGACCTGGATGCCGCGCCGGCCGGTCACCTTCGCCCGCGCCGTGACGCCCAGGTGGTCCAGCGCCGTGCGGTGCAGCCGCGCCAGCACCAGCAGGTCGTCCCAGCTCGTCGAGGTGCCGGGGTCGAGGTCGATGAGGGCGTACGTCGGCTCGTGCGGGGCGCTGGTCCGCGACGTCCACGGGTGCCACTCGAGGGCGCCGAAGTTGGCGGCCCAGACGAGCGCAGCCGGCTCGTCGGCGACGACGTACGTCTCGGTCTCGCCCTCGTCGGCCTCCTCGTTGTCCCACGCGCCGAGCCACTCCGGCGCGTGGCGGGGACGCTCCTTGTGCCAGAAGCCCTTCGACTCCGCGCCGTCGGGATAGCGGTGGAGGTTCAGCGCGCGGCCCTCGAGGTAGGGCAGGGCCGTCGGCGCGATCCGCGCGGTGTAGGCGAGCAGCTCGCGCTTGGTCACCGGCGGGTCGCCGGGGAAGAGCACCTTGTCGAGGTTGGTCACCTTGAGCCGGCGGCCGAAGACGTCCCACGTGCCCTGCGTCCCCAGCGAGGCCAGCTCGTCGATCGCGCTGTCGGGGAGCGCCTCGGGGAGCAGCGACACCGCCGCCTCGGCCGCCGGGGCGTCGGAGCGCCACAGGCGGTGCGGGTCGGCGAGCACCTCGTCGTTGGTCCGACCGCTCAGCACGGACCGCGGATGGTCCTCGGGGTCCCATCCCTCGACCGCGTGCTCGTCGCGCTTGTGCAGCATCATCCAGGGCTCGCCGCTCCCACCGTCGTCGCCTCGGCGCACCAGCACGAAGCGGCCGCGCAGCTTCCGGCCGTGGACCTCGGCGTGCAGCTCCCCGCCGTCGACCGCGGCACGTGCGTCGTCGGTCTTCACCGGCTCCCAGGTGCCGATGTCCCACACGATGACGTCGCCGCCGCCGTACTCGCCCGACGGGATGACTCCCTCGAAGTCGAGGTACTCGATCGGGTGGTCCTCCACGTGCATCGCCAGCCGTCGCGCTGACGGGTCGAGCGTCGGCCCCTTCGGCACCGCCCAGCTCACGAGCACGCCGTCGATCTCGAACCGCACGTCGTAGTGCAGCCGGCTGGCCCGGTGCCGCTGCACCACGAACCGAGGCGCCCCCTCCCGCTCGCCGACCTCGCCCGCCGGCTCGGGGGTGCGACCGAAGTCGCGCATCCGGCGGTAGGTCTCGAGTGGGTCGCCCATGCGCCCATGGTTCCCTAGAGCCGCGCGCCCATGCAGGGCGTGCATCCACGCGTCCGGCGCGGGGTAACGGGCCGGACCGAGGCGTACGACGACGAAGGAGGAGCCGTGGGCGTGACCGCTGTGCTGATGGGCCGGCGCGGACCCGACGAGCTGGTGCTGGTGCGGCACGGACAGAGCGTCGGCAACATCGCCGACTCTGAGGCCCGCGACGCCGACGCCGACCGGCTCGAGCTGTCCGCTCGTGACGCCGACGTCGAGCTGTCGCCCAACGGGCAGGAGCAGGCGCGCACGCTGGGACGCTGGGTGGCCGGACTCGCCGAGGAGCAGCGTCCGGACGTCGTCGTCAGCTCGCCCTACCGGCGCGCCGCGGACACCGCACGGGCGGCGCTCGGCGACCTCGGCATCGAGCTGCTGCTCGACGAGCGGCTGCGCGAGCGGGACCTGGGGCTGTTCGACGGGCTGACCGGCAAGGGCATCCGCTCGCGCTACCCCGAGGAGGCGCAGCGGCGCTCCCACGTCGGCAAGTTCTACTACCAGCCCCCGTCGGGGGAGAGCTGGGCCGACGTGGTGCTGCGGGTGCGCAGCCTGCTGGCCGACCTGCGTGAGGGGTACGACGGCCAGCGCGTGTGGCTGTTCACCCACCAGGCGGTCATCATGTCGTTCCGCTACGCCCTCGAGGGCCTCGACGAGGAGCACCTGCTCGACATCGACCGCACGACGCCCATCCCCAACGCGTCGATGACGCGCTACCGCAAGGAGGACGGCGGGTTCGTGCTGCAGGGCTTCGCCGACGACAGCCACCTCACGACGGGACCTGCGGAGAAGACGGACGAGAGCGACCTCGGTGGGGAGGCCCCCGATGCCTGACAGCACCCTCGTCGACGCCGCGCTGCTCGCGGACTGGCCGCTGCCCGAGCCGGGATCCGACAAGGAGGAGCGCGGCCGGCTGGTCGCGGTGGCCGGCGGCCGCGACACACCGGGCGCGGCCCTGCTCGCGGTGGACGCGGCGTTCCGCGTGGGTGCCGGCAAGGTGCGGCTGGCCACGGCCCGCTCGTGCGCGACCGCGCTCGCGGTCGCGGCGCCGGAGCTGATGGTCACCGGGCTGGCCGAACACGACTCCGGGATCGCCGATCCCGCGCAGGCCGCTCGCGTGCTCGCGCTCGCGGAGGGCAGCAGCGCGGTGCTGATGGGGTCCGGCTTCACCGACCCCGAAGCGTCCGCCGCACTGGTCGGCGCCGTCGTGCCACACCTGGGTGCGACCGTGGTCCTCGACGCCATCGCCTCGGCGTACGTCACCGAGGACCCCGAGCGGTTGGCGACGCTCGACGCGACGTTCGTGCTGACCGTCAACCCCTCCGAGCTCGCGCACTGCCTCGACCTGGACCAGGACGAGGTCGAGTCGGACCTGGCGGGCCATGCGGCGTTGCTCGCCCGGCGCACCTCGGCGACCGTGCTGTGCGGCGGCCCGGTCAAGGTCGTCGCCCACGGGGACGACCTGTGGCGCGTCGAGGCGGGCAACCCCGGTCTCGGCACCGCGGGGTCCGGCGATGTCCAGGCGGGTCTCGTCACGGGCCTGCTGGCGCGCGGCGCCGACCCCGCCCAGGCCGCGGTGTGGGGTGCCTTCCTGCACGGCACGGCCGGCGACCGGCTCGCCGAGCGCATCGGACCGGTCGGCTACCTCGCGCGCGAGCTGGCCGGTGAGGTGCCGGGACTGCTGGCCGAGCTCAGTCGCTGAGCCGTCGGGCGCGAGCCCCCGGCGCGAGCGGTCGGCAGGCATCAGGGTCTTCTCAGGGTCGACATCGGTAGAAATGCGGATGCGCCTCGTCCTCCTCGGCAGCCACACTCGACGAAGACGTCAGTCGGGGAGGGAACACCATGCGAACCATCGTGAGCAGGAGCGCACACGCGGACCAGCTGGAGGCGGAGGTACGTGACGCGCTGTGCTGCGTGGCCACGGCCCGCTGCCTCAGCTGCCACCGCAAGCTGGCCGAGGTCCGCGCCGCCCGTCGCGACGCGGTCCTGCACGCCGTCGCCGTGAGGCCGCGCCGCTCGGTGTGGTGACGGTCCGGCGCGTGCCGGCGCCGCGCCGCCCGGTCCTGTCCCGATCAGGGGGCGAAGCGGGTCGGGCAGCGCGCTCGTGCCCTACGTGGGCACGCGGACGGTGCCGTGTGGGGTGACGAGGACGGTGAGGTGGGCGGGTCCGGTCCACAGGTAGGTGCCGGGGTTGGTGCGTTCGTAGGTCCAACGGCGGGGCTGTCTTGGCGCGGTGGTGTCGTCGGCACAGCGGAGCGAGGGTCGCGGGTGCGGTCTGGCCGGGTGGTCCGCCGTCGTCGGGGTCGAGGTAGGGGTGGCGGTGGTCGAGGTCGCACTGGCGTGAGGGTCGGGTGCACCAGGGGAACACGCAGGTCTCGTCGCGCAGGCGGACCTGCTCGGCCATCCGCGGTGGCGGGTCGTGCCGGTCGGTCGACCAGCGGTCGTCGGCAGCGACATGGAGCACCGGCTGGATCGTCACCCGCGAACGCCCGGCCCAGTCGCGGATCCGGTCCAGGGTCACCGGGCCCAGCGACTCCACCGTCCCGACCGCCGGTCCGGAACACGTGTCGGTGGTGAGGACGTCGGCGAGGACGTCGGCGAGGGAGGCGTGGAGGTAGAGCCGGACCTTGGCGTCGCGGCGCTCCATCGCCCGGCGGCGGGCCTCCTGGTGCCGTGCGGCATGGTGCCTGGCCTGCTCGTGAGTCACCGGGTCGAGCGTGGTGTCGGTGTCGGTGTCGGGCAGGAGGCTGGGCAGGAGGGTGGTGAGGTCGAGGCGGGCCTGGGTGTCGGCGATGACGCCGAGGGCCTTGGCCTTGCGGGCGCCGAGGTCGTCGGTGTCGCCGAGCGCGGCCAGAGCGTCTGCTTCGGCGCACACGACGTCGTGGAACCGGGTCAGGTCGAGAGTGTCGCCGACCGCGTGCAGCTGCGAGGTGCCCGCACAGCGGTGGGGGTCGGGGTGGACCAGCACCACGTCCCACCCCGCCCGGGCGCGGTCCTCACGCTCGGCGAGGTCGGAGTGGTCGGAGTGGTTGTCGTTGTCGCAGCGGGCGGCGGCCTCGGCGACCAGCCGGTCCAGCGCCGCCACCCCCAGCGACGACACCCGCCCCGCGACCTGCCGGTCCACCCACCCTGCAGCGGGCAGGGACAGGTGGCGGGTCCGGGCCGCGACCCGGCGGGCCTTCCACACCGGCACCAGCTGCGCGCGGGTCTGGTCCCACAGCAGCGGCAGCCGGTGGTGCAGGTCGAGCGTGTCGGCCAGCAACGATGCCGCCGCTGCCGGCGAGCAGCCCAACGCCACCGCCAACGGCTCCGGGGTGAACGCCGCCACCGCCGGCGTACCCGCACCGCCCAGGGTCTCCGGCTGCTCCAGCACCGCCGGCAGCACCGCACCGGTCGGGGTCTCGCAGCCGTCCAGGGTGGGATGCGCGACCGCCCACTGGTAGGCGATGCGGAGCTTGTGGACCTCGGCCTCCCGCAGCACCGACTCCACCTCAACCGCCTCCGCCAGGAGCGCACCCTCAGCCAAAACGGTGAGGTCCGGCAGGTCGATGACCTGCGGATCTGCGGCGGTGGTGGGCTCCATGGACCAACTCAACCAGAGCCCACCGACACCCGAACCCCACCAACCAGCCGCCCTGTGGACGACGCCACGGACGCCGTCCCTGCACGCCGTTGACGTGGCGAGCGCTCAGTCAGAGCGAGGCGAGCCAGTCCTCGATCGCGACGTCGCCGTCGCCGAACACGAGCGTCTGCCGCGAGGCGCGGGGGTCCTGCAGCACCGCGAGGGCGACCTGCGCGACGAGCTCGCGCGAGGTGACGTCGCCGTCGTTGAACCCGGCCTGCGGGTTGACCGACGCGGTGCCCGGCTCGAGGGTGAGGGTGCCGGGGCCCAGGATCGTCCAGTCGAGCCCGGTGCCGCGCAGGTGCTCGTCGGCGGCGATCTTGGCGTCCTGGTAGTGCCGGAACGGGTTGTCCTCGGGCACCAGCACGTCGGTCGTCGCGCCGGAGAACGACACCATGACGTAGCGCTCGACGCCTGCCGCCTCCGCCGCGTCCATCGAGCGGATCGCTGCGTCGCGGTCGACGGCGTACGTCCGCGACGGGTTGCCGCCGCCGGCGCCGGCGGACCAGACGACCGCGTCCTGACCGCTGAGCAGCTCGGTGAGGGCGGCGAGGTCGGCGTCCTCGACGGAGGAGACGACCGCGGTCGCGCCGGTCGCCTCCACGTCGGCTACGTGGTCGGGGTTGCGGACGACGGAGGTGACCTCGTGCCCGGCCTCGACCAACATCGGGGCGAGGAGGAGCGCGATCTTGCCGTGTCCGCCGAAGATGGTGACTCGCATGCCTCGACGCTACCGGGTGCGGGATCGTGGCCCAGGTCGACGCCCGCACCGGCGGCCGCGGTCTGCCCGGCCAGCACCGCCTGGCACCGCAACCCGCCGGGCACCACCGAGGCGCACGCCGTGCATTTCATGGCACTCGCGCACCGCCACTAGACTTGCGCGTCGGCGCAGCGGCCCCGGTCCGGCGCCCGCGCATCCTTGACAACTCGACGGACTCGACGAAGGCGGACAGAGAGCACATGGCAACCACCAACGACCTCAAGAACGGCATGGTCCTCAACCTCGAGGGTCAGCTCTGGTCCGTCGTCGAGTTCCAGCACGTCAAGCCCGGCAAGGGCCCGGCGTTCGTCCGCACCAAGCTGAAGAACGTCGAGTCGGGCAAGAACGTCGACAAGACCTTCAACGCCGGCACCAAGGTCGAGACGGCCAACGTCGACAAGCGCACCATGCAGTACCTCTACAACGACGGCTCGTCGTACGTCTTCATGGACACCAGCACCTACGAGCAGCTCGAGGTCGCGCCCGAGGTGGTCGGCGACGCCAAGAACTTCATGCTGGAGAACCAGGAGGCGATCGTCGCCACCAACGAGGGCCGCGTGCTGTTCATCGAGCTGCCGGCCTCCGTCGAGCTGCTGATCGCCGAGACCGAGCCGGGCCTGCAGGGCGACCGCTCCACCGGCGGCACCAAGCCCGCCACGCTCGAGACCGGCCACACCATCCAGGTGCCGCTGTTCATCACCACCGGCGAGAAGGTCAAGGTCGACACCCGCGACTCGTCCTACCTCGGCCGCGTCAAGGGCTGAGCGCACCACGTGGCTGCTCGTTCCAAGGCCCGCAAGCGCGCGCTGGACATCCTGTTCGCCTCCGAGCTCCGCTCCGAGGACCCCGTCCTCGCGCTGGAGCGCGCCATCGAGGCCGGCGAGGGACCGACCAACGACTACACCAGCACGCTGGTGCGCGGCGTGGTCGAGCACCGGGACCGCATCGACGAGGTGCTGACGACCTACAGCAAGGGCTGGACGCTCACCCGGATGCCGGCGGTGGACCGCAACGTGCTGCGCATCGGTGTCTACGAGCTGCTGTGGGGCGACGCGGACGTGCCGGAGACGGTCGCCGTCAGCGAGGCGCTGCACCTGGTCCAGGACCTGTCGACGGACGACTCGCCGGCCTTCGTCAACGGGCTGCTCGGCTCGGTCATGCGCGACCGCGCCAGCCTGGTCTGATCCGCTCCACCCCCAGGTGTGGCCACGGCTCGCCGGTGGTCACGGCGACGCCCTAGGTTGACGCCATGAACGCCGCCGACACCGCCGAGCAGGTCCGCGACAGCGACTGGCTCGACCACGCGATCCGAGCCGGGCTGGTGGCGTACGGCGTGGTGCACCTGCTGGTCGCGTGGCTCGCGGTCCAGCTCGCGCTGGGCGAGAAGGAGGAGAGCGCCTCCAACAGCGGCGCCATGCACTACCTCGCCGAGCAGCCGCTCGGCGGCGTGCTGGTGTGGCTGGTGGCGCTCGGCATGTTCCTGCTGGTCCTGTGGCGCCTGCTGGAGGCCGGCTTCGGGCACCGCGAGGAGTCCGACGACACCGTGCGGTGGCGCAAGCGCGCCACGTCGCTCGGCAAGGCGATCATCTACGGCGCCATCGGCTGGAGCGCGGTGCGCACCGCCACCGGCAGCGGCTCCGGGGGTGGCACCGACTCGACCACCGCCAAGCTCATGGACCTGCCGGCCGGGCAGTGGATCGTGGGCGTCGTCGGCCTGGCCGTCGTCGCGTACGGCGGGTCGCTGGTGTGGCGCGGCTGGTCGGAGAAGTTCACCGAGCACCTCGACGCGCAGGGGAAGTCCGGTACCGACGGCTCGGCGTACGTGCTGCTGGGCAAGATCGGCTACATCGCCAAGGGCGTCGCGATCGGCATCGTCGGCGGGCTGTTCTGCTACGCCGCGCTGACGCACCGGGCGAAGGAGTCCGGTGGCCTCGACCAGGCGCTGCAGACCGTCCTCGAACAGCCCTTCGGGCAGGTGCTGCTGGTCGCGATCGGCGTCGGGATCGCCGGCTACGGCGTGTTCTGCTTCGCCCGCGCGCGGCACCTGTCGCGCTGAGCCCGGCGCACCTCCGCATGGCCCGTACGGGTCAGCGGGCGGCCGGTGCGCCGGACGCGACCGCCAGCGCGGAGGCGACCATGTGGTCGCGCACCTGCGCGGCGGTGACGCGACTGATCTGGGGTACGCCGGGCGCCTGCTCCGAGACGAGCATCGCCACGCGACCGAGCTGGAGCGTGCCCAACCCGCTGGCATAGAGCATGTTGGCAAGCAGGCCGGGGTCCTCGACGTGGAACTCGCCGGCGTCGACGCCGGCCTCGATGGTGTGGGTGAGCACCGACAGGCACCCGCCGATCGCCTGGCCGAGGCGGTACATCGCGCTCTCGCTGACCTCCTCGAGCAGGTCGCCGCCGGGACGCCGCATGATCGCCTGGGCGCAGTCGACGAACGCCGGGTGGGCCAGGCCGTAGTCGACGAACGCCTCGACGAGCCGCTGCAGCTGGGCACGGGGCTCGGCGGCGGTCACGGCGGCTTCGGACAGAGCCACCCGGAGCTCGTCGAGGTACTGCACCAGGGTGAGGCTGAACAGCTCCTCCTTGCCGGTGAAGTGGCGGTAGATGATCGCCCGGTTGATGCCCACGGCCCTCGCGATGTCCTCGATCTGGGCGTCGCGGACCCCGCGCTCGTCGAAGAGGCGGCGGGTCGCGGAGATGATCTCGGCCTCCCGCAGGCGCCGCCGGGCGGTCGCGGTGCCGGCGCGTCCGGGCGTCGGTGCGGACGACGGATCCGGGCTCATGCGGGTCAGTCTAGGGAGCAGCCGACGCAGCGTCGGCTGTGGTTCGATGCCGCCATGGCTCCCCGCGCTCGCCGTCTCGCCGGCCTGGTCCTCGCCGCTCTCGTCGGTCTCGCCGGCGGGCTGCCACCGGCCTCGGCCACACCGGCGAAGTCGTCGGCGGCCGCCGACCCGCAGCGCTTCGCCGGCACCGCTCGGCTGCCCGGCTGCTCGGGCGCCGTCGTGCGCTGGCCCGCCGCCCTGGACACCGATCGAGCCGTGGTCCTCACCAACGGCCACTGCGTGCGGGTCCCCTTCCTGGGCGCGCGGGAGACCCTGGTCGACCGGAGGACGGGGACGAAGGTCGAGCTGCTCGACGGGCGCGGGGACGTCGCCGTGACCGCGCGGGCGGTCCGCCTCGCCTACGCCACCATGTACCGCACCGACCTGGCCGTGCTCGAGCTGCGCGAGACGTACGCCGACCTCGTCGCCGGCGGCGTCACGCCGTTCGGACTGGCGGTCGAGGGACCGTCGCGCGGGGACCGGATCCGCATCCCGTCCGGCTACTGGACCGAGCAGCGTGCGTGCGCGACCGCCGGGACGGCGCACCGCGTCCACGAGCGCTCCTGGGACTGGTGGGACTCCATCCGGCTGCCGGCCCGGGCGGGCTGCGGGATCCGCGGCGGCTACTCCGGCTCGCCGATCGTCGACCGGGAGACCGGCGAGGTGGTCGGCCTCGCCAACACCGCCTACGTCGGCGGTCGCCGGTGCGTCGACTCGGCCTGTGAGGAGGACCGCCGCGGTCGCGTGCGGATGGTCCGCGACATGAACTACGGGCAGCAGACCTGGTGGCTGCACACCTGCCTCGACTCGGGACGCGTCCTCGACCTGGGCACGCCGGGTTGCCGGCTGGCGAAGCCGCGCCGCTGACGGTCAGCCGGCGGCCAGGGAGCGCACCGTCTCGATGGTGTCGGCCTCGTCGGGGCGCTTGTCGTCGCGGTAGCGCAGCACCCGCGCGAAGCGCAGCGCGACGCCGCCAGGGTAGCGGGTGGAGCGCTGCAGCCCGTCGAAGGCGATCTCCACGACCTGCTCCGGGCGGACCTCGACGACGTAGCCGTCCCGGACCGTGCCGGGGGACACCGCCAGCTCGGTGAACCGCTCGGTCTGCCACGCCAGCATCTCGTCGGTCATCCCCTTGAACGTCTTGCCCAGCATCACGAAGCCCGTCGACGAGGACTCGTCACGAGCGCCGAGGTGGATGTTGGACAGCCATCCCTCGCGGCGCCCGGAGCCCCACTCGACCGCCAGCACCACGAGGTCGAGCGTGTGCCTCGGCTTGACCTTGACCCAGGCGGAGCCGCGACGGCCGGCGGCGTAGGGCGCGGACAGGTCCTTGAGGACGACCCCCTCGTGGCCGGCGGCGACGGTCTCGCGGGCGAAGGCGTCGGCCGCCTGCGGGTCTGAGGTGACGAGGCGGCGTACGCGGTGCTGCTCGGGCACGAGCGCGTCGAGGGCGGCGAGCCGCTCGTGGCCGGGGGAGTCGAGCAGGTCGCGGCCGTCGAGGTGGAGCAGGTCGAAGAAGTGGGGCGTCACCGCGACGCCGGTGTCCTGCGCGGTGCGGCTCGCGGTGTCCTGGAACGCCATCGGGCGGCCGTCGTCGGACAGTGCGAGCGCCTCGCCGTCCAGCACGACGCGCTCGGCCGGCAGCGACCGCGCCACCGCGACCACCTCGGGCAGCCGGGCGGTGATGTCGTCCAGGCTGCGCGTCACGACGAGCACGTCGGCGCCGTCGCGGTGCACCTGGATGCGGATGCCGTCGAGCTTGGCATCGATCGCGACCTCGGTGGCGCCGTCGGGAGAGAGGCCGGCCATCGCCGTGGACACGTCGGGAGCGCTGGAGGCGAGCATCGGCATGACCGGGCGGCCCACCTCGAGGTGGATCGCGGCGAGCGCACCCTCGCCCTCGAACGCCGCCCGGGCGGCCGCGACGGTCGAGCCGGCGAGCATCGCCGCACGGCGCACGGCCGGGAGCGGCACCTGCGCGACCTGCGCGACGGCCTCCTGGGTCACCGCGTCGAGGGCACCCTGGCGGACGTTGCCGGTGACGATGGCGCGCAGCCACGCCTGCTCGGGCGCGGTCGCCCGCCCGAACAGCTCGGTGACGGCCTGCTTGCGGGCGAGCTGCGAGCCGGCGCCGGCGAGCCGCGACATGGCCTCGAACGCCTCGTGGACCTCGAGCACCGACAGCGACGGCTCGTCGGCGGGCGGCGGCAGGTCGCTCACGCCGCGCCAGCCCAGGCCCGTACGCCGCTGGCGCAGCGCGCCACCGAGGTAGGACACGACCACCTCCAGCTCGTCGGGCTCCACCCGCCCGAGCAGCTCGGCGAGCGCGACCACCTTCGCCTTGCGGGACCGGGTGGCGGCCACCGCGGCGGAGGTGGCGACGAGCTCGGCGAGCAGCATGCGCCCATCCTGCCGCCTGCCGCCGACACCGCCTCCGCCCGAAGGGGCAGGATGGGGCCATGCCCGACGCCCAGCTCTACGTGCCGGCCTTCAACGTGATGGACCCCGAGGACGTACGCCCCTTCGTCGATGCGGTCGGCACCGCGCAGCTGGTGACCGTGGGCGACGACGGGCTGCCCGACGCCACCTTCCTGCCGCTGCTGTGGGAGGGCGACCGCCTCGT
Organism: Nocardioides sp. SYSU D00065; assembly: GCF_017916425.1. Classification (GTDB taxonomy): domain Bacteria; phylum Actinomycetota; class Actinomycetes; order Propionibacteriales; family Nocardioidaceae; genus Nocardioides. The sequence goes on along the minus strand of NZ_JAFMSX010000001.1, from coordinate 180,386 downwards.
CGGTCACCTCGCCCGGGCCAACGCGCACTGGAGGCGCGTCGTGCAGGACTCGCCGGCGCTGGCGATCGTGACCGGTCCGGACGCGTACGTCAGCCCGTCGTGGTACGCGGCCAAGCGCGAGCACGGCAAGGTCGTGCCGACGTGGAACTACTCCGTCGTCCACCTCCGCGGGAGCGTACGGATCCACGACGACGCCGAGTGGGTGCGCGGCCTCGTCACCCGGCTCACCGACCGCCACGAGGAGCCGCGGGACGAGCCGTGGGCCGTCACCGACGCCCCGTCCGACTACCTCGACAAGAACCTCCGGCCGATCGTCGGCGTCGAGCTCGTGGTGGAGTCGGTCGAGGCGAAGGCCAAGCTCAGCCAGAACCGTTCCGAGAAGGACCGCGCGGGTGTCGCCGAGGGGCTGCGTGCCGACGGCCGCGAGCCCGCCGACCTGGTGCAGCCGTGAGAGCGGGACGCGTCCGCGAGCGCTTCACCGGCCGGATCGCCGGCGTCGGCAGCACCAGCGGCGTCCGCGTCGTCGTCGGCCGCTGGGACGACTCACCCTGGGGCCCGTTCGCCGACGTCATGGTCGAGGACGCTGCGGGCCACCGGGTCCTGCTGGCCCCCGACCAACGGGTCCGGGAGTTCGTCGCCTCGACCTACGCCTTCGACGAGCACGCGATCGAGCCGGTGACCGTCGCGGACACCGCCGACGGCTGGCGGGTGAGCACGCCGTCGCTGACCCTGCGCCTGGTGCTCGGGACCCGCACGCCGCTCGGTCGCCTGCTGGGCCTCGTGCCGGCACGCGTCGCCACGGCACCCTGGTTCTGTGCGCTGGCCGACCCGGTCGCACGGGTCGTGATGCGGGGCGTGCGGACCCGGGGGACGGCAGGCAACGACCGGCGGGAGTGGTACGGCGCGACCTCGGTCCTGTCCGTCACCGGCATCTCCGGGGAGTGGCGGGGGACCGACGTGGGCGCACTCGCGCCCGTCGACCCGCCCTGCCGGTTCGGCTTCTCGAGCACCCCGCAGCGGCCGTCGGTGACCAGCGTCGTGACGACCATCGAGCGAGCCGCCTAGGTGGCTGGCCGCACTTCTGTGAAGTCGTGCGGCAACTTCTGCCGATATGTCGTGAGAAGTGGGCGACTTGTGCATTGACGCCGACGAATCGCGGTGCCTAGTGTGACGAGCGTCACGGCGGCCGTCGGTCGCCGCTCGGGAGAGGGGCGACCCACGGATGGGAACACCCGCTCTGCTGCAGTCGCTGACGCGCCGCGGGTCCGCGCGCGTCCCCGCCCACCCCGCGTCACGAGAAGGCAGGACAGCATGAGCAGGTTTCGGTCACCCTCGGCACGTGTCAGGACATCCGTCGCGGGGCTGGTCGCAGCCGCGGTAGCCGGCGGTGGCGTGTCACTCGCGCCGGTCGCCGCGTCTGTCGGGGAGCCCGACCCGGGCGCCGCGCCTGCCGCGGCCGAGGCCCTGGCGGCGCCGACGTACGACGTCCTGGTCTTCAGCAAGACAGCCGGCTTCCGGCACAGCTCGATCGGGGCGGGGATCCGTGCCATCGAGCGCCTCGGCGCGCAGTACGGCTTCAACGTCGACGCCACCGAGGACGCCGCGCAGTTCACCACGGAGAACCTCGAGCAGTACGAAGCCGTGGTGTGGCTCTCCACCACCAGCGACGTGCTCAACGCCAGCCAGCAGACGGCGTTCGAGGACTACATCCAGGCCGGCGGCGGCTACGTCGGCGTCCACGCCGCCTCGGACACCGAGTACACGTGGCCGTGGTACGGCCAGCTGGTCGGCGCCTACTTCCAGAGTCACCCGGCCGGCACGCCGACCGCCACCATCGACGTGGAGGACCAGGTCCACCCCTCCTCGTGCGCGCTGCCGGAGAAGTGGACCCGCACCGACGAGTGGTACAACTTCCAGGGCCCGGAGAACCCGGTTGTCAACGGCGGCGGACCGGACTACAGCCCGCGGGTGGACCCCGACATCAAGGTCCTCGCGACGCTCGACGAGTCGACGTACGTCGAGAACGACGGCAACACCACCGACGACGACCACCCGATCGCGTGGTACCAGGAGTTCCAAGGCGGCCGCAGCTTCTACACCGGCGGCGGGCACACCGACGCCTCCTTCTCCGAGCCGCTCTTCCGCCTCCACCTGCTCGGCGGCATCCAGTACGCCGCCGGCCAGGCGCCCGACGCCTGCACCCCGGTGCCGCCCGGCGACGCCTCCTTCGAGCAGGTCACCCTCGCCAAGGGCGTCGACAAGGTCGGGGAGCCGATGAGCATCTCGGTGCTGCCGGACGGCCGGGTGCTGCACAACGCCCGCGACGGCCGCATCTTCCTCACCGACCTCGAGGGCAACACCACCCTCCTCCACGACGTCCCGATCTACTCCCACGACGAGGACGGGCTGCAGAGCATCACGGTCAGCCCGGACTTCGAGGAGGACGGCTGGGTCTACCTCTACTACGCCCCGCCGCTGGACACCCCGGCCGGCGACGCCCCCAACGACGGCACCGCCGAGGACTTCGAGGTGTGGAAGGGCTACAACGTCCTGACCCGGATGAAGATGGTCGACGACGACCTCGACCCGTCGACCGAGCAGGAGCTGCTGCGCGTCGAGGCCGACCGCGGCATCTGCTGCCACGCGGGCGGCGCGATCGACTTCGACGCCGACGGCAACCTCTACCTGTCCACCGGCGACGACTCCAACCCGTTCGCCTCCGACGGCTACGCGCCGCTCGACGAGCGCGCGACCCGCAACCCGGCGTACGACGCCCAACGCAGCTCCGCCAACACCAACGACCTGCGCGGCAAGGTGCTGCGCATCACGCCGGACCCCACCGAGGCGAGCTACACGGTGCCCGAGGGCAACCTCTTCGACGAGGCGGCCGACCCCGGAGACAAGACCCGTCCCGAGATCTACGCGATGGGCTTCCGCAACCCGTTCCGCATGACCGTCGACAAGGAGACGGGCTACGTCTACCTCGGCGAGTACGGTCCGGACGCCGGCGGTGCCAACCCCAACCGGGGTCCCGGCGGCATCGTGGAGTTCAACCAGATCCGCGAGGCGGGCAACTTCGGGTGGCCCTACTGCGCGGGCACCAACACGCAGGCCGAGACCTACAACGAGTGGGACTTCGCCACCGGCACGACCGGCCCGAAGTTCGACTGCACCGCGCCGGTCAACAACAGCCCCCGCAACACCGGCCTCACCACCCTGCCGCCGGCCCAGCCGGCCTGGATCAAGTACGACGGCGGCAACGTCACCTACAACGGCGTGACGACCAACGAGTTCGGCGGGGGCGGCGAGGGCCCGATGGCCGGCCCGGTCTACAACTTCGACCCCGAGCTGGACTCGGACGTGAAGTTCCCCGAGTACTTCGACAACCACTTCTTCGCCGGTGAGTGGACCCGCGGCTGGATCCGCGACGTCGCGATGGACGCCGAGGGAGACGTGGCCGGCATCGACCCGTTCTTCGACTCGATGACGCTCTACGCCGCCATGGACATGGAGTTCGGTCCGGACGGTTCCCTCTACGTCCTCGACTACGGCAACGGCGGCTACTTCACCGGCAACGAGAACTCGGCGGTCTACAAGATCAACGCCATCAACGACGGCGCCCGCTCGCCCTCGGCGTCCGCCACCGCCACGCCCGACTCCGGCTCGGCGCCGCTGGAGGTGCAGTTCTCCAGCGAGGGGTCGAGCGACCCCGACACCGGTGACGCCATCACCGGCTACGCCTGGGACTTCGACAACGACGGCACGGTCGACTCCACCGAGGCCAACCCGACCCACGTCTACACCGAGGTCGGCGTGTACGACGCGCGCCTCACCGTCACCGACTCCACCGGCCGCACCGGCGTCGCCACCGCGGTCGTCACGGTCGGCAACACCCGGCCGACCGTCGAGATCGAGCTGCCGCCCGACGGCGGGTTCTTCGAGTTCGGCGACTCCGTCCGGGTCAAGGTCAACGTGACCGACCCCGAGGACGGGGAGATCGACTGCTCCAAGGTCGAGATCGACTACATCCTGGGCCACGACTCGCACGGCCACCCGCTCAGCTCGCGCACCGGCTGCGACGTCGTCCTGCCGACCGTGCGGGACGAGGGCCACGACGCCTCGGCGGACATCTTCGGGGTGATCAACGCCAGCTACACCGACGAGGGCGCCGCCGGCGTCCGCGCCCTGACGGGTGAGGACGAGGTCGTCCTGCAGCCCAAGCGCAAGCAGGCCGAGCACTTCGACAGCCAGCAGGGCGTCCTCACCGAGGCCACGACCGATCCGCTCGGCGGCTCGCGCAACCTGTCCAACATCGACGCCGGCGACCACGTGTCGTACGCACCCGTCAGCCTGTCCCAGGTGCCGCGCCTGCGCTTCCGGGTCGCCTCGGCCGGCGCCGGCGGCACCATCGAGGCCCGCCTCGACAGCCCCACCGGCCCACTGGCGGGCTCCGTCGCCGTCCCGGTGACGGGCGGCTGGCAGCAGTGGCAATTCGTCGACATGGACATCGCCGAGTCGGCGCAGCAGGGATCGCACGAGCTGTTCCTGGTGTTCACGAACGCCAACCCCGCCGCGACCGGTCTGTTCAACGTCAACTTCTTCGACGCAGCCGGCAAGGGCGTCTCGGTCAACTCGCGGCCGCAGGTGGGTGCGCACGGCACCCCCACCCAGGGCAGCGCGCCGCTGACAGTCGACTTCACCGGCTCGGCGTCGGACTTCGACGGCGACGAGCTGACGTACCGCTGGGACTTCGGCGTCCCCGGTGACGACGACACCGCCACCAGCCTGAACGCGCAGTACACCTACACCCAGCCGGGCACCTACACGGCTCGCCTGACCGCGACCGACACGTCCGGGGCCAGCGGATACTCCACGGTCCCGATCAGGGTGCTCAACGCGTGCGGCGTCCAGCAGTCCGACGAGTTCGACGGGACGTCGCTGGACGGCAAGTGGGACGTCATCCGCGACAGCGGCGAGTGGCGCGTGGCGGACGGCGGCCTGCAGCTGCCGATCGGCAGCGGCAGCCTCTACGGCATCGGCGGCAACGCCGAGGACATCATCGTGCAGGAGGCCCCCGACGGGGCGTTCGAGGTGACGGCCAAGGTCACCGCCGACGTCACCGAGAACTACCACCAGGCCGGCCTGCGGGTCTACTCCGACGACGAGAACTGGGCCTCGGTCCACCTCATCTCGGCCGGCGGCAACCGCGACGTCGAGTTCATCTACGAGGCCCAGGGCGTGCCGCGCAACAACGCCGAGGACAAGCTGGGCGGCGTCCCGGACGGGTTCCCGACGACGTACTACGTGCGGCTGACCTCCGACGGCACCGACCTGCGGGCGTCGTACTCCACCGACGGCGAGACGTTCGACCCCGTCGGGCGACCGGCGCCGATGAACACCTTCGCCTCGCCGAAGATCGGTCCGGCCGCGGTGTCGGGCGGGGCGACGTCCACCCCGACGGCGACGTTCGACTGGATCCGCTTCGAGCCGGACGGCACGAGCGGGGCCGCCGACCCGTCCGACGAGTTCGCCGGCGCCGGCCTGGACACCTGCCGCTGGAACGCCATCGTGCGCGAGGACCCCTCGCTGTACGACGTCGAGAACGGTGCGCTGACGATCTCCGCCACCACGGGCGACCTCTACCAGACGTCCGACTCGTCAGGCACGAGGAACATCGTCCTGCAGTCCGCCGCCAACACGACCGAGGACTACTCGATCGAGACGCGGATGTCGACGACGTTCACCGACGGCTACGCCCAGGGCGGGCTGATCATCTACGGCGACGACGACAACTACGTGAAGCTGGACCCGATCGCCGACACCAACGCGGGTCGGATCAACCGGATCGAGCTCCGCTCGGAGTCGAACGCCGCGATCCTCAACCCGCAGCCGGAGCTCGCGGCACCGGCCAACGTCACGTCGTACCGGCTGCGGCTGACCAAGACCGGCAACAGCTACACCGGTGAGGCGGCGTTCGACGGCGGGGAGTGGCAGACCATCGGCACCGTCCCCAACCCGACGGCCGACATGGACTTCGGGCTGTTCGCCCTCGGAGTCCAGCAGGCCGACCGGACCGCGACGTTCGACTACTTCCGCGTCGTGCCGAGCACCCAGAACCGCGCGCCCGTGGCCGACGACGACTCCGCCACGACGCTGGAGGACACACCTGTCGACGTGCCGGTGCTGGTGGGCGACACCGATCCCGACGGCGACGACCTGACCGTTGCCGGCGCCACCGACCCGGCGCACGGCACGACCGCGGTCAACCCCGACGGCACCGTCCGCTACACCCCGGACAGCGGCTTCTCCGGGACCGACACGTTCGACTACACGGTCGAGGACGGCAAGGGCGGCAGCGACACCGCACGGGTCACCGTCACCGTCTTCGAGGACTGCGGGCTCGACAGCGCCGACGACACCTTCGAGGGCACCGCTCTCGACGAGTGCCGGTGGAACGCGATCGTGGCCGAGGACCCCGACCTGCTCGAGGTGGCCGACGGGCGCCTGTACCTGACCACCACGACCGGCGAGATCTACCAGACCGGTACGAGCAAGTCGAACCTCGTCCTGCAGTCGCCCGACCACGCCGGCGACGACTGGACGATCGAGACGCACGCAGACGTGACGGGTCTCGACGGTGGCTGGAGCCAGGCCGGCCTGATGGCCTACTCCGACGACGCGAACTACATCAAGCTCGTGGCCATCTCCGACGACGGGCGCTCCGCGCCGAACCGGTTCGAGCTGCGCTCCGAGGTCGACAACGCGATCGTGGGGTCCGACCCGCAGCCCGAGATCGTGGTGCCGGCCGGCGCCGACCTCAGAGACGTGCGGCTGCGCTTGGTCAAGGCCGGGAGCACCTACACCGGCTCGGTCTCGTTCGACGACGGAGCGACGTGGGTGGACATGCCCCGGACGGTCAGCAACCCGATGGTGGCGCCGCGGTTCGGCGTCTTCGCCGCGGGGGTGAACCAGAGTGGCGACGAGGTCTCCTTCGACACCTTCCTGGTCGACGGCGAGGACCCCGTCGAGCCGGTCAACACGGCGCCCGAGGCGGTCGACGACCGGGCCACCACGCGGCAGGGCACCGCGGTCGAGGTCGACGTGCTGGCCAACGACACCGACGCCGACCAGGGCGACGAGCTGTCCGTGCAGTCGGTGACGAAGCCGGCGCACGGCACGGCGGTCACGGCCGCCGACGGCACCGTCACCTACACCCCCGATCCCGGGTACGCCGGTGACGACACGTTCGACTACGTGGTGACGGACGGCACCGACACCGACACCGGGACCGTGACGTTGACCGTCACCAAGGCCGACCCGCCTGTGGACGAGCCCGTGCCGGACACGCGGATCACGGCCGCTCCGCGCGACCTCACCCGGTCCCGGACGGCGAGCGTCGGGTTCACCGCGACCGGCCCGGGGGCGGCGAGGGCGAGGTTCGAGTGCTCCCTCGACGGGTCCGCCTTCCAGGCCTGCGTCTCCCCGCAGACCTATCGCGACCTCGCCGACGGTGCGCACGAGGTGCGGGTCCGCGCGGTCAGCGCCGGTGGCGTGGACGCCACGCCTGCGGTGGTCGCGTGGACGGTCGACCGCAGCGGTCCGCGGATCCGGAAGGTCACGCCGACGGGGACGACCCGGGATCGCACGCCGACGGTGGGCGCGCTCGTCACGGACGCGCATGCCGGGGTGCGCCGGTCCGGGCTGAAGGTCTTCGTCGACGGCGGCGAGGTGCGCGGCCTGCGCTACGACGCGCGACGCGACCGCGTGAGCTGGACGCCGAAGCGCGCCCTCGCCCCGGGGCGGTACACCGTGCGCCTCGTCGCGAAGGACGCGCTCGGCAACCGGAGCGTCGACACGTGGAGGTTCACCGTCCGCCGCTGACGGATCGACGCCGCGACCGCGCGACGACGTCCCCGGCCATCCAGGTGGCCCGGGGACGTCGTCCTGCGCCCGGCGGTCCTCGAGGCCGCCGGACCCGCTAGCTCGTGGTCTTCCACACGCGCACGTAGTCGACCTTCATCGTCGCGGGCACCTTGAGGTCGGGACCGCTGATCCCGTTGTTGAGGATGAGGTAGTGGGGCGACCCCGTGACGCCGGCCGTCTGGGTGCCGACGCGGCGGCCGTCGTAGTAGAACGTCAGGCGGTCGCGCTCCCAGTTCACGCCGAACGTGTGCCAGCCGCCCCCGCCGGGCATCCGGCCGCTCCAGTGTCGGGGGTAGCCGCCGGCGCTTCCCTCCGCCCAGTGGTAGTGCCACGCGACGTCGTCGTCGCTGAGACACTCCATGACGTCGATCTCCCCGTCCTCTGGGTGGTCCTCGCCGTTCAGCCAGAAGGCCGGCCAGTTGGGCCCGCAGCTGCCGACGCCCGCCAGCGAGGGGTCGGTGTTGGCCTCGAGGAAGATCCGCGCCTCGGCGTAGCCGTAGCGGAACTGGTAGTCGTGGGCCGACTCCACCAGCCCGGAGGCATAGCGGTACCGCCTGCCCTGGTTGTCGGTGGTGTCGCGCCGCACCGCACGCAGGCGCAGGGACCCCTGAGCCACGCGTACCTGCCGGGGGTCGTACGCCGCCAGCTCGGCGCTGTTGACGGGCTTGGTGACCTCGCGGTCCGATCCCGCCAGCCAGTTGGGCCGCCACGCGTCGAGGTCGAGGCGGGTCCCGGTGAACTCGTCGCTGAAGACCAGCCGCCAGCCGCCCGGCACCCCCAACGGCCGCATCGTCGCCGGGCTGCTGTCCCGGGCGGCGGGGGACTCCGCGGGCACGCCCTGCGCGGACGACCCGACGCCGGTGGCGGCCAGGAGGAGGCCGGCGACCACGAGGGCCGGACGGCGGTACGGGCGGCGAGCAGCCACGAGAGATCAACCCACTCGATCGACACAGCAGGGACGGGCCCGACGGGCCTCGTCCCAGGCTACCCGGCGCCCTGGTCAGGGCCGGGTGAGGTCGAGCACCTGGCTCAGCGCCAGGACGAGGACGACGAGCCCCTGGGCCGCCGCCACCACCGCCAGTGCCCGGTCGGCCTCCCTGGCCTCCCACGGGTGGTGGGCCTGGAGCATGGCCAGCACGCCCAGGAGGGCGATCAGGCACACGAGCGGAACGGCAGGACTCATCGGCTCTCGCCCCTCGCGGACGTCGAGGCGAGCCGTCGTGCCCGGCGTCGCAGTCCCAGCTCCGTCGCCGCCCCCACGACCGTGATCTCCGCCAGGCCGATCAGGCCGATCAGCGGGTCCCAGACACCCGCGAAGAGCATCGCCTGGGCGACGACGGCCGCCAGCGCGCAGCTGGTCGAGATCGACAGCGTGAGCGCGAACGACAGGGACGGGGCCGGCACGAGACCGACGAACGACATCCCGGGACAGACGAGCACGAACCACAGGACGAGCGCCGGCTGGACCGGCGCGCCGACGTCGCCCAGCACGGCGGCGACGGCGGCCAGGGCGGAACCGGTCGCCACCGCCGCGCGGAGCGTCGCAGAGTCCTCCAGACGGTTCACGGGGTGTCGTCCTCCGGTGCGGTGGCCAGCTCGAACACGGTGGCGTCGCGGTTCTCGAACGCCACGCGGAACCGGGGCGAGGACCTCAGCGCCTCCTCGATCGCGACGAGCCCGTCGCCCGGGATCTCTCCCCGTGCGGTGGTGGCGGCGATCTGCGACCGGGTGATGATCAGGTAGGAGGCCCGGTAGGTGTCGGTGTCGCCCAGCCAGCGCGCCATCGTCCCCACGGGGTCGCGAAGGATGCGTGCGATGTCCTCGGGGTCCTCCCGCGAGATCGGGACGTAGGTGAAGCGCTCGTAGTTGCGGAACTGGCTCGGGTAGTTCCTGGATCCCTCGACCAGCAGGGTGCCGGGCGGCGCGTTGTCGTAGACGTACTCGGCGGCGGCGACCTCCTCGTCGGTGAAGTGGTACTGCCGGTCGTTGCCGAACTGGGCGACGAGCGACCCCAGCGCCAGGTACACCGAGAGCAGGCCCACCAGTACGGCTCGGTGCCGCCACGCCGTGCTCCCGGGTGGCCACAGCAGGACCGCCCCGAAGTAGGCCAACCCGGGCAGGGCGAACAGGTACGACCGGAACAGGACCTCGCTGCCGTACGTGCTGAACCCCACCAGCAGGAACGGCACGAGGGCCAGCACGAGTGCCGGCGTGCTGCGGCGCCCCGACCGCCAGGAGGCGAGGATGCCGCAACCGGCCAGGAGGCAGAAGCCGATCGTGAACGCTCGCGTGACCAGGGAGACGAGGATCTGTCCGTCGCTGGCGGTCCCGTAGCCGATGAGGGTGTCCTCGAGGTTGGAGGTCACCGCGCCGACCTCGCTGAGGGCTTCGCGGAGCGTGGTGCGGGTGAACGGCTCAGCGACGTACAGCACCCACGCGGCCACCACCACCGCCATGACGAAGGGCAGGCTGCGCAGGCTGGTCTGCCGGAGGACCGCCAGCGCGGACAGCGTCAGCACCATGACCACCGGGGTGAGCTGATGGGTGCCGGCGATGCTGACCAGGAGCAGCAGGACCACCGCACACAGGCCGACCCGTCCCGCGGGGCCCGGCTCCGACGAGGGGGAGTACGCGGACCGCGCCGCGATCCGGGCCGGGAACCACCGGAGCAGGATGGCGAGCACGAGCAGGTACCACACGTAGTTGATGCCCTGCGGGGAGAAGTACCCCTGGCCGACCCAGTTGCCCAGGACGAACAACCAGGCACCGACCGCGGTCGTGCGGACGTCGCCGGTGAGCGCGTGCAGGATGGCCAGGACGGCCCCGAGCGCCAGGAGGTTGAACAGCAGCTCGGCCCAGGCGGCGTAGCTCAGGCTGGTGTCGAACCCGGCGAGGTCGGTGAGCATCGCGTTGGCGGCGAAGAACCCGGCCCAGCTGTGGTAGATGGGGAGCACGTCGATGTGGGGGTCCACCGCGCCGGTGCGGTCGATGTAGTCGACGATGCCGGCGTGCTTCCATGCCCACGAGTAGCGGGGCGTCCCGTAGAGGACCAGCGGCGTGGTGAAGAGGAGGGTCGACAGGGTCACGGGGTACGCCGTCAGCAACCAGGCGGGCGTCGCGGACCGCGCGAGCGCGCGGGCGAAGCCGAGCACGAGCAGGGCCGCGGCGCACCACGCCGCCCAGGGCAGCACCGAGATGAGGCCGAGGTCGGTCATCGCGCGGACGTCGACCCGCGTCAGCGCGAAGCCCCAGAGGGCGACCACGGCGCCGAGTCCGGCGAGCGAGCCGATCTCTCCGGTCTGGATGCGGCGTCGCGTCCGTACGAGGGTCGGCGAGCCGGCCTCGCTCCTCAGCGTGGTGCTCATGTGCCGCTCCTCAGCCGTCGCAGCACGGGGTGCACGTTGCGAGCGGCCCAGTAGCCGCCGGGGGAGTAGCGCCCGGTCTTGGTGACGATGCCGCCGACGTGGTGCAGCCAGGCGAGCAGGACCAGCGTGGGGTCGCCCAGCACGCCGCCGTGGCCGGGGCGGCGTAGGAGGTCGCACACCACGTCGCCGAGCTCGCGGTCCTCGCCGAGCATCCGGACGGTCAACAGGAAGTGCACGGTGTCGACGACGGTCAGTCCGTCTGCGCGGGCGTGCTCCCAGTCGACGAGAGCCACGACGCGTCGGCCCGCAGCGTCGAAGACCACGTTGCCGGGAGCCAGGTCACCGTGGGTCCAGCCGAGCGTCAGCGCCCGGTTCCGGAGCCCGTCGCGCAGCCGCTCGCGCAGGTCGCCGGTCGCTCCGGCCGACGACGCCTGGGCGAGCCAGCACTCGAGTGCGGCGACCGGCTCGTCCACCCAGACCCGCTGGAGGCGCGCGTCCATCACCGCGGGGCGGCCGGTGCGCCGGTGCAGCGACCCGACGTGGTCGAGCACCGCGAGCACCGGGGCGTCGCCTGGGGCGGAGGCGATCACGTCACGTCCGTCCCGGCCGGCGACGTGCCGCTCGAGGACGGCCGACCGACCGTCGGAGGTTCGCCCGATCGCGAGCGTCCGGGGGAGCAGCGCCCAGCCGTCGAGCCGAGGGTCCGCGGACAGCGAGTCCAGCGCGCGGCACGATCTCAGCAGTGCCTCGCTCCCGCTGTTGGTGAGCGCCAGCTTGAGGACCGCCTCCGGAGTCGCGTCCCCCACCTCGGCGACCACCACGTCCCCGACCGTGGTGAGCACCCGCCGGACGCGCCAGCGGGGATCGAGCCCGAGGGTGGCCGCGAGGTGCGGGTACTCCCGTGCCAGGAGCCGCCGCTGCCGTCGCCGGCGGGCGGCGGCCAGGACGCCGCTGGTCACCGCGACCAGTCGTGACGCCGCCCGGCCGTCGAGATGGGGCAGCCACACCGGGCGCAGGGTGGTGCCCAGCAGGATCGCCGCGGTCACCGACTGCGTGGCCAGCCAGACCAGGCCCAGACCGGGCAGCCCGTGGCTGCGCAGCAGCACCCAGCCGAGCGCCAAGGCGGTCGCGTTGACGGTGACGGTCACCAGGACGAGCCGGAGCATCCGCTTGCGGACGCGCTCCACGGCGCTGTAAACCACGACGACGGCCGATGGCAGGGCCGACAGCGCCAGCAGGCGCAGCACGGTGCTGCCCTCGGCGGCGTACTCTGCCCCGAACATCCGCATGAGCACCGGAGCCGCCAGGACCGTCCCCGCCACGAGTGGGGCCAGGATCCAGGTGATGTGCACGATCGCGCGCCAGCTGTACTCGTCGAGGCGTGCGGTGTCACCCGCGCCCTCCACGAGCAGCGAGGTGGCCATGCTCCGGCTGACCAGGTAGAGCGAGTAGGAGATGCTCCACGCCAGGGTGAAGTACGCGGCGGCGGCCGGCCCGGAGGCCTCGAGCACGACGAGGGGCAGCGCGCTGGTCAGGCCGGTGCCCACCAGCGCGACCAGGTAGTCGAGCGAGGCGAACTGCACGACCTGTCGCGGCTCGAGGGGTTGCGCCAGGTGGGCGGTGCGGGCGACGTGCGCGGGGACGAGGTGCGCGACCATCACGACGCCGACCGCCGCCAGGACCGGGACCACCGGGACGGTCCAGGCGAGGAAGACCCCGTACGACGACACGGCGATGGCCGGCACGAGGAGGGCGGCCAGCTTGAGGACCCCGTAGACGGTGTTCTTGGCGAGCACCCAGTCGGACTGGCGGAGTCCGGACAGGGCTCCCTCCTGCAGCACGAACAGGCACCAGACCACCAGGGCCACGACGAACAGGGCGTCGACGTGCAGGTCGTGGGACTCCAGCGGCAGGGAGGGTGCCCACCATCGGGCGCCCGCGAGGAACACCACGCCCACCACGAGCGCGGCCGAGACGGTCGCCACGCAGCACCCGGCGAGCAACCGCCCGGTGCGCTTCGCTGCGGTGGGCAGGAACCGGGCCAGGACGGTGGCGAGGTTGAGCTGGGCGATCGTCGCCAGCAGGCTGAGCGCGGCCACCAGAGCCGAGCCGTTCCCCACCTCCTCGACCGAGAAGCGCCGGGCGGCCACCACCCAGAAGGCCATGCCCAGCACGGCCGTCGCCCCCGAGTTCAGCACCAGGGCGTAGCCGTTGCGCAGCAGCGGCTGGCGCACGTGCCCGCTGAGCCGGGCGCGGAGGCGCTCCGGTCGGGCGTCGACGGTCATCGCGCTCACCCGCCCCGCTGCCAGATCCGGACGTAGTCCACCTCGAGGGCGGCGGGGAAGTCGGTCGACGGTGCCGGGTCCCCGGGCCACTCGCCGCCCACCGCCAGGTTGATCAGCAGGTACATCGGCTCGTCCGGGACGTGCTCCTCCTCGCTGAACCGCCACTGCTCCTCGCCGTCGACGAGCCACACGAGCTCCTCGGGGGTCCAGCGCAGGCCGTACCGGTGCCACCGGGCCGAGGAGTCCGCACCTCGCCAGGTGTGACCGACGGTGACCCGCTCCCCGTCGTCGTCGACGTAGCGGAAGTGGGCCCGCAGCGTCGCGGGCGTGTCGCCGAGGACCTCCATGACGTCGATCTCGGGCCGGGACTCGTGCGTGAGCGGGAGCAGCCACAGGGCGGGCCACAGGCCCTTTCCCTCGGGCATCCGCATCCGGGCCTCGACCCGGCCGTAGCGGAACCCGAACCGCGGTCGTTGCGACTGGTCGTCCCGGCTCCGGCCGGTGGTGACCATGCCGGAGGTGTAGGGATAGGTCTCGCCGTCCGAGCCGCGCACCCGCTCGCGTCGCGCCTCCAGGCGCAGGACCCCGTCCTCGACGCCGACGTTGTCGGGCAGGTACCACTCGAGCTCGTCGTTGCCGCTGTTGGTGCACCCGCGGTCCTCCCACCAGTAGCAGGTGGTCCACCTGCCCGGGTCCAACGCGTCGTGCTCGAACTCGTCGGCGAACACGAGTGTCTCCTGCGGCACGGAGCCGCTCGGGTCGGCGCGGGTCGCCATGACGCCGACCGCGGTGGCGCCCGCCACCGCCATCGCCGCGACCACCGTCGCGACCGGCCAGAGCCGCCGGTCAGCCATCGCGGACCCCCAGCGCGCGCTTGACACCCGTGCGCGCCAGCCGGTCGAGACGGTCCAGGGGGACCCGCTCGACGATGTACTCGTCATAGGGGTGCGCCACCGCGCCGAACCGGCTCTTGAACTGGGCGAGTCCGGCCGAGGCCCCGGACTCGCCCATGTGGTACCAGCGGCAGCCGGCCCGACAGGCGGCCTCGATCGCCACCTTGTGCAGCAGCCGGTTCGCCTGGGTCTGCGCCGCCAGCTCCTCGTCCATCGCTCCGCGGGTGTAGTGCGCGTTGCGTCCCTGGAGGACCAGGATCGCGGCCACGGCGCGGCCTTGATGGCGGGCGACCGACACCTGGCAGGACGCGCCGAGGTGATCGGCGATCGCTCGCAGCTTGGCCGGTGGGTCGCGCCGGGCGAACCGGGCCTGCGCCAGCCAGGCCGGCTCGTGCTGGTGGCCGGCCCAGCGGTCGACCGACGCCCGCAGGAGCGCGTGGAGCTCCGGCAGCAGGCGTCCGGTGGTGTCGGTCTCGACCACCACCCCCATCCGCTCGGCCTTCCGGACCTGGCTGCGGGTCGCCGGCTTGAAGCGCTGCTGCCAGACCGTCGCGAAGCCGCCGCTCAGGTCGAGCACGTGTGCGCACGACGGCCGGGTCGAGACGCCCCGTCGCTCGGCCATGGCGCTCGACCAGAGGTCGGCGTGCAGGGGATTGGGGCGCAGGTGGACTCGGAGGGCGCCCCGGGCGACCAGGTCGTCCACCACGGCCGCGACGGCGTCGGCGGTCACGCCGCCCTCGACGAGCGGTCCGCCGAAGCCCCAGGCGGGCGGCATGGAGTCCAGGGTCGAGAGCCGGCCGGAGCGGCGTGCGCTCCGGACCAGGGGGAGCAGGACGCGGCGGCCGTCCGAGAGTCCGTAGCACGTGCTGGCGTCGACGTAGTGTCCGTGGGCGCACACGCTTCGGATCCACTCGGGTGACTGGGTCGGCAGGGCGTCCGGGTCGGCCGCGACCAGCTCGTGCCAGTCGCGGCGCGAGGCGGGCCCGTCGTGGGCCGCCCGCGCGACGATCGCTGCGCTGGCTGGCGTCATGGCGACCGGGGTCCTGTCCGGGCCGACGCCAGCACCCGTCGCGTGCGCCGCGCGGTCCGCCACAGGCCGGTGCGCGCGCGCGGACGGCAGGGCGCCTGCGGGATCCCGTCGCCGGCGAGCAGCCGGGCCAGGTCGTCGGTCGTCGTGTCGGCGAGCACCATCACGCGGGCCAGGGCGTACACGTCGTCGTCGGTCGAGGACATGGCATGCCGGACCGCGGCGGCCGAGGTGTAGCCCGCCTCGATGACCTGCTCCCGCACCCGACGGCTGTAGTTGCCGTGGGGGTAGGCGAAGCTGGTGACGGGTCGCTGCAGCTGCTGCTCGAGGACGTCCTTGCTCCGCCGGATCTCGGCCCGGGCCTCCGTCGCGCTCAGCTCGTCGAGCCGGGGGTGGGTGTGGCTGTGCGCCCCGATCTCCACGCCGCGCTCCGCGACGTCCCGCAGCTGCTCGGGGTGCAGCAGCCGGCGGTCCTGCTCCCGCTCCCGCGCCAGCCAGCCGGCGGTCCCGCCCAGGTAGCCGGTCGGCACGTACAGCGTGCTCGCCAGGTGGTGGGCCTCGAGCACGGGCAGCGCCGCGGCGTGGAAGTCGGCGAAGCCGTCGTCGAAGGTGATCACCACGGGGCGCTCGGGCAGCGGTGGTCCGCCCGGGAGCAGGCACTGCTCGAGCTGCCGCAGCGTCAGGCTCTGGTAGCCCCGCGCGGACAGGTGCTCCATGTGCGCCGCGAACCGGCGAGGGTGGAGCGTCCAGGGGCGGAACCGTCGCGAGGAGTCCTCCGCCACGCTGTGGTAGAGCAGGACCGGGACGCGGGCCGTCACGGCGTCCCCGATCCGATGTGACGTGCCTCCCGGACGCTGCGGGCGTAGTCGAACGGCCCACGCGCGATGCCGAGGAGCTGCCAGAGCAGCAGCTGGGAGGGCTGGCCCGTGCCGCGGCTCGTCCCTGCGGCGGAGGAGGTCCTCGCCAGGTGGAGCGCCCCGAGCGGGGCCAGCCGGGCGAAGGTGAGGAGCCGCGAGGGTCGGCGGGCGACGACTCGGGTGAGGTACGCCGCGAGGCCGACGCCGTAGTTGAGTGCCTGCGCCCGAGCGTCCGTGGCCTCGCGGCGGTGGTGGTGGTACACGATCGCCGCGGGCTCGTAGACGAGGGTGCAGCCGGACTCGATGACGTCGACGAAGGCGGCCAGGTCGTCCCCGCCCCGCCCCCTGCTGCCGGCACCGAGGGCCGGGTCGAAGCCCCCCAGCCCGCGCAGCACGTCGGTCCGGAAGGCCATGTTGGCGCCCGACCCCAGGGTCCCCGCGGCGTACGGGAACAGCGGGTCGTCGGGCCGGCCGTTCAGGTGGAAGGTGCGCGTGGT
Source organism: Nocardioides sp. SYSU D00065 (assembly GCF_017916425.1). Taxonomy (GTDB): domain Bacteria; phylum Actinomycetota; class Actinomycetes; order Propionibacteriales; family Nocardioidaceae; genus Nocardioides. Next base: position 163,539 of record NZ_JAFMSX010000001.1, on the reverse strand, counting down.
GAAGCCCTTGCCGAAGCCGCCGTGCGCCTCGATCATCGCCTGACCGGGTGTCTCGAGCTCGGCGGGCCAGATCAGACCCGTCACGCAGCCGACCCGGTCGTCGCGGAAGTGTCGGGCCAGGCTCGCGACCCAGTCGCGGTCGACCACGACGTCGTCGTCGGTGAAGGCGACGACCGGAGTGGCCACGTGCCGCAGTCCGCGGTTGTGCGCGCGCGCCAGCCCGGCCACGTCCTCGCGGACGTAGGTCACCGTCGGGTAGTCACGGCGCACCATGTCCTGCGTCGCGGACGTGCTCGGGGCGTTGTCCACGACGACCACCCGGAGGTCGGGCCGACCCGTGAGCAGCGACTCGAGGCAGCGCCGGAGCTGCCGGGGCCGGTCGTGGGTGGCGATGACCACGGTCACGTCCGGCTCGGCGGCGTCCCACGGTGGGATCACCGGGGCGGCCGGCGGCGTCGCGAAGGCGGCCCGGATCCGGGTCTCGTCCTGGGGGCTGATGCGGCCCTCGACGAGCGCGACGTCCGTGGCACCCACCGGTCGGCCCTCGCAGCGGACGAGGACGCGGGCGCGCTGGTACGCGGGAGCCGGCGCCGGAGGGGACGGATCGGTGAGCTCGAGCTGCAGCAGCCGGACCGGGAGGAAGTCGTCCTCGCCCTGGTCCGGTGCCCGGCGGGGCAGCAGCGCGTCCGTGCGCCCGACGGCGTACCCGGCCGCGGTCAGCAGCAAGCCCGCGGCGATGGCTCCCGCACGGGCGGCGCCGGCGGGGTCACCGCGCCGCACCGTGGCCGCCAGTCCCTCGACGACTCCCGCGGGCAGGGTCCGAGCCACGTAGGAACGCTCGGTGCTGAGCGCGTCACGGGCGCCGACGAGCCGGGCGACGGTCGCCTTGGACCGGCCCTCGGCGAAGGTGCGTCGCGCGAAGTAGCCGAACCGCTCGCGGTCCGCGGTGACGCGGTGGTGCACCACCGCACGCGGCTCGAACACGATGCGCGCGTCCGGGCGGCCCTGGCGTATCCGGATGCACAGCTCCGTCTCCTCACACCCGGTGGGTGCCGCGCCGATGCGACCCACCGCGGGTGAGAAGGAGGTTCCGTCGGCGAAGACATCGGCCCGGAACGCCATCGCGGCGCCGTGGACGTTGCGGACCTCGCCACCGCCCGCGGGCATCCCGAGATAGCTGCAGCCGACCACCCAGTCGAACTCCGCCGGCCACCACCGCGGGCGTGCGTCGTCCCAGCGGGGGACCGCGGCCCCGCCGACCGCGACGACCCGCGGGTCGGCGAACGGGGCCGTGAGGTGCGCCAGCCAGTCCGGCTCCGGGGTGGCGTCGTCGTCGAGGAAGGCGACCAGGGCGCCGCTGGCGGCCGCAGCTCCGGTGTTGCGGGCGCCGGAGAGGCCCCGCGACTCCTGGTTGGCGAGGACCTCGACCTCCGGCTGCCATGCGCTCCGGGCACGGCGCAACAGTGCGCCGTTGTGGTCCACGACGAGCACGACCTGGTCGGGCGGCCGGCTCTGCCCTCGCAGCGCGTCGATGGCGGCCGTGAGGTCGAGCCAGCGCTGCTCGGTGTAGGCGCAGACCACGACGGAGACCGACGGTGTGCCGTGGACGCGTGGGGCGGTCACGCCTTCGGTCCGTGTCCGTTGCTCGCTCTCCCGATCACCGCGGACGGGACGTCCGCGGCGCCGGGCTCGAGCAGACCCGGTCCGAGGTCCGTCGCGGCGTCCTCCGCTCGCGTGAGCTGCACGACCTCGTCCCGCACCTCGACCGCCGTTCCGACCGCCGTTCCGACCGAGGGAGCGGCAGGCGCCGCCGGGGAGCAGGGCAGGGCCCCTGCCACCGCGTCGGCCGGGGCCGCCGCCTCGGGGGAGTAGCGGGCGGAGAAGACGGGGGACTCGCCCCAGATCGTCCTGACGACCCGCAGCCCGTCGCGGATGGCGTGGAGGTTGCTCTGGCCGTGGATGCGGCGCAGCTCGTAGCTGGGCACCTCCCACACGCGCAGGGCCCCCTTGGCCGCGCGCACGTTGAGCACGGTCTCGACCTCGAACCCCTCGCCGAGGGGCGACTCGGCGGCGGGGTCCGCGGCGTACAGCGGCCGGGGCGTGCACAGCGCGGGCAGGCAGTCCGCCCAGAACGCGTTGTAGCCGTAGCAGAGGTCGGTGTAGCAGGTGCCGTAGATGCTGTTCACCAGCGTGCACAGCACCCGGTTGCCGATCTTCCGGGGGCGCGTGATGTCCGCGCTGCCTCCTCCCTGGGCGAACCGCGAGCCCTTCGCCACGTCGGCACCGGCGACCAGCGCTGCCACGAACCGGGGGATCTCGGCGGGATCGGCCGACCCGTCCGCGTCGAGGGTCACCAGGATGTCCCCGCGTGCGGCCACCAGGCCGATGTACAGCGCGTTGCCCTTGCCGCGCCCGGTCTGCTCGACCAGGCGCATGTCGGGACGCAGCCGCCGCGCCACCTCGACGGTGTCGTCGGTGGACCCGCCGTCGACCACCACCACCTCGAACAGGCCGTCGGGGAGCCTCGGCAACACCACCGACAGGTTCCGGGCCTCGTTCAGCGTCGGGATGACGACGCTGACGCGCGGGCTCTTGAGGTTCCTCCGGGCCCGATCCCCGTGCATCGGCGGACATCCCGGGTCGTGACAGTTGTTGCTGATCTCCCATGCGTGCTGCATCCAACCCACCCCACACTTGTGACAGGGGTTTCCCGACCCGAGCTCAGACCCTGTGCAGTCGATTCCCGGGCGACCGGCGATCGGTCGCCCATCGGTCCATCCGTTCACTTCGGTCCCGCGCCCGTCACCCCGTCGAGGCAGCCTCCGAGCATCCGCGCTCCGCGCGGCTCTCGCGTGCGGCCGCCTGGTAGACGTCCAGCTCCCGGTCGCCGCGTCGCCACATCGAGAGCCACATCGCGGTCGCGTCCTCGGGCGAGAGCTGCCCCAGCCGCAGCATGTCCATGTGCTCGACGTGGTGGGCCCACATGCGGATCGAGGTCCGTGCCGCCTCGAGCGTGCTGATCTGCGCCCCGACCTGCTCCACGCATGGGCGCAGCACCGGATCGACCGGCGCGACGACGGGCGCCGGGCACTCCACGGCCTCACGACGCACCCCCGCCCATGCCGCGTTGAACGCATCGACGCGACGCTGGGCCCCCACCCTGGTCCGGTCCCAGAAGTCGGTCGCCTGCTGGAGGGTGATCTCGCCGACGACGAGCTGGTTCATCGCCTCGATGTGCACCTCCCACTGCCTCAGCGCCGGCACGGCCGCCTCGAGTGGCGTCCGGAGCGCCTGGGCGGCGTGGGTGCAGCGGTCCATCCTCGAGGCCCGGGCCCCGGTCGCGGCCGGCTCCGGCTCGCTGTCGTCGCGCTCCACCTCCACGAGGGCGGACTGGTTCGCCGCGGGCGCGGGGTCGTCGGCCTCGTTGCCGTCGACCCACGCCAGGATCGCGACGGCGCCCAACCCGACGCCGGCCAGCAACCCGGCCACCGCGGCCAGGACGGTCGTCGGAACCTCTCGGCGCTCGTCGTCCATGTCTGGTCCTCGGGGTGAGGGATTCGGTCTGGACCACCACCGTAGGTAAAGGACCCCGTCTCGTCGTTCACCCATATCGGGGAACTGTGAGCAGCGCGCGGGGCGGCTCCTCAGTCGCCGATGCGCGTCCGCACCTCGTAGAGCTCCGGGAAGAACGTGAGGTCCAGCGCCCGCCGCAGGAAGTCGACGCCCGACGACCCGCCCGTGCCGACCTTGTGGCCGATCACGCGCTGGACGACCTGGAGGTGCCGGAAGCGCCACTGCTGGAAGGCGTCCTCGATGTCGACGAGCTCCTCGCACGTCTCGTAGACGCCCCAGTGCTCGGCAGGTGCGGCGTAGACGCCGGCGAAGAGGTCGACGAGCTCCTGGTCGGTCCGGTAGGGCTGCGACCAGTCGCGGTCCAGCAGCCGTTGCGGAACGGCGTACCCCTGCCGGGCCAGGTAGGCCAGGAACTCGTCGTAGAGCGACGGCTCGTGCAACAGCTCCGCGAGCGCGGCGTGGGCGACCTGGTCGTGGGCGTGCACCTTGACCATGTCGGCGCTCTTGTTGCCGAGCAGGAACTCCACCTCGCGGTACTGCGCGGACTGGAAGCCGGAGCTGGTGGCCAGGAAGGGGCGGATCTCGGCGTACTCGCTCGGCGTCAGCGTCGCCAGCACCGACCACTGGTCGGTGAGCGTGTGCTGGATGTGCTTGATCCGTGCCATCCGCTTCAGCGCAGGGGAAAGGTCGTCGCTGCGCAGCAGGTCGCGCGCCGAGCGCAGCTCGTGGATCATCAGCTTGAGCCACAGCTCGCTGGTCTGGTGCTGGACGATGAAGAGCAGCTCGTCGTGCTGCGGCGGGTCCGAGAGCGGCTGCTGGGCGGACAGCAGCACGTCGAGACGCAGGTAGTCGCCGTAGGACATCGAGCGCGAGAAGTCGCGCTGGATGCCGTCCTCGAGGTCACGCGTGTTCGGTCCGCCCATGGTTGCAAGGTAGTCGGTGGCCTCGTCTACCGTCGCACCCATGGCTCCATCCGCCGTCGGCTCCTCGCAGGCCGAGCGCACGCGCACCTGGCGCCCGGGGTGGCCGTGCGCGCCCGCGCAGGTGCTGCGACCGCAGCGGCGCGGCGCCGGCGACCCGACCCAGCGCCACGAGGACTCGGGACGCATCTGGCGCGCGATGCGTACGCCGGTGGGACCGGCCACGCTGTGCGTCCAGCCCCGGCCGGTGCTCGGCGAGGTCGTCGGGCGCGCCTGGGGACCGGGGGCGGAGTGGGCGCTCGACCGGATGCCGGCGCTGCTCGGCGGCGACGACGACCCGACCGGCTTCGAGGCGCACCACCACCCCGAGGTCGCGCACGGCTGGCGCACGCTGGCGCACTGGCGCATCGGCCGGACCGGGTTGGTCATGGAGTCGCTGGTGCCCTCGATCCTCGAGCAGAAGGTCACCGGCAAGCAGGCGTTCGGGTCGTTCCGCGAGCTGGTGCGCCGCCACGGCGAGCCGGCTCCCGGACCGGTCGCCCCGCTGCGCCTGATGCTCCAGCCGACGCCTGAGACGATCGCGGCGATCCCCTCGTGGGAGTGGCTGCGGCTCGGTGTCGACCCGGCCCGCTCCCGGACCGTGGTGACCGCCTGCCGCGTCGCCGCGTCGCTGGAGCGCGTCGCCGACCTGCCGGGGGAGGAGGCCGACCGCCGGCTGCGCTCGGTGCGCGGCATCGGGGTGTGGACGAGCGCCGAGGTCCGCCAGCGCGCCCTCGGCGACCCCGACGCGGTGAGCTTCGGCGACTACCACCTGGCCAACTGGGTGGGCTGGGCGCTCGTGGGGCGCGACATCACCGATGACGAGATGGCCGAGCTGCTCGAGCCCTACCGGCCGCAGCGCGGTCGGGCCGCGGCGATGGCGATGGCCGGCGGACGGTCCCGGCCGCGCCGGGGTCCGCGGATGAGCGTGCCGACGCACCTGCCGACGCGGTGAGCGAGCGGACCGGACCGGTCCAGACCCCCGGCGAATGGTGTCGCCACCCCCGAGGACCCGGAGTAGCGTCGCTGAGGACGTGAAGGCTGTGAGGGAGGCCGTCATGGGCGACACCGACCCCGTCCTGCTGCTTGCCACGACCGACGGGACCTCTCGTGAGGTGCTGGGCTCGGAGCTACGGCGCCGCTACGGCGGCGACTACGAGGTCGTCGTGTGCGCTGACTACGCGCACGCGCGCGCCGTGCTCGAGGGCCTGCGCCGCTGGGGACGCCAGGTCGCGCTCGTCATCGCCGGCTACGGTCCCGACGACCGCGACGGGCTCGACTTCCTGCGCCGCGCGTACGGGCTGCACCCCTCGGCCAAGCGCGCGGTCGCCGCCATCTGGGGCGACTTCGCCAGCACGCGCGATGTCTTCACCGCGATCGGTCACGGCCACGCCGAGCTCGTCCTGCTGCGCCCCGAACGCCGTCGCGACGAGGAGTTCCACGGCACAATCACCGACGCCCTGGACGACTGGCACCTCGCCCAGGGGATCGGCTTCGAGGCGGTGCGCATCATCGGCGAGCAGCGCGACGAGCGCACGCACGCGCTGCGCGACCAGTTCGGCCGCAACCACATCCCGGTGGGGTTCCACCAGGCCGGCTCCGAGTGGGCCAACCGCCTTCTGCGGGACCTCGGGCTGGACGACCCCGCCCTCCCGGTCCTCCAGCTGGCGTTCACCAACCCGCCGACGACGCTGGTGGCCCCCACGGACCTCGAGATCGCCGACGCGTTCGGGCTCATGGTGCCGCTCTCGCCCGACCGCGTCTTCGACGTCGTCGTCGTGGGCGCGGGACCGAGCGGCCTGGCCGCCGCCGTCTACGCCTCGTCCGAGGGCCTGTCGACGATGGTGGTGGAGCAGTCGGCCGTGGGCGGTCAGGCCGGCACGTCGTCGCTGATCCGCAACTACCCCGGCTTCTCGCGGGGTGTCAGCGGCGCCCACCTGGCGTTCCGGTCCTTCCAGCAGGCCTGGTCCTTCGGCACCGAGTACTCGTTCCTCCGGCAGGTCGAGGCCCTTGGCACCGCGGGTCAGCTGCGCACGGTCGCCATGTCCGACGGCAGCGTCGTGCACAGCCGCAGCGTCGTGGTGGCGACCGGCGTCGACTACCGGCGCCTCGACGTGCCGGCCCTCGACGCGTTGGTCGGGCGCGGCGTCTTCTACGGCGCCGCGGTCGCCGAGGCACCGTCGATGACCGGGCAGGACGTGTACGTCGTGGGCGGCGGCAACTCGGCCGGGCAGGCCGCCCTCCACCTGGCCCGCTACGCCCGCCAGGTCACGCTGCTGGTGCGCGGCCCCTCGCTCGCTGCGAGCATGTCGGAGTACCTCGTCGCGCAGCTCGAGGCCACGCGCAACGTGGCCATCCGCTACCGGACCGCGGTGCTCGACGGCCGCGCGGACGACGGCTGCCTGGCCCGGCTGACCCTCGGCGACCCGCACGGCGGGGCCGAGGTCGAGGAGGTGCCGGCCGGTGGTCTGTTCGTGCTGATCGGCTCTGTCCCGCGGACGTCGTGGCTGCCCGACGCGGTGGCTCGCGACGAGTCCGGCTTCGTCCGCACCGGAGAGGAGGGCCGACTGCCGTTGGAGACGAGCATGAGCGGCGTCTTCGCGGTCGGTGACGTCCGCGCCGGCTCGATCAAGCGGGTGGCCACGGCGGTCGGCGACGGGGCGACGGTCATCGCGCTGCTGCACGGCTACCTCGCGGCACACCCCGTCCCGGCATGACACCCCTCGCACGGCCGATGCGCGCGCTGCTCCTCCTGGCCGCGGTGCTCGTCTTCCTGGCCGGCTTCCAGCTGACGGTGTTCCCCACCCGCACCGCCGACTGGTTCGCATGGACCATCGACGTGCCGATGACCGCGGTCTTCCTCGGTGCCGCCTACTGGTCGAGCGCCGTCCTGGAGGTGTCGGGTGCGCGGTCCGAAACCTGGGGCCGGGCGCGCCTTGCGGTGTGGACGGTGCTGGTCTTCACGACGCTGACGCTCGTCGTGACGCTGGTGCACCTCGACAGGTTCCACCTCGGAGGGGCGCATGCGGTCGGCGCCCGGGCGGTGGCCTGGGGGTGGCTGGCCATCTACGCGGGCGTCCCGGTCGCGATGCTGGCCGGGACGGTCCTGCAGTCGCGCGTGCCGCGCGGCCGGGGCGACCGCGCGCGGCGTCCGCTCCCGCCGCTCCTCCGCGGCCTGCTCGTCGGTCTCTCGGCGGTGCTGCTGGGGTGCGGAAGCGTCCTCCTGCTCGCGCCCGAGTGGGCCGCCCAGGGTTGGGCGTGGCAGTTGACCCCGCTGACCGCGCGGGCCGTGGGGGCGTGGCTCGTCGGGCTCGGCTGGGCCGCCGCCCACGCATGCCTGGCCGACGACGCGGCCGACGTCCGTCCGATCGCGCTCACCGGCGCGGCGTTCGTGGTGCTGGAGTCGGTCGCGCTGCTGCGCCACGGCGATGCCCTCGACTGGTCGTCCGGACGGTCGGCGGCCTACCTCGCCGGGCTGACCTGGATCGCGGTGGTCTCGGCGTGGATGCTGCGCCTCAGAGCAGCGGGCGCAGCGGCGCCAGGAAGCTCTCGGTGAACTTGCGGTTGAGGTCGCGCGCCTCCCACTCGTCGAGCGTCAGCTCGAGGCAGTTCGTCTCGTCGGTGCGGAAGACCTCCTCCATCACCCGGGCGAACGCCGGGTCGATGACCTCGAGGTTGATCTCGTAGTTGCCCTGCAGGCTGAGCCGGTCGATGTTCGCGGTGCCCACGGTCGACCAGCTGCCGTCGATGGTGGCGGTCTTGGCGTGCACCATGGCGTCCTTGAACCGCAGGATGCGCACCCCCGCCGCGAGCAGCTGGCCGTAGTAGCCGCGCGAGATCCAGTCCGCGACGATGTGGTTGGACTTCAGCGGCAGCAGCACGCGTACGTCCACCCCGCGCCGTGCGGCGTCGACGAGGCAGTCGACGAAGTCCTGGTCGGGCAGGAAGTACGCCGTGGTGAGCCACACGTTGCGGCTCGCGCGGTTGATGGCCTCGAGGTACATGCTGCGGATCGGGAAGTTCCACTGCCGCGGCACGTTGCGGTGGATCCTGATCTGCGGGTCCCAGTCCGAGGCGGTCTCGAGCAGGAGCGGCCGGTCGTTGCGGCGCAGCCGGTGCCGGCGGTTGAGGTTCCAGAAGTCGGCGAAGGCCCGCTTGAGGTCCCAGACGCCCGGGCCGGTGATCCGCACGTGGGTGTCGCGCCACTCGGTGGCGTAGGCGGAGCCGACGTTGTAGCCGCCGAGGAACGCGACCTCCTCGTCGACGACCAGCATCTTGCGGTGGTTGCGGCCGTAGCGGCGCAGGTCCCAGAAGCGCAGGCCGGCCGTCCACACGGGGTAGCGCAGCACCTTGAGGGAGGGCGAGAACCGCTTGAACGCGGGCGAGACGACGAGGTTCGCGAAGCCGTCGTAGACGCAGTGCACGTCCACGCCGCGGGCGGCGGCCGCGGTCAGGGCGGCCTTGAACTTCCACCCGATCTCGTCGCCCTTCCAGATATAGGTCTCGAAGAGGATCTGCTTCTTCGCGCCGTCGATCGCGGCCAGCATGTCGTCGTAGAGGTCGCGTCCGAACGTGTACGTCGTGATCTCCCCGGCGCCGACCGGCACGGTCTCCGGGCCGGTCACCGGGAACGGCTTGGCCTTCTTGCCGCGCCGGCGGTAGGAGTCGACGAGGGAGAGGACGACGGCGAACCCGATCTGGAGACCGAGGAGCCCCAGCAGGGTCCGCCGGGCGGCGGTCAGCAGGCGGGCGGCAGTCACGGGCCACAGGGTAGCCACCCCCCGCCGGGAGCCACCCCGCTGTCGGTGGTCCCCCGTACGCTCGTCGCATGCGTCCGATCACCGATCTGCAGCGCCGCGTGGCGCCGTTCAAGGTCGTCTCCGACTACGAGCCGTCCGGCGACCAGCCGACCGCGATCAAGGAGATCGTCGGCCGGATCCAGGGCGGCGAGCAGGACGTGGTCCTCCTCGGCGCCACCGGCACCGGCAAGACCGCCACCGTCGCGTGGGTGGCCGAGCAGCTCCAGCGTCCCGTGCTCGTGCTCCAGCCCAACAAGACCCTGGCCGCGCAGTTCGCCAACGAGCTGCGCCAGCTGTTCCCGGACAACGCGGTGGAGTACTTCGTCTCCTACTACGACTACTACCAGCCCGAGGCCTACGTCCCCCAGACCGACACCTACATCGAGAAGGACTCCTCGATCAACGAGGAGGTCGAGCGGCTGCGCCACAGCGCGACCAACAGCCTGCTCACGCGCCGCGACACGATCGTGGTCTCGACGGTGTCCTGCATCTACGGCCTCGGCACCCCGCAGGAGTACGTCGACCGAATGCTGCGCCTCAAGGTCGGCGAGGAGCACGACCGCGACTCGGTGCTGCGCCGGCTGGTGGAGATCCAGTACACCCGCAACGACATGTCGTTCACCCGCGGCACGTTCCGCGTCCGCGGCGACACGCTGGAGATCTTCCCGGTCTACGAGGAGCTCGCCGTGCGGGTGGAGTTCTTCGGCGACGAGATCGAGCGACTGATGACGCTGCACCCGATCAGCGGCGAGGTGATCTCCGAGGACGAGGAGCTGCACGTCTTCCCCGCCACCCACTACGTCGCCGGCCCCGAGCGGATGGAGCGGGCGATCAAGGGCATCGAGCTCGAGCTCGAGGACCAGCTGGCCGCCTTCGAGAAGCAGGGCAAGCTGCTGGAGGCGCAGCGGCTGCGGATGCGCACGACGTACGACGTCGAGATGATGCGCCAGGTCGGGTCGTGCTCGGGCATCGAGAACTACTCGATGCACATGGACGGCCGCACGCGCGGCAGCGCCCCCAACACCCTGCTCGACTACTTCCCCGAGGACTTCGTCCTCGTGATCGACGAGTCGCACGTCGCCGTGCCGCAGATCGGCGGGATGTACGAGGGCGACATGTCCCGCAAGCGCAACCTCGTCGACCACGGCTTCCGCCTGCCGAGCGCGATGGACAACCGCCCGCTCAAGTGGGAGGAGTTCCTCGACCGGATCGGGCAGACGATCTACCTGTCCGCCACGCCGGGCAACTACGAGCTCGACAAGGTCGGCGGCGTCGACAACACCGTCCAGCAGATCATCCGGCCGACCGGCCTCGTCGACCCCGAGGTCGTCGTCAAGCCGACCAAGGGCCAGATCGACGACCTCATCCACGAGATCCGCGAGCGGTCCGACAAGGGCGAGCGGGTGCTGGTCACCACGCTCACCAAGAAGATGTCCGAGGACCTCACCGACTACCTCCTCGACGCCGGCATCCGCACCCGCTACCTCCACTCCGAGGTCGACACCCTCAAGCGGATCGAGCTGCTGCGCGACCTGCGCCTGGGCGAGTACGACGTGCTCGTCGGCATCAACCTGTTGCGCGAGGGCCTCGACCTGCCCGAGGTGTCGCTGGTGGCGATCCTCGACGCCGACAAGGAGGGCTTCCTGCGCTCGGACAAGTCGCTCATCCAGACCATCGGTCGTGCGGCCCGCAACGTGTCCGGCCAGGTGCACATGTACGCCGACAAGATCACGCCGTCCATGGAGGCCGCGATCGGCGAGACCAACCGGCGTCGCGCGATCCAGGTCGCCTACAACACCGAGCACGGCATCGACCCGCAGCCGCTGCGCAAGAAGATCGCCGACATCACCGAGATGCTCGCGCGGGAGGACGAGAACACCGAGGAGCTGCTGCGCACCTGGGCCGACGTCGGCCAGAAGGGCCGCGCGGGCGGGGTCAAGGCCGGCAAGTCCCCGACGCCGGCACTGTCGAAGATCCGGTCCGAGGCTCCGGACACGGCCGGCATCCCCAGCACCGACCTCGCCGAGCTGATCCAGGGGCTGACCGACCAGATGAAGGTGGCCGCGGCCGAGCTGCAGTTCGAGGTGGCCGCGCGGCTGCGCGACGAGATCTCCGACCTCAAGAAGGAGCTGCGCCAGATGATGGAGGCGACGAAGTGAGGACTGGGCGCGCGGGCCGAGGTGGTGTCGCGGCGTCGGCGTGGACTCGCTAGCGTCAGGGCCATGAGCACTCCCATCGACCTGGGTCGACCCATCTCCGGCAACGTCATCGACCTGATCCTCGACGACCACAGGCGCTTCGAGGCGCTGATGCGCGACCTGCGCGACAGCACCGCGGACCGAGACGGCGTGCGCAAGGCCCTGGCCGCGCTGCACGTCGCGCACGCCGAGGCGGAGGAGAAGCACGTCTACCCCCAGCTGCGCCGCAAGGACGCGATCACCGAGCACGAGGCGGAGCACGGCGAGGAGGAGCACGCCGAGGGCCACGAGGCGATGCTGAAGGTGCTCGAGCTCAAGGGCACCGACACGCAGGCGTTCGACGACGCGGTGGAGGAGCTCGCGACCGCGCTCAACCACCACCTGACCGAGGAGGAGCTCACGATCCTCAACCCGGCGCGCGAGGAGATCTCCGAGGACGTGCTGGTCCGTCTGGGCGAGGCGTTCCTGACCGAGCGCAACGCCCAGCTCGACGCCGACTGCGGCAACATCGACAACATCCGCCGGATCGTCGCGGCCGCCGAGCGCGAGGGCCTGCTCGACGACGACGAGGACGGCGACGAGGGCTGAGGCTCCGCTCCGGACCTCAGCGCCGGCGCATCATGGTCAGGCCGACCATGCGGGCCACGACCATGGCGACGTAGAACACGCCTGTCATCATCTCCACCATCACGAGCGCCCGGGCGTGCGCGCCGACGGCGACGATGTCGGACAGCCCGACGCTCGTGAGGGTGGAGAACGACAGGTACAGCAGCTCGAACCACTCTTGGCCCGAGCCCGACGGGCTGGAGAACGAGTCGGGCCAGACGACCTGGACGGCGGCGTAGGCGTACGCGAAGCCCCACGCCACCACGGTGAACGCGGCGCCGGTGGCGTAGTACTCGTCGGTCGTCACGTCGTCGTCGTGCAGCAGGTAGCGCAGCATCGCGTAGGAGACGTAGAAGTAGAACGGGCAGTGCAGCAGCCCGGACATCAGCACGATCCGGTCGTTGGTGTGGAAGACCGCCTCGAGCAGGGTGAGGACCATCGCCGGCGCACCCAGGAAGAGCACGACCCGGCTGACCCGGGGCGTGCGCCGCACCGCGAGGACGGCCGACCCGACCGCCAGCATCCCGATCACGCCGAGGAACGCACGCCCGATCACGGAGCCGTCGAGGAACGGCCACGCGAGGACCTGCAGCAGCTGCGCGCCGAGCAGCACCGCGGACGGGTGCGCCACCAGCTGTTCGAGACGTCGCTTCACGGTCACGCAGTCTAGGGAGGGGACGCCCGCTGCCCGGGGATCGGCTGGGCTAGGTTCTCGGCGTGAGCTCGAGGCGCGGCAGGTGGGTGACGGCTGGGCTCGCAGCCGCGCTCCTCGCCCTGCTGGTCGCGATCGGCGTCGAGCTGGTGGCCCGAGACGGCGTCGACGCGGAGCTGACCAGCGCCCAGCAGCAGGTGGCGCGGGCGGCCCGCGCCGAGGCGCTCGCCTTCCTGACCGTGGACCACGCGGACATGGACCCGTTGATCGACGCGGTGCTGGCCGGCGCCACCGGCGAGTTCGCCGAGGAGTACGCCTCCCAGCGCCGGCGGCTCGTCCGGGAGGCCGTCCGGACCGAGGCGACCTCGACCGCCGAGGTCGTCGCCCTCGGCGTGGGTGACCTCGACGCGGACTCGGCCAGCGTGCTGGTGGCCGCGAACAGCACGGTCACCAACAACCGCACCGATGGCGAGGGCGAGGTCCGCTACTACCGCCTGCGCCTCGACCTGGTCCGCGAGGACGACCGGTGGCTCACCAGCCGGATGGAGTTCGTCCGGTGACGGCGACAGACCCCGGACGGCGCGTGACGGCCGTGCTGGCCGGGCTGGTGGTGCTCGCTGCTGCCGTGCTCGTGTGGCTGGTCACGGGCGGCGGGCAGCCATCCCGGCCGGAGGTCACGAGTGCCGAGTCGGCGGAGGCCGCGGTGGCGTCCGCCGCCGTCAAGGAACAGGTACGCGAGGCCGCGGCGGACGCCGCCGCCCGCGCCTACGCCTACTCGTGGGACACCATCGCCGACGACAAGGCCGCCGCCCGCGCCCTGATGACCGACGACATGCAGCGCCGCTACGACCGCACCATGGCCGGGGTCACCACCAGCAGCCGCGAGCACCACACGGTGGTCCGCACGGTCGTGGTCGACACGGCCCTCGTGACGGCGACGGAGGAGCACGCCCGGGTGCTGGTGTTCGCCAACCAGCGCAGCTCCGGCGACGACCTGGCCGAGCCGCGGCTGGACCTGGACCGGGTGCTGGTCACGCTCGAGAACGTCGACGGCGACTGGCTGGTCAGCGAGCTCGACGCCCTCTAGGCACGGGCGCGCACACCCGCCGGAGGCCTTGTGGGCGGCCGTCCCGGACGGGAGGATCACGGCGTGGACGACGTGCGGACCGACCTGCTCATCATCGGAGCCGGCCCCACGGGCCTCTACGCGGCGTACTACGCCGGGTTCCGCGGCATGAGCGTCGCGGTCGTCGACTCCCTCCCGGAGCTCGGCGGGCAGATCACCGCGATGTACCCCGAGAAGGCGATCCTGGACGTCGCCGGCTTCCCCAGCGTCAAGGGCCGCGACCTCGTCGCGGGCCTGGTCGAGCAGGCCGCGTCCGCCCACCCGACGTACCTCCTCGACCGCACCGCCACCACGCTCGAGCACGGCGACGACCACGTGGTGGTCACCCTGGACGACGACACGCGCATCACCGCCGGCGCGGTGCTGATCACTTCCGGCATCGGCAAGTTCAGCCCGCGCCCGCTCCCCGCCGGCGAGGGATGGGTGGGTCGCGGCATGGAGTTCTTCGTGCCCAGCTTCGCGCCGTACGCCGGCAAGGACGTGGTGGTCGTCGGTGGAGGGGACAGCGCGTTCGACTGGGCGCAGCACCTCGAGCCGCTTGCGGCCTCGGTCACGCTCGTGCACCGCCGCGACGCGTTCCGCGCCCACGAGCGCACCGTGGCGGAGGTGCGCGCCTCCAGCGTCGAGATCATCACCAACGCCCAGGTGACCGAGCTGCGTGGCGACGCGCACCTCGAGGAGGTCGAGATCAGCGTCGACGGCCAGGAGCCGCTGGTGCGGCCCGCGCAGGCGCTCGTGGCGGCCCTCGGCTTCCTCGCCGACCTCGGCGCCATCCAACGCTGGGGGTTGGTCACGCAGAAGCGCCACGTCGTCGTGGACTCGGCGATGCGCACCAACCTCCCGCGTGTCTTCGCCGCGGGAGACATCACCGACTACCCCGGCAAGGTCCGCCTGATCGCCGTCGGCTTCGGCGAGGCCGCGACGGCCGTCAACAACGCCGCCGTGGTGCTCGACCCCTCCGCGCACGTCTTCCCCGGGCACTCGAGCGAGGGGTGACCCGCCGGGCCGATACCGGCCAGTAGGCATAATGGGCACTCCACCTGCGCGACGCGAAAGGCATCACACGTGCGCATCGCCCTGCTGTCCTACCGGAGCAAGCCTCACTGCGGCGGTCAGGGCGTCTACGTCCGTCACCTCAGCCGTGAGCTCGTACGCCTCGGGCACGAGGTCGAGGTGTTCTCCGGCCAGCCCTACCCCGAGCTGGACGAGGGCGTGCGGCTGACGAAGGTGCCGAGCCTCGACCTCTACCGCGAGCCGGACCCGTTCCGGATCCCGCGGCTGCGGGAGTTCCGCGACCGCATCGACGTCGAGGAGTTCCTCACCATGTGCACGGCCGGGTTCCCCGAGCCGAAGACGTTCAGCTCGCGCATCGCGCGGCTGATGCGCGAGCGTGCCGGTGACTTCGACATCGCGCACGACAACCAGGTCCTCGGCACGGGGATCCTGCAGCTGGAGTCCTACGGGCTGCCGGTGATCGCCACGATCCACCACCCGATCACCATGGACCGGCGCATCGACCTGCAGACGGCGCCGACGTGGCGCAAGCGCCTGACCCTGCGCCGGTGGTACGGCTTCCTGCGCATGCAGAGCCGGGTCGCCAAGCAGATGCGCACGGTGCTGACCCCCTCGGAGTCCTCGCGCCGCGACGTCGCTCGCGACTTCGGCGTCGACCCAGCGCGGATCCGGACGATCCTCCTCGGGGTCGACGACGTCTTCGCCCCGCCCAGCGCGCCTCGGGTGCCTGGACGGATCCTGGCCATGGCGAGCGCGGACGCGCCGATGAAGGGGATCGCGACGCTGCTGGAGGCGTTCGCCAAGCTCAGCGTCGAGCGCGACGTGTCGCTGGTGCTCGTCACCCGTCCCGAGCCGGGCGGCCGCACCGAGCAGCTCATCGACCAGCTCGGCATCGCCGACCGGGTCACCTTCGTCAACGGGGTCAGCGACGCCGAGCTCGTCGAGGTGATGGGCTCGGCCGAGGTGGCCTGCGTGCCGTCGCTCTACGAGGGGTTCTCGCTCCCCACCGCCGAGCTGATGGCCTGCGCGACGCCGCTGGTCGTGTCGCGCGCCGGTGCGATCCCGGAGGTGGTCGGGCCCGACGGCCAGTGCGCCGACCTGGTGACGCCCGGCGACGTCGGCGAGCTGGAGTCCGCGATCGCCGCGCTGCTCGACGACCCCGAGCGGCGTACGGCGATGGGCGCGGCGGGTCGGGCCCGCGTCGAGGAGATGTTCAGCTGGCGCGCCGTGGCCGAGGCCACGGCAGCCGCCTACGAGGAGACGATCGCCGCCTTCCAGCGTGAGCATGGCGGGCGCGTGCAGGAGGAGAGCCGCCGTGCTGACCGTTGACTTCGACCGGCTCGGGCTGCGCCCCGGTGAGCGTGTGCTCGACATGGGCTGCGGCGCCGGGCGGCACGCCTTCGAGATGTACCGGCGCGGGGCGGACGTCGTCGCGTTCGACCAGGACGCCGACGAGCTCGCCACGGTGCGCGAGTGGTTCACCGCGATGCGCGAGGGCGGCGAGGTGCCCGAGGGAGCCGAGGCGGACGTCAAGGAGGGCGACGCACTGGCGCTGCCCTTCGCCGACGGCGAGTTCGACCGGATCGTTGCCGCGGAGGTGCTCGAGCACATCCACGCGGACGTGGAGGCGATCAAGGAGCTGGTGCGCGTGCTGCGCCCCGGCGGGACGATGGCGATCTCGGTGCCCCGCTGGCTGCCCGAGGTGATCAACTGGAAGCTGTCCGACGACTACCACAACGCCGAGGGTGGCCACGTCCGCATCTACACGGCCGAGGAGCTGGTCGACAAGGTCACCAAGGCCGGTCGCCCCAACGACGGCACGCCGGGCGACGCCATGGTCTTCACCGGCAAGGACTACGCCCACGGACTGCACGCGCCCTACTGGTGGATCAAGTGCGCGGTCGGCGTCACCAACGACGAGCACCCGCTCGCCAAGGCGTACCACAAGCTGCTGGTCTGGGAGATCATGGAGAACCCGAAGGCGCTGCAGTACGCCGGCAAGGTGCTCGACCCGCTGATCGGCAAGAGCATGGTCCTCTACTTCCGCAAGCCGGTGGCCCCCGCCGAGCCCTCCGCACGGTGAGTCCGGTCCCCGCGCAGGGCGTGCTCACCCGCGCCCAGGTGGAGCAGACCGCCGCCTCCATCGAGGCGATGCAGGAGGGCTCCGGCGCGATCCCCTGGAGCCCCGGTGAGCACGCCGACGTGTGGAACCACCTGGAGGCGGCCATGGCGCTCATGGTCGGCGGTCGGCGCGAGGCCGCCGAGCGGGCGTTCGCGTGGGTGCGGACGACACAGCGCGACGACGGCTCGTGGCCGATGAAGATCGTCGCCGGCCAGGTCGAGGACCACTCGGCGGAGTCCAACATGTCGGCGTACGTCGCCGTGGCGGTGTGGCACCACTGGCTGGTGACCGGCGACCAGGCGTTCGTCGGCGCGATGTGGCCGACCGTGCGCCGCGCGCTCGACCTCGTGGTGTCGCTCCAGCTGCCGTTCGGAGGGATCGCCTGGTCGCAGGAGTGGCGCGACGGCGCGCCTGCGGCGGTCAACGAGGAGGCACTGCTCGCCGGCTCGTCGAGCATCTACCACTCGCTGCGCGCTGGCGTCGCGATCGCGGGGCTGATGGGGGAGCCGCAGCCCGCGTGGGAGGTCGCCGGCGGCCGACTCGGCCACGCCCTGCGCGAGCACCGCGACCTGTTCCTCGACAAGTCCACGTTCTCCATGGACTGGTACTACCCGGTCCTCGGCGGCGCCGTGCGTGGCGCGGCCGCGCACGCGCTGCTCGCCGAGCGCTGGGACACCTTCGTCGAGCCCGGACTGGGCATCCGGTGCGTGTCGACCAACCCGTGGGTGACCGGCGCGGAGACGTGCGAGCTGGTGCTCGCCCTCGAGGCCGTCGGGGACCGGGAGCGTGCGCTGCAGCTGTTCGCGGACATGCAGCACCTGCGCACCGACGCGGGGTCGTACTGGACCGGCTACGTGTGGCCCGACGAGGTCAACTGGCCGGCCGAGCAGACGACGTACACGGCCGCGGCGGTCGTCCTGGCTGCCGACGCCCTGTCGGACATCACCCCGGGCGCCGACATCATGCGCGGCACCACGCTGGCACCCGACTTCCCCGAGGTGGACCTGCGGTGCGGGTGCGCGTCAGAGGAGCCGGTCGCCGGCGTCGCCCGACGTACGGCGTAGCACCCGCATCGAGCCGACCGCGCCGACCTCGGTGAAGGCGCCGCTCGCCAGCGCGGGCAGGTAGATGTCCTCGTAGGGCGGACGCCCGCCGTCGGCGGGATCGGGGAACACGTCGTGGACCAGCAGGATGCCGCCCGCCATCAGCCAGTGCGGCCAGCCCCGGAAGTCGGCGCGGGCCGGCTCGACGCCGTGGCCGCCGTCGATGAACAGCAGCGACAGCGGCGTGCGCCACCATCGCGAGACCGTCTCCGAGCGACCCACCACTGCGACCACCTGCTCCTCCAGACCCGCCTCGGCGATGGTCCGGCGGAAGACCGGCAGCGTGTCCATCACCCCGAGGTCGGGGTCGACAAGGGTGTCGTCGTGGTGCTCCCAGCCGGCCTGGTTCTCCTCCGACCCGCGGTGGTGGTCGACGGTGAAGACGGTGCCGCCCACCTCGCGTGCGGCGCCGCCGAGCCAGATCGCGGACTTCCCGCAGTAGGTGCCGACCTCGAGCGCCGGCCCGTGCGGCAGCCGCTCGCGGGCCCACCGGTGCAGGACGGCGCCCTCGTCCTCGGGCATGAAGCCCTTGGCGGCGCGGGCGTGCTCGAGCAGGTCCGGCGGCAGGGCGGGGTCGGCGGGCAGCACGACCGATGACCCTAGTGCGGCTGTGTCACACCGCGGCCCGCCGGCCCGTCGAGTGGGTAGCAGCACCACCACAACCCGAGGAGCACCTATGACCAACCACTCGATCGTCATCCCCGTCGACGACATCGCCGCCGCGACGGCGTTCTACACCACCGCCTTCGGCGTCGAGCCGCACACCGACACGCCCTACTACGTCGGCTTCAACCTGGACGGCCAGGAGATCGGGCTGAACCCCAACGGGGAGGCGGACCGGATGACCGGCCCGGTCGTGTACTGGGAGACCGACGACGTCGCCGCGAAGGTCGCCGAGGTCGAGGCGGCCGGCGGGCGCGTCGTACGTCCCGTGTCCGAGGTCGGTGGCGGGACGTCGCTGGCGCTGCTGGCCGACCCGGCCGGCAACCAGGTCGGCTTCATCAGCCAGGGTTGAGCGGCGGCTGAGGCGCGGAAGGAAGGTCGCTGCGCTCGTCCCGTGGGCGGGGCTACCGTCGTCCGGTGAGTGGGATGCACGCCGACGAGGTCGCGATCGACGACGCCACCGTACGTCGACTGCTGGCCGCGCAGCTGCCTGACTGGGCCCCTCCTGCCGCTCGTGCGGCTGACCCCGGTCGGCACCGACAACCAGCTGTTCCGCCTCGGCGACGACCTGCTCGTGCGGATGCCGCGCATCCACTGGGCAGCCGACTCCGCCGAGTGGGAGCACGCCTGGCTGCCGCGGCTGGCGCCCCACCTGTCCGTCGCCGTGCCCGCACCGGTGGCGCTCGGCGAGCCCGGCGAGGGCTACCCCTGGCGCTGGACCGTCGTGCCGTGGATACGTGGGGAGACGCCGACCGCTGCCACGTTCGACCCGCACGAGTGGGCGGTGTCGCTGGCCTCCTTCGTGCGCGAGTGCCGCGCCGTGCCCGGCTTCGAGCCCCGGTCACCACGGAGGGCCGGGGCGGTCCGCTGTCGTCGCTCGATGCCTGGGTGCACGAGTGGACCGACCGCGCCGACCCGGCCGAGGTGTCCCGCGACGCAGTCCTCGCCGTCTGGGCCGACGCCCTCGACGCCCCCGCGCACGCCGGCGAGCCCTGCTGGTTCCACGGCGACCTGCACGAGGGCAACCCGGTCGTCCGCGAGAGCCGGCTCGCCGCCGTCATCGACTGGGGTACGGCCGGACGGGGCGACCCGGCCGTCGAGCTCAACGTGATGTGGGGCTCCGTCCCCGAATCGGCGGCGCAGCTGTACCGCGACCAGGTTGGCCTCGACGAGGCCGCGTACCGACGCGCGCGCGGCTTCGCCCTCGCCCCCGCGATCAGCGGGTGGACGTACTACCACCACACCAACCCCGCGATGTCCCGGTCCAGCCTCGACACGGTGCGGAAGCTCATCGCGTCGCTGGGCTAGGAGCGTCAGGCCTCTAGGCAGAACTCGTTGCCTTCGGGGTCGGTCATCACGACCAGGTCGCCGTGCTCCGCGAGCACGGTCGCGCCGAGGGCGACCAGGCGCTCGCGTTCGGCCTCCAGCGGGCCGATGACGCGCAGGTCGAAGTGTTGGCGGTTCTTGGAGGTCTTCGACTCTGGCACCGGCTGGAACCACAGTGTGGGGCCACCCCATCCCGCGGGCTCGACCCACGCCTTGTCGCGCGTGCTGTCGTCGTCGACGTCGGATCCGAGTGCGTCCGCCCAGAAGGCAGCCACCCGCAGCGGGTCGTGGCAGTCGAACGTCACGGACTTCACGAAGGAGGTCATGGGACGACCCTATTGGCGGAGCTCTGCGGTCACGGAAGCCGCCGAGGGCACTTTCCGGGGGAGTACGGGCGCACTCGATGCGGCAGAACCGGGCGAGCCCAGCCGCCCTCAACGCGGCAGATCCGGGGGGCCGGCGCTTGCGTCGGGCCGCCGTAGACCGCGAGCGCCAGCGATGCGTAGCCGTTTGTCGACCGCTCGATCGACCTTGAGCGTTAGCGGCGGATGAACTCGATGAGCATGCTCAAGAGCACGAGGACGCCCCAGGCCTGAAGGAACCGCAGCGCCCAGTCCTGTCGATGCTTCGTGCCCAGGCTGCCGCCGAAGAACCGCGATGCCGGGTCCGCGTAGAAGACCGGGACCACGGCATCCGGGCGGACGTCGACCTGGAGCGCACGGACGCGGACGGGGTCCCACCGCGGCGCAACCTGGACCAGGTGCGATCCGGCGGACACCTTGATCAAGTTGTCTCCGACGACCACAGGCACTTGGACTCCGTCGACCTGTACCCACGGCGCGTGACGGCCGCTGCCCATGGTCGGCCTACGCACATTCAGACGAATCATCCCGTCCGAGTTGGTACGGGGCTCCACCGTCACGATTCCATTGCACCAGAGAACCGCCCGCCCGCGCACGCAACTCGGCAGATCCGGATGTTGCGAGCGTCCTCGACAGGGGGCGTAAACACGCACTCATCGCGGCATGAGCGGACGTCACGGCACCGTCTGCGGCTGAATCGTTACGTGATAGTCACTGACTCCGGGGGTTCGATGGAGGACGCTCCACCCGTGAAAACAACGGGGGCCCGAGTCATACTGCTTGCAGTGCTGACGTGCGGAGGCTGCGCGTCGAATGCTGAATCCCCACCGAAGCAGCAAGGTACTCAGTTGAACCTGCTCACCTCTGACTGGCAGTCGGGCGACGAGATGATGTTCGCTCAGATCACTGGGACGTTGCGACTTGACGACCAGGGCTGTCTGGGGTTCGAGGGCACCGGGACGCCGCCTGTTTGGCCCAAGGGCTTCACGGCATACCGGCATGACGGCGAATTCACCTTGTACGGCCCCGAGGGCGAAGTCGTCGCGACCGAGGGCGACACCATCGAGTCCGGTGGCGGCGAAGTACCCGCGAACGACTTGGTGTCTGCCAGCGACTGTCTGTCGCCGGATGGAAAAATGTTGCTAGTCCAGGGTGAGGTCCGAGTGGTGCGCGACTGAACGACCGCTCATCGGCAGATCCGCGCTCGAATCGCGGCATCTGAGTGGGTTGGTGGCGTAGTCGAGCCCGGTGCACTGCGACAAAATGCGCGGGTGAGCAGTTCGGGTCGGCCGAGCGATCGGATCATCGAGCAACGCGTTCGCAACCGCGTGATCGAGTACCTCGAACCTGCGTCGTCGTTCGCCGCTCAACAGGAGTACGCGAGAACCGCCTCCGCCCTACGTTTACGTTCCTCACGAGACCATCGAGCAGTGGGAGGACTGGGCTCCCCAACTGGATCTAGTGCTGACCGACTCGCGGTCTACACCCGCGAGGAGAAGGAAGCACTCGGCCGCTTCCGGTCCGTCCGGGGAGACGACCGCAGCCGCATCCCCAGGACGACAACCCCCGCTGGCAGCAGTGCAAGCAACGCCTGAATGTGAAGCGATGCGACCTGAAGCCGAGACTGCGCTCGCCCAGCTCAGCGCACGCGGTCGGCTGCCTGAGGACTGATCGACGCAAGCAACTCAGCAGGTCCGGGCGCGTGCGTGCGAGGGGCCCCGCCGACTTCAGGTCGGCGGGGTGCGGGGCGGGGTCATGGTCGGCGCGGCAGCGGGACCGGTGGTGGGTCGTCGAGTGCGGTGCTGCCGGACGGATCTCGTCTGAACCGGTGGCCGTGGGGGCTGGTCCACTCGAACGCACCCGGCCCGGTGACGGTGTAGCGCCAGGGGGAGTGTGTCTTGAGCCGGTGGTGCCTGCGGCAGAGGGCGGCGAGGTTGGACGTGGTGGTGGGCCCGGGTTGTGGGCGGCCTTCCGCGTCGGCGTCCGCGGCGTAGGGGATGACGTGGTCGATGTCGCAGCCACGGGCCGGCCGAGAGCACCACGGGAAGACGCAGGTGCGGTCGCGAAGGGCGACCTGCTCGCGGATGCGGTCGGGGATGTCGTAGCCGGGGGTGGTGAGCTCGGCGGTGAGGTCGATGACGGGCTTGATGGTGACTTTGGTGCGGGTGTCGCCGCACCAGGCCTTGACCTGGTCGAGCATGACGAGCCGCTGGCCTTCCTCGAGCCGGCCGGTGGCGCCGAACAGGGTGTGAGTGGTCCCGTCGGCGTCGTTCGTGGCGGTGGCGGCGAAGTGGGCGTGCAGGACGACCTCCCGCGCGATGGGGAGCCCGTCCTGCGCCCGCGTGTCCGTCGTGCCTTGGGCGTGGAGGTCGAGTGCGGTCTGGGTGCGGGCCAGGTCACCGAGTGCCTTGGCCCGCCGGGCGTCCAACCGCTCGACGGACCCGAGTGCGGCGAGGGTCGCGGCGCCGTGGGCGAGGGCCCGGTCGAGGTCGAGGGCGTCGGCGAGGTCGAGCTCAGCCTCGAGACGCATGGTCCCTGCGTAGTGCACGTCCTGGGTGTCGATCGTCGCGTGGCGCGGGTCGACGTGCTGCCAGCCGTCCTCCGGATCCCCGGCCGGATCGGGAAGCGCGAGCTCGAACCGCTTGATGGTCTCGGCGACGAGCCGGTCGAGCTGTGCGGGACCGATGCGCCCGGCGACCGCGGCGACCTGGGAGTCGACCCAGCCCGCTGCCTCGCGGGTGAGCGCGGGTGTGGCGTGGATGGTGGCCTCGGCGACCGACCGGGCCCGCCACGCCGGCACGCGGCCGGACTGGACCTGGGCCCACAGCCGGGGGAGGCGGTGGCGCAGCTCGAGTGCGTGCCCGATGAGCCGCTTCGCCGCCATCGTTGAGATGCCCAGAACCGCGCCGAGTTCGGCGACGCAGAACTCCGCCACCAACGGGCAGCCCTCGCCAGCGATGGGCTCCTCGTGCTCACACCCGGGCACGGTGAACGCCACCGCGGAATGGATGGACTCCGGCGGGTGCAGGTCGGCCCACCGCGCCGCCACCTCCAACAGGTCGGCGGCGGCTCGGTCCTCGGCGGCCTTGCGATCACGAGCGAGAGCGAGCAGCGCAGAGGCGGAGAGGTCATCGACCCTCACGTCCTGTGGCGCTGCCAGCGTCTCGATCATGTGTTCGATTCTACGCGGGACCACCGACAGCGGCTATGCCCGACAGTGCCCTGTGAATCACGCGATCCGCTGCCCCCGCGGACGACTCGAGCTGCTCCTGACCTGGGCTGATGCCATCAGCGTGAATCGGCTGGCGTGCCACGATCCCCGCCGGGCCGCGCGCACGCTCCCGTCGGGTTCGATGAAGCACGCGACTCACCCGCCACGCCACAATGATCCCTGCAACTTCCCGGCAACGCCCACGCTGCTCAACCAACGCTCCCGGCAGCCACAGGTGCCCTCAGAACGTGTAGCCGAACGCCTCGAGATCGGCCGCGTACACCTCGGCGACCTTCTTGCGCGTGGCGTCGGAGTAGTAGTCGCGATAGCTGCCGTGCGGCGACTTGTTGCGGTGCGGGATCCGCGACGGCTCGCCGCCGAGGCGTCGCTCGACCGCCATCAGGTCCTCGGCGAAGGTCTCGGTGCGACCGACGAAGTCGACCTCGCGGCCGGGCGCCACGAGGTACTCCACCTGGGGCCGACCGACTCGGGGCAGCTCCTCAGTGCCGCGCAGCACGAACTCGTCGAAGCCGGAGTACGCCGCCGCGGCTCGCCACATGTCGTTGCCCCGCATCCGGGTGGCCGTCTCCTGCGGCTTGCCGCTCGCCGGGCCGTGGGCCTGGTTCCAGTCGTGGATCATCGACCACCACGACACCATCCGCGCCCACGGGTTGCGGACGAAGGCGAACGACCAGTAGTCGGCGACGTGCGGCTCGGCGCGCAGGATGCGCTCGTACGGCGCGTGCCGGCCCAGCGGGGGCGTGACGCCCGGCGCCTTGCTCCGCGCGTCGGGGCAGCAGCGCGCGAACGCTACGCCGACCGAGACCCCGCCGGTCTTCGGCACGTGCACGAACAGCGCGCGCCTGTCGTCGGAGATGAGCACGGGCGCGAGGCTAGCCCACGCACCGGTGCAAGGCCGTGCCGATGAGGGATGATCGCGGCGTGATGACGTTCCTCGGGCGCGGGCCCGGTCGCGACTTCGTGTTGCTGGCGCTCCCCAAGACGGCCAGCACGACCCTGGAGCGCGCCCTCGCGCCGCACGCCACCGAGTCGATCACCTCACCGCCCGCCCGCAAGCACCTGCCCGCGCGGGGGTTCGTGCACACCAAGGCGCACGAGCTCGCCGCCCAGGGACACCCGCGCGAGTCGTACGAGCTGGTCACCATGTTCCGCGAGCCGATCGCCTGGCTGGAGTCGTGGTGGCGCTACCGGGCCCGCGACGACAGCCGCCGGTCGACGGCCGACATGACCTTCGAGCAGTTCGCGCTGCACTACCTCGCAGGCGACGACGATGCCCCGGTCCCGCGGGGCCGTCCGGCGCGGTTCATCGAGGCGCAGGGCGCGGTGGCGGTCGACCGGATCCTGAGCGTCGACCGGCCCGACGTGTGGTCGGCCTGGTTCAGCGAGCGGCTCGGCGTCCCGCTGGAGTTCGAGCGGCGCAACGCCTCGGGGGCGCAGCGCGGCGAGCTCGGCACTGGCACGCGCGAGGCCCTGACGGCCCACTTCGCGCCGGAGTACGACGTGTGGCGGCGCCTGGCCGACACGGGGCAGTGGTCGGGTGCGCGCGGCACCCGGCTGCGCGAGGTGGCCGGGTAGGCGATCAGTAGGTGTAGCCGAACAGCTCGATGTCCTCGGCGTAGACCTCGGCGACGCGTCGGCGGGTCTCGTCGGTGTAGTAGTCGTGGTAGGTGCCGTGCTTGGACTTGTTCTTGTGCGGCGGGACAGTGGGCTCGAGGCCCAGCTGGACCTGGACCCGCTGCAGGTCCTCGACGAAGTTCTCGGTGCGGCCGACGAAGTCGACCTCGCGGTTGAACCGCGGCGCGCGCAGGTAGGTGATCTGCGGCGTGCCGACCCGGGGGAGCTCCTCGGTCCCGCGCATCACGAACTCGTCGAAGCCGGAGTACGCCGCGGCGGCGCGCCACATGTCGTTGCCGTCGCGCATGGAGTTGTGCTTGACGTCCTGCGGCTTGCCGCTCGAAGGACCGTGCCGGCGGTCCCAGGCGGTGATCATCGAGTACCACGACACCATCCGGGCCCACGGGTTGCGGACGAACCCGAACGTCCAGTAGTCGAGGACCTGCGGCTCGTGCTTGAGGATCTTGCCGAGGGTCGCGTGCCGGCCCAGCGCCGGGCGCGCCTTGCGGGCGTCCGGGCAGGCCTCCTTCACCGTCTCCTCGACCGACACGCCGCCCGTCTTCGGGACGTGGACGAAGAGGACCTGCCGGGAGTCGCTGATCAGCACGCGCCGAGGCTATCCCACGCTCCGGCGCCTCCCGCGCGGTGCCGGAGCCCCGTGTCGCGGCCCTAGCATCGGGGCGTGTCCACCACCGCGACGACCGCCGCAGCCCGGGGCTACCGCCGGTCCCAGAAGGTGCTGCACTGGCTGACCGTCGTCGCCCTGGCCGCGCAGTTCGCGGTCGGCTACGCCCTCGACCTCGACGGGGACTGCGACCCGCCGGGCGAGGACCGCAGCGGCGGCGACACCAGCGACGCGGCCGAGGAGCGGATGGAGCGGCTCGAGGAGGCGTGCGAGGCCCGCGCCGACGGCTACGACCTGGTCGGAGGCGGCTTCGACCTCGCCGAGCTGCACCTGCTCCTCGGGCTCGCGGTGCTGGCGCTCGGCGTGGTGCGCCCGGTCTGGCGTCGCGTCGCCGGCCTGCCGCCGTGGTCCGAGCACCTCTCGCCGGCAGATCGCAGGCTCGTGCACTGGACCGAGCGGGCGCTGCTGCTGCTCCTCGTCGTGGTGCCGCTGAGCGGCCTGCTGCTCGTCGGCACGGGAGACGACGCCTGGCTGCCCCTCCACGTCGGGGCGCACGTGGCGTTCTTCGTCGCCCTCGCCGCGCACCTATTCACCAATCTGCGCCCGGCGATCCTGCGCCGGATGGTGTGACCGGCCCGGTCAGGCCTCGAGCGGCCACCCGCGCTGTGCCCAGCCGCCGGTGCCGCCGGCCACGTTGACCGCCGGCACGCCCTGCGCCCGGAGGTGGTCGACGACCTGACGGCTGCGTCCGCCGCTCTGGCAGATCACGAAGACGGGGGTGTCGCGGGGCAGCTCGGCGACCCTGGCGGGCACCTCGTTCATCGGGATGTGGACGGCACCGGGCACCCGTCCGCGGGCGACCTCGTCGGCCTCGCGCACGTCGAGGACGTACGCCCCCTGGCTGTGGGCCGCCGCGAAGTCGTCGAGGCCCACCTCGTCCTGCGGCCCGTCGGCCGCGGCCTGCTGGGCGGCCTGCATCTCCTGGCGCACGGCGTCCATGTCGAGCTCGCGCGCCTGCTGGATCACGCCGGCGAGCGCCTGCGGCGGCAGCGCGCCGGCCTGGTTGAAGAGCAGGACCCCGTCGCGGAACAGCATCAGCGTCGGGATCGAGGTGATGGCCGCCATCTGGCTCAGCTGCTGCTCGGCCTCGGTGTCCACCTTGCCGAAGACGATGTCGGGATTGTCGTGCGACGCCTTCTCGTAGACGGGCGCGAACTGGCGGCACGGGCCGCACCAAGAGGCCCAGAAGTCGACGAGGACGATCCCCTCGCCACTCACGGTCTGCTCGAAGTCGGCCAGGGTCAGCTCGCGGGTGCTCATGACTCCAGCCTGCCACGCCGGCCCTACGCCATCACCAGCCGCGTGAGCGCCACTCGGACAGGTGGGGACGCTCGTCGCCCAGCACGCCGTCGTTGCCGTGGCCGGGGTAGAACCAGGTCTCGTCGGGCAGCCGGCCGAAGATCTTGGTCTGGACCTCACCGATGAGCTGCGCGAACGCCGCTGCGTCGCCGAACGTCGCGCCGACCCCGCCGGGGAACAGCGAGTCGCCGGTGAACAGGTGCGGGGCGGCGGAGACGGCCTGGTCGTCCAGCAGCAGGCAGATCGAGCCGGGCGTGTGTCCGGCGACCGGGACGACCTCGAGGGTGCAGCTGCCGACCGGGATCCGGTCGCCCTCGCCCACGCGTGCGTCCACATGGACCCCGGTCTGCTCCTCGATCGCCGGGGCGTCCGGCGCTCCGGCGACGACCACGGCGCCCGGGTGCGCGGCCTTGACGGCGGCCAGCGCGCGGTGGTGGTCCCAGTGCTGGTGGGTCGTGACGATCGCGGACAGCGTGCGGTCCCCGACGAGCTCGAGCAGGCGCTCGGGCTCCGCGGCCGCGTCGACGAGCACGACGTCGTCGGTCTCTTTGCAGTGCAGGAGGTAGCAGTTGTTCGACATCTCGGGATCGACCGCGACCTTGGTCACGGTCAGCGGCCCGAGGGTGCGTACGGCGGGCGGTCCGCCCGGCGCGACCTCCCCGGTGTAGCTCGCGTGCTCGTTCACCATGGCCGTACCTCCGGGAGTCTTGTGCTGTCGCTGGTGAGCCCCTCGCCGGAGCCGCGGCCGGTCAGCCACCACCCCAGCGCGGCGGACGGGCCGGTGACCACGGGGCCGCCGGGACCCTCGCCGTAGCGCCACTCGCCGTCGACGTCGGTGGGCCGGACGAGGAACGGCTCCGGATAGTCGCGCTTGGTCATGGACGCGAGCAGCAGGACGCAGAACTCGCGCGGCCAGTCGGCGGGGGAGTATCCGGCGTCGAGGTCGACGTGGTGGATCTCCACCTCGCGCAGCCGCATCAGGGGGACGTTGACCAGGGCGACGACGGGACCGCCGGGCGTCCGCTCGAACCGTCCGTCCCAGTCCTGCTCGTGCATCGCGTCGAGGGCAGCGGCGAACCGCGACGTTGCGGCCAGCAGGCGTTCGCGCAGCTCGCCCGGCCCCGCGGCGGCCAGCGCCTCGATGTCGGCGTCGCGCGCCTCGACCGAGGCGTAGACCGGTGCCGGCGCTCCCGTGTGCGCCCCGTGGAGCACGCCGGCCAGCCCCTCGGCGTTGAGTGCGACGTGGGCGACGACGTGCGCACGCGTCCAGCCGGGCAGTTGGGACGCCTCGGCATACTGGTGGTCCGAGAGTGAGTCGACCGTGCGGACGAGCGCTCGATCCGCACGGGCGATCAGGTCCGGGGTCGGGCGGCGCGCATCGGTCACGTGCCCATCGTGCCACCTCCCGTCCACCCTGCCGGGTGGACGATGGACCCGGTGTCGGTGGTGCGTGAGATGGTGGAGCGGCGCGTCGGATTGACCCGACTGCGACACCGGGACGAACATGTGTTCGACTCCACCGTTACGCCAGATCGAGGAAGCACAGTGGCCGACCAGCTGATCATCCGGGGCGCCCGGGAGCACAACCTCAAGGACGTCTCCCTCGACCTCCCGCGTGACTCGCTCATCGTCTTCACGGGCCTGTCCGGGTCGGGCAAGTCGAGCCTGGCCTTCGACACGATCTTCGCCGAGGGCCAGCGTCGCTACGTCGAGTCGCTGTCGGCGTACGCCCGTCAGTTCCTCGGACAGATGGACAAGCCCGACGTCGACTTCATCGAGGGCCTCAGCCCCGCGGTCAGCATCGACCAGAAGTCCACGTCGAAGAACCCTCGCTCCACCGTCGGCACCATCACGGAGGTCTACGACTACCTCCGCCTCCTCTACGCCCGCGCCGGCCGCGCGCACTGCCCGACCTGCGGCGCGCCGATCGAGCGGCAGACGCCCCAGCAGATCGTCGACCGCATCCTCGGCCTGGAGGAGGGACGCCGCTTCCAGGTGCTCGCACCGGTGATCCGGGGCCGCAAGGGCGAGTACGTCGAGCTGTTCCGCCAGCTGCAGCAGCAGGGCTTCAGCCGCGCGCGCGTCGACGGTCAGACCCACTCGCTCGACGAGCCGCCGGTCCTCGACAAGAAGCTCAAGCACACCATCGAGGTGGTCGTCGACCGCCTCGCGGTCAAGGAGTCGTCCAAGCGCCGCCTCACCGACTCGGTCGAGACGGCCCTGGGCCTCGCCGGCGGGCTGGTCGTCTTCGACTTCGTCGACCTCGATGCCGCCGACCCGGGCCGGGAGATGAAGTTCTCCGAGAAGATGGCGTGCCCCAACGACCACACCATCGACACCGACGACCTCGAGCCGCGCTCCTTCTCCTTCAACTCGCCCTTCGGTGCGTGCCCGGCCTGCTCGGGTCTCGGCACCCGGATGGAGGTCGACCCCGAGCTGGTCGTCCCCGACCCGAGCGCGACGCTCGGCGAGGGCGCCATCGCGCCGTGGAGCGGTGCCCACGTCGCCGACTACTTCCTCCGTCTGGTCAACGCGCTCGGCGAGGAGCTCGGCTTCGACCTCAACACCCCCTGGGAGCAGCTGCCCGCCAAGGCGCGGACCTCGCTGCTCGAGGGTCACAAGACCAAGGTCCACGTCGTCACCCGCAACCGCTACGGCCGCCAGCGCGCCTACTACGCCGCGTTCGAGGGCGTACGCCCCTACGTCGAGCGCCGCCACCGCGAGGCCGAGTCCGACACGAGCCGCGAGCGCTTCGAGGGCTTCATGCGCGAGGTGCCGTGCCCGACCTGCCGCGGCACGCGGCTCAAGCCGGTCTCGGTGTCGGTCACCCTGGGCCCGCGCGACCAGGGCGGCAAGAACATCGCCGAGGTGTGCGCGCTGCCGATCAACGAGGCCGCCCACTACCTCCGCACGCTCGACCTGTCGGTGCGCGAGCGCCAGATCGGCGAGCGCGTCCTCAAGGAGATCCAGGAGCGGCTGCAGTTCCTGCTCGACGTCGGCCTCGACTACCTCTCCCTCGACCGGCCCAGCGGCTCGCTGTCCGGCGGCGAGGCGCAGCGGATCCGGCTGGCGACCCAGATCGGCGCCGGCCTGGTCGGCGTCCTCTACGTCCTCGACGAGCCCTCGATCGGTCTCCACCAGCGCGACAACCAGCGGCTGATCGAGACGCTGGTGCGGCTCAAGGACCTCGGCAACACCCTCATCGTCGTCGAGCACGACGAGGACACGGTGCGAGTGGCCGACTGGGTCGTCGACATCGGCCCGGGGGCCGGTGAGCACGGCGGCCAGGTCGTCCACTCGGGCTCGGTCGAGGACCTGCTCAACCACCCGGACTCGATGACCGGCCAGTACCTCAGCGGTCGGCGCGAGATCCCCATCCCCGCCGTACGCCGCCCGCGCACCAAGGGGCGCGAGCTGACCGTGCACGGCGCCCGCGAGCACAACCTGCGCAACGTCGACGTCAGCTTCCCGCTCGGCGTCTTCACCGCCGTCACCGGCGTCTCCGGCTCCGGGAAGTCGACCCTGGTCAACGACATCCTCTACACCTCGCTGGCCAAGCAGATCTACAACGCCCGCACGGTCCCCGGGCGGCACACGAAGATCACCGGGCTCGAGCACGTCGACAAGGTCATCCACGTCGACCAGTCGCCGATCGGCCGCACCCCTCGGTCCAACCCGGCCACCTACACCGGCGTCTTCGACCACGTGCGCCGGCTCTTCGCCTCCACGCCGGAGGCCAAGATGCGCGGCTACCTGCAGGGCCGCTTCTCGTTCAACGTCAAGGGCGGACGCTGCGAGGCGTGCTCCGGTGACGGCACGATCAAGATCGAGATGAACTTCCTGCCCGACGTCTACGTCCCGTGCGAGGTCTGCCACGGCGCCCGCTACAACCGCGAGACGCTGGAGGTGCACTACAAGGGCAAGACGATCGCCGAGGTGCTCGACATGCCCATCGAGGAGGCGGCCGACTTCTTCGCCGCCGTGCCGGCGATCTCGCGGCACATGCAGACGCTGTGCGAGGTCGGCCTGGGCTACGTCCGGCTGGGGCAGCCGGCCACCACGCTCTCGGGTGGCGAGGCGCAGCGCGTCAAGCTGGCAAGCGAGCTGCAGAAGCGGTCCACCGGCCGCACGGTCTACGTCCTCGACGAGCCCACCACGGGGCTGCACTTCGAGGACATCCGCAAGCTGCTCCACGTCCTGTCCGGGCTGGTGGACAAGGGCAACACCGTGCTGGTGATCGAGCACAACCTCGACGTCATCCAGACCGCCGACTGGCTGATCGACATGGGTCCCGAGGGCGGCTCGCGCGGTGGCACGGTGGTCGCCGAGGGCACGCCGGAAGAGGTGGCCGCGGTGGCCGAGAGCCACACGGGGGCCTTCCTCAAGCCGATCCTCGAGGGTCGTGGCGCGCAGCAGCCGGGCAAGCCGCGGCGTCCCTCGGCCGCCGCCGCTGCGGCACCGGCGCGCAGGACCACCGCGAAGGCCACCGCCAAGGCTGCGGCGGAGAAGGCTCCCGCCAAGAAGGCCGCCGCCACCAAGGCTCCCGCCAAGAAGGCTCCTGCCGAGTAGTCGGCGGCGAGGCGCCGCGGCGTCGGTCACCCGCACGTCGTGGTAGTCACAGGGTCCTCACAGGTGTGCTGGCTAGGGTCACGGCATGACCGTGATCAACAGACGACGTGCCCTGTCCGGAACCGCCGCGATCGTCGTCGGCGTCCCCGTCCTCGCCGCCTGCGGCTCGGACGACACGACCGCGACCGACCCGGCGACGTCCGGCGACGCGACGACCGACCCCAGCGCGAGCGCTGACGCCGGCGGCGAGGGCTCCGGCGCCGCGACCCTGGCGAGGGCTGCCGACGTGCCGGTCGGCGGCTGCTTCGTGGTCGCCGCTGCGAAGGTCGTGGTGACCCAGCCGACCGAGGGGGACTTCAAGGCGTTCTCGGCCATCTGCACCCACCTGGGCTGCGCGGTCGAGTCGAGCACGGACGGGGTCATCCCGTGCCCGTGCCACGCGAGCGAGTTCTCGCTCGAGGACGGCTCGCCGCTGTCCGGGCCGGCCACGGCTCCGCTGGAGGCGGTGCAGATCACCGTCGACGGCGACTCCATCTCCCGCGCCTGAGCGGTTCCGAGCCGGGGGTTCCGAGGCCCTCCGGGGCCTCGATACGCCATGATGCTCCCCGAACGCCCCGAACCGGGGGCACGACGGGGGAGCACCACATGTTGATCAGGGCTGTACGAACGCGCACCGCCGTCGCATCGGCCGCGGCCGTCGCGGCGGCGTTGCTCATGCCAACGCAGGGCGGCGCGGCGCCGGCCGCCGGCGCGTCGCGGGACACCGTCGAGGTCACCGGCACGGTCATCGTGCTGGCAGGCGAGAACGGCCAGCCGGACCGCTACTCGCTGCTGCTGCCGTCGGGGCGCACCATCGAGCTCGCCGACGGCTTCGAGGCCGAGCCGCTGTCGCGCTTCACCGGCACGGTCGCCGTGCCGGGCGAGGGAAGCGGCCGGACGCTGACCGGCTCGCTGCGCGCCAGCACGCTGCGGCGAGCGACGCAGTCGGCGGCACCCATGGAGGTGGTCCGTGCCCGGGTCGCGCACCCGGCGCCGTCGCCGGGGCCAACCAACCACACGACGTACGTCGCCAAGGTGACCAACTTCGGCACCATCGGGCTCAGCGACCAGCAGATCCTGGCGAACATCGACGCCTCGCAGCAGTACTGGGTGCGGGAGTCGGCCGGCATGATCCCGTCGTGGACCACGGTCACGGGCGTCACGCCGGTGACGACGACGGCCAGCTCGGTGGGCGCAGGCTGCGGCCTCGGCGCGGGTGGCGCCGACTTCCCCGCCGTCGTGGACAGCGTCGCCGCGCAGGCATACCCCGGGGTGGACTTCTCGGGCAGGTCGCCCAACCACCTTGTCATCGTGGTCCCGGCCAACTGCAGCGACGTCACCGCCGGCCGGGCCCGGCTCGGCGCGTCCTTCGCCAGCGGTGGACCGATGATCTTCGGCGCCCGCCCCCAGTCGCAGCCCACGATCGACCACGAGTTCGGGCACAACGTCGGGCTGGAGCACGCCAACAACATCGCGAAGGAGTACGGCGACGCCTACGAGGTGATGGGCGCCGCTCCGAACCAGTACCGCAGCCCCGTGCTGGGCACCGTCTACCGCTGGGAGCAGGGGATCGTCGGCGCCGGCGAGGTCGTCGACGCGAGCAACGGCGGCGGGCCGTGGTCCCTGGCGGCCCGCTCGGCCGCCGGCGGGCTGCGCAGCGTCGTGTTCATCGACCCCGACGACGGTCGTCGCCACTTCGTGGACTACCGCAACGCGACGGGCAACGACGCCGGCACCTGCTACGCCAGTGCCTGCAACCTCACAGACTACGGTTACGGCCAGAGCTACGCACCGGGCATCACCATCGAGCGGGAGAACGAGTCGAGCGGCGCCTTCCTCCACGCCGCCGGCGGTGACGGCGTGCTGACGGGTGGCGAGACCTGGTCCAACGCGAGCGGAACGCTCAAGGTGACCGGCAACGGCAGCACGGTCTCGGTCGCCCGCAACACCAACGTGCCCACCGTCGCCGGCGGCAGCGCCGTGACGACGGGGCCGACCGCGCTGCGCGACGTGACCGCGAGCGTCTCCGGCTTCAGCCCGGCGCCCGCCGGCTACCGGTTCCAGTGGCTCTTCAACGGCCAGCCCATCGCCAACGCGGAGGAGCGGACGTTCCGCCCGAGCCTCGCCATGGCGGGCGGGGCGCTCAGCGTCGCCGTGACGGCGTACGCCCCGGGCCACAACCCGCGCACGGTGGAGTCCGCCCGCCAGGCGGTCGCGCCGGCTAGCTGGCACGCCGTGGGCGCGCGCCGGGCGCCGGAGGTCAGCGGCACGACCCGGGTCGGGCAGACGCTGACGGCCCTCGGCCTGAGCTGGGTGAACTACTACGCCGAGCGACCCGCCGACCTGGCACCGACGTACCAGTGGAGCCGCAACGGCACGATCATCCAGGGCGCCACCGGACCGACGTACCGGCTGACGGCGAAGGACCTCGGCAAGACGATCCAGGTGGCGGAGTACCCCCGCGCCGCGGGCTACGCGACGTCGACCTTCGCCCGGTCCGGCTCGACCGCCAAGGTGACCATCGGGCGCCTCGCCACGAAGCGTCCGAAGATCGCGGGCAAGGCCCGGGTCGGCAAGCGGGTGGTCGCCAAGACCCCCGGCTGGACCAACGGCACGAAGTTCACCTACCAGTGGTTCGTCGGCAAGTCGGCCGTCAAGGGAGCGACGAAGAAGAAGCTCGTCGTCACCCGCGGCATGCGTGGCAAGAAGCTCGTCGTCAAGGTGACGGGCAAGAAGAAGGGCTACAAGAAGGCGACCGTGAAGTCCCGTCCGGAGAAGGTGCGCTGAGCGGCACTCCGGTCGGCTGACCGGGCGGTCCCCGGTGTCGGGGGCCGCCCGTAGGGTTGGCGGGTGGCATCCCCCAGCTCCTATCGACCCGCGCCGGGCTCGATCCCGACCAATCCGGGGGTCTACCGGTTCCGCGACGCCAAGGGCCGGGTGATCTACGTCGGCAAGGCCAAGAGCCTGCGGTCCCGGCTGTCGTCGTATTTCCAGGACATCTCCAACCTCCACCCGCGCACGGCCAGCATGGTCACCACGGGCGCGAGCGTCGAGTGGACGGTCGTCGACACCGAGGTCGAGGCGCTCCAGCTCGAGTACAGCTGGATCAAGGAGTTCGACCCGCGGTTCAACGTCAAGTACCGCGACGACAAGTCCTACCCGTGGCTCGCGGTCACCGTGGGCGAGGAGTTCCCGCGCGTGATGGTCGGCCGCGGGGCCAAGCGCAAGGGCACCCGCTACTTCGGTCCCTACAGCCACGCCTGGGCGATCCGCGAGACCGTCGACCTGCTGCTGCGGGTCTTCCCGATGCGCTCGTGCAGCAACGG
This sequence comes from Nocardioides sp. SYSU D00065, assembly GCF_017916425.1. GTDB lineage: Bacteria > Actinomycetota > Actinomycetes > Propionibacteriales > Nocardioidaceae > Nocardioides. The sequence continues at coordinate 128,272 of NZ_JAFMSX010000001.1, read as the reverse complement.
CGTCTTCAAGCGGTCCGCGCAGATCGGCCGGCCGTGCCTGCTCGGCTACATCGACAAGTGCTCGGCCCCGTGCGTCGGCAGCGTCACCCCCGAGGAGCACCGGGCGATCGTCGACGACTTCTGCGACTTCATGGCCGGCAACACCACGGCGTTCACCCGGCGCATCGAGCGCCAGATGTACGCCGCCAGCGAGGCGCTCGACTTCGAGAAGGCCGCGCGCCTGCGCGACGACCTCGGCGCCCTCAACCGGGCGCTGGAGAAGCAGGCGGTCGTGCTCGGCGACGGCACCGACGCCGACGTCATCGCGCTCGCCGAGGACCCGCTCGAGGTCGCCGTGCAGATCTTCTACGTCCGCGGCGGGCGCATCCGCGGGCAGCGCGGCTGGGTCGCCGACCGCACCGACGAGGGCGGCACGCCCGAGCTCGTGCAGGACTTCCTGCTCCAGCTCTACGGCGGCGTCAGCGCCGACGAGGGGCGGGACTCGATCCCGCGCGAGGTGCTGGTGCCGGCGCTCCCGCCCGACCACGACGTCCTGGAGGAGCTGCTCACCGAGCGGCGGGGGAGCAGGGTCGCCATCCGGGTGCCGCAGCGCGGCGACAAGCGCGACCTGCAGCAGACGGTGGCGACCAACGCCGCCCAGGCGCTCGCGCTGCACAAGACCAAGCGCGCCAGCGACCTCACCACCCGCAACCGGGCGCTGGAGGAGATCCAGCAGGCGCTGGCGCTCGACGAGGTGCCGCTGCGCATCGAGTGCTACGACGTGTCCAACCTCCAGGGCACGGAGGTCGTCGCCTCGATGGTCGTCTTCGAGGACGGCCTGGCGCGCAAGTCGGAGTACCGCCGGTTCGTGATCCGCGGCGTCGACGGGCAGAACGACGTCGCCTCGATGCACGAGGTCATCACCCGGCGGTTCCGCCGCCTGCTCGACGAGCAGGCGAGGAGCCAGACGGTCGCCACCGACTCCGGCCCGATGCTGGTGGACCCGGAGACCGGACGCCCCCGCAAGTTCGCGTACGCCCCGGCGCTCGTGGTCGTCGACGGCGGCCCGCCCCAGGTGGCGGCGGCACAGCAGGCGCTGGCCGAGCTGGGCCTCAACGACGTCCCGGTGTGCGGGCTGGCCAAGCGGCTCGAGGAGGTGTGGCTGCCGGGGGAGGAGGACCCGGTGATCATGGCCCGCACCAGCGAGGGTCTCTACCTCCTGCAGCGGATCCGCGACGAGGCGCACCGATTCGCGATCAACCACCACCGCAACCGCCGCTCGAAGTCGATGGTCGAGAGCATGCTGGACGACGTGCCGGGGCTCGGCGAGGTGCGGCGCAAGACGCTGCTCAAGCACTTCGGCTCGCTCAAGAAGCTGCGCGAGGCCGACGTCGACGCGATCGCGCTGGTGCCCGGCATCGGTCCCCGCACCGCGACCGCGATCAAGGATGCCGTCGCCAAGGCCGACGCCACCCGCAAGACTGCGGCCAGGACGCCGACGATCAACACCGCCACCGGCGAGATCATGGAGGACGACTGATGGACGAGCCGACCCCCGGCGAGCTGGTGATCGTCACCGGCATGACCGGCGCCGGTCGCAGCACGGCCGCCAAGGAGCTGGAGGACCTCGGCTACTTCGTGGTCGACAACCTGCCGCCCACCCTGGTGCGCGACGTGGTGCGGCTCGTCGACGACAGCCGCGGCATGCACCAGCCGATCGCGGTCGTGGTGGACGTGCGGTCCGGCTCGTTCTTCGACTCCCTGCAGGCCAACCGGCACCAGCAGGTCACGGGCCGCCCGACGACGCTGCTGTTCCTCGAGGCCACCGACGAGGTCCTCGTGCGACGCCAGGAGGCCGCGCGCCGCCCGCACCCCCTGCAAGGTGGCGGCCGGCTGCTGCACGGCCTGCGCCGCGAGCGCGAGGTGATGGCCGACCTCCGCGGCGACGCCGACGTCCTGCTCGACACCTCGAGCTACAACGTTCACCAGCTCCAGGACCGCATCGCGGAGCTGTTCGGCACCGCGGCCTCGACCCGGCTGAAGATCACCGTGATCAGCTTCGGGTTCAAGTACGGCATCCCGGTCGACGCCGACTGGGTGGCGGACATGCGGTTCCTGCCCAACCCGCACTGGGTCCCCGAGCTGCGCCCGCAGAACGGTCGCGACCCCGACGTCGCCGCCTACGTGCTGGCCCAGCCGGACGCGGGGACCTTCCTCACCCAGTACCTCCCCGTCCTGAGGACGGTCGCCGAGGGCTACCTCGTCGAGGGCAAGCGGTTCATGCAGGTCGCGGTCGGCTGCACCGGCGGCAAGCACCGCAGCGTCGCGATGTCGGAGGCGGTCGCGGAGCTCCTCCGCCAGGACGGCTACGACGTGAGCACCGCCCACCGCGACCTCGGCAGGGAGTGACGTGGCCCGCGAGACCGCCCAGGCCGCGGTGGCCCTGGGCGGCGGGCACGGGCTGGCGGCGACGCTGTCGGCGCTGCGCCGCCTCCACGACGACCTCACCATCGACGAGCTGACCGCGGTGGTGACCGTCGCGGACAACGGCGGCTCGTCCGGGCGGCTGCGCGACGAGTTCGGCGTGCTGCCTCCCGGCGACCTGCGGATGGCCCTCGCCGCGCTGTGCGGCGACGACGAGTGGGGCCGGACCTGGGCCGACGTCGTCCAGCACCGCTTCGCCGGCCAGGGCGAGATGAACGGCCACGTCGTCGGCAACCTCCTGATCGTGGGCCTCTGGGAGCTGATGGGCGACCACGTCCGGGGCCTGGACTGGGTGGGCCGGCTGCTCGGCGCCCACGGGCGGGTGCTGCCGATGGCGACGACACCGATGGACATCACCGCACGGGTGCGCGGCGGCGACGGTGCGGACCCGGGCGCGGTGAGCGTCGTACGCGGCCAGGTGGAGGTCGCGACCGCCGCGGGCCGGATCGAGTCCGTCGCCCTCGTGCCCGCGGACCCGCAGGCGTGCGAGGAGGCCGTCGAGGCGATCCTGGCTGCCGAGTGGGTCGTGCTCGGGCCGGGCTCGTGGTTCAGCTCGGTCATCCCGCACCTGATGGTCCCGGGCCTGCGGCGCGCGCTCGCCGACACCACCGGCCGACTCGTGGTGGTGCTCAACCTCGAGGCGCAGGCGGGGGAGACGACCGGCTTCGGGCCCGAGGACCACCTCGCCGCCCTCTTCGAGCACGCCCCGGACCTGACGGTGCACGCCGTGCTGGTCGACCCCTCGACGCTGGCCGGCGACCGCGACCAGCTCGAGCGGGCGGTCGCCGCCCGCGGGGCCCGGCTCGTGGTCGAGGACATCGCCGTGCCCGGCGAGCCCCGCCACGACCCCGACCGTCTGGCGGCCGCCTTCCGGCGCATCGTGGACGAGGGTTGAGCGGCCCGCTCGCACCTCGGGGAGGGCGACGAGGGTTGTTGACCACCGTGGGAGGATTCGGGCCATGGCAATGACGGCACAGGTCAAGGCAGAGCTCGCCTCCACCCAGATCACGAAGACCTGCTGCCGCAAGGCCGAGGTGGCCTCCATGCTCCGCTTCGCCGGCGGCCTGCACATCGTCAGCGGTCGCATCGTCGTCGAGGCCGAGCTGGACACCGGCGCCGCCGCGCGCCGGCTGCGCAAGGACATCGCGGAGGTGTACGGCCACCCCTCCGACGTCGTGATGGTGCAGGGCAACGGCATCCGCAAGGGCAGCCGCTACATCGTGCGCGTCACCAAGGACGGCGAGGCCCTCGCCCGGCAGACGGGGCTGCTCGACCAGCGCGGGCGTCCCGTGCGGGGTCTTCCGCCGGGCGTCGTCAGCGGCGGTGGCTGCGACGCCGTCGCAGCGTGGCGCGGCGCCTTCCTCGCGCACGGGTCGCTGACCGAGCCCGGACGCTCGTCGTCGCTCGAGATCACCTGCCCGGGCCCCGAGGCCGCCCTGGCGATCGTCGGCGTCGCCCGGCGTCTTGGGATCTCCGCCAAGGCCCGTGAGGTGCGCGGCGTCGACCGGGTCGTGATCCGCGATGGCGACGCCATCGGTGCGCTGCTCACCCGGCTCGGGGCCCACGAGTCGCTGATGGCGTGGGAGGAGCGGCGGATGCGCCGCGAGGTCCGCGCGACCGCCAACCGCCTCGCGAACTTCGACGACGCCAACCTGCGCCGCTCGGCCCGGGCCGCAGTCGCAGCGGGAGCCCGCGTCGAGCGCGCCCTGGAGATCCTCGGCGAGGAGATCCCCGACCACCTGCGCCAGGCCGGCCACCTCCGGCTGGAGCACAAGCAGGCCTCGCTCGAGGAGCTCGGCCAGCTGCACGACCCCGTGCTGACCAAGGACGCCATCGCCGGCCGGATCCGCCGGCTGCTGGCGATGGCCGACAAGCGCGCCGAGGAGCTCGGCATCCCCGACACCGAGGCGTCGCTGACGCCGGAGATGCTCGCCGAGGACGCGTGAGCGGTGACCGGGACGTGACCGTGCGGTGACGTTCTTGGATCGATCCACAGTTACCTGTCCGTACGGCGGGCGACCGTCCTCCTGACCCGGGTGCGGACCCGCTAGGGTCGGAAGCGCTGGTCACCGAAGGCCAGTGTCGTCAACGGGGTCACCGAAGGCCCCACACCGAGGAGAGATGAACATGACCGTCCGCGTAGGCATCAACGGCTTCGGCCGCATCGGCCGCAACTTCTTCCGCGCCGTGCGCGCCTCCGGCGCCGACATCGAGATCGTCGGCGTCAACGACCTGACCGACAACGCCTCCCTCGCCCACCTGCTCAAGTTCGACTCGATCCTGGGCCGCCTCGACGCCGACGTGTCGAGCGACGAGTCCTCGATCAAGGTCGGCGACCAGACGATCCACGCCTTCGCCGAGCGCGACCCGTCCGCCCTCAAGTGGGGCGAGATCGGCGCCGACGTCGTCGTCGAGTCCACCGGCTTCTTCACCGACGCGACCAAGGCCCGCGCCCACGTCGAGGCGGGTGCCAAGAAGGTCATCATCTCCGCTCCGGCCTCCAACGAGGACATCACCGTGGTGATGGGCGTCAACCACGAGCTCTACGACCCGGCCGCGCACACGGTGATCTCCAACGCCTCGTGCACCACCAACTGCCTGGCTCCGATGGCGAAGGCGCTCCACGAGGAGTTCACCATCGTCAAGGGCCTGATGACCACGGTGCACGCCTACACCGCCGACCAGAACCTCCAGGACAACATCCACAAGGACCCGCGCCGCGCTCGTGCCGCCGCCCTCAACGTGGTCCCGACCTCGACGGGCGCCGCCAAGGCGATCGGCCTGGTCCTGCCCGAGCTCAAGGGCAAGCTCGACGGCTACGCGCTGCGCGTCCCGGTGCCCACCGGCTCCGCCACCGACCTCACCTTCGAGGCCGGCCGCGAGACCTCCGTCGAGGAGGTCAACGCCGCGATCGAGAAGGCCGCCGACGGCCGCTACCTGCGCTACTCCACCGACCCGATCGTCTCCAGCGACATCGTCACCGACCCCGCGTCGTGCATCTTCGACGCGCCGCTGACGAAGGTCATCGGCAACCAGGTCAAGGTCGTCGGCTGGTACGACAACGAGTGGGGCTACTCCAACCGCCTCGCGGACCTGATCACCTACATCGGCGAGACGCTCTGACCCGATGTCCGACATCGACGCAGGCATCGCCTCGCTCGGCGACCTGGGGGGCAAGCGCGTCCTGGTCCGCTCGGACCTCAACGTGCCCCTCGACGGCGCCGGGACCGCAGAGGTCCGGATCACCGACGACGGCCGCATCCGCGCGAGCGTGCCGACGATCCGCCAGCTGTCCGACGCGGGTGCCCGGGTGGTCGTCACCGCCCACCTGGGCCGCCCGGACGGCAAGCCGGACCCGGCATACTCGCTGAAGCCGGTCGCCGACCGGCTGTCCGAGCTGCTCGGGCGGCCGGTCGCCTTCGCCGCCGACACCGTCGGAGCGAGCGCCACCGAGACCGTGGCCGCGCTGGGCGACGGCGACGTGGCGGTGCTGGAGAACGTCCGCTTCAACGCCGGCGAGACCAGCAAGGACGAGGCCGTCCGCGGCGCCTTCGCCGACGAGCTCGCAGCGCTCGCCGACGCCTTCGTCTCCGACGGGTTCGGCGTGGTCCACCGCAAGCAGGCCAGCGTGTACGACGTCGCGCTCCGGCTGCCGTCCGCGATGGGCGGCCTGGTCGCGGCGGAGGTCGACGTGCTGCGCCGGCTCACCGAGCACCCCGACCGGCCCTACGTCGTCGTCCTCGGCGGCTCGAAGGTGTCGGACAAGCTCGGCGTGATCGACAACCTCATCGACAAGGCCGACCGGCTGCTCATCGGTGGCGGCATGGTGTTCACCTTCCTCAAGGCCCAGGGCCACGAGGTCGGCAGGAGCCTGCTCGAGGACGACCAGCTCGACACGTGCAGGCGCTACCTCACCGAGGCAGCGGATCGCGGCGTCGAGATCGTGCTGCCGACGGACGTCGTCGTCGACACCGAGTTCCCCTCGGGCGAGCGCGACCCGCAGCCGCGCGTCGTGCCCGCCTCGGAGATCCCCGCCGACGCGCTCGGGCTCGACATCGGCCCGGAGTCGGCCGCCGCGTTCGCGGCGGCGCTGGCGGACGCGCGCACGGTGTTCTGGAACGGTCCGATGGGCGTGTTCGAGGTGGACGCCTTCGCCGACGGCACCCGCGCCGTCGCCCAGGCACTCACCGAGGTCGACGGCCTGTCCGTCGTCGGCGGTGGCGACTCCGCCGCGGCCGTGCGGCAGCTGGGCTTCGACGAGGCAGCGTTCGGCCACATCTCCACCGGCGGTGGCGCGTCGCTGGAGTTCCTGGAGGGCAAGGAGCTCCCGGGCATCGCCGTACTCGAGAAGGACTGACACGTGGCTGGCTCCGCAAAGACCCGTACCCCGCTGATGGCGGGCAACTGGAAGATGAACCTCAACCACCAAGAGGCGGTGGTGCTGGTCCAGAAGCTCGCCTGGACGCTGGCAGACAAGCGGCACGACTTCGGCAAGGTCGAGGTGGTCGTGGTGCCGCCGTTCACCGACCTCCGCTCCGTGCAGACGCTCGTCGACGGCGACCGCCTCGCGATCCGCTACGGCGCCCAGGACGTCTCGGTGCACGACGAGGGCGCCTACACCGGCGAGATCTCGGCGGGCATGCTCGCCAAGCTGGGTTGCTCCTACGTCGTGGTCGGGCACTCCGAGCGCCGGATGTACCACGGGGAGAGCGACGAGCTCGTCAACGCCAAGGCGCACAAGGCGCTGCACGCTGAGATGACCCCCATCGTGTGTGTCGGCGAGGGCCTCGACGTACGGCAGGCGGGCGAGCACGTGCCCTTCACGCTGTCGCAGGTCGACGGCTCGCTCGACGGCTTCACCGCCGAACGGGTCGCCGGCCTGGTCGTGGCCTACGAGCCGGTGTGGGCGATCGGCACCGGTGAGGTGGCGACTCCCGACGACGCGCAGGAGGTCTGCTCGGCGATCCGCGAGCGGGTGCGCGAGGTGCACGGCGACGCGGCCGCCGAGGGCCTGCGAATCCTCTACGGCGGGTCGGTGAAGGCCGCCAACGTCGGCGGGATCATGGACAAGGCGGACGTCGACGGGTGCCTCGTGGGCGGGGCCAGCCTGCAGGTCGACGAGTTCGGCGGCATCTGCCGGTTCTACGACATGCCGGTGCTGTGAGGGCACGCACCGGTTCGCCCGGACGTGACGTAGGCTTCCGCTCGTGATTCTGCTCTTCACCGTCCTGCTCGTCATCTCGAGCGCGATCATGATCCTGCTGGTGCTGCTCCACAAGGGCCGCGGTGGCGGCCTGTCCGACATGTTCGGCGGAGGGGTCTCCAGCAGCCTGGGCGGGTCGTCGGTGGCGGAGCGCAACCTCGATCGGTTCACGATCGGCATCGGCGTCATCTGGTTTGCCTGCGTCGTCGCCCTGGGCCTCCTCATGGCCTACCAGGGCAACTGACCCCCTTCTGAGTCTCGACAAGGAGTCCTCGTGGCTGGTGGTGGAAACGCGATCCGCGGTAGTCGGGTCGGCGCCGGACCGATGGGTGAGGCCGAGCGCGGCGAGGCCGCGCCGCGGCAGACGGTCACCTACTTCTGCAGTCATGACCACCGCTCGGTGGTGACGTTCGCGATCGAGGCGTCGGCCCCCGAGTCGTGGGACTGCCCCAAGTGCGGCCTGCCCGCCAGCCTGGACAGCGAGAACCCGCCCCCGGCGCCGAAGATCGAGCCCTACAAGACGCACCTGGCCTACGTGAAGGAGCGTCGCAGCGAGACCGAGGCCGCCGACATCCTCGACGAGGCCGTCGCCCTGCTGCGCAGCCGTCGCAAGGCCGGCGAGATCATCTTCTGATCCCGACCGGGCGCCTCCTCGCGCTGGGGAGCGCCGACTGGGCGCCTCCTCGCGCTGGAGAGCCCCGACCGGGCGCCTCCTCGCGCTGGGCGCAGGGAGCCTGTGGATGAGTTGCGCGGCGGGCGGCTGATGTCGGGCATCGTCGCGACATGCCCCTCATGCCGCCCTGGTGCCGCGACGTCGTGCTCCTCGACGCGCGGGCACCCGTCCCGATCGACCGACCCTTCACCGCGCGCGACGCCGACGCGTGCGGCGTACCGGCTGCGCTGCGGCACAAGCTGGTGGCTCGCGGGCTGCTGCGGCCGCTGGTGCGTGGGGTGTACGTCGCCTCGCAGGTGCCGGACTCCTTCCGGCTCCGGGTGGCGGCCGTCGCCCTCGTGACACCGCCGCACGTGGTCGTGGTCGACCGCACCGCCGCCTGGATCCACGGGGTGGATGCGCTGCCGCGCACCGCGATCCGGGCGATGCCGGCGCTCGACCTCTACAGCCGCGACGGGAGCCGCGTACGCCGCGCCGGCGTGGCCAGCGGGATCCGAGAGCTCCGGCCCCGCGACGTCGAGCAGCTCGGACCACTCGCCGTCACCACCGCGCTCCGTACCGCGTGCGACCTGGGCCGCCTGCTCTGGAGGTACGACGCGCTCGCCGCCGTCGACGGTTTCCTGCGTCACGGCGTCGACCGCGACGAGCTCGTGCACGAGGTCGAACGCTTCAAGGGGTTCCGCGGTGTCGTGCAGCTTCGTCATCTCGCGGCGATCAGTGATGCCGGCGCCGAGTCGCCCCCGGAGAGCGCGCTGCGGCTGCACTGGCACGAGTCGGGCATCCCGGCCTGGCCGGAGACGCAGGTCTGGGTGCACGGCGACGACGGCGCACCCCGGTACCGCATCGACGTCGGCGACCGCGAGGTCCGCTTCGGAGCGGAGTACTACGGCGAGGAGTTCCACACCGAGGCCGACCGAGTCGCCGACGAACGCCGCCTCGCCTGGCTGAGCCGGGAGCGGTGCTGGCACATGGAGGTGTTCATGCGGGAGGACGTGTACGGCGCAGAGCTGGCGGCGGGCCACCGGCTGCGCCACGGGTACGAGCAGGCCCGTGCGTCGCTGGGCATGCGTCAGACGACGTACGTCGACCTGGCCCGGTAGCGCGAGGAACTGCCCGATCGGCGGCCCCCAGCGCGAGGAACTGCCCGGTCGGCCGCCCCCAGCGCGAGGAACCGCCCGGTCGGCGGGTCAGGGGAGGGCGGACGCGGCTGCCTCGTCGAGCCACCACACGGTCGCCTCGTTGCGTACGCCCCGGGCCGGCGTCTCCTCGACGGAGCCCTCCGCGGCGAGGGCTCGCGCGACGGCCTCGGCCTTGCCGTCGCCGCTGGCGATGAACCACACCGCGCGAGCGCGCTCCATCGCCTCGAAGGTCAGGCTCACGCGGTCCGGCGGGGGCTTCGGTGAGTCGTGGACGGCGACCGCGACGGCGTCACGCGCGCCGAGGGCCGGGTGCCCCGGGAAGAGCGAAGCGGTGTGGCCGTCGGGACCGATGCCCAGCATCAGCACCTCGAAGGTGCCGCCCCCGTGCTCGCGCAGCGCCGCGTCGTACGCCGCTGCCGCGTCCTCGGCGGTGGCCACCTGGTCGCTGGCGGGCACCTCGTGGACGCGGGCCGGGTCCACGCCGACGCGGTCGAGGAAGGCCTCCCGCGCCTGCCGGGCGTTGCGGTCTGTGGAGTCGGCCGGGACGAAGCGCTCGTCGCCCCACCAGAAGTCCACCCGGGACCAGTCCACCGACGAGTCGGGTGCGCGACGAGCGAGCTCGCGGTGCAGCGCCTCGGTGATGGTCCCGCCGGTGAGCGCGACGTGCGGCACCTCGCCGCGTGCCTGCGCGGCCTCGATGCGGTCGAGGAGCGCGGACGCGAGGTCCCCGACCAGCAGGTCGGCGTCGTCGTGGCGGCGCAGCTCGGGGCTCATCCGGCGTCCTCCATCTCGACCAGGTGCTTGGCCGTCGCCGCGTAGACGTCGTCCTCGTCGAGGCGGCGCAGCTCCTCGGCCAGGAGCGCCGGGATCTCGCGGCGCTTGAGGGCGACCGGGCGGTTCGGGCGGTGGGGCGAGGAGAAGGTGGCCAGCCGGCCGTCGGCGCGGGAGATGCGGATGGGGCCCTCCTCGGTCTCCATGCTGACCTCGGTGATGCCCGGTCCGTCCGAGTGGCCGCGGGCCACCTCGACCCCGAGCCGGTCGCTCAGCCAGGCGACGAGCAGATCGGCGCTGGGGCTCACCCGCTCGGCGGTGACCTTCGCGCCGGTGACCTCGAGCGGGTGCTGGTCCAGGGCGGCGGCCAGGAGCGCGCGCCACGGCGTGAGCCGGGTCCAGCTGAGGTCGGTGTTCCCGGGCGCGTAGGCGCGGCACTGGTTGACCATCGCGCTGGCCTTGCCGCGCGAGGCGGAGGCGGAGTCGGTGATGCGGCGCTGGGCCAGGGCCCCGAGCGGGTCGGACGCGGGGTCGGCCGGCGCGGTGGTCGGCCACCAGATCGCGACGGGGGAGTCCGGGAGCAGCAGGGGCAGCACGACGGACTCGGCGTGCTCGACCACCTCGCCCTCGAGCCGGATCAGCGCGGTCTCGCCGCCCCAGCCGTCGCCGCTGCCCACCTGCGCGCTGACCCGCGACGTGCCGCGCGTCTCGCCCAGGATCACGCCGAGCACGCGGGACGGGTGCTCGCGCGAGGCGCGCTTCGCGGCGAACATCGCCTCCTCCGCGTCCTCCTCCGGCGCGACGATGATCAGCGTCATCACCATGCCCATCGCGGGGCTGCCGGCCCGGGTGCGGGCGCGGACGAACTCGGCGGCGATCTGGGAGGAGTTGGTGTCGGTGAGCTCGATCATCGCAGGGTCACCTCGGGGTCGGGAACGGAGCGAACGGCGGTCGGATGCGTCATGTCAGGGCCTCCGCCAGGTGCGGCCGTCGCGCGCGAGCATCGCCTCGGCCGACGCCGGGCCCCAGGTGCCGGACTCGTAGGGTTCGGGCCGGCCCTCCTTCTCCCAGTGCTCGATCACGGGGTCGAGCAGCTTCCAGGACAGCTCGACCTCCTCGTGCCGCGGGAACAGCGGGGGGTCGCCCAGCAGGACGTCGAGGATCAGCCGCTCGTAAGCCTCGGCGCTGGCCTCGGTGAACGAGCCGCCGTAGGCGAAGTCCATGTTGACGTCGCGGATCTCCATCGCGGTGCCGGGCACCTTGGAGCCGAACCGCATGGTCATCCCCTCATCGGGCTGCACCCGGATGACCAGCGCGTTCTGCGTGAGGTCCTCGGTGGCTGTCTGGGTGAACGGCAGGTGCGGGGCGCGCTTGAAGACGACCGCGACCTCGGTGACGCGGCGACCGAGCCGCTTGCCGGTGCGCAGGTAGAACGGCACGCCGGCCCAGCGCCGGGTCTCGACGTGCACGGTGATCGCCGCGAACGTCTCGGTGGCCGAGTCCTTCGCGATGCCCTCCTCGTCGGTGAAGCCGATGACCTTCTGGCCACCGGCCCAGCCCGCCTGGTACTGCCCGCGGGCGGTCGTGGTGTCGAGACGAGGGGGGAGCTTGGCGGAGGCGAGCACCTTCTGCTTCTCCAGCCGCAGGCTCTCGGCGTCGAAGGCGACCGGCTCCTCCATCGCCACCAGGGCCATCAGCTGCAGCAGGTGGTTCTGGATCACGTCGCGCGCCGCGCCGATGCCGTCGTAGTAGCCCGCGCGGCCACCGATGCCGATGTCCTCGGCCATCGTGATCTGCACGTGGTCGACGTAGTTGGCGTTCCAGATCGGCTCGAACATGTTGTTGGCGAACCGCATCGCCAGGATGTTCTGCACCGTCTCCTTGCCCAGGTAGTGGTCGATGCGGAACACCGACCCGGAGGGGAAGACGCCGGCGAGGGTCTCGTTGAGCTCGCGGGCGGACTCGAGGTCGTGGCCGAACGGCTTCTCCACCACCACCCGCCGCCACTGCTCGGGACCGGGGTCGGCGAGACCGTGCTCCTTGAGCTGGCCGACCACGGTGCCGAAGAACGCCGGCGGGATCGCCAGGTAGAAGGCCATGTTGCCGCCGGTGCCGCGCAGCGCGTCGAGCTCCTCGACCGTGCGGCGCAGCTGGTCGAAGGCGTCGTCGTCGTCGAAGTTGCCCGACACGAAGCGGAAGCCCTCCGACAGCTGGTTCCAGACCTCCTCGCGGAACGGCGTACGCGCGTGCTCCTTGACCGCGTCGTGGACGATCTGGGCGAAGTCCTGGTCCTCCCAGTCGCGGCGCGCGAAGCCGACGAGGCTGAACCCGGGCGGCAGCAGGCCGCGGTTGGCCAGGTCGTAGATGGCCGGCATGACCTTCTTGCGCGACAGGTCGCCCGTCACGCCGAACAGCACCATCCCGCACGGGCCGGCGATGCGCGGCAGCCGTCGGTCCTGCGGGTCGCGGAGGGGGTTGGGGGCGCTCATCGGCCTCGGTGCTCCTGGTAGTAGGCGATCAGTGACTGGGTGGAGGGGTCCTGCCGGGCGGTCACCTCGGGGTCGCCGGCCACGGCCGGGCGCAGCTCCTGCGCGAGCTGCTTGCCGAGCTCGACGCCCCACTGGTCGAAGCTGTCGATGCCCCACACGGCGCCCTGCACGAAGGTGATGTGCTCGTAGAGCGCGATCAGCTGGCCCAGCACCGCCGGGGTGAGCGCGGGCGCCATGATCGAGGTGGTGGGGCGGTTGCCCGGGAACGTGCGCGCGGAGACCAGCTCCTCGGGCACCCCCTCGGCGCGCACCTCGTCGGCGGTCCTGCCGAGGGCAAGCGCCTTGGTCTGGGCGAGGAAGTTGGCCAGCAGCAGCTCGTGCACGTCGACGTCCTCCCCGTCCACGCTGTCCACCAGCGGGTACGCCGCCCGCGCGAAGGCGATGAAGTCCGCCGGCACGAGCCGGGTGCCCTGGTGGATGAGCTGGTAGAACGCGTGCTGCCCGTTGGTGCCGGGCTCGCCCCAGAACACCTCGCCGGTGTCGTAGCCGACGGCTGCGCCGTCCCAGCGCACGCCCTTGCCGTTGGACTCCATGGTGAGCTGCTGCAGGTACGCCGGGAAGCGGTGCAGCAGCTGCGCGTAGGGGAGCACCGCGTGCGTGTGGGCGCCGAGGAAGTTGGCGTACCAGACGTTGAGCAGGCCCATCCGCAGCGGGACGTTGGCCTCGGGCGGCGCGGTGCGGAAGTGCTCGTCCATCGCGTGGAAGCCCGCCAGCATGTCGGCGAAGCTCTCGGGTCCGACGGCCACGACCAGGGACAGGCCGATCGCGGAGTCCACCGAGTAGCGCCCGCCGACCCAGTCCCAGAACCCGAAGGCGTTGTCGGGGTCGATGCCGAAGTCGGCGACCTTGTCGAGAGCCGTCGAGACGGCCACGAAGTGCTGGGCGACCGCCGCGGCCGGGTCGCTGCCCGCGGGCAGCCGGTCGAGCAGCCAGGCCTTGCACAGCCGCGCGTTCGTCAGGGTCTCCAGCGTCCCGAAGGTCTTGCTGGACACGATGAACAGCGTGGTCTCGGGATCGAGCCCGGCCAGCTTCTGCCCGGCGTCGGTCGGGTCGATGTTGCTGATGAAGCGGCAGGACAGGCCGTCTTGCCGGTAGGGCTCGAGCGCCTCGTAGGCCATGACGGGTCCGAGGTCCGAGCCACCGATGCCGACGTTGACGACGGTCTCGATGCGCTTGCCGGTGACCCCGGTCCACTCGCCCGAGCGGACGCGCTCGGCGAAGGCGTACGCCCGTCGGAGCACCTCGTGCACGTCGGCGACGACGTCCACCCCGTCGACGGTCAGCGTGGCGCCGGCGGGCAGCCGGAGGGCGGTGTGCAGCACCGCCCGGTCCTCGGTGACGTTGATGCGCTCCCCGGCGAACATCGCGTTCCGGCGCTCCATGAGCCCCACCTCGTCGGCGAGGGCGAGCAGCGCCGCCTCCACCTCGGCGTCGACGAGGTGCTTGGACAGGTCGACGTGGAGGTCGGCGGGCGTCAGCGTGTGCTCGGCCACCCACGACGGCGTCAGCGTGCTGCGCAGGTCGGGCGTGGAGCCGTCGGCGAGCTCGGTCAGGCGGCTCCACGCCCGGGTGGTCGTCGGGTCGACCGGGGGCGTGCTCATGCCCGGGCGGCCTCGAGGGACGCCGACAGGGTCGTCTGCAGCTCGTCCCAGGCGACGACGAACTTGTCGACCCCCTCCTTGAGGAGCGTCTCGATCACGTCGTCGTAGTCGATGCCCGCGTCGGCCAGCGCCTGCATGTGCGCGGCGGCGTCGTCGTAGAACGGCCGGACCCGGTCGCCGCGGACCTCGCCGTGGTCGGCGACGGCGTCGAGGGTCTTCTCGGGCATGGTGTTGACGGTGCCCTCCACGACCAGGTCGACGACGTACATCGTGTCGTCGTAGTCGGGGTTCTTCACACCCGTCGACGCCCACAGCGGCCGCTGCTTGCGAGCGCCGTCGGCCTCCAGCGCCTCCCAGCGCTCGCCGGTGAAGAACTCCTCGTACATCTTGAAGGCGAGCCGGGCGTTGGCGACACCGGCCTTGCCCCGCAGCGCGGCGTCGGTGCCGGGGCCCTCGGTCATCGCCTCGAGCCGCTTGTCGATCTCGGAGTCCACGCGGGAGACGAAGAACGAGGCGACGGAGTGGATGGTGGACAGGTCGTGACCGTTGGCGCGGGCCTGCTCGAGCCCCGCGACGTAGGCCTCCATCACGTTGCGGTACTGCTCGAGACCGAAGATCAGCGTCACGTTGACCGAGATCCCGGCGGCGAGCGTCTCGGTGATCGCCGGCCAGCCCTCCTTGGTGCCGGGGATCTTGATCATCACGTTGGGCTCGCCGACCGTCTTGTACAGCTCGGCCGCCTCCGCCACCGTCTTCTCGGTGTCGTGGGCGGAGCCGGGGGAGACCTCGATGGACACGCGTCCGTCGACGCCGTCGGTGGCGTCGAAGACGGGGCGCATGACCTTGCACGCCTCGCGCACGTCGTCGGTGGTGATGACGAGCGTGGCGCGGTCGACGTCGGCACCCTGCGCGGCGAGCTCGCGCACCTGGGGGTCGTAGCGCTCGCCGTCGGCCAGCGCCGTCTGGAAGATCGCCGGGTTGGACGTGACGCCCACGACGTTCTTGTCGCGCACCACGTCGGCGAGGTTGCCGGTCTCCAGGCGCTCGCGGGACAGGTCGTCGAGCCAGATGGACACCCCGGCGTCGGCCAGGGCCTTCAAGCGGTCGTTCATGTGGTGTCTCCTGAGGTCGGTGTGCAGGGCGGGCCGGCGGTGTGGGCCAGCCGTCAGTCGGTGAGCGTCCGCAGGCTGTCGCGGGCGGCGTTGGCCACGGCCTCGCCGGTGATGCCGAACTCCTCGTAGATGCGCGCGAAGTCGGCCGAGGCGCCGTAGTGGTCGATCGAGACGATGCGGCCGTGGTCGCCGACGTACTCGCGCCAACCCTGCTTGACGCCGGCCTCCACCGAGACCCGGGCCCTGACCGTCGGCGGCAGCACCGTCGTCTTGTAGGCGTCCTCCTGCTCCTCGAACCACTCCAGGCACGGCATCGACACGACGCGGGCCCGGATGCCGTCCGCAGCCAGAAGCTCGCGGGCGGCGACGGCGACCTGCACCTCGGAGCCGGTGCCCATCAAGATGACGTCGGGGTCCCCGCCGTCGACGTCGAGGAGCACGTACGCGCCGCGGTGCACCTCGGAGGTGTCGCTGAACCCCTGCTCGCCGCGCGGGAAGACCGGCACGTTCTGACGGGTCAGGGCGATGCCGGCCGGGTGGTCGGTGCGCTGGAGGATCGCGTGCCAGGCCGCCGCCGTCTCGTTGGCGTCCGCCGGGCGTACGACGTCGAGGCCCGGGATGGCGCGCAACGCGGCGAGGTGCTCGACCGGCTGGTGAGTCGGGCCGTCCTCACCGAGGCCGATGGAGTCGTGGGTCCACACGTAGGTGACCGGCAGCCCCATCAGCGCGGCGAGGCGGACCGAGCCGCGCATGTAGTCGCTGAAGGTGAGGAACGTGCCGCCGAAGACGCGGGTCCCGCCGTGCAGCGCGATGCCGTTGAGGATGCCGCCCATGCCGTGCTCGCGGATGCCGAAGTGCAGCACCCGGCCGGCGAGCGGGTCGCCGGTCCACTGGTCGGTGGAGCGGCTCTCGGGGATGAAGGACGGCGCGCCCTCGATGGTCGTGTTGTTGGACTCGGCCAGGTCGGCCGAGCCGCCCCACAGCTCCGGCATGACGGCGGCCACGGCGTTGATGACCTGTCCGGAGGCCTTGCGGGTCGCGACGCCCTTCTCGTCGGCCTCGAACCTCGGGAGCGCGTCGGCGAGGCCGTCGGGCAGGGCCCGGGTCTGCATGCGGGTGAAGACCTCCAGCACCTCGGCCGGCGCGGACGCCTGCCAGGCGTCGAACCGCTCCTGCCACGCGGCCTGCGCCTGCTTGCCGCGCTCCACCAGGGAGCGGGTGCGCGCGAGCACCTCGTCGGGGACCTCGAAGTGCTTCTCCGGGTCGAACCCGAGGATCTGCTTGGTGACCGCGACCTCCTCGGCACCCAGCGCCGAGCCGTGGGACTTGCCGGTGCCCTGGGCGTTGGGGGCCGGCCACGCGATCAGGGTGCGCAGGACGATCAGGCTCGGTCGGTCGCGCACCTCCTCGGCGGTACGGACCGCGTCGTAGAGCGCCGGGACGTCCTCGACGTAGTCGGTGCCGTCGTTGGTCCAGTCGACGGTCTGGACGTGCCAGCCGTACGCCTCGTAGCGCGCGCCCACGTCCTCGGTGAAGGCGACGTCGGTGTCGCCCTCGATGGAGATCCGGTTGGCGTCGTAGATCATCGTGAGGTTGCCGAGCTGCTGGGTGCCCGCGATCGAGGAGGCCTCCGCGCTCACGCCCTCCTCGAGGTCACCGTCGGAGCAGATCGCGTAGACGTGGTGGGTGAACGGCGACTCCTCTTCCGGCGTCGAGGGGTCGAGCATGCCGCGCTCGCGCCGGGCGGCCATCGCCATGCCGACCGCGTTGGCGACGCCCTGGCCCAGCGGACCGGTGGTCGTCTCGACCCCCGCGGTGTGGCCGTGCTCGGGGTGGCCCGGCGTCTTGCTGCCCCAGGTCCGCAGCGAGCGGAGGTCGTCGACCTCGAGGCCGAACCCGCCCAGGAACAGCTGCGTGTAGAGGGTGATCGAGCTGTGGCCGCAGGAGAGGACGAAGCGGTCGCGTCCGGTCCAGTGCGGGTCGGCGGGGTTGTGCCGCATCACCTTCTGGAACAACAGGTAGGCCGCCGGCGCCAGGCTCATGGCCGTGCCCGGGTGGCCGTTGCCGACCTTCTGCACCGCATCCATCGCCAGGACCCGGGCGGTGTCCACCGCGCGCTGGTCGACGTCGTCCCACTCAAGGGCGGGGGGCAGGGCGGACTTCTCGGTCAACGCAGTTCCTCTCGATGGGGTGCAGCCATGGGTGCAGCCAGGATCACAGGCCCGTGGGGCCGGTGGAGGAGGCCTCGACTGCGAGCCTACCGACGCGGCCGAGTAGACTCGACCCCGCCCGAGGGTCGCTGCGTACGCCGTCGAACTCCCTCGTCCACGTCCTCCGGTTCCCACCGGCGCGCGTGCCATCCGTCCCCGTCCCCGAGGTTCCACCGTGTCCCACGCCGGCCCGCACGCTGCTGCGTCCGACCGGCAGCCGACCCCCGGCGAGCCCGAGACCCCGGCCGGGTCGGAGGAGAGCACGTGGCGCGACGTGGTCGCGGCCTATGTGGGACTCACCAAGCCGCGGGTCATCGAGCTGCTGCTGCTGACGACGGTCCCGGTGATGTTCTTCGCCGAGCGAGGCATCCCGGAACTGGGCCGGGTCGCCGCGACGGTGGTCGGCGGCGCGCTGTCGGCCGGCTCCGCGTCGGCCTACAACTGCGTCTACGACCGCGACATCGACGAGCAGATGCGACGTACGCGTCGCCGCGCCCTGCCGCGTCACATCGTCTCGCCGGTCTCGGCGCTCGTGTTCGCGACCGTCCTCGCGGTCTTGTCGACGGTGGTCCTGGCGCTGTGGGTGAACTGGCTCTCGGCGGTCCTGTCGGTGCTGGCCAACGCGTTCTACGTGCTCGTCTACACCATGCTGCTCAAGCGGCGCACCACCCAGAACATCGTCTGGGGTGGCCTGGCCGGCTGCTTCCCCGCCCTGATCGGCTGGACCGCGGTCACGGGTGAGCTGGCGTGGACGCCGGTGGTGCTCTTCCTCGTGGTGTTCTTCTGGACGCCCCCGCACACCTGGGCGCTGGCCCTGCGCTACCGCGAGGACTACCGCAACGTCGACGTGCCGATGCTGCCGGTGGTCAAGCCGGCCGCGGAGGTCGGCCGACAGGTCGTCGCCTACAGCTGGGTGATGGTCGCGACGTCGCTGCTCCTGTGGCCGGTGGCCGGGACCAGCCTGGTCTACCCGGTCGCGGCCGCCGCCCT
Source organism: Nocardioides sp. SYSU D00065 (assembly GCF_017916425.1). Lineage (GTDB taxonomy): Bacteria > Actinomycetota > Actinomycetes > Propionibacteriales > Nocardioidaceae > Nocardioides. Next base: position 109,561 of record NZ_JAFMSX010000001.1, on the reverse strand, counting down.
CGGTGTGGTCTTCCTGGTGGAGGCCCACCGCATGTGGCGGCGGGCCAGGGGCTCCGACGCTCTGGCCGACATCAACCCGATGCGGCTGTTCCATGCGTCGAATCTTTACCTGTCCCTCCTTTTCGTCGCAGTTGCGCTCGACCCCTTGCTCGGCCGCTAGCGCATCTGCCGGAAAGTCTCCGGAGAATGAGAGATTCCAGAGGGGATCTTGAGGTTCCCTCCCGTGTCCGGCCCTCCGAACCCGCGTTGAATCGAGCGGAGGGGGCGGCGTTGGGCTGACCCCAGAAGAGCATGGGGAGCAGGAGCAATGGGTGCAGCACCAGGCGTGGGACTGGACGAGCGACGAGACGGTGGGGTCGCAAGACGCCGACCGTCCGTCCGAGCGGTGTCGAGGGTGGTGACGCTCGTCCTGGCGGTGGGGTTCGCCGTCGTCGGCGTCGCCGGGGCCGCCAGCGCCCACCACAACACCATCACCGGGACGGTGACGTGCAAGACCGGTGGTGGCTGGGCCGTCACCTGGCGGGTGACCAACAGCGAGCGGATCACCGAGACGATCACGGCGTCTAGCCGACCCGCGGTGGTGCCGGTCGGCACGCAGCTCACCGCGCGGCAGACGCGCACCTTCACCGAGACCGTGACCACCAAGCCGACCTCGGCGCTCGAGCTGGTCCTGTCGGGTCGGTGGGCCAACGGCAACAGGGCCACCAACAAGGGCAGCATCCCCGTGGCGGACTTCACCGACGACTGCGTGGTGACCACGGTCGCGCCGCCGACCGTGCCGGTCGTCGACGACTGCGGCCCCGGCAACGCGCACTTCGGCACCGTGCCGAGCGGCCCGTGGACCTCGACGACCAACTCGGACGGGAGCCTGACCGTCACCGCCAACCCGGGCCACCAGTTCACCAACGGCCAGACGAGCGTGACCTATCCGGCGCCCGTCGACAGCAACCAGCCGTGCCCGACGCCGCCCGTCGAGCCCCCGCCCGTGCAGCCCCCGGTCGTCACGCCCCCGGTCGTCCAGACGCCTCCCGTGGTGCAGACGCCCGAGGTGCTGCCCGCGCAGGCACAGGTCGTGCGGGCCCAGGCGCGCAAGATCGACAAGTGCGGCACCCGCAGCGACCTGTTCAAGGTCGCCAAGCGCTCCGGCGTGGTCTACACGTCGCGGGGCAAGGTGCTCGAGCAGGGGGTCTGGCTCAAGGCCCGGCACCGCTCGGTGACCGTTCGCGCCGAGGCGGCCGACGCCGGCTACGCGCTGCGGGGCAAGCAGGTCTGGCGGATGACCTTCAGCACCCGGCCGTGCGCCAAGGCCCCCGAGGTCGCGCCCGACACCGGCAGCTGATGCCGCGCACCGCTCTCGCCCGCCTCGCCGTGCTCGTCACGGTGTGCGCGACGGGGCTCGTCGGTCAGGGTGCGGCGCACGCCGCCCCTGACCGGCTCCGGATCGCCAGGACGGGCACCGACGCCGTCGTGATCAAGGTCCCGGCCCGCAACGACACACTGGCGGTGGGCGGCCAGCTGCGTGGCGCCGTCTACACGTGGTCGCAGGGCGACCCGCCGTGCGACCCGACCGGCAGCACCCTCTACGCCGGGCACGCGTGGCGCGCGGGCAACGGGGTCGCCGACCGGTGGGGTCAGCTGCGGCGCGGTGACCTCGTGCGGGTCGGCGGCTGCCGGTTCGAGGTCACGCGCCGGGAGTTCTGGCCCGCGCGGCGGCCGATGGGTTCGCTGTACTCGGTCGCCGGCCCGGCGCGCATCGTGCTCGTGGCGTGCAAGGCAGACGACTACTCCAAGCGCACGGTGGTGTTCGCGCGCAAGGTCGCGGGTTAGGCTCGCAGTCACACAAGCCTGGGAGGGCTCAGGTCAGGCGGGTCGCAGCGTGGGGCTGCGGCTCGCCGCCGGGGCTCGCCTCGCGGTCCGCCCGGTGAGGCAGCACCGCCAGCGCGATCCGTGCCAACCCGGCCGCGAGCAGGGCGGCTCCGAGCATGTGCAGCGCCACCAGTCCGACCGGCAGGTCCAAGGCGTACTGCACCCAGCCGAGGACGCCCTGCAGCAGCTCGATGAGCAGGACCAGACCGGTCACCCGCGACAGCCACCCGAGGCCGACGCGTCGTGCCACCACGAGCAGCGCGACGGTGAGCGCGACCAGCACGTAGACCGAGACCGCGTGTACCTGGGAGACCGCTGCCGGGTCGAGGCCGTTGCGCGGGGACTCGGTGTCGCCGGCGTGCGGCCCGGCGCCCGTGACCACCGTGCCGAGGTAGAGGACCACCCACCCGGCCAGGAGCGTCGCCCACGCCAGCGCGCGAGGCAGCGGCGGCGCGGGTCCGCGCTCGGGGCTGCGCAGCTCGTCGACGAGCGCGACGCACACCATGATGATCGCCATCGACAGCAGGAAGTGCCCCGCGACGATCCACGGGTTCAGGTCCGTGAGCACGGTGATGCCGCCGATGACCGCCTGCAGCGGGATGCCGAGGCCGATCACGAGCGACAGTCGCGTCGCCCGGCGGTGCCGCGCGCCGAGCGCGGCGAGGAAGCACAGGACGGCGACCGCGGACAGCACGAACGTCAGCAGCCGGTTGCCGAACTCGATGGCGCCGTGCATGCCGAGCTCGCCGTGCGCGACGTACGACGCGTCGGTGCAGCGCGGCCACGTCGGGCAGCCGAGCCCGGAGCCGGTCAGCCGAACGGCGGCGCCCGTGACCACGATGCCGATGTTCGCGACGAGGTTGGCCACCGCGAGCGGCCAGAGGTAGCGCGCCAGTCGGTCGAGCAGGGTCCGCATCATTCCCACCTGAAGGTTCGAGCCGTGAGTGCCGTGCCGATCGCGGCCCAGGCAGCGAGCACGAGCAGCGAGCGACCGTCGACGACGGCGTCCACGAGCGCCGACCGCATGGCCTCGCCCAGCGCCCCCGACGGTAGCCACTGGATCAACGCGGACGCGGTGCCGTAGGTGTCCGTCGGCAGCACGACCCCGCCGCCGGCCATGAGCAGCAGGTAGACGAGGTTGGCGAGCGCCAGCGTGGCCTCTGCCCTCAGCGCTCCGGCGACGAACAGACCCAGCGCGGCGAAGGCCGCCGTACCGAGACCGACCGCGAGCACGGCCCCTACGAGCGACCGGAGCGGGTGGGCGAGGGTCGGCTCCCAGCCGAGCGCCAACCCGACGACCACCAGCACGACGAGCTGCAGCGCGACGACGTTGAGCAGTGCCAGGATCTTGCCGAGCAGCAGGCCGTGGCGCGGTAGCGGGGACGAGCCGAGCAGCTTGATGACGCCGTAGCGACGCTCGAACCCCGTGGCGATCGCGACGGAGGTGAAGGCCGTCGACATCACCGCCAGCGCCAGCACCCCGGGCGTGAGCACGTCGACGGCACGGTGGCCGTCGAGGTCGAGCCCGATCCGTCCCGCGGCGGCCACGCCGCCGACCAGCACGATCACGGGGATCACGATGGCGAGCAGCAGCTGCTCACCGTTGCGCAGCATCAGCCGCGCCTCCATGCGCGACTGGGCGAGCACCATCCGCGCGAGTGGCGCCGCCCCGGGTGCGGGGGTGAACGTGCGAGGTCCGGAGGCGCTCACGAGGCCAGCTCCCGTCCGGTGAGCTCGAGGAACACGTCCTCGAGGGTGCGCCGGCCGAGGTTGAGCGTCTGCGGCACCACGTCGTGCGCCTCGCACCACCGCGACACCCGGCCGAGGGTGGTGGAGTCGGCCGGGCCGTGCACCAGCATGCTGACCTCGTCGAGCTGGCGGACCTCCGCGCCGGCGCCCAGCTCGGCACGCAGGGACTCCGGCGCACCGTCGGGGAAGGGTCGGTTGACCACGAGCCGGATGGTGGCCGAGCGACCCTCCCGGGTCAGCTCCGCCGGCGTACCGCTGACGATGACGGTGCCGCGGTCGAGGATGTGGATGCGGTCGGCGAGGTGCTCGGCCTCCTCCATGTGGTGGGTGGTCAGCACGACGGTCGCGCCGTCGCGGCGGACCTCCTCGAGCAGCTCCCAGGTCGTGCGCCGCGCCTGCGGGTCCATCCCCGCGGTGGGCTCGTCGACGAAGACCAGCTCGGGACGGCCCACCAGGGCGATGGCCAGACCCAGCCGCTGCTGCTGGCCGCCGGAGAGCCGCCGGTAAGGGGTGTGTCCACAGTCGCCCAGCCCCAGCCGCTCGCTGAGCATCGCGGTGTCGAGCGGATGTGCGTGCAGCGACGCCATGTGCTCGAGCATCTCGTGCGCCCGTACGCCGCTCCAGGCGCCACCGGACTGCAGCATCACCCCGATGCGGGGGAGCAGGGCGCTCCGCTCGCGCTGCGGGTCGAGGCCCAGCACCCGGACCGTGCCGCGCTGCGGCACGCGGTAGCCCTCGCAGGTCTCCAGCGTGGTGGTCTTGCCGGCGCCGTTGGGGCCGAGGACCGCCGTGATCGAGCCGCGGGCCACCTCGAGCGACAGGTCGTCGACGGCGACCTTGTCGCCGTAGGCCATCACCAGGCCGTCGATCTCGACGGCGGGGGAGGCGGCTGGCACGCGGCGAAGTCTAGGTCCGTTAATGCAGAGGCGCGGTGTCGGTCCCCGCCGTTAGCGTGGAAGCCATGACGCGTCCAGCGATCGAGGCCGAGGGCCTCGTCAAGCACTTCGGCGACACGGTGGCCGTCGACGGGGTCTCCTTCGTCGTCCCCGAGGGCTCCGTGCTGGGGCTGCTCGGGCCCAACGGTGCCGGCAAGACCACGACGGTCCGCATGATGACCACCTTGACCCGACCCACCTCCGGCACCGGACGGGTGGCCGGTCACGACATCCTGGCCGACCCGGCGGCGGTGCGCCGCAGCATGGGCCTGACGGGCCAGGCCGCGACGGTGGACGAGCTGCTGACCGGCCGGGAGAACCTCCGGCTCATCGGCAGCCTCTACGGCCTCGACGCGCGCTACATCAAGCGGGCGAGCGACGAGCTGCTCGAGCGCTTCTCGCTCGCCGAGGCGGGCGATCGCATCGCCAAGACCTACTCCGGCGGCATGCGCCGGCGACTCGACCTCGCGGTCAGCCTCATCGCGACGCCCCCGGTGCTGTTCCTCGACGAGCCGACGACCGGACTCGACCCCCGTTCGCGCGTCGAGCTGTGGGAGGTGCTGCGCGAGCTGGTCTCCGACGGCACCACGCTGCTGCTCACCACGCAATACCTCGAGGAGGCCGACCAGCTGGCCGACAACATCGTGGTCATCGACCGCGGCACCGTCATCGCCGAGGGCACGCCGCTGCAGCTCAAGGACCGCTCCGGGGCGGCGGCGCTCGTGGTGACGGTCTCCAACGGCCCCGACCTCGCCGCTGCCGAGGCGCTCCTGCGACCCCACGTGCGCGAGGTCCACGTCGACGTCGGAGCCCGCCAGCTGACGGCCCCCGCTGAGGGGCTGGGGCACATGACCCGCGTGGCGGGCATCTTCGACGAGAGCGGCATCGTGCTCGACGACATCGGGCTCAAGCGTCCCAGCCTGGACGACGTGTTCCTCCACCTCACCGGCCACCGCGCCGAGCAGCGCCCCGACGACACCGGCGACGAGACGACGGCGGACTCCGCCGAGGAGATGGCCCGATGAGCACCCTCGAACGACCCGAGATCCGGCCGACCGGCCTGCTGACCCAGGCCTGGGCCATCGCCCGGCGCAACTTCCTGCACATCCGCCGCATGCCCGAGATGCTCATGGACGTGACCATCCAGCCGGTCATGTTCGTGCTGCTCTTCGCCTACGTGTTCGGCTCCTCGATCGACGTGGCCACGCCCTCGGGCTACCGCGCGTTCCTGCTCGCCGGGATCATGGCGCAGACCGTCGCGTTCGCGTCCTTCATCGTCGCTGTGGGCCTGACCGCCGACCTCGAGAAGGGCATCGTCGACCGGATGCGGTCGCTGCCCATCAACCCCGCGGCGGTGCTGGTCGGGCGCAGCATCTCCAGCCTGGCGCACTCCTCGATCGGCCTGGTGGTGATGTCGCTGACCGGCCTGGTCATCGGGTGGCGCATCCACACCAACCTGTTCGAGGCCGCTCTGGGCTACCTGCTGCTCCTCGGCTGGGGCTTCGCGATGATCTGGGTGGGCATCTGGGTCGGCTCGGCGATGCGCTCGGTGGAGGCGGTCAACGGCGTGATGTTCGCGACGATGTTCCCCATCACGTTCCTGGCCAACACCTTCGCGCCGACCGACCGGATGCCGACCTTCCTGCGGGTCATCGCCGAGTGGAACCCCATCTCCGCCCTCACCCAGGCCGTGCGCGAGCTGTGGGGCAACGACCAGCCGCTCGCCGACGGGGCGGCCCTGCCGATGCACCACCCGATCCCGTTCACCATCGGCTGGATCGTGCTCATCACCGCCGTCGTGGCGCCGCTGGCGATCCGCACGTTCCGCAGTCGCACCGCCGACTGATGTCGGGGAGGTCGCGGTCCGTCAGCCCGTGGCCCGCGTCACTTAGGCGACCCTTGCTTGAGAGCGCCCAGCAATAACGTCACACTTGCGTTGTGGAATTCACCAGGACGGCGCCAGCCCCGGACCGGGACGCGCCCACGCGCGACCGCGTGGCCCGCGCGATCTTGGAGAACGGCCCGTCCAGCGCCGCCGACCTGGCCCGCCGGCTGCAGCTGACGCCCGCTGCCGTGCGTCGGCACCTCGACCACCTGGCGGTCGAGGGCGTCGTGGAGTCGCGCGAGCCGAAGGTCTACGGAGCCCGCGGTCGCGGTCGCCCGGCCAAGGTTTTCGCCCTGACCCAGGCGGGGCGCGACAGCTTCGACCAGCAGTACGACGACCTCGCGGTCCAGGCGATGCGGTTCCTCGCCGAGACCCAGGGGGAGGACGCCGTCGTGGAGTTCGCCCGGCGCCGCGTCGCGTTCGTGGGGCGTGACTACGCCGCCGTGGCGGCCGCCGATCCCAGCCTGACGCCCGCCGAGGCGCTGGCCCGGGTCTTCACGCAGAACGGCTACGCCGCCTCGGTGCGCGGCCTGCCCGTCGTGGGGGAGCAGCTGTGCCAGCAGCACTGCCCGGTCTCCCACGTCGCCGCCGAGTTCCCCCAGCTGTGCGAGGCCGAGACGGAGGCGATCGCCTCCGTGCTCGGCAGGCACGTCCAACGGCTGGCGACCATCGCCCACGGCGACGGCGTCTGCACCACGTGCATCCCCCAGACCCTTCCGACCACCCAGACGGACCCGCAGCAGGACCCTCAGAAGGAGCAGTCATGACCCAGAACCTGAGCATCGAAGACCTCAACCCCGAGCTCAAGGGCATCGGTCGCTACGAGTTCGGTTGGGCCGACAAGGACGACGCCGGCGCCACTGCGACGCGTGGCCTCAACGAGGACGTCGTGCGCGACATCTCCCACAAGAAGTCCGAGCCGCAGTGGATGCTCGACCTGCGCCTCAAGGGCCTGAAGCTGTTCCACCGCAAGCCCATGCCGACCTGGGGCTCGGACCTGTCGACGATCGACTTCGACAACATCAAGTACTTCGTGCGGTCCAGCGAGAAGCAGGCGACCTCGTGGGAGGAGCTGCCCGAGGACATCAAGAACACCTACGACAAGCTCGGCATCCCCGAGGCGGAGAAGCAGCGCCTGGTCGCGGGCGTCGCCGCGCAGTACGAGTCCGAGGTCGTCTACCACTCGATCCGCGAGGACCTCGAGGAGAAGGGCGTCATCTTCGTCGACACCGACACCGCGCTGAAGGAGCACGAGGAGCTCTTCAAGGAGTACTTCGGCACCGTCATCCCGGTCGGCGACAACAAGTTCGCCGCGCTCAACACCTCGGTGTGGTCCGGTGGCTCGTTCATCTACGTCCCCAAGGGCGTCCACGTCGACATCCCGCTCCAGGCCTACTTCCGGATCAACACCGAGAACATGGGCCAGTTCGAGCGGACGCTGATCATCGCCGACGAGGACTCCTACGTGCACTACGTCGAGGGCTGCACCGCCCCGATCTACTCCTCGGACTCCCTGCACTCCGCGGTCGTCGAGATCGTCGTGAAGAAGGGCGCCCGCGTGCGCTACACGACCATCCAGAACTGGTCGAACAACGTCTACAACCTCGTCACCAAGCGCGCCACGTGCGAGGCCGGCGCGACCATGGAGTGGGTCGACGGCAACATCGGGTCCAAGGTGACGATGAAGTACCCCGCCGTCTACCTGATGGGCGAGCACGCCAAGGGCGAGACGCTGTCCATCGCCTTCGCCGGCGAGGGCCAGCACCAGGACGCCGGCGCCAAGATGGTGCACGCCGCACCGCACACGTCGAGCTCCATCCTGAGCAAGTCGGTGGCCCGCGGCGGTGGCCGGACGTCGTACCGCGGCCTGATCCAGGTCAACGAGGGCGCGCACGGGTCGAAGTCCAACGTGCTGTGCGACGCCCTCCTGGTCGACCAGATCAGCCGCAGCGACACCTACCCCTACGTCGACATCCGCGAGGACGACGTGTCGATGGGCCACGAGGCGAGCGTCTCGAAGGTCTCCGACGACCAGCTCTTCTACCTCATGTCACGCGGCATGGAGCAGGACGAGGCGATGGCGATGATCGTGCGCGGATTCGTCGAGCCCATTGCCAAGGAGCTGCCGATGGAGTACGCCCTCGAGCTCAACCGCCTCATCGAGCTGCAGATGGAGGGCGCGGTCGGCTGACTGATCCCGGCCGAGCGGCCGGGACGACAGTACGAAGCTCCTCGAGTACAAGGAAAGTAGACAGTTGACCATCACCGATTCCGTCCGCTCCGCGCTAGAGCAGGCACCCGCGCTCGACAAGGTCGAGAGCCACCTCCACCCGACCGGCTCGTTCGACGTGGCCGACCACACCGTGCCGACCGGGCGCGAGGAGATCTGGCGCTTCACGCCGCTCAAGCGGCTGCGCGGGCTGCACGCCGACGCGGAGTTCATGCCCTCGGCGACCTCGTGCACCTGGAACACCCCCGAGGGCGTTCGCATCGAGGGTGTCTCGGGTGACGAGGCGCGTGCCCTGCGCGGCATCTCGGGCCTCGTCCCCAACACCCGGTGGGCGGCCCGCGTGCTCGCCGAGGTGCCGGCCAGCCTGCTGGTCGACGTGCCGGCCGACACCGAGGTGGCCGAGCCGATCGTCGTCGACCTCGACGGCAAGGACGTCACGGTCACCGAGGCGGGCCACGTGGCCCTGCGCTTCGGCCGCCACAGCCGTGCCGTGGTGGTGCTCAACCACACCGGCTCCTCGTCGGTCGCCGCGGTCGTCGAGGTCGTCGTCGGCGACGGTGCGGACGTCACGGTCGTGTCCATCCAGGACTGGGCCGACGACGCCGTCCACTTGGCGCACCACCAGGCCCGCGTGGGCCGCGACGCGACGTACCGGCACGCGGCGATCTCCTTCGGCGGCGACCTGGTCCGGATGGACGCCAACGTGACCTACGACGGCCCCGGCGGCTCCGCGGAGCTGCTCGGCCTCTACTTCGCCGACGCCGGCCAGCACATCGAGCACCGGATCTTCGCCGACCACACGGCGCCGCGCACCAAGTCCAACGCGATCTACAAGGGCGCGCTGCAGGGCGAGAAGGCGCACACCGTGTGGGTGGGCAACGTGCTGATCCGCAAGGTGGCGGAGGGCATCGAGACTTACGAGGAGAACCGCAACCTGGTCCTCACCGACGGCTGCCAGGCCGACTCCATCCCCAACCTCGAAATCGAGACCGGCGAGATCGAGGGCGCCGGGCACGCCTCGGCGACCGCTCGCTTCGACGACAACCAGCTGTTCTACCTCCAGTCGCGCGGCGTGTCCGAGCAGGAGGCGCAGCGGCTGGTGGTGCACGGGTTCTTCAATGACCTGATCCGCAAGGTCGGGGTCCCCTCGATCGAGGAGCGGCTGCTGAGCACCGTCGAGGCCGAGCTGGCCAAGAACGTCCTCAAGGACACGACGTCCGGGGCGGGTGCCTGATGGCCTTCGAGCGCGCCTGCTCCCTCGACGAGCTCATGGCGGACCAGGGCCTCGCGGTGACCCTCGGCGACCTCGAGGTCGTCGTGGCCCGCGACGGCGACGAGGTGTTCGCGCTGCAGAACGAGTGCAGCCACGCCGCGGTGGCCCTGAGCGAGGGCGAGGTCGCCTCCTGCCAGATCGAGTGCTGGTTGCACGGGTCCATGTTCGACCTGCGCACCGGCAAGCCCACGAACCTCCCGGCGACCGAGCCGGTCGCCACCTTCCCCGTCGACGTGCGCGGCACCGACGTCTACGTCGACACCGAGACCACCCTGAACGGAGTCACCCCCGCATGAGCAAGCTCGTCATCACCGACCTGCACGTCACCGTCGACACCGAGGACGGCCCCAAGGAGATCCTCAAGGGCGTCGACCTCACCATCAACGACGGCGAGACGCACGCCATCATGGGCCCCAACGGCTCCGGCAAGTCAACGCTCGCGTACTCGATCGCCGGCCACCCGAAGTACACGATCACCGGCGGCTCGGTGACCCTCGACGGGCAGGACGTGCTGTCGCTCTCGGTCGACGAGCGGGCCCGTGCCGGGCTCTTCCTCGCCATGCAGTACCCCGTCGAGGTGCCCGGCGTCTCGGTGGCCAACTTCCTTCGGACCGCCAAGACCGCGATCGACGGTGAGGCGCCCAAGCTGCGCACGTGGGTCAAGGACGTCAACGGCGCGCTCGAGCGGCTCAACCTCGACGCGACCTTCTCCTCGCGCTCGGTCAACGAGAACTTCTCCGGTGGTGAGAAGAAGCGCCACGAGATCGCCCAGCTCGAGCTGCTCGACCCCAAGGTCGCGGTGCTCGACGAGACCGACTCCGGCCTCGACATCGACGCGCTCAAGGTCGTCTCCGAGGGCGTGAACCGGTTCCGCCGGCGCGAGGGCAAGGGCGTGCTGCTGATCACGCACTACACCCGCATCCTGCGCTACATCGAGCCCGACCACGTGCACGTGTTCGTCGACGGCAAGGTCGCCGAGTCCGGCGGCAAGGAACTCGCCGACGAGCTGGAGGCCAACGGCTACGACAAGTACCTCAAGGCCGCGACGGCCTGACCACCCCCACCTGCCGCACCGGAAGAGGAGGACCACGATGGAAGGACTGCTGCCGGATCTCGACGTGATCCGCAAGGACTTCCCGATCCTCGAGCGCACGCTCGCGGACGGAGTGCCGCTGGTCTACCTCGACAGCGCCAACACCTCGCAGAAGCCGCAGGTCGTCATCGACACGATGGTCGACCACCTCGAGCGGCACAACGCCAACATCGCCCGCGCCATGCACCAGCTCGGCGCGGAGTCGACCGAGGCCTACGAGGGCGCGCGCGACCAGGTGGCGGCGTTCCTCAACGCGCCGTCGCGCAACGAGGTCGTCTTCACCAAGAACGCCACCGAGGCGCTCAACCTGCTCGCCCGCACGATCGAGCTCGGCCCCGGCGACAACGTCGTGATCACCGAGATGGAGCACCACTCCAACATCGTCTCGTGGCAGCTGGCGTGCGAGCGCTCGGGCGCCGAGCTGCGCTGGTTCGGCCTGACCGACGACGGCCGGCTCGACCTCGACGGCGCCGACGGGCTCATCGACGAGCACACCAAGGTCGTCGCGTTCACCTGGGTGTCCAACATGCTCGGCACGATCAACCCGGTCGAGGAGCTGGTGGCTCGTGCGGCCGCGGTCGGCGCCCGGTCGGTGGTCGACGCCTCGCAGGCGGCGCCCCAGCTGCCGGTCGACGTCCAGGCCGTCGGCTGCGACTTCCTCGTCTTCACCGGCCACAAGGTGTGCGGCCCGACGGGCATCGGCGTGCTGTGGGGCCGTGAGGAGCTGCTCAACGAGCTGCCGCCGTTCCACGGGGGCGGCGAGATGATCGAGACCGTCACCATGGCGCGCTCGACGTACGCCTGCGCACCGCACCGCTTCGAGGCCGGCACCCCGCCGATCGTCGAGGCCGTCGGGCTCGGCGCGGCGGTCGACTACCTGCGCCACATCGGGCTCGACGCCATCCACCGCCACGAGCAGGCGATCACGGCGTACGCACTCCAGGGGCTGCAGGACGTGCCGGGACTGACCGTGCTGGGTCCGCTCGACGCGTCCGAGCGGGGCGGGGCGATCTCGTTCGAGCTCGAGGGCGTCCACCCGCACGACATCGCGCAGGTCCTCGACTCGCGCGGCGTCGCGGTACGGGCTGGCCACCACTGCGCCAAGCCGGCGCACGCCCGCTACGGCGTGCAGAGCTCGACGCGGATGTCGTCGTACCTCTACACGACCCCCGCCGAGATCGACGCGCTGGTCGAGGCGCTCCACCACACCCGCAGCTACTTCAAGGTGGGCTGACGATGAGCACCGATCTCGACTCGCTCTACCAGGAGATCATCCTGGACCACTACAAGAACCCGCACCACAAGGGATTGCGCGACCCGTTCGGGTCCGAGGTGCACCACGTCAACCCGACCTGCGGCGACGAGGTCACCCTGCGGGTGCACCTCGCCGACGGGGTCGTGGAGGACGTGTCGTACGACGCCGTCGGGTGCTCGATCTCGCAGGCCTCCGCGTCGGTGCTGACCGACCTCGTGATCGGCAAGCCGGTCGACGAGGCGATGTCGATTCACCAGACGTTCCTCGAGCTCATGCAGGGCAAGGGGCAGGTCGAGCCCGACGAGGACGTCCTGGAGGACGGGATCGCGTTCGCCGGCGTCGCCAAGTTCCCCGCGCGCGTGAAGTGCGCCCTGCTCTCCTGGATGGCGTGGAAGGACGCGACCACCCAGGCCCGGACCGACCCGCAAGGAGATGGACATGCCTGACCACAGCGACCTGCCGGAGGTCCCCGAGGCCGCAGCCGGCGGCGGCACGGCGACCGTGACGGTCGAGGACGTGACCGAGGCGATGAAGGACGTCGTCGACCCCGAGCTGGGCATCAACGTCGTCGACCTCGGCCTCGTCTACGGCGTACACCTCGACGAGCACAGCAACGCCGTGCTCGACATGACCCTCACCTCCGCGGCCTGCCCGCTGACCGACGTGATCACCGACCAGACCGAGTCCGCCCTCGAGGGCCTGGTGGGCGACGTGGCCATCAACTGGGTCTGGATGCCGCCGTGGGGTCCGGACAAGATCACCGACGACGGCCGCGAGCAGCTGCGGGCCCTCGGCTTCAACGTCTGAGCGAGCTCAACCGGCTCAGCGCCGGCGAGGCGCGCGCACCTGGGTCACCCAGTACTCCGTCGTCGGGGTCGGGGTGGTCTCGAAGCGCGCGTTCGGCAGGTAGAGGTGCGCCCCGAAGCGGGCCACCGTCGTCGGCACGTCGAAGCTCGTGGAGTCGTCGAGGTCGGCCTCGGTGATCGTCCGCACCAGCCGGCCGGTCAGGCCGCTGCGCGACAGGCGCAGCACGGCGATCTTCTCCAGCCGGTTGCGCACGACGTACAGGGTCCTGCCGTGGCGCAGCATGCCGTCGCCCATCGTGAGCGACGCACCGCCGAGGTCGACCTCGGTCGCTGCGCCCGTGGCGGGGTCCACCCGGTAGAGCAGGCCGGTGGTCGAGTTCACGACGAGCAGGTGGCGCCCGGTCGGCGTGGTGCTGGTGCCGTTGGCGCCGAACCCGGTGCCCTGCACCCACTCACCGGTCAGCGGGACGGTCGTCGCGGTGGCACCGGGGCCGCGGTCGAGGCGGTAGAGCTGCGGCTGCGCGGAGTCGGTGAACCACGCGGCGCCGCGGGTCAGGACCACGTCGTTGACGAAGCTGGTCGCGGTCGTGAGGGCCACGTCGGCTCGCACCTCGCCGGTGTCGGCGTCGACGACCCGCGCGGTGCCGGAGCTGCCCCCGGCGATGTAGAGCAGGCCGCGGCGGTCGGACTTCAGACCCACCGAGGGCGTGCCCGGACCTTGGCTGATCACCCTGCCGCGGCCCGTGCGCAACGACACCTCGTAGATGTCGCCGTCGGCGCGCGAGCCGAACCACGCCGTCGGGCCGGGGCCGATGGCGATCCCCTCGGGCTGGAACCCGTCGGGCAGCGCGATGCGGGACGGGAACGTGCCGTCCGGGGCGGCGACGCCCGCGACGGCGGGTGGCGGCCCGGCGAGGAGCGCCAGGCCGAGGACGGCGGCGGCAGCAGTGACGTGGACACGACGCATGGGGAACCTCCGAGACGGTGGGGGAGAGGCGCACCTCGACGGTAGTCCCGCCCGGCCGCACGGACCAGGGTCGTCGGCGCCGCGGCGGCGGCCGACTCGGCGCCCGGCGGAAACCCGGTGGCGGGAAGCACCACGCGGGCGCACACTCCAAGCGTGCTGAACCCCCATCCCACGCGCTACGCCGAGCTCAACGGCGTGCTGCACGACCTCGTCACCGGCGCTCGGAGCGCGCTCGGTGAGACGTTCGTGGGCGCCTACGTGCAGGGCTCGTTCGCGCTGGGTGCCGGTGACCTGCACAGCGACTGCGACTTCCTCGTCGTGCTCCGGGAGCGGCCGGACGCAGCGCAGGAGGCGGCGCTGCGTACGCTGCACGCCGACCTGCCGCACCGCGACGGGTTCTGGAACCGCCACCTCGAGGGCTCGTACGCCGTCGCCGACGAGCTGGCGTCGGTGGCGGGGCTCGGGCGCGCATGGCTGCACGTCGACCACGGGCACGACGAGCTCGGGTGGTCCGAGCACTGCAACCAGGCCTGGACCCGGTGGATCCTGCGCGAGCACGGCATCACCCTGGTCGGCCCGTGCCCCGTGGAGCTCGTCGACGCCGTGCCCGAGGACGTGCTGCGCGAGCGAGCACGCGCCGCTCTCGCGACCCTCAGCGACGACGTCTTGCGCTGGTGCCCGCCGGACGTCGCGTGGTGCCAGCGCTACCTGGTCGTGCAGGCCTGTCGCTGCCTGTACACGGTGCGCACCGCGCGGGTGGCCAGCAAGCGGGACTCGCTGCGCTGGACGATGGTGCACGGCGACCCGGTCTGGCGCCCGCTGCTGCAGCAGGTGCTGGCCGACCGCGACCTCGGTCTCGACCCCGCCGCCGCGCCCCGGCCGGGCTCGCTCGAGGCGGCGCGCGAGTTCGCGGCGTACGCGGCAGCAGTGGCCTGACCGCTACGCTGGCGTGCCATGGAGCAGCCCGAGGTCGACCTGTCCGAGATCGAGTTCGACCACGAGGAGCTGCGGGTCTTCTGGGAGCTCGCCCGCTACCACGCCAAGCTCAACGCGGCGCCGTCCTACTTCGGCCCGACGACGCTGGAGTCCGTGCCGCCCCCGGCCTGGGCGTTCGGCGAGTCCGCGGCGGAGTCCGACGCATTCGTCGCCGAGGTGCTCGCGGCCGAGTCGGGCAGCACGACCGCCGCGACGGGCGACTACGCGGGGGACCTGCCGGCGGTCGGCGTGCTGTCGATCCTCTGCGACGGGGCGGGCGTGCCGCGCGCCCTGGTGGAGGTCACCGACGTGGCCGTGTCCGACGACGAGGTCGTGGAGTCGTTCAAGGTCGTCTACCGCAGCTGAGCCACGGCGGCTGAGGCACCCCAGCCGGCCCGTGTGGGAGAGTCCTCGCATGGCCGAGCGGATGACCTACCTCCTCGTCGACGGGGAGAACATCGACGCCACCTTGGGCACCTCGATCCTGGGCCGGCGCCCCCGTCCCGAGGAGCGGCCCCGCTGGGACCGGCTGCTGGAGTGGGCCGAGCGCGCATTCGACCAGGACGTCACCGGGCTGTTCTTCCTCGCCGCCGGCACGGAGCTGCCGACCAGCTTCGTGCAGGCGCTGCTCGCGATCGGGTTCACCCCGATCCCGCTGAGCGGCGAGGGCAAGATCGTGGACATCGCCATCCAGCGCACGGCCGAGGCGCTGGTCGCGCGGCAGGCGGACGTGGTGCTGGTCAGCCACGACGGCGACTTCGTCGACCAGGTGTCCGCCCTGTGCGACGGCACGCGCCAGGTCGGCGTCATCGGCTTCACGGAGTTCGTCAACTCGCAGTTCCGCAGCCTGCCCGGGTTGCGCATCTTCGACCTGGAGTACGACATCGCGGCCTTCAACTCGCCGCTGCCCCGGGTGCGGGTCATCCCGATCGACGAGTTCGACCCGCTCGACTTCCTGTGACGGTCCGGCGCCGGCGCGCCGTACGGCTCGGCGGGCCCGGCGGGCCCGGCGGGCCCGTCGGGCGGTGCGTGAGCCACATCGTCGGGTCGTCGGATGTGGCTGAGTTACCGTTGGGGCGGGCGTACGACGCGTGGGTCCTGCGGGCGGTGCGTGAGCCACATCGTCGGGGCGTCGGATGTGGCTGAGGCACCGCCGGGGCGCGTGTACGACGCGCGTCCCTGGGGCGGTGTGTGAGCCACATGGTCGGGGCGTCGGATGTGGCTGAGCCACCGCTAGGTCGCGTGTACTACGCGCGCGTCCCTGGGGCGGTGAGTGAGCCACAATTTCGGCCGGTCAGATGTGGCTGAGCCACCGGTGGGGCGGGGGTACGACGCGCGCGTCCCTGGGGCGGTGCGTGAGCCACAATCTCGGCCGGTCGGATGTGGCTGAGACACCGCTGCGGCGTCAAGACGATATAGCACTCTTGCTACACCGATAGCACATGGACTACATTTCGACCCGTGAGCACTGCATCGGCGCCGGTCATCGACGTTCGTGGCCTGCGCATGCGCTACGGCGACAAGGACGTGCTGACCGACGTGGAGTTCACCGTCGGGCCGGGCGAGGTGGTGTGCCTGCTCGGACCCAACGGAGCGGGCAAGACGACGACCGTCGAGATCCTCGAGGGGTTCCGCGACCGGTCCGCCGGCGAGGTCGCCGTGCTGGGGGAGGACCCGCGCCGCGCGACCGAGGCGTGGCGGGCGCGCACCGGCGTGGTCCTGCAGTCCTGGCGCGACCACCCGCGCTGGACGCCGCGCACGCTGCTCGACCAGATGGGCGGCTACTACGAGCCCTACTCGACCGAGGAGCGTCCACGGCCGGTGCCGACCGACGAGCTGCTCGAGGTCGTCGGCCTCGAGGACCTCGCCGACCAGAAGATCGCCACGTTCTCCGGCGGACAGCGGCGCCGCCTCGACGTCGCCATGGGGATCATCGGGCGGCCCGAGCTGCTCTTCCTCGACGAGCCGACCGCCGGGTTCGACCCGATGGCGCGCCGGGAGTTCCACCAGGTGGTGCACCGCCTCGCCGATCTCGAGCACACCACGATCCTGCTCACGACCCACGACCTCGACGAGGCGGAGAAGCTCGCCGACCGGGTGCTGATCCTGGCCGGCGGCCGGATCGTCGCCGACGACACCGCGGAGCGCCTGGCGCTGCGAGCGGCGCTGGACGTCGAGGTGAAGTGGTCACGCGGGGGAGAGCGCTTCGTGCACTCGACCGACGACGCGACGGACTTCGTACGCCGCCTGCTCAACGAGCCGGGCGAGCCGGTCGTGGACCTCGAGGTGCGCCGCGCCAGCCTGGAGGACGCCTACCTCGACCTGGTCCAGCGCTACGAGGCCGGCCAGACCGACGAGGCGGCCCGTGCCTTCTCGGAGGTGTTGTGATGAGTGAGCGACCCGCTGCCCCGAACGCCCTGCCGCACGCCGTACGCCTCGGGCTGCGCCGCGGCTGGACCGAGTTCGTCCAGGGCCTGCGCAGCAGCCAGGACCAGTGGTTCTACCTGTCCACGGCCTTCCTCGCGGTCGGCTACCTCTACCTGCGCCGCGACACGCCGGTCGAGGGCACGGGCCTCATGCTGCCCTCGGTGGCCCTGCCCAGCATCCTGGCCGGCCTGCTGGTCTTCGGCCTCATCATCGGGCCGGCCTACAGCCTGGCGATGGAGAAGGAGGACGGCACGCTGCTGCGCGCCAAGGCCGTGCCCCACGGGCTGGTGGGCTACTTCGCCGGCCAGCTGGTGCTGCACTCCTCGAGCCTCCTCCCGCAGACCGTCGCGGTCCTGGTCCCGAGCTTCCTGCTCTTCGACGACCTGATGGCCTCTGCCTCCGGCTGGTTCACCGTGGCCTGGGTCGTGATGCTCGGCCTGCTGGCGACGCTGCCCATCGGCATGGTGATCGGGGCGGTGGTCCCCAGTGTGCAGAAGGTCGGCATGTGGGGGATGCTGCCGGTCATGGCGATGGCCGGGATCTCCGGCATCTTCTTCCCGGTCCAGGCGCTCTGGGGATGGGTCCAGGTCGTGGCACAGGTGCTTCCGATGTACTGGATGGGCCTCGGGATGCGCTCGGCCTTCCTCCCCGACTCCTACGCGGACGCCGAGCTCGGCGGCTCGTGGCGCACCCTGGAGACGGTCGGGGCCCTCGGGGCGTGGGCCGTCGTCGGGGCGGTCCTGGCGCCCGCAGTCCTGCGCCGCATGGCACGCCGGCAGTCCGGCTCCCAGGTGGCGGCGGCACGCGAGGCCGCGACACAGTGGGTCAGGTGAGCGATCCCGTGCACAACCGCATCGCACTGCTGCGCGCCGAGCAGGGCGTCTCGCGCCGCGACCTGGCCGCCGCGCTGGGCGTGCACTACCAGACCGTGGGCTACCTCGAGCGCGGCGAGAACAGTCCGAGCCTCGAGCTGGCGCTGCGGATCGCGGCCTTCTTCGCCGTGCCCGTCGAGTCGGTGTTCTCCCTCACCCCCTACCCACGGGTCAGCGACGAGGCCGACCGCCCGGCCTGATCCTGCGGAGGCGCGGTAGCGTCTTGCGCGTGCCGCTCGTCCTGGTCCCCGCGCCGCGCTGGGCGCGCTGGATCGACAACTTCGTCGCTCGCCACGGTCCGGCTCCGCTCTCGGTGGTGGACGGTGCGCTGCGCGGCGAGGCCGAGGACGGGTCGCACTTCACCGCCCGGCTGCCCTTCGCCGCGTCGTACGACGGTCCGGCGCAGGTCGCTGCGTTCGCCGAGGCCGCTGCGGCGCCCGCGCCGTGGGGGGTCCTGCTCGTCCGCAAGGGCGGCTTCGCCGTGGCGCGGCTGCACGGGAGCGACCTGGTCGAGCACAAGATCGGGCAACGGCACGTGCAGGGTCGCACCAAGGCGGGTGGACAAAGCCAGCAGCGCTTCGCCCGGCGCCGCGACAACCAGGCCAGGCAGGCCAACGAGGCGGCCGCCGACCACGCGGCCCGCATCCTCGCCAGCAGCCGGGTCGTCGTCACCGGCGGCGATCGCACCGCCGTCGAGGCCGTGCTCGCCGACCCGCGGCTGACCTCCCTCGTCGTGGTCGCTCCCTGGTTGGCCGTCCCGGATCCGCGCCGCGCGGTCCTCGACGCGGCGATCGGCGACGCGAGATCCCTCCAGGTCGAGGTCGTCAACGCCTGACGACCTCCGCCGGCCCGGTCCCGCGGTGCGCTAGGTTCGCGCCCATGGACGCCTCCGCCTGGCAGCCCGAACCGGGGTGGCAGCGCCTTCCCGGAGCCGGGCCGGCGACCGTCGGCGTCTGGTCGGCCACGCACCGGGGCCGGGACGTGGTGGTCAAGCGGCTACGCCGACCGGATCCGCGCGACGCACCCACTGCCCTCGTCCCCGGTGACGTGAACTACTGGCGCCGGGCGGCCGACGTGGCCCTGAGCGGCGTGGTCGCCGGTACCTCCGGCCTGCGCGAGGCCCCTGTCGTACGGGTGGACGAGGACGACGAGGGGATCACGCTCGTCCACGAGCGCGTCGTGCCGCACGACGCTCCTGGCCTGTGGCTCGCCGCCTGCCTCGGCCGCTTCGCCGCAGTCGACCTCGGCCGCCACCCCTGGCTGGCGCGTGACCAGCTGCGCAGCAGACTGGCGCTGGTGGAGCGCCGCGGCGGCTGGCGCACCCTGGCCCGCACGCCGATGGCCGACATCGCCGACCACCTCTGGACCCGCCGCACGCTCTGGCTCGACCGGTGCGACGCGCTGCCGCAGGTCGCCCAGCACGGCGACCCGTCGCCGGCGAACCTCCCCGGGCGCAGCGGCGAGGACGCCGTCGCGATCGACTGGGCACACCTGGGTCGTGGCCCGGTCGGTGCCGACCTCGGCTATCTCTCCCTGGCCACCCGGGAGGCGGTCGAGCCGCTCGTGGAGGCGTACGTCGCCGCGCTGCCGGCCGGCCTGGCGACCGCTGCCGAGGCGATGACCGGGGCCCGGGTCATGGCCGTCTACACCGCGCTGACCCGGCTCGACTGGGCCCTGGCACGGGTGGCGGACGGCGACGGCGCGCTCGCCGGCAAGTTCCGCCACCCCAGCGTGGCGCCGTACATCCGCGCGATGCAGCGGCAGGTCGGTCAGATCGAGGCGCTGCTCGCCTAGATGTGATGCCCAGCCAGGTTGTCCAACCTGGCTGGGCATCACACCTAGAGCCGCGCCGCGGCGAAGGTGTCGCAGGCCTCGAGGGTGCCCTGCTCGTAGCCGGTCATGAACCAGCGCATCCGCTGCTCCGACGATCCATGGGTCCACCCCTCGGGGTTCACCCGCTGCCCGGACTGCTGCTGGATCCGGTCGTCGCCGACGGCCTTGGCCGAGTCGAGGGCCTCGGCGATGTCGCCCTCGTCGAGCTCGACGAAGATGCCGTCGCCGTCGCTGGCGTCGCGGGTCCACATGCCCGCGTAGCAGTCGGCCTGCAGCTCCAGCCGTACGGCGTCGGACTCGGGACCCTGCTGCGTGCGGACCCGGCCCATCGTGCCGAGCAGGTTCTGGATGTGGTGGCCGTACTCGTGCCCGAGGACGTAGGGCTCGACGAAGTCGCCGCCCTGGCCGCCGAGCTGGCCCTCGAGGACGTCGGCGAAGAACGTGGTGTCGAGGTAGATCTGCTGGTCGGCGGGGCAGTAGAACGGGCCGACCTGCGAGGAGGCCTGGCCGCACGCGGTGCCGACCGCCCCGGCGAACGTGTTGATGACCGCCGGAGCGAGGTCCGTGCCGGCCTGGTCGGGCAGGGCCGAGGACCAGTACTGCTCCAGTGACAGGGCGACGGCCATGCGCGCGCAGTCCGGGTCGTCCTGCGCGTCGGCGCCGGTCCGGCAGTTGGCGTAGCGCTCGTCGCCGCTGTCGATCCCCTGCGGGTCGCCCTGCACCTGCCCCGCCGACCCGGTCCCGCCGCCGGGCAGGGCGCCCTCGGTGCACTGGGTGAGCACCAGGAACAGGACGATGATCACGATGCCGCCGAGGCCGCCGCCCGCCCGGGCGCCGCCCGGGATCGGCATCCGCATGCCGCCGCCACGACCGCCACCGCCCCCGGCGTCACGGACCCGACCTCGGCTGATGTTGGCCTTCGGGTTGAAGCGCATGGACGATGCCTTTCCGCAGGTGATGGCGCCGGTCGAGCCCCCGCGCAGGTTAGCGCGATGCGTCGCCGATGGGGCTGTGGCCACCACCCCTTCGTAGGATGTCCCGCGAGATGATCACCGCCCAGAAGCTCGAGGTCCGAGCCGGCGCGCGGCTCCTCATGGAGGACGTCACCTTCCGGATCGCCGCAGGCGACAAGGTGGGCCTCGTGGGGCGCAACGGAGCCGGCAAGACGACGCTCACCCGCATCCTCGCCGGAGAGGGCCAGCCCGCCTCCGGACAGGTCCTGCGCAGCGGGGACATCGGCTACCTGCCGCAGGACCCTCGCGTCGGCGATCCCGAGGTGATCGCCCGCGACCGGATCCTGTCGGCGCGTGGCCTCGACGAGGTCGTACGCCGCCTGCGCGAGGCCGAGGTCGACATGGCCAGCGAGGACCCCAAGGTGCACGAGCGCGGCATGCGGCGGTGGGCCAACGCCGACGCCGAGCTGCACGCCGGCGGTGGCTACGCGGCGGAGTCGGAGGCGGCGCAGATGGCCGCGGCGCTCGGCATCGAGGAGCGGATCCTCGCCCAGCCCATCGGGACCCTGTCCGGCGGGCAGCGTCGACGCGTGGAGCTGGCCCGGATCCTGTTCTCGGGTGCGGAGATCATGCTGCTCGACGAGCCCACCAACCACCTCGACGCGGACTCGATCGTGTGGCTGCGCGACTTCCTCAAGGCGCACCGCGGCGGGTTCGTGGTGATCAGCCACGACAACGCCCTGCTCGAGGCCACCGTCAACAAGGTGTTCCATCTCGACGCGAACCGCGCCGTCATCGACGTCTACAACATGGGCTGGCACAACTACCTGACCCAGCGCGAGGACGACGAGAAGCGCCGCAAGCGCGAGCGCCAGAACGCCGAGAACAAGGCCAAGGCGCTCACCGACCAGGCCAACAAGATGCGGGCCAAGGCGACCAAGGCCCAGGCCGCGCAGTCGATGCTCAAGCGGGCCGAGAAGATGATGTCCGGCATCGAGACCGAGCGCCAGGCTGACCGCGTCGCCCGGATCGCGTTCCCCGAGCCCGCACCCTGCGGCAAGACCCCGCTCATGGGCACCGAGCTGTCGAAGTCGTACGGCTCGCTGGAGGTCTTCACCGCCGTCGACCTCGCCATCGACCGGGGCAGCCGCGTGGTCATCCTCGGGCTCAACGGCGCCGGCAAGACCACGATGCTGCGCATCCTGGCCGGTGTCGACAAGCCGGACACCGGGGAGGTCGTGGCCGGCTACGGGCTCAAGATGGGCTACTACGCCCAGGAGCACGAGACGCTCGACGTGAACCGCACCGTGCTGGAGAACATGCACAGCGCCGCGCCGGAGCTCACCGACACGCAGGCGCGCTCGGTGCTCGGGTCGTTCCTCTTCAGCGGCGACGACGCGCACAAGCCCGCCGGCGTGCTGTCCGGCGGCGAGAAGACGCGCCTCGCGCTGGCGATCCTGGTCGTCTCGAGCGCCAACGTGCTGCTGCTCGACGAGCCCACCAACAACCTCGACCCTGCCTCCCGCGAGGAGGTGCTGCACGCGATCCGCAGCTACACCGGGGCGATCATCCTCGTCACCCACGACGAGGGGGCCGTCCGCGCACTCGACCCCGACCGCGTGCTGCTGCTGCCCGACGGCGACGAGGACTTGTGGAGCGAGGAGTACGCCGACCTGGTGTCGCTCGCCTGAGGTTACCGCCCGGTAGTACGGTGCGGCCATGACTGCCGAGGACCTCGCCGCCGTCGGACTCCGCCTCGACCTCGACAGCCCCGTCGCCACGGTCACGCTGGACCGACCGCAGGTGCGCAACGCGCAGACGCCCGCCATGTGGCTGGCCCTCGCCGACATCGGAGCGACGCTGCCCGACGACGTACGCGTGGTCGTGCTGACTGGGGAGGGGCCGAGCTTCTCCGCCGGTCTCGACCGGGCCATGCTCGACCCCGCCACCCGAGGCGAGGAGAGCGTGATCGGCCTGTTGGCGCTCAGCGACGAGGACGCGTCGGCCCGCGTCGAGCAGTTCCAGCGCGGCTTCACCTGGCTGCGCGACCCCCGGTTCGTGTCGATCGCCAAGGTCCGCGGCCACGCCGTCGGCGCCGGCTTCCAGCTCGCCCTCGCCTGCGACCTGCGGGTGGTCGCCGACGACGCGCAGCTCTCCATGAAGGAGTCCGCCCTGGGGCTGGTGCCCGACCTCACCGGCACCAAGCCGCTGGTCGAGCTCGTCGGCTACGCCCGGGCGCTGGAGATCTGCGCGACCGCTCGCGTCGTACCCGCCGACGAGGCGGTGCGGATCGGGCTGGCGACCACGGCGGTGCCCGCGGACGACCTCGACGGCGCCGTCGCCGACCTCGTGGCGGCCCTCCTCGCGCCGATGCCCGGCGTCGTCGCCGAGACGAAGGCCCTCCTGCAGGGCGCGAGCGACCGCGACCTCGACGACCAGCGGCGCCTGGAGCGGGAGGCGCAGGTACGGCGCTTCCGCGCGCTCGCCGCGGCCCTGGGCTGACCGCGCCGGGCTGACCGCGCGGGGCTGACCGCGCGGGGCTGACCGCGCCGGGCTGATCCAGCGGGGAACAATGCCCGCTGCCCGGGAGTTCACGCTGATGAGCGGACGGAGGAGCGCGCATGTCGATGGGGCCCGGATCTGGTGGTCCGCCGTGGCGGTACCTGCGCAGCGACCGGAGCGTCGTCGACAACAAGATCGAGCGCCGCACCGTGCGCCGGGTGCTGTCCTTCGCGCGACCGCACCGCAGGCTGATCGCCGCCTTCCTGGCGATCACGGTGGTCGATGCCGCGCTGGTGGTCGTGCCGCCGCTGCTGCTCAAGGCGATCATCGACGACGGCGTCCGCGCCGGCGACACCTCGCTGGTGGTGTGGCTGGCGGCCCTGGTCGCCGTCGTGGCGGTGGTCGACGCCGCCTTCGGCCTGGTCACGGGCTGGCTGTCCAGCCGCATCGGCGAGGGCCTGATCTACGACCTGCGCACCCGCGTCTTCGCCCACGTGCAGCGACAGTCCCTGGCGTTCTTCACCCGCACCCAGACCGGGGCGCTGGTCAGCCGGCTCAACAACGACGTCATCGGCGCCCAGCGGGCCTTCACCTCCACCCTGCAGGGCACCGTCTCCAACATCATCGCGGCCGTGGTGGTCGGGGTGACGATGCTCTTCCTCAGCTGGCCGGTGACCGTGCTGTGCCTGGCGCTGTTCCCGATCCTGCTGCTGGCCTCGCGCCTGGTCGGCAACCGCCTGGCCGACCTGTCGCGCCAGCAGATGGACGGCAACGCCGACCTCGGCAACGCCATGACCGAGCGCTTCAACGTCGGCGGGGCGATGCTGCTCAAGCTCTTCGGCCGCCGCGAGTCCGAGGACGTCGCCTACGCGCGCAAGGCGGCCGTGGTGCGCGACCTGGGCGTGCGCATCTCGTTGCTGACCCGCATCTTCTTCGCCGCCATGACGCTCGTGCCGTCGCTGGCCACCGCCCTCGTCTACGGCATCGGCGGCTGGCTGGCGATCCGCGGCGACCTCTCCGTCGGCACCATCGTCGCCCTCGGCGTGCTGCTCACCCGACTCCTCGGTCCGCTTCAGGGGCTGTCCAACGTCCGCATCGACGTGATGACCGCGCTGGTGAGCTTCGACCGCGTCTTCGAGGTGCTCGACCTGCCGTCGCTGATCCAGGAGAAGCCCGACGCCGTCGAGCTGCCGCGCACCGCGTCCCGGCTCGAGTTCGACCACGTCGCGTTCACCTACCCGCGCGCCGACCAGATCTCGCTCGCGTCGCTGGAGACCGTGGCGCGCACCGAGTCGCGCGAGACCGGCCAGGTGCTGCACGACGTCACCTTCACCGCCGAGCCGGGCCAGATGGTGGCGCTCGTCGGTCACTCCGGCGCGGGCAAGACGACCGTGACGCACCTCGTCGCCCGGCTCTACGACGTCGAGGCCGGCGCCGTACGGGTGGGCGGCCACGACGTCCGCGACGTGACGCTCGAGTCGCTCGAGGACGTTGTCGGCTACGTCACCCAGGACGCGCACATGTTCCACGACACCATCCGCGCCAACCTGCTCTACGCCCGGCCCGACGCGACGGAGGCCGAGGTCTGGGCCGCGCTCGAGGCGGCGCAGATCGCCGGACTGGTACGCGCGCTGCCCGACGGGCTCGACACCGTGGTCGGCGACCGCGGCTACCGCCTCAGCGGCGGCGAGCGCCAGCGCCTCGCGATCGCGCGGCTGCTGCTCAAGGCGCCGTCGATCGTGGTGCTCGACGAGGCCACGGCGCACCTCGACAGCGAGTCCGAGGCAGCCGTCCAGCGCGCGCTCGACGCGGCGCTGGAGGGACGTACGTCCCTGGTCATCGCCCACCGGCTCTCGACGGTGCGCAACGCCGACCTGATCCTCGTCCTCGACGACGGCCGGGTCGTCGAGCAGGGCACGCATGCCGAGCTGCTCGCCGCCGGCGGGCTCTACGCGACCCTCCACGCGACGCAGTTCCGCGAGGAGTCGGCCGTCGGCGCGTCCGGCTGAGCGCGTCTCGGCGGCCCGTCGCGCGCCGCTAGGCTCGGGGACATGGACCTGCAGCTGACCGACCGCGTCTACCTCGTGACCGGAGGGGCGCGCGGACTGGGGCGGGCCACCGCCGAGGCCCTCGTCGCCGAGGGCGCCCGGGTGGTGCTGTCCGGCCGATCCGCGCCGTCACTCGACGACGCCGTGGCGACCCTCAACGACGCCGCGCAGCGCGACGCGGCGGTGTCCGTCGTCGCCGACAACGCCGACCGCGACGCGCCCGCCCGCCTGCTCGCGGCCGCCGAGGAGGCGTGGGGCCGTGTCGACGGTGCGCTTATCAGCGTCGGCGGCCCCCCGAAGGGGCCGGTCGGCGCCATCACCGACGAGCAGTGGAGCGCCGCGTTCGAGTCGGTGTTCCTCGGAGCCGTACGCCTCGCGCGCGAGGTCGGCGCGGCGCTGCCGGACGGCGGCGCGCTGGGGCTCGTGCTCTCCTCCAGCGTACGCGCGCCGCTGCCCGAGATGGCGATCTCCAACGGGCTGCGCCCCGGGCTGGCGATGGTCGCCAAGACCCTGGCCGACGAGCTCGGGCCGCGCGGCGTGAGGGTCAACGGCCTGCTGCCGGGCCGCATCGCCACCGAGCGGGTGGCCGAGCTCGACGCGTCGACCGGTGACCCGGAGGCGGCACGCGAGGCGGCCGAGGCGACGATCCCCCTGGGTCGCTACGGCGAGCCGGAGGAGTTCGGCACCGTGGCCGCGTTCCTCCTCTCGCCTGCCGCGTCATTCCTGACGGGCGTGATGCTTCCGGTCGACGGCGGGCTGCTCCGCGCGCTGTGACTGCGGACCGCGGGTCTTGCCCCAGGGGCCGCGGCCGCCGCGCCACTCGTCGTAGATGAGGTAGAGGAAGCCGAAGATGGCCAGGGCGCCGAAGAACCACCACTGCAGGCCGTAGAAGAAGTGCGGCCCCTCGTTCAGTTCCGGCATCTCCACCGGCTCGAGGGGCGTCGCCGGTGCCGGGGACTCCGAGCGCAGGTCGATCCAGCCGCCGAGCACCTCGCGGCCGAGCGCCTCGCCGATGCGCTCGCTGTTCACCGCCCGGGTGGACCCGTCGGTGACCGCGGTGCTGTCGCCCTCGGCGTCGCGGCGCACCCAGCCGGTGACGGTGACCTCGCCCGCCGGTGGCTCGGGCACGTCCTCGCTCGTGGCGCCGCGGTTGTCGGTCGCGAACCAGCCGCGGTCGACCAGCACGGTGGAACCGTCGCTGAGGTCCAGCGGCACCACGACGTCGACGCCGGCAGCGCCGTCGCGGGTGCGGTACCGCACGATCACGGTGTCGTCGACCGCATAGGTGCCTCGCGCCTCGACGATGCGCCACTCGTCGGTCTCCGCGACGGTCTTGCCGGGCGCCATCACCTCGGCGACGGGATCGGCGCCGGCCTTCTCGTTGCGCTGGATGATCTCGTTGCGCTCGCGGCGGTCCTCGAGCCGGTGGAACTGCCACTCGCCGAGGCGCCACGCGACCCATGCGAGGAAGACGACGACGAGCGCGAAGGCGATCCAGCGCCGCGAGACCAGGAACCGCAGCTTGTGCACTCGCTGAGGCTATCCGGCGCATCCTGAGCCGCGGACGGGTGGTGACGACGGTTCGCCCGTAGACTCGAGACGTGACGACACCTCTGGCAGACCGCTTCGGCCGCGTGGCCACGGACCTGCGTGTGTCGCTCACCGACCGGTGCAACCTGCGGTGCAACTACTGCATGCCTGCCGAGGGGCTGGACTGGCTGCCCACCGAGCAGACGCTGAGCGACGACGAGGTCGTCCGGCTCGTCACCATCGGTGTGGAACGGCTCGGCATCGCCGAGGTGCGGTTCACGGGCGGGGAGCCGCTGCTGCGCCGCGGGCTCGTCGACATCGTCGCGCGCACCCACGCGCTCGGCGTGGAGACGTCGCTCACCACCAACGCGCTCGGCCTGACGCGCACCGCACACGCCCTGGCCGAGGCCGGTCTCGACCGGATCAACGCCAGCATCGACAGCGTGCGGCCCGAGACGTTCGCGACGATCACCCGTCGCGACCGGCTCCAAGACGTCGTGGCCGGGCTCGAGGCGGCGAAGGCGGCCGGCCTGGGGCCGATCAAGCTCAACGCGGTGCTGCTGCGCGGCACCAACGACGACCAGGCCGCCGAGCTGCTGCGGTGGAGCATCGCCCAGGGCTACGAGCTGCGCTTCATCGAGCAGATGCCGCTCGACGCCCAGCACGGGTGGAGCCGTGCCGCGATGGTCACCGCCGACGAGATCCACGAGGCGCTGAGCGCCGAGTTCACCCTGACGCCGCACGGGGCTCCCCGCGGGAGCGCCCCGGCTGAGCTGTTCGACGTCGACGGGGGACCCGCGACGGTCGGCATCATCGCCTCGGTCACCCGCCCGTTCTGCGGGGACTGCGACCGGGTGCGGCTCACTGCCGACGGTCAGGTGCGCAACTGCCTGTTCGCCCGCGAGGAGTCCGACCTCCGCACGGCGCTGCGCAGTGGCGCGAGCGACCAGGAGATCGCCGAGCGGTGGGTCGTCGCGATGCTCGGCAAGCGGGCCGGTCACGGGATCGACGACGTGACGTTCCTCCAGCCCGACCGGCCGATGTCCGCGATCGGCGGCTGACGCCGGCTAGTCGCGCAGAGCATCGGTGACGAGCCGCACGAGCCGGGTCGCCGACGGCAGGTCGCCCAGCGCGTCGACCGGCACCGGCAGGGGCAGCCGCCAGTTGTGCCGCTCGACCGTCCCCGGCACGTTGGGACGGCGCTCCTCGAGCACCGCGTCCTCGAGCGACAGCGACAGCAGGAGCGAGGGCGCGCGCGACAGCTCGGCGTACGCGGCGTCCACCGCCTCCTCGGGCGTGGCGTCGGGCGACAGGCCGGAGCGGACCAGCTTGGCCACGAGGTCGTCGCGGCCGGCGCGGACGTCGTCCTCCGGCATCCCGGTCGTGGCGAGCTGGTCGGCGGCATCCGAGCCGGTCCACAGCCCGGCCACCGTGGGCAGGTCGTGGGTGGTGACCGTGGCGAGCGCCTCGACCGGCCACTCGGCGGGGTCGTCCTCCTCGAACCACAGCACCTTGTAGGACAGGATCGCCCGGCTGCTGAGCGCCTCCGGGACACCCGGCTCGACGGTCCCGAGGTCCTCGCCGACGACCACGGCCTGGGCTCGGTGCGACTCGAGGGCGACGATGTCGAGCAGGTCGTCGCTCGGGTAGCGGACGTAGGCGCCCTCGGTGGCGCCGGCACCCTCGGGGATCCACCACAGTCGGAACAGGCCCATCACGTGGTCGATGCGCAGGCCGCCGGCGCCGGAGATGGTGCTGCGCACAGACTGGATGAACGGCTCGTAGTCGGCCAGGCGCAGGCGCCACGGCACCATCGGCGGCGAGCCCCAGTCCTGTCCGAGGGTGTTGAGAGCGTCGGGCGGCGCGCCGACGGTGACGCCCTGCGCCAGCCCCTCCTGCCACGCCCACGCGTCCGCGCCGCCGCCGGACACCCCGATGGGAAGGTCCTGGATGACGGTGAGGTCGCCGGTCGCCGCGCGGAGCTGCTCGTCGAGCTGCCACTGCAGCCAGGCGTGGAAGCCCACCCGCTGAGCGTGATCACGACGGAAGGACTCGACGTCCTCGCCATCGGGGCGGCGCAGGGCGGGCGGCCACGTGTGCCAGTCCGGACCGTGCTCCTCGGCCAGCGCGGACCACGTCGCGAACTCCTCCAGCCCCGGTCCCCGCTCGGCGCGCCACGCCTCGAAGGCGGGGTCGCCGCCGCTCGACCGGCGGTCGTAGGACCGCCGGAGGGCGGCCAGCTTGAGCTCCCAGACGGGGTCCCGGTCCACGAGCCCGGACGCGTTCGCACGCGCCACCGCGTCCGGGTCGGCGTCGCCCTCCGCGAAGCCCGCCACCTCGGGGACGTGCAGGTAGACGGGGTTGCGGAAGCGGCGCGTGGCCGGAAGATAGGGGCTCGTCTCGAGCGGGACCGTGGGCGCGACCGCGTGGAGCGGGTTGACCAGCAAGAAGCCGCCGCCCTCGCGCTCGGTCCACTCGCGCAGGGTGCGCAGGTCGGCCAGGTCGCCGATGCCCCAGCTCGACGCGGACCGCGCGCCGTACAGCTGGACGGCCCAGCCCCACGTGCGCTGCTGGGGCAGCCAGCACCGTCCGGGTGAGACCACGAGCAGGCGGTCGTTGCCGTCGGCGTCGTGCAGGCGGTGGTAGCCGAGCGGCATGTCGTCGGGCAGCACGCCGTCGATCCGGCGCTCGGTGCCGTCCTCGCAGACGACCGTCACCGGGCCGGTCCCGAGGTCGCGGCCGGGCCGGGAGACGATCGGGGCGCGCCGCTCGAGGTCGTCGGGCGCCTCGCCGATCACCTCGCGCAGGCGCGCGACCGTGTCCTCGGAGACCCGCTGGGGCACGTCATCGGCGTCGACCCAGTCGCGCTGGATGCCCCAGGCGTCGGTCGTGCTGCGGTAGTCGGTGTTCACCATGCGCCCCAGTTCCCCGCGCGCGCCGATCTAGCCGCCCTGCTCGACGTCGGCGGCCGGGTCGTGCGGAACGACGTCCCTCAGGAAGCCGCGCGCGGCCAAGAAGTCCGACAGGGAGCCCCGGTGCTCGTCGCACGCCAGCCAGGTCTTGCGCCGCTCCGGAGTGTGGATCTTCGGGTTGTTCCACTGCAGCGCCCACGCCGCGTCGGCCTGGCAGCCCTTGGCGGAGCAGGTGTCGCGATCGGGGCCCACGGTCCTCACGCCTCCGGACGGGTCGGACGGTCAGGGGAAAGAGCAGGTGCCGGACAGCCACGGGGGGAAGCTGTCCGGCACCTGGTGGCCAGCACAGACGGGGGATGCCGCGCTGGCGTCAGCGATCATGGCACGGCGGTCGATGAAATCCAAACCATCACCGCGCGAGGTGACGCCGATCTTTTCAGCGGTCCTCCGGGTCAGGAGCCGCGAGTTCGTGGATGCCAGGGTTCGCCGGCAGCGTGAATCCGTCGTCTCGCTGGTCGCCGGCGTTGGCCATCACCACCGCGAAGAGCGGCAGGAAGACGGCCGCCGCGACCAGCGTCCATCGCAGGACCCCGGGGCCGACGGCGACCGCGGCGACGAAGCAGACCAGGCGGATGCTCATCGACCAGGCGTAGCGCCGCTGGCGAGATCGCATGTCGTCGGCGGCGCTGCTGCGAGCCGTCGTGATCCGTACGGCTTCGGGCTTGGCCATGCCTCGAGTCTACGTCGCTAGGCTCGCAATCCCACGCCCGCGACGACCGGGCGGCCAGGCCGCAGGAGGCACCCATGACCGACCGCACGTACCGCGTCACCGAGATCGTCGGGACCTCGCCCGACGGGGTCGACCAGGCCATCCGCAACGGGATCCGGCGCGCCGGCCAGACCCTGCGACACATCGACTGGTTCGAGGTCACCCAGATCCGTGGTCACGCCAAGGACGGCGAGGTCGAGCACTTCCAGGTGGGGATGAAGGTCGGCTTCCGGCTCGAGGACGAGTGAGCCGTCCGGAGGTCGTCGGGCCGAGCCGGTTCGGCGTACCCCGCGGTAAGCACTAGCGTCGTCGACCGTGAGCGAGATTCCCAGCACCCCCGGCCCGGCCCCTCGATCGGTGCTCGTCACCGGTGGCAACCGCGGCATCGGCCGCGCCATCGCGGAGGCGTTCTTGGCGCAGGGCGACAAGGTCGCCGTCACCACCCGCAGCGGGGGAGCACCTGACGGCGCGCTCGACGTGCGGTGCGACATCACCGACCCCGACGCCGTCGAGGCCGCCTTCGCCCAGGTCGAGCAGGCGCACGGTCCCGTCGAGGTGCTGGTCGCCAACGCCGGCATCACCAAGGACACCTTGCTGCTGCGGATGAGCGAGGACGACTGGGCCTCGGTGATCGACACCAACCTCACCGGCACCTTCCGGCTCACCAAGCGAGCCGCCAAGGGCATGCTCCGTCTGCGGCGCGGCCGGATCATCCTCATCTCCTCGGTGGTCGGGCTGCTCGGCTCGGCCGGCCAGGTCAACTACGCCGCGTCCAAGGCCGGTCTGGTGGGGATGGCCCGCTCGCTCGCCCGTGAGCTCGGCAGCCGCTCGATCACCACCAACGTCGTGGCGCCCGGCTTCGTCGAGACCGACATGACCGACGTGCTCAGCGACGAGCAGAAGGCCGCGATCAAGGCGCAGGTGCCGCTCGGGCGCTACGCCTCGACGAGCGAGGTGGCCTCGGCCGTGACCTGGCTGGCCTCCGACGGCGCCGCGTACGTCACCGGCGCCGTGATCCCCGTCGACGGTGGCCTCGGCATGGGCCACTGACGGCGCTTCCACCCCGGCGCCCGAGCCCCGGCGCGACTCACCAGCACCACCCGCGAACACCACCCCTGGAGGGACACAGACATGGGAATCCTCGACGGCAAGCGCATCCTCGTCGCAGGCGTGACGATGGACAGCTCGATCGGCTTCGCGACGGCCAAGGTCGCCCAGGAGCAGGGCGCGACGGTGCTGATCTCGAACTTCGGCCGGGCACTCGGCATCACCCGGCGCATCGCCAAGCGGCTCCCGCAGGAGCCGCCGGTCCTCGAGCTCGACGTCACCGACGAGGACCACCTCGCCGGGCTCGCCGACCAGGTGCGCGAGCACGTCGACGGCCTCGACGGAGTCGTGCACTCCATCGCCTACGGCAATCCCGAGACGCTGCTCGGCGGGAAGTTCCTGGACGGTCCCTGGGACGACGTCGCCCAGGCCGTGCAGGTCTCCGCCTACTCGCTGAAGTCCCTCGCTGTCGCCACCCGCCCGCTGATGTCGCGCGGCGGCTCGATCGTCGGTCTCACCTTCGACGCCACCACCGCGTGGCCGGCGTACGACTGGATGGGCGTGGCGAAGGCCGCGCTGGAGAACACCTCGCGCTACCTGGCCCGCGACCTCGGCCCCGACGGCATCCGCTGCAACCTGGTCTCGGCCGGCCCGCTCAAGACGCTGGCGGCCAAGGCGATCCCCGGCTTCGAGGACCTCGAGTCGGCGTGGAAGGACCGCGCTCCGCTCGGATGGGACGAGGCGGACCACGTGCCCACCGCGCAGGGGGTGTGCGCGCTGCTGAGCGACTTCTTCCCGGCCACCACCGGTGAGATCGTCCACGTGGACGGCGGCTTCCACGCGATGGGCCTGTAGCGGCGAGGCGACCGGCGGTCTCCCGCCTGCCCGTTCTGGCACGGCTGGCCCGCGGGGCATGACAGGCGGGCCAGCGGCTGGAAGGGTGGAGCAATGCAGCAGTCATCGAGCGACGATCCACGAACGCTGGTGGTCGTGCGGCACGCCCGGGCGGAGCCGGTGGCTCCGAGCGACCACGAGCGCGCTCTCGCTCCTCGCGGCCGCGCCGACGCCGAGGAGGCAGGTCGCTGGCTGCGCGGGCAGGGCGTCGAGCCCGATGCGGCGCTCGTCTCGGACGCGCTGCGCGCCGTGCAGACCTGGGAGCAGCTCGCGACGGGCGCCGGCTGGGAGTGCCCGGTCGACTACTCGGCCGCCCTCTACGCCGCCGGGGACGACTCGGCGTTCGACCTGATCCGCGAGACCGACCCCGCGGTCGGGTGCCTGGTCGTCGTGGGGCACAACCCGACCGTGGCCTCCGTCGCCGAGCTGGTCGACGACGGTGAGGGGGACACGGAGGCGACCACCGCGATGCTGACCCGCGGCTTCGCGACGGCCGCTGTCGCGGTGTTCGCCGTCGCCGTCCCGTGGAGCGAGCTGGAGCCGGGGACGGGCCGGCTCCTGGCGTTCCACGTCGGGGAGGCATGACCGGACCGCAGCCCCCGTCGATTCCGGGGACCCCGGCCACTCCGGACGTCGTCGCCCGGCTGCGCGCGGCGGGATGCGTGTGGGCGGAGGACGAGGCAGCGCTGCTGCGCGAGGCCGCGGCGTCCGGCACCGAGCTGGAGGAGCTGGTCGCGCGGCGCGTCGCGGGCGAGCCGCTGGAGCTCGTGCTCGGGTGGGCGGCGTTCCTCGGGCGCCGGCTGGCGGTCGTGCCGGGCGTGTTCGTCCCTCGGCGACGCACCGAGCTGCTCGCCCGTACGACGCTCGCGCACGTCGCGGCACGCAGCCGACCCGGTGCTGGGGCACCGGTCGTCGTGGTGGAGATGTGCTGCGGCGTCGCGCCGGTCGCGGGCGTCCTCGGCGGACCCGACCACCGCGGGGTCGAGGTGCACGCAGCAGACGTCAGCTCTGCGGCGCTCGAGTGCGCGAGGCGCAACGCGCCGCACGCCACGCTCCATCGCGGTGACCTCTTCGCGGCGCTGCCGCGCGACCTGCGGGGCAGGATCGGCGTGCTCGCGGCCAACGCGCCCTACGTGCCGTCCGATCGGATCGCGGTGATGCCGCCCGAGGCGCGCGAGCACGAGCCGCCGGCCGCGCTCGACGGGGGCCCGGACGGCGTCGACCTCCACCGGCGCCTCGCCGCCGGCGCGACCGCATGGCTGGCGCCCGGCGGATCGCTCCTCGTCGAGACGAGCCCCGCGCAGGCCGAGCTCACCACCGATGCCATGAGCGCCGCCGGGCTCGAGACCCACGTGGTGACGGAGCCCGAGATCGGCGGCTGCGTCGCCGTGGGGGTGCGCGCCGCCGACGTGGTCAGTCGCGGACCGGGGGAGCCGGGGTGACGATCCCGGCCTCGGCGTCGGCGTCCTCGATCTCCTCGCGCGAGATGCCGAGCAGGTAGAGCACGGTGTCGAGGTAGGGCACGTTGACGGAGGTGTGGGCGGCGTCGCGCACCATCGGCTTGGCGTTGTAGGCGATGCCGAGGCCCGCGGCGTTGAGCATGTCGAGGTCGTTGGCGCCGTCGCCGATCGCGATCACCGCGTCGAGCGGCAATCCGACCTCGGCCGCGAACTCGCGCAGCGCCGCCGCCTTGCCGGCCCGGTCGACCACCTCGCCCACGATGCGGCCGGTGAGCCGCCCGTCGACGATCTCGAGCTCGTTGGCGCGCGCGAAGTGGATGCCGAGGTCGGCGGCGAGACGGTCGGTGACCTGCGTGAAGCCGCCGGAGACGATCGCGAAGCGGTAGCCCAGCCGTCGCAGCGTCCGCACCATGGTGCGCGCGCCCGGCGCCAGGACGATGGAGTCGTAGACCTCGTCGAGGGCGCTCGCCGGCACGCCCTCCAGCAGGGCCACGCGCTCGCGCAACGACTCCTCGAAGTCCAGCTCGCCGCGCATCGCAGCCTCGGTCACCCGGGCGACCTCGGCCTCCTGGCCCGCGTGGGCGGCGATCATCTCGATGACCTCGCCCTGGATCAGCGTGGAGTCGACGTCCATCACGATCAGGCGCACGCCGCGCCGGTGCAGCGACTCGCGCTGGACGGCGAGGTCGATGCCGATCCGGGCCGCCTCGGCGGCCAGCAGCGGCCGGAGGGTCTCTGCCGGCGCACCCGAGACGTGCAGCTCGATCGCCGTCACCGGGTAGCGCGCCATCCGCTCGATCCGGTCGATGTTGGCGCCGCAGTCGGCGATGCGGCCGGCCACCGCGGCAACGGCCGACGCCTTCAGGGGACTGCCGATGAGGGTGATGTGGGACCGCGCCCCGCGCGGTGCCCGGTTGTCGCCGGCACCCCGCTGGACCTCCACCGTCATGTCGAGCCCGGCCGCGGTGTGCTCGATGGTGTCGCGCAGCCGCTTCCAGTCGCGGGGAGCCGTGACCAGGATGCCGAGCAGGAGGCGCCGACGGAGCACGATCTGCTCGATGTCGAGGACCTCGACACCGGCCGCGGCGAGCACGTCGAACATCGCGGAGGTGACGCCCGGCCGGTCCTTGCCCGTGAGGGTGACCAGGAGCGTCTTCGGCTCGTCTTCCATGGTGGGACGAAGGCTAGTCCCGGTGCGGCGGTCGCGGTCGCTCGGTCCGCGGACCGGGCGCTGTCGGTGCCGCTCCCAGCGCCCTCCCAGCGTTCCGGCTCACCGCTCGGGCCACACCTCGGGCGAGCACGCAGCGACCACCGCCCGGCGGGCGGCCCGCCCGAGCGGCTGCAGCAGGCCGCGGCGGCGCTCCGCCTCGTACGACGACAGCGCACCGCCGTCGTCGGCGAGCGCCAGGTCGACGATCGCCCACGCCTGCAGCCCGCGCGAGGCCAGGTCGACGCACCGCGCCGGGGTGCCCAGCGGTGCGTCCAGGTGCGGGCGGTGGTGCAGGTCCATCAGGGCGTCGGCGACCTCGGGACGCCAGCGGGCGACGTCGAGGTCGGCGAGGTCGCCGGCCGCGTGCAGCAGCGCCTCGCGCAGCCCCCGGTCCGCCTCGCCCACGTCGGGCAGCTGGCGTCGCGACGCCGCCAGGACCCGCCACTGCACCGTCTCGCCCGCCTCCTCGGGCACCAGCCCGAGGTCGCCCACCACCACCGCTTGGCCGGCGTCGAGGGCGGCGGCGTTGAACTCGCTCGGACCGCCGAGCCCCAGCGGGTCGCCCTCGACCGGCAGAGCCAGTCCGGCGTACGACGCGCCGGTGGCCCGCGATCGCGCGAGCAGGTCCAACGCCGAGCCGCCGGCGAGGAGGTGCGTGTCGGCGGCGAGAGCGTCCAGCACGTGGTCGGTCTGCTCGTGGCCGCGCAGCCACGCGGTGAGCCACCACGCCAGGGTCGCTGCGTGCGGCAGCGCGAGCCCGGCGCCGGGAGTGGAGGAGGACATCGATGGCGAGGCTACCCGCGCCCGGCGGAGGGTCGAGCCGGGACCGCGTACGTCAGCGCCGCTGGATAGGGTGAGCCGCATGGCCGCCGTTCTGGAGCTCGCAGGGGTCACGGTCCGCCGTGGTCGCTCCCTGCTGCTCGACGACGTCAGCTGGCTCGTCGAGGAGGACGAGCGCTGGGTCGTCCTCGGTCCCAACGGCGCCGGCAAGACGACGCTGCTCCAGGTCGCCGCAGCCCAGCTGCATCCCACGTCCGGCGTCGCGGGGATCCTGGGAGAGGTGCTGGGCACCACCGACGTCTTCGACCTCCGCCCGCGCATCGGGCTCACCAGCGCTGCCCTCGCCGACCGCATCCCCCGCACCGAGCACGTCAGGGACGTCGTGGTCTCGGCGTCCTACGGGGTCCTGGGTCGCTGGCGCGAGGAGTACGCCGACCTCGACCACGACCGCGCCGCGGCCCTGCTGGCCGAGGTCGGGGCCGCCCACCTGGCCGACCGCACCTTCGGCACGCTGAGCGAGGGCGAGCGCAAGCGGGTGCAGATCGCCCGGGCGCTGATGACCGACCCCGAGCTGCTGCTCCTCGACGAGCCCGCCGCCGGGCTCGACCTCGGCGGGCGGGAGGATCTCGTCGCGACCCTGTCCGAGCTCGCCCTCGACCCCGACTCGCCGGCCACCGTCTTGGTGTCGCACCACGTCGAGGAGATCCCGCCCGGCTTCACCCACGCTCTCCTGCTGCGCGAGGGCCGGGTGGTCGACGCCGGGCCGGTGGAGGACGTCGTGACCGAGCAGACCCTGTCGGAGACCTTCGGCATGCCCCTGCTGCTGAGCCGGGCCGACGACCGGTTCGCCGCGCGCCGCCGTCCCGCCCGGCCAGTGCTCGGGCACTGACTCGATAGGGTCGGCCCATGGACTGGATCCGCGACCACCTCTGGGAGACCTGGCTGGCGCTGTCGATCGTGCTCGGCGTGGCGGAGATGTTCAGCCTGGACCTGATCCTCGCGATGCTGGCCGCCGGTGCGGTCATCGGCATGGTCACGGCGCTGCTCGGCCTGCCGATCTTCGTCCAGGTGCTCGCCGCGCTCGCCACGTCGGTGGCGATGCTGGCCTTCGTCCGTCCCGCCTTCGTCAAGCGCCTGCACAGCGGACCGGATCTCGCGCTCGGTCACGGCAAGCTCGTCGGCACCCGCGCGCTGGTGACCGAGGAGATCACCGGGCTGGCACCCGGGAGGATCAAGGCAGGCGGCGAGGTCTGGTCGGCCCTGCCCTACGACGAGCACGTGCGGATCGCGCCCGGCGAGACGGTCGAGATCCTGCAGATCAAGGGCGCCACGGCCTACGTCCACCCGGTCGGCACCCTCGAGGCCTGAGCGCGCCGCGCCGCCGACCGTCCGGCTCGCACGCGCGAGCCATCTGAGCCACTTCCACAGCCACACACAAGATCGGGGGAGACCGTATGCCGACCGCATTGCTGGTCCTGTTCCTGCTCGTCGTCCTGTTCGTCGTCGTGATGCTCGCCAAGACGGTCCGGATCGTGCCCCAGGCACGCGCCGCGGTCGTCGAGCGCTTCGGCAAGTACAAGCAGACGCTGCCCGCGGGACTCAACATCGTCGTGCCGTTCATCGACAAGGTGCGCTACCTCATCGACCTGCGCGAGCAGGTCGTGAGCTTTCCGCCCCAGCCGGTGATCACCGAGGACAACCTGGTGGTGTCGATCGACACCGTCATCTACTTCCAGGTCACCGACCCGGTCGCCGCGACGTACGAGATCGCGAATTACATCCAGGCCGTCGAGCAGCTCACGATGACCACGCTGCGCAACATCGTCGGCGGCATGGACCTGGAGCAGACGCTGACCTCCCGCGAGGAGATCAACAACGGTCTGCGCGGGGTGCTCGACGAGGCCACCGGCAAGTGGGGCATCCGCGTCAACCGGGTGGAGATCAAGGGGATCGACCCGCCGCCGTCCATCAAGGACGCGATGGAGAAGCAGATGCGCGCCGACCGCGACAAGCGCGCCCTCATCCTCAGCGCCGAGGGCCAGCGGCAGTCGGCGATCCTCACCGCCGAGGGCAACAAGCAGTCGCAGATCCTCAACGCCGAGGGTGACCGCGAGTCGCAGATCCTGCGTGCCCAAGCCGAGCGCGAGGCCGCGATCCTGCGGGCCCAGGGTGAGGGCCAGGCCATCCAGACGGTCTTCCAGGCCATCCACGACGGTCAGCCCGACCAGTCGCTGCTGGCCTACCAGTACCTCCAGATGATGCCCAAGATCGCCGAGGGCGACGCCAACAAGGTCTGGGTGATCCCCTCGGAGATCACCAAGGCCCTCGAGGGCCTCGGCTCCTCCATCCACGAGGTGGCCGGCATTCCGCGCGACGCCACGCCCCGCAAGCGCGTGGACATGGGGCCCACCGAGCCGCAGATGCCGCGTGGCTCGGACGACCCGGAGGCGCAGGCCACCAGCGAGGCCGTGCAGCAGGCGATCGCCGCGGCGGAGAGCGCGGCCAACCCGGGCAGGACGGCCCGCTCGGTCGACCCGGCGGCCACGGCGACCGACGTGGGCGCCTCGGCCGGCACTGCCGGCTCCAGCGGCGCGGCCGGCACTGGCGACCCGTCGACGCCGGAGGCACCTGCCGGCTCGTGAGTCCGATCGAAGCGGTGCTGGTCGCCCTCGCAGGAGTGGCGGCCGGCACCATCAACACGGTGGTGGGGTCGGGAACGTTGATCACGTTCCCGACCCTGCTGGCGTTCGGCGTGCCACCGGTCACCGCCAACGTGAGCAACACGGTGGGTCTGGTCCCCGGCAGCATGTCCGGCGTCTTCGGCTACCGGCGCGAGCTGGCCGGCCAGCGCGCCCGCGTCCTACGGCTGGGCTCGGCCTCGCTGCTCGGCGGGATCGTCGGCGCCCTCCTCCTGCTCTGGCTGCCGTCCTCGGCCTTCGACGCGATCGTGCCGGTGCTGATCGCGCTCGGTGTCGTGCTGGTGGTCGTCGGACCGCGGGTCCAGCGCGCCGTCGCCGCCCGGGCCGAGTCGCGCGGCGGCATCCCCGACCACGGGGTCTGGTGGGTGTGGCCCGCGGTGGCGGTCACCGGCGTGTACGGCGGCTACTTCGGCGCCGCCCAGGGGGTGCTGCTGATGGCGGTCCTCGGGATCGGCGTGGCCGACTCGATGCAGCGGCACACGGCGACGAAGAACGTCCTCGCCCTGCTCGTCAACGCCGTCGCCGCCCTCGTCTTCATCGCGGTCGCTGACATCGACTGGGTGGTCGCCGGCCTCATCGCGCTCGGCTCGGTGGTGGGGGGCCAGATCGGCGCCGGCGTCGGGCGGCGTCTCCCGCCCGCCCTGCTACGCGCCGTGATCGCCCTCGTCGGGATCACCGCGCTGGTCGTGCTGCTCGTCTGAGCCGGTCGGCTCGACCCAGGCGGTGAGCCAGCGATCCAGCACGGCGTAGGCGCGCGCCCGGGCGGCGGGTCGCGACAGCACGACGTCGTGCATCGCTCCCTCCACGGCGACCGAGGTGACGTGCCGGCCCACCGAGGAGGCCCAGCGCCGGATCTGCTCGACGTCGAGGACGATGTCGTTGGTCGCGGCCGTCTCGGTGGTCTGCTCGCCGAAGTGCGAGCGCGCCGAGGACAGCACGAGCGTGGGGCATGCCAGGTCGAGGCCGGCGTGCAGCTGAGCGTGGCCGCGCCGCACCGCTCGCAGCCAGCCGACGTACACCGGTCGCGACTCGAGGGGCTTCCAGCGCAGGTCGTAGTCCCACTCGCCGTCGTGCTCGCGGTGCAGCGAGCGGCCGTAGACGCCGCTGATCTTGCGCGGGATCGCCTGCAGCGGTCGCCGGGTGCCGAGGCGCTCGAGCGCGACCCGGGTGGCCGGGCTCCGCAGCCACGCCGCGCCCTGCATGTCGAACCACGGCGAGTTGAGGACCAGCGCGACCAGCTCGGCGGGTCGGCGCTCGTGCGCCCACAGCGGCACGGTGAGCCCACCGGTGGAGTGGCCCGACGCGATGACCTGCCGGTGGCCGTCGCGCTCGGTGATGCGCCACCAGGCCAGATCGATCTCGGCGAAGTACTCGCGCAGGTCGGCCACGTAGTTCGGCGTCTGGTGGTCGCGCAGGGAGCGGCCGTACTTGCGCAGGTCGAGGGCGTAGAACGTGTAGCCGCGGTCGGCCCACCACCGGGCGTACTCGGTGTGGAAGAAGTAGTCGGCGAATCCGTGGACGTGCAGGACCGCGCGACCGCGAGGCCGGTCCGGCTCGAGGCTGACCAGCGTCGCGACCACCGCCCCCTCGTCGTCCGGAGGGAGCGAGAACGTCTCCACGCGGTAGTCAGGCCCGAGGATGTCGGCCTGCAGCGGGACGGAGGACATGGCGCGACCCTATCCAGCGACGCGTGCGGGGCCGCGCGAACACCACGAGTAACAGAATTCCCATTAGGCCTCGGCGGCCACGCCCGGAGACCTACGCTTTCGCAGTGTCGAACGCGTTGGGGACGGTGCTGCGAGGGTTGTCGGCGTACGTCCAGCAACGTGTGGACGGCTGGCGAACCGGATCGCGCGGCAGCCAGGCCTTCCTGCTGACGGTGCTGCTGTCGCTGGTCGCCGTCTCGGTCGCCCTCGGTGCCCTGGCGGGCGCCGTGCTGCCGGTGGCGCTCTGGTTCCTCTTCCTCATGCTGGGGCTCATGCTGCTGCGGTTCGTACCGCTGCTGGTGCTCGCGGTGGTGTTGTGCGCCGTCGCGGTGTGGACCTCCCTCGACGCCGACTTCGCCGGCGCGAACCGCTACAGCGCCCTGGTGATCTTCGGGCTCGCGGCCCTGCTGGCGATCTACCAGGCCAGTCGGCAGCGATCCGGACTGCCGATGGCGCTCAGCGAGGCCGTGCTGACCCAGCTGCGCGACCGGCTGCAGCGACAAGGCGTCGTGCCGCAGCTGCCCAGCGGCTGGCGCACCGAGTCGGCGACCATCACCGCCAACGGTCCCAGCTATGCCGGCGACTTCCTGGTCGCCGACCTGCGGGAGGGTCGCTGGCTGGAGATGGCGCTGGTCGACGTGTGCGGCAAGGGGACCTCCGTCG
The DNA here is from genome assembly GCF_017916425.1 of Nocardioides sp. SYSU D00065. Lineage (GTDB taxonomy): Bacteria > Actinomycetota > Actinomycetes > Propionibacteriales > Nocardioidaceae > Nocardioides. The sequence continues at coordinate 68,222 of NZ_JAFMSX010000001.1, read as the reverse complement.
GGCCGCAGGCGCTGCAGTTCGCCGGTGCCCTGGGCGGCCTCATCGGCGCGCTGCCGCCGGCCGAGCTGATGGCGGCGGCCAACCACTTCCTCCTGCGGCAGGAGTCAGACGAGTCGCTGGCGACCGCGGTCCACATCAAGGTCGACCTCGTCACCGGCGACTACACCATCACCAGCGCCGGGCATCCGCCCGCGCTGCACTGGCACCTCGGTCAGCGGGGGTGGAACGTCGACAACGCCCGCGGCATGGCGCTGGGTGTGATCGACGACGCAGAGTTCACGCCGAGCAAGGGGCGGTTGCGCCCCGGCGAGGCGCTGATGTTCTACACCGACGGGGTCATCGAGACCACCGACCGCGACCTCGACGACGGGATCGACTGGCTGCGCGGGGTCGCGCTGCAGGCGGTCGACGCGCGGGGGTTCACCGGCATGGCCAGGCGCGTGCTCAAGCAGGTGCCGCGCGGCGACGACGACCGTGCGCTGCTGCTACTGGAGCGTCAGGCGCTGACGACGCCCGAGCGCGACGCCGAGCGGCTGGGCCGGCTCGGCGGCTGACCGCCCGCGCCCCGCCGCTCAGGCGCCCCGGGAGTAGAGGTCCCGGATGACGTCCTCGATGGCAGGCTCCTGGATGGACAGGTCTGCGACGTCGTACGCCGACGCCACCGCCGCGACGATCGGCGCAGCGCTGGCGTCGCTGGGGAACGACAGCCACTGTCGCGGCCCCTCGATCCTGCGGACGGTCGCGCCCGGCACGTCGATCGGCGCCGCCTCGTCGACCAGGTCCACCACGAGCGTGCGGGTGGACCCGCCGCGGGCGTGCAGTCCTCCCAGCGAGCCGTCGTAGACGGCCGTGCCGCGGTCGATCACGATCACCCGGTCGCACAGCGCCTCGATGTCCTGCAGGTCGTGGGTGGTGAGCAGCAAGGTGGTGCCGCGCTCGCCGTTGAGCGCCCGCAGGAACTCGCGCAGCCGGCTCTTGCTGACCACGTCCAGACCGATGGTGGGCTCGTCGAGGTAGAGCACCTCAGGGTCGTGCAGCAGCGCGGCGGCGATGTCGCCCCGCATCCGCTGGCCCAGGCTGAGCTGGCGCACGGGCGTGTCGAGGCGGTCGCCGAGGTCGAGCAGCTCGACGAAGCGGTCGAGGTTCGCCCGGTAGCGCTGCGGCGGGATGCGGTACATCTTCTGGAGCAGGTCGAAGGAGTCGCGCAGCGGCAGGTCCCACCACAGCGTGGACCGCTGCCCGAAGACGACGCCGATGCGCCGCGCGAGCTCGACCCGGTCCCTGCTGGGGTCCAGGCCGCCGACGCGCACGTGCCCGCCGGTGGGCACCAGGATCCCGGTCAGCATCTTGATGGTCGTGGACTTCCCGGCCCCGTTGGGACCGATGTAGCCGACCATCTCGCCGGCCGCCACCTCGAAGGACAGGTCGCGGACGGCCACGACGGACTCGCGGACGCGACGCCGCCGGCCCTCGACCCGACGCCGCACGTCGAAGGTGCGCTCGAGGTCCACCACCTCGATCAGCGCAGCCGGCCCGTGCGGGGCCGGTCCCTGGGCGGTCGGTGTCACGGTGTCAGCTCCCGGTCGAGGTGTAGTGGCGCACGCCGGTGCGCCACACGAGCAGGGCCGCGCCCACGGTCACGAGCGCGGCGAGGGGCGAGGCGAACCGGAACGCGTCGGGCGTCCCGAACGGGTCCGTGCGCCCGAGCAGGTAGAGACAGGGGTACCAGTTGACGAACGCGACGGGCACCACGAAGGTGAGCCCGACGAGCACCTCGCGGGGGAAGATGCTCAGCGGGTACTGCGTGACGGTGGCGCCGCCGTAGGTGAAGGCGTTGGCGAACTCGGTCGCGTCCGTGGTCCAGAACTGGACGCACGAGAAGCCGACGAACAGCCCGAAGAACACCAGGGTCCCGCTGGCGATCATCGACACCGCGACCAGCGCCCGCAACGGGGTCCACTCGACGTACGTGCCCGCCCAGGCGAGCACGACGCCGGCCTGGGTGAGCCGGCCGAGGCGACGCAGGCTGAACTGGTCGGCACAGACCTGCACGAGCAGCGGCACCGGCTTGGTCATCATCTGGTCCAGGCGCCCGGTGCGGATGTAGGTGCCGATGCGCTCCACGCTGCTGATGGCGGTGTCGGCGAGCGCCAGCGCGAGCGACGCACTCCCGTAGAGCAGTGCCACCTCGTGCAGCGCGAAGCCCGCCAGGTCGCGCAGGTGGGCGAACATGATCCAGAGACCGACGAAGTCCAGGCCGGTCACCAGCCCGTTGCCGACGGCGAGCAGGACGAACGACGCCGGGTACTGCCACGCGGCGCGGATCCACAGCCAGGCGATCTGGACGTAGGTCCGCAGGTGCCGCACCGATCCTGCCTCAGCCACCTTGGACCACCACCTTGCGTGTGGCCAGGCGCAGCACGCCGTGACAGGCGGCCAGGAGCACGACGGCCCAGAGGACCTGGAACGCGAGCGCGGAGGCGAGGTCGGCGCCGCTGTGCCGGCCGAGCCAGATGTCCGCCGGCACCTGGACGTACGACGCCCACGGAAGCCCCAGCGCCAGGGTGCCGAGCCACCCGGGGAACAGCACCAGCGGCAGCATCATCCCGCTGAAGAAGATCGCGAACGCACCGCTCATCACCTTCACCCCCGACTGGTCGAGCAGCCAGAAGGCCGTGCTGGCGACGAGGAATCGGATCGCGAAGCTCACGACGACGGCGAGCACCACGGAGACGCCGAACGCGAGGGCCGTCACGGGCGACGACGGAAGGGCGATGCGGAAGGCGATGAGCCCGATGAGCGTGGGCGCGAGGCCACGGGTCAGCAGGTGGTACGCCGCGCGGCCGAGGTCGCTGGCGAGGTACCAGCCGACCAGCCCGACCGGACGGTAGAGGTCGATGGCGACGTCCCCGGTGCGGATCCGCTCGGCGAGGTCGTCGGTCGCGCCGCCGCCCCAGAGGGCGATCGTCATCAGGAGGGCCTGGCCCAGCCAGACGTACGTCACGGCGTCCTGCGAGTCGTAGCCGCCCGCGCTCGGGTTGGCCCGCCAGAGCGCGAGGTAGGCGTAGGAGTAGATGACGCCGAAGACCGAGTTGGTGAAGATGCCGGCCACGGTGGCGGCCCGGTAGGTCGAGTACCGACGGAAGGCCCTGCTCGCCACGGCGACGTGCAGCACCCCACCCACCCCCCTTCCCGCACGTGAGACGATCCCCGGCCCACCCACGAGGGGGCTGGGGATCGTCTCACATCGAAGCGGCTCGGCGCACGGGGCGCGGCCGCGGCTCAGCCCTGGCGCACCAGGTTCACGACGCCGATCGTGCGGCCCTGCGCGTCCTGGGTGATCGCCACGCCGGCGCGCCGAGCGCGGGGGCTGAGCAGGATGTCGCGGTGGCTGGGGGAGTCGAGCCACAGCCGCACCATGACGTCGGGGGTCAGGCCCGTGCCGCGCACGAGGGTCTCGCCGGCCCAGGCGTTGTCGCACTTGCGGATGACCTCGCCCTGGTCGCGGTGCACGAAGCGGCCGGTGCGGGCGATCCGTTCGCCCCAGGCCTCGGCCAGCCGGTCGGTGCACGCGTCGAAGACGCGGATCGCGCGGAGGCCGTGCTTGGCACGAGCGTCGTTGATCCCGACCATGAGGGCGGCCTCGAGCTCGTCGTCGGTCAGCGTGTCGACGTCGCGGGAGAGGTCGCCCGCAGACGGGACCGGCCACGTGTCCGCGGAGGCCCCGGACGGTGCGCCGCACACGGTGGCGAGGGCGACGGCGGTGGACGCAAGCATCAGGCGGAGACGGGGGAGGCGCACGATCAGTCCTAGAGGTCCGCGGATCGAGGTTGAGCGGATCTTGAGAGAATCTTGGGTTTTGACACCTTGACCATACGTTGCGACGCGGCGGCGCGTCGACTTATCGCGAATGTATGCGTCGACACACCAAAGAGTTCGTCAAGGTTCTCTAGGCGGCGCCCCGGAACCTTCAGGTACAGATGAAATCGGCTTGACCGTTTCCGCATGGGCGAAATGCGAAAAAGAGGCCTGGTGGTCTGGACCGCGCGGGCCAGACCGCCAGGCCTCCGAGGGGGCGCGTGGGGTGGGTGGGCTGAGGGGTGGGTGGTGACTGGGTGAGCTCAGTGCTGGTACGTGCCGTGCAGGATCGCGCGGCCGAGCGTCTTGAACGCCAGGTTGAAGGACACGACCGTCGGGGAAGCGTCCTCGTCCACCCCGAGCGAGTCCTCGCCCACCGCGTGCACCACGAAGAAGTAGCGATGCGGCTGGTCGCCCGGCGGCGGTGCGGCCCCCATGAAGCCCTTCTCGCCCCCGTCGTTGCGCACGTGGAACGCGCTGCCCGGAAGTGGACGCGAGGCCGCCCCGGCGTCGAGCGAGGTGACGTCGGCCGGGAGGTCGACCAGGCACCAGTGCCAGAACCCGCTCGGGGTCGGCGCGTCCGGGTCGAAGCAGGTCACGACGTAGGACCGCGTGCCCTCGGGGGCGCCGGACCAGCTGAGCTGCGGCGAGGTGTTGCCGTGAGCGGCGACCTGCTCGTCCTGGAGCGGGGCGCCGTCGGTGACGTCGTCGCTGGTGAGGGTGAACGACGCGGTCGCCGGCAGCAGGTCGTACGGATTGGGCGCCACGGGGCGCTCGAGGCCTGTTCGCGAGGTGCTCATCCCTCGAACCTAGCCATCGGTGCCAGCCGGTGGCCAGCGACAATGCACCGTGCGTGAGAACGGATCGACTCCTGCCCCTGTGGACCGCCCCTACCTGGCCGGGCTGGTGCTGGCCGGTCGCAAGGTCGTCGTGGTCGGCGGCGGCCACGTCGCCCAGCGGCGCCTGCCCGCACTCCTCGCGACCGGGGCCGACGTGACCGTCATCAGTCCGGAGGTGACCCCGGCGATCGAGGGTCTCGCCGGCGAGCTGACGTGGGTGCAGCGCGACTTCGTCGAGTCCGACCTCGACGGCGCGTGGTACGTCATCGCGGCGACGGACGACGGCGACGTCAACGCTCAGGTCGCCGAGGCGGCCGAGAGCCGCCACACCTTCTGCGTCCGCAGCGACGACGCGCTCGGCGGCACCGCCTGGACACCGGCCGTCGGGCACCACGGCAGCGTGAGCGTCGGCGTGCTCGGCAACCGCGAGCCGCAGAAGTCCGCCGCCCTGCGCGACGACATCATCACGGCGCTGCGCGACGGCCACCTCACCGCCTCCGACGCCCTCGACCGCACGCCGGGCGTGGTCCTCGTGGGCGGCGGGCCCGGTGAGCCCGAGCTGGTCACGGTGGCCGCTCGCCATGCGCTCGCCTCGGCCGACGTGGTGGTCGCCGACCGGCTCGCTCCACGCGAGCTGCTCGACGAGCTCCCGGCCCACGTCGAGCTGATCGACGTGGCGAAGCTGCCTCGTGGGCGCTCGGCCTCGCAGGACACGATCAACGAGGTGATCGTCGACCGGGCCCGTGCCGGCAAGCGGGTGGTGCGCTTCAAGGGGGGTGACAACTTCGTCTTCGGGCGAGGCTTTGAGGAGCTGCTGGCCTGTGCCGGCGCCGACGTGCCGGTCACCGTCGTGCCCGGCCTGACCTCCGCCATCGCGGTCCCGGCACGGGTCGGCATCCCAGTGACCCACCGCGGGGTGGCCCACGAGTTCACCGTCGTGTCCGGCCACCTGCCGCCCGGCCATCCCGACTCCCTGGTCGCCTGGGACGCGCTCGCGCGCCTCCGCGGCACGCTGGTGCTCCTGATGGCCGTCGACAACGCCCCGTCGATCGCCGCCGCGCTGCTGGCCGGCGGCCGCTCGGCCGACACGCCGGTCGCCGTCGTCGTCGACGGCACCATGCCGACCGAGCGCACCGTCCTCACCACGCTCGGCTCGCTGGCCGACGACCTCGTCGCCCACCGAGTCGTCCCGCCGGCCATCATCGTCGTCGGCGACGTGGTGGCCGTGGCCCGTCCGGCACACTACGGGCGTGGCTGACCTCGTCGAGATCTCCGATGCCGGCGACCCCAGGCTCGGCGACTACCGCGACCTGCGCGACGTCGAGCTCCGCAAGCACCTCGAGGCCGAGCACGGGCTCTTCCTCGCCGAGGGGGGGAAGGTGGTGCGACGTGCGGTCGAGGCCGGCTACGAGGCGCGCTCCTTCCTGATGGCGCCGCGGTGGCTCGAGGGCCTCGGCGACGTCCTCGACCGCAGCGATGGACCGTGCTACGTCCTGCCGGAGGCGCTGATCGAGCAGGTCACCGGGTTCCACGTGCACCGCGGCGCCCTGGCCTCCCTCCGGCGGCGACCGCTGCCGCCGCTCGACGAGGTACTGGACGGCGCCAGGTCGGTCCTCGTGCTGGAGGACCTCGTCGACCACACCAACGTCGGTGCGATCTTCCGCTCGGGTGCGGCGCTCGGCTTCGACGCGGTGGTGCTCGCACCCCGCTGCGCCGACCCGCTGTACCGGCGCTCCATCAAGGTCGGCATGGGCGCGGTGTTCACCACGCCGTGGACGCGGCTCCCGGACTGGTACGACGCCCTGCCCGACCTCGCGCGGCGCGGCTTCACGACCGTCGCGCTGACGCTCGCCCCCGACGCGCGGCCGATCGAGGAGGCCGTCGAGGGGGTCGACCGCCTCGCGTTGGTGCTGGGATCGGAGGGGCACGGCCTGTCGTCGCGCTGGGAGGCGACCGCCGAGCGACGCGCGATCATCCCGATGCGCGCCGGCATCGACTCCCTCAACGTCGCAGCCGCTACGGCTGTCGCCTGCTACGCGGCTGCGCGCCGCTGAGGCTGCCGCACCCGGCGTCCCACCTGTGCCGGTTTGCGCCGCGTCGCTCAGCCGCGCTGCCGCAGCGCCTCGTGCAGCACGATCGAGCCCGCCACCGCCACGTTGAGCGAGGAGGCCGTGCCCACCATCGGGATGCTGACGATGTCGTCGCACGCCGCACGCCAGCCCGAGGAAAGACCGGCCGTCTCGTTGCCGACGACGAGCACCACGCGACCGCCCAGGTCGACCTCGGCGAGCGGGCTGCCCTGCTCGTCCGTGCCGACGATGCGGTAGCCGTGGGCGTGGGCGTGCTCGACGACGGGCCCGGGACCGGGCACGCGCAGGATGGTCAGGGCGAACAGCGAGCCGGTGCTGGCGCGGACCGCCTGCGGGTCGTAGGGGTCGGCCGCGTGGCCGGTCACCACGAGGGCGGAGGCGCCGAACGCGTCGGCCGAGCGTGCCAGCGTGCCGATGTTGCCCGGACTGGTGGGGCGGTCGAAGACCACGACCGGTCCGTGCTCGCGCCGGGAGTCGCCGAGCCGGGCCACGCCGTCCTCCGGCATCTCGACCACCGCGACGAGCTCGGCCCCCTCCTTGCCGCTGAGCCGGGCGTGCAGCGCGGGGGAGAGCACGACCCGCTCGGCCCGGGTGCTGGCCCAGAGCTCGTCGGACCAGGACGACGCGGCGCCGTCCGCCCGCAGGAGCGCCCGCACGGGCCACCCCTCCTCGACCACGCGGGTGATCGGGCGGACGCCCTGCACCAGGAACTCGCGGTTGCGGTGCCGCTTGGACCGGTTGGTGAGCAGCGCCTCCCACTGCTGGAAGCGGGCGTTCTCCCGGGTGATCCGCAGCTCGGTCATCGTTGCCTCAGGCCGGCCAGCCGGGCGGGTAGTCGGCTGCGGCGGCGTCGTGCTTCTTGCCCAGCCGCTTGCGCGCCTTGGCCGAGAGCCGGTCGCCGAACACGGTGCCGAGCGTGTGGTCGGTCTCGTGCTGCAGGCAGCGCGCCAGCATCCCGTCGCCCTCGAAGGACACCGGCTCGCCGTCGAGGCCCTGTCCGTCCACCCGGGCCCAGCTCGGCCGGGCGCACGACTCGAACGAGCCGGGGAAGGACAGGCAGCCCTCGTCGTCGTCGTCGAGGCGGCGGTCCTTGCCCTCGGGCAGCGTCAGCACCGGGTTGCACACGACGCCGACGGTGCGCACGCCCTCCTCGTCGGGGCAGTCGAAGACGAACATCGCGAGGTCCTCGCCCACCTGGCAGGCGGCCAGGCCGACGCCGTCGGCGGCGTACATCGTCGCCACCATGTCGGCGGCCAGGGACGCGAGCGCGTCGTCGTACGTCGTCACTGCCGCCTGCGGGCGGTGCATGACGGGCGTCCCCCAGCGGGTGATCGGACGCACCGTGCCGCCCTCGGGCAGGGGACCGTGCGGCGCGCGCACGTGGGTGGGCTGCGGGTCGGGCATGCCGTGGATCCTAGCCAGCACACCGAGCGCGTCACGTGTCCGGTCGGTCCCGCGACAGCTCGTGACCAGGCGCTGGCCAAGCGGTGTAACTCGAAGTTACATTCAGGGCATGTCCTTCCTCAGCAGCCTTCGGCCGGGCGGTCGTCACGGGTTGTCCACCCGCGAGACCCGCGACGCGATCGGCCTCGCCGTCGCGGCCGTCAGCCGGGTCGCCCAGAGTGACCTGATCGACCGCGTCGGGCTGCGCCGGCAGGCCGAGCAGGCCGTCTACTCGGCCACGCGCAACGGCTTCCGAGTGGTCACCGCGGCCGGGCGGACCTTCGCCCGGACCGGCGCGCGCAGACCCGGCGCCCGCCCGGCGAGGGCCGCGTCGCGCGGTGTCTTCGACCTCACCCCGACCGAGGACGAGCGCATGCTCCTGGAGGTGGTGCGCGAGCTGGCCGACGAGGTGCTGCGGCCCGCGGCCTCCGCCGCCGACGAGGCCTGCGCCGCTCCGCAGGAGGTCCTCGCCGCCGCCCAGGAGCTCGGGCTGCCCGGCCTCGGCGTCCCCGAGGAGCTGGGCGGCATCATGGAGGAGCGGTCGGCGATGGCCGGCACCCTCGTCGCCGAGGCGCTCGCCCACGGCGACATGGGCCTCGCCGTCGCTGCGATGGCGCCGGGCGCCGTCGCGACCGCGATCGGCCTGTGGGGCACCGAGGCCCAGCAGCAGACCTACCTCCCGGCCTTCACCGGCAGCGACGTCCCGGCCGCCGCCCTGGCCATCGCCGAGCCGAGCGTGCTCTTCGACCCGTTCGAGCCCGCCACCACAGCGTTGCGCGACGGCGACGGCTTCGTCCTCGACGGGGTGAAGTCCGCCGTCGTGCGCGGCGCCGAGGCGGAGCTGTTCGTGGTGGCCGCCCGGCTCGACGGCGCGCCCGCCCTCTTCCTCGTCGAGTCGGGCACTCCCGGGCTCGAGGTCGAGGGCGATCCGTCGATGGGTCTGCGTGCCGCCGGGCTGTCGCGCCTGCACCTGACCGGCGTACGTCTCGAGCCGGACGCGCTGCTCGGCGACGCCGAGGGCACGGCGTACGCCCAGTGCGTCCGCCTGTCGCGGCTCGCCTGGTGCGCGCTCGCGGTCGGCACCGGCCAAGCCGTGCTGGACCACGTCAAGGACTACGTCAACGAGCGGCAGGCGTTCGGCGAGCCGATCAGCCATCGGCAGTCGGTGGCGTTCATGGTGGCCGACATCGCGATCGAGCTGCAGGCGATGCGGCTCGTGACGTGGAAGGCCGCCTCGCGCGCCGCCCGCGGCGAGGACTTCGCCCGCGAGGTCGCGCTGGCCCGCCAGCTGTGCGCGGACAAGGGCATGCGGATCGGCCTCGACGGCGTGCAGCTGCTCGGCGGCCACGGCTTCGTCAAGGAACACCCGGTCGAGCGGTGGTACCGCGACCTGCGGGCCGTCGGTCTCATGGAAGGCGCGGTCCTCGTCTGATGATCAACCTCGAGATCCCGAAGAAGCACGCGGGCCTGGTGGACCAGGCGCACCAGCTCGCGATGAACATGCTGCGCCCCATCTCGCGCACGTACGACCGCGCCGAGCACGCCTACCCCAAGGAGCTCGACATGCTCGCCGCGCTCATCGACGGCGTGTCCGAGACCGGGGCCACCGGCGGCGCCGGCGCGGGCGGCGTACGGCGCGACACCGCGCCCATCGATGGGGACCGGGTGCGCAACGGCGCCCATCTGGCGTCCGTGCTGAGCGTCGCGGAGATGTGCTGGGGCGACACGGCGCTGCTGCTGTCGATGCCGCGTCAGGGACTGGGCAACTCCGCGATTGCCTCGGTCGCCAACGAGGAGCAGCTCGAGCGCTACCGCGGCACGTGGGCCGCGATGGCGATCACCGAGCCCGGCACCGGGTCGGACTCGGCCAACATCACCACCACCGCCGTCCGCGACGGCGACGACTACGTCATCAACGGCGAGAAGATCTACGTCACCTCCGGCGACCGCGCCGACAGCGTCGTGGTGTGGGCGACGCTCGACAGGGAGCTCGGCCGGGCGGCGATCAAGCCCTTCCTGGTCCGCAAGGACAACCCAGGACTCCGGGTCGAGCGGCTCGAGCACAAGCTGGGCATCCGCGCCTCCGACACCGCCGCGATCACCCTCACCGACTGCCGGGTGCCGGCCGAGGACCTGCTCGGCTCGCCGGAGATCGACCCCAGCTCCGGCTTCGCCGGTGCGATGGCCACCTTCGACAACACCCGGCCGCTGGTCGCCGCGATGGCCGTCGGCTGCGCCCGCGCCTCGCTCGACCTCACCCGCGACCTGCTCGAGCAGGCCGGGGTCGTCATCGACTACGACCGGCCGGGGCAGGCGCAGTCGGCCGCCGCCGCGACGTACCTCCGGCTCGAGGCCGACTGGGAGGGCGCCAGGCTGCTGATGATGCAGGCCGCGTGGATGGCCGACAACCGCCGGCCCAACTCGCTCGAGGCGTCGATGGCCAAGGCGAAGGCGGGCCGGGTGGGCTCCGACGTGACGCTGTCGTGCGTCCAGCTGTGCGGCACGCTCGGCTACAGCGAGGCCGAGCTGCTCGAGAAGTGGGCCCGCGACTCCAAGATCCTCGACATCTTCGAGGGCACCCAGCAGATCCAGCAGCTGATCGTGGCCCGCCGGGTCCTGGGGCTCACCAGCGCCGAGCTGAAGTGACGCGGCCCGCCCGGACATGACGACGTCCCCGCCGCAGCGGGGACGTCGGTGCCGGAGGGTCAGGACACGGACCGGAACGGGTCGTGCTCGGCGAGGATCTTGTCGACGCGAGCCTGGTCGAGGCGGGTGACGACGTAGTTGTCGTCCTGGGCGTCGCGCACGCACTTGGCGAGCGTGAAGCTGGAGGTGGTGAGGAACATCGTGCCGAGGCCGAGGAAGGCGCGGATCCACGGGTCGACGGGCAGGTAGAAGATCGCGAAGATCATGGTGAGCAGCGCGACGGCGAACGAGATGCCGGCCTGCAGGAAGAAGGCGTTGGTGTTCTTGGTGGGAGTGGGAGTCGTCATGGCTCAACCGTCGTCCGTGACGGCCGCTGCGGGACCTGTCCCGCTACCCGATCGCCCCTGAGTACGCCTACCCGACCGCACCGGTACGTTCGGGCCATGCCGGACGAGACGACAGGCCACCTGACGCCCGAGGAGTTCCGCCGCCACGGGCACGCCGCCATCGACTGGATCGCCGACTACTGGGCCTCGCTCGAGGACCTGCCGGTGCGCGCCCAGGTCGCGCCCGGCGACGTACGCCGCCTGCTGCCGGCCGCCGCGCCGGAGGAGGGCGAGCCGTTCGACGCGCTGCTGGCCGACCTCGACCGCGTCGTCGTGCCCGGGCTCACCCACTGGCAGCACCCGCGGTTCTTCGCCTACTTCCCGGCCAACTCCTCGCCCGCCGCGATCCTCGGCGACCTGCTCTCCAGCGGCATCGGGGCGCAGGGGATGATCTGGGCGACCAGCCCCGCCGTGACCGAGGTGGAGCAGGTCGTGCTCGACTGGCTCGCGGACGCGCTCGGCCTCCCTGCCGCCTTCCGCAGCGACGGTCCCGGCGGCGGCGTCGTCCAGGACACCGCGTCGACGGCCACCTTCACCGCGCTGCTCGCGGCGCTGCACCGCGCCAGCGGGGGCCAGGTGCGCCGCCACGGCGTCGGCGCCGGCGGCTGGCGGGTGTACGGGTCCACGGAGGCGCACTCGTCGCTGGTCAAGGCCGCGATGATGGCGGGGCTGGGGGAGGACGCCGTGCGCACCGTCGCGGTGGATCCCGCCACGCAGGCCATGGACGTGGCCGCGCTGGGTGCCGCGATCCGCGAGGACGTGGCAGCGGGCTTGCGACCGGTGATGGTGCACGTCGCGTCCGGGAGCACCTCGACCGGCGCGATGGACGACATCGGCGCGGTCGCCGAGGCGGTCCGCGAGCACGGCACGTGGGTTCACGTCGACGCGGCGTGGGCGGGTGTCGCCGCGGTCTGTCCCGAGCACCGTGAGCACCTCGCCGGGCTCGAGGCCGCCGACTCCTTCGTCACCAACCCGCACAAGTGGCTGCTCACGACCTTCGACTGCAGCACCTTCTGGGTCCGCGACCGTGCGGCCCTGACCGGCGCGATGTCGATCCTGCCGGAGTACCTGCGCAACGCGGCCACCGAGTCGGGCGAGGTCGTCGACTACCGCGACTGGCACCCGCAGCTGGGCCGGCGGTTCCGTGCGCTGAAGCTGTGGGCGGTGCTGCGCACGTACGGACTGTCCGGCCTGCGCAGCCACGTCCGCAGCGGCATCGCCCTCGCCCAGCACGTGGCCGACCTGGTGGCCGCCGACGACCGGTTCGAGATGGTCACCGAGCCCGCGCTGTCGCTGGTCGTGTTCCGGCTGCGGGCCGGCGACGAGCAGACCCTGGCGGCGATGGAGGCGGTCAACGCCTCCGGCGAGGCGTACCTGAGCCACACCACGGTCGCCGGTCGCGCGGCGATCCGGCTGGCGGTCGGCAGCTGGCGCACCACGCAGGCGGACGTGGACCGCACCTGGCGCGCGCTGCAGGAGGCGGCGTCCGCCCAGGGGTGAGGCAGGGGAGCGGCGTGGGCTGAGACCGTGGGGCATGAAGCTCTTCGCCGACACGCCCGCGCGTCGCACCCGGCAGGTGCTCGCCGACCTCCTCTTCGTCGCCTGGCTCGTCCTGTGGGTGTGGATCGGTGCCGCCGTGCACGACGGCACCCTGCATCTCGCGGGACCCGGTCGGCAGACGGAGTCCGCGGCCACGTCGATGGGTGAGCAGCTGCGTGACGCCGGCGGCCGGCTCGGGGACGCGCCGCTGGTCGGCGACGAGCTCGCGGTGCCCTTCGACAGGGCCGCCGACGCCTCGGACGGCCTGGCCGCGGCAGGTCGCGACACCGTCGAGGCCGTCGAGCGGCTGGCTCTGCTGCTCGGGCTGTCGGTGGCGCTGATCCCGATCCTCGTCGTCGCGGCCCTCCACCTGCCGCGCCGGTGGCGCTTCGTCCGGGAGGCGACCGCGGGCGCGAGGTTCGTCGACTCTCAGCAGGACCTCGACCTGTTCGCGCTGCGGGCGCTCGCCCACCAGCCGATGCGGGTGCTGGCCGCGGTCAGCGACGACCCCGCCGGCGCGTGGCGCGCCCGGGACCCCGACGTCGTACGACGCCTCGCCGCGCTGGAGCTCGCCGACCTGGGGCTGCGTCCCGCGAAGCGGACGGGGAAGCGGCCGGGCAGCGCCACGTAGACTGCGGCCAGTGCAGTTCCTCCACTCCCTGTCCGGTGAGGCCCCGGCCCACGACCTGACCTACGACGACGTCTTCATGGTCCCGCGCCACTCCTCGGTCGCCAGCCGCTACGACGTCGACCTCACCACCTCCGACGGCACCGGCGCGACGCTGCCGCTGGTCGTCGCCAACATGACGGCGATCGCCGGCAAGCGGATGGCCGAGACCGTCGCCCGCCGCGGCGGCCTCACCGTGATCCCGCAGGACATCCCGATCCCCGTCGTCGCCGACGTCGTGGCGTGGGTCAAGCAGCGGCACAGCGTGTTCGACACCCCGATCGAGCTGCGCCCCGACCAGACGGTCGCCGAGGCGCTGTCGCTGATCCCCAAGCGCGCCCACCGCGCCGCCGTCGTCGTCGAGCACGGCCGCCCGGTCGGAGTCGTGTCCGAGGCCGACTGCGCCGAGGTGGACCGCTTCGCGCAGGTGTCGGCGGTGATGAGCCGCGACGTGGTGACGGTCTCGGAGAAGACCGATCCGCGCGAGGTCTACGACGCGATCGAGCGCGCGAAGGCACCACTGGCCGTCGCCGTCACGGACGACGGCGAACTCGTGGGGGTGCTGACCCGGCTGGGGGCGCTGCGCGCGACCCTCTACACCCCCGCGCTCGACGCCCGTGGCGGGCTCCGCATCGCTGCCGCGGTGGGCGTCAACGGCGACGTCGCAGACCGAGCGGCGCAGCTGCTCGCGGCCGGGGTCGACTGCCTCGTGGTCGACACCGCGCACGGCCACCAGGACCGGATGCTGCAGGCGCTGCAGGCCGTGCGGGCGCTCTCGCCGACGGTCCCGGTCGCAGCAGGCAACGTCGTGTCCGCCGAGGGCACCCGCGCGCTGATCGAGGCCGGCGCCGACATCGTCAAGGTGGGCGTGGGACCGGGCGCCATGTGCACGACGCGCATGATGACCGGCGTCGGCAGGCCCCAGTTCTCCGCCGTGCTCGAGTGCGCGAGCGCCGCCCGCGAGCTCGGCAAGCACGTGTGGGCCGACGGGGGAGTGCGCCACCCGCGCGACGTCGCCCTCGCGCTCGCCGCCGGCGCCTCCGCGGTGATGATCGGGTCGTGGTTCGCGGGCACCCACGAGTCCCCCGGCGACCTCATGCACGACGCCGACGGCCGGCCCTTCAAGGTGTCCTTCGGCATGGCCTCGGCCCGCGCGGTGGCCAACCGCACCGCCGCCGAGTCGTCGTACGACCGGGCCCGCAAGAGCCTCTACGAGGAGGGCATCTCCTCCTCGCGGATGTACCTCGACCCGGAGCGTCCCGGGGTCGAGGACCTCATCGACCAGATCTGCTCCGGCGTGCGCTCCTCGTGCACCTACGCGGGCGCGAGCAACCTCGTCGAGCTCCACGAGCGCGCCCTGGTCGGGGTGCAGTCCGCCGCGGGCTTCCACGAGGGCCGGCCGCTGGAGAAGTCCTGGTGACATGAGGGACCTCCAGCACGTCTTCGTGATGACCTACGGCAGGTCGGGCTCCACCCTGCTGATGGGCATCCTCAACTCGATCCCGGGCTGGCTGCTGCGGGGAGAGAACCGCCACGCGATGCGCCACCTCTACGAGTTCCACCGCAGCGGGCTGGTGGAGAAGGCGCGCGTCGACGCCCGCCGCGCGAGCCAGCCCACGCACCCGTGGTTCGGCATCGAGGGCTTCCCCGAGGTCGCGTCGCTGCAGCACATCCGGGCGCTGGCCGAGGCGACGCTGCTGCGCCCCGAGCACGACACGCGCGTCACGGGCTATAAGGAGATCCGCTGGTACGACGACGACCTCCCGGACTACCTCGACTTCCTGCGCCAGGTGTTCCCCGGCGCGCGCTTCGTGCTCAACACGCGCAACCTCGAGGACGTCGCGGCGAGCAACTTCTGGACCCACAAGGACGACCCGCTGGGGCGCGTGCAGCGCATCGAGGAGCGGATGCTGAGCGCGGCCGAGGGACTGGGCGACGCCGTCCACCGGGTGCACTACGACGACTACGTCGCCCGGCCGGAGGTGCTGCGGAGGCTGTTCGAGTGGCTCGGGGAGGACTACGACGCCGACCGCGTCCGCCAGGTGATGGCCACCCCGCACTCGCGCCGGGGCCGGCACCGCTCCGAGGCGAGCGCGGAGTGACGAGCGGCCTGCTCGTCGTCTCGGCGACCGTCGCCGAGGCGGCGCACGTGCCGGCGCACCTACCGCTGGTGATCACCGGTCTGGGCAAGACCGCCGCCGCCGCAGCGACCGCCCGCGCGCTGGCGGCGTACGACGACGCGGCCGGGCTGACGGTCGTCAACATCGGGACGGCCGGCGCCCTTCGTCCGGGCCTGACCGGCCTGTTCGAGCCGGGCGTGGTGCTCAACCACGACCTCAGCGCCGACGTGATCCGGTCCCTGGGCTATGACCCGCAGGAGCGGCTGGTCGTGGGCGAGTCCGACGTGGTGCTCGCCACCGGCGACGTCTTCGTCAGCGACCCGGTCGTCCGCGACGCGCTGGCGGCGAGGGCGCACCTCGTCGACATGGAGGGGTACGCCGTCGCGTGGGCCGCCCGACAGGCCGGCGTCCCGGTGCGTCTCGTCAAGCACGTCTCGGACGCGGCAGACGAGTCGGCGCTGGAGTGGCCGGCGCTGGTGGCCCGGTCGGCCTCGGTGCTGGGGGAGTGGCTGCGCGGGCACGCGTGAGCCAGTCTGTCCTGCTTGGGACGACGCCTCGGGCAACCGCGGCCGCAGACGCGCCGACGACCTGCAGCGTCGTGGTCGCGATGCTGTACGTCTCGCAGACCGGCCGTCATGGGCGCTACCCACTGGAGTCGTTCGGACAGTGGACGCGGGGCTGGTCGCAGTTTCGTCGCTGGTCACGCCCGTCGGAGTCGCTCACAGCCGCCTCGGCCGCGCGCTCTCATCGAGAGTGCTCATTGCGGCATAGCGGAAGCGTCGGGGGTCCGGCCCGACCGGCGTGTCCTTGACCGACCGCGGCGCCGAGGTCAGCGGGTTCGACCGCAGCGCCGCGATGATCGAGATCGCCCGGCGCCACCTTCGCGACGCGGACCTGCGCGTGCATGACCTGGCCGAGCCGCTCCCATGGAAGGACCAAACCTTCGACATCGTGGTGGCCTCACTCGTGCTGCACTACCTGCCGAACTGGTCCGACCCGTTGACCGAGTTCCACCGGGTGCTCGCGCCGAGGGGGCGCCTGCTGGTCTCGGTGAACCACCCGGGCGCATTCCCGATTGTCCATCCGGATCTGGCGTACTTCGGGGTCACTGAGTACACCGAGGACTACGAGTTCGATGGCAAGAGCGTCGACCTCACCTTCTTCCACCGGCCGCTGAGTGCCATGGCGAGATCATTCGCTGAGGCGGGCTTCGGGATCGTCGGAATCCACGAACCCCCCGCCGACCCTGACACCCCGGCCGAGGTGTTGCCTCCGGGCCTCAAGCCCGGAGGAGAGTTCATTGGTTTCCTCTTCTTCGATCTTCAGGCGCGCTGATCCACACGGCGCAACGGCCGTGCCACCGAGCCAAGGCGCGCGCCGCTCGCAAACCGGCAGGTCCGCTGACCGGCGTCCAATCGGGACACACCCAGTCAGGACCCCGGCCCGCCAGGTCCAGAGGGAATCTCCGACGTACGTGCGGCGTACAGCGGTCGCGGATGTCGGTGTGCTGCCGTAAAATCGAACACATGATCGAAGCGGTGCACGACGCGGGCAGTGCGGTCGTCGACGACCTCACCGCCTCCGCGCTGCTCGCTCTGGCCCGCGAGCGCAGAGCTGCCGAGAACCGGGCGGCGGCCGACCTGCTCGACGTGGCTGCTCGGTGGGCTGACCTGCATCCGCCGGAGTCGATCAACTCCGCCGCGTCGTTCACCGTGCCCGGCTGTGAGCACGAGGAGCCGATCGCCGGCGAGGGTGCGCCGCTGGTGGCGGAGTTCTGCGTCGGGGAGCTCGGCGCCGTGCTGGGCATCTCGACGACGGCGGCGAAGCGGCTGATCGGGCATGCGCTCGAGCTGCGGCACCGGCTGCCGCGGCTGTGGGCGCAGGTCCAAGCCGGTGCCGTGCCGGCGTGGCGCGCCCGGTCGGTCGCCGAGGCGACGATCCACGCCACACCTGCGCTGACCCGCGAGGCAGCGGGCTGGGTCGACTCCCAGGTCGCCGCGGTCGCCGGACGCATCGGTCCCGCGCAACTGGACCGGCTCGTCGTCGAGACCATCAAGCGGTACGACCTCGCAGCGCCCGATCCGGCCGCCGACCCGGAGGATGGCTGGCAGCACGTGGACCCGCGCCACGTCACGATCGACACGCAGGACGTGCACTACGCGGGCACCATGCGCCTCGAAGCTGAGATCGACCTCGCCGATGCCCTCGACCTCGACCGGGCACTGGCGCACGGCGCCGCGACCCTCGCCGCGCTCGGCTCGGCCGAGCCGTTGGACGCTCGCCGGGCCAAGGCGCTCGGTGACCTGGCCCGCACGCAGACCGCCCTCGACCTCCACGCCCAAGGCGCCACGGACACGCGGGCACAGGACGGGCTCCCGGTCGCGCGGGAGGTCGTGCTGCACGCCCACTTCGACGCCACCCCTCGCGGCGACGCCGACGGCACCATCCACGCCGCGTTCGGGCCCAGCGGCCGGCTCGAGGAAGGCCAGCGGCTCGTCCTGCTGGACCAGGTCAAGGCGTGGTGCGCCGACAGCCGGACGAAGGTCACCGTCAGGCCGGTCATCGACCTCGCCGCCGACCTCGCCTCACCCGGCTACGACATCCCCGACCGGATCCGCGAACAGGTCATCGTGCGCGACGGCACCTGCGTCTTCCCGTGGTGCAGCAGACCCGCCCGTGGCTGCGACATCGACCACGTCATCCCCTACGACCCCGACGCCGCCGCGGAGGGTCGGCCACAACCCGGACCGACCACCACGTCGAACCTCGCCGCGCTCTGCCGCCGGCATCACCGGCTGAAGACCCACTCCGCCTGGCGCTACACCGTCACCGGACCCGGCGAGTACGAGTGGACCAGCCCTCATGGCCACCGGTTCAGACGAGATGCGTCCGGCACCATCGCGTTCGATCCGCACGGGCCGCGTGGGCCGTCTTTCGTCCCTGCTCCGCGTCGGGCAAGCACGAGCCGGGCTCGACCACCCGATACCGGAGCGCCGTAGCGCCCAGCCGCCTGCCGACACAGAGGGCAGGCGGCCACTCGGACGTGCGACGACTCAGCGACCGCGTGAGAGGGTTCGCGGGTGTCGAACCCACGAGACGTTCTGGCAGCCTGCTGGGGGCTCGAGTCCGCATCGGTGACACCACTGGGCGGTGGGATGAACTCCGAGACGTGGCTGGTCGAGCACCGGGGGCTGACCTACGTCGCGAAGTCGGTGGCGAGCGACGGCGTCGCTGACCTGATCGCCGGCGCCGAGGCGGCGACCGCCCTCGCCGCGGCCGGCTTCGTCACCGGCCGCCCGGTCCCGACCCGCGACGGCAGCCTCGTGGAGCCCACGACGAACCTGGCGCTGCTCGAGCACGTGCCAGGACGGGAGCTGGACGGCGACTCGGAGGACGAGCAGCGGTGGATCGCGGAGATCCTGGCGGGAGTTCACGCCGCCGGTGCCCCGGTCGTCGGTCCGAGCGCGCGGACGTTCGGAGTCGACTGGCTGTCCCTCGCGGCCCCGGGTGTGTCCGACCACTCCTGGCTCGTCTCGGCGATCGAGGCGGTTCGCAGCGAGACCGACGAGCTCGCGGCCACGTGGTCGCTGCTGCACACCGACCCGTGGCCCGGTGCGTTCATCCACGATGACCGGACCGGGACCACGGGCCTCATCGACTGGGCGGGCGCGAGACGCGGACCGGTCCTCTACGACGTCGCATCAGCGGTGATGTACCTCGGCGGCCGGCAGCACGCCCCGCACTTCCTGTCCACCTACGCGGCCGTTGGTCCACTGTCTGCCGACGAGCTTGACCACCTGGACGCGTTCAGCCGGTTCCGGGAGGCGGTGCAAGGCGCCTACTTCGCCCAGCGCCTGCCTGCCGACGACCGCACGGGCGGTGTCGACGCCGCTGAGAACGAGAAGGGGCTCGACGACGCGCGACGGCGCCTGCGCGCACTCGGGCCGGCCGCATAGCGGCGGCACGCGGCACGCCGGGGACAGCGCGGATGTCGGCCGCTCGAAACGGTGGTGCGTTCCACGACGCGGACGCGCCTACGTCGACGCGACGAACGTCATCAGCTGAGTAGTCGCCGCACCGACGCCTTCGACCTCGCCCGTCTCGCGAAACCCTGCCTTCCGCCAAGCCTGATGGCCCTGGTGTTGGTCACCGCAGGATCAACGGTCAGGGGCGTCCATCCCGCGGTGATCAGTTCGTAGGCCAGCGCGCGGGCCGCGCGCGAACCGATTCCCCGTCCCTGCGCATCGGCCGCGATGAACATGTCGATCCCGTAGCGCCCGGCACGGTGCCAGGCCTGTGTGTAACCGACCCGGCGTCCTTCCGCGAGGATCACATAGGAGACGACGTCCGGTGCGCGACGGCCGGTGTACTTCGCCAGCACCTCATCGAGCTCGACCGGGCGGCCGCCCCAGAACTCGAGGACCTCGGGGGCACGCGTCCACCCCGCGATCGCGTCCGCGTCACTGTCCCGTGCTAGCCGCAGCTCCACGCCCGCGCCCGCCTCCACATCTCTCGGCGGAGCGCGGTGTGTCATGGCGCGCACGCTACCGGGCCGGCCCCCTACGGTTGCGTCATGGAGTTCGTGACGGTCCCGAAGGCGAGACCGGGGGACAGGATCGCGGTCCTGTCACCGTCGTTCGCCGCGCCTGCGGTGGCGCCGGCGGTCCACGAGCAGGCGATGCGGCGGCTGGCGGCCACGACGGGGCTCGAGCCCGTGGAGTATCCGACGACGCGCAAGCTCGGGGCGTCCCCCTCGGAACGAGCGGCGGACGTGAACGCGGCGTTCGCCGACCCGACCGTGCGCGCTGTCATCGCAACCATCGGGGGAGCAGACCAGATCACCGTCGTGCCGCACCTGGACGCCGCATCCGTGCTGGCCGACCCCAAGCCGTTCCTGGGCTACAGCGACAACACCAACATCCTCAACTGGCTCTGGACCCTCGGTGTGCCGGGGTTCCACGGCGGCGCGACCCAGGTGCACCTGGGCCCGGGACCGGGACTCGACGCCGTGCACGAGCAGTCGCTGCGGGCCGCGTTGCTGACCGGGGAGCGGCTCGAGATCACCGAGCCCGGCGAGTCGGAGGACATCGGCCACGACTGGGACGACCCCCGTGCCCTCCAGGAGTACGGCCACCGCGAGCCGACCGAGCCGTGGACCTGGGCCGGTCCACAGCGCGAGGTGACAGGGCGCACCTGGGGCGGCTGCGTCGAGGTGCTGCAGTAGCTCCTGACGGCCGGGCGGTTCCCGGCGGACCCGGCGGTCGTCGACGGTGGCGTGCTGCTCCTCGAGACGTCCGAGGAGCTCATCCCGGCACGGGAGTTCGGGTGGATCCTGCGCTCGCTCGGAGAGCGCGGGCTGCTGGAGGCGGTGTCCGCCGTCGTGGTCGCGCGACCGCCGACGACGAGCTTCGACCACGCCCCGTCGGCCGCAGAGCGGACGGCGAGGCGGGCGGAGCAGCGGGACGCGGCCATCGCCGTCGTGGACCGCTACAACCCTCGTGCGGTCGTCGTGGTCGGTCCGCCGTTCGGCCAC
The DNA here is from genome assembly GCF_017916425.1 of Nocardioides sp. SYSU D00065. GTDB lineage: Bacteria > Actinomycetota > Actinomycetes > Propionibacteriales > Nocardioidaceae > Nocardioides. The sequence goes on along the minus strand of NZ_JAFMSX010000001.1, from coordinate 47,101 downwards.
ACGCGCCCGCAGTGGGTGCTGCCGTACGGCGGTCGGATGACGGTCGACGGCATCCACCGGACGCTCGTCGCCGACTACGGTTGATGATTCCCGGATCTGCCGCGCCTCACGGCTTGCGGCGGCTGCTCACCGGCCCTCGACGGAAGGCACGGGCGAGCGCGCCCGCGACCGAGCGAGGCCGGAGCACCGGCGAGCGCCCCGCTGCGGCGTCCTGCATGCCGGCCACGGTCTCGGCCAGCGTGGTGGTGGCGTCCTTGGCGGGGGTCCAGCCCAGCTCGGTCCGCGCCCTCGTCGTGTCCAGCAGGGGGAGCGCGTAGGCCATGTCGATCCAGCCGGGGTCGAGCGGCTGCAGACGGGCGTGCCAGCTCGTCGTGACCGCCGCACGTACGGCGGCGGACGGCACGTGCAGGAGCCGCGCGCCGAGGGTGGCCGCGATGTCGTCGGCGGTCACGGTCGGTGCGGCGGCGAGGTTGAACGCACCCGGGACCCGTGCGGTCAGGACGCGGTCGAAGGCGTCGGCCACGTCGTCGGCGTGCACCATCGGGATGGCCAGCCTCCGGTCGAGGGGCACCACCGGCACGTGCCTCAGCAGCCCCGACGGGACGAGGGCGGGCAGCCCGTAGCGGAGCAGCGCGCTGGCGGCGCGCCGCTGGCCCACGATGCCGGGGCGCATGCGGGAGACGACGACGGCGGGGTAGTCGCGCTCGAGCTCGTCGAGGAGACGCTCGGCCGCTGACTTGTGCCGGCTGTACATCGACGTCGGGACGCCGTCCGTCGGCCAGGTCTCGTCGACCGGGGTGTCGTCGCGCTTGGGGGAGTAGGCGCCCACCGAGGACATGTGCACCAGGTGCGGCACGCCCGCGGTGCGTACGGCCTCGATGACGCGTCGCGTTCCCCCGACGCCGAGCTCGCGCAGGTACTCCTCGCGGTGCGACGGCTGGAAGCCCCACGCCAGGTGCACGACGGCGTCGGCTCCTCGGAAGGCCGCCGCGAGCGCCGTCGGGTCGTCGCGTGACAGGTCCACCGTCGCCCAGGCCACGCCGGCGTACGGCCCGACCGGCTCGGGCGGGCGACGTACGACGCCCACGAGGTCGTGCTCGCCCCCGGCCACCAGGTGCTCGAGCAGGGCCGAGCCGACGTTGCCGGTCGCGCCGGTGATCACGATGCGCATGGTGCCTCCTCGTCCGCGGAACGACGGATGTCCCGCTGCGTGGCAGGTACCCACCACGCGCGGTCCCACGCCGTCGGCTGCGCCACGACGCCTACCGCGAGGTGTTGGCGGTACGTCCCTTGGTGACGCCCACGAACGCCTGCGTGACCTCATCGTCGCGCTCGACGGGCCAGACCAGCGCGATCGTCGTCGGCTCGAGGTCGGTGACCACGCGCGTCACGACGTCCTTGCGCTGGTGCAGTCGAGCGACCGACATCGCGACGATCACGATGCCGGTGCCGGCGGCGACCGTCTCGATGGCCTCCCGCTCGCTCATCGGCGGCCAGTCGAGCTGCTCGACCGCCGGCGTCCAGCCGCTGGGGTGGGGCCGGACGAGCTGCTCGTCGACGAGGTCGGCGGTGCTCACCTCGTCGTCGGCGGCCGCCAGCAGGTGGTCGCGCGAGGCGACCACGACCTGCAGCTCGTCGTAGAGCCGTACGCAGTGGAGGCCCCCGCGGTCGACCGGGAGCCGCACCAGCGCCATGTCGAGGCTGCCCTCGCGCACGCCATCGAGCTGCTCGGCCTCGGTGACCGGCACCAGCTCGAGGGGCTCACGACGCCGCTCGCGCCAGTGGCGGGCCCACTTGTCGGGGGTCGCCCCGGTGACGAAGCCGATGCGCAGCGGGTCGCTCATGGATCCGAGACTAGGGCGCTCAGCGCCGCTGGTCGTCGTCGGTCTGGGCGTCGCCCTCGGTCGACTCGACCTGCCCCCGCTCGACCGACAGCACGAAGTCGTCGCCGTGCTCGGTGACCCCGGTGATCACCGCGGCCTCGACGGCCTCGATGGCGTACCGGCGACGCACGACGAGCGGGTCCGCAGCCAGGTCCTTCACCAGCGCCGCGGCGAGCCCGATCATGATGAGCACGAAGGGCAACCCCGCGATCACCGTGATGGTCTGCAGGCCGCTGAGCGCGTCCTTGCCCCCGACGAGCAGCATCACCGAGGCGACGGCACCGGTGGCCACCCCCCAGAAGATCACGATGGGGCGGCTCGGGTTGATCGTTCCGCGCTCGGAGAGCGAGCCCATCACGATCGAGGCCGCGTCGGCGCCGGAGATGAAGAAGATCGCGACGAGGACCATCACCACCACGCTGGAGACCGTCGCCAGCGGGTATGCGGCGAGGGTGTCGAACAGCTGGGCCTCGAGCCCGCCGGCACCGGCGATGTCGGTGCCGGCCTTCTGCAGGTCGATCGCTGCTCCGCCGAACACGCAGAACCACACGACGCTGACCAGGCTCGGTACGAGCAGGACCCCGCTCACGAACTGCCGGATCGTGCGGCCGCGCGAGATGCGGGCGATGAACATGCCGACGAACGGCGCCCACGAGAGCCACCAGGCCCAGTAGAAGATGGTCCAGGTCGAGAGCCAGTCGCTCGTCTCGGCGCCCTCGGCGGCGGTCCGGGCGGCCATCATCGGCAGCTCCGCGACGTAGCTGCCGATCGAGGTGGGCACGAGGTTGAGGATGAACACCGTCGGGCCGACGACGAACACGAAGAGGGCCAGCGCGACGGCGAGGACCATGTTGACGTTGGAGAGCCACTGAATGCCACGGGCCACTCCCGAGACGGCGGACAGCACGAACGCGGCGGTGAGCACCGCGATGATGCCGACGAGCAGGCCGTTGCCCGTGCCGCCCAGTCCGGCGACGATCTCCAGCCCGGAGGCGATCTGCAGTGCGCCGAGACCGAGCGAGGTGGCGGAGCCGAAGAGCGTGGCGAAGATCGCGAACATGTCGATCGCCCGCCCGCCCAGGCCGCGGGCGTGGCGCCCGAGGAGGGGCTCGAACGCGGAGCTGATCAGCTGCAGGCGACCCTTGCGGTAGACGCCGTACGCCACCGCGAGGCCGACGACGGCGTAGATGGCCCACGGGTGCAGGGTCCAGTGGAACAGCGTCGTGGCCATGGCGTCCTGGGCGGCCTCGGGGTTGCCCGGCTCGCCGGTGCCCGGCGGAGGCGTGGCGAGGTGGGCGATCGGCTCGCTCACGCCGTAGAACATCAGGCCGATGCCCATCCCGGCGCTGAACATCATCGCCACCCACGAGATGGTCCGGAACTCCGGCTCCTCGTCGTCGCGACCCAGCGGGATGTTGCCGAACTTGCCGAGGGCGAGCCAGATGACGAACACGACGAACCCGCTCGAGGCGAGCACGAACAGCCAGCCGGCGCTGCTCATGGTCCACCCGAGGCCGTCGGCCGAGGCGTCCGCGAGACTCTCGGTGCTGACGAAGCCCCAGGCGAGGAACGCCAGGCTGATCAGGGCCGTGACACCGAAGACGATCCGGTCCAGACCCCTCTCCCGCTCCGCTGCGGGCCGTACGGCGGGGTCGAGCGCCGGGTGGGGGTCACCGCCCGGGTCTGGAGTGGGCAGGTCGCGGGGACGCTCGATACCGGAAGGCATCCGCCCACCACACCAGTCCCATCGCCGTGCTGGCAAACCGAGCGCACGCGCCGCCTCCGGGGACGTGAGATGACCCACTGGGGTGGGTGCTCTGCGGCAGTCCGCGTGGCACCGTGGGAGGCCTCAAGGAGGTACGTCGCATGCATCCGTCACAGACCTTTGACCCCACGCTGCACGATCCCGGCTCCGCCGCGGCGGAGGGGGGTTGCTCGCACCACGCGGACGCTCCCGCAGCCGAGTGCGCCGGGGAGGCGGTCGTCTCCTTCCAGGACGACGACGGCCGGTGGCAGTCCGGCTGTCGACTGGCGCTGGAGGAGCTCGTCGAGCGCGGCGACATCGAGCCGCTCGGACAGGGCGCCTGAGTCGTCAGGCCCCGTTGGACGCCTCGTGCCAGTCCCAGTGGGCCCGGGGGTAGTCACCCGACCCGGAGACGAGCGAGCCGCAGACCCGGCACACCAGCCCGGGACCGGCATCGGGGTCGAAGCTCTCCATCACGTCGGGTTCGGCGGCGTCGCGTCCGGGCTGGGTCATCTGCTCACGATAGGTCGGACCGGTCCGACGAGCCACCCGCACCGCGCGCCGCTCGGTCCGGCAACCGCTCGCAGGGTCAGCGCAAGGCGCCGACGAAGTCCTCGATTCCGGCCTCGGGACCGCTGCGGCCGCCTACGCTCGCCCCATGCCTCGCCATCTCGCCGCACTGGTCGTCGCCGTCGGGCTCGTCTCAGCCGGCTGTGCGTCCGCCGGGTCCGACGCCCCGGACAAGGAGCCGCGAATCCTGAAGGGGAGCGCGAAGGGCCAGACGGTCAAGGGGACCGGTTACGCGCTCAAGGCTCCTCGGGGGTGGGCGCCCAGGAGGATCCGGGTTCCAGGCTATGGACACGCCGACACGCACGTGTTCGACCTCGCGGACGACGACGGGTTCGCCGACAACTTCAGTGTCGTCCTCGCGGAGCCCGGTGCCTACGACGTCGACGAGATGGAGGCGGCGGCCCTCAACGAGATGGGCATCATCGGGGCCCGCAAGCGTCGGGTGCGCACCCCGGTGCTCGTCGCCGGAGAGCCCGCGACCCATGTGTCCGGGCGGATGACGAAGAACCGGGTCACCTACGCCGTGGAGCAGTACCACCCCGTCCAGGACGACCGGGTGTACGTCGTCACGTTCTCCTTCAGCCCGGGCCTGGGCCGCGCCGAGCGCGAGCGCACGGCCGAGCTCGTCCTCAACTCCTGGCGCTGGAGGGAGTGAGCCACCCGGCGTCGCCTTGGTCCACCCGGAGAATGGCCGGGTGCTGCACCGCCATCCGCTCCTGAGCCTGCTGACCCTGCTCTACCTCGGCTTCGTGGGGCTGGTGACGCTGACGCCCGGCTCGGACCAGCCCGACTACAGCAGCCTCGCCGGCCGCATCCTCGCGCGGCTCGAGCGCTATCCCGACCTCGACCCGGTGACGAGCCGGCTCAGCATCGAGCGGGTGGAGTTCCTCGCCAACATCGGGCTGTTCGTCCCGCTCGGGGTGTTCCTCCTGCTGCTCGTCGGGTCGCGGCTGTGGTGGATGGCGATGGCCGCGGGGATCGTGCTGACCTCCATGATCGAGAACGTCCAGCGCTCGATCCCGGGCCGGGTCTCCGACCCGCGCGACGTCGCGGCGAACTCGATCGGCATGTTCGTCGGCGTCGTGCTGGCGCTCGTGCTGACGCTGCCAGCCACCCTGCGGCGCCGGCGCGCACGCGGCTGAGGCCACCGCGGCTAGGTCACCGAACGATGGCCGTGCTCGCGCGCCGCAGCCACCAGGCCGGCCATCAGCCCGACCTCGACCCGGGTCTCCGGATGCCACTGGACCGCCAGGCAGTAGCGCTCACCGGGCGCCTCCATCGCCTCCAGCGTGCCGTCCGCGGCGTGCGCGACCGCCTCGAAGCCGGGGTGACTGGCCACCGACTGGTGGTGGTGGCAGCTGACCTCGAGCTCGGCCCCGACGAGACCGGCCAGCCTGGACCCGGGTGCGGTCGTCACGGCCACCGTCCCGTAGGCGTCGGCGCCAGGGGAGTGCTCCTCGTGCCCCACGAGGTCGGGGGTGTGCTGGTCGAGCGTCCCGCCTGCGTGCACCGCCATCAGCTGCATGCCGCGGCAGATCCCGAGCACGGGCAGCCCGATCTCCTCCGCCGCGTCGAGCAGCGCGAGCTCCCAGGCGTCGCGCTCGGGCTGCCAGCCCGCGGTGCGCGGGTGCGGCGCCGCGCCGTACCTCGCCGGGTCGACGTCGGCGCCGCCGCAGACGACGAGCGCGTCGAGGCGCGCGACGGCCCGCGCCGCAGCGGCGGGTCGCTGGACCGGTGGCAACAGGACGGGCACGCCGCCCGCCGCCTCCACCGCCAGCGCGTACTCGGTGGGCAGCAGGTCCGCCCGGGTGTGCCACACCCCCCAGGCCGCGTCCTGGCGGTACGTCGTCAGCCCGACGACGGGAGACTCCACCGGTGCCCGCTCAGACCGGTGTGACGTACGCGCCGGAGATGCCGCCGTCGACGAGGAAGGCGTTCGCGGTGATGAAGCTGGACTCGTCCGAGGCCAGGAAGAGCACGGCGTTCGCCATCTCCTCGGGCTCGCCGAACCGGCCCATCGGGATGTGGACCAGCCGGCGGGCCGCGCGCTCGGCGTCGCTCGCGAACAGCTCCGTCAGCAGCGGCGTGTTGACCGGGCCCGGGCAGAGCGCGTTGACGCGTACGCCCTCGCGCGCGAACTGCACGCCCAGCTCGCGCGACATCGACAGCACGCCGCCCTTGGAGGCCGAGTAGGAGATCTGCGAGGTGGCGGCGCCCATCACGGCCACGAAGGACGCGGTGTTGACGATCGAGCCGCGCTTCTGCTCGAGCATGTAGGGCAGGGCGGCCTTGCAGCAGAGGTAGACGCTGGTCAGGTTGACCTCCTGGACGCGACGCCAGGCCTCGAGGTCCGTGTCGAGGATCGAGTCGTCCTCCGGCGGCGAGATCCCCGCGTTGTTGAAGGCGATGTCCACCGAGCCGTAGGTGTCCTTGGCCGTGCGGAACAGCGCGTCCACCTGATCCTTGGACGTCACGTCGACGTGCACGTAGGTGACCACCTCCGGCCCACCCAGCTCGGCGGCGAGCGCCTCGCCGGCGGCGTCGTCGATGTCGCCGATCACGACGCGCGCGCCCTCCTCGACGAAGCGGCGTACCGTCGCCAGCCCGATGCCGCTGCAACCGCCGGTGACGACTGCCGTGCGGCCCTCGATGCGTCCTGCCATGTTCCGTGTGCCTTTCCAGTGGACGAGAGGTGCTCGTCAGTGGGCGATGAAGACGTTCTTCTCCTCGGTGAACGCATGCGGCGCGTCGGGACCGAGCTCGCGGCCCAGGCCCGACTGCTTGTAGCCGCCGAACGGCGTCCAGTAGCGCACCGAGGAGTGGCTGTTGACCGACAGGTTGCCGGCCTCCACGCCGCGGGCCACCCGCAGCGCGCGTCCGAGGTCGGCGGTGAAGACCGAGCCGGACAAGCCGTACTCCGTGTCGTTGGCCAGCGCGACCGCCTCGTCCTCGTCGTCGAAGGCCATCACCGCCACGACCGGGCCGAAGACCTCCTCGCGCCAGACCGGCTCGCCGGTGTCGCGGGACTCCACCACGGTCGGCGGCAGCCACCATCCCGGCCCGTCCGGTGCACTGCCGGTGAAGGCGATGCTCGCACCGTCGAGATAGGCCCGTACCGCATCGCGCTGCCGCTCGGAGACCAGCGGGCCCATCTCGCTCTGCTCGTCGGCCGGATCCAGCACCCGCAACGCGCGGACGGCGGTCTCCAGGCGCCCGACGAACTCGTCGTACGCCGAGCGCTCGACGAGGATCCGCGAGCGCGCGCAGCAGTCCTGGCCGGCGTTGTCGAACACCGCGTACGGCGCGCTCGCGGCGGCCGCCGCGATGTCGGCGTCGGCGAACACGATGTTGGCGCTCTTGCCGCCGAGCTCGAGCGTCACCCGCTTGACCTGGTCCGCGCACCCGGCCATAACCTGCTTGCCGACCGCGGTCGACCCGGTGAAGCAGACCTTGCGCACGAGCGGATGGGTCACGAAGCGCTGGCCCACCACCGAGCCCTGCCCCGGCACCACCGTGAGCACGCCTTCGGGCAGTCCCGCCTGGAGCGCGAGCTCCCCGATCCGGATGGCGGTCAGCGGGGTCAGCTCCGCGGGCTTGATCACGACGGTGTTGCCGGCGGCGAGCGCGGGAGCGAACCCCCACGCGGCGATCGGCATCGGGAAGTTCCAGGGCACGATGACGCCCACCACGCCGAGCGGCTCGTGGAACGTCACGTCGGTGCCGCCGGCCACGGGGATCTGGCGGCCGAAGAGCCGCTCGGGCGTCGCCGAGTAGTAGTTGAGGCAGTCGCGGACGTTGCCGGCCTCCCAGCGCGCGTTGCCGATGGTGTGACCGGCGTTGAGGACCTCCAGCTGCGCGAGCTCCTCAATGTGCTCGTCCACGACCGCCGCGAAGGCGCGCAGCAGCCGAGCCCGCTCGCCCGGGGCGACCGCACGCCAGGCACGGAACGCGTCGTGCGCGCGCTCGATGGCGGCATCGGCGTCCGCGAGCGACGCCGCGGCGGGGGAGGCGTCCAGCTCGGCGCCGGTGGCGGGGTTGATCAGCGTCGTCATGGTCCTACAGCCTCTCGAAGCCGCGGAAGAGCTCCCAGTCGGTGACGGCGGCGTTGTAGGCCGCCAGCTCAACGTCGGCCATGTTGGCGTAGTGGTCCACGACCTCGTCGCCCAGTGCCTCGCGGACGATGGCGGAGGCGTGGAAGCGGTCGCGCGCGGCCTGCATCGTCGCGGGGACGCGCGGCTTGTCGGAGGTGTAGGCGTTGCCGCTCAGCTCCGGCTCCAGCTCCAGCTCGGCGTCGATGCCGTGCAGGCCGCCGGCGATCATGGCCGCCAGGGCCAGGTAGGGGTTGGCGTCGGCCCCGGGGATCCGGTTCTCCATCCGTGCGCCGGCGCCGTGACCCACCAGGCGGACCGCGCACGTGCGGTTGTCGGACCCCCAGGCGATCGTCGTGGGAGCGAACGAGCCGTCGGCGAAGCGCTTGTAGGAGTTGATGTTGGGCGCGAAGAACAGCGTGAAGTCCGCCGCCGTGGCCAGCACGCCGGCGATGAAGCTGTCGTAGAGCGGCGTGCGCGCCCCGGACTCCTCGTCCCAGAAGACCAGCTCGCCGTCGGCGCCGCGCAACGAGAGATGGATGTGGCACGAGCTGCCCTCGCGCTGGTTGGGCTTGGCCATGAACGTGATGCTCTTGCCGTGCTGAGCGGCGATCTCCTTGGCCGCGTTCTTGTACACGGCGTGGTTGTCGGCCGTCGTGAGCGCGTCGGCGTACAGGAAGCCGATCTCGTGCTGCCCGAGGTTGCACTCGCCCTTGGCGCCCTCCACGTCGAGCCCCGCGGCGTACATGTGGTTGCGGATGTCGCGCAGCAGCGGCTCGACGCGCGTGGTGCCGAGGATGGAGTAGTCGATGTTGTACTGGTTGGCCGGCACGAGGTCGCGGTAGCCCTTGCGCCACGCCTCCTCGTAGGAGTCCTCGTAGACCACCAGCTCGAGCTCGGTGCCCGCCATGGCGACCAGACCCCGCTCGGCCAGCCGGTCGAGCTGCCGCTTGAGGATCGTCCGGGGGCTCGGGGCCACCGGGCGGTGATCGGCCCACTCGAGGTCGCACTGCACCATGGCCGTCGCCGGCAGCCAGGGCAGCAGCCGGATCGTCTGCTCGTCCAGCACGAACTCCATGTCCCCGTAGCCCTGTTCCCACGACGTCATCGCGTAGCCGGCCACGGTGTTCATGTCGACGTCGACGGCCAGCAGGTAGTCGCACCCCTCGGCGCCGCCGCCGACCACGTGGTCGACGAAGTAGCGTCCGTGCAGCCGCTTGCCCTGGAGCCTGCCCTGCATGTCGGTGAAGGCGAGGACGACGGTGTCGACCTCGCCGGCGTCGATGCGTTGCCGCAGCGCCTCCATGGTCAGGTGGCGGTCGTTGCGAGTGGTCACGAGTTCTCCTTGTGCCGGTCGGGGGCCGTGCCGGTCAGACGAGCAGGCCGCGCAGGAGCGCCGCGGTGTCGTCGCAGTGCTCCTCCATCACCGCGCGAGCGCGCTCGGGGCGCCCGGCGAGGATGGCGGTGCAGATGAGCCTGTGCTGGTGGTGCGAGTGGCCGATGTTCGTCTCCAGGGAGGGGATGGCGGCGAGCATCGAGTCCAGCGTCGACTGCACCGACGTGACCGCTTCCTGCAGCCGCGCCGAGCCGCTGAGCGAGGCGATCGTCAGGTGCAGCCGGGAGTCCGCCTGCCGGTGGGCCCGCTTGCCGGAGGCGCCGGGCACGGCGGCCTCGACCGCCGTGAGCCGCTCCCGGTCAGCGGCCGTCAGCTGGCGGCTGGCCGCCAGCTGCGCGGCGCCCGGCTCGACGACGCGGCGGAACTCCAACGCGTCGAGCCACTCCGACTTCGTCGCTGCCGAGACGCGGGACAGGCCGCCGCCCAGACTTCTGTGCAGACGGCCGCGGGCCGGGGCGGTCACCGTCGAGCCGCCACCGCGCCCGCGCCTGGTCTCGATCAGGCCGGCCTGGCGCAGGGCGGCGATCGCCTCGCGCAACGTCGCACGGCTCACCGCGAACCGCTCGGCCAGCTCGCGCTCGGGCGGCAGCACGCTGCCGACCGGGTAGACGCCGAGCCGGATCGCGGTCGCAAGCTGCTCCACGCACCCCTCGAACGCGTGGTGTCCACGGACCGGTCGGAGCACCGCAGCAGTGAGGTGCTCGTGCGGCTGCGCGGTCATGCGGGCCAGTCTGTGCAGGATCGTGCAAGACGTCAATGGTCAGAGTTCATACCAATTTTCGGCAGTTCTGGTCCCGACCCCTTTACGCCCGGTGCGGCCGGGTCTACGGTGCCGAGCACCCATCGAAACGCCGCGAGAGGTGTGCCCATGTCCGCTGCAGAGACCACCGGAGAGGGCGCCGCCGAGCGCCAGCTGACCGACGACGAGAAGCACCTCGCCAAGCTGGGCTACTCCCAGGAGCTGAGCCGCAGCTGGTCGAGCTTCTCGAACTTCGCCATCTCGTTCTCGATCATCTCGATCCTGGCCGGGTGCTTCACCACCTTCGGCCAGGCGTGGAACAACGGCGGGCCGATCGCCATCTCCTGGGGGTGGCCGATCATCTCGGCGTTCATCCTGGTCATCGGCTTCACCCTCAGCGAGCTCGTCTCGGCGTACCCCACCTCGGGCGGGATCTACTGGTGGGCGGCCAAGCTCGGCGGTCCGGCGGCCGGCTTCTTCTCGGGCTGGCTGAACCTCATCGGCCTGCTCGCGGTCACCGCCAGCGTGGCGTACGGCGCCGCCACCTTCCTCGACCTGACCATCAGCACGATCAGCACCGGCTGGGCCGACAGCTACTCGCTCACCCGGGTGTTCCTGCTCTTCGTGGCGATCCTGGTGCTCGCCTCGGTGCTCAACATCTTCAGCGGGCACCTGCTCGCGGTCATCAACAACATCTCCGTGTGGTGGCACGTCGCGGGCGCGGCGATCGTCATCGCCGTGCTCGTCATCGTGCCGCCGACCCACCAGAGCCTGGACTTCGTCTTCACCGAGCGGATCAACAACTCGGGCTTCAGCAGCGGGGCGTACTGGTTCCTCGTACTGCCGCTGGGCTTCCTGCTCACCCAGTACACGATCACCGGCTTCGACGCCTCGGCCCACCTCTCCGAGGAGACGCAGGGCGCCGCGGAGGGCGCGGCCAAGGGCATCTGGCGCTCGATCTTCTACTCCGCCATCGGCGGGTACGTGCTGCTGATGTCGTTCCTCTTCGCCGTCCAGGACCCGCAGGGGGTCAGCGAGGGGTTCGGGGCGGTCGACGTGATCTTCGGGCAGGCACTGCCCGACGGATGGCACTTCCTGGTGCTCCTGATCTCGACCGCCGGGCAGCTGTTCTGCGCGACCGCCTGCCTGACCAGCGCGTCGCGGATGACGTTCGCGTTCAGCCGCGACGGGGCGATCCCCGGCTCGCGCTGGCTGTCCAGGGTCAACCCGACGACCCGCATCCCCGCCAACGCGGTGATGTTCGTGTCCGTCATCGGCATCCTGATCACCCTGCCCGCGCTCAAGAGCATCGGCGGCGTGCCGGTGGCGTTCTACGCGGTCGTCTCGGTCGCGGTGATCGGGCTCTACCTGTCCTTCGTGATCCCGATCTTCCTGCGCTGGCGCATCGGCGACGCGTTCGAGGCGGGCAGCTGGAACAACGGCGCGAAGTACAAGTGGATGAACCTCGTCGCGGTGACGGAGATCCTCGTCATCTCGGTCTACTTCGTGCTGCCGTTCACCCCGGCCGGCGTGCCGTTCAGCGACGAGTTCGCGTGGAGCAGCGTCAACTACGCGCCGGTGCTGACCATCGGCACGCTGATCGTGCTGGCGATCTGGTGGAACGTCTCGGCCAAGCGCTGGTTCACCGGGCCGAAGAGCACCATCGACCACGACGTGGTGAACGCGTTCGACGACTGAGTGACGGTCCTCAGCGCTCCCAGACGAAGACCCGCTCGAGGCGGGTGGACGGCTGGTCCTGGACGAGGTTCAGTGCGGTCGAGGTGAACGCCAGCGTGCTGCCGTCGCCGTCGAGATACGGCATGGACGACACCGCGCCGGTGCTCGCCGGGTACTGGCCCCGACGGTTGCGCACGACCGCCTCCACGGTCCTGGTCGTCCGGTCCCAGACGTAGACCTGGTGCGCCCCGGAGGTCCCGGGCACCAGGTCGGTGGCGGAGCTGGAGAAGGCGACGTGGCGACCGTTGCCGCTGACCTGCGCCTGGCCGCCGCCCGCGGCGCTGGGCCCGCCGGACGCCGTACGGTCCACCAGCCGACTGGTCTGCTTGTCGGCGTCGTGCAAGTACACGTGCGCGACGCCTGCGGCGTCGAGGTCCGTGTAGGCCAGGTAGCGCCCGGTGTTGCTGAGCGACGGGTGACCGAAGGCCTGGGCGGCCGTGCGGGGGCCGGTAGCGGTGTCCACCACGGTCCGCGCCCCCGTTGCGGTGTCGAGGCGGACGAGCTCGTACGACGGCACGCCGCCCGCCGCCGATCCCTGGACGAAGGCGACGTAGCGACCGTCGGCGCTCAGCGACGGGATGGTGGCCTCGTCGGGTCGGTCCGACGGGGTTGCGACGAGGCCGTCGACGAGCGGGGTGGTGGTGCGCGCGGCGACGTCGTAGGAGAACATCCGGGCCAGCCACGTCGCCCCGTCGGAGCTGGTGGTCTGCGTGTAGACCACCTTCGACGCGTCGTCGCTGATCCCGACGGTGTACCAGTCGATGATCTGGGTGCCCGGGGTCGCGGTGCGCGCGATGATGCGGGACGTGCCGGTGCGTGTGTTGACCAGGCGGACGGCGGCCTGGTCGAAGGGGCCCTCCTTGCTCGCGAACACGACGTAGCGACCGTTCCCGCTGATCGCCGCGTTGCCGATGAGATAGCCGTCGGCGCCGTGGCTCAGGCGTGTGGTCACCCCCGTCGCGGTGTCCCGGAGGTAGACGTAGCGCCCGAGATCGCCCGGCTCGTTCGGCACGAGGAAGGGCTGGTGGGAGGCGAAGACGACGTAGCGGCCGTCGTCGCTGATGCCCCGGGCGAAGCTGCCGTTGGGACCGGACTCCGGCGACGCGACGCTCGCCAGGCTGAGGTGGTTGTCGACGGCCGCGACGGCGGCCTGGGACAACGAGACCGGGACGACGGAGGCGCAGAGCGCCAGGACGAGACGGGTACGTGGCATGGACGCAACGATGGGACGCGGGCGGACTGCGCGGGCGTCCGGCGACCGCCTTTACCTCACGTGAGGCACGAGGCGGCGCCTCGACGACCCACACCGGTGCTCGAGCTCGGGGGAGACCCCGTACGACAGGGAGTCACGAACGAAGAGGCCCCGGGTCGCCCCGAGGCCTCTTGCTGTGTGTCCGAGGGGGGACTTGAACCCCCACGCCCTAATACGGGCACTAGCACCTCAAGCTAGCGCGTCTGCCAATTCCGCCACCCGGACGAGTGCTGGAGAACAGTAGCAAAGCGCTCGGCCCGACATTGAATCGGGGAGGGTGCGCACTCGTGGGGCAGGATGGACGGCATGGAACACGCGCCGACCGACCCCGCGACGGACTCCAGTTACGACCCCGGCTACGACCCGGCGGCCGAGGTCGTCGAGCTGTGTCGCGAGCTGATCGCGATCGACACGTCCAACTACGGCACCGACGACGGACCGGGGGAGCGCAAGGCCGCCGAGTACGTCGCCACGCTGCTCGACGAGGTCGGGATCGAGGCGCAGGTCATCGAGGGCAGGCCCGGGCGGTCCAACGTGGTGGCGCGCTGGGGCGGCGGCGACGGCCGCGCCCCGCTGCTGCTGCACGGCCACCTCGACGTCGTCCCGGCCGAGGCGTCGGACTGGCAGGTCGACCCCTTCAGCGGCGAGGTCCGGGACGGGCACGTGTGGGGTCGCGGTGCGGTCGACATGAAGGACTTCGACGCGATGCTGCTGAGCGTCGTACGTGCTCGCGCGGGCGCCGGCGCGGCGCCCGAGCGCGAGGTGGTGCTCTGCTTCACCGCCGACGAGGAGGCGGGCGGCCATCACGGCGCCGGGATCCTCGTCGAGGACCACCCCGACCTGTTCGCCGACTGCTCCGAGGCGGTCGGGGAGGTGGGCGGCTTCTCGGCCACCGTGCGCGGGCGCCGGGTGTACCTCATCGAGGCCGCCGAGAAGGGCATGGCGTGGATGCGGCTGACGGCGCGCGGGCGGGCCGGGCACGGGTCGATGATCAACGACGACAACGCCGTGACGCGGCTGGCGGGAGCGGTCGCCCGCATCGGCGCACACCAGTGGCCGGTGCGGCTGACCCCGACCATGGAGGTCCTGCTCGCGACCATCGGCGACCTCGCCGGCACGGAGGCCACTCCCGACAACGCGGAGGCGCTCGTCGAGGAGTTCGGTGACGCGGCCCGCATGCTCGGAGCGGTCATCCGCAACACGGCCAACCCGACCATGCTGAAGGCCGGCTACAAGACCAACGTCATCCCCACCGACGCCCATGCCACGGTCGACGGTCGCTTCCTGCCGGGCTACGAGGACGAGTTCTTCGCCACCCTCCACGAGCTGGCCGGCGATGGCATCGAGTTCGACTTCGAGTCCAAGCAGGACCCGTGGGAGACGCCGTACGACGGCGACCTGGTCACCGCGATGACCCGCAGCCTGCTCGCCGAGGACCCGGACGCCCTCGTGGCGCCGTACCTGATGAGCGGCGGCACCGACGCCAAGCACTTCCGCCGGCTCGGCATGCGCTCCTACGGCTTCGCGCCGCTGCGGCTGCCCGCCGATCTCGACTTCACCGCGCTCTTCCACGGCGTCGACGAGAGGGTGCCGGTCGACGCGCTGGAGTTCGGCGCGCGCGTCTTCGACCGGTTCCTCGAGCACGCCTGATCCGCCCGGGCGCGACTGCTGCGGGGATCGCGCGCGCCAGGACCGGGTGGACGTTCCGGGGCCGCACCGGCGGGAATGCGCCGGGCTGTGGCACAGTTGCCACCGTTAGAGCTTGCGTGCTCTGGGGGCGGTGAAACTCCGCACCGGCGGTCACAGTCCGCGACCCGACCACCGCCAGTGGCCGGTTGACCAGGTGGAACTCCTGGACCGACGGTCAAAGTCCGGATGAGAAGTGCACGCTGACGGCTCACGCCCCGCCCGTAGACGGGCGGCGCGCACCGTCGCCCGCCCCCCGTGAGTCCGCACCACCGGACCGGAGGCGGAGATGACGAGGATGGAGGCGGAGCGCCGCGCCATGCAGCGCGCCCTCGAGCTCGCGGTGACCCCCGGCGTGCCGCTCGGACCCAACCCCCGTGTCGGCTGCGTGCTGCTGGCGCCCGACGGCGGCACGATCGCCGAAGGATTCCATCGCGGTGCCGGCACGCCGCACGCCGAGGTCGACGCCCTGGCCCGGGCCGGCGGGGCCGCCCGCGGAGCGACCGCCGTGGTCACGCTGGAGCCCTGCAACCACACCGGACGCACCGGCCCGTGCAGCGAGGCGCTCCTCGCCGCCGGCGTACGCCGCGTCGTGTTCGCGCAGTCCGACCCCAACCCGGTCGCTCGCGGCGGCGCCGACCGCCTGTCGGGGGCCGGCGTCGAGGTCGAGGGGGGCCTGCTGTCGGCCGAGGCACAGGCCGTCAACCGCGCCTGGACGTTCGCGGTCAGCCACGGTCGCCCGTTCGTCACCTGGAAGTTCGCCACCACGCTCGACGGTCGCAGCGCCGCCGTCGACGGCACCAGCCGCTGGGTGTCCAGCCGCGCGGCCCGGGTCGACACCCACCGTCTCCGCGCGCAGTGCGACACGATGCTCGTCGGCACCAACACCGTCGTGGTCGACGACCCGCGGCTCACCGTCCGCGACGAGCTGGACCGGCCGCTCCCGGTCCAGCCGCTGCGCGCCGTCATGGGACTGCGCGACCTGCCGGCGGACCGCCGGGTGCTGGACGCGCAGGCCGAGACCGTGCACCTGCGCACCCGTGACCCCGCGGCGGCACTGGCCCGCCTGCACGAGCGCGAGCGCCGCCACGTGTTCCTCGAGGGCGGACCGACTCTCGCCCGCGCGTTCCTGCAGGCCGGACTGGTGGACGAGGTCGTGGCCTAC
The DNA here is from genome assembly GCF_017916425.1 of Nocardioides sp. SYSU D00065. Classification (GTDB taxonomy): domain Bacteria; phylum Actinomycetota; class Actinomycetes; order Propionibacteriales; family Nocardioidaceae; genus Nocardioides. The sequence continues at coordinate 30,841 of NZ_JAFMSX010000001.1, read as the reverse complement.
GTCGCTCCGATGCTGCTCGGCGCGGGCGCCAGCGCCGTCGCCGACCTGGGCATCGCCACGATCGCCGACGCCCTGCACCTGCGGGTCACCGACGTGCACGTGCTGCCCGGCCGCGACGGCGAGGACACCAACGTGCGCCTCACCATGACCCCCACCCGCATGACCCCCACCCACACCAACCCCACTCACCACGCCAGCAGGAGGACCTGATGTTCACCGGGATCGTCGAGGAGCTCGGCACCGTCGCCGAGGTCACGGACCAGGGTGACGCCGTCCGGCTCACCGTCGAGGCCGGCACGGTGCTCGAGGGCACCGGGCTGGGCGACTCGATCTCCGTCAACGGGTGCTGCCTCACCGTCGCCGAGCTCGGAGACGGGCGCTGGACCGCTGACGTGATGCAGGAGACGCTCGACAAGACCTCGCTCGCCGGCGTCCAGCCCGGCGACCGGGTCAACCTCGAGCGCGCGGTCACCGTCGACAAGCGGCTCGGCGGGCACATCGTGCAGGGCCACGTCGACGGCGTCGGCGAGGTGCTCACCCGCACGCCCAGCGAGCACTGGGACGTCGTGGAGATCTCGCTGCCCGAACACCTGTCCCGCTACCTCGTCGACAAGGGCTCGATCACCGTCGACGGCGTCAGCCTGACGGTCGTCGAGGCCCGCGAGTCCAGCTTCACCGTCAGCCTGATCCCCGAGACCCTGGCCCGGACCACCCTCGGCACCCGCCGCCCGGGTGACCTGGTCAACCTCGAGGCCGACGTTCTCGCCAAGCACGTCGAGAAGCTGCTCGGCGCCTACACACCCGGAGCCCGCTGATGTCCCTGCTCGAATGGCTGATCCACGGCACCATCCCCGTCCCCGGCGGCGAGCTGGGCGCCCGCGAGGTGATCGGCAACCTCTTCGGCCTCGCCAGCGCGATCCTCGGCATGAAGCGCTTCATGTGGGCCTGGCCGGTCGGCCTGGTCGGCAACGTGCTGCTCTTCACCGTCTTCGCGACCGGTGAGCTCTCCGGACAGATTGAGGACCCGCTCTGGGGACAGGCCGGGCGCCAGGTGTTCTTCGCGCTGGTGTCGGTCTACGGCTGGTGGCGCTGGTCGCAGGTCAGCAGCGCGGGAGGCGCCTCCGACGGGGGCGCCATCGCCCCCCGCTGGGCCACCAACGCCGAGCGGCTGCAGCTCCTCGTGCTGGGCGTCGTGGGCTACGCGACGGCGTACCTGCTGCTCACCCGCGTGCTGGGGTCGTGGGGACCGACCACCGAGGCGTGGATCCTCGCCGGCTCGATGCTCGCGACCTACGGCATGGCCCGCGGCTGGGTCGAGTTCTGGCTGGTGTGGATCCTGGTCGACGTCGTGGGCGTGACGACGCTCGTCCAGGCCGGCTTCTACCCGACGGCCGGGATGTACCTCTTCTACGCGGTGTTCGTGGTGGTCGGCTTCCTCGTGTGGCTGCGTGACGCCCGGACCGTCGTCGACACCTCCGCGGTGGACGAGGACGCGGTGATCCCGGCATGAGCGGCACCACGAGCGGCACCCCGGGCGGCGTCAGGCTGGACTCCGTCGAGCGGGCCGTGGCCGACATCGCCGCGGGCCGGGCCGTGGTCGTCGTCGACGACGAGGACCGCGAGAACGAGGGCGACATCATCTTCGCCGCCGCCAAGGCGACGCCGGAGCTGATGGCGTTCACCATCCGCCACTCCAGCGGCGTCATCTGCGTCCCGATGCCGGGGGACATGCTGGAGCGGCTGGAGATCCCGCTGATGACACCGCACAACAAGGACAAGCTGCGTACGGCGTACACGATCTCGGTGGACGCCCGCGACGGCGTCACCACCGGCATCAGCGCGGCCGACCGGGCCCGCACCGCGCGCGCCCTCGCGGACTCGGCGACCGAGCCGTGGGAGCTGACCCGGCCCGGCCACGTCTTCCCGCTGCGCTACCGCGAGGGCGGCGTGCTGGTACGCCGCGGGCACACCGAGGCGGCGGTCGACCTCGCCCGGCTCGCGGGGCTCACCCCGGCGGGCGTCCTGGTCGAGGTCGTCAACGACGACGGCACCATGAAGCGCGCCCCCGAGCTGCGCGACTTCGCGGACGAGCACGGGCTGGCGATGATCTCCATCGAGGACCTCGTGCGATACCGGCGGCGTCACGAGCGACACGTCGAGCGGGTCGCCGAGACCCGGCTGCCGACCCGGCACGGCGACTTCACCGCCTACGGCTACCGCATCACCATCGACGGCAGTGAGCACGTCGCCCTGGCCCACGGCGACATCTCGGGCGAGGAGCCCGTGCTCACCCGCGTCCACAGCGAGTGCCTGACCGGTGACGTCTTCGCCAGCCAGCGGTGCGACTGCGGTCCCCAGCTGGACGAGGCGCTGCGTGCGGTCGTGGCCGCCGGCAGGGGAGTGGTCATCTACCTGCGCGGCCACGAGGGTCGCGGCATCGGCCTCGTCGCCAAGCTGCAGGCCTACCAGCTGCAGGACGGGGGCCGCGACACCGTCGACGCCAACCTCGACCTCGGCCTGCCCGCGGACGCCCGCCACTACGGCACCGCCACCCAGGTGCTGCGCGACCTGGGGATCGACGCGGTCCGGCTGATGACCAACAACCCGGACAAGGTCGCCAGCCTGGAGGACTTCGGGATCACGGTGACCGAGCGGGTGCCCCTGACGCCGCACCCGACCGACCACAACCTCGGCTACCTGCAGACCAAGCGCGACCGGATGGGGCACGACCTGCCCGACCTGGTCGTCGAGCTCGCGACCGACCACCAGTCCGAGCACGAGACCCAGCACGAGACCCAGCACGAGGCCCAGCACGAGGCCCAGCACGAAGGAGAGCACGCATGAGCGGCGCCGGAGCACCCACGTCCCAGCCCTTCGACGCCGGCGACCTGCGGGTCGCCGTCGTGGCGGCGAGCTGGCACACCGAGGTCATGGACGGACTCGTCGGGGGCGCCCGCCGGGCCCTGGCGGCGTACGGCATCGCCGAGCCGGAGGTCCTGCGCGTGCCCGGCACCTTCGAGCTGCCGGTCGTGGCGGCCGCCCTGGCGCGGAGCGGGTACGACGCGGTGGTCGCTCTCGGCGTCGTGATCCGCGGCGGCACGCCGCACTTCGACTACGTCTGCTCGGCGGCGACCGACGGCCTCACCCAGGTGAGCGTCGAGCACGCGATGCCGGTGGGCTTCGGGGTGCTGACGTGCGACACCGAGGAGCAGGCGCTCGACCGTGCCGGCCTGCCCGGGTCGGCGGAGGACAAGGGCTGGGAGGCAACCGCCGCCGCGCTCGACACGGCCCGGGTCGTCCGCGCCGTGCTGCGGGTCGGCCGGTACTGACCACCGCCCCGGGGCGGAGTCACGACGTGCGGTCGCTCTTGTCCTGCAGTCGGTCGATGTGCTCGGACGCCTGGGCCTTGGTGAGGTCACCGGGCAGCTCCTCGCCGGCCTCGCGGGCGAGGGTGTCGAGGTAACTGCGCTGGGCGCCGGTCATCGGCTCGTCGCCGGTCACCCATTGCTCCGGGTCCTTGCGCGTCGTGTCGCCCTGGGTGCCGCCGAGCGTGCCGCCCAGGGTGTCGTTGGTCGGGTCGTCCGAATGCGTGTTCGAATCGCTCATGGCTCGACATTACCTCGCCGTGCCGACAGCGCAACCCCGCGTGCCGCGGTCCGCGCACGGGACCGGGGACCGGTGCGGGCGCCCCGCGCCGTAGGCTGGCACTCGTGAAGACGTTCGAGGACCTGTGGGCGGAGCTGTCCACCAAGGCCGCGGAGCGCCCCGAGGGGTCCGGCACCGTGCAGCAGCTCGACGCCGGCGTCCATGCCATCGGCAAGAAGCTGCTGGAGGAGGCCGCCGAGTCGTGGATGGCCGCCGAGCACGAGGGCAAGGAGGCGACGGCACTGGAGATCAGCCAGCTGCTCTACCACGCGCAGGTGCTGATGCTCGCCTCCGGCCTGACCCTCGACGACGTCTACGCCCACCTGTGACCCCCTCAGTGAGCCAGCCATGACCCTTCGCATCGCCGTCCCCAACAAGGGGTCGCTGTCCCAGGCCGCCACCGAGATCCTGCGCGAGTCCGGCTACCGCCAGCGCAGCGACACCAAGGAGCTGGCCCTCGTCGACGCCGAGAACGACGTCGAGTTCTTCTACCTGCGCCCGCGCGACATCGCGCTCTACGTCGGCGAGGGCACCCTCGACGTCGGCATCACCGGCCGGGACCTGCTGCTCGACTCCGGCGCCAAGGCCGACGAGGTGCTGAGCCTGGGGTTCGGCCGCTCGCGGTTCCACTTCGCCGGGCCGGCCGGGCGCTACTCCTCGCTGGAGGACCTGCGGGGGCTGCGCATCGCGACGTCGTACGTCGGCGTGGTCGAGGACTACCTGTTCCGACACGGCGTCGACGCCACCGTGACCCGACTCGACGGTGCCGTCGAGACGAGCATCCAGCTCGGGGTGGCAGACGTGATCGCCGACGTCGTGGAGACCGGCTCGACGCTGCGCGCGGCCGGCCTGGCGACCTTCGGGGAGGTCATCCTCGAGTCCGAGGCCGTGCTGATCGCCCGCGGCGGCGCGGTGCCCGAGGAGTTCGAGGTGTTCCGCCGCCGGCTCGAGGGCGTCCTGGTGGCACGCAGCTACGTGATGATGGACTACGACATCGAGGAGGCCCACCTCGACGAGGCGACGCGGCTGGCGCCGGGCCGCGAGGGGCCGACCATCTCGCCGCTGGGCAAGCCCGGCTGGGTGGCGGTACGCGTGATGGTCCCGCGGAGCGGCTCCCAGCGCCTGATGGACGAGCTGTGGTCCGTCGGCGCCCGCGCCATCCTCCTCACGGACATCCATGCCTGCCGGCTCTGAGCCCACCCCGGGCTCCGGCCTGCCGTCGCTGCCGCACACCTGGCGGCCGGTGGGCGTGCGGATCGCCGTGCTCGGAGTCGGGCTGATGCTCTTCGTGGTGTGCGCCGCGGCGTGGTTCGGCTTCGACGAGTCCGTCCGCGACCGGTTCAACCTGCTCCAGCGCCTCACGCTCCTCCTGCTGGGGGCCGGCTTCGTCGCGTGCGGCTGGGCGCTCGCCCGAGCCCGCGTGACCGCCGAGATGGAGGCGTTGGTCGTGGTCAACGGGTTCCGGACCCGGCACCTCGACTGGGAGCAGGTGCTGGCGGTCCACCTGCCGGAGGGCGCGCCGTGGGCGACGCTCGACCTCGCCGACGGCACGACCATCTCGGCCATGGCCTTCCAGGGCTCGGACGGCCGTCACGCCCGCGACGGCGTACGCCAGCTGCGCGCCCTCATCGACCGCGCCGGCTCCCCGGACTCCTAGCCGCGCTGCAGGGCGGAGATGCCCCACGACACCGACAGCTCGTCGCCCTCGGACCCCGCCGGGGCGAGGGTGACCACGTCGGTGCCGGAGTTGAAGGCGTCGGCCGGGGCGGTCATCGGCTCCACGGCCAGCGCCGGACGCGGGGGATCGACCGGCGGGGTGTAGAGCTGGAGCCAGCGGTGGGTCTCGTCGACCCAGAGCGCGACGCCGGCCCCGGCCACCGGGTCAACCAGGCTCACCGTGGCGCGCCCGTCCTCGTGCGCGAGGTCGCCGTAGCCGTCGTCGAGCACCATGTCGCCGATGCGCCGGGGCGAGGTGAAGTCGTGCGCGCCCGACACCGGCTCCGTGCCGGTCGGCAGCTGCCGGTCGTCGACGAGGACGCGGGTGTGCGCCGGGACCGTCAGCTCGAGGTCCTCGATCGCGTCACCGACGCACAGGTAGGGGTGGGCGCCACTGGCGTACGGCGCGGGCTCGGCCGAGAGGTTGGTGGCCGTCTGCGTCACCACGAGCCCGTCGGCGGAGAGGTCGTAGAGAACGTGCAGGTCGAGCGTCCACGGGTAGCCGGTCTGGGCCATCAGCCGGTAGACCAGCGAGACCGACGTGTCGGTGTGCTCCTCGAGGGTCCAGGCCGCCCAGCGCGCCAGGCCGTGCGAGGCGTTGCCGCGACCCGGGTCGGTCAGGCCGAGCTGGAGGTCGCGACCGCCGAAGGAGTAGCGGCCGTCGCGGATGCGGTTGGGCCACGGCATGAGCAGCTGGCCGCGACCGCCCCCGGACATCTCGGTCTCAGGGAAGCCGTGCACGAGGTCGCGCCCCCGGAACCGCAGGCTGCGCAGCGCGGCACCGCTCTCGGTGACGACAGCGGTGTAGCCAGCCGCTGCGATCTCGAACTGCTCACCGCTGGGAAACACCATGCCGGCCACCCTAGACATCCCCGGTCGGGCGTGGTGCGAGGGTCCTCAGTCGGTGCGGACCACCATGTCGGCGCGCTCGCGCGTCCCCGACCGGGCGAACAGCTCGTCCTCGTCGCGGCGCCACTGCTCCCACTCCGCACGCAGGTGCTCGCCGTCGCGGGCGATCCCACGCGCCAGCCGCAGGTCCGAGGCTGCCTCGACCCACACGAGCAGGCCGACCAGGTGGGCGATGCGCGGCGACCAGCAGCCGACGCCGTCGAGCACCAGGAGTCCGCCCGGCCGCACGCTGCGGGTCTCGGCCCAGCCATCGGCGTACCAGTCCCAGCGCCGCCACCGCCCGGCCCTCCCAGCGGCCAGGGGCGCCAGCAGCGCGGCGACGGTCGCCGCCAGCCCGGGCAGTCCACGCCACCCCTCCAGCAGCTCGTCGCAGTGCACCACCTGCGTTGCCGGTACGACCTCGGCGAGCGCTGCGGACAGCGTGGTCTTGCCGGAGCCGGCGGGCCCGTCCACGCAGACCAGGTGTCCGGGGCCGAGCGTCGGTGGTGCGGCCAGCACGCGATCGGCCACCTGCCGGGCGACCTCCGCGGGGTCAGAAGGCACGGTCGCAGCCGCGGTAGCTGGGCACCACCCCGGTCACCGACTCCCCGCGGACGAGGTGCACGTCGCGCACGTGCTCGAACAGCTCCCCGGACTTGGCGTGGCGGAACCAGACCAGGTCGCCGATGCCGAGGGAGGCGGCGGGGTGCCCGGTCAGCGGCGTCTGGACCTCGCCCGCGCCCTCCAGTCCGGTGAGCCGTAGTCCCGGTGGCGCCCAGGGCAGGGGGGACCGGTCCGCCCCGGTGGGGCCGCTCGCGACGAGCCCGCCGCCGTGGACGGTCGCGATGGCGGCCGTGGGCCTGCGGGTGACGCGGAGGCCGAAGAAGGCAGCGGGCCGCGGCTCGAAGCTGGCGTAGTGGTCGAAGACGCCCGGGACGAGCAGGCCCGATCCGGCGGCGATCTCGGTGACCGCGTCGTCGGCGGCCGTCGCCTCGACCGACCCGGACCCGCCGCCGTTCCAGAACTCCAGGTCGGCGACCTGCGCCAGGGCCGCGGCGATCTCGCGACGCCGCGCCGTCAGCTGCGCCATCGACGCCTGCTTGAGCCGACGTACCACCGCCGATCGGGCGCGCTGGCCGGGAACCCGGTCCTGGACACCGGCGACCTGCCCCTCGTAGGTCATCACGCCCACCAGGCGGAACCCCTCGCGCTCGACCACGCACCGCGCCATCGCGACCACGTCGGCGGTGTCGAACAGGGGCGAGCGCTTCGGCCCGACGTGCTGCGCACCGAGCCGCAGCCCGGCGTCCACGTCGAGCGCGACCCGGACCGGCACGGCGCGCGAGGAGCGGGTGGCGTCGATCGCGTCGAGGTGTGCCGGGTCGTCGACCATGAGGGTGATCGCGGCCGCCGCGGAGGGCGAGGCCGTGAGCCGGCGCAGGGCAGCAGCGTCGACGGACGGGTAGGCCACGACGATGTCGTCGCTCACGCCGGTCTCGTGGAGCCACAGCGCCTCGGCGACCGTGTACGCCAGCACGCCGGAGAACCCGGGGTGGGCGAGGGCGCGCTCGATGAGGGCCGGGACGCGCAGGGACTTCGACGCCACGCGGACCGGCTTGCCGCCGGCACGGCGCGCGAGGTCGTCGGCGTTGGCGTCGAAGGCGTCGAGGTCGACGACGGCGATCGGGGTGGCGGGAGGCTCCGGGAGCGAGGCGACAGCGGCGGCGAGCCGCGCCCACAGGCGGTTGCGGTCGATGAGACCGTCGCTCACTCGATGCCCCGCTTGCGCAGCAGCGCCTCGATGTCGCCGAGGTCGTCGTCGACCACGGGGGACCCGCCACTGCTGGCGGAGGACTGAGGCAGGGAGCGGTCCCGCGGGGCCGGCCGCGTGCCGGACTGCGCCCGGCCCAGCTGCCGGTCGCGCAGGATGCCGCTGACGACGAGCAGCAGGACTGCCAGCCCGGCCAGCGCGACCCCGGCCCAGGTGCGTACGTCGAAGACGAGCGAGGTCGCCCAGTCGGTCACCGAGCCGGCGATCTCCACCACGACCTCGAGCGTGCCCGTCAGCCACGCCGCCGCCGGCAGCAGGGTGAAGCCGAGCGCCCGCAAGCCGTTGGCGGCACCTCGCCGACGGAAGGCGATCCACGTCCAGATGGCTCCCGCCACGGTGAGAGCTGCGGTCAGTGCGGCCCAGGTAGTCCCTTCCACGGCCCCAGAGTCCCACAACGGTCCAGCGGTCGGGGACAATGGCGGCGTGCCGCACGACGACCCCCCGCCCGCGCCCGAGCCGCACTCCGGCACGCTCGAGCGCACGATCCCCGACCCCGGGTTCGCCGACGACACCGGCGCGGCCGACCCGGTCCTGCGACGGCTGCTCGACGGGCACCGGGCCGGCACGGTGTCGTCCGGCGACGTCCTCGCCGTCCTGCAGGATGCGCGGCTGCTGGTGCCGGTCGTCGCCGTGCTCGGTGATGTCGAGCACGACGAACGTGGTCTGGCGCACGACAAGTCCTCCGACATGGCGGCCGTGCTCGTCCGCGCCGCGGATGGCAGCACCGGCCTGTTGGCGTTCACCTCCACGGAGACGATGGCGCGCTGGGACCCCTCGGCCCGCCCGGTGCCGGTCACGGCTGCGACCGCTGCCACGGCGGCGATCCAGGACGGTGCCGAGGCGCTGCTGGTCGACCTCGCCGGCCCGGCGACGTACGTCGTCGACGGCGAGGACCTGGCCCGGCTGGGCGCGGGCTGGCGTCTGGTGGCGCTCGGTGACGCTCGCGGCGGCCACGGCTGGATTGGCCCCTCGACGGAATGATCGGCTAGTCTTCTGTGTTGACCGATCAGTGACGCCACCTGCACCACGGCGCCACCGATCCCGCCAAGCGGAGTCGAGCACCACCCGTCTCCCACCCGCACCGATCGCCCTGCACCACAGATCGTCGGGTCCCGGTCCTGTGCCGCAGCCGCCGACGTGACGGATGCGGACACCTCCAGTCTCCCCGCGAGGGGGGACGGGCGATGACTGGCTCCCGCTTGGCAGCAGCGGGAGCCATTGTGCATTTTCCGGCCCACACGGAATGCGGCACGGGTTCCCACCCACCCGAACCACTGGAGGACCCATCAGCACCGAGCTGCGCATCAACGAGCGGATCCGCGTACCCGAGGTCCGGCTCGTCGGACCCAACGGCGAGACCGTTGGCATCGTGCCGACCGACCAGGCACTCAAGCTGGCCCAGGAGGCCGACCTCGACCTCGTCGAGATCGCTCCGCAGGGACGCCCCCCGGTCTGCAAGCTCATGGACTACGGCAAGTTCAAGTACGAGAACGCCCAGAAGGCTCGTGAGGCGCGCCGCAACCAGACGAACGTGATCATCAAGGAGATGAAGCTTCGTCCCAAGATCGACTCGCACGACTACGAGACCAAGAAGGGTCACGTCGTGCGGTTCCTGGGGGCCGGCGACAAGGTCAAGATCACGATCATGTTCCGCGGTCGTGAGCAGCACCGCCCCGAGCTGGGCTTCCGCCTGCTCCAGAAGCTGGCCGAGGACGTCCAGGAGCTCGGCTTCGTCGAGTCCGCGCCGAAGCAGGACGGCCGCAACATGACGATGGTCATCGGCCCGCACAAGAAGAAGGCCGACGCCAAGATCGACGCCGAGGCCGCTCGCGCCACCAAGGCGCAGGCGCGTGCCGAGCAGAAGGCCGAGGAGGACGCCGAGCGCGAAGCAGCCCACGCTGCCGGGCCGGTCGCACAGAAGAAGGAGCGTCGCCGCTCCGAGAACCTCGACGCCGACATCGACGTCTGAGCCGCGGCGCACGCCGTCCGACGGCCGGGTCCGCCCGGCCGCCCACGAGTTCCGCCGCCCCGGCCGGTCAGCCGCCGGGGCAGCACCACAGAGGAGAGAACAACATGCCGAAGAACAAGACCCACTCGGGCACCAGCAAGCGCTTCAAGGTGACCGGCTCGGGCAAGGTCCGTCGTCTGCAGGCCGGGCGCAAGTCCGGCGCTGCGTTCGCGTCCGCGCCGACCACGGGCAGCCGCAAGAAGCACCGCCGCAACGCCGGCATGGTCGAGCTCGAGAAGTCCGACGTCAAGCGCGTCAAGAAGATGCTCGGCATCTGAGCCTCGTCCACCTGGTGGCTCGGCCGCCGTCCCGTCTTCATCCCCTTTGCACCAAGGAGTAGCACCATGGCACGCGTCAAGCGCGCAGTGAACGCCCAGAAGAAGCGTCGTACCACCCTCGAGCGCGCCAGCGGCTACCGCGGCCAGCGCTCGCGGCTCTACCGCAAGGCCAAGGAGCAGGTCACCCACTCCCTGGTCTACAGTTACAACGACCGGCGCAAGAACAAGGGCAACTTCCGCAAGCTGTGGATCCAGCGCATCAACGCTGCCGCCCGCGCCAACGGCATGACCTACAACCGCTTCATCCAGGGCCTCGGCCTGGCGGGCATCGAGGTCGACCGCAAGATCCTCGCCGAGCTCGCCGTCAACGACGCCCCGGCGTTCGCGGCGCTCGTCGAGGCCGCGAAGGCCGCGCTGCCCGAGGACGTCAACGCGCCCAAGGTCTCCGCCTGAGCCAGATGAGCGCTCCGCTGACCGCTGGCAACAGCCGCGTCAAGGAGGCTCGCAAGTTGAGCCGCCGCTCGGTCCGCACCGAGCGGCGGCTCTTCCTCGCCGACGGCCCGAAGGCCGTCGAGGGGGCCCTGTCCGTCGACTGCGTCGTCGAGGTCTTCGCCACCGAGCGGGCGGTCGAGCAGTACGCCGACCAGCTCCGCGGCGCCGCGGTCACGCTGGTCGACGACCGTGCCCTCGCCGGGCTGTCCGACTCGAGCACCCCGGCCGGGGTCGTGGCGCTGTGCCGCTTCGTCGACGTACCCGTGGGCGAGCTGCTCGAGGCGAGCCGGGCGCCTCTGGTGCTGTGCGCCGACGTGCGCGACCCCGGCAACGCGGGCACCATCATCCGCACCGCCGACGCGGTCGGCGCCGGCGGGGTCGTGCTCACCGGCCACAGCGTGGACCTCTACAACCCCAAGACGGTGCGCGCGTCGGTCGGCTCGCTGTTCCACCTCCCGGTGGCGCTCGTGCCGGACACCGCAGCGGCGGTCGCCGCCGTCCGTGCCGCCGGGATGGCCGTCCTGGCCGCCGACGGAGCCGGTGAGCTCGACCTGTTCGAGATCGACGAGATCCTCGCCGACGAGGTCGCGTGGCTCTTCGGCAACGAGGCGTGGGGCCTGCCCGACGACGTCGCCGCCCTCGCCGACCACCGCGTCCGGATCCCGATCGCCGGACGAGCCGAGAGCCTCAACCTGTCCACCGCGGCGGCGGTGTGCCTCTATGCCACCGCTCGCGCCACACGGGCCTCGCGCCGCTGACCGGCTAGCCTCGCTCGACGATGATCCTCATCGACCCGCCCGCCGTGCCGAGGTGGGACCGCCTGTGGTCCCACCTGGCCAGCGACACCTCGTACGCCGAGGTGCACGCCTTCGCCGCCGCCAACGGTGTTCCTGCACGCGGCTGGGACCGCGACCACTACGACGTGCCGGCGGACGCGTACGCCGGCCTGGTGGCCGCCGGTGCGGTGCCCGTGTCGTCGCGCGAGCTGGTCGCCGCGCTGCGCGCCGCGGGACTGCGACGGCCCAAGGCCAGCACGCGCGACTAGGGTGGCGGCGTGTCCGAGGCCAACGCACCACGCCACCGGGTGGACGGCCGACCCAGCCGGCTGCGCGCCCTCGCCGACATCTACCCCGACGGCGTCCTCGGAGCGAGCAGCGACGGTGTGGTCACGATCCTCAACGCGCAGGCCGCGGCGCTGCTGGGGGTGGACGCCGAGCAGGCGCTCGGGCTGCCCCTGTCCGACGTGCTGCGGCTGCTGGACCAGGACGGCCGGACGTGGTTGCACGTCAACCGTCCTTTCGAGGCGATCTCGATCGTGCGCGGGGTTCCCGAGCAGTCGTGGCTCAACGCGTCCGGCGACGAGGTGCTCACCACCGCGCGCCTGGTGCGCGACGAGCCCCTGGGGCGCGTCGTCGGCATCGCTGTGGGGCTGCGCAGCGGACGGGGACGTGCCCGGCTTGACCGGGACCGCTCCGACCTCGTCGCCACGGTCGCGCACGAGCTCCGCTCGCCGCTGACGGGCGTCAAGGGCTTCGTGCAGGCGCTGCTCAACCGTTGGGACAAGCTCAGCGACGACCAGCGCAAGCTGATGCTGCACACGGTCAACGCCGACGCCGACCGGCTCGCCCGGCTGATCGCGGAGTTGCTCGACGTGGCGCGCATCGACACCGGGCGGCTCCAGCTGTACCCGCGCGAGTCGTCCGCCGAGGTGCTCGTGCGCCGCGTCGTGGACTCGATCGAGGCGGGCACCGCCCGCGAGGTCCGCCTGGAGGTCGAGGACGAACTGCCCGCCGTCTTCGCCGACCCGGACAAGTTCACGCAGGTCGTCACCAACCTCGTCGAGAACGCCATCCGCCACGGCCAGGGCCAGGTGTCGGTCCGGATCGCCGCCTCCGACACCCTCGAGGGCGTGCGGATCACCGTCGACGACGAGGGCGACGGCATCCCGATCGAGCTGCGGCGCCGGGTCTTCACGAAGTTCTGGACCACCGGCGAGTCCGGCGGCAGCGGGCTGGGCATGTACATCGCCGGTGGCCTCTCGCGGGCTCACGGCGGGGCGGTCACGATCGAGGACGCGCCTGGCGGAGGAGCGCGAGTGGTCGTCGACTGGCCGAGCGGCGACCTGCGGCCGGACTGAGCCGAGCGCGCCGGCACCTCCACAGAACCTTCACGAGTCGTCCGCGTCGTCCGCGCGCGCGGCCTCCTAGGGTCGGGGCATGACATCGAGGACGACCCCGGGGACGGCTCCGGCGGCCCCCAGGACGGCGCTGGTGGTCGAGGACGAGCGCACCATCAGCGACGCCCTCGCCCAGCGGCTGCGGGCCGAGGGCTTCACCGTGGAGCAGGCCTTCGACGGCCCGTCGGCGGTCGAGCTGGCAAGGACCGCACGTCCCGACGTCGTCCTGCTCGACGTGATGCTCCCGGGCTTCGACGGGTTGGAGGTGTGCCGCCGGATCCAGGCCGAGCGGCCGGTGCCCGTGCTCATGCTGACCGCCCGCGACGACGAGGCCGACGTGCTCGTGGGGCTCGGCATCGGTGCGGACGACTACCTCACCAAGCCCTTCTCGATGCGCGAGGTCGTGGCTCGCGTGTCGGCGCTGCTGCGCCGGGTGGAGCGTGCGGCGGCGCTCGCCGACCAGCGGCCGGCGGTCATCCGCGTCGGCGCGGTCGCCATCGACCCCGGCACCCGGCGTACGACGGTCGCCGACGAGCCGGTGCACCTCACCCCGACCGAGTTCGACCTGCTGCTGTGCCTGGCGCGCGAAGCCGGTCAGGTGCTCAGCCGGGAGCGGCTGCTGCGCGAGGTGTGGGACTGGGGCGACGCCTGGGGCACCGCCAGCGCCACCCGGACCGTCGACAGCCACGTCAAGGCGCTGCGCAGCAAGGTCGGCGCCGCCCGCATCCGCACCGTGCACGGCGTCGGGTACGCCCTCGAGGACCTCCCGTGAGCGCCCTGCTGGACGCGGTCTCCAGCCTCAAGGTCAAGCTCGGCCTGCTGGTCGTGGTGTCGGTCGTCGCCGCGGTGCTGCTGACCCTGCTGGGCTCCGCGGCGGACGTCTCGCCGCTGCTGGTCCTGCCGGTGAGCGTGGCACTCGCGCTCGGTGTCACCCAGCTCCTCGCCGCCGGGATGGTCGCGCCGCTGCGTCAGATGACGGAGGTGTCGCGCGCCATGGCCCGCGGCGACTACTCCGGCCGGGTGCGGACGAGTGCCACCGACGAGGTGGGCCAGCTCGCGGCCGCCTTCAACCGGATGGCGGAGGACCTCGCCACGGTGGACCGCGAGCGGCGCGACCTCATCGCGACCGTCTCCCACGAGCTGCGCACGCCGCTCACCGCCATGACAGCGCTGCTGGAGAACCTCGCCGACGGTGTGGTGCCAGCGGACCCCGAGCACCTCGAGGCCGCTCTCGGTGAGGCCGAGCGTCTCGCCGGGCTCGTGGACGACCTGCTGCAGCTGTCCCGCCTCGAGGCCGGCGTGGTGGAGCTCGACCGGCAGGACGTGGACCTACGGGCGCTGGTCCGGCAGTCCGTGGCCCAGCTGGCGTCGGCGGGACGCCCGGGCACGTTCGACGTCGCCGTGCCCGGCGACCTGGTCGTACCAGGAGACCCGGCTCGCCTTCAGCAGCTGCTCGTCAACGTGCTCGACAACGCCGGGCGCCACGCACCGGCCGGGGATCCGGTGCGGGTCAGTGCGGGGGAGGGCGACGCGGGGTGGTGGCTCGAGGTCGTCGACCGCGGCACCGGAGTGGCGCGGGAGGACCGCGAGCGCGTCTTCGAGCGGTTCGGCACCGACGGGGCCGGGGGGACCGGCCTGGGTCTGGCCGTCGCGCGCTGGGCTGCGCAGCTGCACGGCGGCTCGCTCCGCTTCCTCGACCCCGGTCCCGGCGACGGCGCCCGACTGCGCCTGGAGGTTCCGCAGCGCGACACCGGCACCGCCGCGACGGCGTCCGACCTCGTCGAGGGGGAGTCCGCGAGGAGCTCGACCGCAGCGGCTCAGGCCGTACGTCCCGCGCAGCCTGCGGCGCCGTCCGCGTCCCGTCCGCAGCCCGGCCTGGACGCCCTGTTCGGTCGCTTCTGGCCCGAGCGCGCTCTGCCGGGCGGCCTGCGTACGGTCGTCGCCTCCGCGCTGGCGGGGATCGTGGCCGGCGTCGCACTGTCGTTCACCGCGATCGGCCTCACGTGGTCGCTGGTCGCCGTCTGCTGTGGTGCGGCCGCGCTCCTCACGGCGCGTCGGCGCCGTGAGCCGTGGACGCTGCTCTGCGCGGGCCTGGCGCTGCTCCTGGTCCTCCCGATGACCCTGCTCGACGCCTGGTGGATCCAGATGCTCGGCCTCGTCGCCGCGGCGGCGGTGTTCCTGTGCGGCGTCACCGGCGCGCGCACGATGCCGGGGATCGTGCTGTCCGGCGTCGCGTGGCCGCTGGCCTCGCTGCGCGGACTGCCGTGGTTCGGACGCTCGCTGCGCATCGCCGGCACCGGCTCGCGCACGCCGGCGCTGGTCCGCACCCTCGTCTGGTCGGCCCTCGGACTCGCGGTCTTCGGCACGATCTTCGCCAGCGCCAACCCGGTGTTCGGCTCGTGGGTCGACCGGCTCGTGCCCAACCTGACCTTCAACGACCTGGTCGGGCGCGGCTTCCTGGCATGCTTCGTCTTCGCGGCCACCCTGGGGGCGGCCTACCTCGCGCTCAACCCCGCGGACGTCGAGGTCCTCGGGAGGCGTCGTCCCGCGCCGCTGGCCAACCGCTTCGAGTGGCTGGTCCCGGTGCTCGTCGTGGACGCCGTCTTCCTCGCCTTCGTGGCCGCGCAGGCCCGCGCGCTCATCGGCGGGCGCGACTACATCGAGGCGACCACCGGGCTGACCTATGCGGACTTCGTCCATCAAGGTTTCGGGCAGCTCACCCTCGCCACGGCGCTGACCGTCCTGGTCGTCTGGGTCGCGTCGCGCCGAGCGGGCGCGACCCGCGAGGACCGGCGGTGGCTGTTCGCCTCGCTGGGCCTGCTGTGCGGGCTGACGCTGCTCGTGGTCGCGTCGGCGCTGCGCGGCATGAGCGTCTACCAGGACGCCTACGGCTTCACCACGCTGCGACTGTTCGTCGACGTCTTCGAGGGCTGGCTGGGCTTCGTCGTGCTGGCCATCATGGTCGCCGGGGTCGCCGGCCGGGGCCGGTGGCTGCCGCGGATCGCGCTCGTCTCGGGAGCGATCGCGCTCTTGGGCCTGGCCGCGATCAATCCCGACGCCTGGGTGGCCCGGCAGAACCTCGATCGCTACGACGCCACCGGTCGGGTCGACCTGCGCTACCTGCAGACCCTGTCGGCCGACGCGGCCCCGGTGATCGCCGAGCGCCTGCCCCGGCCGGTGGCGCGCTGCGTGCTGCAGGACCTGCCGTACGCCTCTTTGGACCCGGAGGCCCTCGACGACGCACGGGCCTGGAACCTGGCGCGCTCCCGGGCCGAGGAAGCGGTCGCGCAGCTCGACCTCGCCTGGCCACCGGTCTCCGGCGGCGAATGTGCTGGTGTGTGGAACGCCTACGGCGAGTAGCATGACGGTCGTGGACACGAGCCTGCGATTTCTGCGCCCCGGACCTGGTCCGTCGGGCAGCTGACGTCACCGGGTCCGGGGAGTCCCCGTCCGACCCGACGCTCATCCACTTCTAGACTCTGCGGCGACCTGCCGTCGCTGCGCGAAGGCCACGTCCCAGACCCAGCAGCGATCTGCGTAGCGCTGCGCGAGAGAGAGCCATGTCCGGCCCCAACACCGACTACGACCCCGTCGAAGTGACCCCGCTCAAGGCCGAGCACGTCGAGGAGATGCGGGAGGCGGCCCTGGCGGCCATCGCCGCCGCCGCCGACCTCGACGCCCTCAAGCAGGTGCGCCTCGACCACGCCGGGGACCGTTCCCCGCTGGCCCTGGCCAACCGGGAGATCGGCGCGCTCCCGCCCCAGGCGCGCAAGGAGGCCGGTCAGCGCGTCGGCCAGGCCCGGGGTGCGGTCAACCAGGCGCTGGCGGCACGCCAGCGCGTCCTCGAGGCCGAGCACGAGCAGCGGATGCTGGCTGAGGAGGCCGTCGACGTCACCCTGCCCACCACGCGGCACCGACGCGGGGGACGCCACCCGATCACCCTGCAGTCCGAGCTCATCGCCGACCTTTTCGTCGCCATGGGCTGGGAGGTCGCCGAGGGGCCGGTCGTAGAGGCCGAGTGGCTCAACTTCGACGCCCTCAACCTCGGTCCCGACCACCCGGCGCGCACCATGCAGGACACGTTCTGGACCGAGCCGGCGGACCACCACGTCGTGCTGCGCACGCAGACCTCGCCCGTGCAGGCGCGGACGATGCTGACCCGCAAGCCGCCCATCTACGTGGTGTGCCCGGGCCGGGTCTTCCGCACCGACGAGTACGACGCCACCCACTCTCCGATGTTCCACCAGGTCGAGGGCCTCGTGGTCGACGAGGGCATCACGATGGCCCACCTCAAGGGCACGCTCGACCACTTCGCCTCCCAGCTGTTCGGCGACGGCATCACGACGCGGTTCCGGCCGTCGTACTTCCCGTTCACCGAGCCGTCGGCCGAGGTCGACGTGCGCTGCTTCGTCTGCCGCGGCGGGGAGGGACAGGCCGCGTGCCGCACCTGCCGCGGCGAGGGCTGGATCGAGTGGGGCGGCTGCGGGGTGGTCAACCCGCGCGTGCTCGTGGCGTGCGGCGTGGACCCCGCCGTCTACTCCGGCTTCGCGTTCGGCATGGGCATCGACCGCTCGTTCATGTTCCGCCACGACCTCGAGGACCTGCGTGCACTCTTCGAGGGCGACGTCCGCTTCTCGTCCGCCTTCGGCACCGAGATCTGAGAGAGGACCACGCAGATGAAGGCACCCCTGTCCTGGATCCTGGAGCACGTCGACGTGCCGGCCGGCACGACGACCGAGGAGATCACCGACCGGCTGACGCTGACCGGGCTCAAGCTCGAGGCGGTCGAGAGCCCCGGTCGCGAGATCACCGGCCCGCTCGTGATCGGCCGCGTGCTGACGATGAAGCCCGAGCCGCAGAAGAACGGCAAGACCATCAACTGGTGCACCGTCGACGTCGGGGACGCCAACGGCACCGGCGAGCCGCAGGGCATCGTCTGCGGGGCGCACAACTTCGCACCGGGCGACCTCGTGGTCACGGTGCTGCCCGGTGGCGTGCTGCCGGGCGGGTTCGAGATCAGCGCCCGCAAGACCTACGGGCACGTGTCCGCGGGCATGATCTGCTCCGCCCGCGAGCTCGGCCTCGGCGACGACCACGACGGGATCATCGTCCTGCCCGAGGACGCCGGGAAGCCGGGCGAGGACGTACGCCCGGTGCTGGGGCTCGACGAGGAGACGATCGAGCTCGAGATCAACCCCGACCGCGCCTACGCGCTGTCCATCCGCGGCATCGCCCGCGAGGTGCTGGTCTCGGTCGAGGGTGCGAGCGGCTTCCGTGACCCCGCGCTGCGCGACACGCCGCCGGCGAACCCCGACGGCCACCCGGTCCTCGTCGAGGACCCCGAGGGCTGCCCGGTGTTCGTCGCTCGCCGCGTCACCGGCTTCGACCCGAGCGCCCCGACGCCCGACCACATCGTCCGGCGCATCACGGCCGCCGGGATGCGGCCGATCTCCCTGGCCGTCGACGTCACCAACTACGTCATGCTCGAGACCGGCCGACCCATCCACGGCTACGACGCCGACAAGGTCCAGGGCGCCCTCGTCGTACGACGCGCGCGCCCCGGCGAGCGGTTGACCACCCTCGACGGTGCCGACCGCGCACTCGACCCGGGCGACCTGGTCGTCGCGGACGACTCGGGGATCATCGGTCTCGGCGGCGTGATGGGCGGGGAGACGACCGAGATGTCGGGCTCCACCACCTCGATCCTCGTCGAGGCGGCCCACTGGGACGCGGTGTCGATGTTCCGCACCGGGCGTCGGCACAAGATCACCTCCGAGGCCGGCAAGCGCAACGAGCGCGGGGTCGACCCGACGATCTGCGAGGCCGCGGCCGACAGGGTGGTCGAGCTCCTCGTCGAGCACGGCGGCGCGGTGGCCGACCCGGGTGTGACAGTCGTCGGCACCCCGCCCGCGATGCCGACGATCCAGGTGGCCGGTGACCTCGCCGCCCGCGTCTCCGGCATGGAGATCTCGGCGGAGCGCAGCGCGGAGTGCCTGCGCGCCGTCGGCTGCGAGGTGTCCGGGTCCGGGACGCTGTCCGTCACGCCCCCGCCGTGGCGCCCCGACCTCACGGACGCCCAGGACTTCTCCGAGGAGGTCATCCGCCTCGTGGGCTACGACCAGGTGCCGTCGGTCCTCCCGACGCCACCGTCGGGCCGCGGCCTGACCCGCGCGCAGCAGCTGCGCAGGCGTATCGGGCGCACGCTGGCCGGCGAGGGCTACGTGGAGGTCGTGAACTTCCCGTTCGTCGGCGAGGCCGACCTGGACGACCTCGGGCTGCCCGCCGACGACCCGCGCCGCGACCTGCTGCGCCTGTCCAACCCGCTGAGCGCCGAGGCCGCGTTCATGACCTCGACGCTGCTCCCGGGCCTGCTCCGCACCGCCGGCAAGAACGTCGGGCACGGCACCACCGACGTGGCGGTCTTCGAGACCGCCACCGTCACGCTGCCGCGCCACGCCGGGCCGGCCCCGATCCTGCCGGTCGACCGCCGTCCGTCCGACGAGGAGCTCGCGGCGCTGGACGCCGCCCTGCCGGCGCAGCCGTTGCACCTCGCCGTCGTCGCCACCGGTGACGCCGACGCGCCGGGCTGGTGGGGAGGGGCGCGGCAGGTCGGCTGGGCCGACGCGGTCGAGGCCGTGCGGTCGGCGGCCGCCGCCCTGGGACTCGAGGTCGAGGCATCCGCGGCCGCCTTGGCGCCGTGGCACCCCGGACGCTGCGCCGAGCTGTCCGTCGACGGCGAGGTCATCGGCCACGCCGGAGAGGTCCACCCCGTCGTGTGCCGGGCCTTCGGGCTTCCGGCGCGCAGCGTGGCTGCCGAGGTCGACCTCGACGTCCTGATCGACAAGGCCGTCCACCTGCGTCCCGCACCGTCGTACTCGTCCTACCCCGTCGCCAAGGAGGACGTCGCCCTGGTGGTCGACACCTCGGTGCCGGCCGCCGACGTGGAGGCCGCCCTGCGTGATGGGGCCGGCGACCTGCTGGAGTCGATCCGGCTCTTCGACGTCTACACCGGTGACCAGGTGGGCGAGGGTCGCAAGTCGCTGGCCTACGCGCTGCGCTTCCGCGCGTCCGACCGGACGCTCAAGGAGGGCGAGGCCGCTGCCGCCCGCGACGCCGCGGTGGCGCTCGCCGCTGAGCGCACCGGCGCCGTCCAGCGCGCCTGACGAGCCGACGACGGTGGAGCCCGGACCGCACCGAGCGGTCCGGGTCTCCACTGCGGGGCGAGCGTCTGCGGCGGCGCCGCGCGTCAGTTGATCGGCGAGGCCACCACCGCGCGGAACCGGGCCAGGACCTCGGGGTCGCCGGCGACCGAGATCGCGGCGTCGTCCGCGCGGTTCCACAGCCACAGGTCGAGCGCCTGCGCGGTGCCGTCGACCACGGCGTCCGGCTCGACCTCCTCGTCCTCGGGCGCCGGCACGACGTGGAAGTCCTCCTCGTCGGCGTACGACGTCCCGCTGTCCGGGTCGGTGCCGGAGAACGTCCCGAAGCGGACCCAGAATCCCTCACCGGTGTCGGTGACGTCGACGCGCACCAGTCCCTCGCCGGGCTCCCACGCGCCCCACGGCGGCAGACCGCCGTACATCACGTCGAGGCACTCGTGCACCCCGTCCGCGGCGAGCGTCGGGTCCAGCAGGCTCTGGAGCCCGGCGGCCTGCTCGGCGTCGACCCGGTGCACCAGCGCCTCGTGCGCCTGACGGCGCAGGATGAACCCGACGGTGTGGTCGTCCGACCAGTTCCAGGCCTCCTCGCGCGGGTCGGCGGCCGCCAGCACCTCGACGAGGTCGTGCGACCACTCGTCGAAGGTCGCGAGCAGGTCGGCGTACGTCCCGGGGCGGGGTGGCTCGACGTCGTCGGGCCGGGCGGGCCGTGTCGTGACGACCTCCGCCCACCAGCGCTGCACCGTGGCGAGGTGCCAGAGCAGGTCGGCGGCGCTCCAGTCGGGACACGCCGGCACGCGGGCGTCGGGGTCGCAGCCGGCCAGCACCTCGCGGAATCGCGCGGACTCGGACCGGAGATGGGCGAGGTAGGTGTCTGCTGGCAGTCGGCTCACCCGATCACCGTAGTGATGCGAGCGACGCCGCGCCGCAGTGTTTCCGCCCTCGGTGCAGCGGGCATGCAAGCCGATGTATAGTCATGCACATGACCGCATCAGTCGCCGTGGCCGGAGCCAGCGGGTACGCCGGGGGCGAGGTGCTGCGCCTCCTGCTGGGCCACCCCGAGGTCGAGATCGGCACCCTGACCGCGGGATCCAACGCCGGAGAGCGGCTCGGGGCCCTGCAGCCGCACCTGCTGCCGCTCGCCGACCGGGTCCTGACCGACACCTCGGTGGAGACGCTGGCCGGCCACGACGTCGTGTTCCTCGCCCTCCCGCACGGCCAGTCCGCCGCCATCGCGCAGGACCTGGGCGAGGACACCGTCGTCATCGACTGCGGCGCCGACTTCCGGCTGACCGACCCGGGGGAGTGGACGGCGTACTACGGCGGCGACCACGCCGGGTCCTGGCCCTACGGCCTGCCCGAGCTGCCCGGCCAGCGCGACGCACTGCGGGGCGCGCGCCGGATCGCCGTGCCCGGGTGCTACCCGACCGTGTCGACCCTCGCGATCGTGCCGGCCCTGGCGGCCGGACTCGTCGAGCCGGAGGTGACCGTCGTCGCCGCGTCCGGCACCAGCGGGGCCGGCAAGGCGGCCAAGCCGCACCTGCTCGGCAGCGAGGTGATCGGCAACGCCAGCGCCTACGGCGTCGGCGGCGCGCACCGCCACACGCCCGAGATCGTCCAGAACCTCAGCGGCGTGCACGGCGGCCCCGTCGCCGTCGGCTTCACACCGCTGCTCGTGCCGATGTCGCGCGGCATCCTCGCCACCGTGCAGGCACCGGTGCTGGACGGCGTCGACGCCGGCGCGGTGCGCGACGCCTACGCGGGCGCGTACGCCGACGAGCCGTTCGTGCACCTCCTGCCCGCGGGCCAGTGGCCCCAGACCCAGTCGGTGCTCGGCTCCAACGCCGTGCAGGTGCAGGTCGCCGTCGACGAGCGCGTACGACGACTCGTGGCGGTGGCCGTGGTCGACAACCTCGCCAAGGGCACCGCCGGCGCCGCCGTCCAGTGCATGAACCTCGCCCTGGGCCTCGACGAGGCCACCGGGCTCTCCACGATCGGACTCGCTCCCTGATGACCGTCACCCATCCAGCCGGCTTCACCGCCGCCGGCGTCGCCGCCGGACTCAAGTCCACCGGCGCCCCCGACCTCGCCCTGGTCGTCAACCAGGGCCCCGCCTACGACTCCGCCACCGTCTTCACCGCCAACCGCTGCAAGGCCAACCCCGTCCTGTGGAGCCAGGAGGTCGTCAAGGACGGCGTCGTGCGCGCCGTCGTGCTGAACTCCGGCGGCGCCAACTGCTACACCGGGCCCGAGGGGTTCCAGACCACGCACGCCGTGGCGGAGAAGGTCGCCGAGGGCCTCGGCATCGGAGCGATCGACGTCGTGGTCTGCTCCACCGGCCTGATCGGGCTCGCCAACGACCGCGACCGCCTGCTGGCGGGCGTCGAGGCCGCCACGGCCGCCCTCGGACCCGACGGGGGAGCGGCCGCCGCGCAGGCGATCATGACGACCGACTCCGTCAGCAAGAACGTCGTGGTCGAGGGTGCCGGTTGGTCCATCGGCGGCATGGCGAAGGGTGCGGGCATGCTCGCGCCCCAGCTCGCCACGATGCTCGTGGTGCTGACCACCGACGCCGTCGTGCCCGCCGCCGAGCTCGACGCCGCCCTGCGCGCCGCCACCCGGGTCAGCTTCGACCGGCTCGACTCCGACGGCTGCATGTCCACCAACGACACCGTCACCGTCATGGCCAGCGGCGCCAGCGGGATCACCCCGACGCCGGAGGACTTCACCGCCGCCCTCACCCAGGCCTGCACCGACCTCGCCATGCAGCTGCTCGCCGACGCCGAGGGCGCCGATCACGAGATCGCGATCACCACGCTGCACGCCGCCACCGAGGAAGAGGCGGTCGAGGTCAGCCGCAGCGTCGCGCGCAGCAACCTCTTCAAGGCCGCCATCTACGGCAACGACCCCAACTGGGGCCGCGTGCTGGCCAGCATCGGCACCACCTCGGCCCGGTTCGACCCGGCCGACCTCGACGTCGCGATGAACGGCGTGTGGGTGTGCCGGCAGTCCACACCGGCGGAGGACCCGGCGGGCGTCGACCTCACCGGCCGTGAGGTCAGCGTGACGATCGACCTCAAGTCCGGCGACGCCCGCGCCACCGTCTGGACCAACGACCTCACCCACGCCTACGTCCACGAGAACAGCGCCTACAGCTCATGAACCAGACCAGCACCGAGGCCCAGCCCGACACCCAGCCGCTGCCGAGCCCGCGCCGGCCCGACCCGGCGAAGGCGCGGACGCTGGCTGCCGCGCTGCCGTGGCTCAAGCGCTACCACGGCCGCACGATCGTGGTGAAGTACGGCGGCAACGCGATGACCGACGACTCGCTCAAGGCCGCCTTCGCCGAGGACATCGCCTTCCTTCGCTTCGCCGGCTTCAAGCCGGTCGTCGTCCACGGCGGCGGCCCGCAGATCTCCCGCATGCTCGACAAGCTCGGCATCGAGTCGGAGTTCCGCGGCGGCCTGCGGGTCACCACGCCGGAGGCGATGGACGTCGTCCGCATGGTCCTGGTCGGCCAGGTGCAGCGCGAGCTGGTCGGTCTGGTCAACCAGCACGGGCCGCTCGCCGTCGGGCTGTCCGGCGAGGACGCCGGCCTGTTCACCGCCGAGCCGACCGCGACCGTGGTCGACGGCGAGGAGGTCGACCTGGGCCTCGTCGGCGAGGTGTCGAAGGTGCGCCCCGAGGCCGTGCTCGACCTGATCGAGGCCGGTCGGGTCCCCGTGGTCAGCTCGGTCGCGCCCGACGTCCACGGCCGCGTCCACAACGTCAACGCCGACACCGCCGCCGCCGCGCTGGCGATCGCCCTGGGCGCGGAGAAGCTCCTCGTGCTCACCGACGTCGAGGGGCTCTACCGCGACTACGGCAATTCCGACGACCTCATCCAGGAGATCAGCCCGGAGGCGCTCGGGGAGATGCTGCCGTCGCTCGACGCCGGCATGGTGCCCAAGATGCGCGCCTGCTACGAGGCGGTGACCGGCGGGGTGCCCCGCGCGACCGTCGTCGACGGCCGGGAGCCGCACGCGGTCCTGCTGGAGATCTTCACCGACGAGGGAGTCGGGACCCAGGTCCTGCCCGGCGTCGCCACCCGCATGCGCAAGCCCTACGCCACGGAGGTCGGGTCGTGACCGGTCAGTCCGAGCTGCAGCACCGCTACGCCGATGCCGTGATGAACACCTTCGGCCCGCCCGCCCTGGCCCTCGTGCGCGGCAAGGGCGCCCGCGTCTGGGACGCCGACGGCAAGGAGTACGTCGACCTGCTCGGCGGCATCGCGGTCAACGCCCTCGGCCACGCCCACCCGGCGCTGGTCGACGCGGTGACCACCCAGCTCGCCACGCTGGGCCACGTGTCGAACTTCTTCGCCACCGAGCCGCAGGTGGCGCTGGCCGAGCGGCTGCTCGGGCTCCTGGGATGGAGCGACGGCCGGGTGTTCTTGAGCAACTCCGGCGCTGAGGCCAACGAGGCGGCGCTCAAGCTCACCCGCCGCACCGGTCGCACGCGGGTCGTCGCGGCCCAGGGCTCGTTCCACGGGCGCACCATGGGCGCGCTGTCGCTGACGTCCAAGGCCGCCTACCGCGAGCCCTTCGAGCCGCTGCCCGGGGAGGTGACCTTCGTGCCCTACGACGACGTGGCCGCGCTCGCCGCCGCCGTCGACGACACCGTCGCCGCGGTCGTCCTGGAGCCGATCCAGGGCGAGGCTGGGGTCGTCGTACCGTCTTCGGGCTACCTGCCGGCCGCGCAGGACATCGCCCGCGACAACGGCGCGCTGCTGTGGCTGGACGAGGTGCAGACCGGCATCGGCCGCACCGGGACGTGGTTCGCCCACCAGCTCCTCGACGGCGTCGACCCCGACGTCGTCACGCTCGCGAAGGGTCTCGGTGGCGGCATCCCGGTGGGCGCCACCGTGGCCCGCGGGACCGCGGCGACTCTGCTGCAGCCGGGCAACCACGGCACCACCTTCGGCGGCAACCCGGTCGCCTCCGCGGCGGCCCTCGCAGTCCTCAGCACCCTCGACGCCGACGGTCTGCTCGAGGCGGCGACCGAGCGCGGTGAGCAGCTCGCCGACCTGCTGGCGCAGCAGGCAGGTGTCGTCGAGGTCACCGGCGCGGGGCTGATGCGGGGCGCCGAGCTCGACGGCCCGTACGCCGCGGAGGCGGTCGTCGCCGCCCGCGAGGCCGGCTTCATCCTCAACGCCACCGGACCGACGCGGCTGCGGTTCGTCCCGCCGCTGGTCCTCACCCGCGACGACCTCGACGCCTTCGCCGCGGCCCTGCCCGCGATCCTCGACACCGCCCGCGCTGCCGCCGGCTCGACCCGGGAGACCCCATGACCCGCCACTTCCTGCGCGACGACGACCTGTCGCCGGCCGAGCTGATCGAGGTCCTCGACCTCGCCGACGCCATGAAGGCCGAGCCCTTCGAGCACAAGCCGCTCACCGGCCCCCGCACCGTCGCCCTGGTCTTCGACCGGCCCACCCTGCGCACCCAGGTCTCGTTCTCGGCCGGGATCGCCGAGCTCGGCGGCCATCCGATGACCGTCGACGGCGGCCTGGCCGCGATGGGGTCGCGCGAGGGCGTCGAGGACGTGGCTCGCATCCTCGGCCGGCAGGCGGCGGCCGTCGTGTGGCGCACCGCCCACCAGCACGACCTGACCACCATGGCCGAGTACGCCGGCGTACCCGTCCTCAACGCGCTCACCGACGAGTTCCACCCCTGCCAGCTGCTGGCCGACCTGCAGACGGTCCGCGAGCACAAGGGCCGCCTGGCCGGCGTCCGCGTCGCATTCGTCGGTGACGGCGCCTGCAACATGGGCAACTCGTGGGTGCTGGCCGGCGCCTCCGCAGGCATGCACGTCGTGGTGGGCGCCCCCGACGGGTTCAGCCCCGACGTCGACGTCCTGGCGCGTGCCCGCGACATCGCCCAGGACACCGGCGGCTCCGTCGAGCTGACCGCCGAGGCGGTCGAGGCCGTCAAGGGCGCTGACGTCCTGGTGACCGACTCGTGGGTGAGCATGGGCCGCGAGGAGGAGTCCGGCGAGCGGCTGCGGATCTTCCCGCCGTACGCCGTCACCGGCGACCTCCTGGCGCACGCCGAGCCCGACGCGATCGTCATGCACTGCTTGCCGGCCTACCGGGGCAAGGAGATCGCCGAGGACGTCATCGAGGGGCCCCGGTCGGTGGTGTGGGACGAGGCGGAGAACCGCCGCCACGCCCAGAAGGCCGTGCTCACCTGGCTCCTGGAGCGATCGTGACCGCCGTGACGCCTCTCACCAAGAGTGCCCGGCACCAGCGGATCATCGACATCGTCACCGCACACCCGGTGCGCTCGCAGACCGAGCTCGCGGACCTGCTGGCCGACCACGGCGTCCGGGTCACCCAGGCCACGCTCAGCCGCGACCTCGTCGAGCTCGACGCAGTCAAGGTGCGCGGCGCCGACGGCGTGCTCGTGTACGCCGTGCCGGGGGAGGGCGGCGACCGCACCGTCTCCGCGCCCCGCGAGAGCGCCGCCGGTCGCGACCGCCTGGCCCGGCTGTGCGCGGAGCTGCTCGTCAGCGCCGAGGCCAGCGCCAACCTGGTCGTGCTGCGCACCCCGCCCGGCGCGGCGCAGTTCCTGGCCAGCGCGTTCGACAAGGCCGACCTGGGTGACATCCTCGGCACGATCGCCGGCGACGACACCGTCCTGGTCATCGGCCGTGACCCGACGGGGGGCGACGCGCTCGTCCGGCGCTTCCTCGACCTGGCCAACGACCCGCACCACGCCACCCCCGCACCCCGGGCCGACGCCGACCCTTCCACCGACACCGACACTTCTGACAAGGACTACCAGTGAGCAAGGTCCTCACCTCCCTCCCGATCGGCGAGCGCGTCGGCATCGCGTTCTCCGGCGGCCTCGACACCTCGGTGGCGGTCGCCTGGATGCGCGACCGGGGCGCCGTGCCCTGCACCTACACCGCCGACATCGGCCAGTACGACGAGCCGGACATCTCCGGCGTGCCGTCCCGCGCGCTGCAGTACGGCGCGGAGCTGGCGCGCGCCGTCGACTGTCGCTCGCAGCTGGTCGAGGAGGGCCTCGCGGCGCTGGCGTGCGGCGCGTTCCACATCCGCTCCGGCGGCCGGGTGTACTTCAACACCACGCCCCTGGGGCGTGCCGTGACCGGCACCATGCTGGTGCGCGCCATGCACGAGGACGGCGTCAACATCTGGGGCGACGGGTCCACCTTCAAGGGCAACGACATCGAGCGGTTCTACCGCTACGGCCTGCTCGCCAATCCCGACCTGCGCATCTACAAGCCGTGGCTCGACGCCGACTTCGTCACCGAGCTCGGCGGTCGCCACGAGATGAGCGCGTGGCTGACCGAGCACGGCCTGCCCTACCGCGACAGCCAGGAGAAGGCGTACTCGACCGACGCCAACATCTGGGGCGCCACCCACGAGGCCAAGACGCTCGAGCACCTCGACGTGTCCCTGGAGACGGTCGAGCCGATCATGGGCGTGAAGTTCTGGGACCCCTCGGTGGCGATCGAGCCCGAGGACGTCACGATCGGCTTCGAGCAGGGACGTCCGGTGTCGATCAACGGTGTGCGCCTCGACCCGGTCGCACTGGTCCACGAGGCCAACGCCATCGGGGGGCGCCACGGCCTCGGCATGTCCGACCAGATCGAGAATCGGATCATCGAGGCCAAGTCCCGCGGCATCTACGAGGCGCCCGCCATGGCGCTGCTGTTCATCGCCTACGAGCGCCTGGTCAACGCGATCCACAACGAGGACACCGTCGCCCAGTACCACAACGAGGGCCGCAAGCTCGGCCGGCTGCTCTACGAGGGCCGCTGGCTGGACCCGCAGGCGCTGATGATCCGCGAGTCGGTGCAGCGGTGGATCGCCTCGCTCGTGGACGGCGAGGTCACCCTCCGTCTGCGTCGTGGCGATGACTACTCGATCCTCGCCACTCGCGGTCCAGCCTTCTCCTACCACCCCGACAAGCTGTCGATGGAGCGCACCGAGAACGCCGCCTTCGGGCCGACCGACCGAATCGGCCAGCTCACGATGCGCAACCTCGACATCGCCGACTCGCGCGCCAAGCTCGAGCTGTACGCCGCCCAGCCGCTCGACCAGGGCCAGGTGCTCGTCGAGAACGGCACCCTGTTCGGCGCCATCGAGTCCGGCGGCTACGACAAGATCACCGACAACCCGGCCGTCGACGGATCGGCCGACGAGACCGCCCTGGAGCACGCCGCGATGGAGTTCGGGACCGACTGATGCCTGACGCACACCCCGACAGCCGGGGCACCACCAACGAGGGGTCGCTGTGGGGTGGCCGCTTCGCCAGCGGGCCGTCCCCGGAGCTCCAGGCGCTGTCGCGCTCGACGCACTTCGACTGGCAGCTCACGCCCTACGACCTCGCCGGCTCGCGCGCTCACGCCAACGCCCTGCACCGGGCCGGCCTGCTGAGCGACGGCGACCACGCCGAGCTGCTGCGCGGGCTGTCGGTGCTGGGGGAGCGGTACGCCGCGGGCGCGCTGCAGCCGGCCGAGTCGGACGAGGACGTGCACGGCGCGCTCGAGCGGCTGCTCCTCGACGAGGTCGGACCCGAGGTCGGCGGCCGACTGCGTGCCGGGCGCTCACGCAACGACCAGGTCGCGACGCTGTTCCGCGCCTACCTGCGCGACCACGCCCGAGCCGTCTCCCTGCTCGTGCTCGACCTCGTCGACGCGCTGGCGAGCCAGGCGGCGGCTCACGTCGACGTGGTGATGCCCGGGCGCACGCACCTGCAGCACGCGCAGCCGGTGCTCCTCGCGCACCACCTGCTGGCGCACGCGTGGCCGCTGGTGCGCGACGTCGAGCGGCTGCGCGACTGGGACGCCCGCGTCGCGGGCGACTCGCCGTACGGGTCCGGGGCGCTCGCCGGACAGACGCTCGGTCTCGACCCCGAGGCGGTGGCGTCCGAGCTCGGCTTCACCGGCTCGTCGGCGAACTCCCTCGACGGCACTGCCGCGCGCGACTTCGCCGCGGAGTTCGCGTACGTCACCGCGCAGGTCGGGGTCGACCTGTCTCGCCTCGCCGAGGACGTGATCCTCTGGACGACGCGCGAGTTCGGCTTCGCCACGCTCCACGACTCGTGGTCCACCGGCTCGAGCATCATGCCGCAGAAGAAGAACCCCGACGTCGCCGAGCTCGCCCGCGGGAAGGCCGGTCGCCTCGTGGGCAACCTCGCCGGACTGATGGCCACGCTCAAGGGGCTCCCGCTGGCCTACAACCGCGACCTGCAGGAGGACAAGGAGCCGGTCTTCGACTCCGTCTCGACGCTCGAGGTGCTCCTGCCGGCGGTGACCGGCATGGTCGCGACCCTGACGTTCGACGGGGCGCGGATGGCCGAGCTCGCTCCCCAGGGATTCTCGTTGGCGACCGACGTGGCCGAGTGGCTGGTGCGCCAGGGCGTGCCGTTCCGCGACGCGCACGAGCTCGCCGGCGCGTGCGTGCGCCGCTGCGAGGACCTCGGCTGCGACCTGCCCGACCTGAGCGACGAGGACCTGGCGGCGATCTCACCGGCGTTGACCCCCGACGTGCGCTCCGTGCTCACCGTGGCGGGCTCGGTCGCCTCCCGCTCGGGGCGTGGGGGGACCGCACCGGCGCGGGTGCGCGGGCAGCTCGACGAGCTGCGCACCGCCAGCTCGGAGCACCGTGCCCGCCTGGGCTGAGGGCGACCCGGTCGAGGTCGCGCCACGCCTGCTGGGTGCGGTGCTCACCCACGGGGACGTCTCGGTGCGCCTCACCGAGGTGGAGGCGTACGCCGGTCCGGCCGACCCCGGATCGCACGCCTTCCGCGGCCAGACCGCGCGCAACGCGGTGATGTTCGGACCGCCCGGGCACCTCTACGTCTACTTCGTCTACGGCATGCACCACTGCGCCAACCTGGTGACCGGACCGGCCGGCGATCCCGGAGCAGTGCTGCTGCGCGCCGGCGAGGTGGTGGACGGCCTCGAGGTCGCGCGCGGGCGTCGGTCCGGCAGCACCGACCGCGAGCTCGCGCGCGGGCCGGCTCGGTTGTGCCGGGCGATGGGCATCGACCTCACGCACAACGGCGTGCGTCCGGCACTGGCGCCGGGGGAGCGACCGGCCTCGATCAGCACCGGACCCCGAGTCGGTCTTCGCCACGCGGCGGACCGGCCCTGGCGATTCTGGATCACCGACGACCCGACCGTCAGCACGTACCGACCGGCGGCGCCGCGCCGTACAGGCCGCTGACCTGCGACTTTGTCTTCCGGCCACCCCCGGTTTGGCATGTGTCCGGGGAAGGGTCTACAGTTCTTCTCGTCGCTGCAAGTGGCGCCGCCTCCTGGCCAGAAGGTCAGCTGAGGCGGAAACCGGCACCGACCACCGAAGCACGAAGCCCGCGAGTTTGACTGCGAGCCAAGCGCCCGGTAAGTTTCTGCAGGTTGCCCCGCGACCGAGCCGGCCAAGCCGGCGAGGAACGGGTGCGTCTGATTCTTGAGAACTCAACAGTGTGTTTGATTAGTCGACGAATTAGTTTGTTATGCCCCGTTGGCTGTTTCTGGTGTCTGCTCCTTGTGGGTGGGTGCTGGTGATGGTCGCGGTTTCTTTGACAATGATTCTGACAGATGTCAGTTTTGTTCAGTCAGGGGATGTGGCTCTTA